>OZ251980.1:1922500-3838156 GCA_965246745.1 Capsulimonadaceae bacterium
AGGGCAATCCGAGGGAAACCACAGTCGCTCTTTGTTCCGAGCGCCGCGAAGCGGTGGTTCCCGGCGTCCGCGCCCAATAGCCGTGTGCTTCAGCACATGGCTTCCCAGCGTTTACTCCGGCTCCCCAGAATTGGGGCGGGGGGGCTGCAAAATCTCCACCGGCCCCGTCATCAAAGCCGCAATCATTTTCATCGTCGTTTCGCTGATAATCGTGAGCGCATCTTTCGACGAGTCCGGGTTCAGCGCCAGCATCTCTTGGGCCGTCATCGGCTTTCCCACCGTCGCCCGCACATGCGCCCGGCGCAGACCCCCATGCTTCGGCAGCACTTTGTCGGTCCCCTCCAGCGCAATCGGCACAATCGGCACCCCCGTCTGCTTCGCCACCAGCGCAAAGCCCTTTTCCCCCGCCAGCAGTGTCCCCGGCTCCGCGCGGGTCCCCTCGGGGAAAATGCCCATCACCCGCCCCGCCTTCAGCTCGGCCATCGCCTGCTTCAGCGCCCCCCGGTCCGCCGATCCGCGCTTCACCGGAAACGCCCCCATCGCTTTGATGTACGGGCCGAACACCGGAATGCGAAACAAGCCGTCTTTCGCCATCAAATGAAGCTGCCGCGTCGTCACCAGCGACAGGTACGGCGGGTCCAGGTACGCCCGGTGGTTCGGAGCGAGAATGATCGGCCCCGTTTTGGGGATGTTCTCCGCCCCGCGCACCGTCAGACCGCCCAAAAGGGGGATTATCAAACGCACAAAGACGCGCGTGATCGCATACGCGCGTGTGTACTTCTCGGGAGAATGCTGTTCGGTCATGTGTTTATTCTTACTTTACAAAGTTCCAAAATACGAGAAACGACTTCGCCTGTACTCAGGCCGTCGCTTTGCAGAAGCGTCGCATCGCCCGCCGGCACCATCGGGGACACATCGCGGGACGCATCGCGGAGGTCGCGCTCGGCAATATCGGCCTCTAATTGCGCCGCAGATAGATCAATCCCCGCCGCGCCCAGCTCTTCCCGGCGGCGGCGCACCCGCTCGGCTTGCGACGCCGTTAAAAACACTTTGATCTCGGCATCCGGCAGCACCACCGTGCCGATGTCCCGGCCTTCCATCACCACGCCGCCCCGCCGGCCCATTTCCCGCTGCAAGGTCGCCAGCCGGGTCCGAACACACGGCAGCGCGGAAATCGGCGACGTGAGATTGCTGATCTCCGGCGTCCGTATCTGCCCCGAAATCTCGCTGTTCCCCACATACACCCGGTCTTGCTCGAGGCGAATGTCCAGGCGCTCCGCCAGCCCGCACACCGCCACGCCGTCGTCCGGCGCAACTCCGTGGTGGATCACCGCCCACGCCACCGCCCGGTACATCGCCCCCGTGTCCACATACGTAAACCCCAGCGCCGACGCCACCATCCGCGCGACCGTGCTTTTCCCCGCCCCCGCCGGCCCGTCAATCGCCACACAAAACTTATCCCTCATGCGCCCATTGTAACCCGCCGCGACAAGCAATGTCAACGCGCGGTATAATAAACGAAAGGAGTGCTATTATGTCGCAGGTTATGTTCGAGGACGCCGTTTCTCAGCTCGGTCAGTTGATAGACCAAGCAAATCGCGGCGAAGAAGTTATTATCACGCGCGGCGCTGTGCCTGTCGCTCAGATCGTCCCGCCGCCTGCCGAACGAAAACCTAAGCGCCCAGGCTACGGGGCAGGAAAAAACGACATTCTCTACATGGCCGATGATTTTGACGCTCCGCTGGACGATTTCAAGGACTATATGTAAGGACTATATGTAATGCAAATTCTCCTGGATACGCATGCTTTCCTGTGGTTCACCCGCGCCAGCCCGGAACTGAGCGAAAAAGCAAAAGAGCTGATCGAAGATGCCGAAAATGACCTGTTTCTCAGCATTGCTTCTCCCTGGGAAACCGGCATCAAGGTCAGCACGGGGAAACTGACACTGGGACGCCCGGCAGACATATTTTTCGAGGACCGAATGCAGCGCAGCGGAATCGCATTGCTCCCGATTACCCTGGCGCATATCGCCTGCGTGTCTACCCTGCCGATGCACCACCGCGACCCGTTCGACCGGATGCTGATCGCCCAAAGCCTGACCGAAAACATTCCGATCCTCTCGGCGGACGCCGCCTTCGACCCCTACGGCGTCCAGCGCCTTTGGTTGTGATTTATGGTTGTGATTTATGAGCACTTATCCTGATTTATCCGCCAAAGTCACCCTGGCGGCGCTGGCTCGCAAAAAGCAGCGCGGGGAGAAAATTTCCATGCTGACCGCCTACGATTACCCGCTTGCACTGCTCGTTGACCGCTCCGGCGTAGATATAATTTTGGTCGGCGACTCGCTCGGCATGGAAGCGCTCGGTTTTGAGACCACCCTGCCCGTGACCCTGGACATCATGGTCCATCATACCCAGGCCGTCCGGCGCGGCACGAAACGCGCCCTGCTGGTCGCCGACCTGCCGTTTTTGTCCTACCAAATCAGCGCCGACGACGCCGTGCGGAACGCCGGACGGCTTTTGCAGGAAGCCGAAGCCGAAGCCGTCAAACTCGAAGGCGGCCTCGCCGCCGCGCCGACCATTCGCCGCTTGACCGACGCCGGCATCCCCGTCATGGCCCACATCGGCTTTACTCCCCAAAGCGTTCACCTGCTCGGCGTCCGCAAGCAGGGCAAAGACGATGCCGGAGCCGCCCAAGTGCTGGCCGACGCCCGTGCCGTGCAGGACGCCGGCGCGTTCGCCGTTGTTTTGGAGCTGATCCCCGACACGCTGGCCGAAAAAGTCACCGCCGCGCTGTCCATTCCGACCCTCGGCATCGGGGCCGGGCCGCACTGCGACGGCCAGGTTTTGGTGACTTCCGACCTGCTCGGCCTGCGCCCCGAGCGGCCCCCGCTGAAACACGTCCGCCGGTACGCCCAAATCGGCACCGCCATTGCCGACGCGCTTGCCGCGTATCGCGAAGATGTCGTCGGCAGCCGCTTCCCGTAAGCCGCTGCGTGTTTGCCGGCTTGTTTCCGAGGGTACACTGTCGTCAAAGCGTCACCCGCACATCACGGAGAAACAACCATGAGCGTTCCGCCCCCCGACGGCAGCTTTGCCCCCGTCTATGACAGCGCAAGCGGCATCAGCCAGGATGACAAAACAATGGCGATGCTGGCCTATATTCTCGGCATTTTTACCGGGTTTCTCGGGCCGCTGGTGCTCTGGATCGTCAAAAAAGACCAGTCCCCGTTTGTCGCTTTTCATGCGCTGCAAGCCCTGATTCTGCACGCGGTTGTCACGATAGGCTACTTTTTATCCGGCGTTCTGTTTGTCGTCATCATCGGCTTTGTCACCCTGCCCGTGTTTGCCCTGCTCGGCCTGATCTTCAGCATTCTGGCCGGCCTCGCCGCCAACCGGGGCGAGTGGTACAGCATTCCCGTCGTCGGCCCCATTGCCCGCCGGCAGAGCGGACAATAATTGTTAGAAACGCCGGTCCGTAGCCGGCAGAAAAAGGAAAGCACATGAGCATCCCCACCAACCCGTACTCCGCCGAAAGCTCCCTCGGCGTCTCCGCCGAAGACAGAACTTTGGGCCTCGTCGCCTATGTCCTTGCCATTTTCACAAGCTGGCTCGGACCGCTCATCTTGTGGCTCGTCAAAAAAGACCAGTCCAAATTCGTGGCGTTTCACTGCGTGCAGGCGCTGCTGCTGATGGGAGCCGTTTTCGTAGTGGAAGTTGTTTCCAACATCGTCTTTACCACCCTCCATCTTCTCCCGGTCGCCTGGCTTGTGGTCGGAGTTCTCGGCCTCGGCTCGCTTGCGCTCAACATTCTGGCCGCTCTCGCCGCCAACAAAGGCAGTTGGTACGAAATGCCCGTGGTCGGCCCCTACGCCCGCAAAATCGCCGGCGTCTAACCACTGCGTCGCCGGAAGCCGCCGAGAGAGTCTCGGCGGCTTTTTTGCCGTCTGGGGTATACTTCACCTGAAACCGAATTCGAGGAGACCCCAATGCCGAAATTGATCTTAGTGCGACACGGCGAGTCGCAGTGGAACCTGGAAAACCGCTTCACCGGCTGGGTAGACGTTCCCCTGACCCCGCGCGGCGAAGCCGAAGCCCGCATCGCCGGCGAGCATCTCCGCGACCTGCCGGTAGACAAAGTCTACACCAGCGTTCTGCAAAGAGCCGTCAACACATCGAAAATCGCCCTCGAAGCCGCCGGCAAGCCCGACACCCTGCCCACCGAGCGCGACCAAGCTCTCAACGAGCGCCACTACGGCGACCTCCAGGGACTGAACAAAGCCGAAACGGCGGCGCAGTACGGCGACGCCCAGGTGAAAATCTGGCGGCGCTCCTACGATGTCCCCCCGCCCGGCGAGCACGGCGAATCGCTCAAAGACACCGCCGCCCGCACCCTGCCCTACTTCCAAGCGCACATTCTCCCCGACCTCCAAGCCGGCCTCAACGTGCTCGTCGTCGCCCACGGCAACTCGCTCCGCTCCATCGTCATGGAACTCGACCACCTCAGCCGCGAGGAAGTCTTGGAGCTGAATATCCCCACCGGCATCCCGCTCGCTTACGATTTAAACGCCGACGGCACCGTTCAAAGCAAGCGCTACTTGTTCACCCGCGAAGACGAGAAACACGCCTGACGCCCGGCTTCGAACGACAGCACGGAGGCTATCATGATCTCGAATACCCATCTTCGCAGCACGGCCCGCGAGTACCTGCGGGCCGCCAAGCTGCTCCGCACCCGTCGAAGCTATAATGTCGCCTTTTATCTCTGCGGCTATGCGCTGGAAATTGCTCTTAAAGCGCAGATATGTCGGACACTCAACTGGCGCACCGGATTTCCGGAAACCAGCGCCGAGTTTAAGCTGAAAAGTAACTTGAAGACCCATGATCTCGAAGCGCTGCTGGAGTTCACCGGCATTCAAGACAAAATAAAATTGCGCTACTTTTCGGATTGGGCCACCGCGAACAAATGGAAGCCGGAGCAGCGTTACAGCCCGCCCGGAACAAAGACGCGAATTGAAGCCGAGGAAATGATCGAGGCGACACAAAACCTTTTGAGGATACTGTTATGAGCGAATCAATCGCGCACACTCTCGCACGAAGACTTCATCTTGCGGAGAAAGCAATCGCTGCCGCACACGGTCAGTTCATCTTGTTTGTGCTGGCCGAGCGCGAGGAAGCACCGGGGAAATGGGATTTGCTGGTTTCCGCCCTCTGGCTGGATACCAGCCGGCAGGGGCTTGAGCAAATGGTGGATTTGCTCAAGCCCTATCTCACGGAAAGCGACTGGCTGGCGCTTGCCAGCATCACGCCGCTGCCTCCTGCGCTGGAATACGTTCAATGGATTGCACAAAAATACGACACGCAGCATAGCAGTCAGGAAGTGGTTGATGCCTTTTGGAGTGATCTGTTCATTCCGCATGGCTACGTTATTACTGCCAGCCTTGCCCCCGCGCGGACAGCCGCCGAGCCGGTCGCCGCTTAACGTTCAATCTTAACGTTCAATCTTAACGTTCAATCAGGAGAAGCCATGAAAGCCAGTTATGCCCTCAGCCAGCCGGTTGTTCCCGAAGGTGCCCCCGCCGCCCTTGACCTGCTGATCTCGTTTGACGCCGAAGCGGCAAAAACCGAGCGACGCCCGCTGTCGCTTTCGCTCGTGATTGACCGCTCCGGCTCCATGGCGGGCGTGCCGCTCAAAAACGCCGTCCGCGCCGCCCAGGCGCTGGTCGAGCAGCTTCTGCCGACCGACACACTCTCGATTGTTGTTTACGATGACCAGGTGCAGACTATCTGGGAGCCGCAGCCGGTCGCCGACAAAGCCGCCGCCGGCGCGGTATTGGAGAAAATCCGGCCCGGCGGGACGACCAACCTCAGCGGCGGCTGGCTGAAGGGCTGCGAGCACGCCCTGTCCGGCGGCAGCGCAGACAGCGTCCGGCGAGTTCTCCTGCTGACCGACGGCCAGGCCAATGCCGGCGTGACCGATCCGCAGATTTTGACCAAAACGGCCCAGCAAAAAGCCGAATCGGGCGTCGTTACGACAACGCTCGGCTTCGGCGCTCACTTCAACGAAGACCTGCTGATCGGCATGGCCCGCGCCTCCGGCGGCAACTTTTACTTTATCCAGTCCTACGACGATGCCGCCGAGGTCTTCAAGATCGAGCTGGACAGCCTGAAATCGGTCGCCGTCCAAAACCTCACCGTCACGCTTCAGCCCGCACCCGGCGTTTCGCTGCATCTCTTGTCCCGCTACCAAACGGTTCCGAACGGCGACGCGCTTTCGGTCGCAATGGGCGATGTCTACGACGGGGAACCCAAGCTGCTGGCCCTCGCGCTGTCGGCGCCGGCCCAAACAACGCTCGGAGCGCACGACCTGCTGCAATTTTCTTTCATGGGCGACGCCGTCACCGACGGCGCAATAGTCCAGGCGTCAGGCGCACTGACCGCGCCCTACCAAATCGGAACCGCCGAAGACGCCATGAGCGCCGCGCCGCCCACCGGCATCCTCACCCAGCTCACGCGCATTCGGATCGCCCGCGCCAAAGACGACGCGATTGAGCTGGCCGATGCCGGAAAGCACGCCGAGGCCGCGCAGACGCTGCGAGCCGCCCTTGCCGACTTCCGGCGGCAGGGTCTCGGCGAGTCGTTTGAGATCGCGGAAGAGCTGGAACAGCTTGAATACTTCGCCCAGCGCCTAGAGTCCAAAAAGTTCGACAACGCCAGCCGCAAGGAAATGCGGGACCAGTCCTACCAGGCAGGTGCCCGAAACCGCGCCGACCTCAACCTGCGCGGGGTCGCCTCGGGGTCCGCCCAAAGCCTGCCGACCGTCTCGCCCGCCGACGCGGCAGGCGGCATCCAAGTGGAATGCTACCGGCAGGGCGGCAAGCTGCGGATGCGAGTCGTCACAAGCGGCTACAATTCGGACTTCAACGTTCAGTTCCCGCGTGCCATCCGCGAAGAAGGCGTGACCTACCTGGTGGAAGACCTGCGAGTGTCCTCCGACGGCACGTTCTACCATGCCGGCGGCATTATCAAGCGGGTCCTGACGCCCGGCACGGAAAACCGCTATGCCGGCAGCGCCGCCCCGGCACGCGCCGCTCGGACCGCCGCCGCACCCGCCCGGACCGCCGCCGACCTGCCGACCACCACCGCTGTCGGCTCCGGCGTTCTGGTTCAGTGCATCAAAGACGGCAGCAAACTCCGCGCCCGCGTCGTTTCCGACGGCTACGATCCGAACTTCAACATGCGCTTTCCCCGCGACATCCGCGAAGAAGGAACACTGTACGTCGTGGACGAAGTGCAGGAAGTCGGCGGCGGCGGCAGCTACATGACCGTCGGGGCCATCCGAAGATTTGTTCAATGATACCGGGACCCGGCATTTCGGGTGCCGGCTCTTAGAAATACAACCCACTTTATGCAGACGATCACTGAAATCGCCAAGCTCCGCGCGGCGCTGAAAGCCGCCCGGCAAAACTCCCAAACCGTCGGCCTCGTGCCGACCATGGGCGCGTTCCACGAAGGCCACCTCGCTTTGATGCGCCGGGCCAAAGCCGAAAACGATCTTTTGGTCGTGACCCTGTTCGTCAACCCGACCCAGTTCAACGATCTCGACGACTTCGACCAGTACCCGCGCGACCCCGCCCGCGACTCGGCGCTGGCCGATCAGGCCGGCACGGACATCTTGTTCACGCCGGCCCCCGAAGCCATGTATCCCAAAGGCTTCGATACCGTCGTCGTCGTCCGCGCCCTGTCCGAGCGCCTCGAAGGCGCGTCCCGCCCCGGCCACTACGCCGGAGTCGCCACCGTCGTCGCCAAGCTGCTGAACCTAGCCGGGGCCGACCGCGCCTACTTCGGCGAAAAAGACTGGCAGCAGCTTCAGATCATCAAAGCGCTCACCCGCGACCTCGACATCCCGTCCGAAATCGTCCCTGTCCCGACTGTCCGGGAACCCGGCGGCCTCGCGCTGTCGTCGCGCAACATTCGCCTGACCCCCGCCCAGCGCTCGGCAGCATTGGTGCTGTCCGCCGCCCTCGACAACGCCCAGTCCATCGCCGACACCGGCGTTCAGGACGCCTACCAGCTTGCGGCGTGGATGCGCCAGACCATCGAAGTCCAGCCGCTCGCTCAAGTAGACTACGCCGTCGTCGTCGCCCCCGACACGCTGCAAGAGATAGACACTATCGAAGCCGGAGCCGTCGCCCTCGTCGCCGCCACCTTCGGCAAAGTCCGCTTGGTAGACGCCCGCCTCCTGCGCCCGTCTGAAGGCACAAGCGTGCGGCGCTGATGCCGCCGCGCAGAGAAAAGCGAGGAAGTGAACTTCACTCGCTGTTAGAGCCGTCCTTCGGACGGAAGATTAGCCGCGTTCAGCCGGTCTCGCGTCCGAAGGACGCCTTTAACAGCGAGTGAAGTTCACTTCCTCGCTTTTTTCTCGCTCTTTCTCTCGCTCCTTCTACAGCTTTCCCTACTTCGCCCCCAGCGCATACACCAGCACCGCGTCCGCCGTGACTGTAATCTGCTGATCGGCAATCGGCGTTTCCGGGGCCGACGACGTATCCGCCATCGCCCGCATTGCCAGCATCGGACGCACCCCCACCGGGGCCGTCCCGCCTTCGGTCAGCGTCAGCAGCCGGCCCAAGCCGACCCCCGCCGCATCCGCCATCACCGCCGCCTTGCGCTTGGCCGAGCGGACCGCCAGGGTCAGCGCCTCGGACTGCGCCGACGCCCGGTTGGACAAGTCAAACGACACCCCGCCCACTTCCGATGCCCCGCCCGCCGTGGCTTTATCAATCACCGCCCCCACCTGCGTCAAGTCCCGCACCGTCGCCCCCACACTGTTCTGCACTTGATAGCCCGTCAAAACCGGCGGCGACGGCTTGTAATCATACTGCGGCTGCACCGTGTACGACTGCGTTTGAATGTCTTTGTCGGCGATCTTCGCCCCGCGCAAAGCCGCCAGCAGCGCCGCGGTCCGCCGCGCGTTCTCCCGCACCGCCTCGCTTTGATTCAAAGACTGCGTCGTCACCGTCAGCGTCAGCAGCGCAATGTCGGGCTTCGCTTTCACTTCCCCATGCCCCAGCGCCGTGATCCCCTCCGCCGAAGCCGCCACGACATACCCGCCCGGACGCCCAATCCCCTGCGCCCGCGCCCCGTCCATCGTTCCCGCCGCCAGCATCGCCAGCACGCCCATCGCCAAAATCCGCTTGTTCATCTTTTTTTCCTTTCCAATCCCTCACCAATACTCCCACCGCGCCGTGTGCAGCACATACACGCCCAGCAGCAAGTTCGTCACCCCGTGCGCCAGTACGCACGCGAAAAAGTTCCGTGTCACCCGCAGCAAGCCGCACAAGGCCGGTGCGAAAATCAGCGCCGCCAGCCACTCCGGGTGCGACAGCGCGAACAATCCGCTGCTCACTAGAAGAGCCGCAAGCGAAAATGTTCCCACCGGCACCCTTTGAAAGTCGTCCGGGTCCGTCACAAAGCGCAGCAGAAAGTTTCGGTAGAACAATTCTTCGGTCAATGGCGCGACCACCACCAAACCCACAAAGCGCACGGCGAGAAACAAAAACACGCCAAGCGGCGACGCAATCTCCCGCGCCGGGTTGTATGCCGTCCGGGTCCCCAAAAACGCAAAATGCGGCGTGTTTCGGTCCACAAAAATCCAGACAAAAAACAAAATTGCGCCCAGCGCCGTCGCCCACACCCACCCGCCCCCGCCGGGCCGCGCCTCGGGAAACGCCCCCCGCAAGGCAACCAAGACCCCGCCGACCAGCGCAATTTTCACGGCATAAAACACCGGGTACAGCCGCAGCGGCAGATGGCTCTCTATCCCCGTCAGCAGCAGAAACAATCCAAACGGCAGCACATACGGCCCCCACGCCGGCCAAGACTTCACATTCATACCGCCAGTATAAAGGAGAAAGGCCGGAGCCGTCAAGACCCACCCCGGTTCGTTCCTCACCGACCCTCCCGAAACGGGAAGGTTAAGAGCTTCAAAAAAGACTTTTATTCGCATCTCCTCACCTTCCCGTTTCGGGAGGGTCGGAACGAAGTTCCGGGGTAGGTTCTGGTACAATCTCCCTATGTCAACGCCCATCGGCTGCTACGTCCATATCCCGTTCTGCGTCCGCAAATGCGCCTACTGCGACTTCAACTCCTACTCCGGCTACACCGACGCCCACATCGCCCGCTATGTCCACGCGCTGACCCAGGAAATCCGCCAAGCCGAACTCTTTCCCTCTCCGCTTCGGGGAGGGTGGCGAGGAACGAGCCGGGAGGGGTCTGTAGACTCCGTCTTCTTCGGCGGCGGCACCCCGACCGCCATTCCCGCCGCCGACGAAGCCGCGCTGCTGCACTCGGTTCTTGACACCCTGCCCGTGACCCCCGACGCCGAGATTACCACCGAAGCCAACCCCGGCACGATGGACGTGCGCCACCTATCGGTGCTGCGCGACGCCGGCTTCAACCGCATCTCGTTCGGCGTCCAATCGTTCGACCCCGGCCTGCTCCAAACTTTGGACCGCATCCACACCGCCGGCGAAGCCCGCGCCGCAATCAAAGCCGCCCGCGCCGCCGGCTTCGAGAATGTCTCGCTCGACCTGATGTTCGCCCTGCCGCGCCAAACGCTCAAACACTGGCAGGACACGCTCGCGCAGGCGTTAGAACTCGAAACCGATCACCTTTCGCTTTACTCGCTCATTGTTGAAGAAGGCACCGGCTTTTACACGCTTCAGCAAAAAGGCCGCCTCCCGCTCCCAAGCGACGACCTCGCCGCCGACATGTACGAGATGGCCGTCGAGACCGCTCAGGCCCACGGCTACAGGCAGTACGAGATCGCCAACTTCGCCCGCCCAAATCGCGAAAGCCGCCAAAACCTGCACTACTGGCGCAACGATCCCTACCACGCCTTCGGCTGCGGCGCGGTCTCCTACCTAAACGGCGCCCGGCGGACCCGCCTCAAAACCCCCGCCCAGTACGCCGACGCCGTGGAAGCCAACGCTGATTTAACGCTGTCCGCCGAAACCCTCACCGACGCCGAGACCCAGGCCGAAACCATCATGCTCGGCCTGCGCCTCACCCACGAAGGCGTGAACATCCCGCGCTTCGTCGCCCGCTTCGGCACCGACCCCCGCGAGACATTCGCCGCCGAAATCGAGACCTTCACCCGTCGCGGCCTCTTAGAAGTCACCCCTGACGCCATCCGCCTCACCCCGCAAGGCGTCTTCTTAGCCAGCGAAGTCATGGTCGCATTTGTTTGATGGGAGAAAAAATGAGCGAACCGATTGATTGGGACCAATTAGAACAGGAAAGGCAAGCGCGGCGTGATGCCGGGCTTCCTGCCATTTCCGTTTTAGAGCTTATCATTGGCGAAGACCGAATTCGAGAAGCCGTGGATTTCTATGTCGCTCACGCTTATCGGGACAGCACTGAGCTTGTACTCAGCTTTCTGCGGCGGTTCCGGCCCTTGTCCGCGATGCAGCGCTGCTATAAGATTATCCAATCGGATGCCAATCGTGAAACCCGACGCGCGGCGATTAGCTTGCTGACAGACATTGCAGATGGACACGCTTTAGACTGGATTGACGAGTTTTTGGCCGATCCCGATGATTGGATACAACAAGGAGCGATTAACATTTTGGACCAAATGCTGTTCGGCGGCGGCATCCGGGAATATGAGGAAGCAATGGGAAAAGCAGGCCGCTTGCTCACATCCGCCGAGACCCACCCAAACCCCAATGTTCGTCAAGGCGCAGCTAATCTTCGTGGCGATGAAGCCCGGAGAGCAGCAAAGGAAAAGGCGTGGGACGACTTTTACGAGAGCAAACAAAACGCGCCGTAAGCCGCGCCATACCGTAAACGGCATGGCTATTGAGCGCGGACGCTGAAAACTACCGCTTCGGGGCACTGGGGGATGTTCGGGTAGGGGCCGGGCTTGCCCTGCCCTCTTTATTTGTTGCCCTGTTCTTTCCGTAGAAAGCCGGCGGGTAGGAGCAAGCCCTACGCAAATGCCTATTCTTAACCCCGCGTCCTCCGGGTCTGCCAGTGCAGAAGCGGTGCGTGTTCTGGCGTCCGCGCCGTCTAGCCGTGTGTTTATGCCTGCGGCATTACTTCGTATCAACACCTGGTTCCTTCTTCAGCCTCCGGCTTTCCAATCGTGTAGACGACTAAATAATCCGGGTTGGATATGACAGCCCCGCTCGGCTTTAAGCGATACTCCCCTTCCGGCGCAACAGTCAGCGCCTTCAAATCCGCTGGCAGCGTGAACTCTTCACCGGTGTCTTGAAAGTCAATGGCGATGATCGCTTCATTGACGCGGGTGATAATGCCGTGGAGCTGAACTTTTTGACTCACAGCTCCCGTTTCATCAAGATAGGTCAAAATCATCCTCGGCGTCAGGCACGAATGACCCGGCATCTTCTACATGTTCCATCGTTTTCCTCTTGTTTTCCGTCGCCTCGACGGTGGTTTGTCCGAGCCTCGGAATTTATTCCGTGGCTTCCTGTTCCATCACTCGCTCTTTTACGCTCGCGACTAACCATCATACCCCTTCGGGTACAATACTCATAGAATGGGCCTCTATCCGATTAGCCTCAATCTCGAAGGTCGGCTGTGCCTCGTCGTCGGCGGCGGCAAAGTGGCCGAGCGCAAGATTAAAGCGCTGCGGGCGGCAGGGGCGAGCGTGCGCCTCGTCTCGCCGGACGCGACGCCGAACTTGCAGGCGATGGCGGAGGGCGGCAAAATTGACTGGCGGCGGGACGCCTTCGACGCGGGTGGAACCGGGACGCTGGACGGCGTGTTTTTAGTCTTAGCCTGCACGAACAATCGCGAAGTCAACGCCGAACTTACCCGCAACGCGCAGGCGCACGGTCTGCTCGTGCTGTGCGCCGACGATCCCGAAGCCGGCAACTTCGTCTCGGCGGCGCAGGTCACGCGCGGCGACTTAATTTTGACGGTTTCGACGGGCGGCGGCAGCCCGACGCTGGCGGCGGTGCTGCGGGAGCGTTTGGAAACTGAGTTCGGGCCGGAATGGGCACAGATGGTAGAAATAATCGGCAGGCAGCGCGAATTTGTCAAAACGAACTCCGACGAAGCGGCCCGGAAAGCCGCCGTTCGGCGCGTTCTCGACGACCCCGAAGTGCGCCGGCTGCTGATTGACGGCAATGTTTTAGAAGCGGAAGCGCAAATCCACGCATGTCTCTCTTAGTGCTCGGCATCAACCATACGTCCGCCCCCATTGAAGTGCGCGAAAAGCTGGCGTTTTTGGAGCGCGACCTGCCGCAAGCGCTCTCGGCCCTGTCGGCCCTGCCGCTGGTGCAGGAAGGGGCGCTGCTGTCCACCTGCAACCGGACCGAAGCCTACGCGGTCGGTGCGCCGGGGGCCGGACCGCTGGAAAACGCCCTGGCCGAGTTTCTCGCGGGCTGGCACGGCTTGTCGCGGCACGAGTTCGACGGCCATTTGTACTGCTACCGCGCCGGGGCCGCCGCCGGACATCTGTTTTCGGTGTCGTCGGGCCTCGATTCGATGATTTTGGGCGAGCCGGACATTCAGCGGCAGGTCAAAACAGCATTGGAGGCCGCGCAGTCCGCTCGCAGCTTGGGGACCCGGCTTAACCGCTTGTTTCAAGACGCCCTCGTGACCGGCAAGCGGACCCGGACCGAAACCGGCATTGCGCGGGGGACATTCTCGGTCGGCGCGGCGGCGGTCGAGCTGGCGACCCAAATCTTCGGCGAGTCGCTGGCCGGCCACACCGTGCTGGTGCTCGGCGCAGGCAAGATGAGCGAAGTCACCGCCCGGCACCTCACCGCGCGGGGCGCACCGGCCGTTTTAGTCGCCAATCGGACTTACGAAAAAGCCGAAGCATTGGCCGCGCAGTTCGGCGGCACGGCCCGGCGCTTTGACGACCTGCCCGCCCTGCTGGCGACAGCGGATATTGTCGTCTGCTCGACCGCCGCGCCGCACCCGATTGTCACCCGCGACCTGGTGCAGTCGGTGATGCGCGTCCGCCGGGGCCGCCCGCTGTATTTGATCGACATCGCCGTCCCGCGCGATGTCGAAGCGGCGGTGGACGCGCTGGAAAACGTTTACTTGTACAACATAGATCACTTGCAGGAGCTTGTCGCCGGGGCGCGGCAGTCACGCGCCGGGGAAGTGCTCCGCGCCCGCGAGATTGTGGAAGCGTCCACCGCCGAATACCTGCGCTGGGAGCGGTCGCTCGAACTCGCCCCGACCATCGCCGCCGTCCGGCACAAGCTCGACGCCGCCAGGCAGGCCGAGCTGGACCGCCTCAAAGCACGCCTGCCTGATCTGCCCGAGCGCGACTGGCGGGCCATCGAAGCCGCGTTCGCGTCGCTCACCGGCAAGATCGCTCACCCCGCGATCCTCGCCCTGAAAGCCGCCCCGGACACCGAAGGCGGCCCGGCGGCCGTGGACGCCATCGGGCGGGCGTTCGGCCTAGACGCCGGCACGCCCCCGGAGGCAGGCCGATGACTGAAGCCTTCTTTTTGATCGCCGCCGCTGCCGGTTATCTGTTCGGCTCGGCGGCCTACGGCGCATTTTTGATGCTGCGCGTCCCCGCCCTGGCCCTGGCCGGACGGACGGCCACCGTGCTGGCGGTCGCCCTGCACACGCTCGCCATTGGCCTGCACTGCGCCCGCGTCCACCAAACGCCGTTCACGACCCCCGCCGAAACTCTGTCGGCGTCGGCCTGGACCGTCGCGCTGGCATACCTCGCGCTGGAGTTTTTTGCGCGGCCTCGGCCCACCGCCCTCGGCGCGGTCGCCCTGCCCGCCGCGTTTTTGTGCCTCTTTGCCGGGGCGCTGCTCGGCACGGCCCACCCGGCCGGGATAGACCGCGCCGATGCCGCCGTGCTCAACTCGCGCCTGGTCAGCCTGCACATTCTCGCCCTGCTGTTCGCCTTCGGCCTTTTAGTGCTGGCGTTCGGCTGCGCCGCTTTGTATTTGACACAGTACCGACTCTTGAAGCGCAAAAAGCTGTCGGGCGGCCTGTTCGGCAAGCTGCCGCCGCTGGCGAGCTTGGACCACCTGGCATTCGCTCTGGTCGCATTTGCGTTTCCCCTGCTGACCGCCGGCCTCGCCGCCGGCTTTGTCGAAGCCGTCACCGGCGGCCTGCGCGGCGGCTGGGGCGCAGACCCGATGGTGTTGACTTCGGTGGTCACCTGGCTCGTCTACGGCGTGTATTTGACGCTCCACACCGCCGCCCATTGGCGCGGCCCGCGTGCCAATTACCTGCTGCTGGGCGGCCTGCTGGCAGCGATTATCACCTATTTCATCCCGACCACAACCCATCGGTTCGGGTAGGACAGTTTATGCTGAAACGCGGATTATTTAAGAGCATCTTCCAAAAAGTGGACCAGGCCATCACCGGCCGGGGGAAAATTGATGAAGCCCTGTTCGAAGACTTAGAAGAGTCGCTCATCGGCGCGGACCTTAACATCCACACGACGATGCGGGCGATGGGCGAGCTGCGGGCGATGGTCCAGGACAAGCGGCTTAACGACGCCACCGATGTCACCGATTACTTGAAGCGCTTTCTGTGGGACACGCTCACGGGAGACAAACACGACCTGCCGGAGCTTGCCGTCTCGGCAGCCAATCCGACTGTCTATTTAGTCGTCGGCGTCAACGGCGTCGGTAAAACCACATCCATCGGCAAGCTGGCCCATCTTCTCAAAAAACAAAACAAGCGCGTCGTCCTCGCCGCCGCCGACACGTTCCGCGCCGCCGCCACCGAGCAGCTTGTCCTTTGGGGCGACCGCGTCGGCGTCCCCGTCGTCACCGGCAAGCCCAACGCCGACCCTGCCGCCGTCGTCTTTGACGCCGTCCAAGCCGCCAAAGCGTCAAACGCCGATTATCTGATTATTGACACGGCGGGCCGCCTGCACAACAAAGCCAATCTCATGGAAGAATTGAAAAAGGTCAATCGCATCATCCAGCGCGAGCTGGGCGGCCGCGCCGCCGACGAAACCCTTTTGGTTCTCGATGCCACCACCGGCCAAAACGCCGTCAATCAGGCCCGCGAGTTCAAAACCGCCGTCGCCGTCACCGGCCTTGTCCTGGCAAAACTCGACGGCACCGCGCGGGGCGGCATCGTCATTACCATCAAAGACGAACTCGGCGTCCCCATCAAGCTCATCGGCACCGGCGAAAAACTCGGCGACCTCGAAGTCTTCAACCCCCAAGCCTTCGTAGATGCTTTGTTTGAGTAGGGGCGCTGCTTGCCGCGCCCTCTCACTTAACCGTGCCCTCTCACTTAACCGCACCCTTTCTGCTCTCGCCGCGCCCTTTCTATGCCGACCGAAAGGAGTCTTACCCATGCCGCTCCCGCTCAAATGGCCGCCGCCCCTCCAAATCGCCGCCGTCCTGTGCATCATCGCGTTTATGGCCGTCGTTTTGTTTCCCGTCTTTGTCCATGCGCCCAACACGGACGGTCGCGCTTCCTGCATGTCCAATCTCGAGCAGCTCGGCCTTGCCGACATTCAGTACGAGCAGGACGCCGACGAAACCTTCCCGCCGGGCGTGGGCGCAAACGGTAATGGGTGGGCCGGTCAGCTTTACGGCTTCACCAAGTCCACAGGCGTCTACCGCTGCCCCAAAGACGCTTCCGACCCGCCGTTTATCTCCTACGCCGAAAACCGGAACCTCGCCGGAATTGGATACGGCAACCTCGCTTTGCCTGCCGCCACCGTCGCGCTGTACGAGTTCTCAACCCCAAACTGCGACCCGTCCACGCCCGAAGCCATCAGCGCGACCGGCCTTCAAGCCCCGCCCCACAGCGCCCGGCACCTGCCCGACTACGGCCTCAACTTCCTCCTAACCGACGGCCACGTCAAGATGCTGACGCCTGAAAAAGTCTCCGGCGGCCCCGGCGCAGTTAGTCCCAAAGCGTTGCCATCCGGGGCATTCGTGCAGACCTTCGCCGCAAAATAACGCTTGGTGTCGAACGCCTCAAATCTCCTGAATGTTCAGCGGTGGCGGGAATTCGATACTGTCATAAACTTCCGCCACCGGCAGAAAGGCGCTCACGGACGCCAGGACCAGGACCGCTTCCGGCTGATTCAGCTCGGACAGCACCCAGCGGTCACCGTCGCGCACAAAATGCTCCACTCGCATCACGCTCTGCGTGATCAGCACATACTCCTGCAAAGACGCCAAGCGCCGGTAGTGCGCGAACTTGCCGCCTCGGTCAAACGCTTCCGTCGAATCGGACAGCACTTCAATCAGCGCCGCCGGGTTCAGCAGCGTGTCAAGATACTCGTCGCCGAACTGCGGCTGCCCGCAGACAATCACCACATCCGGGTACACATACGCCCCGGTCGCCTGCACCGAAACCCGCAGGTTGTTCGCCACCGCCCGGCACGGCCCGCCCCGAAGCTGCCGGCCAATCTCCCGCAGGAGATTGGAAACAATAATCGTGTGCTTGTAGCTCGTTCCCGCCATTGCGAAAATCTCGCCCGACACATATTCGCTTTTATGATCCGCCGCCCGCTCCCTCGCCAGATACTCCTGCGGCGTAAAGCGCGGCTTCGCCAAAGATGCCATGATGTTTTCCTATACCTGAGCGTTTACCAATCTCTGATGCCAGTCCCGCGAAGCGGTACTTCCTGGCGTCCGCGCCGTGTCGCCGTGCCATTCATGGCATGGTTTCTATTCCCCGACAATCTCCGCCAATCTATCCACCATCTTGGACAGCACGCCGAACGCACGCTCAATCGGCGCGGGCGAGGTCATGTCAATCCCGGCGAGCTTCAGGGCGTCGAGCGGGTACAGCGAGCCGCCGGCTTTGAGGAACTCCAAGTAACGCGCAGCGGCGGGTGCGCCTCCCGCGCGGACATCTTCGGCCAGGGCGTTCGCGGCGGAAATGCCGGTCGCGTATTGATACACATAAAACGGCGCGTATAAATGGCTGAACTGCGCCCAGGTGATGCCGAGCCGCGCTTCGTCTATCTCGACCTGCCCGCCGTAGCCCTCGCGGAAGAACCCGGCCAAAGTCGCCCCCATGCCGTCGGCGGTCAGCGCCTCGCCGCGCTCGATGCGCTCGTGGCAGTCCAATTCAAACCGGGCCAGGGTCGGCATGACAAACAAATACCGATGGAAGTTGGAAATCGCTTCTTCGATAATCGCCAGAGTCGCATCACGGTCGGTGACAGTATCCAAAAGATGGCCCCGGACAAGCGCCTGATCGAAGTTCGATGCCACTTCGGCGACAAACAGCGAGTAATTGGAATACAGCGGCGGCTGAGACTGCCAGGTCAGAAACGAGTGCATCGAGTGGCCCAGCTCGTGCGCCAGCGTGCTCACCGAGAACAAATCGTCCCGGTAGTTCATCATAATGAACGGAAACGTGCCGGGAACGCCCGACGAAAACGCGCCGCTGCCTTTGCCGACGCTCGGCGCACGGTCCACCCAGCGGTCCTGCGTCAAGCCCCGGCGCATCGCGCTCACATACGCTTCGCCCAGCGGGGCCATGCCGGCGCAGATGATTTCAGTCGCTTCGGCAAACGAGATCGCTGTTTCGCCGCGCGGCATCGGCGCGGGCACGGCGTCGGCAGGCACGTCTGAGCAATAAAGCGTTTCCACCCCGAGGCCCTTCTTCAATAAGCCCCAGTAGCGGTGCCAGATCGGGAGATTGGCTTGAAACACCGTCAGGAGCGTATCGAAGACTTCGCGCGGGATGGCGTTTGGGGCCAGCGACGCGTCCAGGGCCGACGGGTAGCGGCGGGCGCGGCTTTGGAACACGCTCTGCTTGACCCGGCCGCTGAGGCACGCCGCCAGCGTGTTCTTGACGCCTAAGTGTCCGTCGGCATAGCTTTCCCACGCCGCTTTCCGCACGGCTTGGTCAGGATGGCGCAGCAGCTCGGCGATTGTTCCCTGCGCGACTTCATGCGCCATGCCCTCTTCGTCTGTCACCGAGGCGAATTTAATATCGGCGTCGGTCAGAACGCTCGCCGCCGTGGACAGCGACCCCAGCGGCTCGGCGGCCTCAGCCAGCAGGGCTTCTACTTCTTCCGACCGCACATGCGCCCGCCGCCGGGCCAGGCGGTCAAAATAATGGCGGTAGACGCCGAGCGCCGGGGTCGCTGAAACCCACTGCGCCAGCGTGTCCGCGTTCAGCGCCAGCAGCTCCGGCTCGTAAAACGCCGTCGCGGCGGCGAACCGGGCCGACAGCCCATCCGCACGGCTCGCCAGCGCGGCGGCGTTTTGGTCGCCGTTATCGCCCGCCCGCTGCATCCCCGCATACAGCCCCACACGCCGCACGGCAAGGTGGACTTCGCCGCGCCGCGCCAGGGCGTCGGCCAGCCCGCCCGGCGACTCGCCCAGCCGCACGGCATACGCCCTGAATGCCGGGAGCAGGCCGCTGACCCGCTCAAACTCGGCGTCCCACTCGCGCTCGGACGCAAACACGCTTTCGACATTCCACATCTCTTCGCGCCGCACATCTCGGCGCTTCGGTAAATTGGTTGGCATGTTGTTTCTTTCTCGAAGACCTCACTCGGCTTACTCTGTCGCCTGCAAAACATACAAAACGCCGTTGGTCGCGGCGCAGACGACGTAATCCCCGTACAGGGCCGGACCCGCCGTGCCGAGGCGCGTGCCCGGCGACGTTTCATACGCCCGCCGGACCGTGTACTCGCTGTCCAGGGAATACAAAAAGCCGTCGTCGGCCCCGGCAAAGACCGTCTGCCCGCTGCACACCGGCGATGACCGCAGGGGCGACCCGCTGACCCGCTTGGAGCGGACTAAGTGGCCCGAGCGGGCAGCGACAACATGCAGAAAGCCGTCGTCGCACGGCACGAACAGCAGGCCGCCGTCGGCGGACAGCGCGGGAGTCGCAGACAAGCCGCGCGACGACACCGACGTTTTCCACCTCACCGACCCTGTCGCGGTTTCCAGCGCATACACCGTCCCGGCCATCGTCGCCGCATAGACCGTCCCGTCGCGCACCAAAAGCGCGGCGTCAAACGGCCCGTCGGTCGCCGCCGACCACACTTCCGCCCCCGTCGCCAGGTCAAACGCCCGCACCTCCGCCGTATCCGCCGCCGCAAAGACCCCGCCGCCCCAGACCGCCGGGGCCGTGTCGGTCGGCCCGCCCAGGGGCAGGGTTCGCAGCGCCGCCCCCGTCAAACGGTCCAAAATCACCAGCGCGTCGCCTGCCGGAACAATCAGCAGGCCGTCGCTCACCGCCAGGCCGCCGTAGATCGGCCCGGCAACTTTGGCTTCCCACCGCCGCGTTCCCCGAATCGCGTCCATCGCCAGCACCGCGCCGTTTAAAGTCGCCGCATACAACACTCCATCGTCCGACAGCGCCAATCCGCCCCGGTCAGGATACACGCCGGACCCATCGGGCAGGTCAAAGTCCCACAAGGCCGCGCCCGTAGCGAGTTCAAACGCAAACAGCGTCGCTTTACTGCTTGCCGTGTCAATCCCCGATGCGACCACCATGCCGAACGCCGCCAGCGGAGCGCTCCATTCCAGCGCCTCCGCCGCCCGCGCCGGGGCGAACGAGGGAAACGACCACCGCCGCGCCAGGTGCGTTCCCAGCGCCTTTGCGCCGCTGAGCGCGTGCGCCGAGTCCCCGCCCGGCGACAGCCGCCAGTCGCTTTCCGGGCGCAGCACATGGGCTGCGCTCAGGCGGCAGACATGCGCCAGCCACGTGTTCGGCGTCCCGCAGACCCGGCACAGGCGTATCCGCTCCCCGCAGCGGCGGCACTCCGTCGCGCCGTCCGGCAGGTCGGCGGCGCAGTGCGGGCAGTTCGAGAGCGGCGGCAGCACCGCAATCGTCAGCGCCAAATCGGGCGGCAGGTCGGCGGCCTCTTGGGCGGAGACCGAAAGGTACTGCCCGTACACCGACACTGAAGCTGCCGCGAGAGCCGCGTTGCCCGCCCGCTCGGGCCTAAGCTCCGCCGTCACCGCCTGCCGCTCCGCCGGGGCCAGCGCGAACTCTTGAGGGTAAATCTCCAGCCACGGCACCGGCGACTTCACCCCGACATGCAGCACCGCCCGCCCGCTGTCGTTTTTGACCACGGCCACCCGCCGGGCCACCTTGTCCGCCCCCAGCGCATGCTCCGCCGAGAAATCAAACTCCGCCGTGTCTAAGACCGCCATTGAAAAACCGCCTTTATGCGTGCGCCGCTTCCAGCGGGGCGTACTGAAGCCCCGTTTGCTCCGCTTCCGCCGTTGTCAGCCCGGTCGCCGACGAGACTTGAAGCACGAAGCTGCGCCCCCGTGCCTGCTCGCAGGCATTGACAATGATCTCGGAGCGCTCAATCGGGTCCAAATCGCGCCAGGCGTTCCAGATGACATACAAGCTGAGCGGCCCGCGCTCGGCGTCCCCGTCTTCAATGATAAACGGCTCCGCCGGCGGCGACTGCGGCGACCGCCATTCCTCGGCCAGCCGGCGTTCCAGCTCCTTGTATTTCAACCTGCCGAACTCAATCAGCTTTGCAAACGACATTTTCTACCTCCATAACTCCGTGTAGTGCCGATGCAGCCAGGTCACATCACTGTGAGCGTTTTCCGCTTCCTGCACCGTCGCTTGATCCTGCCGGTAGCGCATTCCGATCCACGCCGTTTGATGCAGCCGTCGGGTACGCGCGATGAACGACGCATCCACCAGCGGCGGCAGGGAGCGGCGCTGGCGACGGCGCACTTCCCGCAAAAGCAGCGCCCAAAATTGAACGCTGTGGTAGCTCTCGTGCGAAATAGCCGGGAGATACAAACGCCCCGCCGCCAGCGCCGGGGCCAGCCTCGGCTGAATACGATCCACAGCGCTGGCTCCGGCGCAGCGCAAATAGGCGTTTTTCAGCAGCATTTCCGCCGAGTAGCCCAGCAGATAAATCCCTGCGCCGCGATGCCCGGCGGCGATCAGCGCAGTCCCCTCCCGGTACTTTTGCCCCGAGGCCAAATCGAATTCCTGCACCGTTTCAGGAACCGTCTCCAAGCGTCGGCGCAGCGTCATCGCGTCGGCTCCCGCGCATGCTCCGCCGAGAAATCAAATTCCGTTGTGTCTAAAACCGCCACTGCTTCTCCCAAAGGACTCAAAAATGCCCGTATTTCTGCCGATACTCCGCCTATGACCACCGCCGCCTGCCCGCGCACTCTCTACGCGCCTAACCCGCCGCAGCTTGACGACCCCTGGCTGAAAATCGCCCTGGTCATTGTCACGATCATTTTGCTGGCCGCGCTTGCCCTCGGCTCGTAAAACGTTCAGCCTAAAAACCGAGTCGGCAAAGGCGTTTCGGCGATGGTCTCTCCCTGCCGCTCGACCCGAAAGGCATGTGCGCCCGGCACCGGTGAGACCGCCGAGATTGCGCCTAAAATCGCTTGCTTTACTAGATCGTCTCTTCTCGGCAGCGCGGCTTGCCTACGCGTCAGCTTCCAGCGGCGCGTATTCAATCCCCATCCGCGCCGCTTCGTCCCGCGTCAGCCCGAGCGCGACACGAAGCTGAAGCGCCGCCTCAGTTCCTTTCGCCTCGCGGTAGGCGTCCAGGAGAATTTCCGAGCGCTCCAGCGGCGTGAGCTGACTCCACTCGCTCCAGATGGCATACAGATAGGCCGGCGCAGAGCGGCCCTGGCTTTCCAGAATAATAATCGGCTCCACGCTGCCCGGCTGCGGGCTGCGGAGTTCCTCAGCCAAGCGCTGACCGAACGCTTCATAAATCGGGTTCTTCGGATAAATCCGCTGTGCGAGTGACATTCAATTACCTCCGGGGAGTGTACAGTGTGCCGTCACGGTAATGGCTTCGAATCCAAGTGACATCTTCATAAACGTTATTGACTTCAAGTGCTGTCGCCTGCGCCGAACGATAGCGCAGTTCCACAAACCAGTTGTCCGCAAGGCGCTGGACGGCATGGGCGAATGCAAGTTCTGTCGCGACCGGCAAAGGCCGCGATTCCTGGCGACGCTTTTCAATGATCAATTCAGACCAGAAAAGCAGGTCGTGGTAGTTTTTGACCGAGCGGCCCGGCAGAAATGTTGCAGCCGCCAGTTTCGCCAGGCCAAGTTGTGTGCCGACGGGAAAGGCCAGTGTTGTGGATTTATCCAGCAGAAAATAGCTGTTTTTTAGCAACATTTCGGCGGCATACCCCATCAAATATATTCCGGCAGACCCTTCGCCGCGCATCATCAATTCCAGCCCTGTCCAATACCGCGCTTCGGACGCCAGATCAAACTCTTGAACCGTTTCCGGCAAAGGCTGTAAACGCAAGCGCAGGGTCACATCGCCGACCTTTCTGAGTGGTTGCTGCCGAAGTTTTCAGAACCGACCCAGCGGCCGGGACGATGCGCGTTCAATCTTTCCAGCCAGTCACGGCGCGGCGAATAAACTTCCCACCGGCGCTCTTTCACGGCGATTCCCACAAAAAGCCAAGCCTCCCAATCCGGGACGGCTTCACGCCACTCCCAGGGATACGGGCTTTGCTGAAATGACGTGTCCCACCAAAGCGCATCCAGCTCAGGCAAAAGCGGCGCGAACAGGTCGGCAAACGGGTAGTCTGGAAAGCTTGATCCCAGCATGAATGCGATTCCCTCTGCCCCGGCATCGGCACTGTCAGGCTCCGATGTCGCTCTACAAAACGGCGTTTGTCAGCGCCGCAAGATGACCGACGTTGGCAGTCGCTACAACCGTTTCCGCAAGGCCGAAAAGATTAAAATCAAGCGATGCCGCCTGCGCGGCAATCAGCGCGTCGCCGTCCAGCGCATCGGGCGGGGCCGTCGTCAGCGGCAAATAAGCGCCGGAGAGGTTTGCGCTGAACTGGTCTAGCCGAGCAATCGCCCCACTGTTTCCCTGACGCAGAAACTCCCGGCGCAGCTCGTAATCGGCGATTTCCGGCACGAAAAAGAGGCAGCCGAAATCAATCAAATCATCCGCCCAGCTCCGACACGCTTCCGCTTCAGGAATGCCCTTCTTTTGTGTCAGCAAGCCGAGCGGAGTCGTATCGAGAATGATTGCAATCGGGTTCGTGAGTATCAAGCGGTTCCCTCGGCGGCTTCCTCTTCGCTTTCTCCCAGCAAAGCATGAAAATCGGTGCGGCCTTCCAATGAAAATCGGTTCGCCTCCAAAGCGGTTTTAGTCGACTCCCACTCTTGATTGCGCCGCTCGATCTCTGCCGGGTCACTCGTCGCATCTTCTGCGTCCCATTGCGCGAACAAAGCCTGCATCTTGTTTTGACGCAGCGCAGGCGACGGATAGCGCTCCCGCAAATCTTCTAAAATGATCTGCTCGGGCGTTTTGCCCTTGCGCCGCGCTTCATTTTCCAACGCGCCTTCGACTTCCGGCGGCAGCTCCAGTGTCAGTGTAGTTTCCTTTTCCTCCTGCACGTTGTCACCGCCCGAAGACTTCCCGGCGGGCGTCGCGGTCGCGGTCGCGCTCGGCGATGGAGTCGCGCTTGTCCCACAGCTTTTTGCCGCGCCCGATGCCGATCTCGAGCTTCGCGAAGCCGTTCTCGAAAAACAGCTTGGTCGGGATCACCGACAGGCCCCGCTCGTTGACCCGCGTGGTCAGCTTGGTGATCTGCCACTTGTGCAGGAGCAGCTTGCGTGAGCGCCGAGCTTCGAGGTTGTACCGATTGCCCTGGTCATACGGGGCAATGTAAAAATTGTTGACCCAGACTTCGCCGTTCTGCACCCGGCAGAACGAGTCGTTCAAATTCGCCAGCCCGAGCCGAATAGACTTGATCTCGGTGCCCGACAGCACCAGCCCGGCGACATACGTTTCTTCAATCTCGTATTCATGCCGCGCCTTGCGGTTGAGGATCGAAACGTTCCGCTTGCGGGCGTCGTCTTTTGCATTCTTTGTCGCGGTTGCCATAATACCGTGATTATAGCAGAAACAGCGGATTATCGCGGAACTGGCGCGGCAAGCGGCATGGTGGTATAATGGAGACATCTTTGGCGGCTCGACTTGACTTCAGGGCGCGTTTCGAGCAATCCTCTCGGCATAATCTATTGCCGGGAGAAGATTGCTCATGCTGCGCTCCAACTATTTCGCCGTCCGGGACGTGCCGGAGTTCTTTGACTTCTGCGACCACTGGGACTTTAAGGCTATTCAAAGCGCCGAGGGCCTGCACGGCTTCGTCTGCGCTGACGAGGGATTGTTTGAATCAGATGAAGTTTTAGACGGAATCGCCGATTTGCTTGCCGCCGACAACGTCGCGGTCGTGATGCAGGTAGACCATGACCATCTGCGCTGGCTCGACGGCACGGCGTGGGCCGTCAACAGCCGGCATGAGCAGCGCACCGTGGCTTTGGGTGACATTTATGACTTGGCAAAGCCGCTCGGCCCGTTTGTGACACACGCACTGTATTAAAAGTCATTGTATTAAAATTGTCTTGAAGTCGAAAGGATTATCATGCCGAGTCGAAGAACCATAGCAGTTACTTTACTGACGGCTTGGAGTTCTGCTTGGACACGCCCGAAACCGACCCGCTGCAAGAAAAAATCAAGGCCATCCATGCGCTTTTATCAGACGCCCAAACGAAGGGCATGAAAGTGAATGAAGCGCAGACCGAAATGTGGATTATCAATCCATTGCTGGACGCGCTGGGCTATGGCCTGCTGGAAATTCACAAGCAAAGCCACGACGCAAACACAAACGAGTTCCCGGACTATACAATTCTGCCGGACGAACACTGCCGCTGGTTTTTGGAAGTCAAGGGCTTAAATGTTTCTCTCGGAGACAAAGAAGCGAAACAGGCAGTCGGATACGCGGTCAATAAAGGGGCGGAATGGGCGGTTTTGACGAACGGCCGCCGGTGGCTGATTTACAAGGCGCACCTGCTGAAGCCTCTGCCGGAAAAACTGGTCTTTGAAGTCAAGGATTTGTTCAATAAGCCAAACGCTGCCGATACTTTGCGTTTGCTGTCCCGCGCATCGGTCATGGGAGGCGGTCTTGCAAACGCTTGGCTGGCGGGACAAATTGATCCCCTTGTCGAGAAAGAATTGCTGAACCCAGCGTCGGCGACGCGAAAAGCCCTTCGCAAAGCGGTCTCCGCCGAAACGCAGGCCGCTGTTACCGACGCCGCTATCGGGCAGGCACTCGCTCGGCTCGGCGTTCTGAGTGTGGAACCGACGGCGGCGGCTCTGCCGGCAGGCGGTCTGCCGCCGCTGGGCTATTGGGCACAGAACGCCGCGCTTGTGACCGGCCGTAAACCCGCCCTTCTGAAAATCGGCAATTACGACGCCGCGCCGGTCAAATCCTGGAGTGCTCTGGCACAAATTGTGGTCAAATTCATCGGCGAAAAGTACGGACTGCCGGCGATGCCGTTCACGGGGAGCGGAACTGGAAAGCGATACTTTCTGAACACGTCCGCCGAGCATCCCGGCGGCAAGCCTATGATTACGATTGCAAGCATCAGCGTGTCCGGTAAAACGATCTATTTGGAGATGAACCGGAGCGCGAATGATACCGTGCTGCGCCTTGCCGCCCTGCTTCAAGCGGTGAATGCTCCTCTGGGCAGTGTCGAAATAGAAATCGAAGCGCAGGCGGAGAAAGCAGCGAGCGCGTGAAAAAGGCAGTCGTCACCGGCGGCGCGGGGTTTATCGGGTCGCACCTGACGGCGCGGCTGGCGGCGGACGGGCACCGGGTGGTCGTACTGGACACGCTGGCGGGCGATGCGCCGAGGGCGCGGGCCGAGCGGCTAGCGGGCTTGCCGGGCGTGGAAGTCGTGCGGGGCGACATTCGCGACGCCGCCCTCTGCCGGAGCGTCTTGGCGGGCGCGGACTTTGTCTTTCATCTGGCCGCCGAAGTGTCGGTGCCGCAGTCTATCCTCGACCCGGCGGCCTGTTTGGACATCAATCTCGGCGGAACTGTAACCTTGCTGGAAGCGGCGCGGGCGGCGGGGACAATCGAGCGCTTTGTGCTGGCCTCGTCCTGCGCGGTCTACGGCGACACGCCGGGGGCGGAAAAATCCGAGCAATCGGAAGTCTCGCCGCTGTCGCCGTATGCGACTTCCAAGCTGGCCGGGGAACACCTGTGCCGCAATTACTGGACGCTCTACGGCGTCCCCACGGTCAGCCTGCGCTACTTCAATGTTTACGGGCCGGGGCAGGACCCAAACGGGGCATATGCCGCCGTGATCCCGAAATTCATCGCCGCGATTTCGGCAAGCGAAAAGCCGGCGGTCTACGGCAGCGGCGAGCAGTCGCGGGATTTTGTTTTTGTCGGCGATGTGGTCAGCGCCAATCTGGCGGCGGCGACGAGCGAAAACGCGCCCGGCGGCGTCTTCAACATCGGCAGCGGGTGCCGCGTGTCGCTGAACGAGCTTTTGGCGACGCTGGCGACGCTGACCGGCAGCGCGGGTGCCGCAGACCGCCGGCCCGCGCGGGCCGGCGACGTTCTGCACTCCTGCGCGGACATCACGCTGGCCGCGCAGCGGCTGGGATTTTCGCCGCGCGTGCGCTTGGAAGACGGATTGGCACGAACTTTGCAGTGGTATCAGGAAACGCGCGGCGACGAGACAAGCGAAACACGCTGAGGAGGCGAAAGCATCTATGAACATCTGCGTCATTGGAACGGGGTACGTCGGACTGGTCACCGGAGTCGTCTTTGCCGACATGGGCAACGATGTGGTCTGCGTGGACAAGCTGGCCGCCAAAATTGACGGCCTCAATCGCGGCGTCATGCCGATCTACGAGCCGGGATTGGAAGAAATGGTCGCCCGCAATGTCGGCGACGGGCGCTTGGAGTTCACCACGGATCTCGACAGCGCCGTGCAGAAAGCCGAGATCGTTTTTATCGCGGTCGGCACCCCCCCGCGCGAAGACGGCTCGACTGACTTGTCGTATGTGGAGGATGCCGCCAAAGGGGTCGCCCGCGCCTTGAACCGCTACAAAGTCATCGTCAACAAAAGCACCGTGCCGGTCGGCACCGGCGACTTTGTCCGCGAAGTGATTGAAACCAACAAGCGCCGCGCCGTGGACTTTGACGTGGTCTCAAACCCCGAGTTCCTGCGCGAAGGCTCAGCGATCACCGATACGCTCGTTCCCGACCGCATCGTTATCGGCGCACCGTCCAAAATCGTCGCCATGAGATTGCTTGAGCTGTACGCCCCGCTCGAGCGCCCGATGATCGTCACCGATGTCGCCAGCGCCGAAATGATCAAATACGCGTCTAATGCGTTCCTGGCGACCAAGATTTCGTTTGCCAACGCCATCGCGAACATCTGCGAGGAAGCCGGCGCGGATGTCACTCAGGTCGTCAAAGGCATGGGCCTCGATGCCCGCATCGGGCAGGCGTTTCTCAGCGCCGGCCTCGGCTACGGCGGCTCGTGCTTCCCGAAAGACACCCGCTCGCTGCTGCACACGGCGCAGTCTTACGGCTGCGAGTTCCCGCTGCTGGCCGCGACGATTGAAACCAACGAGCGTCAGCCGAAGCGCTTTCTTCAGAAAATCCACGACGCGCTCGGCGGCGGCGATTTGAAAGGCAAAACCGTCGGCATTCTCGGCCTGGCATTCAAAGCCAACACCGACGACATGCGCGAAGCGAAGTCTTTGGACGTGATCGCCGACCTGCTGGCGTCGGGCGCTTCCGTTCAAGCCTACGACCCGATTGCGATGGACAACACCAAGCCGCTCTTCCCGCAGATCACCTACGGGGCCAATGCCTACGAAGTCGCCGCGGGGGCCGACGCCCTGATTGTCGTGACCGAGTGGAACGAGTTCAAGAACCTGAACTTCGAGCGCATCTCCGGCCTGATGGCGCGTCCGCTGATTTTGGATGGCCGCAACTTGTACGATCCCGACCGCCTGCGCCGCCTGGGCTTCGAGTACCACAGCATCGGGCGCATGTCCGCAAGGCCCGGCGCGAAGCCCGCGCCGGCCCTGCCCGGTCACCTGTACACCCAGAAAGAAGTCGCCGCCGTTTGATGATTTCTCCCGAGACCTCCCAAAAACCGCTGCCGCTAGCCCAGCGCTCGGGCCTGCGGCAGCTTGTCAAATTCGGCATTGTCGGCGCAAGCAGCACGGCGGTCAACTTCGCCGTGCTGAACATGATGCTGATTGCGCTGCACCAAAACCGCTACGTCGCCGTCACCGTCGCGTTTCTGGTGTCGGTCGTCAACGGCTACATCTGGAACAAGCGCTGGACCTTCAAGTCTGCTCCGACCAAAGCCGTCTACACCCAATTCACGCAGTTTCTGCTGGTCAACGCCGTGTCCTGGGGCCTCGACCTGCTGTTTGTCCGCTTGATTTCCGTGCCTCTGGAGCATGACTTCCACTTATCCGCCGTCAAAGCCACCAACCTCGCCCAGCTCGCCGCCACCGGCGTTCTCGTCTTTTGGAACTTCTTCGCCAATCGCTTTTGGACATTCAAGCATTGAAGCGCACGCAAAAAAGCCTCCTGCATTTGCAGGAGGCTTTTTCTATCACAGCCGAACAATCTAGGCCGCGACTTTGCGCCGCTTGGCGGCGGCGACTCCGCCTGCGCCGAGCAGGAGCAGGACGGCCAAGCTGACGACCGACGACGCTTCCGGGACAGCGGCGGGCGTGGCGATGAAGCCGAGCTGCTTGGAACCGTCGGGGGTGGCATAAAAGCCGGCGATCTCGCCGCTGTCGGCGATGCCGGTGATCTGCATCATACTCGTCTCGCTGCCGGCGACCGCCGGGTCGTCCAAAAACGTGTACGGGTCAGTTCCGGCGCTCTGGGTGTTGTACAAAAAGCCGTGCTGGAAGCCGGCTTTGGTCTGGTAATAGCCGACCGCAACCCCGCTGTTGTTGATGCCGAGAAACTGCGTAAACGCCAGGTCCGACACGGTCGGGTCCGCCAAAAGCGTGTAAGCGCCGGTCGCGGTGTCAAACAAAAAGCCGGAGGTGGTCAGGCCGTTCGGGCCGTAGTAGCCGATCACCAGGCCGTTGCCGCTGATGCCCTGCGCCGTGGCGAACCCGGCCGTGCCGGTCGGGTCCAGCGCGGTGAACGCCCCGCCGATCTCCACAAAACCCGACTGCACCATGCTCCCCGCGCTGTTGGCATAGGAGTAGTTGCCGACAATCGTTCCGCTGTCATTGATCCCGTTGGCCGTTTCCGCCGTCGCATTCAGGTCCGCCAGCGGCAGCGGCGCCGGCGTGCTGCCCGCGTGGGCTGTGTCCAGCACAAACGCGCCGTTGGCGCCGTCAAACCCGACCACCAGCCCGGACGAGTTGATCCCGTTGGCCGAAGCCGCATTCGGCACCGCCAGCGCAGACAAGTCCAGCGGCGTGATCGCGCCGGGCGTGCCGATGAAGTTCGTGTTCGCCGTGGACGTATCGGGGTTGGTCGTCACATAAAAGCCGACCGTGACTCCGCTGTTGCTGAGGCCGTTTACCGTGGTCGGCAGGCCGGCGGCGGACGCGCTGAAGTCGGTAAATTGGTAGGTCGTCTGGGCCGACGCGCCGGACAGCGGCAGCACGGCCAGAAGAGCGCCGGCCGTGAGGCCGAAAAGCGTAAAGTGTTTCATAAAGGTAATCCTGGGTGCCGGCCGTCCGACCTTCCGTTTCCGTGTGAAGTGTCCGCTTTCTTGACGTGCCGAAGCGGCATCAATCGTCCCTGCATAATCCATGCCAAGTAACATTGCGGGGGCGGTAAACAGCCCCGATGCGGCAAAATCGTTGACTTTCCGGCACCCGCCGGGTATAGTTTTACTGCTCTGCCTGGGTAAAGCTATGAAAACGCTGCCAAACCCTATGAAATTGACCCGCGCTCAAGTCGCTGAGCGGCTGCATGTGACCTCGAAAACATTGGCCGCCTGGGAAAAATCCGGGCGGGTGCCGCTGCCTGAGCGCGACTGGCGCGGCTGGCGCTGGTACGACGAAGCCGCCGTCGCCGCGATCCGCGCCGCGCTCGGCGAACCGCCGCCATCCCCCGCGCCTTTCCCCACAGACACCGGGCCGGCGGCGCAGATCAGCGCCCGCAATGCGCTTTCAGGCACCGTGCGCGAAGTCTCCGGCGACGGCGTCCTGTGCGAAGTGGTGCTGGATTTGGGTAACGGGCAGGAAATCGTGTCGGTCATCACCCGCGCGTCGGCGGAGCGCCTGGGACTGAAACCGGGCGTCACGGCGACCGCCCTCATCAAATCTACGGAGGTGCTTCTTGCGCGATAGAAACTGTCCGGCGCGGCTCACGAGGCTGAACCCCCGTGCTTTGAAGGTGCAAGCCCCCGCCTGCGCGGGCGAAGATGTAACGATAGATAGCTCCGATGCCCGCGAAGGCGGGAAACTGCCCTTTAAAGCACGGGGGTTCAGCCCCGTGTCCGCCGCAATCCTGCTCCTGCTTGCGGTCGTCTTTTGCCTGCCCGCCGAGGCCGACCCGCTGCGGGTCGCCGCCGCCGCCAACTTGCAGAAAGTTTTCACCGAGGCCCTGCTGCCGGCGTTCACCAAACAAACCGGCGTCCCGGTCCAAGTCACCTACGGCGCGACCAAGCTGCTGGCCGCCCAGATTGAAAACGGCGCTCCGGTGGACGTGTTTGTCGCCGCCGACACGGCTTCGCCCGACAAGCTGCTGGCCGAAAAGCTGCTGGCCGCCGGCACGGTGAAGCCCTACGCCGTCGGCCGCTTGGTCGTTTGGTCCCGCCGCGACGCCGCGCACCATCCCAGAACGCTGCAAGAGCTGGGCAGTCCCGTGTATGCCAAAATCGCCTACGCCAACCCCCGCACCGCCCCCTACGGCCTGGCCGCCCAGCAGGCATTCGCCAAGCTCGGCCTGTCGGCCACAGTCGCGCCGCGCCTCGTGCAGGCCGAGAACATCGGGCAGGCGCTTCAATTCGCCCAAAGCGGCAATGCCGATGCCGCCCTGACCGCGCTGTCTTTGGTCATTGACGACAAAACCGACCCTTATTTTGTCGTCCCCGATACCCTGCACGCCCCGATTGTCCAAAGCCTGGGCCTGGTGAAGACCACGACGCAGACCACGCAGGCGCTTCAGTTGATTGACTTTTTGACGGGCCGCGACGCCGCCAAGATTTGGAAGCGCTACGGCTACACGCTGCCGCAATCTCCGCCGGGGAAAGCGCGATAAGATAACCGGCACTTCCCGTGCCGGTTGCTCGGTGCCGGTCGCCCCCATTTCCTCCATGCCAACCCCCTTCGACTGGTCGCCGCTCTGGATTTCGCTGAAAGTCGCCGGATGGGCGACACTTCTCAGCGTCACCCTCGGCCTGCCGATTGCCTACGGCCTGGCCCGCGCCCGGTTTCGCGGGCGCGAGCTGCTTGAAGGCACCGTTCTGCTGCCGCTGGTTCTGCCGCCCACCGTGCTCGGCTACGCCCTGCTCGTCGCCCTCGGGCAGCGCGGCCTGCTCGGACGATGGCTGAAATCGGTCGGCCACCCGCTCGTGTTCACCTGGCAGGGCGCGGCGCTGGCGGCGGCGCTGGCCGGCCTGCCGCTGTTTGTGTCGCAGGCGCGGGTCGCGCTGGCCGCGATTGACCCGGACATCGTCGGCGCGGCCCGCACCGACGGCGCGGGGTTCGGCCCCTTGTGCCGCTTTGTCCTGCTGCCCCTGGCCCGCCCCGGCCTGGTCGCCGGCGCAACCCTGGCGTTCGCCCGCGCCCTCGGCGACTTCGGCGCGACTTTGATGGTCGCCGGGGACACCCCCGGCGTGACCCAAACCCTCCCCATCGCCCTCTACGACGCCGTGCTGTCCGGGGACACCCGCACCGCCGCCGTTTTTGCCGTGCTGTCCGTTTCCCTTTGCCTGGCCGCCGGCACCCTCGCCGCCCGCCTCGGACGCTGAAAATCCCCCGCCGCCCTCTTAGCATACACTTTTTGCGCTAAACACACGTTTTGACAGTTGTTGGCTGGGGAATAACTCTTGCACGGAGGAGCCATGTTACCCGAGCACGCTTCTGATACTCATTCCGAAACTTATACCGAGACTTTTCCCGAAACTTATGACCTGATCTGCTTGTCGCACCTGCGCTGGGACTTTGTGTACCAGCGCCCGCAGCACTTGATCAGTCGGTTTGCGCCCAAGCACCGGGTCTTTTTTGTCGAAGAGCCGGTTTTCGACTCGGACACGCCGCGCCTGGATGTCACGCCGCGCACGGAAAACATTCAAGTCTTGGTCGCGCACCTGCCCTGGGGACCGACCGAGCACGAGCACGGAGTGATGTACCGGGCGCTTTTGGAGGCGTTCATGGCGGAGCACGCCGTCCGAAATTATGTGCTCTGGTATTACGCGCCGATGATGGTGTCCTGGACCGAAACGCTGACCCCGCAGGCCGTTGTGTTTGATGTGATGGACGAGCTTTCGGCCTTTGCCGACGCGCACCCGGAGCTGCGCGGGCGCGAGCAAAAACTTTTGGACCGGGCGGATTTGGTCTTCACCGGCGGGCAGTCGCTGTATGACGGCAAAAAAGACCGCCACCCGCGCGTGTCTTTGTTTGCGTCAAGCGTGGACATCGCCCATTTCTCGAAAGCGCGGCAGCCGGACACACAAGAGCCGAGCGACCAAAAAGACATTCCGCACCCGCGCTTCGGCTTTTTCGGCGTTCTGGACGAGCGCATTGACTGGGCGCTGCTGGCGGCAGTCGCCGACTTGAAACCCGAGCCTCAGTGGGTCATCGCCGGGCCGCGCTCCGGGAAGATCAGCGAAGACGCGCTGCCCCAGCGCCCGAATATCCACTATTTGGGCGGCAAAGACTACGCCGACCTGCCGCGCTACCTCGCCGGGTGGGACGTGGCAATGATGCCGTTTGCGATCAACGATGCGACCCGCTTTATCTCGCCGACCAAGACGCCGGAGTACCTCGCCGGCGGCAAGCCGGTCGTTTCCACCCCCATTCGGGATGTCGTCCGGCAGTACGGCGATCCCGGCCTGGTCCGCATCGCCGGCACTGCCGAAGAGTTCGCCGCCGCCTGCGACGCCGCCCTCCGCGAAAACAGCGCGGAGCGGCTGGCGCGAGTCGACCCCGTCCTGGCGGCCATGTCTTGGGACACCATTTGGACCAAGATGCACGATTTGATTGATGACGTGGTCACACACAACATAGAACGGAAAAAAGCAAGTGTTTGATTATTTGATTGTCGGGGCCGGGTTCGCCGGAAGTGTTCTGGCCGAGCGCTTGGCAACTCAGGCCGGGAAGCGCGTCCTGCTGATTGACCGGCGGATGCACATCGGCGGTAATGCCCACGACCGCTACGACAACGCGGGGATTTTGATCCACCCATACGGCCCGCATATCTTCCACACCAACTCGGAGCGCATCTTCGGCTACCTGTCCCAGTTTACCGAATGGCGTCCCTACGAGCACCGCGTCGTCGCAATGGTGGACGGTCAATTTCTGCCGATTCCCATCAACCGCACGACCGTCAACAAGCTGTACAACTTAAATTTCCAGACCGAGGCCGAAGTGGCGGCGTTTTATGCGTCCCGCGCGGAAGAAGTCGGGCATGCGAAAACGTCCGAAGACGCCGTGGTCGGCAAAGTCGGACGCGACCTGTACGAAAAGTTCTTTCGGGGGTACACCCGCAAAATGTGGGGCATGGACCCGTCGGAGCTGGATGCCCAGGTCGCCGCACGCATTCCGACCCGCACCAACACCGACGACCGCTATTTCACCGACACGTTCCAGTTTATGCCGCTCCACGGCTACACCAAGATGTTCGAGCGCATGCTGGCCCACCCGAACATCAAAATCATGCTGAACACAGACTGGCGCGAAGTCAAAGCCCTCCTGCCTGCCCGCGAGATCATCTTTACGGGTCCTGTGGACGAATACTTCGACCACCGCTTCGGACGGCTGCCGTACCGCTCGCTGGAGTTCCGGCACGAGACCCGCGACGCGTCCGAAGGCCAGATCGCGGCGACGCTGAATTACCCGAACGACCACGCGCACACGCGCACGACCGAGATGAAGTGGCTCACCGGGCAAACCCACGACAAAACCGACATCACGTATGAGTACCCGAAGGCGGACGGCGATCCTTATTATCCGATCCCCAGCCCCGCCTGCAACGCCCTGTACGCCCGCTACAAAGACCTCGCGGACAGCACTCACGGCGTCCACTTCGCCGGGCGGCTCGGGACCTATAAATACTACAACATGGACCAAGTAGTCGGTCAGGCTTTGGCCTTGTACGACAAGCTGAGCGCCGCCCGTCCCGAGCGGATTGTCGTCACAGCGGAGTCGTCGGTCGTGCTGTCCGCCGGCCCGAAAGTGGTCTCAAACGGCGTCGCGCAGCCGGTGTAGCCCCATGAACACACCTTTTGAGCTGTGGGGCGGACCCGAATGCACTGTCAACCGGGTCGGCGACACCTACTTTGATCAGCTTGAGCGCACCGGGCACGCCCGGCGCATCAGCGACCTGGACTTGTTCGCCGGCCTCGGGGTTCGCGCCCTGCGCTACCCTGTTTTGTGGGAGCGCACGGCCCCGGACGGCCTCGACTCGGCGGACTGGACCTGGGCCGACGAGCGTTTGCGCCGCCTGCGCGGGCTGGAAATTGACCCGATAGTCGGCTTGGTGCATCACGGCAGCGGGCCGCGCTCCACATCGCTGCTGGACCCGCAGTTTCCCGAAAAGCTGGCGGCCTATGCCCGCGCGGTCGCCGTGCGCTTTCCCTGGGTCAGCCGCTACACGCCGGTCAACGAGCCGCTGACCACGGCCCGCTTTTCCGGCCTGTACGGCCACTGGTATCCCCATGCCGGCGACGGCCTGTCGTGGGCGCGGATGCTGCTCCATCAATGCCGGGCGGTTGCGCTTTCGATGGAAGCGATCCGCGAGATCAATCCCGATGCCCGGCTTGTTCAAACCGAGGATTTAGGCAAAACCCATGCCGCGCCCGCGCTGGCGTATCAAGCCGACTTCGAGAACGAGCGCCGCTGGCTGACCTTTGACCTGCTTTGCGGGCGGGTGGACTTCCATCATCCGATGGCCCATTTTCTGCGCTGGCTGGGCATTGCCGAGGCCGAGCTGGCCTTTTTTCAGGACCATCCCTGCCCGCCGGACATCTTCGGCATCAATTACTATGTGACCAGCGAGCGCTTTCTCGATGACCGCGTTCACTTGTATCCGCCGGACAAGGTCGGGTCGAACCCGCAGCATACCTACGCCGATGTGGAAGCGGTCCGCGTCTGCGCCGAAGGCGTCTGCGGCCCCGCGCAGATTTTGCGCGAAGCGTGGGAGCGCTACGGCGGCCCGCTAGCAGTCACCGAAGCGCATCTCGGGGCGAGCGCCGACGAGCAGATGCGCTGGTTTGGGGAAGTGTGGGACGCCGGCCGGCAGCTTCGGCGCGAAGGCGTAGACTTCCGGGCCGTCACCGCCTGGGCCTTGCTCGGGGCCTATGACTGGAACAGCCTGGTCACCCGCGCCGACGGCCGCTACGAGCCGGGCGCATTCGACGTACGAAGCGGCGTTCCCGTGCCCACCCCGCTGGCCGCCATGCTGCGCGATCTGGGCCGCCGGGGCCGGCACTGTCATCCGACCCTGGAAACGTCCGGCTGGTGGCGTCGCCCCGAGCGCCTCTTGTACCCGCCGGTCGGGGCGTAAGCCCCCCCGCCCCAATCCTGGGGAGCCGGGGTTAGCAAAGAACCCGTAGGGGCGAACCTTGTGTTCGCCCTTTCTTCTCCATATGGCTTCCTTCCGTATGGCTCCCCAGAATTGGGGCGGGGGGGGCTTCCCGGCTCCCCAGAATTGGGGCGGGGGGCCTACCCAAGCTCCAAGCTCGTGCTGCCGGTCGGCAGAATGTCCCGCCACTGCTCAATCAGCTTTTTGTATTCCCAGCCCACCCGCCGGGGATTGCGGTCCAAATCGCATTAGCCGACCGGGTTGACCCGCCCGGCATCCTCCCGCAGCGCCGTGTCCCAGTCCACTTGATCAGTCAAGCTGTACCAGGTAAACCCAATCAGCGGCACGCCGTCGCTCCGCAGGCGGAACACGTTCATCCACTGCTTCCACAGCCAGTCCCACGAATGCTCGGCATCGGAAAAATTGGTTTCCGTGTGCATCACCGGCAGGTGATAGCGCTCGTAGTACTGATGGGTGATGACGTAGTAGCCGAAAATCTCCCCGGACCCCGTGACATTGCCGTTTTCGTGGACAATATGCTCGTTGGTGTAATAATAATCGTTGCCCAGCACGCAGTTCGCTTTGACCGTGTTTTGCAGAAACCAGTGATACTCGTCGCGGGTCATGCCGTGGTCCATCAAATACTCGTACATGACGGCATTAACGGGCCGCCCGTAAGTCAAATCCAGCGGCAGAAACCGCTTTTCGTTGAGAGTGTTCGCCAGCGCCAGCACACTCGGATTGGCGGCATGGAAATACTCGGTGGACTCGCTTTGGATAAACACCGCGTCGGGCCGGACTTCCAAAATCGCCTGCATCGCCAGCGTGTTCGCCCGGCACAAATTGCCCAGCGCCGCCACAAAGCCCCGGTCCGACGCCGACCGCTCGTTCCACCAGCCGAGCTGCCCGGAAAACGTCGCCGCCACAAAAATCTCGTTGACCGGCGTGTAATACCGCACCCAGGGAAAGCGCGTCGCGAAGGCTTTGGCGTACTCGGCAAACAGCGGCGGCCAGTCTGGGTTGTCGAAGCCGCCGATCCAGTCGGGCACCCCGAAATGGCACAAATCGGTGATCGGAGTCACGCCCCGCTGCCGCAGCGCCGTGTACGTTTCGTCGGCAAAATCCCAGTCGTACCGTCCCGGCCCGAGGTGCGACGAAAACAGCGGCGGGCCGTAGCGCAGGGTCTGGATGCCGAGCGTGCCCAGCAGGTCGAAATCGTCCCGCCAGCGGGCATAATGCCCGCATTTTTCCATCTCGTCCATTCGCCGCCGCCGCCCGTCGGGCAGCATAATCGTCGGGCAGCTATTCTCAATCCCCGTCGCAAACATAAAGCTGGTCATACACGTCTTTTACCCGAATTCAGGTCAGTTTGGGACGAATTTGCGTCAGTTTGGAAACGTGCGATAAGTGGCATGGCCGGTGATCACCGAAAGCAGGGCCAGCAGCCCGGAAATGGCATAATCGCCGACAAACAAGCCGAAAAAGAACGGCAGCGCCTGGCGGTACATCTTTGTCCCGCCGTAGCGCAAAATCAGCGTTTTGATCGCCCAGCTTAAAAAAATCGGGAACCAGTAATACGCCACCCCGTCCATGCCGCTGACCGCATAGCCGATGGGGTGCAGCGGCCACCAGACAAACCGCGTCCGCAGGGCCGACAAGCCGAGCACAATCCCCAGGCCGGCGGCGCTCCCGCCCAGGCGCGGCCAGTCCGTCGCCGTGCGGGTGTTGAGGGCGTTTTGCAGCTCATCGAACCCGTAACGGCCCTGCCCGGTGCGCCAGTCGTTAAGGTGAGCGCTGGACGCCCCGTAATGGTAGTAGATGCCGAGAAACGACGCCCACGACGCCAAAACGGCAACAAGCGCCGCCGTCATCAGCGCCGCCGTCACATGACGCGGGTTCAGCGCACGCGGGACCGCCAGCCCTTGCATCTTCATGGCTTCCATCTGCGCCGGCTCTTCGATGCCCCGGTAACTGGAGTCGAACCAGCGCAGAAATGAGAACGAAGTCAGCTCCTGCGAGGAAAACGACTGCGTCCCCCCAAAATTCACCAGGCTTTGATGCACCAGTGCAGGCGGGCCGTCGCCCCACGGCAGCCCCGCTTCGGCCCGAATGCGGGTCAGCGCCAGGGTCAGCAGCAAAAACAACGCCCAAAACAAAACAGACACGCCCCACGACAGCCCCAGCGCCGCGCCGAACCCGATCAGCAGAACCGCCGACACAATCAGCCCGACATACGCCGTCCGGTACGACAGCGGCTCGCCGCTGTCGGTGACCGTGTGCGGGCCGGCGCAGAACGCCCGCCGCCAGGCGGCCCCCAAATGCCCGCGTGCCAGCCACAGCGAAAACAGCGCCAGCCCGACAAATGCGCCGAAGCACTGCTCGGCCGTGTAAGGCACGCGCGACAAAGCTGCGCCCGCGCCCGCTTCCCGCAGGCCGAGCGCGGCGGCGGCGACATTTTCCGCTTTGCCGAACAAGTAAAAAAACCAGCAGGAAAACGACACGTCCCGCGACAGCAAAAAGCCCAGCCCGATCACAAACGGGTAAAACGACAGCCAGATGCCCTGCGCGGCATTCCAGGGCGCGGCGGTCAGGTTCGCGCTGACGCTCAGCGCGGCTTCCGGCTTGATCGGAAAATACGGCAGTGTCGGCAGCAGCGTGTAATGCAGCGCCGGCAGGACTTCCAGCACCACCGCCAGCGCAGCCCCCGCTTGAAACAGCCGGCTCGACCACAGCGGGGTCGCCCCGCCGTCGCGCGTGATTTCCAGCGGAATCTGCACAATCGGAAAAATCAGCCGCTCGTTTTCCACCCACTGCCGCCGCATCAGCGCGGCGACGCAGTAAAAGCAAAACAGCAGGGTCATGAAAAAGCCGGTCCACACGGCAATCGCGCCGGCCCAGCCGGCCAGAAGCGACGGCGAGAAGAATGTCGTCTGGCCCGCGTAAAAGCCGGGGATCACTGCAGGGTCGGGGATCGCCCAGCCGCGAATGAAATGGAACCAGTTGCTCCATTTGTTTTCTGGGGTGGCGTAGTGCTTCCAGCCGACCAGCGGCGGCGCGAGAAACTGCATCATGCCGAGGCCGCTGATATACGCGGCGATGACATTCATGCTGTAAATCAGCAGCAGCTCGGCCTGCGTCAGCGCGGCGGCGGGCCGCAGCCGCTTCACCGCCAGGTTGAGGGGAACAATCAAAAGCAGCGCGAACACTGCCGTAATCGGCAGCGACAAAGCGGCGAGGTCCGGCCCCTGCGTCACAATCTCGGTGTATTCCACGCCGAACACAAGAAGCGGGATCAGCAGCAAGCCGATCAGCCACGCCCGCAGGGTTGCAGGCGCGGCGGCCGGCGCAGCGTCGGCCAAGTCAAGTTCCGGTGCGGCCTGCGTTTTCAAAAGCGCCTCCTCCAAAAAGCCGCCGACGCTCGGCAGGCAAGCCGTGGAAAGCGCAGCGTGCCGCGATTATACCTGAAAGGACGCCGCTGTCAAGCCCAAGCGCTCGCGTGTTTTATGCTGCCTGGTTTAAGCAGGCTTCAGCGCGACCGAGACCGAGTTGATGCAGTAGCGCTCGCCGGTCGGCTGGGGGCCGTCGGGAAACACATGCCCGAGATGGCTGCCGCACCGGGCGCAGGTCACTTCGACCCGCTTCATGCCGAGCGAGCGGTCTTCGTGCAGGTCCACCGTGCCGGGCTTAGCATCGTAAAAGCTCGGCCAGCCGCAGTGCGAGTCGAACTTGGTGCCGGAGTCGAACAATTCCAATCCGCAGGCGGCGCAGGCATAGGTGCCGCCGTCTTTGGTGTCCACATACTGCCCCGTGAAGGGCCGCTCGGTGCCCTTTTCGCGCAGCACATGGTACTGCTCGGGGGTCAAAATCTGGCGCCACTCGGCTTCGGTTTTTGTGATTTTTTCCACGCTTAACTCCTCTTTTCTCTGCTTTTTCAACAGTTGACGCGCAAATTTAGTTCACTTAGGTACAATAACCCTATGGACGCCCTGGTTTTATTTTCGCACGGGTCGGTGCTTTGCGGCGCGGGGGAAGCGCTGGATGCCCACGCGGACCGCCTGCGTCAGTCGGGCATCTGGCCGCTGGTTTTTGCGGGCTACATGAACTACTCGGAGCCGACTTTCGCCGAGGCAGTCGCCGAGGCGGCTGCTCAAGGCGCGACCAAAATCATCGTCGTCCCGTTTTTTCTCGTTCCCGGCTACTTTGTCACCCAAACCCTGCCCAAGCAGCTTCAGGCCGTTCAAGCCGACTTCCCCAAGCTGGAGTTCGTCGTCGCCCAGGCGCTCGGCGACGATACGGGCCTTGCCGACGCCCTGATTGCCGCCGCGCAGGACCCGCTCGGCCCCGGCGAGTGGCGCGGCGATCTGCAAGCCGCCGCCCGCCACTGCCGCGCCCGCCCCGACTGCCCGCTGTACGCCACGCCGAGCTGCCCGCGCGTCCCCGCCCCGGACACCCCCGCCCGGCCGTTTGTGGAGTAATTTATGGAGTAACTCTTGAACAGGTTTTGGCCGGCGCTCGCGGCCCTCGCATTTTCTGCGCTTGCTGTGTGGCTGGCGCTGCCGCGCCCGAAACCGCCGGGGCCGCCCGCGCCGAGGGCATTTGAAACACTGCATCCGCACACGCAGGCGGAGTTTCGGCGGCTCGGGGTCACGCCGGAACAAGTGACGCAGGGCCTCGGCGACGCGCCGCTGTCGGCAGGCATTCACGGAGCCGACGGCACTGTGAAAGGCCGCCCGTACTGCGCGGCGTTTGACTTGTCGGTCTCGGATTTAACCGCGCCGGAAACCCGCGCCCTGCTTGCCCGCCTGCGCGGCGCGGGCCTGCCCTGCTGGTGGCGCATCCCCGGTGTCTCGTTCCCGGTCGTCAGCGGACAGGGCATCGAAACCGGCCCGCACCTGCACGGCGTAGACCCGTTTGTGCCGCACAAGCCGCGCTTAGAAACGCAAATCCGCGACTACTGCGCCGGAAACAACGGCATTGAGATCGGCGCGTTTGCCCACCGCCCCGACCCGCCCGCCGCCGACCCGCAAACCCGCGCCGAGCGGCATAAACTTCGGCGCACCGGAACAGCCTGGCGGCTGCGGACGTATTGATTTGATTGGTGTTACGCAAGTTCTTGGCTATGCAGTCAACCGCCACGGAATAAATTCCGAGGCTGGAAGGAACCGGCGTCGCAGCGACGCAACAATAAAGACGATATAAGAAAAGCCCGCGCCTCAAATCGGTGTTTTAATCCCGTGTCGAGTTGACACTGGTTCCTTCCAGCCTCGGAATTTATTCCGTGGCGGTTGCTTGGAATGCTCGCCTATGAAACTGTACGCGATGTGCCGTAAAACTTATGTGCGGCCGAAATCACGGCATGGCAGACACGGATACGGCTTTGATCGCTTCCCGGTTTTATGGCGGCATCAGGAAGAAGCCAAGTACCGGCGCTTTGAAGCGCGAGCGAACGTGCTTTTGTCTCGAGCCATTTTGCGTGAAACAGACCCGCAAACATTTTATCAATCACCGTTTATCCCGAGACCGTTTTATGCCCCGAACCATTGGCTACCAGGTTTGGGAAATCGAAGAACGCTCCGATAGAAAGCAAGCCAATCAATGAAAGCGCTTTTAGTCATGGTGCATGGCTCGCCCCGGCCGGTCGCCAACAAGTCTATGTTTGATGTCGTGGAAAAAGTCCGGGCGCGGGGCGTGTTTGATTTGGTGGAAGTCGGCTTCATGGAATGCAACGAGCCGACCATCGCCGACGCCGCCGACACCTGCGCGGCGGCGGGCGCGGATACGGTGGTCGCCGTGCCGTATTTTCTGCACACCGGAACCCATGTCGCCGACGACCTGCCGACGCTTTTGGACGAAGCGGCGGCGCGGCACCCGCAGGTCAAGTTTCAGATGGGCCGCTACCTCGGCGCGTCGCCGCTTTTGACCGAAGTGCTGGCCCGCCGCGCGGCGGCGGCGAAGGAGGCCCTGTAAGCGCAGCCGATTTAACCGACGCAAGCTGCGATGAGTTTCTGCGTGACTTTTTGACCCTCGGCAAAGACGCGTTTATGCGCGACTTACAAAACGCCCTGAGTCCCTGCTGATCCTTCAAAGTTTAGAAAGAACCCGATTTCCGATGGCTTTTTCCCGCTTTTCTTTTCTGCCTGCCGCGCTTCTGCTCGGCGTGTCCCTTCTCGAATCGCTGCCCGCCCACTCCGCCGCCCCGCCCGCAGCGGCGCACGGCGTGGACCTGACTGGGATTGACCCAGGCACCTCGCCCTGCAAAGACTTTTACCAGTACGCCAACGGCAAATGGATCGCGACGCACCCGATCCCGGCCGACCGGGCCGCCGTCGGCGGCTTTTCCGAGCTGTATGACCGCAACCAAGCCGCGCTGCGCCGCATTGCCGAGCAGGCCGCCGCCGGACCGCCCGCGCCCGCCGGCAGTCCCAAGCGCAAAATCGCCGATTTTTACCGCAGCGGCATGGACACGGCGCGGATCGAGCGGGACGGCGCGGCCCCGCTCGCGCCCGAGCTGGCCCGGATCAGCGCGGTCCATGACACGGCGTCGCTGGAAGCCGAAGTCGCGCATCTGCACCGAATGGGGGTCAATGCCGTGTTTGAGTTTGGGGTCGGGGCCGACGACAAAGCCAGCCTGGAAAACATCGCGCAAGTCGAGCAGGGGGGCCTCGGGCTGCCCGACCGCGACTATTACACCCGAACCGACCCGAAATCGCTGGCGACCAAAGCCGCGTACACGGCCCATGTCGCCAAAATGCTGACCCTGCTCGGCGACGCGCCGGAAACGGCCACTGCCGAAGCGCAGACGATTTTACGGCTGGAAACGCAGCTTGCGGGCGTGTCCATGACCCGCACCGAGCGGCGAAACCCGAATGCTACCTACCACAAGCTGACCCTCGCTCAATTCGATGCGCTTGCGCCCGGCGTCTCGTTTGCCCCCTACTTCGCCGCGCTCGGCATCCCCGCACCGCCGCACCTGCTGGTCGCCCAGCCCAAATTCTTCAGCGCCGCCGGAGCACTGATGCAGTCCGCGCCGATTGCCGACTGGAAAACGTACCTGCGCTGGCATCTGGTCAACGACACGGCGTCGTATCTCAGCGAGCCGTTTGTCGCGGAAAACTTTGCGTTCAAGGGGACCGTTCTCAGCGGAACCACGCAAAACCGGCCGCGCTGGAAACGGGTGCTCAGCGAGACCGACTCGGCCCTCGGCGAAGCGCTCGGGCAGCTTTATGTGGAGCAGCAGTTTCCGCCCGCCGCCAAAGCGCGTGCCCTGACACTGGTGCAGAACTTGAAAGCCGTTCTGCGGACCCGCCTGGAAGCGATTGACTGGATCGGCCCGGAGACGCGACGGCAAGCGCTGACCAAGCTCGACAAAATGCGGATCAAGATCGGCTACCCCGACCATTTCCGTGATTATTCCAAGCTCGATGTCGGCAGCCCGTCGTATGTGGTGAACGTTTTGGCGGCCAATGCGTTTGAGTTCAATCGCGGCCTCGCCAAGCTGGGGCACCCCGTGGACCGCGCCGAGTGGCACATGACCCCGCCGACCGTGAATGCGTATTACTCGCCGAACGGCAACGAGATTGTCTTCCCCGCCGGCATTTTGCAGCCGCCGTTTTTTGACGCCGAGGCCGACGACGCCTCGAACTACGGCGGCATCGGCGCGGTGATCGGCCATGAGATGACCCACGGCTTCGACGACCAGGGCCGGCAGTTCGACGCCGACGGCAACCTCCGAGACTGGTGGACGGCCCTGGACAAAAAGAACTTCCAAAGCCGGGCCGATGTGATTGCCGCCCAGTTCGACCGCTTTGTCGCCCTGGACACGGTGCATGTCAACGGGCCGCTGACACTCGGCGAAGACATCGCCGATCTCGGCGGCCTCAAAATCGCGTACCTGGCGTTTGAAAAATCACAGCAGGGCAAGCCGAACGCCAAGCCTATCGGCGGCTTCACGCCTGAGCAGCGCTTTTTTCTCGCGTTCGCCCAAATCTGGCGGCAAAATGAGCGCCCCGAGTTGCTGCGCCTCAACCTTGCGACCGACCCGCATGCCCCGAACAAGTTCCGCGTGCTCGGCCCGCTCGCCAACCTGCCCGAGTTTGCGGCGGCGTTCCCCTACCCCGCGCAGGAGCCGCGCACGGCCCCGGCGGCGCGGGTGGCGATTTGGTAGGGTTGGAAGTATAGCGTCGAGGGCGTATATGTAAGAGTGACGTATATGTAAGAGAGGGCGTTGGTGGTAACGAGGGCGTTGATTGTTGCGAGGGCGTGAACGCCCTCGCTGGGGGGCGAAGCGTCAAGCCGCCACCTGCGTGGCGGAAGAGTCCATTCGTGCCGTCCTATTCTTATTCCTGTCCCGCGCAGGCGGGACCTTAGCGTCTGCGCTCCCCAGCGAGGGCGTTCACGCCCTCGTAACAATCAACGCCCGCGTACACATAAACGCACTCTCCTGCATATACACCCGCGTCAACACAAACACGCCCGCGCACCTATGCCCTCGTGACTGCAAGGCCGCCAATCCGGGTATAATCTTTCGGCGAAAACCACTTTCCGTATTCTCCGCCCGACACAAAAAATTGGGGACAGAAAGACAACGAATGGACCTGCGTGAACTGCCCGGACTGGCCGAAGACTACCCGGCGTACCAAAAACTCAAAGCCGCCGTCCAAAGCGGCGGCGTCACCCAGCTTGAGGGCCTGCCCGTCGCCGCCAAAGGCTGGCTGCTGGCCCAGCTTCAGCGCGATCTGAACCGGCCCCTCGTCGTCGTGTCCTACAACAGCGACCAGGCGGGGCGCATCGCCGCCGACTTGGCCCGCTGCGGGGTGGACGGCGACGCCCTGATTTCGCTGCCCTCGACCACCGAAACGCTGATTTTCGCCGAAGGCGCTCCCGACCTCGCGCTGACCGGGCAGCGGGTCGCCGCCCTGCAAAAGCTCGCGCTCGGGACCGCGAAGATCACGGTCGGCCCGGTCGGGGCCTGGCTTCAAAGAACAGTCCGACCCGAGTTGTTGACAAGCCGGCGGGCGGCGCTTTCGGTCGGCGAAAGCGTCGAGATTGATACGCTCGAACACTCGCTGACCGAGTTCGGCTACGACCGGGTGGAAGCAGTCGAGCAGCCCGGCCAGTGGACCCGGCGCGGCGGGATTTTGGACATCTTCCCCGGCGACGGCCGCCTGCCGCTGCGGGTGGACTTTTTCGGCGACGAGATTGAAAGCATTCGGCCGTTTGACACCGAAACCCAGCGCTCGGTCGGCACGTCGCAGTCGGTCGTCATCGCCCCCGTCCGCGAAGTGCCGCTGGAAGACGATGCTGTCGCCGGCGCGGTTTCGCGCTTGAAGCGGGAGCTGCCGGGCCGGGCGGCGGCGCTGAAAAAAGCGAATTTGGATGACCGGGGCGCGGAGCACGCCGAGCGTTTGGAAGAGCGCATTGAAGGCGACATCGCCCAAATGCAGGCCCGTCTGACGTTTGACGCGTTAGAGTATTACCTGCCCTATTTGTACCCTGGCGACGCGGTCTGCGCGTTGGATTACCTGCCCGCGAATGCCCTGATCGTGCTCGATGAGCCGAGCCAGGCGGGGGCGCGGTGGGAAGGGCGCGAAGGCGAAATCCGGGAGATTTTGGAAGCGCGGGCCGCGCGGGGCGAGTATTTGACCCCTGACATGCCCCATGCCTGCGGCTTTGAGACGGTGACGGCGCGGATTGCCGCCGAAGACTCGGCGGTGTTTCTCGCGCTGCTCGGGCGGGGACTGGACGGGGTCAAAATCCAGACCTCCGTTCCGACCCAGGCCGGGGCGATGGAGACGTTCACCGGGCGGCTTCCCGCGTTCTTTGAGGCCGTGGACGGCTGGCTCGGCGCACGCTTCCGCTGCGTGATCGTCACCGAACAGGCTGAGCGGATGCGGCAGATTTTGGCCGACCACAAGCTGCCGGTCTCGCCGCAGGACCGCTTGGAGCCGGGCGGCGAGGCGGGGGTGTATGTCCTGCCCGGCTCGCTGCTCAGCGGCTTCAAGCTGCCGGAAGCCAATTTGATGCTGGCGACCGACACGGACATCTTCGGGCACCGGGCGCACCAGAAGCCGCCCAAGCGGGCCTTCAAAGAGGGCCTGAAGATTACGTCCTATTTGGAGCTGCGCGAAGGCGACTTCGTGGTGCATATCCACCACGGCATCGGGCGCTACGCAGGCATCTCGCGCCTGAAAGGCACCGACGGGGCTGAGCGCGATTACTTATTATTGGAGTACGACGGCGGCGATAAAGTCTATGTGCCGACCGACCAGGTAGACCGGGTCCAGAAGTATATCGGCGCGGCGGATTCGCCGCCGACAGTCACGCGCCTGAACTCCGGGGACTGGGCGCGGGCGACCAAAAAGGCCAAAAAGCAGGTCCAGGAGATGGCCGCCGATCTGATTAAATTGTACGCCGCCCGCAAAGCCGCCACCGGCCACGCCCTGCCGGCGGACACGCCCTGGCAGACCGAGATGGAAGAAGCGTTTCCGTATCAGGAGACTCCTGACCAATTAGCCGCGATTGAGGACGTGAAGCGCGACCTCGAAGACGACAAGCCGATGGACCGGCTGATCTGCGGCGATGTCGGCTACGGCAAAACCGAAGTCTCGATCCGGGCCGCATTCAAAGTGGTCAACTCGGGTCGTCAAGTCGCCGTGCTCTGCCCCACAACCATTCTGGCCCAGCAGCATCTCAAGACATTCCGGGAGCGCCTGGCGTCGTACCCCGTCAAGATCGAAATGCTGTCCCGGTTCGTCTCCAAAGCCGAAGCCGCCGAGACTTTGCGCGGCCTGGAGGAAGGCACGGTAGATATTGTCATCGGGACGCACAAAATCTTATCGAAAGATGTCAAGTTTCATCGGCTCGGGCTTTTGGTCGTGGACGAAGAGCAGCGCTTCGGAGTGACCCACAAAGAGCGCATCAAGCAGATGAAGAAAAATGTGGATGTGCTGACCATGACGGCCACGCCTATTCCTCGAACGCTCCATATGTCGCTGTCGGGCATCCGCGATATGTCTTTGATTGACGACCCGCCGGAAGGCCGGATGGCGATTAAAACCTATGTGAAGGAATACGACGATGAGCTGGTCCGCGAAGTCGTGCTGCGCGAGCTGGACCGGGGCGGCCAGATTTACTTTCTGCACAATAGAGTAGAAAGCATCTCGCATGTCGCCGAGAAAATCCGAAGATTGGTCCCCACGGCCCGCTGCGAAGTCGCCCACGGCCAGATGCACGCCGACGATCTCGAAGATGTCATGCTGCGCTTCGCCGACAAGGAATTCGATGTGCTGGTCTGCACCACGATTGTCGAAAGCGGGCTGGACATTCCGAATGTCAACACGATCATTGTAGACAACGCCGACCGATTAGGCTTGGCCCAGTTGTACCAGCTAAGAGGCCGGGTCGGCCGCTCCAAGCGCCAGGGGTACGCGTATTTACTCTACCGCAAAGACAAAAGCCTCAGCGATGTCGCTGAAAAGCGGCTCGGAGCTTTGCGTGAATTCTCCGACCTCGGCAGCGGCTACAAAGTCGCCCTGCGGGACCTTGAGATACGCGGCGCAGGCAATCTGCTCGGCGCGGCCCAGTCGGGCACGGTCGCCACGGTCGGCTTCGATTTGTACACCCAATTACTGTCGCAGGCCATCAACGAAATGCGCGGTCAGCCGGTGGAAAGCGAGTTCGAGCTGCCCAATGTCTCGCTGCCGCTCGATGCGCTCATCCCAAGCGCGTATATTCCGAGCGAGGCCGAGCGGATATTGATGTATAAAAAGCTGACTGCCGTGCGAAAGCCCGGCGATGTCCAGCGCATCCAGGACGAGCTGGAAGACCGCTACGGCGACCCGCCGCGCCCGGTCTGGAACCTGCTGGCGATTTTGCGCCTGCGCCTCCGGTGCGCCGAAGTCGGCATCAGCGCCGTGGTCGCCGAAAAGCGCCGCCTCGCCCTTCGGTTCTCGGGAACGCACTTAACGCAGGAAAGCATCAAGCGCCTGGCGCGGACGTACATGCAGCACCAGTTTCTGCCGGATGTCGTCTTCGCCGCCGCGCCCGAGACGCCCGCCAAGATGCTCGCTGCCGCCGAGGAGATGGTGGAGATACTCGCCAAGTTTTTGCCGCCGAAGCTCGCCCCCGAAGCGCCGAAAGCCGTCCCCAAGCGCATCTGGGCCGACGCCGAAGACGACGCGCCCACGCCCGCCCCGAAGCCGAAAGCCGCGCGGGAAACACCCGCCCCGGCCGAGGAGGCCAAGACGCGCAACCTGGTCACCAACCAAATCTCGTCCCGGCGGCGCGGGACGTACACGCGGGGCCGGGGATAAGCCATGCCGGAGCCGCAAGCCATTCGGGTCAGTGTTAAAGCCGTTGTCGTGCAGGACAATCAAATCCTGCTCATCGGCTACGATTTGGACGACGGCTCGGCATTTCACTACAACTTGCCCGGCGGGGGAGTGAAACCGGGCGAAGGGCTGCATGCAGCCCTTCGCCGGGAACTGCGCGAGGAAGCCGGCGCAGAGATTGATGTTGGGCCATTGTTGTTTGTCTTGGAATATGTGCCCGCGCACAATGACAACAAGTACGGCTCGACGCAGTCGCTTCAGCTCTTTTTTCGCTGCACCCTGCGTCCGGGAAGCCACCCACAGCAGCCCGACGCGCCGATAGACAAGCAATGCGGCGTTTATTGGCTGCCCCTCTGCGAGTTGCCTGCCGCGCCGCTCCTGCCGAATATCGGCGGGCGGATACAAGCCGCTCTTTCCGAGGGCTTTCCGGCGTCAGACCCATTTATCGCGGATTGGTAAGCGTCTTAGCGGCCTTTGCTCATCGGTCCCGGCACGACTTCGAGCGCGGTGCCGTCCGCCAGGCGATACACATAGAAATCGCTGTCAATGCTGAAAATGCGGGTATAGCCGGCAGTTTCCGCAAGCGCAATCAGCGAAGCATCTGCCAAGTCCATCGGTCTATCGCGATAAATTTTCATGAGTTCCAGTGTCCGCAGCATTTCCAGTTCTGAAGGGGCGTGAAGCCGGAGAGTGCCGGCAGTGATCAACTCGGCGATCAATGCCTGCATCGGCCAGTGCCCGGTACGCCCCGCCAGGTGCATCGCTTCCGACAAGCAGGGCCAAGTCGTTACCAGTGGCACCGGCAAAGTCCGCATCGCCGTCGGGCATCGTTGAAATTGGTCCGGCTGGTTCGCCGGGTCTACCATCGCAAACAGCGGTCCGGTATCGGTCAGCGTGCCGTCAGGCGTCATGGCAGGTTGAACCCTTGCTTTCTATACTTTTCCGCGATGATCTCGCCGAACATTCGCTCTTCTTCAGTTTGCTCAGAGCCAGGTCGGGAGGGAATAGGGGTCAATGCCTGCGCTTTTGCAGCGACGTTGAAAAGGGCCGTGCGAAGCCGCGCCTGCTCTGCGGTATCTTGAACCGTCTCCGATTCAGTCATGGCTTCACCGGAAGTCTCGGCAAGGTCATAGCGCAGCAAAGTGTCAATAACTTCTTCCACGGCAAGACCTTTTCTGGCGGCGGCCGCTTGCAAACGCGCCTCGGTTTCCGGCGCAAGTGTTAGTGTCATACAATTTTTCCTTTTTCCATATTCTACCCGATGACGCCGCCGGACGGCCCAAATTTGCCTTCAGCGCCGCCGTGTGGTAAAATGAAGAACTTATGAAGATGCACACCAACAATCCGGCAATGACGACGGGGCAGGGAGCTTCACGGCAGGAAACCTCAACTGACGCGCGGCGGCTGCTGACACAGTGGGGAGCGCCGCCGCTGCTGTTCTTTGCGCTTCTTCCCGACAAGCGCTATCTTTTCGGCGGCGCGGAAGGGCGCGGCTGGGGCCTCGCGTACCGGGTGGTCGGGCGGCAGGCGCTTGTTTTAGGCGACCCGTTCGGCGCTCCCGAAACCGCCGCAGACGCCGTGCGCGGCTTTCTCGCGCGGTGCCGGGAAAAGCGCTGGAAGCCGGTGTTTTATCAGACCACGCCGGAGAACTTAGAGGTTTACGCGAAGGCCGGATTGAAAGCGGTCAAAGTCGGCGAAGACGCGCAGATTGCCCTCGGCGGCTTTTCGCTGGCGGGCAAAAAGTATGTGAAGCTGCGGAACGACCTGCGCCGGATCGAAAAAGCCGGAGTCGCGCTGGAAGTCTACGGCCCCGACGCCCCCGTGCCTGCGGCCTGCACCGCCGAGATGGAAGACATCTCGGCGGGCTGGCGCAAGGCGCACCGGGCCAACGAAGGCTGGTTTGCGATGGGCGGGTTCGACCCGCGCTCGGCGCTGTTCGCCGAAAGCCGCTACTTTGTCGCCCGCGACACCGAAACCGGCCGCATGCTGGCGTTTGCGTCGTTTGTCCCGGCGTTCGGCCCCGGCGAGATTGCGGGCTGGACACTCGATTTGATGCGCCGCCGGCCCGATTCGCTCCACGGGGTCATGGACTTTTTGATTGTCTCGGCGTGTACGCAGTTCGCGTCGGAAGGGGCGCAGTCCCTCAGCCTCGGCTTGTCGCCGCTGGCGGGCGGCGGCGATGCCGCCGAAACGCCCGCCGCGTCGGCGGTGCGGCGCTTTTTGTTCACGCGCCTGAACCGGGCGTACAACTTTCAGGGCCTGCATGCGTTCAAAGGCAAGTTCGCGACCCACTGGGAGCCGCGTTATTTGATCTACAGCGGCGGCCTCGCGCCGGCCTCGGGCGCTGTGCTCCAGGCGCATTTGACCCCGCCCGCCGCCGCGCAGCCGCCGCGTGTTTGGCGCACACGCCCCGCACGGGCGCTTGCGCTGTGCGCCCTGCTGCTGCTCGGGCTGACCCCGCTCGAAAAAACCCTGGCGCATCAGGCCGTCACCCATTCGAGCCTGGCGATCCGCCACTTCGGCATCCGCTACCGGACCCTGCATTCGCTCGGGATACACCGCTGGAAGCTGCACCGCTCGGTGCAGGCATAACCCGCGCCGCAAAACTTAACCGAAACTTAACACAGCGTGTGACGAAAGTCACACGCTTTTGCTGTTTTTGGGGCTACACTTGTTTTGTCGGCACGCTCGACCGCCCGCCGAGGTTGTCCTACTCATGGCGGGGCCGCTGTAAATCACTGGAGATTTCACCCATGGCACAGACATTGGACCCATCCCCCGACGCGGCCTCCGCGCCGCTTCCGCCTGACCCGGCGCTTCTCCATCCGGCACGGCCCGCCGCGCCGCCCGACATTGCGCCGTTCGGCTTTGCTCCGGCCCCGTCGGCACTGCCCCCGGCGACTTTGACGGTTTCGGACCCGCCCGCGCCGGCGGTTTCCAAGCGCCGCCGCGCTTTCGACTGGTACGGGATCGCTGTCGCGCTGCTGATGCTGGTCAGCGCGATTGTCTGCGTTTCCCGCTTGATTTGGGCGGCGACTCCCTAGCCCGCACCTTCAGCCCGCACCTTTGCCGGGACGTTTTCCCCGGCCAAATCAGGTATAATAAGAAGGCGAATTCCTCGTCATCCCCGCTGCACTGGCGCAGCGGACGCCGCCTAATCAAAGGAGATTAACATGGCCCCTGTTCTTGACCCGACCGACTTTCAGACCGATGCCGAGCTTCAGACCGGCTCCGAGCGCGATGTTTCCCGGCCCGACGCGCAGCCCGAGCGGCTGCCGTCGCCCCTGAGCGCCGCCCTGCCCCGCACCGTCGCGGGCCGGCAGCGGGCGCAGGCCGCCCCGGTCGCCTGGCCCCGCCGCACCCTGCGCCCCGACTGGACCGCGCTCGGCGTCGGCGGCTTGATGCTGGCTTCCGCTGCGCTGTCCGTTTACCGCCTGTTCTGGGCGATCCATTAGAGCAATGCACTGAAAAAAACGCCGACGGCCTAGGCCGTCGGCGTTTTTCGTCGGCGTTTTTCGTTGGACGGCAAATCATTTCGCCGACGCCGACAGGGGCGCGGGCCTCGGGGCATCCCCGGCGCACATCTGGCGGTACAGCGACGCCACCCGCTTGATATAATGCTGGGTTTCGCGGTAGGGCGGGACGCCGTGGTACTTCCGCACCGCGCCGGGACCGGCGTTGTAGGCCGCCATGGTCAGCGCGATTTGATTGAACGGGATGACCCCGGCGTTGGCCGGTGCGCCGCCGTAGCTGTCGAGGTGCCCGCGCAGCATGTGCACTGCCGCGCCGATGTTCTGCACCGGGTCGTAAGCGTTGCGGATGCCGTATTCCCGCGCGTTTTCGGGCATAAGCTGGCACAAGCCCATCGCGCCGGTGCGGGAAGTCGAGTAAAGGTCAAAGTCGGACTCGGCGATAATCATGGCGACCGGCAGGCGCGGGTCAAGATTGTTGCGGTCGCTGAAGTACAAAATGCTGGTCGTGATCTGGTCCACTTCGGCCTCGGAAAGCCGCCGGTTCCACCGGCGGACCAGGCTGCGGTAAGGCGGATAAATCGCCAGTGCCCGCGCCGACAGCGCCCCGGCGGGGTGGCCGGGGTTGGTGTCGGCGAAGTAGACAGTCGCCGTCCCCCGCCTGCCCCGGCGCGAAGCAAGCGCCCGCCGCCCGCGCCCGGCCCCCGCCGCCGTGCGGGCCGCGGACTGTTTGGCGAGCAGGTCCGCCCGCACGATGTCGCCTTCCGGGGCGACGGCCAGCAGGCGCAGGCCCGACTCCTGCGCGGGGTCATCGGCGCTCGCCGCCAGCAGCACCCGCACCTGCGCCCCGGAATCCAGCCACGCCGCCCCGCGCAGGCCCGGCGGGACGGCCAGCGCCGCCGACTCTCCGCCCGGCAGGGTCAGCAGCGCGGTCCGGTCGGCCCCCGCCGTGACCACGCCGCTGACGGTCGCCGCCGCTTCCAGCACCCGGCCCGCATACGCCCCCGGCTGATGCAGGGCATCGAGGGCGCTTGCCGCCGGCAGCAGGCGTCCGGCAGCGGCCCGCCGGGCCGCCGCGAAGTCCCCCGCCGGGTCCGCCGAAACCCGGCCGGCAGTCAGCAGCAGGCCCAGGCACACAGTCAGCAGCAATGGTTTCATAAAGTTTGTCCCCGGTAATTGTATCATAGTCGGCGGCGCGTGTCAAGAAATGCAGCGCTCCTTGAATTTCACAGCGTTTGTTGACAACGGCTGACAATTAAGATATACTGTGAAAACGCAAGACAAAAGCAAGCCGAGCCGACCGATTACGCCGCGTCCGACCCGCGCGGCCCTGAGAAAGAGATCACATCACGAATGGAGTCCGAATCCCGAGATTTGCTGACCGTGGAACAGGCGGCTGCTTACTTGCAGCTCAGTCAGTCCAGCATTCGCTCGTATATCCGTCAGGGCAAGCTCAATGCGTTTCGGATCGCCGGCAAGCGCAAAGTGCTGATCCCCCGCACGGAGCTTTTGAAGCTGCTGGAGCCGGCCCGCGCCCAGGACGTTGACCTGGAGCTTGCCGCCGGCCCCGATGAGACCGAATAACGAGTTTATGACACCGTCGTCATCCATTCTTCCTTCGCCCCCCGCCATTATTATTCAAGCCCGCGCCGGCAGCCCCGGCGTGAGGGCGGAGCTGCGCGAGCTGTGGCAGTTCCGCCACCTGGTCCGCACCCTCGTCGAGCGCGACCTGCGGGTCCGCTACAAAAACTCCGTGATCGGGGTCGCGTGGACCCTTGTGAGTCCGCTGATCCAAGTGCTTGTGCTGACCATCGCCATCGGCTACATTCTCGGCTCCGGGCCGCCCAACCTCAGCGCATACATCTTCTGCGCCACCCTGCCGTGGACGCTGTTCCAGACCGCCATTTTTGATTCGTCGTCCTCGGTGCTCGCCAAGCTGGGCCTGCTGAAAAAAGTGTATTTCCCGCGCGAAATCCCGCTGATCGCCACTGTCTGCCAGAACTTTGTTCAATTTTTGATCTCGCTGGGCGTGTTTATGGTTTACCGCTGGGCGCTGACTCCGCTGATCCACGGCGGCTCCACGGTCCCGCCCCTGGCGATTTTGTGGCTCCCGGTGCTGATCGCCGACTTGTTTCTGCTGACCCTCGGCGCGGCGTTTTTCGTGGCGACGGCCAATGTGTTTTATGAAGATGTCAAGTTTATCATTTCGCTGGTGATGGGCTTTTTGTTTTACTTGATGCCGGTGATCTACTTCGCCGAAAACGTCTTTTACTCGCCGCGCATCCCGGCGCGGTTTCAGTTTTGGGCGTACCACTTGTATCTCGCCAACCCGCTGGCGTGGCTGATTACGGCCTTCAAGCAGGTCTTTTTCGGCCAGGCCGTGATTTCCAACTTTAATGCCCCCGTGGTTTACAGCGCCCCGTTTGACTGGCGCTATTTGGCGCTGAACACGCTGACCTGCCTGGCGGTCTGCCTGTGGGGCTACTCGTTCTTCAATGCCCACAAGTGGAAGTTCACGGAGCGGCCATAGATGAAAGTCCCCCCCGCCCCCAATAATGGGGGAGTCAGACTAGAAACGGAAGGCGCGTCTTTTCTGACTCCCCCATTATTGGGGGCAGGGGGGACTTTTGCCGTCGAAGTTGTCGGCCTCGTCAAAGAGTTTCGGGTCTACCACCGCTCGTTCGGGTCCTTGAAAAGCCATGCGGCGGCGCTGGCGCACTCGCTGGCCCGGCGGGAGCGCGTCTCGGGCTTCGAGACCCGCCGGGCGCTCGGCGGGGTGTCGTTTACGGTCGCGCCCGGCGAATCGGTCGCGCTGGTGGGGCGCAACGGCTCCGGGAAAAGCACGCTGCTGTCTATCTTGTCGCGGATTTATCTGCCGACGGCGGGCGAAGCGCGGCTGACCGGACGCCTGATGAGCCTTTTGGAGCTGGGCGCAGGCTTCGACCCCGAGCTGACCGGGGCGCAGAACGTCTTTTTCAACGGCGTCATTCTCGGCTTGTCCGAAGACGCGGTGGCGGCCCGCTACGACGCCATTTTAGAGTTTGCCGAGCTGGACCGGCAGGCGATGGACCTGCCCGTGCGGATGTATTCGTCGGGCATGCAGCTTCGGCTCGGCTTCGCGGTGGCGGTGCATCTCGACGCCGACCTGCTGCTGATTGACGAAGGCTTAGCGGTCGGCGACGAAGGCTTTCAAGAGAAATGCTTCTGCAAAATGGAAGAATTCAAGACGCAGGGCAAGACGATTTTGATGGTGACGCACGAGCTGGACCATGTGGAGCGCCTTGCCAGCCGGGTTTTGTGGCTCGACCGGGGCGCCCTGCGCCGCGACGGCCCCGTCGCCGAGGTGCTTGCCGAGTACCGGGCGGATTTTGACAATGGACACTAACCCCCCCGCCCCAATTCCGGGGAGCAATACGAGACAAAGCGCCGCAAGAAGCAGCAGCCCGTTCCTGTCCGAATCTTCTCCGATTGCGGCTCCCCAGAATCGGGGCGGGGGGGCCGCTCCCGACCTCACAGTCGCCGTGGTCTCGTACAACACGCGCGAGCTGCTGCGGGCCTGCCTGCGGGCGCTGCGGGAGCGCGAAGCGGACGGCGAAGCGACACTGGAAATCATTGTCGCCGACAACGGCAGCGCCGACGGCAGCCCGGCGATGGTCCGCGCTGAGTTTCCCGGCGTGCGCGTCCTCGAAACCGGCGAGAATTTAGGCTTCGGACGCGCCAACAACCTGGCTTTGGAACGCGCCAAAGGCCGCGCGTTCTGCCTGGTCAACTCCGACGCCGTGGTGCACCCCGGCGCACTGACCGCCGCGTTGGCCGCGCTCAGCGCCGACCCGAAGATCGGTCTGGCCGGCGGCCAGCTTTTGTGGCCCGACGGCCGGCTTCAAACGTCCCACGGCGACGACCCGACCCTGTGGGGAGTCCTACGGGAGCAGACGTTCACGGGCGCAACAGTCCGTGCGCCCCAAATTGCGCCCCGCGCCGACGCTGTAAGCGATGTGCATCAAATCTGCGGCGCGTTTATGCTGATCCGTCCCGATGCGTGGCGCGAGATGGGGGGCTTCGATCCGCACTATTTCATGTATAATGAAGATGTGGATTTGAACTTCCGGCTGCGCCGCGCCGGCTGGCGGGTCGTTTTCGTCCCGGACGCGAAAATCACGCATCACCTGGGGGCCAGCAGCAGTGCAGACTGGCAGAAACGCGCCCGCATGGTCGCCGCGTACAACGAAAGCCGCTTTTACTTTTTCAGCCGCTTTTACGGCCCAAGCGCCGGGGCAAGACTGAAAGCCGCCTGCCTGCTCGGAGCCGCCATTCGCCTGGCCGGCTGGTCCGTGGTGTCACTCGCCAAGCCGTCCGCCGGGGACAAAGTGAAATTGTTCCGGGAAGTCTGGCGGCGCACGCAGGCGCTGGGACATCAATCGAAAAATGGCATTGAGCGATGATAAACGTAAAATTATCTATGACAATGGCCGGGTGGCCTCTCGAAAGACAGACGCCGGGGAGTCGAGGAGTTTGGAAGAACTGCCGTTTTTTTGTCAATCAAGAGCTGGAAGAATGCGACTATTGGGTCGTTTACGATGATGTGGTCAACTTAGAAACCACTCGATGCTGTCCGCAGAATACTTTGCTTGTGATGGGCGAACCGCCCTCGGTGAGAACATATGATCCTCGCTTTACTGCACAGTTCGCGGCCCTAATCACGGTTCAGCCCCACATAAAACATCCTCACGTTATCCAAACACACCTCGGTCTTCCCTGGCTGATTGGCGGTCGCTATTTGAAAGATACCAATAGCTGGGAATCTGTCACCGATAAAAATTATGACGAACTGAAAGAAATACACAAAGTTGAGAAGACACGTTTGCTTTCCGTCATTTGCTCCGACAAAGCATTTACATCCGGTCACGCGCAGCGATTAGAGTTTGTACAAAAACTGAAACGGTATTTTGGTGACGATCTAGATGTTTATGGACGAGGCATCAATGATTTTCAGGATAAATGGGAGGCGATTTCTCCTTACAAATACCATATTGCAATCGAGAACAGTGTTTTTCCAAACTATTGGACCGAAAAGCTGACAGATACATTCCTGGCAGACGCATACCCACTATACTACGGATGCCCCAACATTTCGGATTATTTTTCGACCGACGCGCTTTCGCACATAGATATTACCGATGTGGCCGGCAGTATCTCTCAGATCAAAACCATATTTGATCAGGGAAGATACGAAAAATCGGAAGATGCACGCATAAAAGCAAAATCGTTGATTTTGGACGAATATAATTTGTTTTCTTTGCTTGAAGATGTTATCTCCTCACATTACCGCCCCTGCACCCAAAAAAATTTGTCGTTACGGGCAGAAGCCAAGTTTCTTGGAACACCTTTGGCAAGAACAAAGCGTGGGCTTCACAAAGTTTGGGGGAAATTTCTTGCCAAGCAAGCATAGAGACGATTAGGTCTTAACTGATGTTACGCGATGGCCTCTAGTCACGAGGGCGTGAACGCCCTCGCTGGGGAGCGAAGCGCTAAGGTCCCGCCTTCGCGGGACAAGAATAGGATAGGATTAGGATGGATTGACATATCTTCCGCCACGCAGGTGGCGGCTTGGCGTCTGCGCCCCCCAGCGAGGGCGTTCACGCCCTCGTGACTAGAGGCCATCGCGTAACATCAGGTCTTAAGTATGATCCCTATGATAAACAAAGCAATTTATCGAATTATTGCTCGAATGTCTAAAACAAGCGGGGATACCATCCCCAAACCGTACATTATGCTTTTTCTGCCTCCCGACCCCATAATTCTGGACGCGGGAGCGCATCTCGGCGAAGATACGATTTCTATGAATTTTCTTTGGCCGGCAGCAACTATTCATGCCTTTGAGCCGGTTCCGGCACTATTCGCACAGCTTATCGCCAACACCGCACCCCTCACAAACACCCACTGCTATCCATTAGCGTTAGGTGCCGAAACCGGGACGGCTCGTTTTTATGTGAGCGGCGGAGGCGGCGATGCTTCCAGCTCACTTCTTGCTCCTAAAGAGACGCACACGATTAATCCTCATGTGACTTTTCCACTGGAAATCACGGTGCCGACAATAACTTTAGACGACTGGGGAAAACAGCATAAATGCACTCGGCTGGATTTTCTTTGGCTCGATATGCAGGGTGCGGAATTAGCAATGATGCAGTCTGCGCCGGGTTTGCTGTCCACTGTGCGTGTGATCCATCTCGAAGTGTCCACCGTGGAACTCTACGAGAATAACCCTCTGTACTCTGAAGTACGACTGTGGCTGGAAAATCAAGGATTTCGTTTAGACACGAAAGAAATCATTTCAGGTTCGAGCGGAAACGCACTTTTCATTCGGCAGAACGTTCGGCTGCGCTGGGATCGCCTGCTTCATGTGATGCTCAGAAAAGTGAGCAGTCTCTTGAAGAATTTAATGAAAGCATCATGACGGACCCAAAACGATACTCGCTCGGCTGGTTTCTGCGCGTGCCGCTGATGCTCAGGCGCAAGCGGGAGGCGGGCTTGCCGCTGGCGCTGACGCCGAAAAGCAAGATCAGCTACGCGCAGTTCGGCGAAGACATTGTCGTCGCCAGCGTTTTATGGCATCTTCGTATCACAAAGCCCCTGTACCTCGACATCGGCGCTTATGATCCCCAATTTCTGAGCAATACGTATTACTTTTACAAACAAGGCGGCAGCGGCGTGTGCGTGGAACCCGACCCGGCGCGTCAGTCCGCCTTTCGGCGTCGCCGGCCCCGCGACCTGTGCCTAAGCGCCGGGGTGGGCGCAGCAGACCTAGACGGCGTTCCGTTTTATGTGCTTTCGGAGCCGACCCTGAGCACGTTCGATGAAGCCGGCGCTCGGCAGCATGAGGCCGGCGGCAAGATACGCATTCAGGCTGTGCTTTCGGTTCCCGTTTACACCATCAACACGCTGATTGAAAAACACTTTCCTCGCTGCCCCGATTTTTTGTCGGTGGACGTGGAAGGGATTGACCTTGAGATTTTGCAGGCGATGGACTTTACGCGGTTCCGGCCGGCCGTCATCTGCGTCGAAACCATTGACTTTTACACGCAGGCCAAGCAGCTTGCCGTGGTCGAGTTTCTCCAAACGAAGAATTATCGCGTGCAGGCCGACACGGTGATCAACACGATTTTGGTAGACAATCAGGCGTGGGCGGCGCGGGAAAGCGCAGGGACGCCGCCATGAGCGCTCGCGTGACCTGGCTGCTGCCGGTGAAAAACGGGATGCCGTATCTGCCCGCCGCGCTGGAGTCCATTGCCGCGCAGACGTTTACGGACTGGGAGATTATCGCGTGGGTCAACGGCTCCGACGACGGCACGCTGGAAGAGCTGCGGCACTGGATACCGTCGCGCCTGCCGGGGCGGATTGTCGCCGACCGGCCCGGCAGCTACGGGCGGGCGATGGCGGAGATGACACGGATGGCGGACACGGAGCTGTGCGCGATTGTGCATGCCGACGATGTCAACGCCCCGGAGCGGCTGGCCGTGCAGACAGCATTCCTGGACGCGCACCCGGAAGTCGCCGTGGCCGGCGGGGCTTACTCTGTCATTGACGGCGAGGGCCGGCAGATCAGCGCGGCGGGTCATGTTTACAAGCGCCATGACGACATTGTTAATTATATGATCCAAAACACGGCCATCGGCTGCCCGACCGCGCTGTTTCGCCGCGCCGCCGTGCTGGAAGCCGGCAACCACCGGGACATCGCTCTGGTGGAAGATTACGACCTGTGGCTGCGGCTGGCCGCCCGGCACCGGCTGGCGAATGTCGAGAACTGCGTGCTGCATTACCGGGTGCATGAGCGCAGCGCCACTCAGGAAGCCGTCGCCGCCGACCGCGTCGCTCCCGCCGCGAATGCCTGCTTTTACGCGCACGCGTCCGCGCTGTACGGCCTCGGCGAGCGGGACGCCGTGCGCCTGCGCGAACGCCGCCACCCGTTTGCGCTCGGGCCGCTGCTGCGGGCGGCGCGGCACCTCAGCCGCACCCAGGGCGGGACAACTCTGGGCCGCTTTTTCGCCCCGTCGTTTGTCGCCGGCGGCCGGGGGCTGGTCCGTCCCGGCGACTGGCTGTCCCGCCTGCCGCTGACCCTGCTGGCCTACCGCCGCGTTTCGCCGGGCCGGATCTGGTCGCGCCTGCGGAAAAAGCTGGGCCGCTAACGCCCCCCCGCCACACGCCCCATTTCTTCCCGCAGGCGCGGGGCCTGCGCGTCGGCGGTGAAGTGCGCCAAAACCCGCCGCCGGGCGGCCCGGCCCAGCGCGGTGCGGCGCTCCGGGTCCCGGCACAGCGCGGCGATCTCGGCGGCCATGTTCGGCGGCGAAAACTCGGCCACCACCACCCCGGCGTCGCCGGCAAACTCACGCGGGCCGCCGGTTCCCGCAAAGCAGACCACGGCCCGCTCCAGCAGCATGTTCTCGAGCAGCGCCAGCGACGCCGTTTCTTCCCACGAAGTCAGCGCGAACACGTCAAAACTCTGATAATATGCCTGCGGGGTGCGCGTGAACGGCACAAACTCGATGTCGTCGGTTAAGCCCAGCTTGCGGGCCATTTCCCGGAACTGCCAGCCTTCCTCGTTGTCCGGCACGCCGACCCAGACAAACCGCACCGTCTCAGCGCCCAAAATCCGCTTGGTCTCCGCCGCCGTCAGCAGCCAAAGCTGCGCCCCTTTGCACCAGTTGATCACCCCCGCCCCGCCGACCACAAAGCGCGTGTCCCGGCGCGGCGCGGGCGGCGCGGCAGGCAGCGCGGCGGGGTTAATAAACGCCGGCACGACCGCGATTTTGTCGGGATCAATCCCGCACCGCTCGGTCAGCGCTTCGGCGACGGCCTCCGACACGGCCACATACCGCGCCGGCAGATCGCGCAGCAGGTCCGGCGAGTGCGCCATAAACGGCACCAGCACATGGTCCAGCTCGTGCACATGCAGCAGCACCGGCGCGTCGGGCAGCCGCAGGCGGCGAGCGGCCAGCAGGCCCGCCACACTGTTGATATAAATCACGTCGGGCCGCCACCGGCGCAGCGGCCCGGCCCACAGCCGGCCTTTGGCGAGGCTCAGGCCCCGGTGCCCGGCAAACCGCGCCAGCGCCCCGAGCGGCGCGGTCATGCCCGGCCAGCCGTAAGACACCAGGGTCTGCACCGGCCCGAGCGCCCGAAAGTCCGCCGCCAGCGGCCCGCCCAGGTACGCTACCGTGCGAAGCTCAATGTCTGCTGTCAGGCGCTGAAATGCGCTCAGGGCGACTTTGGGCGCTCCGGTCGGCGACAATTCGTGGATCAGCAGCAGCACTTTAAGTTTGCGCGGTGTCATAAGCAAAGAGTATACTCGATTTTCCCCCGCCGGCAGGTACACTGAGACCATGCGAATCGGCATTGACGCGCGGACTCTTTCCGGCCGCTTCACCGGGGACCGAACTTACTGGCGCGGCCTGCTGTCCGGCCTGTCGGCGGTAGACGCTGTGAATGAGTATATTTTGTACACGCGCGGCCCGGTCGAAGGCGAGCCGCCCGCGCTCGGGCCGAACTTTACCTGGCGCGAAATTCCAAAGCCGTCCCACGATGCTTTGTGGATGCTGGCGGCGTTCCCGCAGGCGCTCAAAGCCGACCGAATTGATGTGGCGCATACCCAGTACAATATCCCTCTGCTTGGCTGTCCCTGCCCGGTCGTCACCACGGTTCACGACGTTTCGTTTCAAATCCACCCCGACTTGTTTCTGCCGAAAGACCGCTGGATTTTGCAGAACTTGGTGCCGCGCTCCATGGCAAAGGCCGCCGCCGTGGTCGCCGTTTCCGAAAGCACGCGCCGGGACATCCTGCGCTCGTACCCCCGTATCCCAAAAGAAAAAGTCCGGGTCGTGCTGGAAGCCGCCGGAAAACAATTTCGCGTGCCCGCAGCGGGGCAGGAGTCCGCGCGGGCGGCGGCGAATACTTGCTTAGGTTTGGACGACCGGCCTTATTTGCTGGCCGTCGGCGTGCTCCAGCCGCGCAAGAACTTAGAAGTTTTGCTGGATGCGTTCGCCCTCCTAAAGCTCGGGCCGCGCCCGCCGCCGCACCGGCTGATCGTCGCCGGCAAGCGCGGCTGGCTCGACGAGACCGACGCCCAGCTCGCCGCGCTGCCGCCGGAAGTGCAGGCCGAGATTATGCTGGCCGGCTACGTCGCCGACGGCGACCTGCCCGCGCTGTACGGCGGCGCGGACGCCTTGTGCTACCCGTCGCGCTACGAAGGCTTCGGCCTGCCGCCGCTCGAAGCGATGGCCTGCGGCTGCCCGGTGCTGTGCAGCCGGTCGTCGTCGCTGCCCGAAGTGGTCGGCGACGCCGGGATACTGCTGCCCGCCGACTCCAGCGCCTGGGCGCACGCGCTGGAAAAGCTGCTGGCGTCGCCTGCCGTTTCGGCAAGATGGCGCGAGCGCGGCCCCGCCCGCGCCGCCCTGTTTTCATGGGAAAAGGCCGGGCGTGAAACCCTGGCGATTTACGAGGAGTGCGCGAAATAGAGTGCGCGAAATGAGGGGCGTAAGAAATGATCACAGCGGAGAAAAGCGCAGCAAGCGAGAGTGTCGCGGCTGCGGCCCGAAAACTTGCGGACTACAACATAGAAGTATCCCCGGATTTGGCGGGCATCTACCTGTTTCCCTCACAAGATACGGTTCGCCTTGTGATTCTTGACCCGGTGACAATTCCCAGCGAGGAAATGGTTCCGTATTATTTCGGGGCGTTTCCAAAAGGCGACGTCCAGTTCCCGTCTGCGGTTGTCGTTATTCTCCCGGAGGAAAAATTTGTGCTTTCTCCGCCGCCGGGCTGGGGGACCTGGGACGAAGCTGTTCAGCTTTGGCCGAAGAACTAGAAAGGTAAAGCGGCTATGCCGACGGATTGGCGCGACGCTTTGCTTGTGCAGGCGCGTTCGGATTTTGAGATGCTGACCCTTCTTCGCGCTCACAACGCGCCGTTCTGCCATCAGCTTCACTTTTTGCAGATGGCGACGGAGAAGCTTGGGAAGGGGTTTGCCACTGCGCCGGGCGGGCCGCAGCCGGCGAAAGTGCATCGCGCTTTCGTCGGGTTTCTGCGCTCGGTGAAAAGCAGTGTTCAGCTTCGGCAAGCCTGCCGCTGCGGTTCCGGTCAGATTGATGCTTACATTGCCGCGCTGCTGCCGCTGGCGCGGCAGATTGAAGACCTCGCGCCGACGAATGCAAATGACGGCCCGAACCCAGAGTATCCGTGGCAGGGCCGCCGCGAGATCATTGCACCGGCCGAATATCTTTTTGCGAGCCTGGAATTCGATGCTCGCCATATGGTGAATATGCTGAAGTTTCTTGACCGCTGTTTCCAGATTATCTAAGAAAGTTTACCGATGCCCACTCTTCTTGACCCGAAATTCCTGGCGGTGCTGGCCTGCCCGGCCGACGACAGCCGCCCGCCGCTGCGGCAGGAGGGCGACACGCTGGTCTGCGATCAGTGCGGGCGCATTTATCCGATCCGCGACGGCATTCCCATTCTGCTGCCTGAAGAAGCGGCTCTGCCGACCCCCTAACTTACGGATCAAATCACGGAGATTATCGTGCAGCTTACTCGTTCCGGCACCATCCGCATCGCGCTTATCCACGGCCCCAATCTCAACATGCTCGGGGTGCGCGACCCCGACATCTACGGCAAAGACGATTTTGAGTCGGTCAACCGCAAGATTACGGCCCATGCCAAGTATCTCGGGGTCGAAGTCACGATCAAGCAGTCGAACTCCGAAGGCGCAATCGTAGACTTTGTGCAGGACGCGCTGGTCAGCGGCGCACACGCCATCGTCATCAACCCCGGCGCGTACACGCACTACTCGTATGCCATCCGGGACGCCATCGCCGACTCGCGCCTGCCGACCGTGGAAGTGCATCTGTCGAACATTCACGCCCGCGAAGAATTCCGCCGCCACTCGGTCATCTCGGCGGTCACCACCGGCCAAGTCGTCGGCTTCGGCCCTTACGGGTATTTGATGGCCCTGAGCGCCGCCAAGAACTTGATTGAAGAAAGCCACCGATGATAGAGTTTCGAGCGGCGGAGCCGGTCACGCTGGCAGGCCGCCATGTGCGCCTGGAGCCGCTCTCTTCGGCCCATCTGGCCGATCTTGCGCCGCTGGCCGACGACCCGGAGATTTGGCGCTTTATGAGCTTTGCCGACTTACGCAGTCCCGCCGCACTGCAAGGCTGGGTGCAGAAAGCGCAGGCGGAGCAGGCGCGGGGCGAGGGCATCGCGTTCGCAGTGGTAGATGCTGCGAGCGGGCAGGCCGTCGGCTCAACCAGTCTCTACGATATTTCCGCGCCGCACCGGCGGCTGGAGCTGGGGCGGACCTGGCTCGGCAAGCCCTACCGGCGCACGGCGCTCAACACCGAGGCGAAGCGGCTGCTGCTGGAACACTGCTTTGAGACCCTCGGCTGCCACCGGGTTCAGATCAAGACCGACAGCCGCAATTTACGCTCCCAAGCCGCGATTGAGCGGATCGGCGCGGCCCGTGAAGGTGTCCTGCGCTCGCATATGGTCATGCCCGACGGCTTCGTGCGCGATACGGTGATGTACAGCATCATCGCCGCCGAATGGCCGTCGGTCCGAACGCGCCTCGAAGCGCTGCTGGCGGGGCGCGGCACTGCGTAACAAAGGAGCTAGGGATGAAACGTCTGTTTTCTCTTCTGCTGCTGTGCCTGCTGCTGGCCGGCTGCGGCCATTCCCCGGTCGGCAAGTATGTCAGCACGCAGAATTCGGCGGTGACGCTGGAACTCAAAGCCGACAACACGTTCGGCTTGTTTCTGAACGGAACCGGCACGACCGGCACTTACACGGCGGACGGCAGCGAGGTCACCCTGACGATGGGGCCGGTGGCGCAGAAAGCGACCCTCACCGGCGACACGCTGACCCTGGGGTCGCAGACGTTCACGCGAAAATAAGCCGAGGCGCTCTCGGGCCGCCTGCACTCAGCGGCCCGCCGGCTCCCGCGCGGCGTCGTCTTCGCTTCGGTCCGCATCGAAAATCTCCGTGCCGTCCGGCTCGGGCCGCGCAAACGGCGCGGCGCAGTGCTCGCACCCGGCGCGGGTTACCACGCGCCGCCGCCCGCAGTTCGGGCAGAGGACACGCGCCGGCCAGGCCCGCAGCGCCAGCAGCAGCCCTACCCCGTACAGCCCCAGCCAAAAGGTCCCGAACGCCCACGCCGCCTGCCCGCGCCGGCTGTCCCCGCACCGGCGGCAGATAAGCCAGGCGAGGGAAGCAGAAAGAAGGCCGAACAGCGCCGACACGGCCAGTAGGCCGGGGAGGCCGGGAGCCTGCGTCAGGCTTTGCCACTCTGCATATGCTTTTGTATCTCCCGCCGCGCGGAGAAGCAGAAGGCTGCCGAGATAGGCCGGCCCCAGCCCCGGCGGCACCAAAGCGCCCGCCACAGCCGGGATTGGGCTGTCTTTGGAGCGCGTGTAGGCGGGTGGCAGGCTTGTCGTTTGGAGGGTCCGGCCGGTTGACGCGACGGTGACAATCTGCGACGGCGACCAGAGAACTTCGGGCGGGCTGCTGTCTGCGTGCGCGTACCAGAAATAGTATTTTTGGCTTTGCAAGTTCATTGCGACGCTAAGACTTGGATAAACGCTTTCCGGGTAAGCGCGGGGAACATTCAGCAGCAGGGTTCCTGAGTCGGAAAAAACCTGAATACGGCCATCGGCGACAATAAAGTAAGCGCCCGTGCTGCCTGTCCTGCTGCGGTTCTCCTGCGTGAGATAGCAGGCTCCCTCTATACTTCCCGACGCAGCGCCCGGCCAAAGCAGCGTCAATTTCTTCCGCTCGGTGTCGAAACGATACGCCGAATGCGGGAATTGCAGCAAGCCGCCGGTATTGTTTTGGTGATCACTGCTGATGAGGCGTTCGGGAAACTGGCCGGCCTCGACGTTTGATTGAGAGAACCCCTGCGGACCTAAGTAGCCGACGCGCATCCGGGTCCGCTCCGAATAGCCTTCGATCTGATGAGTGCCTTCGACGAAGTACCAAGCCGTGTCGGTGCCGTTGAAGAGAAACGTTTGAAGCGGCTGCACATAGCGCTGCGGCTTGCTGTACGACTCGGCCGAAGACCCGGTGCGCCACGGCGGACCAACGAGGGCGGTCACGGTCAAGTAATTCTCGTCCTGTGCGCCCGTAGTCAGTGCATGCGGGGACAGCGGCTTGCCGGAGATCAGCAGTGTACGGATCGCGTTGCCGGGCCGGTCCTGCGTCACTTTGAGAATCCGCCCCGCCGTGTCAATGGAGTAGCTTATGGACGGATACGCGCTGTCCGGCAGGGGAAACACGGCTTCTTTCAAGGCGAACGTCAGGGAAGTCAGCGCAAACAGAACGCCGAGTATCCCAATGTAAACCACCACGCCGAGCGTAGATCGGGCCGGCTTCGGCTGAACGCTGTAGTCCCCGGATGACCCGAAGCTGCCCCAGGCGGCAATCCCGAAGACGGCGGCGGACAAAACGCCGAACAGCGCCGCCTGCCAGAACTCGGTGTACCAGGCGGCGGCCACCGGTCCGGACAGGGCGGCGACCACCGGCAGGGCGCGGCTGCCGTACCAGCGGGCGGGGCGCAGGGCGGCGAGCAGCCCGGCGAAGTAAAACGGCAGCCCGGCCAAAACCGCCGCCCATCCGGCCAGCGTGAAACGGAAATCGAACGGCGCGGCGACATGGCCCGGCGCGGCGTCCCACGCCGCCAATCCCAGCAGCGGCAGGCTGACCGAAAGCGCATAAAGGCACAGGCCGGGGACGACCTTGCCCAAAAACAGCGTCGTGCGGGTCGCCGGCCGATGCACCAGAAACGCCCACTGATCGCGCCGCAGCTCCGGCAGGATTTGGAGCAGGCCCAGCGCCAGCCCCGCCAGCGGCGCGGCGATGGTGAAAATCAAGTTCGCGCTGTTCCAAACGGGGATGTCCCCGCTGTTATTGTAGGCAGTCCGGCCCAGCTCCGAGTAAACGGCATACGCCAGGCCGGCGCTGAGGGACAGCGAAATCAGCACCGCCCAGCGGACGTTTTCGCGCCATTCTTTCCAAAACAAAGCAGTCCAATCGGCTTTCATCGGGCCTCCTCCCCTTCCGTATCCGACAGAAAATACGACTTTTCGCCGCGCTCGCTCAGATAACTGACAAACGCATCTTCCAAGCCCAGCGGGACCGGGTCAATGCGCTCGGCCCCCAGCGCGGCCAGGCGGGCCGGCGTTTCGCGGTCGTATTTCGCCAGCGTCAAAGTGATCTCGCGGCCCGCGCGGAACGTCTGCAAAAGCCCCGGCAAGGGCGGCAGGACCGCCGGGGGCGGGCCGGGAAAGGTCAGCACAAACTGCCGCACCTGCGCCCGAAACGTTTCCAAAGAACAGTCGGCGCGGAGCAGGGAGCCGTCGAGAACCGCGATCCGGTCGGCGACCCGCTCGACATCGGACAGCAGGTGCGACGAGAAAAAGACGGTCTGGTCAGCGCGGCGGGTCAGGTAAATCATAGACTGAAGCAGGCTGCGCCGGGCGACGGGGTCCAGCCCCAGCGCGGGGTCGTCCAAAACTAAAAGCTCCGGCTGCGGGGCCAAAGTCAGCGCAAGGCAGAGGCCCGCCCGCTCGCCCCGCGACAAATCGCCGGCTTTGGCCGACGGCTTCAAGCCGAAATGGCCCAGCACCGATTGAAAGATTTTGGCGTTCCAGCGCGGGTAAAACGCCGACTGAAAGCGCCCGCACTCGGCGGCGGTCATCCAGCCGTAGACATGGTGCCCTTCGGCGAGGTAGCCGATCCGCGCCCGCGCATCCGGCGGCAGCGCCTGGCTGGGGAAGCCGAGCACCGACGACTCTCCGCGCGAGGGCGGCAGCAGGCCGAGCAGCATCCGAATGGTCGTGCTTTTGCCGGCCCCGTTGCGCCCGAGAAACCCGAAAATGCAGCCGCGCGGGACGGCCAAATCCAGCGTGTCTACGACGCAGCGCGAGCCGAAATACCGGGTCAGGCCGTGCGTTTCAATAACGGTGTCGTTCACAAATTTGCTCCTTCGGGGGTGGGTTGTGTCTCGGTCAGCTTTTGAGACAGCAGCGCCCAGATTTCGTCCGGCGTGAAGTCGAGAAACGCGGTGTCGCGGACAAACGCGGCGGCGGCGTCTTCCAGGCGGCGGCAGCGCTCTTCGCGGGACAGCCTCTGCCGGCGGGGGGCGACCGTCAGCCCGCGCCCCGGCTGGGACACGACCCGGCCTTCGCGGGCCAGCTCGGTGTAGGCCCGCGCGACGGTGTTGGGGTTGATGGTCAGCCGCTCGGCGACGGCGCGGACCGACGGCAGCGGGTCGCCCGGCGCAAGCTGGCCCGACGCAATCGCCATGCCGATCTGGTCCATAATCTGCCGGTAGATCGGCACGCTGCTGCCGGTGGCTACGGAAAGCTCAAGCGCCATGCGTTTATCCTAACTGTACTAATACGATTGGTACAGTATAAACAAGTTTTGCCGACTTGTCAAGTGGCAGCGAAAGTTTTTTGGCGGTATAATGGGGAAAAGCCCCGCCTTACCAAGTTTGCCGGAAAGAATTGCCCATGACCGACCGTATCCCCGCCGTCCGCCGCGCTCTTGCCGCGCTCGACCCGGCGGCAGACGCCCTGCTGCTCACTGACCCCCTCAATATCGGCTACGTTTCAGGCTTTACCGGGTCCACCGCACAGATTGTCGCGACGCCGGCCGAAGCGCTGTTTATCACCGATGCCCGGTACACGCTTCGGGCGCAGGCCGAATGCGCGGGCTTTAGGATTATCCAGACTCCCGCCGGCTCGGGCGGCTACGGCGACGCGCTGAAAGGGGTTTTGGCCGCGCGGCCGTCCATCCAGCGGCTCGGCTTTGAGGCGGACACGGTTACGGTCAGTCAGCTTGACAAGCTCCGCGCCCTCTGCCCGGACATGGCCTGGGTGCCGACCTCGGGCGTTATCGAAACGCTGCGGCTGGTCAAAGACGCCGGGGAGATTGCGCTGATCCGAAACGCCGTCACAGTCGCTGAGGCGGCGATGGAAGAAGTCAAGCCGCTGCTGACCCCCGGCACCCGCGAGCAGGACTTCGCGCTGGCGCTGGAATTCGCGATGCGCCGGCGCGGCGCATCGGGCGCGGCGTTTGAGACGATTGTGGCGTCGGGTCTCAGCGGCGCTCACCCGCATCACTCGGCCGGGCCGAAGGCATTGGCGCGGGGAGAGTTTGTGACCGTAGACTGGGGGGCGATTGTCGGCGGCTACACGTCGGACCTGACCCGCACCTACGCGCTGGGCACTGTCACCGACCGGCAGCGCGAAGTCTACGCGGTGGTGCAGGAAGCGCAGCGCCGGGCGATTGCGGCGATTGCGCCGGGCAAAACCGGCAAAGAAATTGATGCCGTCGCCCGCGATTATATCACCGAGCGCGGCTACGGGGACGCGTTCGGGCATTCGCTCGGGCATTCGCTGGGCCGGAGCGTCCATGACGGTGCCGGTTTTTCGGTCCGCGCCGAGTCGCTGGTGCTGGCCCCCGGCATGGTGATGACGGTCGAGCCGGGGATTTATCTGGAAGGCTGGGGCGGGCTGCGCCTGGAAGAAGATATTCTGGTCACGGAAGACGGCTGCGAAATTCTAACCCGCCTGCCGAATGCGCTGGAAGTACTTTGACCTACCCGGCCGGCTTGTTCAAGAGCACCTCGCAGGGGGCGCGGTCAATCACCGTGCGGGTGATCCGCTCCATCTGCGTGTCGTCCGGGTCGTCCGATTTCTGGTAAGCGAGCACGATCAGCGACGCTTCTAAGGCCGCCGCCTGCGTCACGATTTCTTCCCCGGCATCGCGGGTGCGGGTGACTATCGGGTTCGCTGAAACCCCTTCGCACCGGGCGGCGTCCGCCGCCGCCGCCAGGGCTTTCGACGCCCGCGCTTCTTCTTCCGGCAGCGGCGCGGTCAGCGGCAGGTGGCGCGGCACTTCCAGCATGTACGCCAGGTGCAGCCGCGACTTCTGCGCCCCGCCGTCGCCCGGCGACGCCGCGCGGGCCAGGCGGCAGGCCAGGCTGCTGGCGGTTTCGGTGTGCTCCGGGCGCAAAAGCGGCACCAGAATACTTTGCGGGGTCTGTGCGCCCCCTCGTGCGCGTATTCCAGTGTCTCCGCACAGCTTCAGCGACGCCCGCGCTTCGTCCACCGTCGCCGTGACCGGCAGACGCGAGCGTACCCCCGGCACGGCCCGCACCGACTCAAACACGCTTTCCGGCAGGCCGCAGACCACAATCCGCGCCCGGTAGCGAGCGATATAATCCATCGCATCCCGGAACGTCTTCGCCCCCTCCGCCGAGCAGCCGGTTAATGCACTGCCGTCCACAATGATCCCTTCGGCATGATGCCGCAGCAGCAGGTTCGCCGCTGCCTGAATCGTCGGCCATAAGTTCTTGTCCAGCTCGCCTTCAAGCTGCACCACATCTTCCCGCGCTTCAATAATCATCAGGTTATTATTTTCTATTCGGCATTTCAGCCGGCAGCAGTGTAAACGAGTCTAAGAACTTGTCTGAGTTGGTCGGCGAATTCTCAGTTTGTGTTGGAAAATGTGTTGCGGTAAGGATATAAAGACGATTGGCAACAAGATATACACGCTGCGTTTCTATGTTGCCGCTCGGCCGCTTTGTCACAATCTCACGACCTGGATACTTACCCAGCATGAAATGACGTCTGCTTATGAGAGAGCCACGGTTCGCTTTGATCATAGCACCATCGAGAATTGAGAGTATCTTTTCCGGCCCCAGGATTTGAACGCCTTTTGGTTCTTTGTCCGCATACTGAACAATATAACTTTCGTGCTTTGTATAACAATGAAAAAGTCGCAGCGTTTCTTTGGAAACAAACGACACTCGCGTTTCTACGGTCGGAGAAGAAGGCAATAGCACTGAAAAGCCGCCTTCTCCCGGAGTAAATACACGCCAGCTCGGAGCATCCGCGAAGCGCTGAACATTCACGGCAGGAGGCGGCGACCCGGCATGGAGAGCCGGCTCTGTTGCCTGCACCGGCGCGGCAGACGCTGGCATGGCAGTGCACAAGCCAAGCAAGGACGGAAGCAAAAAGTATAACTTGATCTTTATTGCCCTCATACCGCGACCGTCTCCCGCTTTTTTTCCTCAACACGACTCAGGTGGGCTTGGGCAGCCTGAAGGAATTCTTCGTCCTCTACGTCCCAAACCGCCGTGTTGACCGGACCTCTCGCAAAAATGGAAACATTTGCGACAAGCTGCCCAAAGCGCCATGCCGGATGAAGTTCGTGCAGCTCCTGAAGAGCCGTCAAAATTTGCTGCGTGGCATCCATAATTTTCCCTCAGCTTCTAACAATCTATTGCAAAAGTCGTAGCTCCAAAGGAAGCAGCCAAACGCCGATAATCCTGGCATGATGCCATCAACCGATGAACCGAACGAAGAAGCTGCCGAGCAGAAACCGTTACCGACGATCTGGAACGCTCCCGACCCGCTCTGGGAGTTGATCGAGAAAGTCCTGGCGGTTTATGATCCGCCCAATCACATGGGCCGTCCACGCGCCGATGCTCGCCGCTCCTTCGACGGCATCATCTACCGCCTGCGGACAGGCTGCCAGTGGAACCACTTGCCGCAAGAGTTCGGCGACAAAACCACGGTCTACCGCGCTTTTGTGCGCTGGGAGAAACAAGGCATCTTCGATATTTTGTGGGCCATCCTGCTCACCAAGTGCGACGAGCTTCAAGGCGTTGATTGGCACTGGCAAGCCGCCGATGGCTGCCTCGCAAAAGCACGGGGCGTTCCAGGCAGCGGCCTGGGAAAAAGGGGGGTCAGGACGAATGTGTCGGTGCCAACCCCTGTGACCGTGGCAAGTCGGGCGTCAAGAAAAGCGTGCTGGTCGAAGGCAATGGCTGGCCCCTCGCGATCTGCATCAGCGGAGCCAACACCCCAGACGCCAAGCTGCTTGCCTTGACGCTGGACGCCATTGTTGTTGAACGGCCCAAGCCGACCGCCGAGGAGCCGCAGCATTTGTGTCTGGACAAGGGCTACGATAATCCAACGGGCGAAGCGGCCTGCGTCCAGTTCGGCTACACGCCCCACATTCGGCGCATCGGCGAAGAAAAGCTGGACGCGGCGGGCGAGAAGAAGCATCCTGCCCGCCGCTGGGTGGTTGAGCGCACACTGGCCTGGCTGTCCCGCTGCCGCGCAGTTCTGGTTCGCTACGATAAACTGGCGGATCGCTACCTGGCGATGGTGAAACTAGCGTCTGCATTGCTTTGGTTCCGCCGCTGGCACACGCTTTCGCAGAAAGACTTGCAAAAGCCATGACTTTTGCAATAGATTGTAAGTAATCGTGCATATGTAATCAGGTATTTTGACCCGGCACGGGAAGTGCCAGGCTACTCGGAGAAAGCCCCTTCGGGGCTGATGAAATACCTGATTACATATGCACAGGTACTTAACAAGACGTTGGCTAAAAAATCGGGCGTCAATGTTTCGGCAAGCGTCGGCAAGCGGCTGAAATCCCATTCTGTTCTGACTTCGATCACTTCAATTTTCACCTTCTGCTCCGAATTGATCATGCAGCAGCGCGTCGCCCGCGTCATGCCGTTGTTGATCATCATCTCACCGCCCATCCCGAGAGTGACTTCAATAGACGGCATATCTTCCGCAGAAAACCCAAATTCATTGAATTGGTCCTGAAGCTTCATCACGTCTGCGCCTTCGGGCCTCATCGGCGACACACGAAGCAAACTAGGAAAAACATAACGAAACTCAGCCATTGTGCTGGTCCGTTCCTGCCACCCGCCGCACCGCTTCCGCAAGCTCCGCGACAGTTTCTACCGTTTCGTCGGCGATCAGCGCCGGGTCGTCGGGGTTATACAAAGTATACTGCATTCCGCGCTTAAAGCGCACCGTTTTCATGCCGGCGGCTTTGGCGGGGCCGATGTCGTTGTCCGGGCGGTCGCCGACAAAGACGGCGGCTTCAGGCGCAATCTTGGCTTCGGTGAGGCCGTATTGGAAGATCGCCGGGTCGGGCTTGAACAGATGAACAATCTCGGAGATGACAACCACGTCGAACAGCCCGGCGATGCCGTAGTCGGCGATGGCCTGCGCGACCGGCGGGTGCTGATTGGCGATGATGCCCAGCTTGAAGTCTTGTTTGAGGTCCGCCAAAACCGGCGTGATGCCGTCGAGAAGCTGCCCGAACGGGCGGGGTTTCCGCATCTGCTGGTACAAGTCCCGCGCTTCGTGCCAGAGCGTCTCGGTTTCCGAGTCGTTGGCGCAGTAAAACGCCAGGCTCCCTTTGATGGCCGCTTCCGGGTTCGGCCCCTGCGCCGTGAGCCGCTTGCGGGTGGCATTGAAATCGTCCCACAGGACTTCTTTGCCGTGCGCCCGCAGGGTCAGCAGGAGCTGGTGCAGCAGCCATTGATGCTGGGCGTTTTCGTCAAACAGCACGTCGCCGATGTCGAAGAAAATATGGGTTGTCATACGGCCTTGTACGCCGCCGCCCGCCCAATGTCCTGCCTCCATGCCGGGTATACTGAAAGCAATGCACGAATTGGAAAAGCGGGTTGCGATGCTGGAAGAAGAAATGCAGCGGCTGCGGACCCAAATTTTGCGGCAGGCCGGGGCCGTCTCGGGCCGCACCGCGCCGGACTTCCTGGAGCGCTTCTCCGGCATCTTCGCCGACGATCCGACTTTCGCGGAAGCAGTTCGTTTAGGCCGTGCTTGGCGGCAAAGCGAAGAAACGCCCTAAAACGCGGTCGTTTTAGGACGCCGGCGCGGGCGCTTTCGCACTGCCCAATACCCGCAGCAAAGAGTAAAGATTGCTGAAAAAGTACACCGGGGTCAAAACCAGGCCGAGAAGGCCCCACCAGCCGGCGGCGAGCATGACGGCGTTGTACGATGCCGATGTTTTCCACGCGCACGGGGCGCAGAAGTTGCCTTCCTGACGCGCGGTGAAGTGCAGGTAAATCAGGCTGATGTTGCGCCGAAACAGCGCGTAGCCGGTCGGCGCGGCCTCGGAGCCGCAGACGACGCACGGGGGGCGGCGGGCGGGCGAGACGCTGTCGAGATCAAACGCCGCGCAGTGCAGGCCGACCAAAGGAAGCCAGCCCGCCGCCGCCTGACCCGCCGCCGTGCGGATCGCCTCGGCCGCCGCCTGCGCCTGCTCCGGCGGAATGTGCAGCCCGGCGGTCGCTTCCGCCGCCAGCTTCTGCACATTGATCTGTAGGTGCTGGTTTATCACCGCCGCCGGGGTCGCCGACCCGCCCGGCCCGAGCGCCGCTCCCCCTGCCGCGAGGGTCGCCCCGCAGAACTTCGCCGGGTCCGCGACCTGCACCGCCGCCCGGCCCGCCAGCGCCGTGTAGGTCAGCCCGTCTTTGGGATTTTTAGACAAAATCGCCGAAGTGTGCCACGAGACGGTCCACGCGGCCCCCGTCTGCACCAAAAACAGCGCCGCCGGCAGCGGGCTGTCCGGCAGCGGCGTCCCCGGCTTAATCCGCAGCGCGTGCAGGGTCAGCGGCAGCCGCGACGCGTCCAGCAGATGCTCCCCCGGCGGCAGCGTATCGAGCGCTTTGCCGTCTTTCGCGACCACCCCCGCCGCGCCGTCGGGAACAACAAGCCGCGAGCCGAGCGTCAGCCCGTAAATCGTCTCCGGGTGCAGTTCCATGATTTCCATATGCGTATTATACAAGAGAAAAAGTGTCGAAATCACCCGGCGGCCCGCGCGATGACACAATTTTGAGAAAAGCGAGGCGGGGACTCGGCAGAAGCGAAGGCCGGCGGGGGCGGCGGGGGCAGTCAGGGCGCGGCAGCCGGTTCCGGCCCTGCCGGCGACTTCCAGGCGACTCGGAGACTCGAAAACGGGCCTTGCCGATTCGCCGGAATGCCGGTATAATGAGGGGCAGTGAGGCGGCACTTCGGACTCGAAAGGCCGCCTCCTTCCCTTGTTTATGGCCCCGCCCGTTCGCGCCGCACGCGCAGCGGGGAGCGCGGCCCCAGGAAACCCGTGAGCAGCCACCCAACCACAGATTCAGCCGTCCCCGCGCCGCTTGCCAAAACGCCGCCCCCCACCCCCGAGTTTCAAGACCAGCAGCTTGAGCTGGGCGAAGCGGAAGGACTGACCGCCCTGCGCCGCGCCTGGGAGCGCACCCTGCGGGCGCTGGCGGGGACCCTCAACAAGCAGACCATTGACAACTGGCTCCGGCCCCTGCGCCCGCTGTCTTATACCCATTCAGCCGACGGCGCGGTCGCCGTGCTCGGGGCCGCGTCGTCGTTTGCCCGCGAGTTCGCCGAAAAAAAGTACGCCCAAACGCTGACCCAGCTTCTCGCCCAGCACCTTGACGCCCCCGGCCTGCAAGTGCGGTTTGTGATCGCGACCCCCGATGTCCAGCCGCTTCTCGGCGAGCAGCCGCTGCCGCTGATGCAGGCCGCCGCCCTGCCCGCCGTTCGCCCCGAAACAGTCGGGGCGTCCGGCGCACAGCTTTCGCTTGCGTCAGTCCCCGCCGAGACGGCTTACGATGGCGGCGTGAGCGCAAAGCTGGGGCGCAACCCGTTTGCGCTCGAGCTGTCCGCGTCCCCGCTCGTCCCCCGCTACACGTTCGAAACGTTTGTCGTCGGCAAGTCCAACCGGCTCGCCCACGCCGGCGCGGTCAACGTCGCCCAGTCCCCCGGCACCACCTACAATCCCCTCTTTTTGTACGGCCCGCCCGGCCTCGGCAAGACTCATCTGGTTCACGCCATCGGGCATCAGATACGGATGGCGATGCCGTCGGCGCGGGTGGTGTATGTCAGCGGGGAGATGTTTACGAACCATTATGTCGCGGCCATTCGCGACAAAAAGACCGAGGACTTCCGGCGGGCGTACCGCAACGTGGATGTCTGGCTGGTAGACGACATTCAAATGCTGGCGTCGAAAGAGCAGACCAAAGAAGAGTTTTTCCACACGTTCAATGCCCTGCATCAGATGAACAAGCAGATTGTCTTGACTTCGGACCGGCCCCCGCGTGAATTACGCGCAATGGACGACCGGCTGAAATCGCGCTTTGAATGCGGCCTGGTCGCCGACATCACCTCGCCCGAGCTGGAAATGCGGCAGGCGATCTTGCAGCAAAAGGCCGTGCTGGAAGATTTGGCGATCCCCGAAGAAGTGATCGCGTTCATGGCGAACCTAATCCAAAGCAACATCCGGGCACTCGAAGGGGCGCTGATCAAGCTGATGGCCTATGCGTCGCTGATCCACAGCCCCGTCACCAAGCAGCTTGCGTCGGATGTTCTCAGCGGCTATTATGTCGAGCGGATGGCTCCGCGCGAAAAATCGGCGCACCCGGAGGACCACGCGCCGCCTTCGTCCCCGGAAGCGGCGGCCCGCTCGCAGGCGGCGCTGCCCCCCCCGGCCAGCGCCGGCGGCCCGGCGGTGGACAGCGTCCTTGACGCCGTCGCCGGGCAGATGGGCGTGACGCGGGACGATATTCTTGCCGGCGGCGGGCGCTCCAACCGGGCGACCCGGCTGCACGGCGACGCGAATTTCGCCCGTCAGGTGGCGATGTACCTGCTGAAAGAAATGGGCGGGGTGCCGCTGACGACTCTTGCGGCGACGTTCGGCCTGAAAAGCCATACGGCGGTGGTTCACGCGCATGGCCGCCTGCAAAAAGCGCTGGCCGAAGACCCGCAGATTTTGTCTTTGATTGGGCGTATCCGGCAGGAGATGGAGCTGGGGCAGTAGAAGAACAAGTGGCGCAGGGAGCGAGGAGATAAATCTCACTCGCTGAATTGCATCCTTCGGATGTAGGAATTGCTGGCGTTCGAGAGTCTGTCGTCCGAAGGACGTTATTCAGCGAGTGAGATTTATCTCCTCGCACGCCCCATCCCCTCGCTTAGACAAATCGCGGCGTTTTTGCACTGTGACACAAGCCGTGTGACACTGTGACACTGTGTGACATAACTCGGAAAAATGTGACACAAGAAAATTGCCGCTGTGACTCAAAAAACGCTTTGTGACTCAACAGGTCTTATGTCACAGCGCACCGAAACAGTGTCACAGTTTGCGGTCTGCGGCCTCTGTTTGGGGACTCACGCGCACACCCCGCGCACACAGTCCGCAATGCCGGAATGTCAATCCGCACACAGTCCGCACTGCACGGCGCACGGAATTTCGGCGGCGGCGCACGGCAAACGCACGGGCGGGGGCACACCGATTCGGCCCGCGAAACAGCCGCGAAACACAGTTTAGAGTCACACCAGAGTCACAACTCTATTACTATTACTATTTAAGAATCTTCTTTATAGAAACAGTAAGACTCCGGAAGGAAGCCGAAATGCAAAACAAGTTATGCAAGTCACGTCGCTGAAACTCGATCACTTTCGGAATTACGAAACGCTGGCGATCCAGCCGGGGCCGGGCCTCAATTTGTTTGTCGGCCTGAACGCTCAAGGCAAAAGCAACCTGCTCGAAAGCCTGTACCTGCTCGCCACGTCCAAATCGTCGCGGGCAAGCAAAGACACCGAGTTGATCCGGTTCGGCGCGGCCCAAACCTGCGTGTCGGCGGACGTGGCGCGGACCAAAAACAGCGACATCGAGATTGAGCTGACGCTGTCGCTGACGGAAAAAAAGGCCGCCCGAATCAACGGGGTCAAGCACACGCGGCTGGCGGAAGTGATCGGGCAGCTCAATGCCGTTTTGTTCGACAGCGGGGATTTGGAGATCATTCGCGGCGAGCCGGCCCTCCGCCGCCGGTTTTTGGACCTGGAAATCTCGCAGACTTCGCCGCGCTACGTTTTGGCCCTCGGCGCGTATCGCAAAACTTTGGAGCAGCGGAACCGGCTGCTGCGGGACTTGCGCGACGGCCACGCGCCGGCGTCGGCCCGGCACAGCCTGCCGGCGTGGAACGAGAGCCTGTCGCAGCACGGGGCGCGGCTGCTTGAGCGCCGCCGCTTGTTTTTGGACCGATTGGCGCAGCTTGCGTCGGAAACGCACGCGGTCCTCAGCGACGGCCGGGACACGCTGGAAATCGCTTACCTGCCATCGTTTCCACTCGGCGACTTGACCGAAGCGGAGGCGATCCAGGCGCGTTTTTTGGAAGAGTTGGCGCGGGTCGCCGGGGAAGAAGCGGCGCGGGGGACAACCGCGCGGGGGCCGCAGCGCGACGACATCGCGTTTCTGGTCAACGGCCAGGACTGCCGGGGGTTCGGCTCGCAGGGGCAGCAGCGGACCGTCGCGCTTTCGCTGAAGCTGGCCGAGCGGCGCTTGATTGAAGAGCTGGTTGGCGAGCCGCCGCTGCTGCTGCTGGACGATGTTTTGTCCGATCTCGATGATGCCCGCCGGTCGCTGCTGTTTGCGCTGACTGCCGAAGCGGGGTCGCAGACGTTTTTAAGCTGCACCAATCTCCGCGCGTTTTCGCCGGACGTGCTGGCGCGGGCGGCGGTGTACACGGTGACGGCGGGGAACGTGGAGCGGCAATGAAGTGGAGCGTCAATAAAATGCTGGCAATGAAGGGGCGGCAGTGAGAAAAACGCGCGGCATAACGCCGGCCTTCGGCGCGGTGGAGAGCTTTTTTCGGGACCAGGAGCTGGCGGCGGCGCTGCGGCCCCACCTCGCCAAAGCCCACTGGGCCGGGGTCGTCGGCCCGCAGGTGGCGGGAGTCACGCAGGTGGAAGCCGTCAAAAGCGGCGTGCTGTATGTCCGGGTCAAAAACAGCGTGTGGGCCAACGAGCTGACTTTGCTCAAAGATGACATGCTGCGGCGTCTCAATCTCAAGCTCGGCGGGCGGGTGCTGACGGACATCCACTTCAAAGCGAGCGGCCTGGCGAAAGCGAAAAAGACGGCGGATCGGGCAAAATCGCCCGTGCCGACCGACGCCGAGCTGGCGCGAACGCCGCTCACCAAACGCGCGGCGGCCGGCATTGACGCGGCGCTCTCCGAAGTCCGAGACGACGCTCTGCGCGGGCGCATTCGAGAAATCATGCTTCGCGCGGCCCGCACCGAGGAATGGAAGCGGCGGCAGGGGTGGGAAATCTGCCGCCGGTGCGGGGCGCTGGCCGAGCCGTGCGCCGATGCCGAAGCGGCTCTGTTCTGCACGGTCTGCCGCGCCGTGGTGTTCGGACTGTGACGCGCGGATGCAGCAGAGGCGAGGGAATGAATTCCTCTCGCTGAACAGCATCCTTCGGATGAGAAGATCAGTCGAGAAAAAAGCCGTTGCGTGATGCTCTTATGTCCGAAGGACGCCATTCAGCGAGAGGAATTCATTCCCTCGCTTCTGCTGCCTCCATGCCCTTTTGTCTCGGCGGCTTGTTTGTCGCCGTGCTGACCCTGCTGGTCTGCCTGATCCCGAAGCCTGAGAACGACCTGTTTTTTGAGCTTCGCATCGGCACCGACATTCTCCGCACTCATCACCTGCCGCACACGGACCCCTACTCGTGGACCGAGCGCGGGCGGCATTGGGACGTGCCCGAATGGGGCGCGATGGTCTTGTATGCCCTGGCGTACCGCTGGGGCGGCTTTTTCGGGACCTGGCTGCTGATGGCGGGGCTGGCCGTCGCGGCGGTGGAGATTGTTTACGCGGCCCTGGCGCGGCGGATCGGTGTCGCCGGCGCGGCCGGCTTTTCCGTGCTGCTGCTGGCGGCGATGAGCGCGACACTTCAAGAGCGGCCGTATGCGTTTTCGTATGTCGGGCTGGCGCTGGCATTGAAACTGGTCGCCGCGAGCCGCGAGTCGCGGCTCCGCACCCTGCTGTGGCTGCTGCCGCTGTGCGTGGTCTGGGCCAGCCTGCATCAAGGCGTGCTGGTGCTGGTCGGTCTGCTGGCCCTGGGGGGCCTGGGGGACGCGGGGGCGGGCCTGTGGGAGCGCCGGGGGGTGCCGCGCCGCGCCTGGGTGCTGGGGGCCGTCGCGGCGGCCTGTGCGGGGATTGTTTTGGTGAACCCCTACGGCATCGGGCTGTACCGGAGCGTCTGGGTGACTCTCGGCGACCGGGCGCTGATGGCGGGCGTGACCGAGTGGAACCCCGTTTCGGCGCTGCCGGGGCGGCAATTACAGCCGTTATTGGCCGTAAGCGTCTGCGTGTTCGGAGCGCTGGCGTTTAGCCGCCAAAAAAGCCTCGGCGACACGCTGGCCGCCGCCGCGATGCTCGTGAACGCGCTGCTGCATGCCCGAAACATTGCTTTGTTTGCGGTCGGCGGCCTGGTGATCGCGTCGCCGCACCTGCCGTCCGCGCTTGAAAAATTGCAGCGAGCGGTCGGCTTTGGGGGCCGGTCCCGGCTGGTCAAGCCGCTGCTGGGCGTCTTTGCCGGGCTGATTTTGCTTGCAACGGCGCTGGTCGGCCTGGCGAGCCTGGCCCAAGCCATCGGCCCGCGCGGCTGGACTCCCGAAGGCATCGGCGAGGCGGCGGCGCGGGTTCCGCGCTTTCCGTCCAAAACCGTCGGCTTTGTCCAAGCGCAGGGGTTCCCGCCGAATCTGCGGATTTTCAACGACTTCGAGACGGGCGGGTATCTGCTGTGGACCCTGCCCACCGAGCCGGTCTTCGTAGACGGGCGGCTGGACGTTTACACGGGCCGAACGTTCGCTGACATGCTGGTTCTCAGCCGCACTCCGGCATCGCCGCACGGGCGGGCGCTGGCTGCCCGGTATGAGTTCGACTGCGTGCTGACCGAAAACAAGCGGGTGTCCGAGGCGTTTCTGTCCGACCCCGGCTGGCAGTGCGTCTTCATCTATCCCCCCGCAAATTCAGGCCGCAAACCGCACGAATGGGTGCTGCTGCGGCGCAAACCCGCGTTTGCGCCCCTCATTGCGCGGTGTTTGCGGGCCGGTCGCTAAGCTTTCGTCACCGTGATTTTGTCGAGTTCGCTGCCGTCTTCGCCGATCTGGGTCATCACCAGCGACCCGCCGTGAAGATCAAACAAAGTGAAAGAATGCAGGCGGGAAACGAAGCGGGAAACATACGCGGTGTTGTGGTCATCGGCATGACGCCACAGCTCGGGGTGGTCGTCGAAGCCGGGATCGTACAGCTCTTTGCCGCCTGCGCCGGTCGTAACATAGATAATCCCATTTGGCTTGGTCGCGGTTTTGCCGTCAAAGCGGGTGTCCAGCGTGAACGCGCCGGGGATGCGCCGGTCGCTGGTTTGGGGGCCGGGCGCGGCTTTGGCTAAGTCGCTCGGCGCAAACCGCAGCGGCATGGTGCGCTGATAAACATGCTCGTGGCCGTTCAAGACGAAGTCTACCCCGTGCGCTTCGAGCAGCGGCGACAGCGCTCGCATATGCTGCTCGGCATAGTGCTTCGCGCCGGCATTGAACGCCGGGTGGTGGTACACGACAAACTTCCAAAGAGCATCGGTCCCCCCCAAGTCGGCGGCGATGAACCTTTGAAGCGCAGGGCTGGTCGGGTCAATGTAATCGTTCGAGTCCAGGCACAAAAAGTGCGCGTCGCCGTGGTCGAATGAATAGTTCGCCATCTGCGGGAACCGCGCTCCGGCGGCGGCGTGAAACTCGGCCTGATGCGACGCCGCGCCGAGGGTGGGGGTCGGCGACGGCGGCGGGACGGGGCCGTTCAGCGGCAGGTGCAGGGCCGTGTAGTAGGCCAGCGCGTCGGGGTCTTGGTCAAAGTCGGCAACAGGCCGCTTGCCGGCGTCTTTGTGGTGGACATCGTGGTTCGCCATGACCGTGTAGAACGGCACCGAGCGGAGCAGCGGCGCACCGACCTTCGGGTCGGGCGTGTCGGCATTGTAAATCGGAAAAAAGTACTCGGCGTACTCGCTGTCTCGCCCGCCTTCGTACACATTGTCGCCGGTGTTGACAATGATGTCCGGGTGGGCTTGGTACGCATGGTACGCGACCGCCCGCTGGCCCGGATCGCCGTAGGAGTTATCGCCGAACGCGACAAACCGGGTCTGCTCGCCGCGCTTTTTGCGGGTCGCAAAGTAGCCTTCGGCCAGTGTTTTGCCGCCGCCTGCGAGGCGATAATAATACGTTCGGCTTAAGTGGAGGCCCGAAAGATGGGCGGCGTAATTCCAGACTTTGCCGGTATCGCCCTGCCGCCGCTCGGCCCGGCTGATCAGAGCGGTCAGGCCATACGCTTTTGTCGGGCCATAGTCCAGCGTGAACGCCGCCGGGACTGTCTCGGTCTGCCAGGCAATGACCGTAGTTTCCTGTCCGTCGGCCAGCCGGCCCGCCGGGCCGGGCTGAACATACGGCAGGGCGGTGAAACGCGGCCCCGCCGTGCCCGGCGCAGCGAACAGCCCGCGCCCGTCCGGCACCAGCGCCAGAAACGTCACTCCGCCCGCAGAGCGCAAAAATTGGCGTCGAGACAGCAGTAGTGTCATGGGGTTTTCTCGTTTCCGGGTGAGTAAGCTGGGGCGCAAGCCCGCAAAAAGCCGGGCGCAACAGTTTCGCCCGGCATCCTATTTTCCTGCCGTGAACTCCTGCAAGTACGCCCCGGTCGGGTCGGAATAAGACACCCAGACCGAGTGCGTGTCCGGGTCCACGGCCAGCGTGTGCGACTTTTTGTGCGACGCGATATTCCCGGCCAGCGTGATTGCGTTTCCCTTTTCCTGTACGACCGAGATCACCCCGGCGTCACCGCAGGCGCAGTACAGTCGTCCGTTGGCGGGGTCGAACGCGATTTGGTCTACATAGCCGGGGGCGATGGCGACCGACGACAGCACTTTGCCGGTGCGCTGGTCGAGCATCACCACCGTGCCCTTGCCGGCGCTGAACACATGGTGCGTCGCCGGGTTGATCGCCAGCCCGTGCGGGGAAGTCATCGGCGCGGTCGGCCAGCTTGCCTCCACCGTGCCGGTCGCCGGGTTGATCACCTGCGTGACATTGGCGGGCTTGATGTTCTGATACACGCGGTCCGCGCCGGGGTCGTACACGGCGTACTCGGGAGCGCCCGCAATCGGGACCGATCCGACCAGCGCATTGGTTTTGGCGTTGATCATCCAGTCTTCCGCGCCGTCGTCATGGCAGACATACAGCGTGTCGTTCTTCGTGTCCAAAACAATGTCGTCGCCGGGTCCCGTGAGCGCGATTTCGCCGGTCTTGGCGAGGGTCGTGTTGTCGAACACGACCACTTTCTGCCCGCCGCCCGCCGTAAACAGCTTGTTGTCGGCCTCGTCCACCGCGATGCCGTTGATTTCGACTCCCGTGTCCACCTGCTGCACCGCATGCGTCTTCAAATTGAGCACGACCAGCGTGTTTTTGCCGGGGTGCGACGCCAAAAGCCGGTGCCGGGGAGCGTCCACGAGCATCCAGTCAAAGCCGCCCGGCCCGCCGGGAACGACAATCGGGGCTTGGGCCGTCAGCAGCGGCGCGGGGGCGGCGTGTGCGGCAGTGAGAATTGAGAAAGCCGCACAGGCGGCAAACGAGAAAAGCTTCATTATCCGGCTCCAAGTGAGTCAAGAGTTCGACAGCCTGCCCGGCCGGGCAGGCTGTCGAACTCCGAGTGAAAGGCGTGTCTACTTCACCACAGTGATGTGTGAGTAGATGTCATCTATCGCAGCGGTGCAGGTTTCATTTCCGGCGGCCAGCGGATAATCGGTCGGGAAAGCGGGGGGGCTGGAAAACTGTGAGTAGTCGCCGACTTTGTTCGCGTCATAGCACCAATCCACAGCGTCGGTTTTGCTCACCGGAATGCCGATGGGGTGTGTATTGCCGCTGTAAAGAGCGACTTCCATGCGGATCGGCTTGACATGACCGTCTACAAAGCACATGTTTTGCAGCCCCCCGTGGCGAAGCTGGCTGGTGCCTGCTTTGGTGCCGAGCGTGCTGAGGATGTTGTCCATTGCCACGGAATAGCCGGGGTTATCGAAGGTATCCCCAAAAGCGACTGTCTGCGCGGGGCTGACAATCTGACCGATACTGCGGCCCGGCCTGATATGAATCTGCTTCCCGTAGGCATCTTTCAGAGGATTGCCTGCGGTGTCTTTGGGATCAACTTGTGCTCCGATAAGACCATAACCGCCATCACTGACTAGGCCATCGTCATAACCGTACCCGAGGCAGGCTCCGGTCGTATTGTAGTTGTCATAGCATCCGTAAGGATCGGCGGCAGCACCGCCGGCCGGTCCGCCGCTGCCGTTGCCTTTGGTCGGCGTGGATTGAGTCCGGTCCGGGCAAAGAAACATAGGAAGGCTTTTGCAGTACGGCTGCAAAATAACGTACCACGCAAGCTGGTAAGGGCCGCCGTCAATCCCGCCGGCCTGGTTGTTTTTCACCACAGGAGGAGTTGACTCGTCTGCGTCCTGGTTGTACTGCGTGTACGCGAGACCGATCTGGCGCAGGTTGCTGGCGCAGGCAGTCCGGCGGGCGTTTTCGCGGACCTTCTGAAAGACGGGAAACAAAATCGCGGCGAGTATCGCGATGATGGCGATGACGACGAGCAGTTCAATCAAGGTGAATGCTCTGCGAGAAGTGCGAAGGGCAGGCATGGTTGACTCCTACTTATGTTCCGGATAATGCACACAATTATGCCGCCGAAACTATACCCGAGCCAAGTCTGTTGTTATGTTAAGACAAGATTAAGTTTTAGGGGATTTTTGTGAGGGTTGTTACTTAAATTGGTGACGGATGGAGAGCAAAGGCGTTTATGTGTACGAGGGCGTGATTAATGAGGGCGTTGATTGTTGCGAGGGCATTTATACGAGGGCGTAAACGCCCTCGCTGGGGGGCGCGGACGCCAAGCCGCCACCTGCGTGGCGGAAGATGTCAATCATGCCGTCCTATTCTTGTCCCGCGCAGGCGGGACCTTAGCGCTTCGCTCTCCAGCGAGGGCATTTATGCCCTCGTACTAAATGCCCTCGTATAAATGCCCTCATTAATCACGCCCTCGCAGCAATCAACGCCTTCGCTCCCGGCTATGGCTCGGCCCATGCAGGACTCCGCCCCGCCCGCGCCGAACTGACCGGCAGAAATCCACGGAAGGTTTTGGTTATGTCAGGACGACCGCTTTTAGTTTGGACCCTCGCGTTTGCCGCCGGGATTGCCCTTGCGGCAATGCACCGGCTGACGCCCGGCCCGGCGCTGTGCCTGGCGGCGCTGGGGGCCGCCGCGCTGACGGCGAAAAGATGGCCGGCGCTGATGCCGGTCGGCCTGCTGCTGCTCGGGGCGAGCGCCGGGGTGCTGCGGCTGGCGGCGTTTGAAGTGCTTGCGCCGACCGACGTGTCCCGCCTGGCGGACGGGCCGACTCCGGTGACGCTTTCAGGGACGCTGGCGAGCGACCCGGAAGCGCGGCCCGGCGGGCGGACGACGTTTTTCTTCCAAACCGACCGGGCGGAAACGCGCCGGGGCAGCGCGTCGGTCTCGGGCGAAGTCTGGGTGACGCTCGGGCCGGACGCCGCCCGGCGCGTTTCTTTGGACTATGGCGACCGGATGACTTTGACGGGGCTTTTGACGACCCCCGAGCCGGCGACCAATCCCGGCGCGTTTTCCTGGCGGGAGTACCTGGCCCGGCGGGCCGTCTATGCCGAGATGCGGGTCAAGCGGCCCGGCGCGGCGGCGGTGCTGCCGGGAAGCCGGCCGGGGCTTTGGATGGGCCTGGCCTGGCAGGTGCGGAAGTCGGCGATGCGGGCGATTGACTCCAGCCTGCCGCCCCAAGTCGCCGCCGTGCTGTCGGGGATAATGATCGGACGGCGGGCAGACCTCTCGGCGGGGCTGCTGGCGGACTTTGTGCACACCGGCACCGTGCATATTCTCGCGTCGGCGGGCCTGCATGTCGGCATTTTGGCGTTTTGGCTCGAGCGCGGGCTGCAAAAGCTGACCCTGCCGCGCAAAGCGCAGGCGGCGCTGCTGATGGCGCTTTTGATTTTGTACGCGCTGGTCTGCGGGGGCCGTCCGGCGGTGGTCCGGGCGGTGCTGATGGCCGCGCTTTACTTTGGGGCCGTGTTGTTTGAGCGCGAACCCGATGCCCCGACAGCGGCGGGGGCGGCGGCTTTGGTGATTTTGGCCGGGCAGCCGACCGCGCTGCTCGAGCCGGGCTTTCAGCTTTCGTTTCTGACGGTCGGGACGCTGGCGGTGACGATGCCGGTCTGGAACGGCTTTTGGCATCCGAAGCTGGCGCGTCTCGGGCCGCCCCGAGTGGCGAAAGCGCTGGAATGGGTTGTGGACGGTTTCGGCTTGTCGCTGCTGGCGCAGCTCGGCGCGATGCCGGTGACGGCGTCGGCGTACAGCGAAGTCTCGCTCACGGGCTGGGCCGCCAACGCCCTCGTCGTCCCGCTGCTGTTTGTCTTGATCCCGCTGGCCGTCGCCGGCGTTCTCGTGTGGACCGTCTCGCACGTCCTCGGGGCCTGGCTGCTGACGGCGGCAGGCGGGGGCGTCGGCGTGATTGTGCGGGTCGTGTCCTGGCTGGGCGAGCGTCCGGGGTCGTTTTTCGCCCTGCCGCCGCCGCCGGTGCCGCTGCTGATTTTGTTTTACGCGTTTGTCTATGGAGGGACCGAGTATGCCCGAAGAGTTTTGGCGCAAGCCGCTGACACGCCGCCGCCTGCTGCTGGGAGCGCCGCTGCTGGGCGCGGCGGCGTGGACGGCGCTCGGACGACGCCCTGACCCGGACGCCGGCAAGCTCAAAGTGATCGGAATAGATGTCGGGCAGGGGGACTGCACGCTGATTGTCACGCCGAGCGGGCGGACGCTTTTAGTGGACGGCGGCGGGACAAGCGACGATCTGGCGGCCGGAGACCTGGATGTCGGGGCCAAAATCGTCGTGCCGTTTTTGCAGTATTTGGGCCTGAACCGAATTGATGTTTTGGTGGCGACCCATCCGCACGGCGATCATGTCGGGGGCCTGACGGCGGTTTTGCGCGGGCCGCAGATCGGGCTGGCGCTCGACGGCACGACTTTGCCGTACCCGTCGCCGGCGTACACGGCCTTTCGGGAGCTTGTCGCCCGCCGGCGCATCCCCTATGCGCGGGCCGTGCGAGGGCAGCAGTTTGATTTCGGCGACGGCGTCCGGGTTTCCGTGCTGAACCCGCCGCCCGACCCCGTGTTCGGCACGGCGGCGGCTTACGGGACGGGCAGCGACGATGCGACGCTGAATAATTACTCGGCGTGCCTGCAAATTGATTACGGCGCGACCCGGTTTATTCTCACGGGCGACGCCGAAACCGACGCTGAAGGGGTGATGCTCGGGGCGCACGGCGAGCTGCGCTGCGACGTGCTGAAAGCGGGGCACCACGGCTCCAAAAACGCGTCCGGCGACGACTGGCTGGCCCGGCTTCAGCCCCGGCACGCGCTGATTTCCTGCGGCCGGCATAACCGCTTCGGTCACCCTGCCCCGGCCACGCTGGCCCGCCTGGCGGCCCACGGCGCGGAAGTGTTCCGCACCGACCGCCAGGGCGCGATTACGTTTGTCAGCGACGGCAAAACCGTCACCGCCCGGCCGTTTTTAGCGGCATCGGGTTAGCGGCATCGGGTTAGCGGCATCGGGTTAGCGGCTGGGGCCGTTGCCCCAGATCAAGTTGTTTTTGTGCAGCCCGAGCGCGTTTTGAGCGTCGAGGGACAGCGTCACGGCGGCGGCCGGCGCGGCGGGGGCCGGAGCCGACGGCGCGGCGGGCGCGGGCGGGGCGGCCGGCAAAAGTGAAGAACGAACGGGGCTGACGGCGGTGCTGATAGCGCTCATGGAAATCCCTTTCAAGGCAGACGAACAAGCAAGGCAAACGAACAGGCAGAAGTTATTGCAGTGACACGCCGATTATCGGCAGGCACGCCCGGCAAATTTAGGGGAAGAATTAGGGGGAAGAAATCGAGTCGAATTTCCATTTGACCGACGCGGCGGCGCTGTTTGACGGGGACGCTTACGACGCGATGGCGTCGCTGCTGGAGTCGGCGCGGCAGAGCGTTCGGCTGACGTTTTACCTGTTCGGCGGGCCGGATGCGGACCGGATGACCGAGACGCTCGCCGCAAAGTCGGCGGCGGGGCTGGACGTGCGGGTGCTGCTCGACCGCGCCCTGGCCTTCGGGCCGACCCTGCCCGGCGTGCTGTGGGACTGCCGCCGGACCTATGCCCGCATGCGGCGGCTCGGCGTGCCGGTGCGCCGGAGTGACCCGCGCCCGCTGCCCGAGTCGCCGGGCAAAGCGCTGCTGTCGCACCATAAATACATCGTTGCCGACGAGTCCGCCGCGCTGGCCGGCGGCATGAATGTCGGGACGCTGTTTCGGCGCTACCACGACCTCATGCTGTCGCTTTCCGGCCCGGTGGCCGGGGACCTGGCCCGGCAGTTCGACGCCGACTGGGACCGCGCCGGCGGCGCTGCCCTGCCGCCGCCCCGCGCGGATTTTGCCGCCCTCCCCCCGTTTCCCCCTGCCCCGCTCGCCGCCGCCGGGCCGGCCTGGGCGCGGGTGGTCGGCACCGTCGCGGGGCGGCGGACGACCGGGGCGGCTCTGCTCCAAAACCTGCGCCGGGCCGAAGTGTCGGTCAGCGTGGCGATGTGCGAGATGGGCCGGACCGCGCTTTTGGATGAGCTGATCGCCTGCCGCGCCCGTGGCGTCGCCGTGCGCGTACTTTTGGACCCGCAGATTACCGCCCCGGCCGGGCCGTCGGGCCTCTTAAACGCCGGGGCTGTGCAGGCGCTTCTCGACGCCGGGATCGCCGTGCATCTGTACGCGCTCGGCCCGGACTTTGTGCGCCTGCATCTCAAAATGGCAGTCTTCGACGGGCGGAGCGCCGTCGCCGGGTCAACCAACTGGACACGCGGCGGCTTTGAATGGGTCGGCGAGACCGACATTGAGCTGCACGGCGGGAGTGTCATCGCCGATCTTGCCGCCCAGTTTGAAGCCGACTGGCAGCGCTCCCGCCCCGCGCCGTTTCCCACCCCAAGCGCCCATTTCCTGCACGATTTGTACGAGAAATGGGCGCAGTGAAGGGGCTACGGCACATCCACATAGTAACCGGACACCTCGGTGTCGGTGCCGATGCCTTTGGCTTTGGCTGTCAAGCTCTCGCTGTACGCGCCGACGGTGACGGTCGTTCCAGGGTCGGCGTAGATGCGGACCGACTGGCTGCGCTTGTCGGAGTCCTGCACATTGTGAACCGTATAGTAGGTCACGGTTTCCTCGTCGGCGGTGGTGGCGAGATAGGCCGTGCCGCCGACGCCGATGGGGTGCTCGATGATGGATGCCGAAACGTACTCGATGACCAGGCGCTTGTGGGCCGGAACGACGATGCTTTTGCTGACGCTTGTTTTCAGATCCGTTGCAGCTTGGAACGTGTGCTGGAACGGCTGGGACGGGGCGGCAAGATCGGTCGGCGTCACTGAAAGCGGCGTGTTGGCGACCGACACGGCGATGGGGCCGGCGGCGGTATGGGCGGGGCGGGAAGCCAGCAGGCCGATTCCTGCCAGCAGTGTGAGGGTGCCGACGCCTGCGAAAAGGCGAGGAGCCAGGGGCATTGCATTCATAAAACTGTTTCCTCTCTGAAATAGCGTCTAGTGATTGTCCGCCAAAGTGCCGGAGAGACTCACAACGGCCTGAGTTATCGGGCCGGTGCCGGCTTTGAGGACGTCAACGACGATTGTATCGCCTGGCCCGGCCTGGAAGTGATAAGCCTGGGTTGTGCCGGATAATCCGCCGGTCCCCGGCCCGGCGCTGAGGATGAAATAAGAAATCTCATTGCCGGCGGCATCCTTATGGATGATGAGACCCGTGTAGCCGCTGGTGTCGCCGATAATACCCGTGAACAGGGTCAGCGTATCCACACTCAGCCGCTTGCCGGCGGGGACGGTGTAAAGCAGCTTGTTGAACACACTATTCGTCGGACTGCCAATCTCAATGAAGCCTTCGGCCGGCGTACCACTCGCAGTGGTGACCGCCAGCGGCGTGTTGGCGACGGACACGGCAATCGGCCCGCCGGCGGTGCGGGCCGGGCGGGACGACACAAGGCCGACGGCCCCAACGAGGGCGAGCAGGCCGAAGGCCGCGAAGAAGCGCGGGGCGGCGGGTTTAAGCGTGAGCATGGGTGTGATCTCCTTCAAGGGTTTATTCAGCAGTGTAAGCGCAGGATTTACGGCGGCGGACAAGAAGCGCCCCGCCGCCGAAAGCCAGCAGCAGGCCGAGCGACAGCGTGGCGGACGCTTCAGGAACGGGGGCGGCGTTCACGCTGATGTCGTCGAGGCGGAAATAAGCGTTGTCGTCGCGCAGATTGAATTGCAGCACGGACGACGCGCTTGTCGCGACGGCGGTGTACGAATACCGTGTGTAGTCGTCGGCAAACTCTGCATGACCGTCGGTCGCCGTGAGGTTAATTTCTTTAGACAGCGACGTGCCGCCGAAGGATGCCGAAAAGTCGTTCGGCGTGAAGATGTGGCCCGTAGGGTCGGAGCCGACCGCCAGCCAGTATGAGACGATGTAGGCTTGGCCGGGCGTGGTGGCGACGGTCTGCGAGAGGATGCCGTCGGTGGCGACCGGGGCGAAAAACGCCGCATAGTCGCCGGAATGGGCCGCGCCGAAGACAAACGTATTCGGGGAATTGGAAGTGAAGTCGGCATTGCCGGCCAGCGTCCAGCCGGTGAAGTCGCCGGCTTCAAAGCCGCCGTTGGCGACAAGCTGGGCGTGGGCGGACGGCGCGAGCGCGGCAGCGCCGAGCGTCAAAAGCGCCAGGGAAGCGGTGCGGCAAAATGGCATGGAGTCTCCTTTTCTGGCTGCGCCGGGCAGCGCAGGCTTGCAAACGTAGCAAAAATGCAGAAAGCAAACAGTAAAGGCACAAGCGCCTGCGAGGGAGGGTGCAGCAGAACCCCGCATTTGTACCTAGTGCATAAACCGTGCCAACCTGCGGTGCTCGGGATTTCGCCCCGGCGCAAGACCCGGTATTTTCCCTGTGTTTTTTTCCCCCGGCCCTGCCGATAATCCCTTTATCCACTGCTGCCGACCGATTACCCTGCCGAAAGAGGCGCCTGCATGAAAAACCCGTACCTGGAAAGCCTGCTTTCCCGTATCAACGATATTCCGACCCTGCCGGCCAGCGTTCTGCGCGTGATGCAGATGATCGAAGACCCGTTCTGCTCGTCGTCCGACCTCGCCAAAGTGATCCAAGCCGATCCGGCGATGGCCGCCAAAGTCTTGAAGCTCGCCAATTCGTCGTACTACGGCTTCCGGCAGAAGATCGGCAACATTCCGCAGGCCGTGACCCTGCTCGGCTTTGCGACCCTGAAAAACACGCTGCTGGCCGCCGCCGTGTTTGACATGTTCCGGGTCGCCGGCACCGGCTTCGACCTGCCCGCACTGTGGACCCACTCGGTCACTGCCGCCACCGCCGCCAAGCTGCTCGCCAAACGCGCCCGTTACCCGCAGTCCGAAAAAGCGTTCACCGCCGCGCTGATGCACGATGTCGGCAAGATCATTTTGGCCCGGTTTATTCCGCAGGGCCTGGCCGAGATTGTGGACACGGTTCACAGCGAGCACCTGGCGATGTACGATGCCGAAAAGAAAGTGCTCGGCTTGTCGCACCCGGCCCTCGGCGCGTGGGTGCTGGGCCGCTGGGGCCTGCCCGCCCCGATTGTGGAAGCGGTGGAGTTTCACCATCACCCGACACGGGCGCAGAACAGCTTTGACCTGGCGGGGATTGTGTACCTGGCGAACATTCTGGCCCATCGCTCGGGCATCGGCTTCGGCGGCGACGGCCTGGAGCGCGAAATGGACCCGGTGGTGCTGGAATTCTATCAGCTCAGCGAAGCCGCGCTGACCGACCTGCAAGACTCGCTGGTTTTTAAGCGCCTTGAAATCGAATCGTATGCCATGTCGGCAGCGTAGCCTGCCCCAAAGCCATGACCGAACCTACTGCTTACAAACTCACCCGCGCCGGACTGTGGGCCGAATTCCTGCCGGTGCGGGACGGCCTCCGGCCCACCTGGCAGCTCAGCGTCACCGCCCGCAATCGGGGCGGGACCAAAGTGCTTGCGCCGCTGCTGGAAACGTCGGTCCGGCGGCCCCTCGCGACGGTGCGGGTCAAAGGCGAAGCGTATCCGCTGACGATTGACCGGCACGCGCCGGGGCGCGGCGGGCGATTGACCCTCGGCGGGACGCGGAAGCTCGGCGCGGGCGGGGCCGAGTTGGAATGGGAGATGCGCTGGCTGCCGGTCCCGAAAACCGACGGCGCGTTCACGGTGGAAATGCGCCTGCGGACGACTCCGCGCTGCGCGGGAGCCTTGACGATAGACCTGGCCTCGGCGCTGCATCAGCCGGACGTGTGGCGGCACGCCCCCGCGCGGGCCGCCGGGCACGACGCGCTGTGCGCGTTCTCGGGGTATCACCGCTTCGCGCTGGGGCTGGCCGCGCTGACCGGGGACGCCGAATGGGCCGGCGGCGGCGGCTGGACCCTCGAAATCCCGGCGTTTTCCCTCGGCGGCGGCAAGCTGATTGCGTTCGGCCTGCGCTTCGGCGCGGCCCAAACCGCCGGCGACGCCCGCGCGGCGCTGGTCACGCAGTACGCGGCGCTGGCCGAACCCGCCCTGCATCCGCTGGAACAGGTCGGCCCGCTGGACCCGTCCGCCGCCGCCGCTGCGCTGGCGAGTCCCGACTCCCATCAGCTCGTCGGCATGGAGCGGCTGTACCTGAAAACGCCGACCGAAAACAGCTTCAGCGGGGCCGGGCCGCGCGAGCCGGCCGGGGCGCTGGCGGCGCTGTGGGACTGGAACCGTCTCCATGCCGCGCCGGGGCTGCCGCGCGTGGTCCGGTTCGGGGCGCACGGCCTGTGCGCGGATTTTCAGGTGATGGGCCGGGCCGGCGAGCCGGAGCCGAACAAAGGAGCATTCTGGGACAGCTTGACGGGCGGGATCGGCACGGACTTTGCGGGGGGGGCGACATTCGGCATTGCCGCCAATGCGCGGCTGGCCCGAACGCTGTTTCGGCTGTTTGAAGTTTCCGGCGAGCCGCTTTTGAAGCAATCGGCCCTGAATATCGGCCACTGGCTGCTCTTGAAGCAGAACGCGTCCGGCTTTTACGACGGCGCACGGGTCCACGCGACTCGGGGGCTGGAAGCCGACGGCCGGGTGATTTCGTCGCCCTGCGCCCTGGACGGCGCGGAAGCGATTGGGGCATTCACGGCGGCTTACGGGGCGACGGCGAACGAAGTCTGGATCAAGGCCGCCCGGCGGGTCGCCGAGTTTCTTTTGGCGCATCGCCTGCGCGAGTTCGATGCCCAATCGCCGCCGGCTATTGCCGCCGTGATTTCCTCGCTGCTTGCTTTGGACGCCGAAGCGCCCAACCCGCGCCTGCGGGCGGCCCTCGCCGAATGGGGCGCGTGGCTGCTGGCGCAGCCGCTTTCCGCCGAGTCGCCCGCGCTGAATGCCGACGGCCTGCATGCGGGCTTGTTTGAGTGCGCCCAGGCTTACTTCCGGCTGTTCGCCCTGCTGCGCCGCCCGGCGTTTCTCCGCGCGGCCTTTGCGGCGCTGGGTGCCGTGCCGCCGGAGTCCCGCGCGTCGTGGCGCTCGCTGGCCGCCCATCAATCGGCGCTGCTGGCGCTGGCCGGGCTGCTGCCAGACGCCAAACTCTCGTTCGACGCTCCGAGCGTGACGCTCGACTGGCGGGTGTTCACGCCCGACCCCGCTGCCGCGCCGTTTCTGCGGGTCGCGGCAGCGGGCGGCGCGGACGCCCGCGCGGACTGGCTGCCGCTGGTCTGCCGCGCGACCGACCAATTATTGCTGCTGGCGCTCGCCCCGCCGTCGGTGGAAGCCGTGTCGGTCTGGAAAAACGGCAAGCGTCCCCTGCTGCGCGACCTGCGGACGGGGCGGGTGGACACCGATGCCCCGTTGTCTTTGATTTCAGGCAAAGAGCGCTGGGCGCGGGCGGGCCTGTTCACCGTGGACCCGTAGGGGGCCGTCGGCCTCAGTTGCCGCCCGGCGGCTCATGGTGCGGGATAGTCGGCGGGATAGTCGGCGGCGGCGCGGCGGGCGGCGGCGCGGGAGCGTTCGGGATTTCCGGCGGCTCCGGCTCGTGAGACAGCTTCACCTCGGCGGCCTGCTGTTCCAAATCTTTTTCCAACTGTTCGGCTGTCATGCTGTTTCTCCTTACAGAAGTCCGTCATCTACCAACCCGTCATAAGTGTCTAAAACATACTCGATGCTCTGCGCGGCCTCCAGTCGCGCTCCCTGCGCCCAAAAAAAAGCGAACTTTTCTTCGCCGAGCGCCGCCCGGCTGGCGGCCAAAGTCTTTTGAGGGTCAAAATCGGTTTTCACGGCGACTGCGTCCTCGGTCAGCGCTGCGTCGGCGGCGGCTTGCAGCAGGCAGACTTCGGCGTGCCGCGTTTCCGCCCCGGCAATTTCTGCAAGGTGCAGCAGCGTGCTGGCGATGCGCTGCCGGCTGCCGAGTGTCCGCTGCGCTTCCAAGCTGCTTCGAAAAAACGGCTTGGCCTGCGCGTGCTGCCCCTGCTGAAACAGCAAATCCCCCAGATTGTGCAGCGTCGCCGCGCTTCCGGCGGCATCGGAAAGTTCGCGGTACTCCGCCAGCGCCCGGCGGTACAATGCGTCCGCGCCCGCGAAATCCCCGTGAGACATGGCTAGGACGCCCATGCTGTTGAGCATCCGGGCGGAATTGGCGCGGTCGCCGAGCGCCTCGTACTGCGCGAGGCTTTCCTGCCCGTATTCCTGCGCCTCTATCTGCTGCCCCGCGCTGTCGGCGACGATGCACAGGTTGCCGAGGGCGGCGGCGACGCCGTGCGGGTCGCCGTGCGCTCGGCGCAGGGCTAAATCGCGCTCGTGATACGCGCGGGCGTCGCCGTAGTCGCCGCAGCACCAGGCCAGCAGGCCCGCGCCGTTGAGCACCCGGCCCCGCGCCGGGCCGGCATCGTCGGGCGACTCGGCGAGGGCGGCGTCGAGCCATCCCCGGCCTTCGGTGAGATAGGAGCGGCCGTACCAGAAGCGGGACAAGGCCCCGGCGAGGCGCGGCAGGGTGCCGTCGCGGTCCGAACGCGCCTGAGTTAAAGCCGCGCGGAAGTTTTCGGCGTCGCATTCCAGGCGGTCCAGCCAGAGCGCTTGATCGGGTCCGACCAAGTGCGGCACGGCGTCCTCAGCCAGCGCCAGAAAAAAGTCGCGGTGCTTTTGCGTGAGCGCCCCGGCGTCGCCCGGCGACTCCGCTCGCTTGCCGGCGGCGTAGGAATGCAGGCTTTCCAGCAGCCGGCAGCGCACCTGGCCGTTTTCCGGCGGCTCGGCTACGACCAGCGATTTGGCTGCCAGCCGTGCGACAAGGTCTAAAATCTCCCACTCTTCGACGCACCCGCCCGCGCAGACCGCTTCGGCGGCTGCCAGCGACCAGCCGCCGCAAAATACCGACAAGCGGGCAAACAGCGTCTGCTCCGGCGGCGACAGAAGATCATACGACCAGTCCACCAGGGCGCGAAGGGTCTGCTGACGCGGCAGGGCGGTCCGCAGGCCGCCGGTCAGCAGCCGGAAGCGGTCGCCGAGCCGCCCGTCAATCTGCTCCGGGGTCAAAACCTGCACCCGCGCCGCCGCCAGCTCCAGCGCCAGCGGGATGCCGTCGAGCCGGGTGCAGACCGACGCCACAGCGGCGGCGTTGCCGGCGCTGAACCGAAAGGTCGGCAGGGCGGCGGTCGCCCGCGCGACAAACAAGCGCACCGAATCGCAGTCGCCGAGCGTGTCGGGCGACTGCCCGGACGCCTGGGGCAGGCTGAGAGAAGAAAGCGGCAGAATAATCTCGCCGCCGATGCCGAGCGCTTCGCGGCTGGTCGCCAGCACCGTCAGCTTCGGGCACAAGGTCAGCAGCGCTTCGGCCAGCCGCGCGACGGCGTCGATCAAATGCTCGCAGTTGTCGAGGATCAGCAGCGCGGCTTGGGGGCGCAGGGCGGCAAGCAGCGCTTGGCGCAGCCGCCCGGAGTCTTCGCGCACGCCGAGGGTCGCCGCGATTTCCTGGTCTATCAGCGCGGGGTCCGCCAGCGCCGCCAGCTCCACCAGCCAGGTGCCGTCGGGGTACAGCTCGCGGCTGTCGGCGGCGGCTTCCAGTGCCAGCCGGGTTTTCCCGGTCCCGCCGGGGCCGGTCAAAGTCACCAGCCGCGACTCCGAAAGCAAAGCGCGGGCCGAGGCCCGCTCGGCCTCGCGCCCGATAAACGAGGTCATCTGCGCCGGCAGATTATGGGGGTAGGCTTCGGGCAGCCGCAGCGGGGGAAACGAAGACGGCAGGCCGGGCGCAGTCAGCTCCCAGATGTCCGACGGCCGGCTCAGGCCGCGCAGGGAAAAGCGGCCCAGGAGGCGCAGGGCCGCGCCGGCGGGCAGGCGCTCGGCGGCATGCGCCGCCGCCGTGTCCGACAGCAGGGTCTGCCCGCCGTGGGCGGCGTCGAGCAGCCGCGCCGTCCGGCTCGGGGCCGCGCCGAAAAAGTCGCCTTGCCGCCGCTCCGCCGGGCCGGTGTGGAGGGCCATCCGCACCCGCAGCGCCGCGCCCCCGGCCAGCGGCCAGGGTTCGGCGGCCAGGGCGGTCTGCGCCGCCAGCGCCGCGCCGAATGCGGCTTCGGGCGAGTCAAACGCGGCAAAAAACGCGTCCCCGGCGCTTTTAAAGACCGTGCCGCCCGCCGACTCAATCGCGCCGCGCAAAAGCAAGTCGTGCCGCGCCGCCGCCGCCGACATGGCCTCGGGCTGCGCGTCCCACAAGGGCGTGCTGCCTTCAATGTCGGAAAACAAAAACGTCACCGTCGCCGTGTGGATAGTGGGAGAAGCAGTCGGCATGGGGACACTCGGGGGAGGGCGGCGCGGCTGTTATGACACGGCTTCGTTGTTGGGCAGCGGCGGCAGGCTTGCCCGGCGCAGGCACCAATCCCGCACCCAGGGCCATTCGCCGTAGCCGTAGTAGGGGGAGATATGCCCGCTGTTCGGCAGAGTGTGCAGGGTCAATTCCAGCCCGGCGGCATACGCCCCGGCCTGGTCCACCGTCGAGTAATCGTCGTTGCTCGACGCAACCAAAACGGTTTCGCGCCCGACCGCTTGCAGCCCCTCGGGAGACAATGCCGGCGGGAAAAACGCCGCCGTGCCCGCGAGGTCCAGCGGCGGCATTTGGGGGACCACATACGGCGGGGCGACCAACAGCACCCGGTCCGCGACCGGGCCGGGCCGCTGAAACCCTGCGCTCCCGGCCATCGCCGCGTGGCGTATCCAGTTGACCGCGCCCATCGAGTGGGTCAGCACGGTTAAAACCGCGTCGGCAGGGACCTGGCTGAGTGCGTCATGGATGAGCGCCATCCACGCTTCAGGGCTTGGGTCGGTCGGGTTCGGCATTTTCGGAGCCAGCACCGCATGCCCTTCGGCTTGAAGCTGCCCGCCGAGCCATTCCTGCCAGTGCGCCGGCTTGTTGCCGCCCCAGCCGTGCAAAATCAAAAAAGTTTCCGCCATTCGCGTGTCGCCCTCCTGCCGCCGTGTGTTTCGTTCCCATTCTGACACCCCCCGGCGTATTTGTCAAGAAATTCCGCGCAAAACGCCCTTGTGATAAAAGTCACACCCGCGCTGTGACGTTCCTCACCCGCCGCGCCGCGCCGCCGGGCTACACTCAGCGCATGACACACACTTCTTTTCGCCCCGCCGCGCCGCGCCCGGCCTGCGCCGCCCGCCGCCCGGCCCCCGTGCTGTCTCCGCTGGAGCGTGCCTTGCTGCGGCTTTTGGTCGCCGGCCGCGAGCTGCGGGACGCCGCCCCGTCGGTCGGCGTGTCCCCGGCCGAGGCCGACGCCGCCCTTGAAGCGCTCCAAGCCCGCGCCGGAGTCCGCTCCCGCTCGCGCCTGCTTGCCCTCGCCATTCTCCACTTTTGGGTGTGATGGCCCAAGACGCAAAACCGCCCGGCCCGGCGCTGACGTGTGAGGCCGGGCGGTTTTCGGCGCGTCTGCCCCCTAGACATTCGGACAGACTTTTGTTATAATAAATACACCTTATGAATGACTCAGACAAAACCCGAATTGTCGGCGGCGCGGCGGGCGATCCCGACCGGACGCGAATGACCGATGCGGACCGGACGCGGATGACGGGCGCGGACCCGGACCAAACCCGCTCCGGCTTGACCCCGCCCGGTTTTGCGCCGCCCGGCTTCGACCCCGGCGGCGCGGCGCGGGCGCTGTCGCTGGCGTCGGTTTCCGGCCGCGCGTATGCGCCGATGTCGGGCATGGTGCGCGAGCATTTCTTGTTTGACATCCGGGCGGGCGGCAGCGGGCGCGGCGGGCTGCGCTCGCCGCTGAACATTTCTCTGGTGCTGGACCGCTCCGGCTCCATGGAAGGCGAGCCGCTGGAATACGCCAAGCGGGCGTGCGCGTATGTGGTGGATTTACTCGAACCCGACGATCTTCTCAGCGTCGTGACGTTTGAAGAGCAGGCGGATGTGATCATGCCCGCCCGGCGGGTCACCAACAAAGCGCTGGTCAAAGACTACATCAATCGTATCTACACCGGGAACACCACCAATCTTTACGAAGGGCTGATGACCGCGTGCCAGCAGGTGGCGTCGGTGAAAACCGCCCATACCCTGAACCGCGTGCTGCTTTTGACCGACGGTGAGCCGACCGCCGGGCCGCGCGATTTCGCGTCGGTGGTCGGCCAGGTCGCCGAGCAGAAGGGGCGCGGCATCACGGTCACGGCGCTGGGCTTCGGGCCGGACTACAACGAGGAGCTGTTGGCGGGCATCGCCCGGCGCTCCGGCGGCAACTACTACTATATCGCCCGCCCGGAACTCATCCCGGAAGTGTTCCGGCGCGAGCTGGACACGCTGATGCGCGTGACGGCCCGCAACCTGCGCCTGCGGCTGCACCTCTCGCGCGGGGTTTCGGTCCGGCAGGTCTACGGCCAGCAGCCGGTGCTCGGTCCGCGCAGCGCCGAAGCGACTTTGATTGATGTGGAAGCTGAAACCGGCGTGGGGTCGTTGTGGGAGCTGGAGCTGACCCCGCGCCCCGCCGGGGTGTACCGGGTCGCCATCGCCGAGCTGCTGTACGACGACGGCCTGACGGGCCGGCAGGAAAAGCTGTCGGCGGACGCCGTGATCGAGTTCACGTCGGACCCGGCCAAGCTCGGGGCCGGGGCCGACCCGCGCGTCGCATCCGAAATTGAAGTGGCCCGCGCGGCCCGGTCGCTGGACAAAACCGTGCTGGGCATGAAGACGCAGGGCTTGGACCGCACCCAGATCATGCAGGACCTCAACCGAACCAAAACGCTGATGCTGGACCAGGGCAAGCTCGGCCAGGCCCAGCAGATCACGCAGGCGATTCAAGACATTCAAGGCGGCGGGTCGGTCGAGAAAACGCTGATGGGCACGATTTACACGCTGGACCAGGGAAAAACACGTTGAAGTCCGGCGCGAATTTGTGGAATAATCCCAACGGAAAAGATAACGCCCAAAAATACTCCGCCGCTTGGACGCAGCTTTTGAAAGTGCCGGCTTGAAAAATTATTACGCGATTTTGGAAGTGCCGGTCGGATGCAGCCTGGAAGAAATTCGGCAGGCTTACCACCGGCTGGTGCAGGCGCATCTCGACGACGAAGCGCTGTTTGCCGAGCTGAAGGAAGCCTACGAAGTTTTAACCACTCCGACCCGCCGGGCGGAGTACGACAAAGCCGCCTGGGGGGAAACGTTCGACTCCGCTCCGCCGAGCGCCGCTCTGTCCGGCAGTCTCGGGGCGGGCCGCTGCCCGATGGGACCGGAAGAGCAGTGCCCGGTGGTGCAGGGCCGGGCGGTTCCCGCCGACAGGTTCTGCCCGGACTGCGGCTATGCCGTGGCCGGCCTGGCGTCGGGGGAAGCCTTTGAGCCGGCGTCGGGGACAGACCTGCCGACAGGCGCCCGCCTGCACTCCCGCACGGGGCAAAGCTACCCGCTCCGGGCAGGTGTCAACTCAGTCGGGCGCGAAGACGCCGATGTGCTGATCTTCGATAAAACCGTGTCCCGCGCCCATGCCCGGCTGCAAGTCGCCGGCGACGGCGCGGTTTCGGTGGAAGACCTCGGCAGCACCAACGGCACCAAAGTCGGCGGCGACCGGCTGATTGCGTTTATGCCGCGTCCGCTGCGCGACGGCGACCCGGTGCAGTTCGGCAGCGTGGCGCTGACCGCGCATCTGCCGGGCGGCGGGTCCGCGCCCGGCGGGGAAGCGGCGGGAAACACACAAGCGCGTCTTTTTGAGATTCAGGGAACCGGCGCGGCCTATGCGCTGCCGCCGGGAGTGACGACATTCGGGCGGCGGCCGGAAAACACGGTGGTGCTGACCGGCGACCTGTATGTGTCCGGCGTTCATGCCCGCATCAGCGCCGACGGCGACCGATTTGTCTTGACCGACATCGGCAGCACCAACGGCACGCTGCACAACGGCGAGCGGCTGGAAATCCATGCCCCGGTCGCGCTGGCCCACGGCGACGTGGTGGTGATCGGCGCGACCGCCCTGCGCTTTGAGCGGCTCGGGCCGGACGGCGCGGCGCTGCCCGAAGCGGAGCCGGAAGACGACATGCCGACAGGGCAAGAGCCGGCCGGGGACGAGCCGCCGGCCGCCGAGCACAGCCCGGCGCACGCCGAAGCCGATAAACACGCCGAAGCTGAAACACACGCCGAATTCAAAGTACACGCTGAAGCGCAGACACACGACGCGGAAGGGTAAGAGATCGCCATGCAAGAGGCTCCGACAGACCCCGGACAGGAAAAAACCGTTCGGCTGGACCGAGACACGCTTTCGGACGGCTGGGCCGAAGTGGGCCGCCTGCCGCGCGTGCTGGCGTCGGTCAAGCTCGGCGCGAAAACCGACCTGGGCCGGGTCCGCGACAACAACGAAGACAAGTTCGACTTTTTCGAGCCGGAAGACCCGATGCTGCTGGCCGCCAAAGGCAGCTTCTACGCGGTTGCCGACGGCATGGGGGGACACTCCGCCGGGCAGATCGCCTGCGAGCTGGCCTTGAAGACCGTGCAGGCGCTCTACTACAGCAACCCGTCGTCAAACAAAGACGAGTCGCTGCGCCGGGCCGTCGTGGAAGCGAACGCGCTGATCTACGACACCGCGCAGGCGGTTCCCGACCGGCAGGGCATGGGCACCACCCTAACCGCCGCCGTGCTCTGCGAAGACACGCTGCTGGTCGCGCAGGTCGGCGACAGCCGGGCGTACCTGGTGCGCGGCGGACAGATTTCCCAGATGACCGAGGACCATTCGTGGGTCGCCGAGCAGGTCCGCCTCGGCACCATGACCCTGGCCGAAGCGCAGACTTCGCCGTTTCGCAACATCATCACCCGGTCGGTCGGCACGGCGGCGCTGGTCGAGCCGGACTTGTCCACGCACGAAGTGCACGCCGGGGACACGTTTGTGCTGTGCTCCGACGGCCTGACCGGGCATGTCGAGCCGGCGGAAATCCAGCAGATCGCCGCCACCCAAAGCCCGTCCGCCGCCGCCGCCGCGCTGATTGACCTGGCCAACGAGCGCGGGGGCCGCGACAACATCACCGCCCTGGTGCTGTCGGTGCGTCACTTGACGCCGTTTGAAGTCGGCGACGACGGGGCGGCGGAAGCGTCGGCCCCGAAGGAAGACAAGCCGTCCCGCTGGGGGCGGCGCAAGTAGGAAGCGTTCGCTTCGGCCTTTTCCTCGGAGCAGGACGCCGGGGCCGAGGGCTGTTTTAGGAGGAATCGCCCGTGACCGTCTCGTCCAACACCGTTCTCGGCAAGTACCGCATTGTCCGCGAAATCGCCCGCTCCAACGACATCGTCTACGAAGCGATTGACCCGAGTATGGCCCGCCGCGTCGCCGTCAAAGAGCTGCAAATCCCGCCGCACCTGGCCGGGGCGCAGAAGCGCGAGCGGATTGAGCGGTTTTACCGGGAAGCCAAAGCCGCCGGGACGCTGTCGCACCGCAATGTCGTGACGATCTACGATGTCGGGCAGGAAAACGACCGGCATTTTCTGGTCATGGAGTACCTGGAAGGGCAGAGCCTGCGCGATATTCTGCAAATGCAGGGGGCGCTGCCGCTGAAGGAAACGATTGAAATCACCCTTCAGCTTTGCGACGCCCTGGGGTACGCCCATTCGCGCGGCGTGGTCCACCGGGACGTGAAGCCCGACAATGTCCATATTCTGCCCGGCGGGGTCGTGAAGCTGACCGACTTCGGCATCGCCCGGATCACCGCCGAGCCGAGTATCACATCGCAGGGCCAGGTGTTCGGCACGCCGTCGTATATGTCCCCCGAGCAGGTCGCGTCGCAGACGGTGGACCACCGCACCGACCTGTTTTCGCTCGGCATCACGCTCTACGAGATGCTGTCGGGCCGCAAGCCGTTTACCGGCGACAGCGTCATCACCATCACCTACAACATCATGAACATGCAGCCGGCCATGCCGGTCGGCGTGCCCGGCCCCTTGCAGCAGGTTTTGCAGCGGGCGCTGTCCAAAGACCCCAACCTGCGCTACCAGAACGCCGCCATGCTGGCCGCCGACCTGCGGGCGGAAAAGTTTTCCCTGTCCGGCACTTCGCCCTCGGCGGCCGCCGCGTCGTCCGCGCCGCTGGCGTTTGCGTCCGGTCCGGCTCTGACCCTCAACACCGGCACGGTGCCGCCGGAGATTTCCGGCATGCCGGCTTCGGTGCCCGCCGCCCGCCCCGCCCCGGCGTCCGCGCCGGCCCCGCTGCGTCCGGCCCCGGTCCGCCCGCTGATTTCCGAGGAAACGCAGCGCCTGCTGCGGGTCGCCTTTCCGGTCGCGGCCCTGCTGGCGCTGCTGATTCTGGGCGGCTGGGGCTTGTACACCGTCGCGGAATCGGTTCAAGCCCATCAGCGGCGGGCGCAGTCGGTTTTGCTGACCCATCGCGGGGCGGACGCGCTTCAGCAGGGCAAGTACGCCGAAGCGGCGCAGGCTTACTCGCAGGCGGCTTCGGCGGCCCCGCCCGGCTCCAAAGAAGCCGAAGCGGCCCGGTCCGGGCAGTCGGCGGCCTTCAGCGGTCAAGGCGAAGCGGCGCTGAACGCCAACAACTTGTCGCGGGCGGCGGACGCTTACAAAAATGCGATGGATTTAGACGCCCGCAACGCCGACGCCGCCAACCGCCTGGGCAATGTCCGCTGGCAGCTCGGCGATGCCCCCGGCGCATTGGACGCCTGGGGCCGGGCCGCGCATGCCGACCCGACCGGCCCGGCGGGGACGCAGGCGCAGGCCAGCGCCGTCGGGCACGCCATGACTCTGGCGCAGGCCGCCGCCGCCGCCGGCAACACGGCGGTGGCCCGCTCTTACTGGCAGAAAGTCACCGAGATCGCTCCCGGCAGCGACGATGCGTTCCGCGCCGAGCAGAACATCAGCCGCACGGGGCAGTAACCTGCCCTGCCGGAACCTACCCCCGCTCGTTCCTCGCGACCCCTCCCGCAACGGGAAGGGTCAGAAGTTGTAAAAGTGGCTTTCTGGCTCTTAGTCCTAACCCTTCCCGTTGCGGGAGGGGTCGCGAGGAACGAGCGGGGGTAGGTGGTTCCGTTTCTCCCCCCGCCGGGTAAACTCCCTGCATGACTTCCTCGACTTTTCCTCCGCTCGCCCTCGGACTGATCGGCCCGCGCGGGTTCGGCGCATTCTGCGCCGGCGCGTACCATGATGCCGGGGTCGCCCGCGTCGCCGCCTTTGCCGGACGCGACCCCGCCGCGCTGGCCGAGGCCGCCGCCCGGTACACTGTCCCCCGCACATACACCGACTGGCGCGAGATGCTCCGCGACCCGAGCGTTGAAGCCGTGCACATCGTCACGCCGCCGGACCGCCATGCCGAAATGGCGACCGCGGCGCTTCAGGCCGGCAAGCACGTCTTTGTGGAAAAGCCGCTGGCGACAGCCGCTGCCGACGCCGAGGCGATTGTCGCGGCGGCGGCGAAGTCGGGCCGCGTCGCCGGCATCAATTTTGTCATGCGCTACGATCCGCTGTACCAAACCGTGCAGGAGATCGCGCGTCAAGGCTGGCTGGGCGATCTAACCCACATCGGCTTTGAGAACTATGCGTCGGATGAGGGCCTCGGCGACGACCATTGGTTTTGGGACCCGGCGGCGTCGGGCGGCATTTTCATCGAGCACGGCGTCCATTTTTTTGACATCGTCGGCGCGATTGCCGGAGCCGATGCTGTCAGCGTTCTGGGCAAAACCTGGACGCGCGAAGACGGCACGGGAAAAGAAGACCGGGTGCAGGCCCTGGTTTCTTATGAGAACGGCGTGGACGCCTCGTTTTACCATGCGTTCAACCGGCCCGGCGCACTGGAAAAGCAAGCCGCCCAATTTGCGTTTGAGCGCGGTCATGTCACCCTGCACGGCTGGATACCGACGGGCTTGGAGCTGACGGCGATTGTGGACGATGCGGGGTTCAGCGGCCTGCAAACGGTTCTGCCGCTGGAAACGATGGGGGACGACCCGGCCCGGACTGTGCGCGGCAATGGCAAGAACTTGGAAGTGACGCGCCGTGTCCACGCGCAGCGAAATCTCGGCGGGCCGACGCCGGTGTATTTGAAAGCCGTGCAGGACGCGATGGCAGACTTCGCGGCGGCGGTGCGCGACCCGTCGCACCGGCGTTTGGTGACGGCCGCCGACGGCGCGGCGAGTGTCCGGGTCGCGGCAGCGGCGCGGGCGTCGGCAGAAAGCGGCGAAAGCGTCCGGGTGTAGGTGCTCACGCGCCGGCCCGCAGCCAGTCCGCCACGGCGTCCGGGGCTTCCAGCGGGAGCAGATGGCCCGCGCCGGGCACGGTCGTCAGCGACGCGCCGGGGATGCGCCCGGCGACTTCGCGGGTCAGCACTTCAGGGGACAACACCGGGTCGCCGGTGCCGGACAGCACAAAGGTCGGCACGGCGATTTGAGGCGCAAGCGCCGACAAATCCTCGCGGCTGCCGAGATCGGCCCACGCTTCCCACGCCGTGCGCGACGCCCGCAGGTTGTCGGCGACAACCCCCTCGGCGGTCTCAGCGGACAGCGACAGGCAGGCGATCTGGGCCAGTGTTTCGCGGGCCGCGTCGGGATTGCCCCACGCCGCCCGCAGCGCCGCGCGGGCCTGAGCGGTCATCGGCTCGGGCGACAGCGGCGACGGGGCGGCCAGCAGCAGCCGGGCGAGGCCGCCGGGGGTTCCCGCCGCGAAACACTGGGCGACTTTGCCGCCCATCGAGTGCCCGACCAGCCCGTACTCGGCGAGGCCGAGCTGCGCGGCCAGGGCCGCGACATCTTCCGCCATCTCGGCGACCCCGCACTCCCCGCCTGAAGGCGGCGCGTCGGAGTTCCCCCACCCCCGCAAATCCAGCGCGATGCAGCGAAATTCCGCGCCGAGCCGTTCTATTACCGGCTGCCAGGTGCGCGACGAGCCGCCGAAGTAGTGCAGAAAGATCAGTGTTTTTTTGCCGTTCCGCGTGTCGGAATAGGACAATTCGAGGCCGTCGTCGGTATATCTCATACAGCACTTGTACCCGCATAAACACAGAAAAGAGACGAGGATGCCTGAAGAAACCTATGACGCGCTGATTCTCGGAGCCGGGCAGTCCGGCGACCCGCTGGCGCGGGCGCTGGCCGGGGCCGGAAAGCGGGTCGCGCTGGTGGAGCGCGATGCCGTCGGCGGCACCTGCGTCAACCGGGGCTGCACCCCCACCAAGACAATGGCGGCCAGCGCCCGCGTCGCCTATCTCGCCCGGCGCGGGGCGGATTTCGGAGTGGAAACCGGGCCGGTCACGGTAAATTTAACCAAAGTCCGGCAGCGCAAGCGGGACATTGTCGACAGCTTTCGCGGCGGCACCGAGCAGAAATTAGAACATACCGACGGCGTTGAGCTGATCTACGGCGACGCCAAGTTTATCGGGCCGAAGACCGTGGAAGCTGCGCTGAATAACCACGGCGGGACGCGGACGCTCGCCGCGCCGCTGGTGTTTATCAACGCCGGGGCGAGGCCGACCGTGCCGCCGATTGACGGTCTCAGCGAAATCGAGTTTCTCGACTCGACTTCAATTTTAGAGCTTGCCGCCGTGCCGGAGCATCTGGTCGTGCTCGGCGGCAGCTACATCGCGCTGGAATTCGGGCAGATGTTCCGCCGCTTCGGCAGCCGGGTCACGATTATCGAGCAGTCAGGGCGAATACTTGGGCGCGAGGACGGCGATGTGTCCGAAGAAATGACCAAGATACTCACCGAGGACGGGATTGATATTCAGACGGGCACAAAGGCCGTCAGAGCGGAAAAAGCCGGCGGCGGGGTCACGCTGACCCTGCACACGCCGTCGGGCGAGAAGACGGTTTCGGGGTCGCACCTCCTGGTCGCGGTCGGGCGGACCCCGAACACCGACACGCTGGGCTTGGACGCGGCAGGGATCGCCGCCGACACGCATGGCTATATCACTGTCGGGGACACGCTGGAAACCAGCGTTCCGGGCGTCTACGCCCTCGGCGATGTCAAAGGCGGTCCGGCGTTCACGCATATCTCCTACGACGATTTTCGGATCGTCAAAGCCAATCTGCTGGACGGCGGCCGGCGCAAAGTTTCCGACCGGCCCGTACCGTATACGGTCTTCACCGACCCGCAGCTCGGCCGGGTCGGGCTGACCGAGGCCGAAGCCAAAAAACAGGGCAGGTCGGTCAGAATCGCCAAGCTGCCGATGTCGGAAGTTGCCCGCGCGATTGAAACCGAGGAAACGCGCGGCTTGATGAAGGCGGTGGTGGACGCCGGCACGGGGCAGCTCCTCGGCGCGGCGATCCTCGGCGTGGACGGCGGCGAGATTCTGGCCGTGCTGCAAGTCGCGATGCTGGGCCGCCTGCCGTACACAGCCCTGCGCGATGCCGTCTTGGCGCATCCGACCCTGGCCGAGTCGCTGAACAATCTGTTTATGACGTTATAGGGAACCTCACCCCGCTCGTTCCTTGCGCCCCCCGCTTTTAGGCAAGGAGAGGGTAAGAGCAGCCACGGCAGGCGGATATGCTCCGGCAAGGGCCTTTGGTCTTTTTCTTCACCCTCTCCTTGCCTAAAGAGGGGGTCGCAAGGAACGAGCGGGGTGAGGTTATTTCCATGCAGGAATTCCGCTTCTCGACGGCGAAATAAGCGCTATCTTGCTTTAAGGACGGCCTCAACATGGCCCAAGTCAGTCTCCATAATCTTTACAAGCGGTTCGGCCCGGTCAATGCCGTCAACAATCTTTCGCTGGAAATCAAGGACCGTGAGTTCATGGTGCTGGTCGGGCCGTCCGGCTGCGGCAAGACCACCGCGCTTCGCATGATCGCGGGCCTCGAAGAAATCAGCGACGGCGACATCAAAATCGGCGACCGCGTGGTCAACACGGTCTCGCCGAAAGACCGCGATATCGCCATGGTCTTTCAAAACTACGCGCTTTACCCGCACATGACCGTCTTTGACAACATGGCGTTCGGCCTGAAGCTGCGCCGGGTCGCCAAAGACCAGATCAAAACGCGGGTGGACGCCGCCGCCGGGCTTTTGGGGATTGAAGCGCTGCTGTCGCGCCGCCCCGGTCAGCTTTCGGGCGGGCAGCGGCAGCGGGTCGCGCTGGGCCGGGCGATTGTCCGCGAGCCGCAGGTGTTTTTGATGGACGAGCCGCTGTCGAATTTGGATGCCAAGCTGCGGGTGCAGACCCGCGCGGAGCTGATCAAGCTGCACCGGCGGCTCGGCATCACCACGGTCTATGTGACCCACGACCAAGTCGAAGCGATGACCATGGGGGACCGCATCGCCGTGATGAAAGACGGCGTTTTGCAGCAGTGCGCCCCGCCGATGGAGATTTACGCCCACCCCGCCAACATCTTTGTCGCCGGGTTTATCGGCACGCCTTCGATGAACTTTGTTCCGGCCACACTGCAAAAGTCCGGGAATGGGTATACGGTAGACTGCGGAGCGTTCCAAGTGTCCGCGCCGCCCGTGCAGGACGGCCGGCTGGACGCCTACCTCGGCAAAAAAGTCATGTTCGGGGTCCGGCCCGCCGATATTTTCGACAAGAATTTGACCAATCCCGTGTCTGCCGCGCCCGGCAATACCGTTCGGACCACGGTGGACGTGTCCGAGCCGATGGGCGACATTATCACGCTGTACCTGACCGCCGGGACACACTCGCTGGTTGCGACGATTGATGCCGAAACAAAGGCCAAAGACGGCGAAACGCTGGACGTTGTATTCGACCTCGCCAAGACCCATTTGTTCGATGCCGAAACCGAGCAGGCGATTTATTAGACGACATTTTCGGCAAAGCGCCCCGGATTGAAATCCGAGGCTGGAACAAACCCGCGTCGCGGCGACGCAATACGGAAAGCCGAGCGCATCGGCTCTTGTGTCGCTTCGACACTGGTTTATCCGAGCCTCGGATTTCAATCCGGGGCACTCCGGCCGCAATGATACGAAGGAGACCTGACCGCATGACTACGCGATTACCCCGCTTTACGCCCCTGCTTGCCGCCGCGCTCGCGCTCTTCCTAGCGCTGCCGCTGGCCGCCCAAACCCCGGCCGACCCGAGCACGGCGAACCCGGCCCCGAGCACGGCTCCGGCGACGCCGTCCACGACCACCGCCCCGGACACGACTGCGCCCGACCCGCAGCCGGAAGCCAAGCGCAAGAGCCGGTTTCGGATCGGACCCGAAGTGGGCGTCTTTTTTCTCACGTCCGGCAAAGCCCGCAGCCAGTTCGGCAATTCCGCCGTCTCGCTCGGCCTCGGCCTCGGCTCCATCGCGCAGGCGTCCACCCAGGGCCGCCTGGCGCTGGACCTTCAGGTGCAGTACCAGACCAAAAACGGCAATCACCTGTTTGTCGCCCCGCTCGGGGTCGCCTACCGCAAGGCGCTCAACGAAGGCACGGCGAACGTCACCTATGTCGGCGCAACGGCGGACCTTGACATTGTAGACATCCGCTCGGGCGACTTTGATGTGCACTCGGGCCTTCGCACCGCCTTCGGGGCCAGCCCGCTCGTCGGTGTTTCGTTCGGCGACAGCGGCTTTGTCGAAGCCCGCTACCTGTATGTGTCCCGTGTCAAAGGCTTCGACCTCAGCGGCCTCAATTTATCGGCCGGGTATCGCTTTTAGAAGACCAGCTCATGCCGATTGTGTATGCGTGCATCGCTCCGCACGGCGGGAGCTTGCTGCTGGGGGACGCCCCCGGCCCGGTGCCGGAGTGCCGCCGGGCAATGGCCCGCATGCGCGAGTCGCTGCGGGCGTCCGGCGCGGAAAGCCTAGCGATCCTGACCCCGCACGGCGTGTACCGGCGCGGCGTTTTAACGGTCGGGGTCGCGCCGGCTTCTCAGGGCAGGCACGGCGCGGCGGCGCTGTCCCTGCACACCGACCGGGCGCTGGCGGACGCGTGGATCACGCGGGCGGCGGTAAAAAACGTCCCGACGGCGCGGCTGGCCGGGCATCCGCGCACCGGCCTGCTGCCGCTCGACTGGGGCGTCACCATCCCCCTGGCGCTGCTGACCCCGCCGCCGGACACGCTGCCGACCGTGGTGGTCTGCCCGGCCCGCGACGTATCCCGGCAGTCTTTGGTAGACTTCGGCGAAGCGCTGGCGGACGCGTCGGACTTGCTGAATAAGCGGGTGGCGCTCGTCGTCAGCGCCGATCAGGGCCACGGCCACGCCGCCGACGGCCCTTACGGCTTCACGCCGGCGTCGGCGGAGTACGACGCGGCGATGAAAGCCGCGATTGACGCGGGCGACCTGCCCCGGCTTTTAACCTGGCCTGAAGACTATGCCGACCTCGCGCTGGCCGACTCGTACTGGCAGACGCTGACGCTGATCGGCGTTCAAAGGCGCGTCCCGCTCCGCGCCCGGTTTTTGTCGTATGAAGTGGACCACTACTTCGGCCTGCTTTGCGCCGAATTTTTGCCTGAACACTAGGAGTATTTCCATGCAGACCCATTTCCTGGCCGCTTCCCTCGCTGCCTCTGTCGCCGTATTTTTCGCCGCCCCGGCCTTCGCTCAGGGCACGCGGGTCGCCGAGCCGTCCGGCGGGTTTTCCTACACGGCCCCGGCGGGCTGGCACATCAAGACCTTTCCGGGCTTGAAGTACAAAATCTGCTATGCCGCGCCGTCCGGGGGTTTTGCGCCGAACTTGACGGTGCTGGATGAAACGGCCGCCGTGCCGCTGGACAAATATGTGCAGCTCAGCCTGCGCGGCATGCAGCGGGTGTACACCGGCCTTGCGGTTGTCAGCCAAAAGCCGTTCGCCACCGCGTCCGGCCTGCGCGGGGTCCGCATGGCGGTCAACGGCACCACGCAGGGCCGCAAAATGCACCAGGTGTTTTATGTGTTCCCGGCGGGCAGCCGCAAGTTCATTGCAACCGCCTCCAATCTCGCCGCCGACGGCACCAAGTATGAAGCCGCCACCGACGCGGCAATGAAGACCTTTAAGCTTCAGTAGCACCCGGCGGTACGGCCTGCTGAAAATTGCCGATGCCGGCGAAACGGGGTAGAATAACGGCATGAGTGCAATTTTGAGTGACCCTGCGTTTAAGGCGGGGCTGGAGTTTCGCGGGCGCGGCGAGTTTCCCGGCGCGATTGCCGCGTTTGAAGCGGCGCGGGGCCGGTTCCCCGAAGAGGCCGAAGGATCGTATCAGCTTGGGCTGACTTATCAGCAGCGGGCGGAAACCCTGTTGCCGGCGGCGCTGCGCGAAACGGAAAAACGGGCCGGAGGCACCGGCTTCAGCGACCTCGCCTCGTCGGTGCTCGGGCTGGGCGTTCTCGCAGCGTCGAAAGCGCTGGGCAATACCGATTGGATTGTGCAGTACCGGGAAGCATTCCGCTTGTCGGTTGCCGCATTTGAGGCCGCCGCCGAGCTTGACCCGAAAGACCCGCGCTTTCCCCATGCCCGCGCCTTGTCCCTGCGGTATCTCGGGCAGACCGAAGCGGCGGCCGACGCCGCCCGGACGGCCGCCGCGCTGTCGCCCGGCGAGCCGGTGTACCGGGACCGGGCGGCGGCGTTCGATCAGGCCGCCAGCCGGGAAGCGTCCTCGCGCGACGGCGCAGCCGTGCCGGGGGGCGTGACCTGGAGCGATGTCATTCTGCCCGCCCGGACCAAGCGCGAGCTGCGGCAGATGCAGCTTCTTCTTGAAAACCCGAGCTTGTCCAAAGACCTCGGCATCGAGCCGCCGACCGGGCTGCTTTTGTACGGCCCGCCGGGCACGGGCAAAACCACCATCGCCCGCGTTTTGGCCCATGAATCCCACTGCCATTTTGTCGCGACTTCGCCTGCGGAGATCAATTCGATGTGGCTGGGCGAAAGCGAAAAGCAGGTCAAAAAGCTGTTCGACGAAGCCCGCGCCAAAGCCCCGGCGATTATCTTTCTCGACGAGATAGATGCCCTGCTGCCGTCGCGCTCCGGCGGGGTCAACCAGTACAGCGACAAAGTAGTCAACCAGTTTCTGCATGAGATGGACGGCCTGACCCGCAACCGGCGGATTTTTGTGATCGGCGCGACCAACCGCCGGGACATGCTCGACCCGGCCCTGCTGCGCGGCGGGCGCTTGTCGCGGGAGATTGAAATCCCGCTGCCCGACGAGCCGGCCCGGCGTCAGTTGTTCGCCCTCGCCGCCGGCGCGGCAAAGCTGGCCGATGACATTGATCTTGACGAGATGGCCCGGCGCACAGAGGGCTATTCCGGCGCGAACATCAAAGCCGTGGTAAACGAAGCGGGCCTTCAGGCGCTGATCCGCCTGTCCGAAGCGCCGTCCGACGCCAAGCGCGTCCTGACCCGCGAGGATTTTGAGGAGTCGCTGGCGAATTTCGCGCCGTCGCCGCCCGAAGAAGTGTCGCCGTGGAAGATGTTTGGGGGATAGAAACGACCGGCACTTGCGGTGCCGGCTCTTGGGCTTGAAAAATTATGCCGCTCCTCGCCCGCCGCCTGCTGCTCCTCGCCCTGTTCGCCGCCGACATTTTGTACGCGTTGCTTCTTGCGCCGAAAGGCGACCCGCCGGGCAATCTTTTTTTAGAACTGGCGCTGGGGCGCGGCCCGGCGCGGAACCCGGCGGTGTGGGGCGTCTTCGGGCTGCTCGGCATCGTGCCGCTGCTTTACTGGGCTTTGCTGTTTCCCGACGGTTGCGGTCAGCGGGTATGGGCGTGGCCGTTTGCGCTCGGCATGATGGCCTTCGGCGCGTTTTCACTGCTGCCGTATTTGATTTTGCGCCGTCCGTACACTGTTCCCATGCGAGGCGCACAGAATGGGGCTGTGCGCTGGTTTGCGGGGCGTCCGTTTGCGGTCTTTGCGGCCGCCGCGCTTGTCTTTCTGCTCGTTTCCATCACCCTCTTCGGCAATCTGGCGAACTACGTTTACTGGTTTCGGGAAAGTAATTTCGTCCATGTGATGACTGTGGACCTGCTGGTGCTGACCCTTTTGTTTCCGGCGCTTTTGCGCGACGACATGGCGCGGCGGGGGGTGTCCGACGAAAGCACGCTGGGCCGTGCTGCGCTGGCCGTGCCCCTGCTCGGCCCGGCCTATTACTTGGTAATGCGGCCGGGGGAGTAGCCCCCCCGCCCACCCCAATAAAGTCTCAATTCTGGGGAGCCGGGAAAGAAACGCCCGTAGGGGCGCTGCTTGCTGCGCCTTCTTGCCCCCGCCGCGCCCTCTTGCCCCCGCCGCGCCTTCTTCTCCTTCCGGCTCCCCAGAATTGGGGCGGGGGGGCTATCCGATTTCCAGCCTGTCCAGCGTCGCTTGCAGCACTTTCTTCGCGGCTTCGGCCGCCGTGCGCTGACGCCCGGCGTCGGCCCGCAGGTTGTTGATTGCCGTTTCCTGCGCCTCCAGCTCGCCGACATAGCGCTTGTAGAGGGGCGAAGTGCGGTCAAGCGCGGCCATGTTTTTGCGGATGCGGTCCTGCTGGGCCGTGAACTGGCTGATCTGCGCGTCGTCGCTTGCGGCCTGCGCCGTTAGGTTCTGAAGATGACGGCGCTGCTTGACAATCTCGGCCAGCGCGGCGCGGGTGGGGGCGGGAATGTCGTCGCTGTCGGCATAAAACGCAAAGTTGTCCAGGTCGCCGTCGAGCAGGGCGACGGTGGAGCTTTCGGGCTTTTCGGTGACGACTTCCAGCGTCGCGGTTTTGCCGGCGGGCACGGGGACCCGGAAGCGGTACAAGTCCGGGGTCCGCTCGGCGGCGGTCTCCGGGGTGACGAGCTTGGCTCCGGCGTCAAACGGGTGCTCCACCAGCAGCGTCTTATCGGCTTTGGCGCGGCTTTTGAAGACGTACTTGGTTTTGCTGCGGGACCGAACTGTGATAATCAGCGTTCCGGCATGAACGGCGAGGGTGATGCGGGTTTGGTTGGTGCCGAGGTCCTGCTTTTCGCCGGCGACCGACTGGTCTACGGCGTAGGAAATGAGGCGCGTGTCGCCCGGCAGGACATCTTCCATCACGGCGTCGCCGGCGTAGGTGCCGCCGTCGAACAGCGTCACCGGACCGCCTTTGAGGTGCAGCGCCGTGTTGTTTTTGAGCCGCACGGCGTTCAGCGGAAAGCGCGGGTCGGCGGCGGCGTTATACAGCGAGACTTTCTCGGCCCCGATGTCCTGGGCGATGACCGGAATCATGGCCGCCTGCTGGCGCGGCAGGGTCACGGGGGTGGAGATGGTGTACGCGAACTGCTCCCCGGCGTCCGCGCCCCCGGCTTGGGCGCGGACCCCCGACATGGCATCGGCCCTTGCAGTCGTCGGCCGGGGAGCGCTTGCCGCAAAGCCGGTTTTGCGGCGTGGGGCACCATTGCCGATTACGCCTTCATCCATGCTCATCGGCGCGGGCATCGCCGGAGCAGGCAACGCTTCCGGCGGGGGCGGCGCGTCGGCTTCCATGCTGCCGTCGTGGGTCTGCGGGGTCGGCGACGCGATGATGTCGGGCTGCACCACCGGGCGCGGCAGGTACAGGGGCTGGTACAAGTCCTGGATAAACGACACCGGGCGGCCTGAAACCAGCGACAGATGAATGCCCGACCAGTCTTCGTCGCCGGTGTTCTCAACCAGCGCCCAGCCCTGAAACGCCGCTTTGCCCCCCTCGCCAAGCAGTAGGCGATAGGAAATCTTCCACAGCGGCGACTCGGTGATGTAGCCGACCGAGACCGGGCGGCGGCCCGACCCGGTGAAATGCAGAGTCACCGTGCGCCGCTGATTGTCCGCGCCCGACGCCAGCGTGGTCAGCGCCGCCCGGAACTCCGCGTCAAGGCGCGGGTCGAGTAATCTAATCGCCGAAACATCGTCCAGCTTCACCGAGCGCAGGCCGTCGGCGGCAAGTAAATTCAGCGTGTCAATCGAAGACGACGTAGTATTCGGCCCCGTGACCGATTTCGTTTCAACGCTGACGATCTGGCCGGTCTCGACAGCTTTGGAGGTCAGCGTCACCGACACGGAGGCACCGCGAAGCTGATTAAGCAGCTCGGCCCGGCTGTGCGGCGCGGTGACATCAATCGCGAACGATTGGAGCGTGCGGCCGATGGGGTCCCGCGCCCCGTAGACGACCGGCTGCACCTGGCCCTGAGCGTCAATCAAGGTCAAAGACTTCAGCAGATCGTTGATCTGGGCGGTCCGAAAAGTCAGCGGCACGGTCGCATCGCCGCTGACTGTGCCGCCGCGCTCGATGTACGACACGCCCGACGTGAAGACCGTCACCTGCTTAATCGGCAGCGGCGACGCGGGCGGTGTTTGCGCAAGCGCGGGCACGGCGCTGAGAGCGAGAAGGGCAAGCGGCAGCGGGAGTTTTGGGTTCATTTAAGTTTCCAGAACCCACCCCGGCTCGTTCCTCGCCACCCCTCCCGAAGCGGGAAGGGTAAGAGGTATTAGCAAACGGCTTATTTCCTAAACTCCGACCCTTCCCGCTTCGGGAGGGATGGCGAGGAACGAGCCGGGGTGGGTTTTCAGCATCAGCCGCAATCACACTTCGCGGCGGTCGAAAATCAGCGCGGCCAGCGTGATCAAAATCGCCGAATAAACAATCGCATACAGCACATTGGTCGTGATAAACACGGCCTGGTTGCCGATAATCAGATTGGGCGACAGAATATGGTTCTGGCTGTTGTATTTGGTGAAATCGGGGATCACGGCGTGGATGATCTTGAAGACCAGCACGACGACCGGGTTCTTCGGGTGGGCCGGGTCGGAATTGTCCGCCAGCGCTTCCGTGACCGACGACGAGAGGCCCAAAAGGAACACGGCCAGCGTCAAAAAGAAGTTGACGAACGGCGAAACAAACACCGAAAAGAACATCGCAATCGCGCAGATCAGCAAAATCTGGAACAGCAGCAGCAAAACGCCCTGGCAGGCATTGATCGCTTCATGGCTGAAGCCGCGCTCTTTGACGAGAAACAGCAGCAGAAAGACGGCGGACATGACCAGGGTGGAAACCAGCACCGTGATGAGGCCGCCTAAAAACTTGCCGCACAAAAACTGGTAGCGATGGACGGGCTTGGACAAAATGGTGTAGATGGTTCGGCGCTCAATCTCGGTCGGCAGAAGGTTGATGCCGAGGATGACCGAGATAAAGACCCCGACCAGGCCGATCACCCCGAGGCCGAGGGTTTCGACAATCAGCGTGTCTTTGCCGGGCTGAAACGAGGAATTGGCCGCGCCGAGAACGAGAACAACGGCGGCGACGGCGAGAAAGATTAAAAGCGTCCGGCGGCGGATGGCCTCGCCGAACGTGCCGCTGGAAATCAGCCAAATGGTATTCATCAGTGCTTGGTAAAACTCCTTCGGGAAACGCGCGGCGGTGCGCGGGAATGCTGCACTGTTACTATACCAGACCGCCCCGGATTCTGCAAGGCACCTCACTCGGCTCGCTAGGGCTTCGCCGGGTGAGGTCCTTGAGAGTTTCACGGCCTGTTAATGATGAAACGTGCGGTCTGCGCCGTGCAGGTCGCGGTCCGACGAATGCAGGTCGCGGTCCATCCGGTGCAGGTCCCGGTCGGCCCGCGCCTGGGCGGCGGTGTGACGCCCGGTGCGGTGGAAGTCCCGGTCGGCGGCGTGGAACCGCACATCGGCGGTGTGGAACGACCGATCCGAGCGGTGATAGCGGCGGTCGGACCCGCCGGAATGGCGTGCCTGCACGGCGGTCGCCGCCGAAAGAACGGCCAGCAGGACAGCGGCAGTCGTCAGCGAAAGGGTCGGCTTCATGATGTAGTCTCCTCTACGGTGTCCAGGGTCTGAGTTGTCCGGGATCGTCAGCCCGCCGGCCGCCGGACGCAGCCGGCCGACTCGGAACCGGCATTTCCTAAAAGCCGCCGGTCACACGAAGGATCGCCTGCCGGCCCTGCTGGAAGCGGGTGCCGCTGTAGCCGGAATTGAAGTTCAGGACGCTGACATCGTTGGTCAGGTTCTCCACATCCAATTCCAGGCCGACCGGGCCGAACAAGTGCGGGTGGCCCAGGCGCAGATTGACAAAGTAATGCGAATTGCGCCGCCGGTCGTTCAGCGTATTGCCGTTGCCGGCGCTGATCGGGCTGAGGACGCTTGACGCTTCCCCGCTGCCGTAGTACGCATCTATGCCCGCAAACGCCGACGACGCGAATGTGTAGCTGAGGCCGCCGCTGAGCGTGTTAAGCTGATCGTGGTCGTTGACCACCGGCGCGGGGTCGCCGTTTTGATTGAACCCGCTCGGGCGGGCGATGGAGTTGGTGTACGCGAGGTAGCCGCTGACCCCGACCGGGCCGCGCGGGACGATGCTGTAAGACAGCTCGAGGCCGTGAACGCCCTGGCCGGTGTATTGAAGCGTCGTGTACGCCCCGAACTGGGTGTAGGGGATCAGCAGGCCGGTGTCGAACTCATTGCGGGCGTTTTTGTAGTAGTACGACAGCTTCACCGACTGCTGCGGCGTGAAGCTATGCTGGGCGTCGGCTTCGTACAGGTCGGTGGTCTGCGGCACCAGATTGGTCCCCAAAATCGCGCCCTGGGCCAGCGGCGGCTGGGAAAACAGCTTGTTGTAGCTCAGGCGCACCGAGGTTTTCGGCGAAAACGCATACGCGAAGTTGACACGCGGCGAAAGATAATTTTTCTTGACGCTGTCCGCCGACAAGTTCTGCTTGCCGTAGTACGAATCGTAGCGGACGCCGTAATTCAGGGTGATTTTCCGGGTCGCCCGCCAGGTATCCTGCAAATACGCGGCGTTGTAGTAGCCCGAGCGGTGAACCACCACTGTCGGGGCCGACGCGCCGGGGGTCAGGGTGTAGACTTGATTGCCGAGAACGTCCAAAACGGGATTGCCGGCGCTGTCGGTTTGGCCGGTCCCGGCGGGGGCAAGCTGCGGGCCGCCGCCGCCTTGGATGCCCGCTTCGGCATCGAGCGCGAGCTGGCTTTGCGGGATGATTTGGTACAGCTCGTTGCCGGACTGGCGGGTAAGCAGCAGGCCGGCTTTCAGCGTGTGCGTTCCCTGCGTCTTGGTCAGGCTGCCGGACAGCTCGGTTTGGGCGCTTTTGCGCTGAATGGTCGGGTTAAACTCAATCGAGCTGTCCACCGTGGTCAAAAGCCCGGTCGCCGGGTCCACCGCGCCGAGATTGATGGACGGGTTGCGGCTGCGGATGTCGAGGCGCGACGACGATGTGCCGAGCGACAGCAGGCCGGTGAGCGCCCCGCCGAAGTTGTGCCGGTAGTTCAGCGCTCCGAACTTGTTTTCGTCGTTTTGGAACACGTCCTGCCCGGACTCCTGCTGAGATTTTAGCGCGAGGGCCTGGCTGCCGACCACCGCCGGGTCCGGCGCTGTGCCGGCTTCCGTGCCGTCGGCATTGCGTGCGCCGCCGTAGCCGAAGCCCTGGCCGACCGGGGCGTAGCGGTCCGGCAGGCCGGTCCGGTTGGCGACTTCGGTCTGCGCGGGCGCAGTGTTCAGCAGCAGGGAAACAGTGTCGTTTCTGCCGGCCACATAATCAATGTTGCCGAATGCCGTCAGCGCTCGGCCGTGGTTGTGGGCGCTTTGATTGCCCGGCTGGGGCGCTTCCACACTGTTGTTGGTGCTGCGGTTGATGACATTGAACAAGTAGCGCAGCGGGCCGGCCCCGCCCGGCGCGGCCCCGGCCTGCCCGCCGAAGGTCAGCTCCTGGTCCAAAGTCGTGTACCCCCCGGCCCCAAAGGAAATGTTTTGAAACGGCTTAATGGTGCCGGCCCGCAGGCTGAGGTTCAGCACGGCGGCGGTTTCGCTGCCGTACTCGGGGGCGTAGCCGCCGGTCTGGATGTCGGCGCTTTGGATGGCGTCGGGGCTGAGGATCGGTCCGGCCCGCCCCTGCAAAGCCCCCGGAAGCTGGAAGCCGTCAATGTAGATGGTGGTGGACGCGTGCTCGCCGCGCGGGTGGGCGACATTGACCGACGATTCGACAAAGCCGGGCGCGGTCAGCAGCAAGCGCTGTAAGTTTTGCTGGTTTGCCCCGGTGGCGGGGATAGTGCGGCTGAATTGCAGGCTGCGCTGGGTGGCGTTTACGGTCTGCGAGCGCGGCACGGTCACACTGCTGGAGCTGGTCAAAACCCGCTTGATCAACGTGATTTCGATGTCGGCGCTGGTGTCGGCGACAACGGGCACGGTGCGGATGTCGGTTTCAAACGTCACAATCTGAACCGTGATGCGCCAGGGCCGGGCTTCCAGGGGCGGACTGAGCGCAATTCCCTGCGCGTCGGTGATCGCGTTGAAGTCCGAATTGACGCCGGCGGTGTCGTGGAAGACGACGTTTGCGCCCTGGACAGGCTTGCCGGCGGCGTCGCGGACCGTAAAGCGCAGGCGGCCGAACACGTCGGCACGGGCCGCGCCGGCCGAAAAAAGGCAGACGCAGGCCAAAGGCAGGGCGCAGAAAAGCGCGGAGCGATGAGTCATCGTTAAAATTTCTTTCGTGTCGTGGGCATGGAGCAGGGCCGACGGGGCGGCTCAGCGCGATGACTCGCGTTTGCCGAGGCGTTTTTCGGTCCCAATCCGGGTTTGAAGTGGTGCAGGCAGAGAAAAAAGGGGTTAAGACGCGAGCGGGGGCGCACGCGGGGCGGTGTGGTCAAACGGGTCGCAGGTGCGGGTCTGAACACTGGCGGAAAACAGCGGCAAAGAGAAAAACACCGGGGCCGGCAGGGGAACGGCGGGAACCGGCGAGCGGAAAAGGGCGTTCTCCCACTGGCACGCGGGGCAGGCATCGGCGGCCGGCGCGGCGACGGCCGGCGCGGTCAAGCGGGCGAGGCCGTGGGCGGCGCGGGCGTGCGCCGGCAGCAGCTCTTCCGTGTGGAACAAAGTCGTGCCGCCGCTGATGCCGCAGACGATCAGCGCCAGAAAAAGCGCCGCTGTCCGCACAAATTGTCCCGGCCTGCGTGTGTGCATTCGGTTCACCGAGCGCATTTTACCATGCGAACACGCAAAGTGCAACAAAATTTCTGAAGATTTTCCAATGACTTATTTACTGCTGCGCTCGACAGTGGCGACGCTGACGGCGTTTGCCGGCGGCGGGCTGGGCGTTTTCTTGGGCGCGGTCGCCCCGGCCCGCCTCCGGGCGCTGGTGTATGCCGCGATGGGGGCGCTGCTGGCGGTGACGGTGTTTGACGTGCTGCCGGATGCCAAAGAGCTGCTCGGCTGGCCGGCATTTTTGGCGGCGGCGGCGAGCGGCTACGCCCTGTTTTGGGCCGCCGGCCGGTATGTCTACCCCTTGTGTCCGGCGTGCGCCGTGGGCGCGTTCGACCGGGCGGCGACCGAGCGCCTCCGGCAGTCGGTCGGGCTTTTGATGGTCGCGCTGGGCCTGCACTCGGCGATGGACGGCATTGCCGTAGTGGTCGGCGACCAGGTGGCCGGGCGTCCGAACACGGCGCTGCTGTTTGCCGTGTCGTTTCACAAGCTGCCCGAGGGCCTGGCGCTGGCACTGCTGCTGCTCGGCGCAGGCTATTCGCGCCCAAAGGCGCTGGGGCTGACCCTGGCGATAGAGTCGGCCACGGAGATCGGGGCGCTGCTCGGCTTGTACGGTCTGCGCTCCGTTTCCTTGCCTGTGCTGGGCCTGCTGTTCGCGCACGTCGGCGGCGGATTTGTCTATTTAGTCGTGACTACTCTCGGCTTGTTCTCTTCCCAGGGCGCACGGGGGCGCAACCAGCAGGGCGCAACACAGTTTGCGCTGACCGGCAGCGCGGCGTTTGCGCTGACCGCCGCGCTGATCTACTCGCTGCGCCGCTGGGCACCCTGACAGCGGCCCCGCAAAAATAAACGCAAATTATTTTGCGCTTTGCTTGACAAACCTCGCGACTTTCGCTAAAATGCTGGTTATGGACTCCGAACCCGCAACACCGCACAGCGAAACATTTGCGCCTGTGCGCCCTGACTTTTCCGGTGAGCCGATGGACTGGGCGCAGCAGCCGCCGCTGCTGACGACCCGCGAAGTCGCGGCGATCTTCGGCAAGTCGGCGGCCAACATCCGCGCCCGCGCGTCGCGCGGCGACTTCGGCAACACCGTCACCGGCGATGACGGCCTGCCGCGCTACGACAAAGGGCGAGTGCAGGCGCTGTTCGAGCGGGTGACCCAGCGGGAAGCGCAGACCCGGTCGGTGACCAACCTGCACGGCACGCCGGGGGTTTCGTATTCCACATCTTTGTCGCCGATGGTCGCCACGGCGATTGCCGAGATACAATCTCAGCACCGGGAGCAGATCGCGCTGTGGACGGCGCGGTGCGAGGACGCCCAGCGGGCGACGCAGCGGGCGCAGGACGAAGTGACGGCTTTGCGCGACCTGCTGCGGGAGCGCGAGGAAACGACCCGCGCAACACTGTCGCACATGGACGCGCTCTACGCCGAGAATTTAGGTCAGCTCCGGGCGGCTTTGACGCAGGAACAGACGCACAAAAACGAGATCGTCGCAATCAAGGAAAACGAGATTGCGCGATTGAAGTCGCTGGAAAACAACGCGCCGCGCCGCGAATCGCTTTGGCACCGCTTGTTCGGCGGCCAGGCGGTAGGCACCTAACAATGCTCCAAAAGTACAAAGTCAGCGTTTCGTTCACGGGAACCGCCGTTTTAGAGATCGACGCCGAGTCGCCGGAAGACGCCCGCCTGCTCGCCGCCGAGATGACGGTCGGCGATTTAGCCCGCCCCACCCAATCGGACATCTCGACGCTAAAAGTCATGGCAAAAGAGATTATTCTGGCATCATCGCTCAGCGGCGAAGACGACTCGGCGGCCGAAAACGCCCCCCGCAAGCCCCGCCCGTCCGGCTGGTATCGCCCGCACTGAGCCGGCCCTAAAACCGCCAGTTCAAGTCGTCGGTCGGAATGCGCCGGTGGGTCCAGTTGAGCTGCTTTTCGGTCAAGCGGCAGTCCACAAACCACCAGGGATACGCCAGCGGGTCGTGAATACGAAATGTTTCCCGGTAGCTTTTAATGGCGGGGAATGCCGCGCAGAAGCCGCAGCGATGCAGGGTCAAAAACAACGCCAGCAAGCGAATCCGCAGCTTCACCGCGCTGGTATTCTCTAACGGGATCGCAAGCGACTGGGACAGCGCAAACACTTCGCGCTGGGCAAGGTGCATTGACACCGTGTCAATGCCTTTCAGAATGCCGATCTTGTCGGGTATCTCGGTTTCGTGCATCCGCGCCGTCAGGGTCAGCACATACCGCTCAATGCTGTCCGACCAGCCGTCCTCGACCCGCCGGGCCACCGTTACCACATTTTCCAGCCCCGGCGCTTTGCCGAGATAATCCCGCAGATGGGTTTCCGCCCATTCCCAGCGCTTCACGGCTTTCAGCGGCAGGCGGCCCATGTCCTCCGAAGGGCACAAGCGGCAGATGCCGCCGCGCGTGCCGAGCAGCCGGCTGTACGCGAACTCAATGCCGGAGGCGGACGCGCGGGGGTCCAGCAGCCCTTCCACCAGCTTGCCGTAATTTTCAATCAAAAACTCCAGCGCATCGCGCGACATTTCCGGCGGCGCGGCCCGGTCCCGCTCCTGCCGGGCCGCTTCCGCGCAGGGCCGCCGGTGCTCGTCCGTCAGCCGCGCCATTGAATCGGTAAAGTTTTGAGCGGTAAGCGTCACCATAATCGCCAAGTCTCCAATCGCCAAGTCTCCCGTGCTGATTATCGGCAGGCGGCACGGGTTTTCTTTCTCGTAAAAGTAGGGGGAGTTGACTCAGGCAGGCAGGCGCGTTATAATAGCGCAGAACAACGAAGCGAGCGTGCAGTGTCGGCGCTCAGAAAACGAGGCATCTTATGGCAACTGTTCCCCTCGCAAAACGCGCGGCGGCCGAGCTGATCGGGACGGCGTGGCTGGTTTTCGGCGGCTGCGGCAGCGCGGTTTTGGCCGCGAAGTTTTTGACGCCCGACAATCCCAATGTCAACTTAGGCATCGGGTTTGTCGGGGTGGCGCTGGCGTTCGGCCTGACCGTGCTGACGATGGCGTATGCTATCGGGCATATCTCGGGGTGCCACTTGAACCCGGCGGTGTCCCTCGGTCTGTGGGCCGGCAAGCGCTTTCCGGCATCGGATTTGGCCCCCTATATCGCCGCGCAGGTGATCGGCGGGATTGTCGGCGCAGGGCTGTTGTTTGTGATTGCCGGCGGCTCGGCGGGGTTTGATGTCCATGCCGGCTTTGCGTCCAACGGCTACGGGGACCATTCGCCGGGGCATTACTCGCTCGGCGCGTGCTTTGCCGCCGAAGTCGTCTTGACGTTCTTTTTTCTGATGATTATTCTCGGCGCGACCGACGGCCGCGCTCCGAAAGGCTTTGCGCCGATAGCGATTGGGCTGGGGCTGACCTTGATCCACCTGATCGGCATTCCGGTCACCAACTTGTCGGTCAACCCGGCCCGCTCCACCGCCCCGGCGCTGTTTGCGGGCGGCCCGTTACCTCGCTCAGCTTTGGCTGTTCTGGCTGGCCCCGATCCTGGGCGCAGTGATCGCCGGGGCCGTGTACCGCTGGCTGGAATCGGATGCGCCCCTGCCCGGCCCCGAGCCGGTAGTCGGCGAACTCAAACCCTAACCCTCCGCGTCGTTAATCGTCCCCGCTGTGGTCCGGCAGGGCGAAAAACAGGGCCAGCAGCGCAGTCGCGGCGTACAAGACCGGGCCGAGCCGGTACTCCTGGGTGGATATCGGACACGCCCTCTTGACTTTCCTGCCTGCCGTCGTCTATACTGCTTTCATTCGCGGCCTTGATGGGGAAGAGTACGCGCCTGCGCTGCCAAAGAGAAGGAATGCCCCGGCTGAAAGCATTCCGCAGCAAACGCGCCGAACGTCGCCCCGGAGCCGTGTCTGAAATGAGTGTCCGCGCCTGATTTCAAGTTTCCGGTGCGGGAAGCAAGGTGGTATCGCGCGTCGGCGGCCCGTCAGTGGCTGCAAGCCCTCGCGTCCTTGCGATAGAAGTTCTGAGTGATTCAGGGCCTATCGCAATGGGCGCGGGGGCTTTTGTGGTTCGGGAGTAGATGTATTTAGGAGTGAAATGTAGTTTAGGAGTGGAAAGGCTGGAACAAACAATGACAAAGAAACTTTCAGTGGCGTGTGTTTTTGCGGTTTTGCTGGCGCTGTGCCTGGGCCGCACGGCCTGGGCGCAGGACACGGCGGTTCCGGGGCGCAGCGCCGGACGCGTGTTTCTCGGAATGGACCGGGCGGATGTCCTGAAAATCCTGCACAAGCCCAGCAAAAGCCGCAGCGTGCAGCATGGGACGACGCGGTACAGCGACGATGAGTGGATCAGCGGCGAGCACACTCTGTCGGTTGTTTCCGAGCACGACAAAGTGACACAAATTAGGTTCAACAGCCCCCGCATGGTGCTGACCGACGGCCTGAGCGTCCAAAGTTTATGTCCTCAAATTCGCCGCCGCCACCGGACGATGACGGTCCGCGAATACGATGTGCTCGAGGAAGATCATCTTTTGTTCCATATGGACGATGTTCGGGACGGAGTGGCGTTTACCATGCAGATGCAAGCGTACCCTGAGCCGGACCTTTTGAAGAGGTCCTCGCCCAACGAGATCATTATTCACCGGCCCGGCGTCCCCGCCGTGCCGATTGAAGGCGGCCACTGGAGGCCGTTCGTCACCTCGAGCAACGAGTATACGCGCCTCAGCTTATCCTTGATGCAGCGGTATTTCACCTGGAAAGAGCTTCCCTAATAAAGCGCATCTTGATGAAGCGCATCTTGGCGGCGCTGTGCCTTTTGTCGTCAGTGACCGCTGCCGCCGCGCAGGCCCCGATTGTGCCGGGGCGCACCCTCGGCAGGGTCGCGCTCGGCATGGCGCGTGCCGAAGTCTGGCAGCACCTCGGCAAGCCGTCAGCAATTCATTTTCTGCACGCGGCGGGGCGGCTTTACACCTGGGATGAGTGGGAGGGGCGTAACGGATGGGAGTTCGTCCTTCTGCGCCGGGGCCGGGCTGTGCAGATTGAGCGCGATGTTTCCGATGCGGAGCGATGGACATTTCTGTTTCCGAACGTGCGCCGGCGTCATCCTCATCTGAAAATCAGCCTGTACACGGAATATGAGGACAACGGCTCGACAATTAAAGCCGATGACATCCGGCAGGGCATCGGCTGGGCGGTGTATATCCATCACTATAAGCATTACGAGTTCGACACGCACCTGCTCGACGAAATCGGGCCGAGCAGAATACTTATCCACCGGCCCGGAACGGCGCTGCTGACGTATCCCGGAGAAATTCCCGACCAAACCGACCCGTCTCTCGGCAATCTCCGCGCGTGGTTTGCCGCACAGCCGGGGCAGGCGCACAGACCAAAGAATTGAACACCCATGGAAAAAGCCTACGAGCCGAAAGATGTGGAAGCGCGGCTATATCCCGATTGGGAAAGCGCCGGGATTTTTCACGCCGAACCTGCGCCGGGAAAGCCGAAATACAGCATTTGTATCCCGCCGCCGAATGTTACGGGCAGCCTGCACATGGGGCATGCGCTCAACCACACGGTGCAGGACACGCTCGGACGCTGGCGGCGGATGTGCGGCGACGCCGTGCTGATCCTGCCGGGGCTGGACCACGCAGGGATTGCGACCCAAACCGTCGTGTCGCGGCAGATCGAAAAAGAAGGCTTGACCCGGTTTGATCTGGGCCGCGACAAGTTCAACGAGCGGGTCTGGGCGTGGAAAGAAGACTACGGCGAGCGGATTTTGGTTCAACTCAAGCGCCTCGGCTGCGGCTACGACTGGTCCCGGCTGCGCTTCACGATGGACCCCGCCTATGCCGCCGCCGTCGCCGAAGCATTTGTGCGCTTTTTCGACGCCGGCCTGATTTACCGGGGCAGGCGGATGGTGAACTGGTCGGTCGGGCTGCAAACCGTGATTTCGGACATCGAAGTCGAAAACGTAGACACCGACGGCTCGCTGTGGCATCTCTCCTATCCGTTCAGCGACGGCTCCGGGGCCGTCACGGTGGCAACAACCCGGCCGGAAACGCTGCTCGGGGATACTGCTGTGGCTGTCAACCCGAAAGACCCGCGCTATGCCGGGAAAATCGGGAAAATGCTCCGGCTGCCCTTAACCAATCGCGAAATCCCGCTGATTGCCGACGATTACGCCAGCCTCGAGTTCGGCACCGGGGCGGTCAAAATCACGCCCGCGCACGACCCGAACGACTACGAAGTCGGCCTGCGGCACAACTTAGCCCAAATCACGGTGATCGGCTTCGACGGCCGAATGACCGACGATGCCGGGGTGCGCTATGCGGGATTGGACCGCTTTGAGGCCCGCGACTTGATTGTCGGCGATTTAGAGGCCGAAGGGGCGCTGGAAAAAATCGAGCCGTACCGGCACTCGGTCCCGCACTGCGACCGTTCCAAAACCGTGATTGAGCCGCTGCTGTCCGAGCAGTGGTTTATGAAAATGGCCGGCACCGAGATGGTCCGAAACGCGGCGGCGATTGTCTCGGACGGGCAGATTGAGTTCAGTCCGGGGCGCTATGCCAAAGCCTACGGAGAGTGGATGGGCGGCATCAAAGACTGGGCCTTGTCGCGGCAGCTTTGGTGGGGGCACCGCATCCCGATTTATTACACGCCCGACGGCGCGTTTGTCGCCGCCCGCTCTTTCGCCGAAGCCGTGGAGCGTGCCGGGACCGATCAGTTGACCCAAGACGAGGATGTGCTTGACACATGGTTTTCGTCGGCTTTGTGGCCGTTTGCGACTCTGGGCTGGCCGGAGCAGACGGCCGATCTCGCCTATTTCTACCCGACCGACTTTTTGACCACGGCCGGCGAGATTTTGCGCCTGTGGGTCGCCCGCATGGTGATGACGGGCCTCGAATTCACCGGCCAAAAGCCGTTTTCCGATGTTTATATCCATGCCACGGTGCTGGACAAAAAAGGCCGGCGCATGCAGAAAATGCTCGGCAACGGGATTGACCCGGTGGAGATGATTGACAAGTACGGGGCCGACGCCCTGCGCTTTTCGCTTTTGCGCCTGGCATCGAAGGGTCAGGATATTCGGTTCAGCGAGGAGCGTGTCCCCGAAGCCCGCAACTTCGGCAACAAGCTGTGGAACGCCGCCCGGTTTGTGCTGCTGAATACAGCAGAGGAGGCCCCTCCGGCTCCCCCATTATTGGGGGCAGGGGGGACCTCCCTCCCCGAGCGCTGGATAGTGTCGCGGCTGCAAAAGACCATCGCGACGGTCGGCGCGGCGCTCGCGTCCTACGACATGGACGATGCGTGCGCAGCGCTGTACGGCTTTGTGTGGGGCGAATACTGCGACTGGTTTGTCGAGCTGTCTAAGCCGGCCCTGCAAGGCGAAGACGGCCCGGCCAAAGAGTCGGCGCGGGCGACCCTGTACGCCGTGCTGGAAACGACCCTGAAGCTGCTGCACCCGATCATGCCGTTTGTGACCGATGAAATCTGGCGGCAGCTCCCCGGCAAAACCCAAAGCATCAGCCTGGCCCCCTACCCCGTTTACGACGAAGCCTGGGTGGATGCCGACGCCGAAGCCGCTGTGGGACTTTTGATTGAAAGCATCACGGCCCTGCGCGGGCTGCGGGCCGAGTTCACGCCCGGCGGACCCGAAAACGAGGCCGCACGGGCCGCAATGCTGACCCGCAAACTGTCGGTTGCTGCGGTGCCCGAAACCGACGCCGCCCGCGACGCCCTCACGGAGCAGCTTCCGGCGCTCATCGCCCTGGCGCGGCTGGGCGCAACTGTTGTTGCGCCGGCGGCTCCCACTGACGGCGGCCGGTATGTCCCGGCAAGCGTGCCCGGCGCGGCATTTTATGTGCCTGCCGGCGAGCTTTTGGAGGGACTGGACCCGGCCCGCGAGTCTGCCCGGCTGGCCGCCGAGATTGCAAAGCTCGGCAAAGAGCAGGCGGCGGTCACTGCCCGCCTCGGCAACCCGAGCTTTGTCGAGCGTGCCCTGCCCGAAGTGGTCGAGCGCACCCGCGCCGACGCGGCGGAGCTGGCGCAGAAGCTGGCAAAACTGGAACTGCGGCGCGGGCTGCTGAAATAACCGCGCCGATGAGCACCACGGCGTAAGAGCCGCGAATTGAAATCCGTGGGACCTGCCATCTGTGTTTGAGAGCGCTTCGGGTACAATCACGCGCAATGACCCTGCCGCCGCCGACCAAACTTGCTGCCGGTCCCCTGCCCCTGCTTGGCATTCTCATGCTGGCGCTGACCCTGCGCCTGTGGGGCATCACTTGGGGGCTGCCGTCGGCGACGCACTATTTTTCGTACCACCCGGATGAAACCGTTGTGCTGGAAACGTCGTCGGTCACGCTGAACGTCTTTGCGGGCCGCCTGCTGCCGCATTTTTACAATTACGGCTCTTTGCAGCTTTATTTGGTCTGTTTTGCGAACACGCTGGCCGCGCTCTTCGGGGCGGTAGACATCGTGCCCAAAAACTTCGACCAATGGTATCCGCAGTGGGCGAAGATGTATTTGGTGGGGCGGCTGCTGACGGTCGGCATGGGAGTCGGCACTGTCTGGGCGACCTATGCCGCCGGGGCGCGTCTCTGGGGCCGCCGCGCGGGCCTGCCGGCCGCGCTCATTCTCGCAGTTACGCCGCTGCACGCCCAGCACTCGCATTTTTTGACCGTGGACGTGCCTGCGACCTTCTGGCTGACCCTGTCGCTGGTCTGGACCGTGCGCCTTGCGACCGATGACCCGAAGCCGCTCCGCGCCGCCCTGCTTGCGGGCCTGTTCGCCGGCCTCGCGACGGCGACCAAGTACAACATGGCCCTGGCGATTTTGCCCCTGCTGACCGCCTGCATCCTAAACTCCTACCCTTCCCGCTTCGGGAGGGTCGGCGCTTGCGCCGGGGTAGGTCTCCTGTCTTTCGTTCTCGCCTTCTGCGCCGCCTGCCCCGGCGCACTCTTAGAACACAGCAAATTCATCAAAGACGTGCGCTTTGAAGCCGTCCATGTGCAGAACGGCGACGACCCGACCTTTCGCGGCACCGGCAGCGGCTTTGTCTACCATATTGCTCACAACTTGGACGCCGGCCTCGGCCTGCCGCTCCTCATTTTGGCCCTGGCCTCTGTCGGCTACGCAGTTTACCGAAGACAGCGCGGCGACGGGCTTTTGGCGGCGTTTGCCCTGCCCTACTACATCTTGATCGGCCTCGCCGCCGTGCGCTATGCCCGCTACACCATTCCGCTGCTGCCGATTTTGGCATTATGGACCGGGCGAATGCTGGCGGACGGCTCGCGTCTTTCGCGCCCTGTGCTGCGGCGTGCGGCGATCTCTGCTGCGGCGGTCGGCTTTTTTGCGGCGGCTGCCGATACGCTGCTTCTTGTGTCTGCAATGGCCGGCACGGACACGCGAGACCAAGCCTTGTTCTGGCTGAACTCACAGGCGTCTGCCCCCGCAAAGATCGGCTTTCCGGTGCAGCCCTGGTTTGGAACAGCGCCGGTCAGTCCCTACTTCCCGCTGCCGGGTGTCGGCGCATGGCAGGCGGTGACGCCGCCCGAAATCAAGCAGCGAATAGCTTACAGCGGCACAGACTGGGACATCAACGCGCTGAAAACGCAAAAACCGGAGGTTGTCGTTCTCAGCGAATATGATTACGACGACGCCCTGCGGCTTGAAGACCCGGCGGCAAAAGCCTACCTCGCCGCGCTGACGCAAAATTACGCCCGGCAGACTGTTCTGCCGAGCAAGTTTCAAGACGCGCCCGAGTTCCCGTCAAGCAGCCTGCCGCACGATATGACGTACACCAACCCAATTATCTCCATTTACCGGCGAAAGCAGTAACTTATGAACGCAGAACGCGCGGAAGAAATTCTAGACGGCTTCGAAGGCAAGCGCATACTTGTCGTCGGCGATGTCATGCTCGACGAGTACGTCTGGGGGCGGGTCAGCCGGGTCTCGCCCGAAGCGCCGGTGATGATCGTAGACGCCGACAGCCATACGTTTGTGCCCGGCGGGGCCGCAAACGTTGTCAACAATGTGTGCGCCCTCGGCGGGCGGGCGCTGATTGCCGGAATACTCGGCGAAGACAGCGCGGCGGTGACTTTGCGCGAGAAGCTCGTTGAAGAAGGCGCAGATGTTGCGGGGCTTGTTGCGGTCCGCGACCGGCCGACCACGCTGAAAACGCGGGTCATCGCGCACACGCAGCAGGGCGCACAGCAGGTTGTGCGGGTAGACCATGAGCGGCGCGATCCGGTCAGCGCCGACGTGCAGGCGAGCTTACTGCACTATTTAGCAGGCGCAGTCGCCGGGTGCGACGCCCTGCTGCTGTCGGACTACCAGAAGGGCTTGCTCGGGCGGGACCTGGTGAAATCGGTCGTGCAGACCGGGCGCGACGCCGGCAAAGTCCTGACAGGCAACTTGAAGCCGAAAGGCATCGGCGGACACTGCCGGTTGACCATGATCACGCTGAACGTCTTTGAAGCCGGGGAAGCGTCGGGCCTGCTGCTCGGCGACGGCAGCGGCAGCGATCCGGGCACGCTGCATGAGGCCGGGCGGATGCTGCTGCGGAAGTCCGGCGCGGACAATGTGCTGATCACGCGCGGGGCGCACGGCCTGTCGCTGTTTTCGGCGGACGGGGGTGAGTTTGTCCTGCCCGCGCACCCGGTGGAAGTCTTTGACGGCACCGGGGCGGGCGACACGACGATTACGACGCTGACCCTGGCGCTGGCGGCAGGCGCGACCCCGCCCGAAGCGGTGACGCTGGCGAATGCCGCCGGCGCGGTGGTCGTGCGGAAGCTCGGGGTCGCGACCGCGACCCGCGCGGAGATTTTGGACTGTGTGCGGGAGTGAGGTCCCTACTGCCCCGTCGTCTTCGGCGCACGAATATGAACCGTTTTGGCCGTCGGCGCGTCGGCGCTGCCGTCGGTAGCGGCGCTGATCATCGTGTCCACGGTCAGATCGGTAAATGCGCCGGTCGGTGCGCCTTTGGCATCGCCGGGCTTATAGATTTTGGCCGTATCGGGCACCGAAAGCACAACAGTCTTTTTCTTGTGTGTCAGCGTCACGGTTTTCGCGGCGGCGTCCACGGCGGAGATTTTGCCGCCGACATGGTCGCGCTTTTTGGGCGCGGGCGCGGCGGCGGACGGGTCGGCGGGCGCGGCGGGGGAAGCCGGCGCGGTTTGGGCGGCGGCGAAAGGGCTGAGCAGGGTGAGCGTCAGGGCAATAGGCAGCAAGCGGCGGGTCATGGCGGGGGTCTCCAGTCGGTGTGATATGCAAACAGACGCAGGAGTTCGGCCGATGTTCACCGAATAAACCAAAAAAGACATTGTGACGGGATAGGGGATAACCGACGATGACCTATTGTTTAGGCGTCATCACCAAAGACGGCTTGGTGATGATGTCCGACTCGCGCACCAATTCCGGCTACGATCAGGTCAATGTCTGCCGCAAGATGTACCAGTTTGTTTTGCCCGGCGAGCGCGTCTTTGTGCTGCTTGCCAGCGGCAGCCTGTCGCTGACTCAGAGCATCATCACGCTGTTGGGCCGGGACTTCGACCGGGGGGTCGGCCTGGCGTCCGCGCCGTCCTTGTACGATGCCGCGCGGGTGGTCGGCGAGCAGGTGCGTCAGGTGTCGGATTTGGACCGGGCGGCTTTGGAGCGCGACGATTACCGTTTCAATGTCCATTTCATCTTGGGCGGCCAGATACACGGTCAGCCGCACGACCTCTACTTGGTGTATCCGCAGGGAAACCCGCTTCGGGCGACCGAAGACTCGCCGTTTCTCCAAATCGGCGAGCACAAATACGGCCGGCCTATTCTTGTGCGCGGCATCCAGTACGCCGAAACGCCTTTGGAAGAAGCGGCGAAGTACGCGCTGATTTCGATGGACTCGACCATGCGCTCCAATGTCACGGTCGGCCCGCCGATTGACCTGGCGCTCTACGGCAAAGATGAATTCGATCTGCACCGCCGCCGCCGCATGACCGCCGCCGACCCGGACCTGCGCGGTATCCATGTCCAGTGGGAGCTGGCCCTCCGCCGCAGCGTTTCCGACCTGCCGCCGATTGATTTTGAGACGTTTGGACAGAAGATATAAGACTATATCGCGAGGAAGTAAATTGAGCGAGGAAGTAAACTTCACTCGCTGGATAGGGTCGTCCTTCGGACGAAAGAATGGCAGCCGTTAGGCTTCTTCGTCCGAAGGACGACCCTATCCAGCGAGTGAAGTTTACTTCCTCGCCTATTGCATGATATGCTGCATACTATGAACATTTATTTGAAAGCACTGGGCATCGGCGCGGTCGCCGGCATGCGGAGCGCGTCGGCTCCGGCCCTGACCAGCCATTATTTCGCGAATAACCCGTCGCTGTTTCTCGACGCATCACCGCTGAAAACGCTCGGGACTCAGACCACGGCCAATGGACTGAAGCTTATGGCGGCGGGTGAGCTTGTGGCCGACAAGCTGCCGCGCTGTCCGAACCGGACCGATCCCGGCCCGCTCGGGGCGCGGGCGGTCTCCGGCGGGACCTGCGCGGCGGCGATTTTTCTGGCGGCCGGCGAGCGCCCCGAAGTCGGCGCAGCGCTCGGAGCCATCGCTGCCGTCGTTTCGGCGTTCACAATGATGACCCTGCGGCGGGCCATTGGAAAGGCGGCGGGGCTGCCGGACCCGGCGGTGGCGCTGGCGGAAGACGCCCTCGCGCTCGGCCTCGGGTGGGCCGTGTTCGCGCCTGCAAAAAATACCGGAAAATAATCCCAATTCGCCCTAAAGAACCGAAACCTCTCTGCCGAGAATGAAACTGTCACCGGCCAGAGTGGCCGGAGGACGACCAAAACAAGCAAACACGACAAGGCAAACCCGGCGAAAGTCGGGGACGCAAAGCTACCGGGTCTAAGGCAGCGCTCCCAAAAGCCTGCTAAGATCGCCCAGCCGCCGCACCATTCGAGGGGGCAAAACGCAATGAAGATCACCAACGACGAAGCGATCCGGGCCGGACGAGTGGACCCGATTACCGCACCGAAGCTTCAGCCGCACACGCCGCAGCCGGCCGCTGCGACCTCCGCCGCGCCGGGAGCCGGCCCGGCGGCACAGGTCGAGATTTCCGATCAGGCCAGGGCGCTGGTCGCGGCCAAAGCCGCCGCCGCCGCGTATGTGCCGGCGGTCAACGCCGCGCCGGATGTCCGCACGGAGCTGGTCGCCAAGCTCAAAGCGCAGGTCGAGAGCGGCACCTACCATGTCCCGAGCGCCGACATCGCCGGCCAGATCATCCGCCGGGCGCAGGCCGACAAAATCCAGTAACCGACACGGACCGAAGTGCGCTTGGGCGTACATCTGTTCGCCTCTCCGCGCCAGTCGCCGAAGCCCCCGCTTCGGCGATTGGCGCTTTTTTCGTCTCCCCCACCCCTCGGTTGTCCAATTTTCCCCGAAACTCAGGACTTTGAAACGCAGGACTTTTCCCGCCGATGCCGAACTATCTCCTACTCAGACGAACAAAGGAACACATGCAATGGCTTGGACACTCGCTGTCGTCAACCAGAAAGGCGGGGTCGGCAAGACCACCACAGCAGTCAACCTCGCAACTTCGCTCGCGCAGGCGGGCCGCCGGGTGCTGCTGATTGACTGCGACCCGCAGGGCAACGCCACCAGCGGGCTGGGGCAGAAGGAAACCGTGGAAGGCAGCATTTACGACGCCCTCACCGGGGGGGCGTCGCTGGCCGATATTATTCTGCGCGATGTGACCGTGCCGGGCCTCGACCTCGCTCCCGCGACCCTCGATCTCGCCGGGGCCGAGATGGAGATGTTTCAAGAGCTGTCCCGCGAAACGATCCTCAAGAAAATCATCAAGCCGATTGAGAAAAACTATCAGTATATCTTCATTGACGGCCCGCCGTCGCTCGGCCTGCTCACGCTGAACATTCTGACAGCCGCCGACGCCGTATTGATCCCGATTCAATGCGAGTACTACGCGCTGGAAGGCATCTCGCAGTTGATGAACATTGTCGAGCGGGTGCAGCAGCATCTTAACCCGAAGCTCGCCATCGGCTTGGTCGTGCTCACCATGCACGACGAGCGGATCAATTTGTCCCGGCAGGTAGTTGCCGAAGTGCGCGAGTTCTTCGGCAGCGCCGTCGCGCAGACCATTGTGCCCCGCAATGTCCGCCTCAGCGAAGCGCCGTCGTTCGGCCAGCCCATCGCCCTGTACGACCCGAAATCGAAAGGGGCCGTCGCCTACGCCGATCTAGCCCAGGAGATCATCGCCCTTGGAAAAGAATAAAACATTGGAAAAGACCCCCGAAAAAACCAAGCCGCTGGACAAAAGCCGCCTCGGGCGCGGCTTGTCGTCGCTGATCCCGCCGAGCGCCAAAATCGCCGTTTCGCCCCGCGCCGAAGACGCCCCGGCTGCTCCGTCCCCTGCCCCGCCGCCGCTGCCCGCCGCCGACGCTCCCGTCAGTGATACCGAAGGCGTCCGGCAGATCGCGATTGACCACATCATCGCTAATACGTACCAGCCGCGCTCCGAGTTCGACCAAGCCGCGCTCGACGAGCTGACCGCCTCGGTGATCGCCCACGGCGTTTTGCAGCCGGTGATGGTCCGCCCGCGCGGCGGGGGCCGCTTTGAGCTGATTGCCGGCGAGCGCCGCTTCCGCGCCGCGCGTCTGGCCGGCCTGTCGCGTATCCCGGCGGTCGTCCGCACGATGACCGACGAAGAGTCGCTGACAGTCGCGCTGATTGAGAACATCCAGCGGGAGGACCTCAACGCGATGGAAGCCGCACGGGGTTACAAGCAGCTTTTGGACCAGTTTGGCCTGACCCAGGTAGAGCTGGCGCGTCAGCTCGGCAAATCGCAGTCCACGGTGGCCTATGCCCTCAGCCTCCTGCGCCTGTCGTCCGAGATGCAGGACTCCATCGCCGCCGGGCAGCTCACGATGGAGCACGGCAAAGTGCTGCTGTCGGTCGCGTCGCCCGAGCGCCGCCATGCGCTGTGGTCTGCGATGCTCTCCCAAAACCTGACTGTCGCCGAGTCTCGCCGCCGGGCGCTGGACGAGCCGCCCCCCCCGCCGCGCCCGTCGCGCTTCGCGTCCTCCCGCACCGTGGAAGCCGCCGAAGACCTGGAACCCGACGGCGACGTTCACTTGAAAGCGATTGAAGACAAGCTGCGAGCTGCCCTCGGCCTCAAAGTTTCCATCCGCAATGGCCGCACGGGGCGCGGCACGGTGACGGTAGACTTTTCTAATATGGACGAGCTGGAAACAGTGATTGACCGGATTATGGGGTAAGGAACCGGGGTAGGAGATACCTGACTCTTGAGTCATTTTATGCGGTGGCGCAATACCTGACTCAAGAGTCATAAATATCGGTTCAAAGCAAAAGGTCATTTATTCTGTTTGTTTTTCGGATGAACCCGCATATTTTAGTGCGAGGATTTTCAGTTTAGCCGCCGCTTCTTGCCGCCGGCGGAGGCGTTTTCGCCGCATGCGCTGTAGCTTGCACTGGTAACACTCTCTGCTCTTGCCGCCTCTATTCCAATGCGTATTCTCGGGGGTATATTCATGTCCGTGAGGGCAATGAGTTTTCTCTTTATTACCGAAAGTCGCACTATCTACATGAGTCGCTTGTGAAGTGATTTCAAGATGGAAAGGATTAATGCAGGCTTTGTTTTTACACAAGTGGTGCAAAAATTGATCCGGGGTAAGTGTTACGCCTCGAATAAGTTCATAGCAAGCACGGTGAGCACGCACCTGCTTACCTTCGATATTGGTTTGCCCGTAGCCACCGACCGCGAATCCCCGCGTCCATGTCCAACACCCATCCTCAGTGACAAAGCCGCTTAGTAACCTTTGTTTGTCGTCATCATCCATATTGGTTATGTTACCGCGTAGAAACAGCAAATATATGTGACGTATCGCACGGAATTTATCGAGGCCGATCTTGCGCTGCCGCATATAATGACAAATAAGTCAGGTATTAGCCTGGGAATTAGAAACGAGAAAGACAACCTATGAACGCTGAGATTGTTTCGGTCGGAACCGAGCTGCTGCTCGGGCAGATTGTGGATACCGACGCCGTGTTTTTAGCCAAGATGCTGTCGGGCCTCGGGATCAGCATCTACCACCGCACGACTGTCGGCGATAACCCGGAGCGGCTCAAAGCCGCGCTGACACTGGCGTTTTCGCGGGCCGATTTAGTCATCACTATCGGCGGGCTGGGGCCGACCCAGGATGACCTGACCAAAGAAATGGTGGCCGACGTGCTCGGCGACACGTTTGTGGAAGATACAGAGCATATCCAGTGGCTCAAAGACCGTGCGACCCTGCGCGGGTGGGGGGACCTGCCCGAAAGCTTTGCAAAACAGGCCCTTGTCCCGGCGCACGGACGCGGCATCCCGAACCCGCAGGGAACCGCGCTCGGAGCGCTGTTTGAAATCGGCGGCAAAATCGCCGTCTGCCTGCCGGGGCCGCCCAATGAGCTGATCCCAATGGCCCAGCAGTTTGTCGAGCCGTATTTAAGCGAGAAAACCAGCGGGGAGCGGCGGGTCATCGTGTCGCGGACCCTGCGGATCGCCGGCATGGGCGAGTCGGTGGTGGAAGAACGCGCCAAAGACCTGATGGGGTCGAACAATCCCACAGTCGCGCCCTATGCCAAAACCGGCGAGGTGCATCTTCGGATCACGGCCCGCGCCGCATCCGCCGATGAAGCGTTCGCTTTGATTGTTCCGCGTGAAGCGGCGCTCAAAGAGCGGCTCGGCGACGTTGTTTACGGCGTGGACGACGAGACCCTGGAAAGCGTCGTGGTCGGCCTCTTGAAGCTGCTCGGCAAAACGGTGGCCCTCGGCGAGTCGTGCAGCGGGGGGCTGATCGCCAAGCGCCTCACCGATGTTCCGAATGCGTCCGATGTGTTCGGCCTCGGCCTCGTGACCTACTCCAACGATGCAAAAACGCAGTTTCTCGGCGTGCCTGCGGAAACCATTCTGACCACCGGCGCGGTCAGCCCCGAGACAGCCAAATCTATGGCGAGCGGGGCACGCGCCGCCGGCAAAGCCGACTTCGGCGTCAGCGTCACCGGCATTGCCGGGCCGGGCGGCGGCTCGCCCGCAAAGCCTGTCGGCACAGTCCATCTCGGCCTCGCGTGGGACGGCGGCGTTGTGTCCGAGCACCATCACCTGCTGGGCAGCCGGGCCGATGTCGCCTACCGGGCGTCGCAAAACGCCCTCGCGCTCCTGCGCCGCTTTTTGATGAACCCCGACGACCCGCAGTTCACGACCGCCGAAGAATAGCCCAGGAGAAAAACCGATGCCCAGCCATTTCAGCGATGTTGGTTTCACGGGTTTGACGCGCAGCAGCGTTGGGGCGCTTGCGCTGCGGGCCGCACGCGAAGGCCGCGCCTTTAAGACGCCGCAGGGCACTTACTATGCCTGGTCGCCCGGCGCGGGCGTTCAGCTTTGGCCGCAGACCGACCCCAATGGGAGACCTATTGGCTGTCACCCGCACTTTGAAGGGACCGGACGGGTCGAAGTCGCCGTGACGGCCGCGCTGCCCGGCGAGACTCACTCGCTCGACGGCAGCTTTCAAGCCTGGGCGGCTCCCGGCGACCGTGCCGAAGACGGCGCGTATCCGTTCGTATTCGACGCGCCTGACTTCGCCCTTGCCCTGCCGTCACGCGCGTTTCCCTGCCGCGCCGTCGCCCAAATCGCCGCGTTTGCCGAGGAGCTGACCTGCTATGCCGACGAAGCGGCGTTCAGCCGGGCAAAGACCGAGGACAGTCCCGGCCTTGCGCCTGAAGCGTTTATTCCGACCGGCCTGTTCACTCAAAACGGCGAGCGCCCGCGTGTCGCTGCTCTGTTTGCGGGGCATATTTTGGCCTCGGAGCGGCGGGTCAACCCGGCGGCACAGGGCGAATTTTACTGGCTCAGTGTTCAGACCTACGGCGGCGTCTATGATGTGGTCGCCGACCCGGAGTTTATGCCCCGGCCGCCGGCAGTCGGCGGCATCGCGCAGGGATCGTTCTGGCTCAGCGGGCGGGTTTTGCCGGAGGCGGCGCTATGAACCATTTCTTTGCGCTGGAAGTGCCGGAAGAAGTGCGCGGGCCGCTGGCAGAGTACGCGGATCGCTGGCGCGAACAGCTCGGCGAGGCCCGCTTTCGGTGGTACGCGCCGGAAGACTACCACCTCACGCTGAAATTTTTGGGGGACATTTCGCCTGCCGAAGCGGAGCGGGCCGCCGAAGCCGCCCGGCCCGTCAGCCGGCAGCATGCGCTGTTTGCCGTGCCGCTGGCCGGGCCGAGCGCCCTGCCGCACCCGGAGCGGTTTGCCAATGTTCTCATCAACGGCATCTATTCAAGCCCCGACTTGGTCTCGCTGGTAAAGATTCTGGAGCAGGCTTTGGCCGCCGAAGGGTTTGCGAAAGAACTGCGCCCTTACCTGCCGCATATCACGCTGGCCCGGTGCCGAAAATGCGAGAAAAACATTGAGTTCCCGGAATTCGAACATACGTTCCTTTCCTGCTTCTTTAACCGCTTTGTGCTGATGCAGACCCTGCCGCCGGCCCAGCGTGCAAAGCAGGGCGGGGTGAGGTACAATGTCGTACACACGTTCCCCTTCGGGAGCGTAATCAGCAAAGACATATCATAAGACTCCGGCTGAAAGCAGGGAACACACTTTAAGGCAACGCCGCCCCGCCGTTCCGCCGGGCCGAGTTCGACAGCGGGGGCGAGACCGAGCGGATCGCCAAGCGCGGCGTATTCTTCGCCTGCACCGAGACCCGGCTCGGCCAGGGCCGCGAGAATGCCAAGACTTGTTTAAATGGGTACGCGAGAAACTTACAAAGATTGAGACGGCCGAGGCAGCGTGAATGCCGCGCAATGAATTGCGAGGCTTAGACTAAACCAGTGTCGCAGCGACACAAGACCAGCTTCGTTGGATATATTATCCTTCCGTCGCCTCGACGGTGGTTTGTTTCAGCCTCGCAATTCATTGCGTGGCACATAAATCGCGGTAGAAGGTGCGGCAAAGCCGGGAATAAGAGCATTCGCGGATGCCCCGGAAGAGTTTTCACATTTTGGTTGGAGGGTTAAACGATGCTGCAAGGTCTGCGATCACAAATCCATCAAGTGTCTGATTTGGACGCGGCGAAGGCGTGGTACACGGCGCTTTTGGGCCGCCCGCCGTATTTTGACGAGCCGTTTTATGTCGGCTTCTCGGTCGGCGGGTATGAGCTGGGCTTGCAGCCGAGCGCTGACCCCGACGCCGGACAAGCGCGGGACGCCGTGACCTATTGGGGTGTTCCCGATGCCGCAGACGCTTATGCCACGTTGCTGGAACTCGGCGCGGCGGCGTATCAGCCGGTGCAGGAAGTCGGCGGCGGGATCAAGCTCGGCGCAGTGCGCGACCCGGCGGGCGGGGTGCTCGGCGTTATTGAAAACCCGCATTTCGCTGTCGAAGAGGAGCATCACTAATGTCGGCACTCGAACAAACACGTTACACGCCGGAACAATATCTGGAAATGGACCGCAAGGCGGAGCACAGAAGCGAATATGTCAACGGCGAGATTTTGGCGATGGCCGGGGCCAGCCGGGTCCACAATCTGGTTGTCACCAATCTTGTTCGCGAAATCAGCCTGGCACTGCGGGGCCGGCCCTGCGAAACGTATTCGAACGATATGCGGGTCCAGATCAGCGCGACGCGTTATTCTTATCCCGATATTGTGGTCGGCTGCGAGCCGAGATTTATTGACGGACAGCTTGACACGCTGCTGAACCCGGTGGTCATCATGGAAGTGCTGTCGCCGACCACGGCCAAAGACGACCGAAGCTGGAAATTCGCGCACTGCCGGCGATTGGAAACACTCACCGAATATGTCATGCTGTCGCAGTTTCAGCCGTTCGCGGAGCAGTACACGCGCGAAGAGAACGGCCGCTGGGTGCTGACCGAAGTGGCGGGCCTCGGCGCAGTGCTGCGCCTGCCGGCGGTCGGCTGCGACCTGCCGCTGGCAGCGGTCTACGAGCGGGTCGAGTTCACGCCCGACCCGGAGATGCCCGCGCTGGAATTTTGGAGCGAAACCCCATGACGATCACCCTGCCGACGGACTTGGCGCAGGCCGTCGCCGAAGATGCCCGCAAACGGGGCGTCGCGCCTGAAGACGCCGCGCAGGCGGCTCTGCGCGAGCGCTTCCTGCCGGGGATGCCGTTCGGTGGCACCGAAGACACGCTGGACGAATGGGAGCTGGAAATCAGCGCAGCGGCCGTGCAGGTCGAAGCGGTTACGGCGGCGCTGCGGAAAGACGACCATGCCTGAAATCACGGCGCTCGAGCCGCAAAAGCGGCCCGGACGGTTAAATGTCTTTGTGGACGGCAAGTTCGTCATGGGGGTAGGGGAAGCGGTCGCCGCCGATCTGCGCCTGCGGGTCGGCAGGGAAATGACGGCGGAAACGCTGCTGGAAGTCGCCGGAGCCGAAGAAGTCCAAAAAGCGCTTGATTCGGCCCTCGCCCTGCTGGAAGTCCGGGCGCGGGCCAAGCGCGAGATTGAAACGCGATTGGTCCAAAAAGGCTACGAGCCGGGTATCATTGAGCAGGTCCTCGCCAAGCTGACGCGGCTGGAATTGATCAACGACGCCCAGTTCGCCGCATCGTGGGTCGAGGCCAAAACCCGCATTGGGGGCACCCGGCCCGTGGGCCGGCGGCGGTTGTCGTCGGAATTGTACGCCAAAGGGGTCGCCAAAGACCAGATCGCCGAAGCCGTCGAAGTCGTCACGAATGCCGATGAATTAGCTTTGGCCCGCGCGGCGGCCTCCAAAAAAGTCCGCACGGTCCCGACCGACCGCGAAGAACTGCAAAAAGAGCGCCAAAAGCTGATGGGCTTTTTGCAGCGGCGCGGCTTCGGCTGGGAAGTCGTCAAGCTCGTCACCCGCGAAAGCCTGCCCGCCCGAGGCGGCGACGCCGAAGACGACGACTTCGACCCGGAAGAATAGCCGCGCGGCTTTCACGGAGGCCCCGGCCCCGACGCACCGTTTTTCGGAATCGCCCGGCATTCGCGCAGGAAAACGGCCGACTGACGGCGAATAAACCTTTTATTACTACTAGCTCGACGGCAAACGTGACATAAGAGAACTTGGAAGCGATTCCGGTTGTCTTGACAGCGAAACCGTCCGCTCAACCTCAAAGGGGACCCAAAGTAAGATTTGGGTGGCTCGCGCGATTTGGGGAAGAGGGAACGATGAATATCTATCTTCTGGCGCTTGCGCTGGCGGCCCTGGCCGCCCTCGCGGGAACCGTGCTTTTTTATGCCAAGCCGCAGCGCGAAGCGCTGCAAAAACAACTCGCCGAACTCAGCGCCGAGCGGGAAAAACTCAGCGGACAGGCCGACGCCCGGCAAAAAGAACTGCTGCTCGAAGCCCGCGAGGAAACCCTGCGCCTGCGCGGCGAAGTCGAGGCCGACAACAAAGAAAAACGCGCCGAGCTGACCCGTGTGGAGCGCAGGCTGACCGCCAAAGAAGAAGCGCTCGACGAAAAGCTGTCGGGCCTCGACGATCAGCGCGAAGCGCTGGCTTTGCAGGAGCGGGCCGCCCAGCAGCACCTCGCGGAAGCCTGGGAATTCAAAGAACAGGGGCGGGTCGAGCTGGCCCGGATCGCCGGCTTGTCCCCCGAGGACGCCCGCGCCCTGCTGATGAAAGACACCGAAAATCAGGCCCGGCACGACCTCGCCCGGCTGGTCATGCAGATCGAGACCGAAGCCCGCACCGAAGGCGAAAAGCGGGCACGCTCGATTGTCGCCACCGCCATTCAGCGCATCGCCGCCGACCATGTTTCGGAAACCACGGTGTCGGTGGTCCCGCTGCCGTCGGAAGATGTCAAAGGCCGGATCATCGGGCGCGAGGGCCGCAACATCCGCGCCTTTGAAACACTCACCGGGGTAGACGTGATTATTGACGACACGCCGGAAGCGGTCGTGCTGTCGTCGTTTGACCCGGTCCGCCGCGAAGTCGCCCGCTTGGCGCTGACGGCGCTGATTGTAGACGGCCGCATTCATCCGGGGCGCATCGAAGAAACCGTCGCCAAAGCCCAGGAAGAAGTCGAGCAGAGTTTACGGCTGGCCGGCGAGCGGGCCGTGATGGAGTCGGGCGTGACCGGCCTGCACCCCGAGATTGTCAAGCTGCTCGGGCGCATGCGCTACCGGACGTCTTACGGGCAAAATCTGCTGGACCATTCGATTGAAGTCTGCCACATCGGGTCGAGCATTGCGGCCGAGCTTGGCGCGAATGTCACCGTCGCCAAGCGGGCGTCGCTGCTGCACGACCTCGGCAAAGTGGTCCCCGACTCGGAAGTCCCGCACGCGCTTTTGTCTCAGGAACTCATGCTGCGCTACGGCGAAAGCCCCGCCGCCGCGCACGCCGCGGGGGCGCACCATGAAGAAATCCCGATGGACACGGTGGAAGATGTGATTGTCCAGCTTGCCGACGCCATTTCCGCCGCCCGGCCCGGCGCACGCCGCGAGATGCTCGAAAGCTATGTCAAGCGCCTGCAAAAGCTCGAAGCCCTCGCCGACTCGTTCCCCGGCGTCGAAAAGACCTATGCCGTGCAGGCCGGCCGCGAAATCCGCCTGATGGTCCGCCCGGAGATCGTAGACGACGCGTCGGCACATAAATTAGCTTATGACGCCGCCAAGAAAATCGAGGAAGAAATGGACTATCCGGGCCAGATCAAAGTGACGGTGATTCGGGAAACCCGCGCGGTCAACTACGCAAAGTGAAGCGCCGGAACCCGGAATTGAAATCCTGGGCTGACTGGCCTGCCGCCGGCTGTCCTGCGGTCAGAAGAAAGTCAAAGTAATGCTGTCGCTGCCCTGGGCCGTTTCGCAGGCGCTTTCTTACAGCCCGGCGGAATGGCTGGCTTTTTTGACTGTCGCAGGCGGGACGGCGTATTTCGGGAAGTGGCGGGGTATCCTTGCGGGGCAGCTCGCCGTCGCCGTGCTGGTTTGCTGCTCGGATGTCGTTTATCAAAGCCGCCATTCCGCCGAGATGGACATGGACGCCGTATTCGAGTCCGGCATGCTTGGCAGAGTGCTTTTGATCAACACTGTGTTGCTGGTCGTCAGCCTGCCGGCGTGGCTTGCGGCTTCGCGCCGTCGTAAACCCGCGAAGATTACGATCTGATCCTCTGCTCTTTTGTCCGCAGGACAACGGCCGCAGGCTATTCAGACCGGGATTTCAATCCTGGGTTTTTTGTCTCACCTACCTAGAAGAGCGATGGATTATCGTGCGAATACTGATGCTCGGCGATGTGGTCGGGAAAAGCGGGCGTGACGCCGTCCAAACCATGCTGCCGACACTGAACGAGATGTACCAGCCGCACTTTGTGATCGTCAACGGCGAAAACGCGGCGGCGGGACTCGGCATCACGCCTGACATCGCCCGGCGCTTCTTCGGCTGCGGCGTGGATGTAATCACGCTCGGGAACCATGCGTGGAGCAAGCGCGATATACTCGACTACCTGGACCACGAGCCGCGCCTGCTCCGGCCCGCGAACTTCCCGGCGGGGACCCCCGGCAAAGGCTCCGGCATCTTTCCCTGCCGCTCCGGCGGCGGGCGGGTGGGGGTCGCTAACTTGATGGGCCGGGCGCTGATGGACCCGCTTGATGACCCGTTCCGCCTCGCCGACACGATTTTGGAGTCGTTTCGCGGTCAGGCCGCCGTGTCGTTTTTCGACTTTCATGCCGAAACGACCTCCGAGAAAAACGCCTTTGCGTGGTACTTGGACGGCCGCGCCAGCATTGTGGCCGGCACGCACACGCATGTTCAGACCGCCGACGAGCGCATTCTGCCGCGCGGAACGGCGTGTATCACCGATGTCGGCATGGTCGGGCCGCAGCACTCGGTGCTCGGCATGAGCGCCGCCGACAGCGTTCAAAGGTTCGTGACTCAGATGCCGGTGCGCCTCGAAGTCGCCCCCGGCCCGGTTGTCCTGTGCGGCATTGTCGCCGACGCCGACGAAAAAACAGGCCGGGCGTCGCATATCGAGCGCATCCAAATCCGCGACATTCATTGAAAGCCCCCCTTACTGGGGGGCGGGGGGCTTCATGCCTTCCTTGTGAGGAACCCAACCATGCAAAAAATCGTTTTCGCACTTCTCGCCCCGCTGCTTTTCTCGGCAGCGCTCGCCGCCCCCGCCGCCGCGCCGAAAGCGCCGGCCGCCGCCGAAACGCCGCTGTATGACGGCCAAACGCTTTCGCAGAATAACCTGTCGGCTGGAAGCTGGGGCGGCGGGTCTGCCGAAGAAAGCACGGAATTGTACTTGTTCGGCGGTCATTCCGTCAAAGTCACCACGCTGGACCCCTACCAGGGCGCGGCGCTGACCTTCCTGAAGCCTGTCGCCCTGACCGGCACCGGCCGCATGTTTCAGCTCACGCTTCAGCGCGGGCCGGTAACGCTGCACTATGTCCCGCAGCCGGTCCCCGGTGCCGGGCCGCAGCCCGGCGGCTTCAATTCTCCCGGCGGCTTCAATTCTCCCGGTGGCTTTGGCTCTCCCGGCGGCTTTGGCTCTCCGGGCGGGTTCGGTTACCCCGGCGGCGGGTTCGGCGGACGCGGGCGGCGCGGGCAGGGCGGACGCGGGAGCGGCGGCGGACGCACCGGGGGAGCGGCGACCCCGCTGATCCCGCCGATTACCAGCCTGCGGCTGCAATTCACACTGACCGACGGGCGCACTGCCGACATCACTGCGCCGATCCCGACCGCCGCCGACCCGGTGGCCGGTCAAGGCTGGTACAGCGTCAACGTGCCCCTGGCCGACCTCAAATTTTCCACCGGCGGCGCTCCGGTGCTCGGACGCGTCGTCGTCGCCGGCGACCAGTTCGGCACCTTTTATATCGGACGCATGCAGCTTGCGCCGAACGCCCCGCCGGCCGCCGAACCCGCGCGGCCCGCCGACAGCGGCGCGTCCGACACGCCGCGCGGCCAGTTCACTCCGCCCGGCCAGTTCACTCCGCCCGACGGGCGCGGCGGGCGCGAAGAGTAAACGGCGAAAAGCAGCAAGACGAGTCTTCTAACGAGTCTTTCTAACGAGTTTTTTATGGCGCTTCCCGCACCGCCGCCCGACAATTCCAGCGACCTTGCCCTGCCCCGCCGGCGCGGGCCGGCACAGGCGCTTTTGGTCTCGCTGCGGCCCAAGCAGTGGGTCAAAAACCTGCTGCTGTTCGCCGGACTGCTGTTCACGCTGGACCAGGACCATACTCTCCGGCAGTTCGGGCAGGCCGCCGCCGGCTTCGCGCTGTTCTCGGCCCTGTCGAGCGTCGTATACCTCATCAACGACCTCGCCGACCGGGACAGCGACCGGCGGCACCCGAAAAAATGCCGCCGGCCCCTCGCCTCGGGCGAGCTGTCCCCGTCCCTCGCCCTGTCCGCCGCCGCCGTTTTAGGCATGCTGGGCCTCGCGGGGGCGTTCGCGCTCGGCACGCGGTTCGGCCTGGTGGCGGGGCTGTATTTTGCCGTCACGGTCGGCTACACGTTTAAGTTCAAGCATGTCGTCATTTTGGACGTTCTCGTGCTGGCCGCCGGCTTTGTGTTCCGGGCCATCGCCGGAGCGTTCGCCATTCATGTCGCCCTGTCCCCCTGGCTTGTGCTCTGCACACTGATGCTGGCCTTGTTTCTCGGGCTGTCCAAGCGCCGCGCCGAATTGATCTCCGTGCAGCTTGCCGGCACCCCCGGCACGCGGCGCATTCTCGACGAGTATTCCCCGGCGCTGCTCGACCAGATGATCGTGATTGTAACTTCGGCGTCGCTGATGTCGTACTCGCTGTATACCATTTCCTCCCCGACCGCCCAGACCCATCACTACTTGATGCTGACAATCCCTTTTGTCATCTACGGCATTTTTCGCTACTTGTATTTGATCCACCGCCGCTCGCTCGGCGAGTCGCCCGACGCGGTTCTGGTGGAGGACAAGCCGCTTTTGATCAACATTCTCTTGTGGGGCCTGACCACGGCGCTGATTGTCACCCATACGATTGACAAACTGCTGCCGCACTGACCCGGCCCCAGCAAAACCTGCGCCGAAAACAAGGTACAATACTCCCAAGCAGTCTCTCGAAGCAGTTATCATCTCGGCATTTTTCGCTCCCGAAAGGCATCCTATGAAAGTCGGCCTCATCGGCCTGCCCCAGTCGGGCAAGACCACCCTTTTCCACGCGCTCACACGCGGCGACTCCGGCCCCGCCGGCGGCGGCAGCGCCGCCCTGGTGTCCGTTGTCCCGGTCCCGGACCCGCGCTACGACTTCGCTCTCAATCTATTCAATCCCAAAAAGCGCACGGCGGCGACTATCGAGTTCACCGACGGCGCGGCCCAGCTTTCCGGCGACGGGGCCAAGTCCCAAAAGTTCGGCGCAGACTTCTTTGTCGGCATCCGCTCGGTAGACGCGCTGGTTCTGGTCGTCCGCGCCTTTGAAACCCCGTCGCTGCCCGCGCCCGCCGGCGGCCTGAACCCGCTCCGGGACTACTCGGCCATCACCGAAGAGCTGCTGCTCGGCGACCTCACCGTCATCGAAACCCGATTGGAGCGCATTGACAAGCAGCTTAAAACCCGCAAAGCCGGCGTCCCCAGCCCGGAAGTCACCGAGCGCGAGATTTTGCTGAAAATCAAAGCCGTTTTGGACGATTTCAAGCCCGTGTCTTCGATGGATTTAGACGAAGACGAAAAGCGCATCACCAAGAACTTCGACTTTCTGACCGGCAAGCCCTTGATTGCCGTCGCCAATGTCGGCGAAAGCGACCTCGCCGCCGGCGACAGCTTGCCGCTGCTGGCCGCCCTGCGCGAGCAGTGCGCCGCCGAAGGAACCGAGCTGATCCCCCTCTGCGCGTCCGCCGAAGAAGAAGTTGCCCAGCTTGACCCCGCCGACCAGCGCGAGTTCCTGGACGCCCTCGGCATCGCCGAGCCGGCTGCCGCCCGCCTCATCCGCGCCGCCTACGCCGCCCTCGGCGTCATGTCGTTTTTCACCGTCGGCGAGGACGAAGTCCGGGCGTGGACCGTTCCCGCCGGCGCAAGCGCGTTGACCGCCGCCGGCCGCATCCACTCGGATTTGGCACGGGGATTTATCCGGGCCGAAGTGCTGGCATTCGACGATTTAATTGCCGCCGGCACCGAAGCCGCCGCCAAAGCCGCCGGCAAGTTTCGGTTAGAGGGCAAAGACTACCCCGTCAAAGACGGCGACATTCTGAACATCCGGTTTAAGGTGTGACCAATGGGCCTCAACACAGACTTTTACGGGCAGTTTGTTCTTAACCGCCCGCTTACGCCGCCGCATCGGGCGATTTTAGAAGAGTTTGCCGAAGAGGAACATGACAGAGATGGGTCAGACGGCAAGCCGCCGACTACCTACTGCCAATGGCGACCGACTAAAGACGGCACCGGACTGGAATGGGACGGTGTCGAAAAGTTTTATTATTACGGCGAATGGCTGGAGTATTTAATCGCGCATTTCCTCAAGCCCTGGGGTTACACGCTCAGCGGCGCAGTTCGCTATGCCGGGTGGACTGAGGGGGTAAAGGGTACGATCACGGTCACTGATAACGAAGTGACCGTGACTCGTGAACAGGTCGCCGGCTTTGACGCATAGAAGATTAAACGGCGAGAGTTGACAAGGAGATACCCAAATGGGACGAACCGTAACACTAAACGAAATCAAAGACCATTCCGTGTCTGATCTGATGCAGGAAGCCCGCCGCCGGCAGGAGCCGTTGATTGTGATGCTGGAAGATGGAACCGCCGTTTCAATCCAGCAGTACCAGCCTATAGAGGAAACGATAGCGGAAGAAACGATAGCAGAACCGCCGGCGCTGAAGCCTTTGCTGACGCTTCCCGGCTTTGTGCCTGCCGGCTGGAAGGATGAATTGTATGACCAGCAGCACTGACTGGGGCGATTTGTTCGATGCCGGATTATTTATCGGCGCACTGCTGGACAGCGACCCGCGCCACACCGAGGCTTTTCCCCTTGTGGACGCGGCACGGAACGGGGAAATCCGCGTTTGCACCACGACCGGCATTCTCAGCGAAGTTTACGGCGCGTTGACCTGGCATTTGGCCGTGCCGCCGCACAGTCCGGCGGAAGCCGCACAAGTCATTGCCCGGCTTCTCGAACCTCCTTCCGCGATCCAGATTTTGCCAGACAGCCGGGACGCTGCGCTCAAAACAATGGAAATCGCTTCCGCACACAATCTGACCGCGCGGCGTATCCACGATGCGCGTCACGCGGCGGCGGCACTCGCGGCGGGCGTCACGACGGTCTACACCTACGACGTAGACGACTGGAAGCTGTTTGCAAGTGAGGGGCTAACCCTTGTCGGCCCGGCTTCCAGCCTCCTGCGGGCGTCCGGCGCTTAAGAAAAGCACACAAAAAATGCCGAAACGAACTCCATGCTTCTGGGCCGTCCTGCTGATCGCGCTTCTTGCCGCGCCGCAGGCCGCCCGCGCCCAGGCTGCCGCGACGATCACCGAGATCACGGTCGAGCACACCGGCTGCTTCGGGACGTGTCCGGTCTACAAAGTCATTCTGCGGCAAAGCGGCACCGCGACATTCATCGGCACGCGGTATGTGACCAAGCTGGGCACCTACACGGCGTTCTTCGGCGGCTTTGACCATTTAGCGCGGGCGATTGCAGCCCGGCAGTTTGCCGGGTTCAAGCCGGTCTACACCCGCCCCGTCACCGACAGCCCGAGCGTCGAGACCGGCCTCGTCGCAGGCGGCAAGCGCAAAATCGTCGTCAACTACGCCGACACCGGCCCGCAGGCGCTGTGGGAGATACAAGCGATGATTGACGGCGCTGCCGCCGAGCTGGAATGGAAAAAAGTCAGCGCCAAGCGGCATGACCCATAAAACAGGAGGAAGGCGCGAAAAAGCGAGGCAATAAATTCCTGTCGCTGCATTGCGTCCTTCGGACGACAGACTCGCGAACGTCAGCAATTCTTACATCCGAAGGATGCCATTCAGCGACAGGAATTTATTCCCTCGCTCCCTCCTTTTAGCCTTCCCTCCTGCTAACCTTCTATGAACTTCCTCCAACAGCTCTTTGGCAGTCTTTTCGGCGGCAGAAACGGCGGGGCCTCGTGGCTCGCGGCGCTGTCCGGCATTCTGCTGTTTGCGCTGCTGTCCCTCGTGCTGACCTTTCTGCTGCCCGGACGCTTTGCCCACACCACCCAGGCGGCGGTCGCCATCAACGGCCTCGCCGTGGTGCTGTCGGTGGTCATCGCGCCGTTTCTGATCCGCATGATTGACGGCATGCAAAGCACGCTGGCCCGGCAGAACAGCGAGCTGCAAAGCCTGCATGTGATTGACCGGGCCATTGCCGGGACGATTGACCTGCCGACCATTCTGCATGTCGCCATCAAAGAAGTGACGCTGGCGGTGGACGGCGAATTCGGGGCGCTCTGGCTGCTGTCCGAAACCGAGCCGCCGACCCCCACCGCGTCGGCCTTCTATAACCTGGCCCCCGGCGTGCAAGAAACGCTCCTCGCGCACCTCGGCACCGGAACGGCAGACCTCGCCCGGCGCACCGGGGTCACCCAGCGCCGGCACGGGCTGGAAGAAACCTGGCGCACCGACCGGGCCGCCGCGCTTCTGAAGCTGCGAAGCGTCATCGCCGTTCCCATCCTCCACAGCGGCCTCGTGCTCGGCCTGGTGCTGGTCGGCAACCGGGGCGGGGCGCTCACCCCGCTGGCCGGCTTCACCGAAGCCGATCAAACCCTGCTGGAAGCCGTTTCGGCCACCATCGGAGTCGCTGTCCAGAATGCCCGGCTTTACAAGGAAACGCTGCGCCGCGACGAGATACTCCGGGCGCTGGTCGCCCGCACCGGCGAAGCCGCCGAAGCGTCGTCGGACGCCCCGCTGCTGATGCAGATTTTGGCCGACGAAGCCGCCCGGATACTTTCCTGCCGCCGGGTCGCCGTCTACGGCTACGCGGAAGACACCCGGCAGTTTGTCCCGCTGGCCGCCCACGATGCCGAAGCGGTGCGCGACGAAACCGAGCGGGGCCGGGCACTCCGGCACTCGTTTTACGACTTCCCCCTCAGCCGCCGGGTGGAAGACCTGCCGGGACGGGTGACGCGCGGCACCTCCGCTGGGGACACGCCCGCCTACTACGTCCAAAACGCCGCCGCCGCGCTCGGGCTGAGTTCCAAAACCGCCGCGTTTCTCAACAGTCCGGGGTATCTGTTCGTGCTGCGCTCCCGCGACCAAGCCGCCATCGGCCTGCTGTGCCTGCTGGACTCCAACCCGCGCCTGCGCCAAAACGACTCGGCCGGCTTTGCGCTGGCCCTGGCCGCCCAGGCATCGGTAACCCTTGAAAACGCCCGCTTGTTCGCCGCGCTGCAAGCCGCCCACGACAAGCAGCGCGACATCGCCGAAACCATGCAGGCCAGCCTGCTTCCCACAGTCCCCCCGCGGGTCGGCGTGATCGAGTTCGCCCATAAATACCAAGCCGCCCTGGAAGAAGCCCTGATCGGCGGCGACTTTTACGATTTGTTCTCGCTCGGCGGCCCGCGCCTCGGGCTGGTGCTGGCCGACGTTTCCGGCAAGGGCCTCAAAGCCGCCGTGCAGACCGCCATGCTCAAATACACCCTGCGCGGGTTTGCGTTTGAAGCCCCGGACAATCCCGGACAAGTGCTGGCCCGCGTCAACGACGTTTTGTGCAGCCCCATGAGCAGCCACGACGGCTTCGTGACCCTCTTTTACGGGGTGCTCGACACCGACACCGGCGCATTGGTTTATTCCAGCGCCGGCCACGAGCCGCCCCTGCACCGGACCCTCGCCACCGGCCTGGCCGTTCCCCTGCCCGCCGGCGACGGCCTCGCGCTCGGGGTCATGCCCGGCGGCACCTACGCCGAGTGCCGCGCCGCGCTGGCCCCCGGCGACCTGCTGCTGCTCTACACCGACGGCCTCACCGAAGCCCGCGCCGAGGGCGGCGCATTTCTCGAGCTGGACGGCCTCGCCGCCCTCCTCCCCGCCGCCGATGTCCCCGCCGACACCGCCGTCACCGACCTCTACGCCGCCGTCACCAAATTCGCCGCCAACGTCCGCCGCGACGACGTCGCTATCCTCGCCCTCCGCCGCCTGCCTGAATAAAGAACACCAATCATGACGAAACTTTGCTTCTTCGCGGCCTTTCTCGCGCTGACTGCCGCACTTCTGCCGCCGGCCGGCCGCGCCGATCTGCCGGCTCTGACCGTATTGCACACGTTCGCTTCAGGGGGGCAAGACGACTTAATCCCCGCGCATCACGCCAATTCCGATGGCGCGTCTCCCGAGGCTGCGCTGACGCAGGGGCGCGACGGAGCCTTGTACGGAACCACGACCAGCGGCGGCGCACACGGAACCGGCGTTGTTTTCAAGATCACACCCGAGGGAGTGGGATTTACCGTCCTGCATTCGTTCGGCCCGCTCGGCACATTGTTTGTCAATGACACGAACACCGACGGTGCCCGTCCGACAGCGGCGCTTGTCTGCGGCAAAGACGGCGCTCTTTATGGAGTCGCCGCGCAGGGCGGCCCCAGCGGCAGCGGCACGGTCTTTCGGCTCAACTCCGACGGCACCGGATTTGCTGTCCTCCACGGGTTCGAAGCGAAAGAAGAGCTGTACCATAATCGGGGCGGCGCAAGCCCAAACGGCCTTACGCTCGGCCCGGACGGACTACTTTACGGCACGGCAGCGCTTGGCGGCAGCGGGCGCGGTCTGATTTTCCGGCTGACGCCGGACGGCAAAAACTTCACTGTTTTGCACTCGTTCCCGGACGTGGATTACGACGGCAACGGCAACACCGGCGGGGCGATCCCCTCTGCGGCGGTCGTCTTTGGACCCGCCGGCATGCTTTATGGAACAGCGAATATCGGCGGCAGGCATGGAAGCGGCGTGCTTTACGCGCTGACGGCTGACGGAAAGCGCTTCACCGTCCTGCATGAGTTTCAGCGCAAGGTCAAAAACAATGGCGTGTTCCCAAACGGCCCGCTGGTCTTCGGGCCGGACGGACTTTTGTACGGGGCCGCACGGCAGGGGGGAGCCGATGACGGCGGCATCGTTTACAAGATCAAGACGGACGGGGGCGGGTTTGCAGTGTTGCATGCGTTTTCCGATCCTTATCATAAAAGCGACGACGGCTGGGGGCCGTCCGCGCTTAGCTTCAACAAGGATGGACGCCTTTATGGACTTTCCGTAGGGGCAGGTGATGAAGGAAGCACACTGCTGTTCGAGATCAGCACAGATGGAGCCAAATTTTTTCTCCTGCACGGCTTTCAGCCGCAAGAAAACGGAGGCAATGCTGTCGGCATGACGCTTGGAAGTGACGGCAGGCTTTACGGCGTTTCGACAAACGGCGGTGCAAATGGGAGCGGCACGATCTTTCGTGTTACATTTCCTGCCGCCCGAACGCATTAGCGCGGCGTCAGCAGAAACGTAACGAGAAACATCACGGCAAGCAGAAACATGAGGCTCATGCGGCTATGATACCTACATCCGTAGTCAAATAACCACTTTCCCTTGCCATTTGGCCTAAAATAGAGTATCATAACGCAGGTCGCCGCGCCCAAATCGTCGGAAAACCCTTCGGACAATGCGCGAACACGAAATTTGCCGAAACGAACTCGATTTTAGAAACACTGCACTTAGAAACAAGGAGCCTCGCCTGTGGCACTGCTGGAAAATGAATTGGTACGAGAATTGACCCAAGAGGGGTCGGAAAACGAATACTTGGTGCGGCGCGATGCGCCGCTGTCGGAGACCGACCCGGCTGTCTACGCCGCCATTCGCCAGGAAGAAGGCCGGCAGCATGATAAGCTGGAATTGATCGCGTCGGAAAATGTCGTTTCCCGCGCCGTGCTCGACGCGCAGGGGTCGGTGCTGACCAACAAGTACGCCGAAGGCTACCCCGGCAAGCGCTACTACGGCGGCTGCGAGTATGTGGACCTCGTCGAGCAGCTTGCGATTGACCGGGCGAAACAACTCTTCGGCGCGGAACACGCCAATGTTCAGCCGCATTCGGGCGCGTCGGCCAATATCGCCGTGTTCACGGCCTTCTTGTCGCCCGGCGATACGATTCTCGGCATGCGCTTGGACCAGGGCGGGCACCTGACCCACGGCTCGCCCGTCAACTTCTCGGGCAAGTTCTACAATGCCCAGTTTTACGGGGTGGACAAAGAGACCGGACGGATAGATTACGACGAGTGCGCCCGCATCGCCCGCGAAGTGCGCCCAAAAATGATCACGTCGGGCGCATCGGCCTACCCCCGCGAGATTGACTTTCCGAGATTACGCGCTATTGCCGACGAAGTCGGGGCTGTTCTGCTGGCCGACATCGCCCATATTGCGGGACTGGTCGCCTCGGGCGAGCACCCCAGCCCCATCGGCCACGCGCATATCGTCACGACCACGACCCACAAGACGCTCCGAGGCCCGCGCGGCGGCCTCATTTTGTGCGGCGACGAGCACGCGAAAGCCATTGACTCGTCGGTCTTCCCCGGCACGCAGGGCGGCCCGCTGATGCACGTCATCGCCGCCAAAGCGGTCGCGTTCGGCGAAGCCCTTTCGCCGGGCTTTAAGACCTACCAGAAGCAGATCAAAGCCAACGCCAAAGCGCTCGCCGCCGGGCTGATGGCCCGCGATTTCACGCTCTTTTCGGGCGGCACCGACAACCATCTGATGCTCGTTGACTTAAGGCCGCAAAAGCTGACCGGCCGGACCGCCCAAGTCGAGCTGGACAAAGTCAACCTCACGACCAACAAAAACGCCATCCCCTACGACACCGAAAAGCCCTGGGTCACCGGCGGCCTGCGCCTCGGCACGCCCGCGACCACCAGCCGGGGCCTCGGCGAGTCTGAAATGGACGAAATCGCCGACTGCATCGCCCGGACATTAACGCACATCGGCGACGCGGCGACGTATGACAGTGTGCGGCGGGATGTCAAGTCCCTCTGCGACCGCTTCCCCGGCTAGGTCAAACAGTGATATGCACAAAGCTCAGCCTGTGTTTCTCGCTTTTCCTCTGCCTGCCGGCGGCGCTTGCCTCGGCCGCGCCGTTTGTCAGCCCGTATGGCTGCCGCTTGACCCTGCCGCCCGGCTGGCGGGTGGCTGCCGGCTCCTCACCGGAGACGATTGTTTTTGAGTGCCTGCCGCAGAGCGCAGGCGAGGGGCCGGCACGATTTCGGACAGATTTCGCTGCGGTGCCGCGCGGCACGACACTGGAGGCGAAAAAACGAGTGATAATCGAAGATCATCACAAAGCCTCTGTTCAGTTTGTCGTGATTTCACAGTCCTACTCCCGTCTTGGCGGGGTGCGTGACTTCGACTTGGTAGGTACTCTCATAAATGACGGCTCTGACGGCTCTGAGTATCTTTTCTCAGCAGGCTGTCTGCAAAAAGATCACGCGAAGTACGACCCGGTTTTCGCGCAAATGCTGGCGTCGGTCCGCTGGAAGTAGCAGCAGACAGAAAGCAGAAAGAAAGATTTCAGGGATGAAAGTGCGTGATGTGATCAAGCGAGTAGAAGCCGACGGCTGGTATTTCAAGCGAATGCGCGGCGACCACCGCGTGTACCACCACGAAACCAAGCCGGGCAACGTCGTCGTCGCAGGACATCCCAGCGATGAGGTGCCGGTTGGGACACTCGGAAAAATCTGGAAACAGGCAGGGTTACCAAAAGCATGACCGACTACACTGTGATCTTAGAGCACGGCCCGAAAAGCTGGGGGGCTTACTGCCCGGATCTGCCGGGCTGTATTGCGGCGGCGAAAACACGCTCTGAAGTGGAAAGCCTCTACAGGGAAGCGGCAGAAGCTTGGGTGGAAGCGACACTGGAAGATGGCGACCCGATCCCGCCGCCGCAGGCGGAAACGGACTTTGTCACCGTCACGCTTTCGGGATACGCCCCGCGCCGGTATTTGGTGATCTTGCAGCCCACGCCGCTCGGCACCTGGTCGGCCACGCCGGCGGATGTCCCGGACTTGATACTTGAGTTTTCTGGGCGTGCCGAAACGCTGCTTCTGCTCCGCGCGGCGCTGCAAAGCCACCTGGAAACGCTGCTGGCCGGCGGCAGCCCGCTGCCGGAGCCGGCGTCGGAAGCCGCCACGGTCGCGGTCCGGCTTTTCGATCCTGCCAAAACACTGGCCGCCGCTTGATACCGCCATGAAAATCCCTCAGCTCATTTTCGCTGCCTGCCTTGCCTTCTGCGCCGCCCCCGCGTTCGCCGACCGCGACATCGTCTACTCGGCCCGGTACTACGCGCCGCCGGGCAGCCATCGTACAAGCTATTTTCACATTTACCGAATCAACCCCGACGGCACCGGAAAAACGCAGCTCACGTTCAGCGCGGCAGACGACCAATACGACCCGCGTTGGTCGGCCGATGGGAAGCGCATCACGTTTTATGTCAACGACGGGGTTGGCTGGGGCGGCCTCTATGAAATCAGCGCGGACGGCGGGCGGCGGCGCTTGATCAAGCGGCTCCTCGAAGCCCCGACGATCCCGGACGCGCCGCCGGTCTCCGGGTATCGCTTGGAAAACACCGACTCGGCAGAAAATTCGCCGACTGCCCTGGACATTGACACGCACACGCTGATCAGTGTCAAAACCGGCCGGCGGCTTGTTCTCAGCGTGCCGGAGCATGATAGCCTGTATGATGATCTGCTGCCGGTGCCCGGCGGCGGCATCATCTACGCCGCCAACAACCACAACACCACGGTCGGCACCGACTACTTGTTCTACAAGCTCGATCCCGCGACGGGGAAGCTGCGGTATCTGACCGAAGGCCGGTTTCTCGCCTGGTCGCCGGACGGCTTGCGCTTTTGTTCCGCGCCCGGCAGAGATACCATCGCTTACGAGAAGCGTCCCGGCCGTAAGGACCGCTTGGTCTGGTTTGCCCCCCTGTTTGTCCGCGCGGCCGGCGGCGGCCCGATGCGTCAGCTCACGCCCCGGCTGTCGTATGTCACCGCCGCCGACTGGCGCAAAGAAAAGTAGGCTCCCATGCCCCTTTGGCGGCTGCCCTGGCTGGCCTTTCTGCTGGCCCTGATTTTAAGCTACTTATTGACCCCGCTGGTCGGCAGGCTCGCGACCCGCTTCGGCGCGGTGGCCGTGCCGCGCGAGCGGGACATCCACAAAAAGCCGCTGCCGCGCTGGGGCGGCCTCGCCATGTTCGGCGCGTTTCTGGTGACGCTCGGCCTGGTCTACGGCTATCACACGCTCTACCATGCCGACCACCCGTGGACCCAGTTGCAGGTCGAGCGCTTTCTCGGCGTTCTCGTCGCCGCGTCGGTCGTGGCGATTGTCGGGGTCATTGACGACAAATTCGAAGTGTCGGCCGTTTGGCAGTCGCTCGCGCTGATCGCCGCCGGCGGGATACTGGTCGGGTTCGATGTGCGGATTGACGGCATCACCAACCCGTTTGCGCCCGTCCCCCTTCATCCGCCCGCGCCGGGCATGGCGGCGTCCAACTGGCTGCCGTTTCCGTACTGGCTCTCGGCGTTCGGGACAATGCTCTGGGTCTTCGGGGTCGCCAAAACCGTGGACTTTATTGACGGTCTGGACGGCCTCGCGGCGGGCGTGTGCGCGATCTGCGCCTCGACCCTGGCCTTGATGTCGGCGGCGGCCCAGTCGCCGCAGTACGAAGTGACCATCATTGCCGCGACTTTGGTGGGCGTCTGCGCTGGCTTTCTGCGCTACAACAAGCACCCGGCGAGTATCATCATGGGCACGGTCGGAGCGCAGTTTCTCGGCTTCACGCTGGCCGCGATCTCGATTATCGGCACGTTCAAGATCGCCGCGACCGTTTCCGTCGCCCTGCCTGTTTTGGTCTTAGGCGTCCCGATTTTCGACGGCATCCGAGTCGTCACCCAGCGGGCCATCGCCCGGACGCCCGCGTACCTGCCCGATAATACGTCGCATATCCATCACATTTTATTAAAGAAATACGGCGGCTCACAGCGCCGCGCCGTGTATATGATCTACGCCCTCACCGCCGGCTTCTGCACCGTCGCCCTGGTCCTGTTCCGGTTTTACGGGAGATAACACAATGACACTCACAATCACGCTGGCCCCGGACGAAGAAGCCAAGCTTCACCAAAAAGCCGCCCGCGAAGGCTTGGACGCCGAAGCCGCCGCCCACAATGCGCTGATGGAAGCATTGGAATGGGAGGCTCAGGACCGGGCCGAAGCAGTCGAAGGTATCAAGCGCGGCCTGACAGACTTCGCGCAGGGTCGGTTTCGCCGCTTTTCCGAGTTCGAGGCCGAGCAGCGGGCCAAGTATTCGCTGCCGACGCGCGACAAATGAGCTACGAGGTTTATTTGTCGGAAATTGCCGAAGCCGAGTCGGATGCGGCATTTCTCTGGCTGGCGCGTTCCAACCCTGGATTTGCCGGAGAGTGGTATGACGGCTTCCTGAAAGCGATTGCCGATCTTGCCGACTTTCCGGGCCGCGAAGTCCATCAATACCTTTACCGCAAAGGCCGCACCGTGTACCGCGTTTTGTTCGATATTATCGGCGAAGAAACCGTGCGCGTGATGCACGTCCGCCACGGGTCTCAGCGGATCGGTAAAGGCGAGGAATAGCAGCCTTCTACTATGCCGCCCTGGTCCTGTTCCGGTTTTACGGGAGGTAGCAAATGCGAAGCCTCAGCCTGTGCCTGCTGATCGTCAGCGCTTCCAGCGGCCTCGGTTTTCTGCTCTGCTCGGCGGCTCATCCCGGCGGCTTGACGTTCTACACGTTCGTCCCGTTCCCGAATGAGAGGACCATTTGGCCGAGTCAATCGGAAATGTGGCTGACGGCGCTGCGGCAGAACCCGTGGGTGGCCGTGCGCCTGGCTGCTCTGCTGGTGTCCGTCGCCTCCGCCGCGCTCGGCATTGCCGTGTCGGCAGCAGGGCGGCGCAAAGGTGAGGTACAATAAGTACCTCACCCGGCGCTTCGCGTTGACCCTCTCTTTCCGGAAGGAGAGGGTCAAAGCCATCGCGTAAACTTATGCGCTTCGGCAAGGGCCTTTAGCATTGTTTCTTACTCTCTCCTTTCGGAAGGAGAGGGTCAACGCGAAGCGGCAGGCGAGGTTCTGTTCCTCTCGATTTTACTTATGCAAAAAGTTTTGTGCGTGTTTGGAACCCGGCCCGATGCGATCAAAATGGCTCCGGTCGTCTTGGAATTGAAGCGGCGCGGGGCCGAGTTCGCTGTCAAAGTCGCCGTGACGGGGCAGCACCGGGCGATGCTCGACCAAGTGCTGTCGGTGTTTGCGATTGCGCCGGACTACGACCTGGACATTATGACCCAGGGGCAGACGCTGTCGCAGGTGACGACCCGTGCCTTGTCGGGGCTGGACCCGATTTTGGCGTCGGAAACGCCTGACTGGGTGCTGGCGCAGGGGGACACGACCACGACCTTTGCGGCGGCTTTAGGTGCGTTCTATCACAGGGCCAAGTTCGGGCATGTCGAGGCGGGCCTGCGAACGGGCAACAAACACGACCCGTTTCCCGAAGAAATGAACCGATTGCTGACCACGCGGCTGGCGGCGCTGCACTTCCCGCCGACCCCCGAGTCCGCCGCCAATTTACGCGCCGACGGGGTGGGGGACGACGCGATTGTGCTGACCGGCAACACCGTGATTGATGCGCTGCTCACCGTCGCCGCGCAGCCGTACACGCCGTCCGGCCCCGCGCTGGCCGAGATACTGGCCGACCCGCGCCGGATGATTTTGGTGACGACCCATCGCCGCGAAAACTGGGGCGCACCGATGCGGCGGATCGGCGACGCCGTGCGGCGGATTGTGGACGCGTTCCCGGACACCGTGGCAGTTGTGCCCTGGCACCTCAACCCGCTGGTCCGCGATGCCCTGACCCCGGCGCTGGCCGGACACCCGCGCGTCCGGCTCATCGAGCCGCAGGATTATGTGCCGTTTGTGAAATTGGAGCAGAAAGCCGCCTTGATTTTAACCGACTCCGGCGGCGTGCAGGAGGAAGCGCCGAGTTTGGGCAAGCCCGTCTTGGTGCTGCGCGAAACCACCGAGCGGCCCGAAGGGGTCGCGGCGGGCACGGCCAAGCTGGTCGGCACCGACACGGAGCGCATTGCCGCCGAAGCGTCCCGCCTGCTGTCCGACCCCGATGCCTACGCCGCGATGGCCCGCGCGGTTTCGCCTTACGGCGACGGGCGGGCGGCGACGCGCATTGCCGACGCGCTGGCCGGGAGCCGCACATGACCGAGCGCGTTGTTTCCCCCGCCGAAGCGTGGTTCGGGCAGTTCTGGAAGCTGCTGGTGCGCCTGGCGCTGGTTGCGTTTGCGGCTTACTTTGTCTGGCGCATCCACACGATCCTGACCGACATCATCGTCGCGTCCATTCTGGCGTTTGCGCTGGTCGGTCCGGTCAACTGGCTATGCCGGCGGCGGCTTCTCAAAGTCCGCCCGCGTGTGCAGCGGCTCGGGGCGACCTTGTTTGTGTTTCTGGCGTTCGGCTACCTGGTTTTCGCCGGGGCTTCGCTGATGGTGTCGCCGTTTGCGGCTCAGGTCCACGGCCTGGCGAGCAGCCTGCCGCTGTACCAGCAAAAGATCGCGCAGTATGCCGCCGCGCTCCAAACCGAGTACAACAGCCTGCCGCCCAATGTAAAAGCCCTGCTGCACCGGCCTGCGGGGGCGTCGGGCGGGGACGGCGGCGGGTTTTCGCCGCTGCCCTGGGTGCAGAACGCCCTGCTGGCGACCGCGACCGGCATTGCCCGCATTGTAGACTTTATTTTGATCCCCGTGCTGGCGTTTTACTTTGTGCTGGACGGCCGGGCGCTCCGCAACGAGTTTTTGGCGCTGCTGCCGCGCCCGCGCGTGCGGGAAACGCTGGCTTTGCTGCGCGAGTCGTCGGCCATCATGCAGGGATATATTATCGCCCAAGTCTGGCTGTGCGTCATCGCGGGCGTGGTCGTTTATGCGGGCTTGTCGCTGCTCCATATGCCGTATGCGCTGATTTTAGGGCTGCTGGCGGGCGTCACCCGCGCGATCCCGATTATCGGCCCGATCCTCGGCGGCATCCCGATTGTCTTGCTGGCGGCCGTCCTGCCCGGCGCTCACGGCGGAGGCTTAGAGCTTGCCGTCAAAGTTTTGGTCTTTTTCAGCTTGCTGCATTTGGTGGAAAGCAAGCTGCTGATGCCCAAATTCATCGGGCACCGTATCCATCTGCACGCCGCCGTCGTGATCATCGTGCTGCTGATCGGGGCCGAGTTTTTCGGTCTGCTCGGCATGTTCCTTGCCGCCCCGGTCGCCGCCGTCGCCCGGATTTTGGTCGCGCATTATGTCCTCAAGCCGCGCCGCCGGGCGAGCGCCCAGGCGCAGGCGGCCCGGCGCGAGTCTGTCCCGCCGCCGCTGCTGATGAAGACGCAGTAGGAATGCTGATGCTGGACGCCACGGCATGAATGCCGAGGCTAAGAGATACCAGTGTCGAAGCGACACGGGAATTCAGAGCAATTCGTTTTGCTTCGTGCGTATTCTTGCGTCGCCGCGACTGCACTGGCAGACCCGGAGGGCTGCACTGGCAGACCCGGAGGGCGCTGGTTTGTCCCAGCCTCGGCATTTATGCCGTGGCGATTGCCCAATGCTGTCCCGATTTTACAGGAGACCTCGCTTTTGTCGCCGACCGATAATTACACGCCGTATATTTCTTACCTGCAAGCCCTGATTTTAGGCTTGGTGCAGGGCGTCACCGAATTCCTGCCCGTGTCCAGCACCGCCCACATGCGGATACTGCCGGCGCTGCTGAACCATTTTGATTCATCGTGGCCCAATGACACCGGGGCGGCGTTTTCGGCGATTGCCCAGCTTGGGCCGATGGTCGGAATTATCGCGTTTTTTCGCAAAGACCTGGCCCGCTACCTGGCGGGACTCGGACGCTCGCTGAAGCTCGGCCGGCTGTTCCCGAGCGGCGACGAGGATGCCCGCCTGGCCTGGTACGTCGTATTCGCCACCGTGCCGATTATCGTCGCCGGACTGGCGCTCGAGAAAAAAATTGACGGCGAATACCGCAACTTGTACTTTATCGCCGCCGCGATGATTGTGCTCGCGCTGCTGCTGCTGGCCGCCGAGCTGGTCGGCAAGCGAACACGGCGGCTGGAAAGCCTGACGCTCGGGCAGGCGCTGGCGGTTGGGGCCGCGCAGGCCCTGGCGGTCATTCCGGGAACGTCCCGGTCGGGCGTCACCATCACGACCGGGCTGTTTCTGGGCCTGGAGCGCGAGGAAGCCGCCCGGTTCTCGTTTCTTCTCAGCATCCCGGCAATCACCCTGGCCGGGCTGTACAAGCTCGGCAAAACGCTGTTCCCGAAAGCGCTGGGCGACACGGCATCGGCCCATGCGCCGGCGGTTGTCCCGCATGTCGTCACGCCGCCTTTGAGCGCGGTCGCCGGGCCGTATATCTTTGCCGCCATTGTCGCCGGCATCTTCGCTTACCTGGTTGTCCGCCTGCTGCTGGGCTACCTCAGCAACGAGAAAAACTCGACCCTGCCGTTTATCGTTTATCGCATCGCGCTCGGCGTCGCCTTGATCTTTTTGGTCCATCTCGGCATCGCCGTCCCGCAGTCGCATTAGCGATGACATGCCGGGGTTGTGGAAAACCCCGGCAGGATAGTGTCCTTCGGACAAAGAAATACCGAACGCCGCGCTGTCCTTGTGCGAAGCACATTTCTTTGCCGGGGTTTTCCACAACCCCGGCGCATCGAAATCGAGGAATAGATTATGACAGCATTGACCACCCAGCCGTTTGGGCCGGACGGCACACCCGTAACGCGCATCGCGCTCGGGTGCATGGGCCTGGCAGGCACCTGGAACCCGGCGGAAGTCGGGCCGGACAACACGCGCCGGGCTATCGCCGCGTTTGAAGCCGCGATGGACGCCGGGATTACATTTTACGACCATGCCGACATTTACGGCGGGACGGCCTGCGAGTCTCTCTTTAAAGATTGCCTGGCCGCCGTGCCCGGCAGCCGCGAGAAAATCTTCATCGCCACTAAAGTCGGCATCCGCTCGGGCTACTACGACCATTCGGCGGCGTATGTCCGCGAAAGCCTGCGCGGCTCTCTCGCCCGCCTCGGCATAGACTATGTTGATTTGTATCAGCTTCACCGGCCCGACCCGCTGACCCATCCCGCCGAAACCGCCGCCGTTTTGGACGAAATGGTTGCCGAAGGGCTGATCAAATCTGTCGGCGTGTCCAATTACTATCCGCACCAGACGCTGGCGCTCCAAAGATACTTGAAAGCGCCGATTGTTTCCAATCAAATCTCCCTTTCGCTGCTCCGATTGGACCCGATCTACGAAGGCGCAGCGGGCGGCGCGGCCACCAGCGAAGCCGCCGGCGCAGACAGCGGCGACGGTGTCTTGGACCAGTGCCTCGAGCTTGGCATCACCCCGCTGGCATACAGCCCGCTCGGCGGCGGCTGGCTGTCGGCGCGGGGCGAGACGCCCGCCGATGCCCCCCCGGCGGTGGTGCGGACCCTGGCGGCCCTGCGCGAGATGGGGCCGAGCTACGGCGGCGCGACCCCCGGACAGCTTGCCCTGGCCTGGCTGCTGGCCCATCCGGCCAAGATCATTCCGCTGGTCGGCTCGAACACCCCGGCGCACATCCAAGAAGCGGTCGAAGCCAACAAAATCACCCTGTCCCGCACCGACTGGTACACGCTGTGGACCGCCGCACGCGGCGTCGCCGTCCCGTGAGAGCGCTGGGAGCAGTGCAGTTGACGCCTTTGCTCGCCCTGCCTGCACCGCAGTTCCGCCGGAAAACTCTTGACAGACTGCGGGCGGGGCGGGTATAGTGTTTTTCGTGCTAAGGAAGGCCGCGCATGAGAGATAAAATCCTCGCCCTGCTTGCCGAGGGAAAAACTTATCGCGAGATTGTGGAAGCGGTCGGCTGCGCCAAGTCCACCGTCGCGTACCATGCGAAAAATGTCAAGCCGCCGCCGGATTACAAAGTCCACGACTGGACTGAAGTACAGCGATTTTACGATGCCGGCCACAGCGGCCGGCAGTGCATGAAACAATTCGGTATCTGCGCTGCCGTTTGGTACAGTGCAAGCGCCAAAGGGAAACTGGCTCTGCGCGAGGACAAGCCGCTCCCGCTGGAAGCGCTGACAGCGGAAGGTCGTGCGACTTCGCGTGCCCATCTGCGGTGGCGTTTGCTTAAAGACGGAATTCTTGACCCGATTTGCGCGGGATGTGGTATAATGGACTGGCAAGGCAAGCCGCTGTCTCTGCATCTGCACCATATCAACGGTGTGAGAAACGATAATCGCTTGGAGAATTTGCAGCTTTTATGTCCAAACTGTCACAGTCAGACTGACAGCTATTCAGGCCGCAACGTTAAGAAAAATCCTGTCAGCAAGTGTCAATAATTGCCGGATAGTTCAGTTGGCACGAACGCCTGTCTCTGAAACAGGAGGTCCCAGGTTCGACCCCTGGTCCGGCAGCTCCCCCAAACGCCCCGCGCTTTTTCTTAAGCGCAGGGCGTTTCTTTGTTTGCGTGCCAAGCTAAGACTTCGGCAGCAGCCGCCAAATCTGCGCCAGCAGCAGCAGGGCGTGGGCGGTCCAAAATGCCGTGCGGAGCCAGTTGGTGGCGACCAGGCGGCTGATTGCGCCGGAGTCGAAGCCGCGCGACAGCGCGTCGTGGAGGGGCACCGAGACAAAAAATGTTGCCGCCCAGGTCAGCGCGGCGCAGGCGAAGCCCGCCCAGAGCAGCCCCGGCGACAGCCATGCCGGGCGCGACAGGGCCAGCAGAGCCGATGCCCCCAGCTCCGCCGCCATCGCCGGCAGGACCACCACGGTCATCAGCCGCGTGTGGGCCGCATGGTACTCGGGCCACCCGGCTGCGCCGACGCGGGCGAACAGCGGGTAGTGAACGAGCTGCACGGTCCAAATAACGCCGAACATATAAAGCGTCGCGGCGATGTCAAGCAGAAACAGCGGCGCGAACAGCGCTTTTGGGACACTCACTACGGCGTCACCGCGTCCACTTGAAGGCTTTTGGAATGCCGTCCTACCCGAAACGTCACTGTGACATTCTGACCCGAGACCGGCTTCCAGCGGCTTTCGGGGGGCAGGGCGTAGTAGGCGCGGTACGAGCCGAACGCCAGGTCAACGCCGTTAAACAAGCTGCCGCCGCCGGTCGAGACCGGCGAGATTTGCAGCATCGTCACTTTCCCCGGCAGGGTTTGCGCCGCCGCGCCGGCGAAGTCCGCCTGCGCCTGCCGGTGCAGCCAGCGGGGCAGGAGCGACAGCAGGCCGACCAGAAACAACCCGCAGCCGAGCAGCGCCGCCACGGCTTTGGCATCCAGTTGAAGCAGCCGCCGCCAGTCCATCGGCTCCAAACTCGGTGTTTCACTCTGCATAACTTAGACTTTCCGCAAGCAAAAGCGGCCCGGAAGGTTCCGGGCCGCTTGGAAGACGGGAAGGACAGGATTCGAACCTGCGGGGCTTTGACACCCACACATTTAGCAAACGTGCGCTTTCGGCCACTCAGCCACCTTCCCAGGGGCTATCCGCTGTTTCTATTTTAGCACACGCCGCCAAATAATGCAAGGGATTTTTTGTACACGGCCAAAGATACGAGGAAGTGAACTTCACTCGCTGTTAAGGCTGTCCTTCGGACAGAAAAAACCGAACGCAGGCTGTTCTTTCGTCCGAAGGACGACCTTAACAGCGAGCGAAGTTCACTTCCTCGGTTCCTCCCAATCCCAAATTACGTCGCCGCGCTCGGCTCGACTTTGCCGCCTCGGCCTTCGGCATAGTTCTTGATGGACTGAAGCGAGGCCATCAGCCCCTCGGTGATGGTCTTGTCCCGGTCGCCCGTCTGCTCTTCCAGGCGCTCCGACTGCTCGGGCTTCGGCTGAAAGGTCAAATGCACCGTCACTTCGCACTCATCGCCGGCCCCGTCAATTTCCAGCCAGCCCAGGTAGCGGTTTTCGCCGTCGGACCCCCATTCCATCCGGTGATTGGGCCGGTCCAGGCGAAAATAGCCGTCGGAGTCGTAAGCATGGCCGCCCGCCTCGCCCTGCACCCGAACCCGCCCGCCCGGCTCGGCTTCGGCGGCATGAGTGGTCGGCAGGTACTTCGGCAGGTTTTGGATGTCCGACACAAATTCAAACACGGCGTCAGGCGACGCGTCAATCGTCAGCGTGTGCTCATAATCAGGCATAGGGTGTTCTTTCTAATGCGGTTCTGCCGCAGTATACCCATATCCCGGCGGCCTCTGCGGGGTATACTGTCCCAAATTAACTTTCCAAGGACACTGATTTCATGAAAGACCCGCGCGTCCAAAAACTTGCCGACATTTTGATCGGCCATTCCACCCGTGTCCGGCCCGGCGAAAAAGTGCTGGTGGAAGCCTATGACGCCCCCGATGATGTCGTCACGGCGCTGGTGGAAAAAATCGCCGACGCCGGCGGCCTGCCGTTTGTTTCCGTCAAGCGCAGCAAAGTCCTGCGGGCGCTGTACCGAAACGCCACCGAAGAGCAGATGCGGCTGACCGGAGAATGGGAACAAGCGCGGATGGCCGGGATGGATGCGTACATCGGCCTGCGCGGCGCGGACAACAGCGCGGAATTGTCGGATGTCCCCGACCCGCGCATGAAGCTCTACCGAAGCCTTTGGTGGAACCCGGTCCATTCGATGACCCGCGTTCCCCATACCAAATGGGTCGTCCTGCGCTGGCCGACCCCCGCAATGGCCCAAATGGCGGGCATGAGCACCGAAGCGTTTGAAGACTTCTACTTCGATGTCTGCACGTTCGATTATTCCAAAATGGACGCCGTGATCGCCCCCCTGAAAGCCCTGATGGACCGCACCGACCGCGTGCGCCTGACCGGGCCGGGCACCGAGTTGACGTTCTCAATCAAAGACATCCCGACCATTCCCTGCACAGGCCGGGCGAACATTCCCGACGGCGAGATTTTCACCGCCCCGGTGCGCGATTCGGTCAGCGGCACGATTGCGTTCAACACGGCGACTATCTACCAGGGCACGATCTTTGAGGGAGTCACGCTTAAATTTGAGAACGGCAAAATCGTCAATGCCGTGTCAAGCGGCGGCACATCGGACGCCCTGAACGCCATTTTAGACAGCGATGAGGGAGCGCGGTATATCGGCGAGTTCTCGCTCGGCTTCAACCCGTATGTGATGCAGCCGATGAAAGACATTTTGTTCGACGAGAAGATCGCCGGGTCGTTCCACTTCACCCCCGGCGGCGCGTATGACGAAGCCTTCAACGGCAACCGCTCGGTCGTCCATTGGGACATGGTCTTTATCCAGCGCCCGGAGTTCGGCGGCGGCGAGATTTACTTTGACGACGTGCTCATCCGAAAAGACGGCTTGTTTGTCTTGAGCGACCTGCTGCCGCTGAACCCGGACAATTTGAGGGCGCTCGGGTAGACAGATGCAGCAGCCCCTCCTTCAAACCGAACGCCTCGTGCTGCGCCCGTTTGCGCTGTCCGATGCCGCTGATGTTCAGCGTCTCGCCGGAGCACGGGAAGTGGCGGATACGACGCTGGGTGTGCCGTATCCCTACGAAGACGGCATGGCGGAGCAGTGGATCGGCAGCCTGCCGGAGCATCTCGCTTCCGGCACGTTGCTGACTTACGCCGTCACGGATCAAGACGCCGGAAACCTCCTCGGGGTCGTCAGCCTTGCGGTGACGCCGAAACACAGCCGCGCCGAGATCGCTTACTGGCTGGGCACTCCCCACTGGAACCAGGGCTATATGACTGAGGCGGCGGGGGAGTTGATACACTACGGCTTCACGGCAATGGGCCTCAGCAAGATCACGGCGTCGCACTTCGCCCGCAACCCGGCGTCGGGCCGGGTGATGCAGAAGCTGGGCATGACCCCGGAAGGTCTGCTGCGCCGGCATGTCCGCAAAAACGATGGCTTTGAAGACCTGGTTTTGTACGGCCTGCCGGCTGAGGAGTGGGCCGGCAGAATGAGCGCGTGATGATTGCGAGGGCGTATAGACGGCAAGTAACGAGGGCGTGAACGCCCTCGCTGGGGGGCGAAGCGCCAAGCCGCCACCTGCGTGGCGGAAGATGTAATTTCTATCCTAATCTTACTCTTGTCCCGCGCAGGCGGGACCTTAGCGTCTGCGCTCCCCAGCGAGGGCGTTCACGCCCTCGTTACTTACCATCAACACGCTCTCGTTACTGGGTTCATTGTTCACGGCGCAACGCTTGTTGCGCCCTCGGCTGCGGGCGGCCCGCCGAGAGGCACGGCAGGCAGAACCGGGGCTGACGACGCCAGCGCGAGGCGCAGGTTTTTGGCCCACGACTGCGCGAGGGTGCCCGGCAGGAGAACACCGGCGGCCTTTGCGTCCGCTGCGGTCACCGACAGCAGCGGGGTCCCGGCCAGCGACAGCGTCGCGGCTGTGCCGGACACGGCCGGAAGGGTCACCTGCACTGCATCCGGGGCCGCCGCCGCCGGCAGCGACGCCAGCCGCTCCAAGCGGGCGGTCAGCAGGTCGCCGCGCTCGGCGGCGGTCAGGCCGCCGGTCTGCGGCCCGCGCAGCGCGAGAACCGTTTTGCCGCGCAGCGTCACAAAGGCGGTCTGCCCGCCGACTTGGGCGAAATCCGGCGTGATCGTCAGCGGCGGGTTCGCGGGCACTTTCGTGTCGGGGGCATTGGACGGCCGCCAGTTGACGCGCGGCAGGACCTGCTGCAACCGCCGCGCCCAGAGCGTCGCCGCCTGAATGGGGGTTTGGACCAGCCCGCTCGCGTTCACTGTCGCCGGGTCCACCGTCACGATGCGCCGCCCCAGGGCGTAGATCACCGGGGAGCGATTGACCCGGCTATTGGCGGGCGGCAGGTAGACAACCACATCCGACGGCAAAATCTTCGGGCTGCCAAGCAGGGGCGTCACGCGGCTTAAAATTACGTCCACCCGCTGCGCCGGGGTCAGGCCCCCGGCGGCTCCGCGCAGGCAGAGCACATCGTAGCCCCCCAAATTCAGCGTCGCCGGCGTCTGCGCCCCGGCGGGTCCGGCCAGCGCCGCCATCAAAGCGGCAGTCATCAAAATCTCTGTCTTCATCTGTCTTTCCTCACTTGTAATGCTGCTCTTAAAGACGAGCGCGTCTCGCCGCGTGTTCCCGCCGCCGGCTTCGCCGTCGGTATTCCACGCGCCAAATGGGAAGATATGCCCCAGCATTGGCGGCCCGGCATTGGTGCCCCGGCATAAATGCCGAGGCTGGAACAAACCAGTGTCGAAGCGACACGGGAATTGGGAAGCGCTCGTCCGGCAGATTTCCTCTTGCGTATTTGCTCTTGCGTCGCCGCGACGCTGGTTGATCCCAGCCTCGGCATTTATGCCGGGGCACCAACGCCGGGCCGCCAACGCCGGGCCGCCAATGCCGGGGCACCAACGCCGGGCCGCCAATGCCGGGGCCGCCAATGCCGGGCCGCCAATGCCGGGGCATCCCGCATCCCTGACTTCCTGGATACTGCCCGCAACCGGCCTGCACTCGGGCCGGGTATAATCCTGCCATGACTCCTGAGACTCCGAACCACCGCGTTTCGCCCCTTCTCGCCAGCTTGAACGAACCGCAGCAGCAGGCGGTTCTGCACGACTCCGGCCCGGTGCTGATTTTCGCCGGGGCCGGGTCCGGCAAGACCAACGCTTTGACCAAGCGCATCGCCTATCTCATCCAAGAGCGCTACGTCCGCCCGTACAATATCCTTGCCGTCACGTTCACCAACAAAGCCGCCGCCGAGATGAAGGAACGGATTGCGAATTTAGTCGGCGACCTCGCCATGCGCGAGCTGTGGGCCGGGACGTTCCATTCCCTCTGCGCCCGCTGCCTCCGCGAGCGCGGCTCTATGATCGGCTTGGACAAAAACTTCGTGATCTACGACGACGGCGACCAGATTAGCCTCGTCAAAGAAGCCGTCCGCGAGCTGAGTTTGGACGACAAGCAGTACGCCCCCCGCGCCGTGCTGTCGGCGATCTCCAAAGCCAAAGAAACCCTGCAAACGCCCGACGACATCCTGAACGACTTTAGCGCGTCCCCGTATGAGCGGGCCGTCGGGCGGGCGTATCAGCTCTATCAGCAGAAGATGACCCTCTCCAACGCTTTGGACTTCGACGACCTGATTATGAAGACGGTCCAGCTTTTGCGGGAGTCCGAAAAGGCCCGCGAGCATTACCAGAACCGCTTCCAGTATGTCCACTGCGACGAGTTCCAGGACGTGAACGACAGCCAGTATCAACTGCTGACGTTGTTCAGCGGCAAGCACAAAAACATCTGCGTCGTCGGCGACGACGACCAGTGTGTCGTTGAAGGCACACCCATCTTGACCCCCACCGGCTACGTCCCCGTCGAGCAGATCAAAGAAGGCGATACGGTCCTCGCCGCCTGCGGAGGCCCACACCTCGCCCCGGTTCAAGTCGAGAAAGTCATAGTGAATGACTACGCCGGGCCGGTCCGCAACATCACGACGCAACAGGGCGCAACTGTGCGCGTCACCCCCAACCATGTCATGTTCGGCCGTCCTGATAAAGATGCTCCCCTTGATGTATGGCAAAGCCTGGGACTACAGAAGCCTATCGACAGGTACGGGGATAGCAGGTACAGAAATGGAGGGCTGTATTTACTAAAATCTGCTCACTTCGCTATGTTTATGCCTGAACGTGGGCATTTTCGCGTCACCGCAGAAGTGGAAGATAAAGACGATTGTGATAGCCATCAAGCTGCGTTTAATCACTACGATGATGCCTGGTACTTCGCAAAAAAGATGCAAAGTCAGCTAGGCTTATCCCGCGTTGAAATGACTGCCCAGATTGCAGAGGGAGTACATCTAGCGCAGCCTTCCGAATTATTGACCAAGTGGCATAAAGTACCCGTCGTTGTAGGCGTACCTATTGGTACGCATGAACATAGGTTTACCGGATCGGCATATATTCACTTAAACGGACGAGTCGTAGATCACCAAATCACGTCCATCACCGATGAAGGATACACCGGCAAGACCTACGACCTCTCCGTTGCCAATCTTCGCAATTATGTCGCGGGCGGGATTGTCGTGCACAATTCCATTTATGCGTTCCGGGGCGCGAATGTCCAGATTATCCTGAACTTTGAGCGCGACTTCCCCGACGCCACCATTATCAAGCTGGAACAGAACTACCGCTCGACGCGGACCATTCTCGACGCCGCCTACCATGTCGTCCGCAACAACCGGGGGCGGGCGGACAAGCGGCTGTGGACCGAAAACCTGGAAGGCGAAAGCATCGCCCTGGTGGAAGCGCCGAACGAAGTGGAAGAAGCCGTCGCCGTGGTGAATGTCGTCCGGGAAGGGACCATCACCGGCGACCGGAACTACAAAGACTTCGCCGTGCTGTACCGGGCTAACTCCCAAAGCCGCGCCCTGGAAGAGCAGTTTATCAATTACCGTATCCCCTACAAGATTGTCGGCGGGGTGCGGTTCTACGAGCGGCGCGAGATCAAAGATTTGATCGCCTACCTGCGGGTGCTGATGAACCCGTATGACGGGTTGTCTATGCGCCGGATCATCAATGTCCCCGCGCGGGCCATCGGCTCGACCACGGTGAACAAAGTGGATGCGTTTGCTGCGAAGAAGGAAATCTCGTTCTGGGACGCCTGCCGCCGGGCGCACGAGATTGACCTGCCCGCGCGGGCCAAGAACTCGATCCATGCGTTTGTCAAAATCGTCGAGTATCTCACGGCCAAGCGCGACACGCAGAGTGTGTCCGCTTTAATCCAGAACATTCTCGACACAACGGGCTATTTGGAAGACCTCAAAAAAGACCGGACGCCCGAGGCCGAGTCGCGGGTGGAAAATGTCGGCGAGCTTTTGTCGGTCGCCAAAGAGTTCGAGCAGCAGCAATCGGGCGAGGACGGCAACCCGTCCCTGTCGGCGTTTCTGGAAAACGTCTCGCTCGTCTCGGATATTGACTCACTCGAAGACACGGCGAACTCGGTCACGATGATGACTTTGCATGCCGCCAAAGGCTTGGAGTTCCCGGTCGTCTTTTTAACGGGACTCGAAGAAGGCATCTTTCCGCACTTCCGGGCCATGAGCAGCCAGACCGAACTCGAAGAAGAGCGGCGCTTGTGCTATGTCGGCATCACCCGCGCCAAAGAAGAGCTGTTTATGTCCTATGCCGGGTCGCGGATGATCTTCGGCAACACGCAGCGAAACCCCGTTTCGCGGTTCGTGTCCGAAATCCCGATGGAGCTGTTCCTCGCGAAATCGTCCCGCCGGGGCGCGATTGAAGACTACACGCCGACTCTCAAAGAAGGCAGCCGCCGGCCCGAGTCGGTGACTGCGCCCCGCTGGGACGACCTCAGCCGCGACTCCGCCCGCAAAGCCGCCGCCGCGCCGAACCCCCAAGCGATGCCGTTTGCCCTCGGCGAGAAAGTCCACCACGCCGCCTTCGGCACCGGCTTCGTCGTCGGCTTCGACAGCCCCACGGTCGTTAAAGTCCAGTTCATGGGAGCCGCCGGCATGAAGAAGCTCGATTTAGGCTTTGCCAAACTAGAGAAAGCCTCATAACGCCACCTACAGGAGAATACTTATGGTAGAAGTCATCGGCATTGTCGAGCAGGGGCAGATCAAGCTGCCCCCCGGCGTTCCCCTTTCGGAAGGCCAGTCCGTGCGCGTCCTTCTGGACAGCCTGGAAAGCGCGGCCTATCCGCTGCCGCCCCTGGAAGACGAAGAATGGACCGAAGAAGAAATGCAAATCGAAATCGCACAAACACTTCGGCGGCGAGGTAAACGATGATTGTTATCGCCGATACCGGGCCGCTGCTGCATTTGTTCTGGGTAGACGCTCTGGAATGGGCCTTGCCCCCGCAGCCGGTCTTTGTGGTGGAATCGGTATGGCGCGAGATCGTCTCTTATGCCCCCGAAGCGATCCGCGACCCTCGGCTGAGGCGTGTCCCGACACCTGCCGACGTTCCGGCAAGCCTCGCAAGCCGAAAGCTCGACTCGGGCGAGAAAGCCGCGCTCGCTTACGCGCTGACTTTGTCGGCGGACGAAGTTTTGATCCTCTGCGACGAAATCCGGGGCCGCCGCGCTTGCCGCGATTTATCGCTATCGGTTAAAGGCTCGGTGGGCCTCATTATTGAAGCTGTCCAACAAGGACGGACAACAAAGGAAACGGCGCGTGTCGCCTTGCAGGATTTGGCAGGCCGAGGCCGCTTTTATGTCAAGGCCGGCGTCATCGCCCAGGCCCTCGCTGCGATTGACGCCGTTTCGGAAGGAGCATCCCATGATTGAACTGCCGCCCGATGTGGAGCATCATCTCCGCGAAGAAGCCGCCCGCAGCGGTCAAAAGATAGACGAATACATACAATGGCTGATAGAGCGGGGTGAAAGCCGGCAGAGACCGGCGGCAACGCTTCACAGTGAAAGCGGCAGATAATTTAATGAACATCATACTCACCTCCGTAGATGACGCTTTGGCGGACGCTTGGGAACGGTTTTGCGGGGACCTGCCGTTTGTTTCTGTGCATCGCGGCTCGATTTTCGATGTGTCCGCCGACGCCGTAGTCAGCCCGGCGAACTCTTACGGCTTCATGGACGGCGGGATTGACCTGCTGTATTCGCTTCACTTCGGCTGGGGGGTGCAGGAGAAGCTGCAAGCGCTTATTCAGGAAAAGCATCACGGCGAATTATTGGTTGGGGCGGCGGAAAGTGTCGAAACCGGCGATCCGCGCCTGCCGTTTTTGATCGCCGCGCCGACCATGCGCGTTCCCATGATCTTGCAGCACAGCGTCAATCCTTATTTAGCCGCCCGCGCCGCTCTGCGTTTAGTCAAGCACGGAACATTTGCCGCCGGGACCTATGCCGGCGAGAAAATCTCGGACTTTGTCGGCAGTGTGGCGTTCCCCGGCCTCGGCACCGGGGTCGGGCGGGTCGGCCCGAACACCTGCGCCCGGCAGGTCCGGGCGGCGATTGACGCCGTGGTCTTGGAGCAGGAGCCGTTTCCGGAGTCGTGGGCCGACGCGCAGCAGCGCCACCGCGTGCTGTACCTCGGGGTGGACTCCGGGCGCGATTTGCAGCGAGAATAGCGGGCTGTTCGTTTCGGCTGTGTTTCAACTGCGGCCTGTTTCGGTCATAATCAAGGGCGGCGCTCGTCACGGCCGCCGGCTGTGCGTGCGCCGATTTCCAACCGTATCCCGAAAGGCACCAAACATTTATGCTGACTCCGCTGTTTCTCGCGACGACCCTGCCGGCTCCCGCTCCTGTTTCGGCCCGCACCGTCCGCCGCTCGTCTGCGGTTTCTTTGCCTTTCACCATCACCATTCCGCCGATCCCGTCGTTCGGCACGACCACTCTGCCCGCCCGGCGTTCCCGGTCGCTGATTCCTTTGACCCCCACGCTGACCCTTGACCCCGAGCAGGAAGCCGCCCGCGAGGAGCAGGACCTCGTCCGCGCCATCAACACCGAGCGCACCGCTCGCGGCTTGGAGCCGCTTCTGCCGGACCCGGTGCTGAACGAAGCCGCCCGCGCCCATTCCCAGGAAATGTGCCGCTTGAACTACTTCGCCCACCGCTCGCCGACCCACGGCGACGAAACCCCCGTAGACCGCTACCTCGACGAGCTGCATGCCGACGGCGCAGACCGCCCGGCGCGGGCGCTGGTCGGGGAAAACATCTTCTACGCCAGCGTCACCAGCGACTTCTACGGGGTGAGCTACGCCCACCGCAGCTTGATGGCAAGCGCCAGCCATCGCGAAAACATCCTCGAGCCGCGCTTCACCAAAGTCGGGGTCGGCTTGTACCGCGATCCCGGCGGCCGCTTTTGGGTGACGGAGATGTTTCTGCGCGACAGCTAAACAGCATCTTTGGGGGTTATCCCGCGCCGATGCGTCCGAGCCACAGGCCGATGCCGAAGACGATGCCGCCGCCGACAATGACCTGCCCGACAGTCTGCGCCAGCGGGCTGTTCATAAATCGGTAGCGGATAAATGCAATCAGCAGCAGCTCAACCACCACCACGCCGTAGGCCAGGTGCAGGGCGAGGCTGAGCGCCGCAATCAAAAACGGCAGCGTGTGAAGCATGCCGCCCACGGTTGTCGCGATGGCGGTGATCGCGCCCCGCAGCAGCGGCTTGCCGCGCCCGCTGACCTCGCCGTCGTCGGACAGCGCTTCGGCCAGCCCCATGCTGATGCCTGCCCCGACCGACGCCGCCAGGCCGACAAAAAACGCGCTGTGGGAGCTGTGGGTCAGCCCGGCGGCGGCAAAAATCGGGGCCAGGGTCGAAACGGAGCCGTCCATCAGCCCAAGCAGCGCCGGCTGGACTTTTTGCAGCACAAACTGCCGGTCGGCAGTTTGCGCTGGGTCTTGTAAATGGGAATCAAGTTCGGTCGCCATGAAAATTGACTTTCTGCGGAGGAGATGTGGGAATACGCCTCAGTATCCCCGCGTCGCTCGGGCGGGCAAACACGCCGCCCTGATCTTATGCTTGCCGCTCTGCGCGGCGCTTTTCGAGGCGGCCTGCGCCGCCTCGCCGCAGACTGTGACCATTCCCCGCGCATCGTCGGTCGTGCTCGGCGTTCTCGGCGTGCACACCCACGCCGATTACCTGCTGTTCGACACGGGCACGCGCGACTTCTCGCGCGTTTCCCCCCTGACCCTGCGGGCGTTCTGCCGCCTGCCCACCGACCGGGCCGCGCTGCCGCCGGACCTCGCCGCCTTCAGCCGCCCCGGCGACCCGCCCCTGCCGAACCCCTACGGCCCCATCAGCGGGGGCGGCGGCAGGCCCGGCTGGACGGCGCTGCCGGAGCATCGCGGCGGCAGAAACGTCGTCCGTGTTCTGGTCCCGACCCGCTTTGCCAACTGGCTTGCCGCCCAGCCCCCCGCCCGCCGCCGGGCGTATCGCCGGCCCGACAGCTACTCGCTGCGGATTGGGTGGGAGTAGGCTTTCTTGACTTCCCCCGCCGAACACGTCATAATCTGAGTATGGACACAGCGCCCGGAATTGACCTGCACACGCACACCACCGCATCCGACGGCAGCCTGGCCCCGGCGGCCCTGGTGCAGCACGCACACGAGATCGGGCTGGCCGCGCTGGCCGTGACCGACCATGACACGCTCGGCGGGCTGGCCGAAGCGGCCGCCGAAGCGGCGCGGCGGGGAGTGGAGTTTTTGCCCGGCGTCGAGCTATCGGTGGAGGACGGCGGCGGGCGGTTTCACCTCTTAGGATACGGCTTCGATCCCGGCCATCCGGCGCTTGCCGAAAAACTGGTCGCGCTGCGCCGCAGCCGGGCGGCCCGAAACACGCAGATGGCCGAAAAGATGGCCGCGCTCGGCCTGCCGGTGACAATGGACGATGTCCGCAATGCGGCCAAAAAGCACGCCGAAGGCGGCGAAGAGGCCGAAGTGATCGCCCGGCCCCATTTCGCGCAGGCGCTGATCGCCAAAGGCGTGGTCGGGTCAACTCAAGAAGCGTTCGATAAATACCTGGCGTCGGGCCGGCCGCTGTATCAGGCCAAAGACGTTTTGACGCCCGCCGACGCGATTGCGCTGCTGCACGACGCCGGGGGCGTCGCGGTGATGGCGCATCCGGGCTTGGTGCCCTTGTCCAAAACGGCGCTGGCCGCGCGGGTGAACTCGCTGGCTGCCGAGGCGGGCTTGGACGGCCTGGAAGCGCTGTATTCGCAGCATTCGCCCGCCGACACCGAGTTTTTTCTGCGCCTGGCCCGCGAGCAGGGCCTGCTTGTCACCGGCGGCTCGGACTTTCACGGGACGCCCAAGCCGCATGTGCCGCTCGGGATTGTCTTTGACGGCCGGCCCGCCCCGCTGGAGCTGCTGTCCGCACTCAGGAGCCGCTTATGACCTACATGCTCGACGAGATACGGCAGCAGCCGGACGTGGTGCGCCGGATCATGCAGGACGAATTCCCCCGCGCCGAAGCGCTGGCCGCCGAAATCCGCCGCCGGCAGATCGCCTACGTTTATGTCGCCGCGCGGGGGACCTCCGAAAACGCCGCGCTGTACGGCAAATACCTGCTGGAAATCCAGCACGGCCTGCCGGTGGCGCTCGCCGCGCCGTCGGTGTTCACGCTCTACGATGTCGTGCCCCGCTTCGGCCCCAACGCCCTGGTGCTCGGCATTTCGCAGTCCGGCGCGGCCCCGGATGTGATTGAAGTGGTCCGCCGGGCGCGGGAGTCCGGGGCGCTGACCGCCTCCATCACGAGCAGCGACGCGTCGGAGCTGGCCGGCACCGCCGAGTATCCTCTGTACATCGGCGCAGGCGAGGAGATCGGCATCGCGGCGACCAAAACCTACACCGGCACCCTGGCGCTGCTCGCGCTGCTGTCCATTGCGCTCGACGACACCCATCCTGAGCGGCTGGAGCACCTGCGCCGGGCGGTCCATTCGATGCAGCAGGCTTTGGAGCTTGACGACGCCGTGCATCACCTGGTCGAAAAGTACGCGGATTTATCCGGCTGCGTCATTTTAGGCCGGGGCTACGCTCATGCCACCGCCGCCGACCTTGCCTTGAAGCTGACCCAGACCTGCGGCGTGTCCGCCCAGGCATACTCCGCCGCCAGCTTCCAGCACGGCGCGATTGCCCAGGTCGTTTCGGGCTATCCGTGCCTGTTGTTTGCGCCCGACGGCAAAGCGTTCGCCCCGATGGTTCAACTGGCCGAAAAGCTCCGCGCCCAGCACCCGGCCTTGATCTGCTTCGCCCACGACGCCGCCTTTCTCGCCGGCAGCGAAACCGCCGTCCGTATCCCCGGCGCGGTCGCCGAATGGGCCAGCCCGCTCGTCTACGCCGTCGCCGGTCAGCTTTTCACCTACTGGCTGTGTCTTCTCAAGGGCCTCGACCCCGACAGCCCGCGCGGCCTCGCGAAAACAACGCAGACACGGTAAGTCCTGGAACAATTCGTAATTCGCCGCCGTCAACGGAAACAGCAGACAAACAAGCCGATAAACCTAGCCGAACAAGAAAGACCAAGAAAGGCTGTTTTTCCATGACACTGACACACAAATTGACCACGCTCGGACTGCTTGCCGCCCTCGCCGGCGCATCCGTCGCCCCCGCGATGGCGGATGGGCAGAGCGATAAAAACACCATGCGGAACCTGGCCATCGGCGGCGCGGCGGTCGCGCTGTACGGGGTGCTGAACCACAACAACACGGCCACCGTGCTCGGGGCCGCCGGCGCGGGCCTCGCGGGCAGCCAGTACGAAAAGGACCGGCACAACCAGTCGCAGAACAACGACCGGCGTTATTACCATTACAATAACAACGGCGGCAATAACCGAAATTACGACAATCGGAACTACGACAACCGAAATTACGACAACGGCGACAACAGCAATGGCTGGAACCGCGATGGCTACAACAACAGCGGTTACAATCGCGACGGTTACAATCGCGATGGCTATGACCGGGACAACTGCGACCGCGACGGCCGGGGCCGGAACAATAACAACCGCAGCCGGAACAACAACAACCAATCTCAGTGGCAGCGAGGCAATCAGTCTCAGTGGCACCGCGACGGCGACCGCGATTAACAAATCACGCAAAACGCCCTGCCGAAATCGGCAGGGCGTTTTTGTGTTTTCGGGCGGCAATGCTGTATAATGCACGCATGCTGCTGTCAGGGGCATCCCGTCAGAACCGCGCCAATCATAGCATGGTTTTGACACCCAAATACCCGGAGAACACTTCCATGCTGCTGCCGCGCCGCCTTGCTTCCATTCTCTTTCTGCTCCTGCTCGCCGCCCTGCCGGCCGGGGCCGCGCCGCCCGGCCTCCTGGCACCCGGTGGCTGGCAGCTTGCCGCGCCGCGCCCCGGCGATGCCCGGCTGGACCAAGCGCCGGACGGCGGGGCGGCGACACTGACAGTGACGACGCCGGCGGACCCGTTTTATGCCATCCAAATCATTCGCGGCATTCCCGCCGCCGTGCCCGCCGGACATCAAATGGAGCTGCGGTTTGAAGCCCGCTCGGCGACCAAAAACCCGCTGCGGGTCGCTGTCGAAAAAAACGGCCCGCCGTACCCGGCGGCCCTGGAGCAGTACCTCGCCCTGCGCCCCGAATGGCAGTCGTTTGTGCTGCACGGCACCGCGCCCGGCTATGGCCCCGACGGCCTCAGCGCTCATTTCCAAGCCGGGCAGCAGGCCGGAACCATTGAGCTGCGAAACATTCGGCTGGCCGATCTCGGTCCCGACCCGGCGGAAGCGGCGGCTGCTGCGGCGCTGACCCCGACGGCGATCCAACGCCGCATTGAAAAATACCGCATGGGAACACTCACCGTGCGGGTGATTGGACGCGGCGGCCGGGCCGTGCCCGGCGCACAGGTGCAGATTACCCAGACTCGGCACGCGTTTTTGTTCGGCTGCAACGTCTTCGGCTACGACCCTGCCGACCTGTCGCCGGACCAGAAAGCGTACCAAGCGCGGTTCGCGGCGCTGTTCAACTACGCCACGCTGCCGTTTTACTGGGGGTCGTTTGAGCCGGCTCCGAGCAGGCCCGAGTACGCCCGGCTGCAAGCGATGGCCGACTGGTGCACCGTGCACCATATCACGCCGAAAGGGCACCCGCTGGTCTGGCACGAAGTCTGGCCGGACTGGGCACCCAAAACCGCCGAGGCCGCCGTGCCGCTGCTCCATGCCCGCGTCGCCGACCTCGTGCCCCGCTACAGCGCCATCCATTACTGGGACGTGCTCAACGAAGCCGGCGGCGCTCTCGCGCAGACCCCGCCCAACGGCGAAAGCGAATGGGTCAAGCGGGACGGGCCGGCCCGCGTGGTCGAAACCGCGCTCGGCTGGGCGCGAAGCGCCGGCAAAGGCCGGACCGAAACGTTTTTGTACAACGATTACGACACCGGCGACGCCAATTTCGCCCTGCTGTCCCAAATGCAGCGCGACCGCCGCCTGCCCGATGCCGTTGGACTTCAATCCCACATGCACGCCGGCCGGTGGCCGCTGCCGAAAGTCTGGACCGTCTGCCAGCGCTTTTCGCCGTTCGGCAAGCCCATTCACTTCACCGAAACCACGGTTCTGAGCGGCCCGCAGCGGCCCATTGACTACAGCGGCCCGGATGCGGCCGACTGGAACAGCACCCCGGCCGGCGAAGCCGAACAGGCGGATTACGTCGCCCAGTTTTACACCGTCCTGTTCAGCCACCCGTCGGTCCGCGCCGTCACCTGGTGGGACTTCAGCGACCGGGGCGCGTGGCTCGGCGCACCCGCCGGCCTGCTGCGCCGGGACCTGACCCCGAAGCCGGCGTACACGCGCCTGCTCGGCCTTGTCCATCACACCTGGTGGACCCACACGGCCGGAGCCGCCGACGGGCACGGCCGGCTGACATCGCGCGTCTTTTACGGCGGGTACACCGTTACCGCGCGGTCGGGGAACCGCCGGGCCGAAACCGAGGTTTTCTTCCCGGAAGCCGCCGGCCCGCTGACCGTCACCCTGCGCTTGCCGTGAGGTCTCAGGAAAATCGTCCGGGCCTGCTCTTGACAGGGCAAACATTTGTTTGCTATAATGGCGCGAAGACACAGACCCGAAAAAAAGACACTGCCCAGAGAAGTGAGACCCCGACCATGCCTAAGACATCCGCACCCGCCGCCAAAACGCCGACACCCAAACCCCAAGCGACTAAAACTCAAGCGCCTAAAACCCAAGCGCCTAAAACCCAAGCGCCCGCGCCGAAAGTCGTGGCTGAGACGCCCTCGGCCTACTTCGCCGGAGCCGCCGGACGTGCGTGGCGCATGAGCGGCAAGCACGCGGTCGCGTATGTCCATACGGCGGCGCTGGCCGGCGAGCTGCTCGGGGCTGAGCCGCGTCAGGTCGCCGGGTCGGCGATGGCCGTCTACTACGACCGCAAAGGCCGCCCCTTCGCCTGGCAGTTCCGCTTCGACACCGCCCGCTGGGCCGAAGTCACGGGCCGGCTGCTGTAGAACTGATGCCGGGAGAAGCCACATGAGCATTACCGCCAGCTATCAGCGTATGACACCGGCCGAGTTTCAGAAATGCTTGGATGACCCGCTTGCGGCTGCCGCTGCCAATCTGTTCAACCTCGATGAGATGGACGATGACTTCGAGGATAACATCGGCGAGGAATTCGATTTCGATGCCGCCGCGAAAAGCGGACGCTATCTGGACATCGGAAAGTTCTGGAACGGTCTCCATTTTCTCTTGACCGGCAAAGCTGAAATGGACTCGACGACAGTTCCGCCGCCGCTCGGCAATATCGTTTTGGGCGGCACACCGACAAAGTGGGAAGCGACGTATGGCATGGTGCGCTCGCTGACACCTGAAGAGGTCGGCGACGCCGCGAATGCGCTGACAGAAATGACGCTGGATGATTTGCGCCGCCGAAGCCAGACACAGTATGGCGCAGAATATCTTTACAGTTATCACAGCCTGCCACGGGGCAGCCGTTTGAGTAATGGGGATGTCGAAGTGCTGATTGAGGTGTTTGAGGAAGTCCGCGACTTCTTCGTCGCCGCCGCGCAAGCCGGTGAGGTCATACTGCTGTCATCGAATTAAGCGAGCACGGGCGCGAGGCAAGCGAGCGAGGGAATAAATTCCTCTCGCTGAATAGCGTCCTTCGGACGAAAGAATAAGACTAACCGTGTGCTAATCCTACATCCGAAGGATGCAATTCAGCGAGAGGAATTTATTCCCTCGCTCATTTCCCTCGCGCCCGTGCTCGCTTGCCTCGCTCGCTTGCCTCGCTCGCTTGCCTCGCTCGCTTGCCTCGCTCGCTTGCCTCGCGCCGCCGAGAAAAAAATGGCAGGGACAGAGCTTGCCCCTGCCGTTCGATGCGCCTAACCTGCCGCCGCCGGCAGCCCCAGATACCCGCGTATCCACGGCTCAGTCGGCGCGATCACCTTCCCCGCTACCAGGTCCGCAATCAGCGTGCTGCTCGCCGCCATCTGCCCTGCGTCGGGACTACCGAGCGCGAATGCCGGACGCGCCGCCGACGGGCCGAAGTTATACGCGACCAGCGGGGCGATGAGCTGTGCGCCGATGACGCTTTCTTCCAAATCCCGCTTCAGCTTGGCGACGTAAAACCCGAGCACGTCCTGATGCACCGCGCCGAGCGCATGGCTCGAGCCGTTCGGCGTGCTGTCGGTCGTCAGCGTCTGCCCGAGAATGCTTTTGGCAATCGCCCGGTCGAGATACTCAATCGCATCGGCAAAGCCTGCGGATTGGGCGCGTGCGGTTTCGAGAAGCCCGAGGTGCATGTCCGACGGCAGCACGACCGCGCTTTCGTTGTGGACCTGCGCCACAATCGCCAAAAGCTCCCGCTGCTGCTCCGTGCCGTAGCCCCGCGCCGGGTCATACGTCCCCAGCACCGTCGGCAGGCCGAACTTTTCCAGGTACTTGGCCCACCATTTGAGTAGCTGCTGCTTGACCTGCCAGGGCTTGTACGCCGCCAGCAGATCGCTCTGCCCGAGGGGACTCTCGTACAGCGGCAGCCAGGCGTAGCGCAGGAACTTCTCGGGCGGATAGCTTTCGCCGCCGACCCCGCGCAAAGCCGTCACATTGGCGAACGCATCGGTCTCAAACAAAAACCCGCTCGGGTCCTTGCTTTTGAGGCTTGCCAGCCCGATCCGCCCGGCGTCCGGGCCGGACTCAATCAGCGCGTAGTTGATCTCCACCAGCGAAACGCCGAGCGCCAGGGCGTCCAAAACATCGTACAGCGTGTCCAGGACGCTGCCGCGCACATTGGCAAGCGCCGAGCGCACAAAATCGGCGATCTGCCGGTCTTCGGGCGACGGCGATGCCGGGTGCACCTCCCAGGTCTGCGACAGCGCCGCAAACTTCTTGGTGGACAAGCACGCCTTGACCTGCGGGTCGGCCAGCATTCGGTGAAAAGTCCGGCTGCCGCCCGGCAGGCCGCTGTCGGGCAAAGCCGTTTCCGACAGCGCCCCGAGCAGCGAAATCCCATTTGCGGGAGCCGTTTCGCCAAGCGTTTTGTCCTTTGCGAATGCTTTTACAAGATTTTGTAATCTGATATTTTGCCATTTCATAAGCGCACCGCCAGTACATACACATCCGTCGTTTCCGCGCTCAACACATGCGTCGTCACCAGCCGGCTGCCCGGTCCGTGCCCGCCCCAGCTTTCCAAAGTCCGCCCGTTCCGCGCCAGATACACATGCCCGATAGCGTGCTTCAGCGAAGGCCGGATAAACGCAATTCGTGTCAAGCCGTCCTGCAAGCGGCACGCGGCATAGGTCGAGCGCTTCAAGTCCGACGCCGCGCACCAGTCGTTTTGGTTGACCGAGCCGTCCGGCAAAATCGTCCGCCCCCCGGTCGCCGCCGCCACCGCCGCCCGCACCCACCCGGAGCAGTCTATTTGGTCATAGTCGGGCACTTCCGCCCCCAGCGCCTCCGCTTTTGCGCCCAGCTTGTAGCCGATGCCCCGCGCGAGGCACACCGCCAAATACCGCCGCAGCGCTTCCGGGTCCAGCGGGGCCGAATGCCACGGATAGCTTTGCGTCGGCGGCAGCAGCGCCTCCGCGCCGCCCCGCGTTGTTTGTTCCAGCGCCTGCCGCGCCCTGTCCAGTGCCAGTGTCGGTGTCATCGTTCTTTCTTCTCCTTTCTTGCTCCCCCCGGAATTGGGGGCGGGGGGCTAATCGCACAGGGCCAGCGCCAGCAGCGGCGCGTTTCCGAGGCGGAAAAGCTGCGTCTTGCGGACCGTCCACTGCCGCCCGTCGCGGTAAAACACGTCGTTCACCGCCGGCGGGTCCGCCCCGCCGTCCGCATACAGCGACAGGGCCGGACGCAGCAAGCCCACCGCCTCGTTGCCGTCGAAATAGGTGCCCGTCGCGGCAGCGTCCAGCGGCGCGAAAATCCCCCGGCGCTCCTCGCTGACCCCCGCGCGGGTCCGCGTGTATGCTTCCCCCTGCCGCGCAAACAGCGCGGACACCCGCCGCGCACGAGACAGTGCCAGCGCATCGCTCATCGCCGCCCCTCCTCATCGTCCCCATCGAACTCGCCGAACAGCGACCGGGTCAGCCCGCAGACCGGGCCGCCGCCGGTGTCCGTTTGCAGCAGCAGCGGCGCTTCCGACGAGCCGTCGGGCACGCCCCCTGCTGCGTCCGCCGCCGCCCGCTTCGCCGCCCGGCGGAACGGCTCCAAGCGCTTCATCCCCAGCGCCGCCAGCCGCTCCCCAAGCTGCGCCTGATTGTCCGTCCGCGACGCCGTCACCGCCAGCGGCCCGAGATGAAAGTCATCGGTCGCTCCCGGCATCCGCGCCTGCCGCCGCAGAAACTCCCCGGCCAGCGCTTCGGCGACGCCCAGTGTCAGCAGCGCCCGCAGGCCGCCGTCGCCGGCGGACGCCGCCAAAACCGCCGGGTCCAGCGTGTATTCCACCGCGCCCTGCACGGTCGCCAGCAGCGCAGCTAAGTCGGCGTCAAACACCGTATCGGTGCCCGCCACCGCCAGCAGCGGCTTCAAATCGGCAATCGTGATCGGCAAAATCGGCATTGTTTTCTCCTTCTGCATAAAGATTGCCCCCCCCGTCCCCCAATAATGGGGGAGCAAGAGTATCACGCAGGGGCAGGTCTCCGTGCCTGCCCTCCGGTCTTTCCGTATTGCTCCCCCATTATTGGGGGCCGGGGGGACTCTCCCGGCTACCCCACCTGCGCCCCGTAAGCCGCCCGCCAGTCCCCGAAGCCGGCATTATATCGCGCCCGCACCCCGTACATAAATTGATCCCGCAGAAAGCCGTTTTCCGACGTGGACTCCAAAGCGCTGAACTCGAACTCTTTCCGCATCTGAAGCACCAGCGCCCGCACCACCCGGCCCGTATCCAGCAAAAACCAGTTCGACGGCGACGACAAATATGGCGTCGTGAGCAGTGTCAGCATCCCCCGCAGCGTGTTCGACGCCAGCGTTTGACTGCCGACCGCCACCGGGTCGGGATAAAATGCCGAATCAAGAAGCTGACTGGCCTCCCAAAACATCTCCGGCGGGATCACCAGCAGCGACGGCCGCATCCCCATCGGACGCCCCTGATCGTCGGTGAACCGCATCATGGCCGTGATACCTGCCTGCAAGGCCCCCGCCGACAGCGCTTCGGTGCCTTTGTTCGACTGCGCCGCGCCCTGATTATGCACCCCGAAAAACGGCACGCCGTCGTACCCCGCTGCCGTGAACCCCTGCCCGAGCAGCCCAAACACAATCGAATCCAGGTGCTGCTTGGCAACCAAAGCCATCTGCCGGACCCGCAGCGCGATCTGTCCGTACTGATCATCCTCCAGCGCCGTCCGGTCCACCGACAGCGTGCTTTCCCACGTCTTGTTTTTGATCGCATACGAATACGGCTTCAAATCCGCCGGAGTCCGCTCGTCGAGAAACTCGCGCATGCCCGGCAGCGCCCCGAGCCACGCATACTGCTCCGTGTCCCGCTCCGACGGCACCACGGTCGCGATTTTGTCCCACTGCGCGGGGGTCTCGCCGAACGTCTGAAAAAACGCCGTTTTCAGCCCCGCCGTCAACAGCTCGGGAATGTCCGATTTCACTACGGTCATGTCAATTCACCCTTTCTGCTCCCAAAATTGCGGGCGGATACCCCCCGCCCGCACCCAGCAACTCTTCGTCCTCCCTGCCAGGGAGGGGGCTACTTCTGCCCCAGCGCCCCGAGCACCGCATCCACCTTGCGCTCAATCGCATCCACCTGCGCCTGCCGCTGCGGGGTCTTCCAAATCGTCTTTGCCAGCGACGCCAGCAAGTGCGCCCCGATCCCGAGAACCGCCAAAAACTGCAAATCAATGTGCATCGGACTGTCCTTTCCCCTCGCGCTCCAAAAGCGCCGCCACCTGCGCCGGGTCTACCCCCAGCCGCTTTAATAAGAACATATGTTCGGTGTGTGTGAAGCTGCTCGGGACTTCGCCGGCCGGCATTGTTTCCCCGAACCGAACCGCCGGCGGCTGCGCGGCGAGAAAGCGCCGAAACGCCTCCGCGACCGTCGCCGCCCCCTCCGCCATCGTCACGATTTGCTCTCCTTCCATCCCCAAAAGCGCCCGCGCCGCCCCTTCCGACGCCGGCACGATCCGCCCCTGCACCTTCAGCGCCGCAATCTGCGCGTCCACCTCCCGCGCCGTCAGCGCCGCCCGCAGCCGCACAATCTCGGCATCTTTCCCGTCTTCTCCGGCTCCCCAGAAGTGGGGCGGGGGGGCGGCTCCGAGCAAAGCTGCCGACGCGACGCGCGGCTTCAAGACCAGCGACACTTCCTGCAACGCCAGCGGCTCGCGCGACAATCCCACCGACAATTTCGCCGCCCCGCGCCGGCGCAGAAAGCCCGCCAGATCGCCCGGAAACGCCAGCGTCCCCAGCAGCGCGTTTCCCTCGCGCCACACCCGCACCACCCGCCCCAGCGGGTCCAGCGCCGAGTCCACATGCTCCACTTTCACCGGCAGACCCGCCGTGAACCGAGACACAATCGCGTCCAAATCGCTCTCGGTCAGCGAAAGCTGCTTGTCGGGATACTCGCCCGTCTCTAAGAGCCGGGCCGGACGCTCATGCAGCATTTCTTCATCGGAGAATGCCGCCGGAGCCTCAAAACTCACTGTTTCCGTCATCGCTCAGCTCACCTTTCCGTCTACCCGAATCATCACCGACACGCCGTCGGGAGCGCCGACCACCACGCCGCACGCCAGATTGCTCGTCGTCGCCGCCGTGGACACCGAAACATCGTCCACCGCCAGCGCCGTTTTGCCCACATCCGTCTGCGACGCTCCGGCTTTGGCATAGGTGAACACGCCGGTCTTCAAAACCCGCACCGATTTCGCCCCCGCCGCCCCGCCGGTGTTGTCGCCGCCTTCATACGCGACCCCGATAAACACCAGCCCCGCGCTGTCCGAAACCGGCTGCGCCAGCCCCGTGGCCGACGACACCGCCAGCAGGCCGCCCTTGCGGACCCGCACCCCCGCGCCCAGCGGATACAGCGCCAATGCACCGTCTTTTCGCCGCGCCTCATACGCACTTGCCGTACTCATGGTCCTCGTTTCCTTTCTTCGCAGTCGGTTATGCCCCGGTCGGCAGCTCGGGAGGGCTGAGGTTTGCCGCCGACCGGATGCAAAACTAGTATACATTTGTTTCATAGAGTTGTCAAGCATTTATGTATCTTTTTGTCTACTTATTTTTCGGCGGGCCGTGCCGATACTACAAGCGGGACGCGACTGCCGGACAGAAAAAAATCTTTTGGAAGCCGCCGCCCGTTTGTGGTAAGATAACTGGCCGCTCACGGCGCAAACTCCCTACTCTCTCGAAAGGCCGCCTGGCGCGGCAGAAGCAAGACCTATCCATGACGACCATTGACGCTCGCCGTGAAGACCGCCTGGTTTCCTGGCGTCTCGAAAACACCCTCGCCGCCGGCTTTTTTCTTATCATACTTCTCGGCCTCCTCGGCTACTTTGGAGTTGTTCGCGCCATGCAGGATTCCACCCGCCGCTCGCGCGAAACCGAAGCCCGCGTAGATACCTGCATTTTTCTCGCCAAAGACCTCGCCCTGACCTCGCACGACACATCGTTCTTCACCCAGTCCTATGTGTACTCGCATAACCCCGGCGACCTCGACCAAAAATGGGAAGCCGAAGCCGCCACCGACTCCGGCTTTGCCGCCCTGGCCGCCGCCCTCAAAAAGCTGCCAAGCAGCAAGCCCTTGCAGGATGCCTGCGCCGCCGCCGACCGCCAGGACCGCCGGGTCTGCGAGCCGCAGGAAGCCCAGGAAATCGCGCTGGTCCAGCAGGGCCGCTTCGCCGCCGCCGAAAACCTGCTCCAAACCGACGGCACCGCCGGGCGCGACACGCTCGAGCTTCAGCTTGACGACCTGGTCGGAGCCAGCAAAAGCCAGGACACCGACGCCGCCCCGCAGGGGCTGAACGCCTACCGCGTGCAGGCGCAGGCCGCCGAAAACCAGACCGCCCGCCGCATTCTGCGCGTCGGCAAAGCCGTCCAAGCCGCCATCGCCCTGCTGTCGCTTTTGATCGCCGTCGCCGTCATCCGCGCCGCGTCCGCCGGTGTCCGCACTGTGCTTGGAGTCCAGGACACCCTGCGCGAAAGCGAAGCCCGCTACCGCCTGCTCTTTGAAACCAACCCGCAGCCCATGTTTGTCTACGCCCGCGAAACTCTGCGCTACCTTGCCGTCAACCAAGCCGCCGTGCAGAAGTACGGCTACACGCGCGAAGAATTCGCGGCCATGACCATTCTGGACATTCGGCCCGAAGAAGACCGTGAGCGGCTTCAAGACACCCTGGCCCGGACGCTGGCCGTCGGCATCCCACTTGCCGGCAGCGTTTGGCGGCACCGCAAGCAGGGCGGCGCTCTGCTGTGGGCCGAAATCACCTCCCACCCGATGCTCTGGTCCGGCCAGGCCGCCGCCATGGTGATCGCCCACGACATCACCGCCAAGCGCGACGCCGACGCCGGCCTCAGCCGCCTCGCCGCCATCGTCAACTCGTCCCACGATGCCATTGTCGGCTGGGACCGGCAGGGAAACATCACCAGCTGGAACCCCGGCGCAGAGCGGCTCTACGGCTGGTCCGAAACGGAAATGCTTGGGCAGCCGATCCTCACCCTGATGCCCGAGAACTGCGAGCCGATCACCCGAGCCATCTGCGAGCACCTGGAAGCCGGCCGGCCGATTGAGCTGCCCGACACCGTCCGCCGCCACAAAAGCGGCCGCCTGCTGGAAGTCTCCGTCTCCTCCTCGCCGGTTAAAAACGACCGGGGCGAAGTGGTCGGCGCATCCACCATCTCCCGCTCAGTCGCCGAGCAGAAAAAAGCCCAGGCCCTGATCCGCTGGCAGGCCCACAACGACCCGCTGACCCGCCTGCCCAACCGAGCTTTCTTCCGGCAGGCGCTGGAAGACGCCATCGCCCGCGCCGCGCCGTTTACCCTTGTGTTTGTGGATTTGGACCAGTTCAAGCATGTCAACGACAGCCTCGGCCATGTCGCCGGAGACCGTCTGCTCCAGGAAGCCGCCGCCCGCTTCGAGCGCTGCCTCCGCGAAGGGGACCTGCTCGCCCGCATGGGCGGCGATGAGTTCACGCTGCTGCTGCCGGGGGAAGGGGGAGAAGAACAAGCCGCCGCCCTGCTCCAAGCGCTCGGCCCGCCGGTGATCATTGACGGCCATGAGCTGCACCTCGCCGCGTCGCTCGGCCTCAGCCGCTTTCCCGCCGATGCCGCCGACGGCGAAACCCTGCTGAAATACGCCGACCTTGCCATGTACCAAGCTAAAGAGCGCGGACGCAGCCGCTGGCAGACCTTCAGCCCCGCCCTGACCGTTGCCGCCCACGAGCGCCTGGTCCTTGAAAGCAGCCTGCGAAAAGCCATCGAGCGCGACGAGCTGAGATTGCTGTTTCAGCCGCAGGTGTCTTTGGCAACCGGGGAAATCGTCGGCACGGAAGCGCTGGTCCGCTGGCGGCATCCCGAGCTGGGACTCATCGCGCCGGGACGCTTCATTCCGCTGGCCGAAGAAACCGGCCTGATCGTGCCGCTGGGGGAATGGGTGCTGCACGCCGCCTGCCGCCAGGCGGCAGGGTGGGCGCGTGAGGGGAAAGGTCTGCGGCAGTCGGTCAACGTTTCCGCGCGGCAGCTTGCCGAGCCGGACTTTGTCCGGCGGGTGCAGGCCGCCCTCGACGAAACCGGCCTTGACCCGCGCCTGCTCGACCTCGAGCTGACCGAAAGCGCCCTGGTCGCGCAGGGCGAAGCCGCCGTCACCCGCCTCGCCGCCCTGCGAACTCTCGGCGTCCGAATCTCGATTGACGATTTCGGCACCGGCTACTCGTCGCTCGCGTACCTGCGCCGCTTTCCGCTGGATATTCTGAAAGTAGACCGCTCGTTCGTGCTCGGCCTCGGCGAGACCGGACGCCGCGCCCGGCAGGACCAGGCCGTTGTCCGCGCCATTGTCAGCATGGCGCACGCGCTGGATTTGGAAGTGATTGCCGAAGGAGTGGAAAACAGCGCCCAGCGGGAAACGCTTCAGCGTCTCGGCTGCGACACCATGCAGGGCTTCTTGTACAGCCCGCCTGTGACCGCAGAGCACCTGGAAAGCCTGCTGCCCGCACGGGAAACCCGTCAGCCCCAGGCGGCATAATCCGGCGCATAATTCAGCGGCGTTACGCAGCGCTGTCACTCGGCGCTGTCACTCGGCGCTGTCACTCGGCGCTGTCACTCGGCGCTGTCACTCGGCGCTGCACCAGGGTGCGCCCCCGATACAGCGCGACCGACTGCACCCGGTAGTTGTCGCCGGAAATGTCCGTGCGCGTCAAAGACACTTGAACACTCTGCGCCGGGACACTCTGCGGCGGATCGTCATACAGCAGCAGCAGCAGGTGCGGATCGCCGCTCCGCACCACCCGCCCCAGGCCCCCCGCCGCTTCCGTCAGCTCATACAGCGACATGGAAAGCCCGACCGCGCCATACACCCGCTCCGCCCGGTCCGCCGGTGCCGCGCTCGCCAGCGCTGCCCTTGCCAGCGCCGTCCTCGGTGCCGGCAAAGGCAGGTCTCGGGCCAGCCACAGCAGCCCGCCCGCCAGCGCCGCCAAGCCGAAGCTGCCGGCGAACGCCCGCCCAAACGCCCGCAGCGCCGCCGAAACACGCGGCGGGCCGGGACGCGCCGGCGGCACCAGCAGAATATCAAACGCGTGCGTCTGCTCCAGCATCGGCGCGGCAAACCGGGTCCGATACCGATGGCCGCATGAGTGGCAGACAAGGGCATCCAGCCGCGCCGCTTTCCCGCATTGGGGGCACCGCTTTGCACTCAGCGCTCTTTTTCCCGCCGCTGTCTTTGTCATCTCCGGTTGCTGTGCCTTGAAAGTCGCTTTCGCTCTGCCGCCGGCGCACCCGCACCTGCCGCCGGCTTCCGTCGTTATTATACCCCGGCAGACGCTTTCGCGCCCCTGCACGCCCGATTTGTCATCTAAAGTTTATCTTGTGTGCCGAACACTCACGGCGTGCGGCCCGTCCAGCGCACCCGCCAAATGCTGTTCGAGCCGTCATCCGTCACCAAAAGCGAGCCGTCGGCCGCCACGGCGACCCCGACCGGCCGGCCCCAAACATCCCCGTCCGAAGTGACAAACCCCGTCAAAAAGTCGTCAAACTCGCCGGTCGCCGCCCCCCCTTTGCCGACCGGCACGCAGATCACTTTGTACCCCGCCCGGTGCGCCCGGTTCCAAGACCCATGCTCGGCGGCAAAAATCATTCCCCGGTAGGGCAGGGGAAACTGCGCCGCCGTGTAAAACGTCAGCGCCAGCGACGCCATATGCGGCTGCAGCAGCACATCCGGCGTCAAAGTCCGCGCCCGCAGCTCCGGGTGCGCGTCCGGCAAATCCGGGTCCTGATGCCCGCCCATGTAATACCAGGGCCAGCCGTAAAACCCGCCCGGCTCGACATGCGTGATGTAATCCGGCACCAGGTAATCGCCCAGCGTGTCCCGCTCGTTCACCGACGCCCACAGCCGCCCCGTGCCCGGCTGCACCGCGATCCCGACCGGGTTGCGTATCCCGGACGCCCAAACTCGCCCGCCGCCCCCCTCGGGGGTAAACGCCAAAATATCCGCCCGGTGAAACTCCGCCGGATGCGTGTCCGCATCGTCATGGTTTGACCGCGACCCCACCGACACAAACAGCGTCCTGCCGTCCGCCGAAAACGCCAGGTCGCGCGTCCAGTGCCCGCCCCCGCGCAGCCGCCCGCCCCCCGGCAGGTCCGGCACCACTGTTTCGGCCGCTCCCGCCGCCTGCAAATCACCATTGGTGTACGGAAACCGCACCACCGAGTCGGTGTTCGCTACATACACAAATTTCGGATTCGGCCCGCTCGGATAAAACGCCATCCCAAACGGCTGCCGCAGGCCCTCGGCATAAGTCGAAATCACCGACGGGTGCGCCGCCCCTGCCGCTGCCCGCAGGAGTTTCACCCGGTTCGCGCCGCTTTCCGCCACAAACACGTCCCCGTTCGGCGCGGTGACGATCTTGCGCGGGTTTTGGAGATTGTCCGCAAACAGCGACACCTCAAACCCCGCCGGCGCTTTCGGCAGCGCTCCCTCGGGCCGGGGAACCAGATTCGCCCCGTTATCTACCGACGGCGTCGCACGCGGCGGCGGCAGCATCTCCACCGTCAAGCGCCGCCGCACCCCCGGCGCATCGGTAGACCAGTCCCCCAGCGCCGCGTCCCCCGTCAGCAGCGTCCCCGCCCGAGCGCCCGAAATCGCCCGCGTCTGTGCCGCCTCCACGGGTTTCACCGCCGCCTGATGATGCACAAAAATCCCGGCCATGCCGGCAAGCGCCGCTGCCGCCGGCGCTATGGTCAAAAGTTTCATTGCTGCTTTCTAAATTCAAAGACAAAAAAGGCGAAAGCCGGAACGGCTTTCGCTTCTTTCACAACCCCCATCGGAATTGCGAACGTGAATACAGTATATCACAGCCGGGGCCGAATGTCAAGCGGCAAAAAACCGCCCCGCGCCGCTTGACGCGACAGCATAACCCGCCGCGCCCGCGCGACACACCCCCATACGCCGCCCGGCGCACGCCCGCAGCTTGAAAAACGCATCGAGTAAGTCTTTTGATTGTCTCAAAATCACTGCTTATTCCCCGCGTATCGTCGTCACCATAGACTCCGACAGCAGGCCGACTCCCGGAATATACCGCACGCGGGGGTCCGCCGCCAAGCGCACCCACTCAATCAGCGGCGACTCATCGGTCAAATGCAGCGTCCGGCGCAAATCCGCCGTCCGCACCAAGCCCTCGCTCGCCGCCCGGTCGCACAGCGCCAAAACATCGCGCGGCACCGGCGGCGGACCCGCTTCCGGTAAGGCAAACAAATTGGTCGCCGCCGCATCCGCCCGCGCCAGCACTTCCGCCCCCGAAAACGCCTTCCGTCCGACCGGCAAAGCCAGCGTCATCGCTTCGGCCGCCTTCGGCGCTTCCCCGCCAAGCATCACCGTCACCCGGCTTTCGCCGCGTGTCAGCACAAAGTCCGCCAAGCGCAGGCCCGACGCCGACACATCCGGCTCCGGCAGACGCTTCACCCGCCACGCGCCGCCGCCGCCGCCCTCACCTGCCGCCCGCCGCTTCGCGGTTTCTTTCACCAGGTCCTTGTGCAGCGCCAGTCCCGCTTCGAAGCGCTTTTTAAATGCCGGCTTATCCGCCCCGGCAGCGGCAGATTTTAAGGGCAAGCCCAGCACGCGCAGCAGATCGGTCGACAGCGTCAGCCGGAACGCCTTCGCGCCGATCCGCGCCTCGGCATAGCCGCCCGTGCTCCGCGACCCGTAAGCCGAAATCAAAAACAGCAGGCAGCGCCCGAGCCGCCCCGCCCGGCGCGGCAAAATCGAAACCGTCTCCGTCTCCAGCAGCGTCACCGTCCCGGCCTCCGCGCTGACCACAGCCTTGATCCCCAGCGCCTTCGCCAGCGCCCGCACTTCCGACGCGTCACTTGACGTCAGCGACAAGCCCAGCAGCACAATCTGCGCCGCCCGCTTCAGCACGGTATCCAGCGAGTGAAAATTATACAGCGCGACAATGTCCGCCGGCGTCGGCACCGCCCCGAGCCGGGTCAGCACTTGGTTATCCTCGGCGTCTGAATGCAGCAGCACGTCCCACTGCTGCGCGGTCAAACAGAACTCAGACGCCAGCGCCGCGTAGCACTCCGCCCGCCCCGCCTCGGTCAAAAACCCATTGCAGCGCTCGTTGACAAAGGCATACGTCCACGCCCGCACGTCCACCGGCCGGGACAGCCCCGCCCCGCGCAGCCGCCCTGCGCCGTCCCGCCCGACCAGCGCGGCAAAGTCCGGCGTCTCGTACCGATAAAACTGACCCAGGCACGCCACAATCCCCCGCGCCAGCCGGGGATCGCCGAAAAAGTCCGTCATCGCCTGCGCGTCCATGTCCCGCCGCCGCCGCCCCGCCGCCGCGTCAAATGTCCGAATGGCGATTTCTAATCGTGCGACAAACTTTTTGTCTTTGATCTGATGCGGGTACACCGCAGCGGGCATGCCCGGCGCACTGCCCTTGCGCGATGTCTTCTTGAAATCTTCCTGCCGAAACGCCATCTGATAATCTCCTCAATACAGACCCCTCCCGCCTTGCTTCGCTCATTCTTCGCTTCGCAGGGTCCCTCCCCTGTTAGGGAAGGGCCAAGATAGTTTTTTTGGCCTCGTCTCTTGAATGAGAGCCTGCCGCCAAGACGCAAAGCCTCGGGCCGAACTTTGAAGCCCTTCCCTAACAGGGGAGGGACCCTGCGAAGCGAAGAATGAGCGAAGCAAGGCGGGAGGGGTTCTTACTCCGCCTTCTCGACCGGCTTGCGCCGCCGCGCCGTTTTCACTTCGCTGGTCCCGCGCGAGATAATCTCGTACAAAAACGCATGGCCCGGCTTCGGACGCAGCACCCGCCCCAAGCGCTGAATATACTCGCGGGTCGTAGACGACCCCGAAACCACAATCGCAACATTGGCATCCGGCACGTCCACGCCCTCGTTCAAGACCCGGCCCGTGACCAGCTTGGAATACTTTTGCTGCCGGAACTTGTCCAGAATATCCCGCCGCTCGTCGGCATGGGTCCGGTAGGTAATCGCCGGCAGACACAAGCGCCGGGACAAATCGTTCACCAGGACGTTCCACTCGGAAAACACAATCACTTTGTCCGAGCGATGCTCCAACAGCAGGTCCTCCACGGCTTTGACCTTGCGCTCGGCATTCATCGCCAGCATCCGCGCTTCCCGGTGCGAGCGCAGCGCCAGACGCGCCGCCGGGTCATGCCCCGCGCTCCGTATCAGTGCCTCAAACAAGTTCGCCGCCCCGGTCAGCATCAGCTTCGTGCGGTTCGCGGCCATGTACCACGAAAACTCCGCCGTCAGCCGGTCGTACCGCGCCTGCTCATCATCGGTCAAATCCACCGAAACCCGCTGCACTTTGTAATCGGCGATATGCTTGTCCCGCGCCAAAGTCGCCGGCTGACGCTCAAACACCGTCGGTCCGATAAGATTGGCTAAATCGTCATGCCGCCCGTCGGAGCGCTCCAATGTCGCCGACAGCCCCAAGCGAAATGGCGCGTCCGCCCGCGTCGCAATGGTGCGATAAGACGCCGACGGCAGGTGATGCGCTTCGTCAAACACCAACAATCCAAAGCGCGACAAATCGCGCTTCGGCATCGCCGCCGAGTCGTAAGTGATCACCGTAATCGGCTTCTCGCTCTTGAACCCCCCGCCGATCATGCCGACTTCGGCGTCGGTCAGCCCGAATTTGGCGCAAATGCCGTCATGCCACTGATGCATCAAGTCAATCGTCGGCACGACCACCAAAGTCGCCACTTTCATGGCTTCCAGCACCATCAGCGCCACCACCGTCTTGCCCGCGCCCGTCGGCAGCACGACCACGCCGCGCCCATGCGCCTGCCCCCACGCCGTCAGCGCGTCTTTCTGGTAGGGCCGGGGCGTCAGCGCAATCTCCGGCAGCGCAAACGGCAGCGCATACTCTTCCGACGCCGCGTCCAGCCACGCCGTTTCGGCGTCTTCCTCGCCCTCGTCCCGCTCCAAATCGGCGGCGAACAAATCCAATTCAATCTCGGTCAATTCCGGCATAGATGGCTCCTACTCAAACAGCGACAACTGCCCCCAGTCGGACAAGCGCTTCGGGCCGACCCCGTACACCCCCGCCGCCCGGCCCGACCGGGCCGCTTCCGCCAGCTCTTCCGCCGTCGAGACGCCCAGCGCCTCATGCAGCCGCTGCGCGAGGCGCGGCCCGACCCCCGGCGCACTCATCAGCGCCCCGACATGCGGCGGCAGGTCGGCGCACAGCTCCTGAAAATACTCCATCCGGCCCGTCCGCGCCAGCTCCGCCAGCTTCCGCTGCAATCGGTCGCCGAGCACCCCCTTGCGGCGGCGCAGACTTTCCGTGCCGTCCCGCAGGACGCCCACCGCATCGTCGCGGCGGCCCATCAGCGCCCGTGCGCCCCGCTCATACGCCCGCACCCGGTACGGGTTGTCGTCGCGGTCGCGCAGCAGCGTCGCAATCTTCCAAAGCGTCTGCGCCATCTCTTTATTCGTCAGCTCTTGATTGGTTGTGTTCATAATGGGTGATTTTCGTTCAGCGGACATCTGTTCGATTATACCCGAATTGGACTCTGTTCGTCTACATTTTGTTCCGAAACCCTGCCTTGACAGCCCCGAAATTTCGCGGTATCATACAGGGGAAAACGCGGGGAAAGAGGGCAACACCGATGGCAGCCAAATTTTGCTCGCAGTGCGGGCACGAAGTCTCGTCCACAGCCAAATTCTGCCCGAACTGCGCCGCGCCGCTGACCGCCAATGCGCCGGGGCCGAGCCTCACAACGCACCCGCTCGACACCGCCGCCCGCAAATCCCGCTCCCTGCTGCTGCCCGCCGCCCTCGCCGCCGTCGTCCTCCTGACCATCGCCGTCGCCGTGCTCGCCGGCAGCCGAAAGCAAGCCTCGCTGCTGGCTTCCGCCCCGCCCGACGCCCAAACCGCCCCCGCCGTCACCAACACCCCGCCCCCCGCGCCCCTTGCCGCGCCGCCGCTGACCAATTCGCCGTCGCAGCCGCCCCTGACCGGCCCCGCCGTCACCAACACGCCCGATCACCCCGCCCCGGCCCTGCCGCCCGACGTGGCCGCGTACCTAAAGTTTCTCGGGGAAATCGAGCAAAAGCGCATCGCCCTGAACAACGATACCACCGGGGCCAATGCCATGCTCGGCATCGCCCAGGGCATGCAGGGGCAGGGGGGAATGCCCACAGGAGACCCCGGCGAAGCGGAGCCGGGCAATCCGCAGGACGGCGCGAAGCAAAACACGCAAAAACTTTCCCAGGGCTACAGCGACTACGCCCTCAAATGGCAGGCCCTCGTCCGCGAGTTCCGCGCGGCTCCGCCGCCGCCCGCCTGCACCGGCCTCGCCAGCCGTTACCTTGCGTTTCTCAGCGACTACACGACTCTTATTACCAAGCTGCAAGTCGCTCTGCTGAACCATGACTCCAGCGGCCTGCCCGACCTCAGCGCCGTGTCCACGGTCCAGGCCACGGTCAACACCGACGGCGCAGCCGCCGACACCGCCCTGTCCGACCTCTGCGCCCGCTACAGCGCCCCCAAACCGTTCGTCATCGCCCCCGAAAGCGCCGCCCCGTCGCTTTTAGGCCATTAGGAGACTCGCCATGCACCGCCGCTGTCTTTTCGCTGCGCTTGCCGCGCTTTCGTTTTTCGCCGCGTGCCTGCCCGCCCCCGCCGACCCGCCGAAAGACAAGCTCGCCGTTTTTACCCAAAAAGACCCCGGCTTCGCCGAAACGATTACGCTGTTTGCCGACGGGCGCTACGAGCAGACTGAAACCGAGTCTGCGAAGCCCCTTTACCGTGCCGGCACCCGGCATGCCCCGGCCGCGCCCGACACAGGAATTGTCCTCCCGCGCAAATTCACCTGGCGTCTGCTGGACAAAGGCGGCGCTCCGCTTGCCTGGAAGCCCGGCAACCCCTTTCCCGCTGCCGCCGTCGTTGAACTCAAAGACGCCATGCCCTTCGGTTTCGTTTGGGAAAACCAGTCGCCGTTTGGTATGCACGGCACCCGGCGCTTGGACGCCGCGCTGTTCACGCTCGCAAAGCCCGCTGCCGCCCCTCGCCAAATAAATGCCTCTTACCCTTCCCGCTTCGGGAGGGGTGGCGAGCCTAAGCGAGCCGGGGTAGGTTCCTACCCCGTCCCGTCCCCCGCCGCCGTGTCCCGCCCGCGCAGCGCCGCCAAGCGCCGCTCGCCGACCCAAAACAGCGCCGCCGCCAGGATCAGCGCCGCCGCGCTGTTTTCCGCCAGCAGGCCCGCGAGGCTCGACCACCCGCTTACCGCATCCAGCAGCAGAAGCTGATACTCGGCATACACCGCCCCGCCGACAATCACGACAAACAGCAGCGTCGAAAGCCCCTTCAGCGTCTTCTGCACCGCCGGCCACGCCGCCAGCGCCGTGCCGAGACCCAGCCCCAGCATAAACAGCGCCGCCACAAAAATCTGCCCGGCCGCCCACGCGCCCAGCGCGGGCCAAACCCCCACACTCGGGGCCGATGCGCCGTACAGCACTAAACACGCCAGCCCCGCCCCGGCCCACGCCGCCCCGACTGCCGCCGACTGCCCGAACACTTTGCCCCAGAAAATCGCCCGCATCGAAAGCGGCGAAATCAGCAAAAAACCCCAGGTCCCCTGCTCCCGGTCTTTTGCAATCAGCCTCTCGCCGACCGTCTGCCCCTGTAATCCCAGCAGTAAACACTGCGCCGTCAGCAGCAGCGCCGCCAGCGACGCCCAAACCTCCGTGTCCGGGAAAAAGTGAGGCACAATCTCCGAAAAGCCGCCGAGCACCCACGGATAAACCCGCACGACAACAATCAGGCCGGCAAACCCGACAGTGCCCAAAATCAGCCGGTCCAGCCAGCGGCCCGACCGGGTCCGGGTCCGCATCTCATATGTAAATAAGGGATTGTCGGTCCGCGCCGTGATCCACCCCAGCAAAGCCGCCGTCTGCGCCTCGCTCCGCGCCGGGCCGCGCGGCTTCGGTATCGCCGCGCGTGTCCCGGCGGCTTGGGCCGAAACACGCCGCCCAAAAATCGTCATCAAGACCGCGCCGAGCAGCAGCGGACCGAGCACGCACACCCAAAACGGCGGCAGGGGGCTGAGAGGCCACACGGGAAAGCGGCTGACCAGCGCCGGGCCGCCCGCAAATATACTTACCCATGCGGAAACCGGGCTGAGAGCGGCCAGCATACCCCCGCCCGGCAGCGACAGCGCCGCCGCCGGCAAGGCGTACAGCAGCCCCGCCGCCGCCAAAAAGCTCGTCGCGCTCCAGGGCGACAGCGCCCGGCGTACCCCCGCCGCCCAAATCAGCGTACACAGGCCCGCCAATGCGATCCTGCCGGCAGCCAAGAACACCGGCGCGGCAAACGGCGACACGCCGCCGCAGGCGCAGGCAAGCAAGAACATCAAAAAGGCGACGCCCAGCGGACGCAGGCCGCGTTTCACAGTCCGGCGCAGCACCAGCCCCGCCGGGCGGGGCTGCCCCGACAACAGCGGCGCTCGCGGCTCCACCCCCAGCGCCCGGCTGCACACCCCCGGCAGGGCCAGGCCGCCGAGCAAAGTCAGCAGCCCCGCCGCGCTCCACGCCGGCCCCGACGCAAACACCCCCGCCAGGCCCGCCGTGTCCCCGCTGTCTACCCACGCCCGCCAAGCCACGGCGAGAATGCAAAAGCCGATCACCCGCGCCGTCGCCCGCTGCACTGTCCGCGCCCGCGACCCCAGCGGCAGCGTCTTCAGCTCGCCCTCGCTCCCCGCCGACAAAGCCGCCGCCGTTCCCAGCGCCGACCCCGCCCACTGCATCACCGCAATCGGCAGCACATACACCAGCGGCGAGAGGCTCGCGTGGAAAAACGGCAGCGTGTCCGCCAGCAGCCGCGACGCAAAATACGGCCAGGTCAGATACACCAAAAACGAAAACGCCGACCGCAGCGGCAGGTGCAGCGATGCCCCCAAATGCCCGAGCCACACCCCGCCCGCCGTCCCAAACACCTGCCCGGCAATCTGAAGCCCCAGCAGCACCGGAAACCCCGCCCCCACAAAGCTCGTCCCACGCAAAGGCCGCCGGCTCGCCGCCGACGCAAACTGACCCGGCACCGCGTCCGGCGTCTGCCCCGCCCCCGCCAGCGCCGGCACGGCATACCCCGGCGGCTGATAACACAGCAGCCCGAACACCACATACAAGCACGCCGTCTGCCACCCCGTCACCCCGCCGAGCTGCCCCAGCAGCAGATACACCGGCAGCCCCGCCAGCGCCACCGTCAGCGCCGCCCGCGCCGGTCCCGCCCCCATCGCCAGCAGCATCTCCGCCCGCCGCAGCGGGGTCATCAATAGGTCCGGCAGCGTCGCCCGCCGCGCTTCGTCCGCCAGGGGCGTCGCCCCCGCCGTCCGCGTGCCGACCACCAGCAGCACATGGACAAACGCCGTCGCCGCAAACACCGCCTGCGCCGGCGGGACCCGCAGCAGCCCCAGCAGAATAAATCGCAGCACCGGCCCCATCCGCCCCCCGAGCCACAGCCCCCCCAGCAGCAGCCCGCCGAGTAGCCCCACGGTCGCCGCCAGCCGCCACGGCAGGCCCGCCCGCCGCGCTTCCGCCCGCCCCGCCTTCAGCAGAAACGGATTATCCCGCAGCCACACGGGACGGGATGCCCCGCCGAACCCAAAGTCCGCCGCCATCCGCCCCAGCATCCACCGCGTCCGCCGCGCCCAGCGCCCGAGCCGCCGCACCCGAAAAATTGAAATCCAATACGCCAGCATAGAACCGTGAGTGTACCCCGCCGCCTGCCGAAACACACTAAACTCCTCGGCTCGGCAGAGCGTCAGCAAACTGCTTCGCCGTGCGCCACAGACAAACCCCGCGTGGGAAATCCAGAAAGATGACGGCATCAGCCGCTGCCTGCTCCGCCGCCGAAATCCGAACCCAGCCCGGCTTCCAAAACTGGCTGCCCAGATGTATTACTTTATGCGTTACTTTCAGGTCAAGAGCATGGCTCACCTGCGCCGCCGGCGTGGACTGCCTAGAGCTGCCGGAGCCGACAACTACAATGCGGCTTATGGGCGTCCGGTGATGTCATCCAGCGCCTGCCGGACAGCCGCAAAAGCCGCTGCTGAAAGCGTTCCGAGATGGGCGCTGATAAATTGTTTATCTACAGTAGTGAGCTGGAACGCAAGCGCGACCGAGGGGCGCTTGAGGCCGTTTTCAGGAGTCGTCTCTACCAACGCCGTTCCGGGGAATCGCAGAGCGTCCATTTGGGTCGTCAGCGGCAGAAAAAGAACCGTTGGCAGTTGTGCGGTCACGGAGGCCGACTGGAAAACGATAGCGGGGCGGCGGCCTGCCTGTGCATGACCGCTGCGCGATGGGAACTCGACCCAGTAAATGTCGCCGAGCTTCATGCTTCGTCCCCCTCATAGGGAAACTTCTCCCACGCTTCCCTTCCAAGTTCCTGCCATTCTTCCAGCTCTTGTGCCAGTTCGGCGCTCATCGGCGCGTCCGTCAGCGGCACCAGCAGAATGCCTCCGCGCGTCTCAATCAATCGCACCGGGGTCTCCGGCAGTATCCCGCAGCGCTCCTGAACCTCCGGCGGCAGTGTTAGCTCACCGGCCCGGCCGATTGTCATAGTTGTCATAGTTTTCTCCTCCAAAGAGTGTACCCGCCGGTAAAACAAAAACGCCCCGGCATGGGTGCCGTGAGAGTGAGGATGACGCCAAGTATGGTAAACTGTCTTCGTCGCCATCATGATTATCAGCTTCAAGGACGAGAATACAGAAAAAGTATTCGAAGGCATTGTCTCTTCTGCGCTGCCGCCGAGTATTCAGAACGCGGCAAGACGCAAGCTGCGCTACATTGACAATGCCGACGCCCTCAAGGATTTGCGTCCCCCGCCGGGCAACTGCTTGGAAGCATTGAAGCGAAACCGCCTCGGCCAGCACAGTATACGAATTAACGACCAATGGCGCATCTGCTTCGTCTGGACCGGAACCGATGCCGAGGAAGTCGAAATTGTGGACTACCACTGAGCAACGATGGAACAGCTAGAAAACATTCATCCCGGCGAGATAATCCAACTCGACTTTCTGGAACCGCTTAATCTGACCATCAGCCAACTCGCAAACGATGTTGGGCTAAGTCACCAGTGCGTCTCAGAGATTGTGCAGGGACAGTCGCCTGTAACTCTGGACATTGCTTTGCGCTTGAGCCGCTACTTCCGCACGACCCCGCAGCTTTGGCTGAACTTGCAGCGGGCCTATGATTTAGAAGAACTACAGCGCCGTCACGAACCCTACGCCGAGATTACGGCTTACGATGAAAAAGCCGCCGTGTGAAAAAGCCCCGGTCTCATTTGAGACCGGGGCTTTGCAGTTTCGCCTTACGCCAAGCTCGGCACATTGACCGTGATGTCGGCGGACGGCGGAGCCGTTTCCATTGTCTTCAAGCGCACCTCGGCTTTCGGCTTTTCGGCCTTCGGCGCGTCCATCGGCTGCAAGGCGGCGTCCAGAACATCCGCCACGTCTTTGGCGAAGATGAACGACATGCCTTTCCGAAGCTCCGCCGGAATGTCTTCCATGAGGTCCTTGCGGTTGCGCTCGGGCAGGATGATCGTCTTGATCCCCGCCCGCTTCGCCGCCAGAACCTTCTCCTTGATCCCGCCGACGGGCAGCACTTTCCCGCTCAATGTCACTTCGCCGGTCATCGCCAGCGCGGGCTTAATCGGGCGGCCCGACAAGAGCGATGCAATCGCCGAGGTCATCGTGACCCCCGCGCTCGGGCCGTCCTTCGGCACCGCGCCCGCCGGAACGTGAATGTGCAGGTCGGACTTCTCGTAGAAGTCCGGCGCGATGTTCAATGCCCCCGCGTGGGCGCGGACATACGACAGCGCGGTCTGCGCCGACTCTTTCATCACGTCGCCAAGCTGCCCCGTTAATTGCAGGCCCTTGCCGCCGGTCATCTGCGACGCTTCAATAAACACCACGTCGCCGCCCACCGGGGTCCAGACCAGGCCCGTGACGACCCCCGGCTGCTCGGTGCGCTCGGCCACTTCCTCGTACTCAAAGCGCGGCGCTCCGAGGTACTTCTCGACCTGCTTGGCGTTGATCGTCATCGCGGCCTTGCGCCCGTCCGCGTACTCACGCGTCGCTTTGCGGCAGACCGCCGCAATCTGCCGCTCCAAAGACCGCACTCCCGCTTCGCGGGTATAGCCGCGCACCAGGGCTTTGACCCCGTCCTCGGTGAACTTGACATTCACCAGGCCGTGCTCACTGATCTGCTTCGGCACCAGGTGCCGGGTCGCAATCTGCACTTTTTCTTCCTCGGTGTACCCCGACAGCTCGATAATCTCCATGCGGTCCCGCAAAGCGGGCTGAATAGTATCCAGTTGATTGGCCGTGGTCACGAACAAGACTTTGGACAGGTCAAAATTGACATCCAAGTAGTTGTCGCGGAAGGTCGCATTCTGCTCCGGGTCCAAAGCCTCCAAAAGCGCCGACGACGGGTCGCCCCGGAAGTCGGTGCCGACTTTGTCAATCTCGTCGAGCACAAACAGCGGGTTGTTCGTCTCGGCCCGCTTGATGCCTTGAATAATCTGCCCCGGCAGCGCCCCGATATACGTCCGCCGGTGCCCGCGTATCTCCGACTCGTCGTGCGTCCCGCCCAGGCTGATACGCACGAACTTTTTGCCCATTGCGCTGGCGATAGACTTGGCAAGCGACGTTTTGCCGACTCCGGGCGGGCCGGTCAAGCACAAAATCGGCTGGCGAATATCGCCCTCGGGCCGGAACTTGCGGACCGACAGGTACTCCAAAATCCGGTCCTTGATTTTCTCCAATCCGAAATGGTCGGCGTCCAATGTCTGCTTGACACTCGGGATGTCCAAATTGTCCGGCGTGGACTTGTCCCACGGCATCGCGACCAGCCAGTCCAGATAAGTCCGGGTCGTCGTGTAGTCCGGCGCTCCCGGCGACATGCGCTGGAGCCTATCGAGTTCCCGATTGGCCTCTTTCAAAGCATCTTCAGGCATCTGCGCGGCGTCAATCTTCGCCCGCAGCTCGTCCCTCTCCTCGCCGCGCTCGTCGCCCTCACCCAGTTCTTTCTGAATGGCCTTGAGCTGCTCGCGCAGGTAATAATCGCGCTGCGTTTTGTTGATCTCCGACGACACCTGCGACTGCAACTTGGAGCCAAGCTCCAAAACCTGCACTTCGGCGGTCATCAGGGTCAGGAGTAAATTCATGCGCTCTTTCAGCGAGACCGTCTCCAAAACCCGCTGCTTGTCTTCGGCGGAGATCGGCGAATGCGCGGCAATCAGATCGGTCATCACGGCGGGGTCGTCAATGGACGACGACAAGCCGGCCAGCTCATCGGGCATGTTTTGCGATAGCGCAACGGTTTTCTTGAACAAGTCGCCGATGGAGCGCTTCAGCGCCTCAATCTCGACTTTGTCTTCCGCCGCGATCTCGGTCTTGGCGTCCAAGACTTTGACCCGCGCCTTCAGGTACGGCACTTCGCTCGTGATCTGCTGGATTTGTATCCGCGCCACCCCCTGCACAATCATCCGAATGCCGTCCGGCACTTTCGCCATCATTCGAACGATCACCGCGACCCCCATCGGGTAAATATCGGCGGCGGTCGGGTTCTCCACCGAGGAGTCTTTCAGCGCGACCACGCCGATAATCCGGTCGCCGCCGGACACGGCCTCGTCCACCAGCTTGATGCTGTTTTCGCGGCCCACCGCAATCGGGGCCACCAAAACCGGGAAAATCACGGTGTCGCGGAGCGGCAGCAGCGACAATTCCTCGGGAATCGGCGGATGGCCGTCGCCCTCGGCGTTGATCTGAGTCACAATCTGCTCGGCCACTTCGCCTTCAATCGGCAGATCGTCCGCGACGGTGTCCACCGGCGCAATAATCTCTTCGTTTTCTGTGTTCTGCTCGGACATAATTAAAGCGTGTCCTTCTTTCTCGTGTCATCGGCAAACGGGTCGGCCTCTTCGTCAAACGGGTCTTCGGTGCTGATCGGGATGATCCGGGTCTGCGCCGCTTCCGGCCCGCGCTTGCGGGGCAGCGTCACCAAAAGAAACCCGTCTTTATACACCGCTTTGATGGCGTCGCGGTCCAGCCGAATGCCGCTCGGCAGGCCGACCGCCCGCTCAAACGGCCCGAAATAAATCTCCATCTGATGGCAGCGCGTCCGCCCCTCGCGGTCCCGCACGCTTTCCCCCCGCGACCCGCTGATGTTCAGCAGCCGGTCGTCGGGCGACAGCGCGACCTGCAAATCGTCGGCCTTGACCCCCGCCAGCTCGACTTTCACCACTACCGCGTCTTCGGTCTCGTGAATATCAATCGGCGGCTGCCAGAAGCGTCCCGCCCCGCCGGCGGGAATGGCAAAAAAGCCCCGGAACGCTTCATCCGACAACTGCTGCATCTCGCGCTCCATCTGCCGGATGATGTCGCGGTAATCATTAAACGCCATACGCTGCGTCTCCCTCGTGTGTTTGCAATCGGTGTATTTCTCGGAAGTTACTTGAGTTCAGCACGCTCAATGGAAGGAACGCAGACTGTGCGAAAGAAGTTCCCGAAGGAGAACCAGGCTTCCATGTAGAACATATAAGTAGTCAATCCGAAATAAGTTAAAGTATCCGCTTTGCGCCAAGCCGCTTTCGTCCGAGTAAAATGCGCTCGGCTCGACTTAGGATAGTTTAACTTATTTACGTTCGGGCACTTAGTATTCAAGTAAAGCTTGTTTGACAAATGGTATGGTTAAGTAGTCAATCCGAAATAAGTTGAAGTATCCGCTTTGCGCCAAGTGGCTTTCGTCCGAGTAAAATGCGCTCGGCTCGACTTAGGATAGTTTAACTTATTTACGTTCGGGCACTTAGTACTTATACTTGAAACAAACTTAGCACGAAAAAAACTGGAAAAGGGCTAATTTTTTATGTCATATATGACATAAAATAGGGTACAGTATGGAGGACAGAGAAATTGTTTGGCTACATGGTGAAATAAAAACGCCGCCATTCTCTACCGAGGCTCGTGTCGAAGCGGGAACATACTTGCGGCAAATTCAGCAGGGAGAGTTACTGTCTTTGCCCCATTCGCGTCCTATGCCTAGCATCGGTCCAAAGTGCCATGAACTTCGTATACCCGATGAGGATAACACTTGGCGTATTATCTACCGTATTGATCAGGATGCGATTATTATTGGGGAAGTTTTCTCAAAGAAGACGCGGGCTACTCCGCCAGATGTTGTTAAAAATTGCAAGCGTCGTTTCTCCAATTTCGATAGCATTTAACCAAGATACTTTAAAATGGAAGCATAACAACTATGGATGCAAAGAAGCGCAAGCGGCTGGAAGATGCAGGATTCCGGGTCGGTACGGTAGCCGAGTTCCTTGGCCTTTCGCCGGAAGAAAGTGAGTTGGTAGAAATCAGGATAGCACTTACTTCCGCCTTGAAGAAACAGCGCAGCATTAGCAACCTGTCCCAAAGCCAACTTGCTGAACAGATTGGTTCTAGCCAATCACGGGTCGCCAAAATGGAATCCGGTGATCCACATATCTCCCTTGACCTGATGATCCGCGCTCTTTTAGCCGCAGGTATGACACGCAACGGGGTCGCGGAAGCTATGGTGCCGCAACCCGTTTCAGTGCCGCAAGTCCGCGTGTCGATAACCTTTTCGCAGGACGACAAGGACCACTATACGTTCAAGACACGCCCACAAAGCCCAACTACAGGCAACAATCCTGGTGATAGAAAGACTCTTGGTGCTTAAGTGACTCAGGAAGGACCGATCAGCCCTGAATTATATCGAGCGACACTCGAACAGCTTGATTTGCAAGCCGTATGTCTGGACGAGCTAAGGGCATGTAGCGACCGGGAAGTAGCTCAAGATGGTCAGGTAGAGATTGAGCTATCTGCTGAAAGTACGTTTGATCAGACGGAGACACAATTTTTCACCCTTATCACATACCGATTGCGCGGAAAAAGGGGTGGAGAAATGCTTCTTGAGATTGATGCGAGGTATCGTCTCATTTTTGATGCGCCGGAACTTGTCCCAGAAGGCTTCTTTGAAGTTTTCCGGGACTTGAACCTTCGTATTACTACAATGCCTTATTTTCGGGAGCTGGTTGCTTCCATCACTGGGCGCATGGAAATACCCACCTTAACGTTACCCTACTCCATCTATGCAGCACTGGCGGAAGAGGCAAGTGAACAAGAGGCTGTTATGCCAGCGGGTGAAGCCACAAAGAAGCGAGTACGGAAGCCGCGAGTGGCTAAAAATTAGCCCCATGTAATCGTTCTTCGGAAGTGTCAATTTAGCGGGCGGCTATTGCCGCCCGTTTTTGCTTGGGTATTCTCCTTGACTTCCCTCTATTCGCCCGTCACAATGCGCGTATGCAATTCGGAATAATCGCGCTGCTGATTTTAGGCGGCATCGGCCTGACCGTGCAGTCCGCCGTGAACGCCCGGCTGAAAGCGGCGGTGGGAGCGCCGGTTCTGAGCGCCATGATCTCGTTTGGGGTGGGGCTGGCCGCGCTGGGGCTGCTGGCGGCGTTCGGGGTCTTGGCGAACTGGCGGAATGCCGCAGCTATTGTCAGCGCAATTTGGAACGTCGGCCTCAACCCTCTGGACTTCCTGCACTTTACTATCTTTTAGGCGAGACCCATCTGCGGCTCGGCGAGACCGACACCGCCCGCGACTTCTTCCGGCAGGCGGTCGCGCCGGGCATTGACAGCCTTGATGCCCGGCGGGCGGCGGCACGATTGGCGGAACTCGGCGGCTGAGGAAAGGGAAGCGGGTGACACGCACTCAGCGTGTCGGCATCACAGTTGGAAGGAGAAACAAAAGTTCCCAGCGTGTTGTGCCAGCCAGTGTGGTATAATAAAAACCACGCACTTCTCCGCCGACGAGCGGCAAAACAAGAAAGGAAGAAGCACAGTGACTCCGACATTCGGTGAGTTTCTCAAAGAGCGCCGCCTTGCGCGGCGCATTACACTTCGGGCAATGAGTGATGACGTCGGCATTGACCCATCCAACTACAGCAAAATCGAGCGAGGCCGATTACAGCCGCCGCCCCCCGACAAACTGGGCCGCTATCTGCATCTGCTTGGCATCCCCGGCGGCAGCGAGGACGACAAAGAACTGCGGCGACTTGCCGCCATCGGGCGCGGCCAAATTCCCCCGGCGCTGCTGTCCGATGAGCAGGTGATGGCAAAGCTGCCGATTTTCTTTCGAACTCTGGAAGGCGGACCGATTGATGAAGCGCTTTTGGAAGAGCTGTACAACACGCTGAAACGGGAGTAACTTCTTTGCCATTAGAAACCGGATACCTCAAAAGCGAGGAAATCGCCGCGCAGGCGGAAGCGTTTCTCGCCCAATATCACCCTTCCGGGGAGATTCCCGTGCCGATTGTCGAGATTGTCGAATTCAATCTCGGCATTGAGCTGTTCCCGCTGCCCGACGCCCAAAAGCTGTACGGCTTCATGGCGGCTCTGTCCAGCGACTTGCAGACCATCGTTTATGATGAACAATCGGACAAAAAGAACCTGCACCGCTTCCGCTTAACCCTCGCGCACGAAGTGGGTCACTTCGTTCTGCATGGCACACTGATTGCCGCGCTCGCCCTTCAAACCAAGCAGGACTGGAAACAAGCCGTCACCGAGATTGACCCTCAAATGTACACCCGGCTGGAAATTCAGGCATTTCTCTTTGCCGGTCAGGTGCTGGTTCCGACTCCTGCCCTGCGTTCGGCAGTCGCTGAGATTGTTCAGCGGGCCGAAGCCAACAAGTTCAATCTCAGTGAAGCCGGCGAAGAAGCCTATGACCTCGTCGCCCGGCCCCTCGCCAACCAATTCAAAGTCTCCACCGAAGTCATCTCCCGCCGTATCAAAGCTGAAGGCTATCGCTTTTAGCAGGAGAAACAATAGTTCCCGGCGTACCTCGCATTCATGGACCCGATACTGCTGATTGTCTTCCTCCTCATCTTCACCATTGCCGGGCTAGGCTGGATTATTCGGCTCACTTATTCCACCGGCGCTCTGCACGAAATGAACGCCGGGGCACGGCTGTACCAAGAGACGCGCTACGCAGAAGCCGAGGCGCATTTCCGGCGGCTTCTCACCAAAAGCCTGTCGTCCGGCGTTGAAGCCGACACGCGCCGCCGCCTCGCCGATACCCTGGACATTCTCGGGAAACCAAGCGAAGCCGCCGCCGAACGTGACTGCGCGAAAGCGATTGTCACCCAAAGTCCGCGCGATGCTCGGGCGCACTGGACACGCGGCGATGCCCAGGCTTCCCGTCTGCTGTGCGATGAGGTTGTAAGCCGCTCTTCTCTGTTTCTTGAGGACCGAGGCACTCAAAATGGCGTTTACAGCACGTTAGGCCGTGCCGCCTTCGTTTTGGGTGATCTGGCGGAATGCAAAAAGTTATTTGAGATTTTTCTCGACTGGAAGCCCTCTCCGGTTGGCCTGCTGTCGGCGCACTACTGGCTCGGCGAAACTCATCTGCGGCTCGGCGAGACCGAGACGGCCCGCGAAGCATTCCGGCAGGCGACTGCGCCGGGCATTGACAGCCTTGATGCCCGGCGGGCGGCGGCGCGATTGGCGGAACTCGGCGGGTGAAGGGGCCGGCGGCAGTCCCCTAAAGAATGCTTCTGTTCCTGCCGATAACTACGGCGACAGCCGGTAACAGTACCGGGCCGGCTGCCTGCGCCGCGTGTCGGGGCAGTCAACACAAGGAGTGCTCCCGATGTTTCATGCCCTGCTTTCTTTGTTTGCCGCTTCGCGCCGAGTCGCTTTGATGCCGGTGATGCTGGCGTTCTGCCTCGCGCCGCTGCTGCTGACCGGCTGCGGCGGCTCGGGCGCTTCTCAGTTTTTGGCGGCGGCCCCGGCGCCCGTCCTCGGCGGCCAGGCCCGCGTGAGCATCGTTTGGCCGGCTCTGCCGCCCGCCCCCAGCGTGGCCGCCCGAGCGCTGACCGCCTATGCCATCCCGGCGGCGTCCAACAGCATTCGTATCGCTCTGGTGGACCCGTCCAACCCGAACGGCCCGATTAATGCACAGGTGCTGGCCCGGCCCGCCGCCACGGCGACGTTCACCGGCCTGCCGGTGCGGGCGCTCACGGTCAATGTCGCCGCTTATGCCAGCACTGACGGCAGCGGGCTGGTGCTTGCCAGCGCGTCCGGCACGCTGAATGTCGTGTCCGGCACGACCGCGACCTTGACAATCTCGCTCGGCTCGGTGGTAGACCACCTGACCACCACTTACAACGCCCCGGACATCATGGCGTCCGACGGCGGGGTCACCCTCGGCGTCGCCGGATACAATCTCGCGGGCAACTTGATTCCCCTGACCCCCGGCCAGCTTACCTGGGCCACGTCGGCGGCATCCAAAGTGACTGTCTCGGCCGCCGGCGTTATCGCTCAGGCCGGCGCGGGCGCAGCCACGATCACTGTCACCGACACCGAGTCGGGCAAAACTCTGGATATTCCCGTTCTCGGCATGACCTTCACCGTCGTCCCGGCCAGCGCCACCATGTCGGTCGGCGACAAACAGCTCATCACCGGCACGGTCGCCGGCCCCGCCGATGTCGGCGTCCAGTGGAGCGTCGCCGGCAGCGCCGGCAGCGGCTCGATTGCTCCCGACGGCACTTACACGGCCCCCGCCGCCGCCGGCGCTTACACCGTTACCGGCATCAGCCACTTTGACCCGAAGCGCCAACTCAGCGCCACAGTAACGGTGCAGTCCGGCTCGGGAACCGTCACGGTTCAGTAACCCGGCCCATGCGTCAGCCTCCGTGCCCCCCGCGCGGAGGCTTGAAGGAAACCGCTTCGTGCCGCGCTTTTATCCGACATTTCTGCTTTTGATTTTTTTGCCGAGCGCTTCCCTGCTGTCCGGCTGCGGCGGCGTCCACTCTGCCCTGCATTCTCCGGCAGGGCCGTCCGCCCCCGCCGCCGGCGCGGCATCGTTTGCCGTGCGCTGGCCTGCGCCGGCCCAGGCCCGCGCACGGCTTATCCCCGCCGCCGCAAACTCCATCGTCGTGACAATCAAGCGCAGCGGCACAGTCATCGCCAGCCAAACGCTGGTGCGTCCATATGCGAACTTGACTTTTCCCGCTTTGCCCGTCGGCACGCTGACTGTTTCCGCGACGGCGTTTCCAACCACAAACGGCACCGGAGTCGCACAGGCGGCGGCCACTGCGCCGCTGACGGTTGCAAGCGGGCAGTCCACACCGCTGACATTGACCCTGGCGGACACAGTGACTTCGCTGACCGTCACTTCTACGGCGCAAAGCCTGCCGGTCGGCGGGACACTGCCGCTAGCTGCGACCGCCCGCAGCGCCGCCGGGGACGTGGTGCTGACCGGCGGCAGTATCGCCTGGTCTTCGTCCAGCACATCGGTGGCGACGGTCAGCGCCGGCGGCGTGGTTTCCGGCGTCGGGGTCGGCTTTTCGATACTCACCGCGACCGACAGCGAGTCGGGCGTCTCGGGAGTATTCCGCGCCAACTGCGTCACGTCGTCGCCCTACGGCGGGATCGCCTCGGCGGTTCCCGGCACCATAGAAGCCGAAAACTACGACCTCGGCGGGAACGGCGTCGGCTACTTTTCGGCAAACAGCAGCAATGCCGGCGCGTACTACCGCAACGATGCCGTCAGCGTTTATAACCTCGCCGCCGCTTCCGGCAGCGCTTATGTCGGCGGCACGCAGGCCGGGGACTGGCTGCGGTACACGGTCAACGTCACTTCCCTGCCGTCGTACTATGTCCGGTTTCGCGGGCGCTCCCCCGGCGCAGGCGCGTCGTTCCATCTGGAAAACGCCGCCGGAACCAATCTGACCGGCCCGCTGTCCCTGCCGGTCGTCGGGGGCGGCGCATTTTCCGCCGTCACCACCGCCGTTTCGCTCACGCCGGGCGTTCAAACGCTGCGCTTTGCGGCGGACAGCGCCGCCGTGCCCGGCGGCCCCGCCGGCGACTTCGACAACTTCACGGTGTCTCGCAGCTTGACAATGGGCGGCACTCCCAGCGCCAGCTCAAATCCGATACCCTCCCAGCAGGCCAACTTAGCCTTTGACAGCGATACCACCTCCGCCTGGCTCGGCAACATGACGGCGTCCGGCGCGTGGCTGCAATACCAGTTCGGCGACGGCCAGGCGTTCGCCGTCGCCCGGTATCAGATCGCCGGCGCCAACAACTCCCGAGATATCAAAGACTGGAACTTGGCCGGCTCCAACGACGGCACGACCTGGACAATTTTAGACACGCGCAGCGGACAGTCTTTTCCCGGCTCTCATGTGAACACCTACACGCCGTCAGTGACGGGCGTATACTCTTACTACCGGCTGAATATCACGGCGATTAACGGTTCCACGGAAACAGGGTATGGCGGCACGGGCCTGATTCAGCTTTACGAGCTGACGCTGCTTTCTTCTTAGGTGCTTTCATGAGGACTCAGACGACATCGCTTGTTTTGCTTTGCGCCCTGCTGTCCGGCTGCGGCGGCGTGTCCCGGCATTCTCCGGCGGGACTATCCGCCCCCGCCGCCGGCGCGGCATCGTTTGCCGTGCGCTGGCCTGCGCCGGCCCAGGTTCGCGCACGGCTTATTCCCGCCGCCGCAAACTCCATCGTCGTGACAATCAAGCGCGGCGGCACGGTCATCGCCAGCCAAACACTGGCCCGCCCCGCCGCGTCGCTGACTTTTCCCGCTCTGCCCGTCGGCACGCTTTCCGTTTCCGCGACGGCGTATCCGAACGCGAACGGCACCGGGGCCGCGCAGGCGGCGGCCACCGCGCCGCTTGTCATCGCTGACGGACAGTCCACGCCGCTGACGCTGACCCTGGCAGACACAGTGACTTCGCTGACCGTTACCAGCACCGCGCAAAGCCTCGGCGTGGGCGGCACTCTGACCCTGGCGGCGACGGCTTATGATACATTGGGATCGGTTGTTTTGACCGGCAGCGCTCTCGGCTGGACGTCGTCCAACCCTGCCGTCGCGACAGTCAGCGCCGCCGGCGTGGTTTCGGGCGTCGGCATCGGCAGCGCACTGATTACAGTCACGGACAGCGAGTCGGGAATTTCAGGCACGTTCCGGGCCAACTGCGTCGCGCCCACCCCGTTCGGCGGCACGCCGTGGGCGGTTCCCGGCACGGTGGAAGCGGAGAACTACGATTTGGGCGGGGAAGGGGTCGCCTACCACGACACCGACCCCGGCAACAACGGCGGGGTGTACCGCAGCGACGATGTAGACCTTCAGGGAGTCCTCGATCCCATCGGCAGCTTTCTGGTGAGCGGCAGCCCCGGCGAATGGCTGCGCTACACGGTCAATGTCGCCGCCGCCGACACTTACACGGTCAGCTTCCGGGTCGCCTGTCCGAGCAGCGGCCGGACGTTCCACCTGGAAAACAGCGCGGGCGTCAATCTTACCGGGCCGGTGGCCAGCCCGAACACCGGCGGCGCTCAGACCTGGCAGACGGTCGCCGCGACGGTCACTCTGCCCGCCGGCGTCCAAACGCTGAAGCTGGTCGAAGACAGCGCTTACAACTGCAATTTCGACTCCATGGCGTTCACCCGCAGCCGGATCACCGGAACGGTTTTCAGCGACAGCTTCGGCCCCTACGGCGGCAGCCCGAACAATTCCGCCGCGCAAGCCTTTGACGGCGACATCAACACATTCTACGACTGCGCCAGCGCAAACGGCGGCTACACGGGCATTGACGCCGGCGCTCCGGTGCGCGTGACCGGCCTCAATTTCGCCCCCCGCTACTTTGAGCGCATGGTCGGCGGCGTCTTTGAAGGCAGCAACACGTCGGCGACCTCCGGCTATGTGACGCTGTATACCATTCCGTCGAACCCGGCCTACGGGCTGAACAACTCGGTCGCGATTGCCGACCCGACCCCCTACCGCTGGCTCCGTTACCGGGGGCCGGACGGCGGCTTTTGCAATGTCAGCGAAATCCAGTTCAACCACTAACCCGATTAATCACGGACCCGAATTGGTATACTGCGCGTATGCAACTGGGAATTGTGCTGCTGCTGATCTTGGGAGGAATGGGGCTGAGCCTGCAATCCGCCGTCAATGCCCGGCTGAAAGCGGCGGTCGAAGGGCCGGTCTTAAGTGCGCTGGTCTCGTTCGGGGTGGGGATCATGGCCCTGCTCGGGCTGGTGGCGTGGGGCGTTTTAGGCCGGGGCCGCCTGTCCGCATCTACGCTCACGGACAACCCGTGGTGGATGTGGATCGGCGGCCTGTTCGGCGCGTTTTACGTCGTGCTGGCGGTTATCGGCGTCCCCAGGGTCGGCAGCGCGGTGGTGGTCGCCTGCGCCGTGTTCGGGCAGATCGCCGCCGCGCTGGTTTTGGACTCGTTCGGCTGGCTCGGCGTTCCCCGCACTCCCCTTAACGTCTGGCGCATTCTGGGCGCAGCGCTGCTGATGGGCGGCATGCTGCTTCTTCAAAAGAAATAGCCGCCCTCGGCGCTGCATTTCGGGGGCAGGCCGTCACCGCACCGTGAACGGCGTGATCGCGCTGTAGCTTTGAGCGGCGTTAAATACTGGCGTGGTCGCGCCGACTGTTTCGGTCTGGTCGGCGGCCGCCACGACGACGGCGTAGTAGGTCGCGCCGGCGGGCAGGGTCAGCGCCGCGCTGCTTGTACCCGCCGGGAACGGGGTCGGGCTGGAGCTGAACGGGCTGCTGCCGACGGTCGGGTACTGGGCGTAGACGAAGATATAGTACTTGGTCGCGCCCGCCACCGGGGTCCACGACAGCGTGACCGGGCTGGAAACCGTCCCGCCCGACACCGGCGCGTTGACCGTCAGCGGCCCGAGCGGGGTGATCGTCACCGCCGGGGTCGAGATCATCGACTCCTGCCTTGTGGTCGAAACCGAGCTGACCGCGAAGTTGTAGGTCGTGCCGGCGGTGTAGTAGCTGGTGTTGGGGAAAGCCGAGTCGATCAAGTCGGAGGTCGCCGTGACCGCGACATAATAATTCGCCAGCGGGTCAACCAAAGAGTCACTGAAATTGAAGTTCGATTCGCTGATTGGGTTGGCCGCCAGCGCCCCTGTCGAGCGGTAAATGTTGTACCCGGCCAGGTTGACATTCGTGGCCGCCGGGGGATTAAACGCCAGGTCCACTTCCACGGCGTAGCCTGTGGCCGTGGCGCGGGACAACACGCGCTTGCCGAGGCCGGCGCGGCGCGATGCCCAGGCCGCATACGACGGCGACAGGGTGCGCCGCAGGGTCTCGTAGACGGTTCCCGAAACTGACGACCCGGACAGCAGGCGCGACTGAAGAGCGCTGCCGGTCAAGCCCGAAGCCGGCTGGGTGAATGCCTGCACCCCCGCCACGGTCGGCTGGTCGGCGGCGGCTGTCGCGCCGGACGCCAGCGGGGTCAGCGTGAAGTTCTGCGTGACCGTGCCGCCCGGCGAAACCGCGCCGGCCGGCAGCGTCACCGACTGGTTCGCCGCGCCCGCCGCCGAGGCCGTCATCAGCAGGCTGCCCGCCGGCAGGCCCGCCGCCGGGACATTGGGGATGACATACACGCCGCTTGCGTTGGTGAACGCCGCCAGCGACGAGTAATTGCCCGCGCTGGTATCGGTCGCCGTGTTCGGCACTGCTAGGTAGACGCCCGCCCCGGCCACCGGCTTGCCGCCGGCGTCCGAGACAATCCCCTGCACCGTCGCCTGCTGCCCGGCCGGAGACATAACAAGGTTGCCGTTCGAAGTCAGCGCGTTCGCTGTCGCCGCCACCTGCGTGCTGCCCGTGTACTGGACGCCGTTGACCGTGACCGTCGCCGATACTTTATGCACCGCTTCGGTGAGATTGGTCAGCCGGTAGCCGCCGGTGCTGATGGTCGTCGTAATCTGCCCTCCGGTGTCCACCGAAATGCTGACGCCGGGCAGGCCCCGCCCGTTGAGGTCCGTCACCTTGCCCGCAATCTGCGCCGTCGCCGCCGTCCCCGTCGCGCTGGTATTGGTCCCCGTCGCCGTGCCCGTGCTCGTCGTGCCTGTCCCGACGGTATTGCCGTTGCCGCCCCCGCCGCCGCACCCGGCCAGCAGCAGGCCCGGCAGGAGCAGCGCCGCGCCTCCCGCCGCGACCCGTTTGGGATATTTTTTGGGATATTTTAGAGATGACATTTTGCTGCCTTTCATGGAAAACTGAGGTTAAGCACGCGAGGAAGTAAACTTCACTCGCTGATGAAAGTCGTCCTTCGGACGAAAGATTTTTGTGCGCTGAGTTTTCCTCGTCCGCAGGACGGCCTCAGCAGCGAGCGGAGTTTACTTCCTCGCACTTTGCCGACGCGTAACGCCGCTTAAGAACTGATGTTACGCAATGGCCTCCAGTTACGAGGGCGTGAACGCCCTCGCTAAGGCTTTATTGGGGTGGGGGGCGAGGACGCCAAGCCGCCACCTGCGTGGCGGAAGATGTAATTTGTATCCTATTCTTGTCCTAATCTTGATCTTATCCTATTCTTGTCCCTTACCCTCGGGACCTTAGCGCTTCGCTCCCCACCCCAATAAAACCCTAGCGAGGGCGTTCACGCCCTCGTAACTGGAGGCCATTGCGTAACGCCGCTTAAAAACTTACAGCCCCGCCGCCGCTTCGCAGCTTCGCCGCGCCTGCGCCCGCAAGCCCGGCAGCGCCGCCGCCAGCGCCTCGGCCCGCGCCCCGCGCTCCGCCCAAACACGCCCGACCATCTCCGCCAGAACTTCGGCCTTCGGGGCGCTGAGGTCGTACACCGCGTCGCCCTGCCCCGACGCCGTCATAAACGCCGTCACTTTCGGGTCATACGACAGCGCCGCCGACGGCACCCCGGCGGCGGCGGCAAGGATCAGCGCATGGAGCCGCATCCCCACCATCATATCACATCCGGCAATGCTTCGCAAGAGCGGCTCAAGGCCGCCGGGTTCAAGCCGCTCGGCAGGCGGCCCGCCCCGCCGCCCCCACTCGGCGGCAAACTGCGCCGCCGCCGCGCCGTCGCTTTCCGGCTGCATCGCCAGCAGGCGCGGCGTCTGCCCCGCCAGGCTCCTAAAACACGCGGCGGCGGCTTCCGCGCCGAGGCTTTCCTGCCCCTGCCAGGGCCGCAGCGCCACCCCGAAGCCGCCCGCTTTGGGAACAGCCCCCGGTGACAGCAGCAGCGCGGGGTCGGCCGTGACTTCCAGCGGCGGGCGCGAAACCCCAATGTTCCGCAGTAATTGGGCCGAGTCGGGGTCCCGCACGGTGATAAAATTCAATTTGTTCGCGACCGCCGCAACCAAGCGGCGCGACCGGGGCCGGGTCAGCGGCCCGATCCCCTGCGCGATAAACATCGTCTTTTTGCCGAGCGCCTGCGCCAGCCGGACCACAGCCAGATAATAAAAAATCCCGTGCGCCGAAGTCACGTCTTGCAGCAGGCTGCCGCCGCCGGACAAAAACGTGTCGCACCGGGCCGTCGCCCGCAGCAGCGCCGCCGGGCGGTAACGGTCCGCCGCCTCGATCCCGTGCATCCGCCGCGTTTCGCTTGGGTTTCCCGACAGCGCGGCGACGTAAAGCTCGCCGGCCGGCGCAATCTCCCGAAAGCCCTGCGCCAGCCCGGCCAAAACCGCCTCGTCCCCGGCATTGCCGTAGCCGTAGTACCCCGACAGCAGCAGCCGCTTCATGCCAAGTTCATTCCAAGTTTATTCCAAGATTTCCAGGCGCGTCGCTTTGGGAGTCCGCGCCGCCGCCGTCCACAGCAGCGCCCCGAACACCGCGCCGAGCGCCCAGCCGAGGAGGCCGCGCCCCGCGGACACCAAAAGCGGCGTGTGCAGATGGCAGAACGTGTCCAAAAGCGACGACTGCCCAATCGCGCCGACCACCAAAAGCGGCAGAACCCAGTGGGGAAAGCGCTTCGACGCCGCCGCCGCCAGGCCCGCAAACAGCGCCGGATGGCCCAGCAAAAACTCTTTAGTCCGGGGCCGGACAAACAAATACTTGTCCAGCAGCGCCCGCGTTTTCAGCTCCGATGCCGAGACCCCCACGCCGGGGTCATTCCCGCTGCGGGCCACAAACAGCGCCAGCGCGACCAGCGCGGCGATCCCAATCACCACCTGCCCGGTCAGCAAAGGCCGGTCCGCCAATCCCCGCAGGCTGCCCGCAATCACTTCCCGCCGCGCCGCCCAGCCCGCGCGGGGCGGCAGGGCCGCCAGCCCGAGACCGTAAAACGCCGCCGTCAGCGCTACCGGCGTCACCAGCACCAGCTTGACCCCGAGAAACGCATCCACTTTGAGTAAAAACAATCGCCCGGCCAGCAGCCCCACGGTCAGCAGAATGCCGATCACGGTCACGCCCGTCATCTGCGCGTAGGCCGCCAGCGCCCGGCGCAGCACTTGGCCGCTTGAAGCGCCCGGCGCGACGCGCGGCAGGGAAATCGCGCACAAGCCCAGGGTGGGGAAGACGCAGGCCGATACCAATGCCAACAGCTCCCGGCCCTTCGGCGTCGTCCCCGGCGCGGCCAGCCCGAGCGCCAGCGCGAGGCCGACAACCGACGCAATCACCAGCGCCCGGCCCGCGATGCCCGTGAAGACCCGCAGCAGCAAAAGCGTCCCGCCGAGAACGCCCAGCGCCATCAGGACGCGCAGGACAAGGCCCGGCTTCGGGTCGTCGGTATACGGGTGCGCCGGACCGTCGCCGACCGTCAATCGCGCCTCCTGCATCCCTTTGACGATTTTGCCGACAAAGGCCGTGTTGGCGTCCAGCACGTCGGCGTTGTGCGCCAGGCCCGACGTAAACAAGCGCACATAGCAGACCCGGATGTTGCGCTCTTTTGCGGCCCGCACAAACCGCTCGGTCGCCGTCGGCTCGTCCATCGTGCCCATCTCGTCCGCGCCGATGGAATGCACCCGCACCGTCTCCGCGTCGGCCTGCCGCGACAAATCCTCGTCGCCCAGGGTCTTGCCCAGCTCCACCGAGCCGTACACCAGCCGATTGGCTGCCAGCGCCGACGCGGTCGCCCCGATCAAAGCCCGGTTGCCGAGCACGGCGCTTCCAGCAAAGATCACCGACCCGATCCCCGCCGGTCCCGCGCACTGCCGCCGGGTCTGCGCCAGCTCCCAGGGAATGTTCTGCGCCGTGACCCCCGTGAAGTTGACCAGCCGGGGCGCAACCAAAAGTTTGTTGCGCTTGATCGTGCTCACCGTCGCCGTGTCCAGCCCGATGGGCACCGATGAAAACTGCGGCCACGGCGCAGCCACCGTCAGCCCGCTTGGGCCGTCCGGCACAGCAGCCAGGCCCGGCGCTTTGTGCGCCAGCATCTCCACCACCCGCGCCCGCTGCCCCGGAAAGCCCGGCGCAAACTGAATCGCCGTGGTGTTCCCCGCCCGCGTGTACGACAAAATACCGTTGGCGTTCAGCGATGCCGGCGTGTCTTCGGTCACAGCCACGGTGGTGATGCCCGCCTGCCGAAGCTGGGTCAGCACATCGTCCACCTGCCGAGCCGTCGTGTTCGCCAGCGCCTGCGCGTCGCTGTAGTCCACCACAAGCTCGACACGCCGGTTCCGGGCTTCGGCTTTCCAGCGATGCGCCGCCGAAACAGCGGCCCCGGCGAGGCCGAGGGTGATCAAAACAGTCAGCAGAAAGTTGACGGGCAGTGAATTGGATTTGGTCAAAAGAGTTCTCAGAACGGGTCAGTTCGGCGGCGGGGGCGGCCAGCCGCCGCCGGGCGGAGGCGGCGCGGGCGGCTGACTGCCGGGCGGAGGCGGAGGCCATTGCCCGGCGGGCGGCGGATACTGCCCGCCCGGCGGGGGCGGCCACTGCCCCGGCGGCGGGTATTGCCCCGGCGGGGGCGGGTATTGCCCATACGGCAGCGCGGCAGGCGGCGCGGGGCGGCGCGTTCCCGGCAAAAAGCCGGTCACCGTGCCGGCAACCGCCGCCGCCACCGTTCCCAGAAACACCAGCGTGCCGTACTTCTGGAAAAACAGCGTCGAGGCCGTCCGGCCCGCCTCCGCGCCGCTGCTGTAGCTCGGCGTCCCGGAAACATGAGCGCCGGCGATCCCGCCGATAATCGCCCCAATCAAAAAGCTGCCGGCAATCCAAATCACGAAAAACCAGACGATCCCCATCAAAACGCGTTTCATTGGTGTTTTCCTATCTGCGGGCCGGCCCCGGCAGCGACGCCGCCAGCTTGCGCCCCCCGAGCAGAGAAATCAGCAGCATGCCCGCGAAAAAGCCGCCGATATGCGCGAAATGCGCGACCCCGCCGGACCCCCTCGCGCCGAGGCCCGCCACGCCTTGAAAAACGTTCAGCACAATCCACAGCAAAAGCACCCAGTACGCGCGGACTTCCGCCAGAAACGCAATGAAAATCGGCACAATCGCCAGCACGCGGGCATTCGGATACAGCACAAAGTATGCGCCCAGCACCCCGGCAATCGCCCCCGACGCTCCCACATTCGGAATCAGCGAGTTCGGACTGATCGCAATCTGCGCCGCCGACGCCGCAACCCCGCAGGCGAGGTAAAACAGCACAAAGCGCCCCCGCCCGAGCACATCCTCGACATTGTTGCCGAAAATCCACAAATACAGCATGTTGCCGCCGAGATGCAGCAGCCCGGCGTGCATAAACATCGAGGTAAACAGCGTCAGCCACACCGGATGCGGGCTGAGGCCGTAGTAAATCTCGCGCGGTCCCAGCGTCACCGCCGCACCCGGCGGCACAGGAAGCAGCGTCACCTGCCCGCTCGGCCCAATCTGCCCGACCACGTTGTTTAAATCAATGCCGTGCGTGATCTCATACGGCACCAGCGCCCACGCGCTTTCAAGCGGCAGGGTCTGCTGCCCAAAATAAACCAGGCCGTTCAAGGCGAGGAGTAAAAGCGTCATCAGCGGAAACGACCGCGTCGGCTGATTGTCGTGCAGGGGGATCAAAAAACACGCTCCGGCCTCCATTATAGCCGACGCGATTGCGGGAAGTCAATTCGGCGGCTGCCCCTGCAACTTTTCCCGCGCCGCCGTGTCTTTCTCACTATTCCGCCGACAAGGAGACCGTTCATGCCCCGCTTTCTGCCGCTGACTGCCGCCGCCGCTCTGCTTTTGCCCGCCGCCTGTGCCCACGCCGCGCCGCTGCCGCCGTTTGCGCCGAACCTCCCGGCGTACCTTCGCGCCTTGAACAAGTCCCATGACCCTGCCGCAAAAGCGCTTCGCGCCCGCATTGCGTCCGGCCCCGCCGACCTCGCCCGCGAGCGCATTCTGACTGAAAAAGACGGCATCCCGACCCGCGCCGGCCGGCTTGTCCAAGCCGTGCCCCCGGCAGGCCAAAACGCCGCCCCGCTGTACGCCGCGCTCGACGATCTGCGGCGCCACTCGCAGCCCTATTTAACAACGCCCGCCAACTCCCTCAGTCTGCGCTACACTTACACGCCCGCCCAGCTTGACGCGGTGCGTCAAACCGTCGCGTCCCGCCCGGACATCTTGACCCTGCTCCATCAAGCCGTCGCCACGCCGCTGTGCGTTTTCCCCGACACGCCCGGCTCGCCCTTCAGCTTCCCGCCCGAGTACGCCGGAATGCGCGAAAACGCGCGGGAATTGCGGGCTGAAAGCACGCTGCTGGCGTTCAGCGGCAAGTACCCCGAGGCCGCCGCCAATCAGATGCTCGGCTTTCGCTTAGTCGCCCACACCGCCGCCCGGCCCAAGCTGATCGGCTTTCTAGTCGGCTCGGCGCTTGATGCCGCTGCCGTCAGCAGCTTGCAGGATATTCTCGCCCAAGCCGGGCCGGATGCCGACCTCGACAGCCGCGTTTCCGCCGGCCTGCTCGCGCTGCCGCCGTTGTCCCTGCGCCACGCCCTCAGCGGCGCTCCTGCGGATGCCGACGCCGAATTTGCACGGCTGCGCTCGGCCAAGCCCGCCGATTTCGCCGCGCTGTTCTCGGAGCCGGGCACGGACGCCGCGCCGTCCGCCGCGCCGTCCGCCGCCGGGTTCACGCCTGCCGAGCAAAAACAAATCGGCCTGCTGCTTGATGCCGCCGAAGCCGACTACCTGGCCCAAATGCGTCCCCTCATCGCCGCCGCCGACGACCCCCAGGCCCGCCGCGTCGTTTTCGCGGCGGCGCTGGCCCGCGCCCGCGCGGACGGCGACGACCCCATCCGCCTGATTTCCGCCCGGCTAAACCCGCTTTCTGCCGTTGACAGCTTCGACCAGCAGGCCGACCGCGTCCAAGCCCGCCGCCGCGTCGCCGCCGCCGGGGCGTTTATGCTCGCCGCCAAAGCGAAGACCGGCGCGTTCCCGTCGGCGCTGCCCTCCGAGTTCAGCGACCCGTTTACGAATAAGCCGCTCGGCTGCCGCTTGGAAGGTGCCGGCTTTGTCGTTTACAGCGCCGGCCCCGGCGGGACATTTGACGGCGGCCGTCCGGGCGCTGCCGTGCCCTCGACCGAAAGCGCCTTTCGGTATCCGCTTGTGACTGTGCCCGTGCCGGCGGCGGCACTGTAGTGACGGATTTCACTCGCCAAATATGCTAAAATAGCCCTATGGCCCAGGACTTCCACCCGGCAGAGACCCTCCCGCCCCGCGCCCAGCGGATGACGGCCGACGAATCCCGCGCCGTCATCGCCTTGTGGCAGCAGGAGCGCATCGAAGCGACCGGCCTCACCGACCGCCCCGCCGTTCCCGATGTCGCCGAGGGCCTCGATATTTCCGCCGAAGATGTGGAGCGGCTTCTCGCGGAAGTCCGAGCAAGGCGGCTGGAAGAGGAACAGGCTCTCTTTGCCGAGCGGGAAGCAGTAAGGGCGAAGCGGCGTCTTGCCGAAGAACAAGCGAGATTGGCGGAAGTTCGGCGACAAAGAGTTCAAGTCCAGCAGCAGCGAGCATCTCGCATCGAACAATCGCCGCTGCATTCTCGCTGGGTAGAAGTGAGGCCCGGTGTATGGGAAGATGCCGAACTGGAAGCCTTGATCGCTAATCAGCCCCCTACGGCTAGATTTGCTAAAGCGTTGCTTAGGGTCGTCTTTTTGCTGCTGACTCTGGGACTTGTCATGTCGCCAATTATTTACATCCTCGTTCTCACTATACGCCAAATGTTCCACTGAGCAAGAGCAACCTGTCCATGACCAACAAACCCATTGGGGAAGTCATTGAAGCAGGCACGACCGCGTTTGTCGCGCAGTGCCTGGAAGTGCCGCGCGAGATCGTGCCGCGCCTGTACGACCCGCCGCCGTTCGGGTCGTTCGTCAAGCTCGGCAAGCCGGCCCCGCTGACGGCGGCTGAGCCGCCGCCGCCGCTTGGGATTGACGGCGGCGAGGAAGACGACCCGTTTGCGCTGGCGTTTGACCCGCCGGGACGGGCGGCCCTCAGCATGGGAACCGGCCTGCCGCCCGCCGTGTATGCGCTCGTTTACGGCGCGGCGACTTCTTCGCTGGAGCCGAGCCGCCGGCCGTCGGCGCTGGGGTTTGCCGACGAGGACGAGATGCGGCATCAGCAGCCCCAAATCTTTGAGCTGCTGCGGACCGAGTTTTCGGGCCTGCTGATCGCCTATTCCGAAGGCGGGGAAACGCCGCTGCGCCGCCACCTGCCGCCGCTGCCGCCGCGCATCCACAGCCGGGTGTATCCCTGCTCGCCCGAGGAAACCCGCATTTTGACCGAAGACTTATCGTTCCTGCGCGGGATACTGCTGCCGTCGGGCGGGGCGTTGGCCGGCGTGCCGTCGGACGAGCTGGCGGCGGCGTGCCTGCGCGGGGCGCGGGAAACGCACCCCGACGAGCAGGCGTTTCTGCTGCATGCCGGCCGGACTCTGGCGACTCTGCTGGCAACCGATTACGAGCGCCTGCAAGCAATTTTAAGGAATGTGTTATGAGTATCCGCGGGGAACAGGCGCGAGGAAGTGAACTTTTCTCGCTCATCAAAGTCGTCCTTCGGACGAAGAAGAGCAGACGGCTCCTCGCTCTTCCTCTTTGCCTCTTCTTGCTGTCCGCTCCTCTTCACGCCCAAGCCGCGCCGGCGATTGACCGCGAGGCGGTCTATCAACACTCCCTGCCGCAGTATCACTACGATGCCGCGAAGCCGCTGGCCGTGAAGCGCGGCGCGGCGCAGACCATTGCAGGCGGGACCGTGCGCTTGGAGCGCTTTTCGTACCGCAGCACGAACAATCAGCGTGTCCCCGCCCTGCTGTTTCTGCCGCTAAAGCCCGACGCCGATATGGGGCCGATCCCCTGCATTGTTATTCTGCACGGTCTCGGCGGATCGAAAGAAATCATGGCGGGCTACGCCCTGGCGATGGCGAAGTTCGGGTACGCGTCGCTGGTGATTGACGAATACGGGCAGGGGGAGCGCGGGCCGCTGAAGACCGTGCCGGGGCAGGAAGCCGGGCAGCTTGGCCGCACCGTCGCGCAGACCGCCGTGGATGTCCGGCGGGGCATTGATTATCTGGAAACACGGCGCGAAATTGACGCCAAGCGCATCGGCCTGGCCGGCGTCTCGCTCGGCGCGATTGTCGGCACGGTCGCGGCGGGGGTCGAGCCGCGCATCAAAGCGTGCGTGCTGATCTCCGGCGGCGGCGACTGGGGAGTGATTTTAAAGACGCTGGCCGCGCGGAATGCCACCGTCGGCGGGCGAACCACGGCGGCGTTCCGAAAGATAGACTTCGGGGCGCTGAACGCCCGCCTGGCCCCCGAGGACCCGCTGACCTTTGCGCCGCACATCGCCCCGCGCCCGGCGCTGATGCTCGGCGGACGCCGGGACACGACCATTGTGCCGCAGGCCCAAACGGAGCTGTTCGAGGCGCTCCGTCAGCCCAAGCAGATCGTTTGGTATCCGCAGTTCGGCCATGTCCCGCCGCCGGAAGTCGTTTTTCCCGCCATGCAGACGTTCTTCCGGGGAACGCTTTAGCGCCCTACTGCGCCGCCGACGCGGCTTTTTTGTAGCCGGCGGGAACGGCAAAGGTAGCCGGCGGCAGGGCGGCTTTGGAGACCGAGACCGCTGAAGTCTGCACGGTGATGTTGCCGAGCGGGCTGCCGGTAACAGTCAGCGACGACTTCAAGGGAAAGCCCTTGATTTTCTGGAACTGGGATTGCAGCGCCGCAAACGGCCCGGCTCCCGTCGCCAGCGCCGCCGGCTGCGGAATGTCGGCGGCGGCCCAGATGTCGCCCTGAATGATCGTGCCGGGCTGCGATGCCAGGGTCGCCGTGGTGAAATACCGGCGGCACGAATGCCCGGCAATCACTTTGGTCTGCCCGGAGTCTTTCACCGTCACCGTGGTTTGGGCCGCCGACGACGGCGTCCGGTACGGCTGAACTGTGTAAGTATGGGTCCGGCGGTTGACAATCTCGGTTTTTCGGGCCGCGCCGTCTACCAGGTAAGAGATCGCGCCGAGGTCCACACGGGTCCGGCTGCCTTGCAGGTACAGCGCCGAAAGCTGCGGGCCGGACTGAAGCAGCGGGTTGCCCGAGTGCGCCATCTGCGCTTTCTGCTGCGGGGTCATCGTTTCTTGGTAGGCTTTTAATTGGGGATTGTCAATCCGCGTGGTCTGCACGATCTTCAAATCGGCGTGGGCCGCGCCGCCGAGCGGCAAAAGCGCGGCGGCTGCCGCGAACAACATCTTCTGCATAAGTAATCAAGCTCTCCTCATTCATTCTACGGTGGATTATTCCCGCGTGTTCCCATCCCGAACCCCGCCGACCCTCGCTCCGCCCGGCGGCTTCATGTCGTAAAGCCGGTCCAAAAGCGCCGGCGGCAGCAGGCCGATAGCGGTGGTCGTCAGCGCCGCCCGGCGCGGAAACCGCACGACTCGCAGGCCGGCCCGCACCCCGTCCAAAATCACCTGCGCGGCGTCCTCGGGTTCCATCAAAAACGGCGTCCACGACTGCTCGGTCGTCATGGGGGTCCGAATAAATCCCGGCTCAATCGTTGTCAGCCGAATGTTCTGGGCCGCCCACGGGGCACGCAGCCCGTCGCACAGGTGCGACAGCGCCGCTTTCGAGGCCGAATACCCCGCGCTTGCGCCGGGATACGCCCGGTCGGCGGCGAGGCTCGACAAGACCGCCACATCCGCCCCGCCCGGCTGCGCTTGGAGCACCGGCTGCAAGGCTTCCAGCCAGTGCGCCGCGCCCAAAACGTTCACTTCCAGCAGCGTCCGCAGCGTCTCCGCCCTAAACTCCTCGGCGTTCGTCGTCAGCCCCACCCCCGCCGACAGCGCGGCCAGCTCAATGCGAAGCCCGCGCAAAACAATCTGCGCCAGCGCCGCTTGAATCGAGATGGCGTCGCGCACATCCGACACGGCCACCAGCGGCTCCCCGCCGAACATGACCACCTCGTCCGCCACCCGTTTCAGCCGTTCCTCATGCCGCCCCACCAGGGTCACATGCCGCCGCTCCCGCGCCAGCGCCAGCGCCAGCGACCGCCCGATGCCGGACGATGCGCCGACAATAAGATGCGTCGAAAGGTGTGCCGAAGTCATGGCAGCGTCACCTTAAACCGATTGTTCGGCCCGTCGTAGGTGAAAACAATTTGTTCCAAAATGTCCCGTCCAATGAGAGACTCAATGTTTTGGCCCGTCAGCGATCCGTCCACAGCGTCAACTTCAAACGCAATCGCATCCGAGAAAACAACGCGAACACGGTATCTGCCGCGAGTGAGCGGAACCGTCGTCGAGGCGGTATGCAGACGAACTAGGTCATACGACTCAACGCCAATCGCTTGAAAGTATTCCCCCTCGATGAGAGTTCCCGATGCGCCGGTATCAATCATGCCTGTGATATTCGCAGACGGTATTTTCTGACCGGCAGCGCGAAGCTGTTCTTGGACGTTTAGGATCGGCTCAATTCTGATGCCGAGGAGAGGGCCGCTCCGAGTAAGATTGTCTGAACTCCGTTTGACACTTGGCAAAAGCAGCTTCCTATTCTTCCGTTTCCAGCACAGAGCCGCCGACATAAACGTTGTCTAAATCTTTTTGCACACGATGGACCATGAAGCTTTTCAACTGAAAGCGGCGGTATCCTTCGTTCAGCGCATCTTCTTTGTGGTCGAACAGCCCAACCAAATTACTGCCTTTAATCAAGGCGTATTTGCCCGGCGCGGTCTGTAGCAGCTCGTCCAAGTGCTGTTGATAAGTCTTCAACTCTTCCGCCAGCGGCCCATCCCAAACGGGCCGCTGGACAATCGTATTCTGCATGGTTCCGGCCTCCTGTTTCGATTGTACCCGGCGTGCCCCTACGGCAGCGAAGAGCCGTCCCAGGCGTGCGCCGGGTCCGGGTAGAAGAAGGCGGCAATGGACTCGCCTTTGCCGGTGCGGACGAACCAGCCGCCGGGGAATTTCGCCCGAATAACATACGGGGCCGGCAGGCTCAGAAACCCTTTGGCGGCCCAATCCGACTTGACTTCCTCCCAAATCAGCATGATCTACTCCTTATCGGCAAACGCGTCGTAAATGGCACGGATCGCGGTTTCGTACTGCTCGGCGGGGACGCCGACAATGATGTTCAGCTCACTCGACCCCTGGTTGATCATGCGGATGTTGACGCCTGCGCCGGCCAGCGCTCCAAACACTTGGGCGGCGATGCCGACCCGGTGCACCATGCCCTGACCGACCACGGCCAGCATCGCCATGTCGCGCTGCACTTCAATCCGGTCCGGCTGAACAATCCGCCGGATGTCGGCGACCACTTCGGCTTCCTTGCCGTCCAGCTCTTCGTCGGTCAAAATCACCGACAGCGTGTCAATCGAAGTCGGCGAATGCTCATACGAAATGCCGTGCGACTCGAGTATTTCCAGCACTTTGCGCCCGTAGCCGCGCTCCTGGTTCATCATCGCTTTTTCGGTGAACAGCGTCGCAAACCCCTTGCGCCCCGCAATTCCGGCCACGGCGGTCGCGCGGGCGTCCCGCTCGGTCACAATCCGCGTGCCGGGGTCGGCGGGAGCGTTGGTGTTTTTGATGTGGATCGGAATGCCCGCTTCGCGCACCGGAAACACCGCTTCGTCGTGCAGCACCGTCGCGCCCATATACGACAATTCCCGCTGCTCCCGGTAGGTGATTTCCTCAATCGGGATGGGGTTCGGGATCAAGCGCGGGTCGGCCATCAGCAGCCCGGACACATCGGTCCAGTTTTCATACGTCGCCGCATGCACGGCGCGGGCGACAATCGCGCCGGTGACATCCGACCCGCCCCGGCTGAAGCATTTGATCCGGCCGTGCGCGTCCTGCCCGTAAAAGCCCGGTATCACGGCAATCGCGCCGCCGGGAACCGCCGCCAGCCGCGCCCCGAGCCGCCCGTAGGTTTCCCCCGGATGAAACCGCCCGTCGGAGCCGAACCGAATGCCGCCGTCGGCGGCGTCCACAAACTCAGCCCCGAGAAACGCCGCAATGATCCGGGCGCTCAGATACTCGCCGCGCGACGCCGTCCAGTCTTTGTCCGCCCCCGCCGCAATATGCTGCCCGATGTCCCGCAGCCATTCCCAGACCCCCGGCACGCCCAGCTCCGCCGCAATTCCCAAGTACCGCTCCTTGATAATCGCAAACGGGGCCGACGCGTCCAGCCCCTGCTCGCCGAGCGAGTGGCATAAATACAGCAGATCGGTGATCTTTTTGTCTTTGTCGGTGCGCTTGCCCGGCGCGGAGACGACCACAAAGCGGCGGCGCGGGTCAGCCCCGACAATCGCCGCCAGCTTGCGGATTTGCGCGGCATCGGCCACCGACGACCCGCCGAACTTGGCGACAACCGGACGGGAGTGAGTGAAAAGCTGTAAGTCTGTCATAGATACGCTATTATAGACGCTTATCCGAAAAAAATGTCCCAACTACCTGCCTTGACAGAACGAAAAACCTATGTTAGAATGCAGAAGTCACAAAAATACCTCTTTGGTGGTCTCGGCGCAGCGCACTTCCCCGGCTCGCCGTCCGGCAACATTAAGGACCTTTATGCAAACACACTTGCTGCCGCGCCCCCCTCGATCCCTGCCGCGCCTGCGGCCCGCCCTTGCCGGCGCGGCTCTGCTTGCCCTGCTCGCCGGCCCGGCGTCGGCGCAGGTGCGCGTCACCACCCAGCACAACGACAACGGACGCACCGGGGCCAATCTGGCCGAAACGACCCTGACCCCGGCAAAAGTCAATTCCAGCACGTTCGGCAAGCTGTTCAGCGTGAAAGTGGACGGCGAAATTTACGCCCAGCCTTTGTATCTGTCCAATGTCGCCGTGCCCGGCCAGGGCACGCACAACGTCGTGTATGTCGCCACCATGAACAACACGATCTATGCGCTGGACGCCGACAAAGGGAACATTCTTTGGACGGTGAATTACGGCGCTCCGGTGCGGGCTTCCGATGTCCAGTGCTGCTGCACCGACATCTCGTCCACCGTCGGCATTCTCGGCACCCCGGTCATTGACCCGGCGACCAATACGCTCTACTTTGTGTCCCGCAACGAAGCCAATCCCGGCACGGCGTCGGCCACTTACACGCAGTATCTGAATGCGATTGATGTGACCTCGGGCGCGACCAAGCTCGGACCGGCGCTGATAAAGGCAGCGGCCTCCGGCATCACATTCGACCCGAAAATTCAAAACCAGCGGCCCGCGCTGACGCTGGCTAACGGCAACATTTACATCGCCTGGGCCTCGCACAACGACTGCGGCGATTACCACGGCTGGGTCATGGCCTACAGCGCATCCACCCTGGCCCAAAACGCCGCTTACGTCAACACGTCCGGCGGCGGGCAGGGCGGCATCTGGATGGCCGGGCAGGGCCTGACGGTGGACGGCTCCGGCAATGTGCTGTTTTCCGGCGGCAACGGCTCTTACACCACAAACGGCTCCCAGACCGGCAACTCGTTCGCCAAGCTGTCCCCCACACTGGTGCTGCAAGACTGGTTCACGCCGTTCAACACGGACAACCTGAACGCCGGCGACCAGGACCTCGGCTCGGCCGGCCTGCTCGGCATTCCCGGCACGACCTATGTGGTCGGCGGCGGCAAGCAGGGCGTCCTGTACCTGGTCAACGAAAACAACATGGGCCACTTCCGCTCCGGCAGCGACCAGGTCGTCCAGGAGTTCCAAGCCGTGTTCGGCACCGGCAGCAGCCATATCCACGGCACGCCGGTGTATTACAACAACCCGCAGAACGGCCCGACGATCTACGTTTGGGGCGAAAACGACGTTCTCCGCGCGTATGCGTTCAACACGGCCACGGGCTTGTTCAACACCACGCCCCTCGCCAAAAGCGCCATGACCGCGCCGGTGACCAATGCCAACGGCGCCATGCCGGGCGGCTTCCTGTCGGTTTCGGCCAACGGCTCCCAAAGCGGCACCGGCATTGTTTGGGCGACCACGCCGTACAATTCCAACGCCAACAACCAGGTCGTGCAGGGCATCGTGCATGCGTTTGACGCGTCCACGCTGCGGGAGCTGTGGAACGACAAGCAGAACAGCAGCCGCGACGAAATCGGGCGCTTTGCCAAGTTCAATCCGCCCACCGTCGCCGGCGGCAAGCTATATGTGCCGTCGTTCGGTCCGAACGGCGCGGCGAGCGGCTCCGGGACGCTGTGCGTCTACGGTCTGCTGCCGTCCGGCCCGCCCCCGCCCCCGCCGGCGGCGTCCCTGTCCATTGACTGCGGCGGCGGCGCGGCCGGCGCATTTGTCGCCGATACCGATGTGTCCGGCGGTCATGCCGACCTCCTCACCGGCACTGTAGACACCAGCGGCGTCGCCAATCCCGCCCCGGCCGCCGTGTACCTGTCCAAGCGGACCGGCTCGCCGACCGCCGGGTTCACCTACACCGTTCCCGGCCTCACGGCGGGAGCGTCCTACACCGTCCGCCTGCACTTCCTGGAAAGCTCCGCCACCGGACCGGGCCAGCGCATCTTCAGCGTCGCCATCAACAACGCCGCCGTGCTGCCGAACTTCGACCTCTTCAAAGTCGCCGGCAAGCAGTTTAAAGCCGTCGTCCAGCAGTTCACGACCAAAGCCGACGCAAGCGGCCGGATCGCCATTGCGTACACGCCCGGCAGTGTCGGCAACCCGCTGGCCAGCGGCATTGAAATCCTGCCGCAAGCATCGGTCAGCTTCGGCAACGGCTTTACCGCTTCCGGCCTGGCGCTGAACGGCAGCGCCAAAATCGTCGGCACCGCCCTTTCGCTTACCGACGGCGGCGCGACGGAAGCCGCCAGCGCCTTTGCTTCCACGCCGGTCAATATCCAGTCGTTCCATACGTCGTTTGCGATGCAGCTCACCAATCCCACCGCCGACGGCATGACGTTTACCATTCAGGGCGTCGGGCCGAACGCACTGGGAGCCAGCGGCGGCGGCCTCGGCTACGGCGCAGACCCCACCACCCCCGGCGGGGACGCCATCGGCAAAAGCGCGGCAGTGAAGTTTGACTTGTACCAAAACGCGACTGAAAGCGGCAACTCCACCGGCTTGTTCACCAACGGCGCAACTCCGACCGTGCCTTCCACCGATCTGATCGGCGCAGGGATTGACCTGCACTCCGGGCACGTCTTCAATGTCGCCCTGGCCTACGACGGCGTGACCCTGAGCGTTTCGGAGACCGACGCGACGACCGGCGCCAGGGCGTCGCAAAGCTACTCGGTCAATCTGCCGAACTTGGTCGGCAGCTCGACGGCGTATGTCGGCTTCACCGGCGGCACCGGCGGGCTGACCGCGACGCAGAACATCCTGAACTGGACTTACGGGCTGTAATATGCGCTTCGCACTCTGCTCTCGGTGCTTTGCGCTTTGCCTGCTGCTCGGCGGGGCGGCGCTGCCTGCTTCTGCCGCGCCGCCTGCCTACACCGTCCGCGACCTCGGGCCGCTGCCGACCTGCTCCGACGACATCGCGCCGGGGCTGGACGCTGCCGGCGCGGTCGCCGCCTGGGCCGCCGGGGCCGACGATGCCGCGTCGGCCACCCTCTGCCGGCCCGGCGGCACGCCGGCCGTTTTGCCGGCCCTGCCGGGCTACCCGCTGGCTTACGCCGCCGGGGTGTCCGGCCCGGTGGTCTGCGGGGTCGCCCGCACCCCGGCCGACCTGCGGCCTTCGCGGGCGGTCGCCTGGCAGGGCGGACAGGCCCGCGACCTCGGCACGCTCGGCGGCCCCTACGCCGCCGCGCATGCCGTTAATCCGCGCGGACAGATCGCCGGGAGCGCCCAAACGCCGTCCGGCGACACTCATGCCGCCCTGTGGCCGGCGGGGGGCGGCCCGGCGCAGGACCTCGGCACGCTCGGGCAAGGGACATACAGCACCGCGTCCGGCCTGAATGCCGCCGGCGACGTGGTCGGCGCGGCCGCGCCGGCTCCCAGCGGCAAAGTCCACGGGTTTTTGTGGCACGCAGGCAAAATGGGAGATTTGGGCACGCTGCCGTTTGGGGCGCTTTCCAATGCGCGGGCGATCAATACGCGCGGGGACATTGCCGGGTGGGGGGAGCTGCCCGGCGGGGCGCTGCATGCTGTACTCTGGCAGGGAGGCCGCTGCCGGGACCTCGGCACACTTGGCGACGAGCCGAGCGCCGCATGGGGCCTCAACGACCGGGGCGAAGTGGTCGGCACTTCCGCCGTGAAAGCGGGCCGCACGCATGCGTTTGTTTGGAACGGCGTCATGCGCGACTTGAACGCCCTGATCCCCGCCGGCTCAGGCTGGATTTTGACCGCCGCGTACCGGATCAACACGCGCGGGCAGATTGTCGGGCGCGGCTTTCACGGCGGAGTCATGCGCCTCGCCCTGCTGACCCCCGTGGCGCGTCCCGCCGCCCGGCAGACTCCGCCCGCGCGGGCCGGGAGCGCCGCGCGATGACCCTGACGCGTGCGCTCCCGCTTTTGTTCGCTGCGCTGATGCTGTGTCTGCCGGCCGCCCTGCGTCCGGCCGGCGCCGCGCCGCCTCCCGCCGGCTTGTCTGTTTTGCCGACGCCGGCCGCCGCGCGGGCCGAGATCGGCGCGATTTCAGTCCGCCGCCCGGTCCGGCATACGTTTGTGCTGCAAAACAGCGGCGCGGTCCCGCTGACCGTATACAACCTGCACTCGTCCTGCGGCTGCACCAGCGCGGTCGCCGGCGCTCGCCCTTTGCCGGTCGTCGTCCCGCCGGGCCGCCGGGTGTCCGTTGAAGTTTCGCTGGACACGTCCGACTTATCGCCGGGGTACGCCGACAAAACCGTGTGGGTCGAAGCCTATGCGCCGTCCGGCCCGGTCCCGTCCACGGCTTTGGAGATCGTCGGCACGGTCGGCCCGGCGTCCGCCGCGTCGCCCGCCGTGGCGCTGCCCCCTTCCGGCACGCTCGGCGCAGCCCCGGACACGGGGCAGGCCGCCCCGGCGTTTACCCTAGCCGACACCGACGGCCGCCCGCGCTCTTCCGCCGCCCTGCGCGGCGCTCCCGCCGCCGTGTTCTTTTTCTGCGGCTGTCCCTGGTGCGCCGACTGCGCCCGCGCCTGGGCCAAAGCCGCGCGGGCCGGGCGGATTGCGCCGCAGGCGGCCACTTGGGTCGTCTTTTCCGGCGACACCGCCGCCGCCCGCCGCTTCCGCCGAGCCGCCGGCCTCGACCCCCGCCGGGTCGTGTTTCTGCCCGACCCGACTCTGGCCGTCACCGAGCGCCGCTTCCGCCTCAACACCTGCCCCCGCGTGTTTGTGTTGGACCCGTCCGGGACGATCCGCTACACCAACAGCCACCCCGGCGACACCGCCCGTATCGCCCCCGCGTCGGTGATCGTCGCGCGGGCTTCTGCGGCGCTGTCCAGATAATTTTTGCTTGACCTTTACCGGCTTTTCGGGTGAGGCATCTAAGCACCGGGAGGTTCGGGAACACGCAAAAGCCATAATTTGTTATCTTTTGTGTTCACTGCGGCTTTGCTTCCCACTCCGCCAGCGCCGGCAGCAGCGAGTAGGCGGTCAAATCCAGATGCAGCGGGGTCAGGGAGATTTTGCCGTCGGCGACGGCGCGGACATCCGAGCCGGCTTCCGCGCCCGCCGCTTCTTCGGCCAGCGAGCCGCCGAGCCAGAAATAAGGCCGCCCCACCGGGTCCAGGCGCTTGTCCAGGCGGTCCACATACTGCCGCCGGCCCTGCGTCGTCACGGCGACGCCGGCCAGCTCGGCCTGCGGCCGGTTGGGGGCGTTGATGTTCAGAACCGTGTGCGGCGGCAGCGGCTGAGAGCGCAGCCGCCGGGCGATTTGGGCGGCAAACTGCGCCGCCGGCTCCCAGTGGATGGCTTTCTCCCACGACGCCACCGACACGGCGACCGACGGAAACCCGATCATGGCGGCTTCAATCGCCGCCGAGACCGTGCCCGAATAATGCACGTCCCAGCCCAAGTTCGGCCCGTGATTGATGCCCGACACGACCAAATCCACCTGCCCGCCCATCACTTCCAAAATGCCCAGCGCCGCGCAGTCCGACGGCGTGCCGTTCGACGCAAACGCCGGCGTGCCGTCGCGCAGCCGGGTTTCGGAAAGCCGCAGCGGCTTGTGCAGCGTGATGGAATGCCCGGTCGCGCTTTGCTGCCGCTCCGGGGCCACGACAAAGATATCGCCGACCGCCCGCAACGCCGACACCAGGGCAAACAAGCCGTCCGACTGCACGCCGTCGTCGTTGGTCACTAAAATTCGCATTGGTCAATCATAGCCGGAAACGGGCCGGGATGTCAAGAAAAAACGGCAAGAAAAACGCCCCGCCGTCAGCGCCAAAAAGCGCAAACGGCGGGGCGTCGGAACGCAGACCCGTTTCAGCGGGCGGCCTGCCGGCGGCGGCGCAGCAGGACCAAGCCCCCGGCGGAGGCCAGCAGCAGGCCGAGCGAAACGGTGGAAGACGCTTCAGGCACCGGAGCGCCGGCAGGCTGAAACGAAAAATTGTCGTAGTACGCATCGGCGGGCAGAACGATTTTCTGGATGCCGCCCGGCAGGCCGCCGAAGACGACGGTGCTGGTCGCCGTTTGGTCAAACGGGCTAAACGAGTACACCAGCGCCCCGCTGCCGTCGTAAAAGTTAAACGCGGCGGCGGTGCTGCCGAAGCCGGCGGGGTCGGCGAGCGACGTGACCTGGAAAGCGCCGACGCCGTAAGCGAACTGGGCGGGGTCGAAAAAGATGTCTACGACGCCGGGGGTGGCATCCAGCGCGTTGCTGGAAAACACGCCGCCGTCGGTGGTTGCCTGGACATCGTGCGAAAACGCCGTTTCGCCGGCAAACGTAATGCCGAGGGCGCTGTAAGCGCTGTTGATGACCGTGCCGTCCTGGACATCGTTGAAGTTGATCGTCTGCGCGTGCGCGAAGCCCGGCAGGGCCAGCAGCGCGGCGGCGGCGGCGAGTGCAGTGAGTTTCATGGAATTTCCTGTTCTGCGGCCCGGCGCTTTTCGCGCCGGGCCGGTCTCAAACCCGGCGATTAATACTCGCCGAGATTAGTACCCGCCGAAGGCGGCGCGGGCCAGCTTAAAGAACACGTCGGTGTTCTGCTGAACGCCGATAAACTGCTCAAATGCCCGGCTGCTGCTGCTGTACGCCGAGATCGGAATGTCTGTGGCCGTGTGAACCGCCTGGTCGCCGGAGACTTGACCGCGCAGGAAGAAGCCCAGCGAGCTTTCGGCGCGGGCATACGGCTGGCCGGAGTAGCCTTTGCCGGCCAGCTCGGTCTTGAAGCTGCTCGGCAGCAGGCCGTCAATAACCGGCAGAGGCTTCGTGAGCCAGCCTTCGTAGCGGTCGCCGTTCGCGCCGTAGCCGATCAAGAGCTTGCCGTCAATATCGGTCTGCGCGGGGTAGCCGTCGGCCAGCAGCGTGTACTGCGGGAAGCCGGCGGCGTCGTAGGTGCCGACCACGCCCTGCCGCTTCGGCGGGTTCGTGAGGTCAAACGATGTGTTGGCGGTGTCGGACGGCAGAGCCTTCAAAGCGTCGAGGCTGCCGGTCGTGCCGCCGGTGTTTTTGTTCAGAGCGCCGATGATGCTGAAGCCGGAGCACTCATGGTCGGCCAGCACGATCACCACGGTGTCGCCGGCGGACGCGGCAAAGTCGCGGGCGACGCCGCAGGCTTTGTCGAACTCAATGGTCTCCAAAATGGCCCGGTCGGCGTCCATCAAGTGCGACTGCTTGTCAATGTGAGCGCCTTCCACCATCAAAAAGAAGCCGCTGGGGCTGTTGGCGCTCAGGGTCTTCAATGCGGCGGTCGTCATCTCGTCCAGCATCGGCTGGTCGGGGGCATGGTAGTCGCTGACAATGTCGGTCGTGCTGGGGTTGCGGCGATGGGCGATTTTGTCGAGCGCGACATTCATGTTGCCGTAGCCGAACAAGCCGAGCAGCTTTTTGGGCGTGCCGCCGGCAAACGCGGCGCTCAGGCCGGACGCGCTGTCGGCGTAGCTGAACCCGGCGGTCTTGAAATCGGCAATCAGGTCGCGGCTCGGGTCAATCGCGCCGGCGGGAATGTTCCACGCGGCGGTCAAGTCCGCCGGCAGCTTCTCGTAGTCATTGGACGTGCTGCGGGACGACCCGAACTGCCCGGCGGGCAGAAACCAGCGCCGACCGCCGCCCATCAACACGGTAAGGCCCGAGTTGCCGGCTTCGTCGAGGTACTGGTCGCAGATGCCCTGGCCGAGGTTCCGGTTGCCGGTGTGGACGACATTCGCGGCGGGCGTGGCGTCTTCAATGTCGGCGGTCGAGACGATGCCCAAATTCTTGCCCTGGGTCCGGTGCAGGTACTCGGCCAGGTACTCCACGCGCGGCTGGGCGAACGGGGTGCTGAACGTCGCCGGGTAGACGCCTTCCTGGCCGTTGTTGGCATGGGACCCCGACGAGTAGCAGGCCATGCCGGGGGCGGAGTCGGTGACGATGGAGTTCAGCGACGAGGTCATGATCTGGCCGGTGCCGGGAAAGCTGTCCATGTTCAAGAGCGGCGTGGATTGGTTGGCCTGGTAGCCGCCCATGACAATCCGGGCGGCGGTGCGGTGCGCCGCGCCCATGCCGTCGCCGAGCATAATAATAATGTTTTTGGCCGGGCGGCGTCCTCCGGCGGGATTGATGATCTGAAACTTCGCCGTTGCCGTCGCCGTGCCGGTCGCGTCGGTCAAGGTCGCCGTCAGCGTGTGAGTTCCCGGCGCGGCATTGGTGTACGCCCGCAGGTTGTAGCCGGACACGCCGTTTGCGCTGTCGCTGGAGCTGAAGCTGACCGGCGTGCCGTCCACCGCGAGGGTTGCGGCGGTGATCGGCGACGTGCCGCCGGGCTTGCCTTCCACCCGCAGGTCAAAGCGCTGGCCGGTCAAAAAGCGGGACTTGTCGGGCGGGGTGACCGAAATGGTCGGCGCGGCCTGCGCCGCCGCCGACAGGGCGGCCAGCGCACCGGCGCAGGCGCTGAATACAAGTGCGGACTTCATTGTGGGGTCTCCTTGAGTTTCTTCGGGTGAATGGTCTTGTGAACGGTTTTGCGGACAGGGGGCGGCGGGGCGGCAGGCTCGGGGCCGTCCAAAATGAGGCGCAGGTGCGATACCTGACCGTCGGCTTCGGTCTGCGGGCCGACTTGGAGAATGCCGGTGACAATCAGCGGCCGCCCGACAAAGCCGAGCGGGCGGTTTTTCGCGCCGCGCACCACGACGCGGACGCAGGCCGGCGGCAGGTCCGCCGTGCCCGCTCCTTCCTCGTCGCAGAAAGTGGGGTGCTCGGTCAGGTAAAACGCCCCCAGCAGCGGCGCCTCGGTTTTGACCATGTAGCCGGACAGCCGGACCCGCTTGCCGCTGAGGAATGCCAGCTTCGCCGACGGCACAATGGCCGCCGGCGACGGGGCGAAAAATTCCGAAAACCGCAGCGGGGCCGGCGGCACCGGCGGCGCGGCCTGCACCGCGCTTCGGCCCAGCAGGGCAAGTCCGGCCGGCAGCAGCAGAGCCGCCCGAGTTTTGGCAGATATTATCATGGCGGAAACAGAATACCTGGGAAATGCCCCGGCATATGTTAAGGGAACATTAAGGTTTCGTTAAGTTTGGATTAAGCCCGTAAGCCGGCCTGCAATTTATTCGCCGCAAGCCTGTTCCGGGTATACTGAGGCCATCCCGGCACACAGGAGGCCGCCCTGCCCGGCACTGACACCCTGGCCGAAGCCGCCGCAACGCTCGGCGTCCTGACTGCCGAGGAATGACACCGCACCGCTTTCAAGTCACGGATCGCTTTTAGAAAGAACACTCCCCATGCGCCGACTTTTGTGCGCCCTGCTCCTTGTGATTTCGCTGGCCGCCGCCGCTCCCGCCGCCCCGGCGGGCAGCTTCGGAGTGGCGTCCCATTCGGATGTCAACATTGAATGGTGGTATGTCAATGCCCATGTGACCACGGAAAAGAACCGGCACCTGGCCCTTATCGGCTCGTTTTTCCGGTTCGGCTCCGGCGCAAACCCGCTTGACGGCTCGCCGATGCCCCGCGCCCATTACTTGATTTATGCCGTCACGGACTTAGACGCTAAAACCCAGCGCCCGTACTCGCTGGCCGACAGCACCATGATCTCTTTGCTGCGCCAGTTCGGCCCGCTGCTGGCCGCCCAAAACCCCGGCGACAAAAACATGCGGGCGTTTTTGACGCAGCTCAATCAAGGCAGGCTGCCGCCGCCGAGCCGCAAGATCACCGGGCAGCCGTCGGTCGTCAATTCCCCGTTCCGCCTCGCTTACGGCACGGAAAACACGCTGGCGGCGACGAACAGCACAAATACGGCGTTTGACTTGAATTTAAACGCAGGCGGCCCCGATAAAATCCATCTGACATTGTCCGCGCAGAAGCCGGCGATGGCGGTGGGCGGCCGAGGCGAAACGGGTCTCAAAATCGCGACCGATATGTACTATTTTTCGCTGACCCGCTGCGCGGTCGGCGGGACGGTTGACACCGGCGCGGGTCCCGAAAAAATCACCGGCGGTCAGGGCTGGTTCGACCATCAATGGGGCAACTCGTGGGTGGCCTCGAACAACGGCTGGGACTGGTGGGGGGTGCAGCTCGACGACGGCACGGATATTTTATTTTTCCGGCAGCGCGATCTCAAAACCGGCCGCATCTTTTATCCCTTGGCGACATTTATGGACCGCGACGGGCATCAGACCGTGACCAAACACATTGTGTTTACGCCCGACCCGAATTCGCGGTGGAAGAGTCCGTCGAGCGGCGTGACCTATCCGCTCGGGTGGCTGGTGACATTCCCGGACCACGGCTTGCGGCTGCAAATTACGGCAAAAGTGCAAAACCAGGAGATGCCGATCTTAGGGCCGGGCGCGGGGATTTGGGAAGGTCTATGCGATGTCCGTGCCGAAGTGCTGGGACTCGGTATCCGGCAGCCTTCGGTTGAGGGCGTGGCGTATATGGAACTGGTGGGGTACGGCAGCCCGGCGGTACGGAAGATGGTGGTGGGAGGGGAAGCGAGGAAGTAGGGGGGAAGGCGCGAGGAGATAAATCTCACTCGCTGAATGGCATCCTTCGGATGAAAGAGAAAGAAGGAAAAGACAGCAGACGGCGAGAATACAGCCGCGACCGATCTTTCGTCCGAAGGACGCCATTCAGCGAGTGAGATTTATCTCCTTGCTTCCTATTTCAAGAACATTTTTCAAGAACATTCACGGAGGAATACAACATGCGGCGCTCGAAAGCGGAAGTCTACCTGCACCTTGTCTGGGCCACGCATAACCGGCAGCCCTGGCTGACACCGGCGCTGATTCCGCCGGTCTACGCCTGTATCGAAACGGTCGCGCGTCGCCTCGGCTGCACAGTGCTGGCACTCGGCGGAATGCCCGACCATGTGCATCTTATCGTCATGCTGCCGCCGAAAAGAGCGATTTATCTGGTGGCGCAGCAAGCGAAAGGTGCATCTTCTAAGCTGGCGGCGGACCTAACCGGCAAAGACCCTACGCTTCATTGGCAGGAAGGCTACGGTGTTTTCAGCTTGAGCCGAACGGATTTGCCGAAGGTTATTGAGTACGTTCACAACCAAGCGAGTCATCACGGCGGCGGCAAAGTGTGGGAGACATTGGAGGAAGCGGACGAGGAAGCGTAAACTCGCCTTTTTAAGACGCGAGAAGGAGCGAGAGCAGACGCATGGGAAGGAGCGAGGGAATGAATTCCTCTCGCTGAATAACGTCCTTCGGACGAAAGAAAAGACCGACCGTGTGCCATTCCTACATCCGAAGGATGCCATTCAGCGAGAGGAATTCATTCCCTCGCTCCTTCCCACGCGTCTGCTCTCGCTCCTTCCCACACCCCCTACGTTATTCAGTCATGCCCTTCCTATCCCTTGACCCAATCGCCCGCCGCAAGCGGGACGCCGCCCGGTGGTCCCTGACCGCCTCCGCGTCCCTGCTCGGCCTTAAAGTCATTGTCGGGGCCGTGACCGGCAGCGCGGGGATTCTCGCCGAAGCGGTCAACTCCGCCGCCGACCTGGTCGGCTCGGCGCTGGCCCTCTTGTCCGTGCGGGCATCCGACGAGCCGCCGGACCACTCGCACGCCTACGGGCACGGCAAAATTGAAAACTTGTCGGGCGCGGCGACCGCCGCGCTGATTTTGGTCGGCGGGGTGTTTGCCATCGGGGAAGCCGTGCGGCACCTGCTGCACCCGGACCCGCTGCCGGGGCTGGGGTGGGGCATGGCCGTCATGGCGGCCTCCGCCGTGGTCAACGCGGTCGTGTCCCGGCGGCTGCTGGCCGTGGGGCGCGACACCGACTCGCCGGCGCTGGCCGCCGACGGCCACCATCTGCGGACGGATGTTTTGACTTCGCTGGGGGTGCTGCTGGGACTGACCCTGGTGCGGACCACCGGAAAGCTTTGGTGGGATTCGGCGGCGGCGCTCGGGGTCTCGTTTTTGATCCTGCGGGTCGGCTACGGCCTGGCGCGGGACGCCGTTTTGACACTTTCCGACGCCGCCCTGCCGCCGGCGGAAGAAGCGGCGCTGACGGCGATTCTCATGGCCCACCCGGACGTGCGGGGCTTCCACAAGCTGCGGACCCGCAAATCGGGGTCGCACCGCCACGCCGATGTGCATGTGCAGATCGCCGACACGCACACGTTTGTGGAAGCGCACCGGCTGACCGAGGAGCTGGAAGACCGCCTGCGCGAAGCCCTGCCGAACCTGCACCCGATTATTCATATTGAGCCGGACGAAGACGAAGCCCGGCATCAGCAGCAGCAGCATTAGCGGCCGCAGCATTAAGCGCTAGGGCAGGCCGGCCGGGGCCGGCGGGGCGGCATTCGGGTCGTCAAACGCGCCGTGGGTCGGCAAAAACGTGTAGCTCGGCGGCGGGCGGCTCGGGGCGGCGGGACGGCCCGCGATCCGGGAAATCAGGCCGGTCACCGCCGGCCCGGCGTTTTGGGTAGCGAGCAGCACCCCGACCCCCGCCGACAGCAGCAGCAAAATCGTCACGGCGGCGATCCGGCGCCGCGACGGCCCCCGGCGGCGCGAACGGGCGGACGGGGATCGGGACGGAACAAAACCGGCCCGGCGAGCCTGCCGTGCGGCTTCGTGCGCCGCTTTGTCCTGCGCCGCTTTGTCAAGCGCGGCCTTGTCGTAGGCTGCCTTGCGGGCCGGGTCGGACAAGAGTTCATAAGCGGCATTCAGCGCCCGCAGCGTGCCTTCCGCGTCCACCCCGGCGTGGCGGTCGGGATGCACTTCTTTGGCGAGCTGCCGGTAGCGGCGCTTGATGTCCGCCGCCGGGCTGCCCGGCGGCAGGCCCAGGCAGGCGTAAGGGTCCTGGTGCATCACGCGATAACCACCTGCTTTCTGGGTGTGCTGCCTTACTATACCCGGTTTTGCCGCCCCGCCCCGCGCGGCTTGACTTTTTTTGCGCGGTATGCTATAGTAGCGTCTAAGACACCGGACAGGGGCGCACCCCCTGTTCATTTTTTTGCCTTTCCCCATCGGCTGAGGCAAAAGCAAGGCACCTTTGATTATGGCGAAAAGCTACGACAACAACACGGACACGCCCAAAACCGCCCCCGGCGGGCCGAAAAAGGCCGCCCCGGCCAAGCCCGCCGCCGCGCCGAGCGGGCGAATGTCCGATGTGCAGCGCCGCGCTCAGCAGATGGCGAAAAAGCCGCAGGTCTCGCCCGCCCAGTTTTTTCAGGAAGCGTGGGTCGAGCTGAAGAAAACATCGTGGCCGAACCGGGACGTGCTGACCAAATCCACCTCGGTCGTGTTGTTTCTGGTCGCCACGGTGGCGGTGTGGGTCGGAGGATTGAATTATGTGCTCAACATTGTCACGAAATCGGTGTTTCTGGGAAAATAAATCATGCTGAAGCACTGGTACGCGGTTCATACCTACTCGGGCCACGAGAAAAAAGTCAAAACCAACATCGAGCGCCGCGCCGAGACGATGGGTCTCAAAAACAAAGTTTTCGATATTTTGGTCCCGACCGAAAAAGAGTCGCGCGTCCGGCAGGGCAAGAAAAGCGAGATTGACCGCAAAGTCTTTCCGGGCTACGTCTTCATCGAGATGGTGCTCGACGACAACACCTGGTACTTGGTGAAAAGCACCACGGGCGTGATCGGGTTTGTCGGCGACGCCAAGCCCACGGTCGTCAAAGACTCCGAAGTCCGGGACATCAAAAAAGCGCTGGAAGAGTCGGAAAACAAGCCGATCATCCGCCCGCGCTGGGAAGTCGGCCAATCGGTGCGCGTCACCGCCGGCCCGTTTGCGGACTTCACGGGCACCATTCAGGAAATCAACGCGCCCAAAGACAAGGTCAAAGTGCTGATTTCCATCTTCGGCCGCGACACGCCGGTTGAGCTGGAATTCGGCCAAATCGAAAAGATTTCCTAATGCTTACCACCCAAAATTTGCTTGCCACTGCTTTGCTGACCCTGTTCGTACTGCCGGCGTCGGCCAAGACCAGCCCCGAGCAGCAAGTGGAGGCCGTGAGCCGCCTGCGCCTAGCCGCGCTTGTCAGCCACGACATGACCGGGTTCGCCAAGTACTACACGCCGGACTTCGACCTGACGCTGGACAACGGCAAGCGCACGGACATTGGTTTTTTGACCCGATGGATTTCGCACGACACGACGCATTTCACGCTCGTGCCGTTCGGGTACACTGTGGTCACGTCGCCTGACGGTCAAATGGCATTTACCGAGTTTGAGATGACCGAAACCTACCCGGACCCGAAAGGCGGGCCGGCCGATGTTGAGCATACCGTTTTCACTGAAGTTTACGTCAAGCAGCAGGGGCAGTGGAAAGTGCGGCACGAGCAGTACGCGACCAAGCCGAACCCGCCGGCTGCGCCGATTACCCGTTAGTTCGTTCTCGTAAGGATACAGAAATGGCAAAGAAAATCACCGGAGTGGTCAAGCTCCAAATCAACGCGGGCAAAGCGACCCCCGCCCCGCCCGTCGGCCCCGCGCTCGGCGGCTACGGCATCAACATGATGGAGTTCATCAAGGGCTACAATGAGCGGACTGCGTCGCAGATCGGCTCCATTGTCCCGGTCGAGATCACCATCTACGAAGACCGGTCGTTCACGTTCGTCACCAAAACCCCGCCCGCCGCCGACCTGCTCAAAAAAGCCGCCGGCATTCCGAGCGGGTCGGGGACGCCCAACAAAACCAAAGTCGCCAAAATCAGCGAAGAGCAGCTTCGCTCCATCGCCGAGATGAAAGCGCCGGACCTGAACGCCAATGACACCGCCGCCGCTATGAAGATCATCGCCGGCACCGCCCGCTCGATGGGCATTGACATCGGCTGATGAAACTTCTGGAAATCCTGCTGTCGGCAAGCTGGCCCCTCTGGGCGAAGCTCATTGTCGCCGTACTGTTAATCGGCACGGTCATCGCCTGGTGGACACGGGACTACTGGCAGGATTTGCATACGCCCGACAAGACCCCGGACAAACGAAAAGCAAGACCGCCGTTCTAACAAGAAAACGGCATCTGTGGCAGGGCTTCGAAAACCCGCTAGGACCACAAGGAAACAAAATGCGAAAACAAGACCGCGTGAAAGTAATCGGCAAGCGTTATCAAGAGCTTGCCAAAAAGACCGACCCCGATGCGCTGCTCGATCCGACCCCCGCTTTGGAGCTGGTCAAGACCCTCGCCAGCGCCAAGTTCGACGAGACTGTTGATGTGGCGTTCAACCTCGGCGTGGACCCCCGCCACGGCGACCAGATGGTGCGCGGCGTCACCACCCTGCCGCACGGCACCGGCAAGAGCCGCAAAGTGCTGGTGTTCGCCAAAGGCCCGAAAGCCGCCGACGCCGAAGCCGCCGGGGCGGACCTCGTCGGCGCGGAGGAACTCATCGAGCAGGTCCAAAAAGGCACGCTCGACTGGAAATCTTACGATTTGATCTTGGCAACCCCCGACATGATGGGCCAGGTCGGTCGGCTCGGCGCGACGTTCAAGCAGAAGATGCCGAACCCGAAGGCTGGCACGGTCTCGCCGAACATCGGCCAGGCCGTCAACGACATCAAAAAAGCCACCCGCGTCGAGTACCGTGTCGAAAAAGCCGGCATCGTCCATGCCCCCATCGGCAAAGCGTCGTTCACCCAGGAGCAGCTTTTGGAGAACTTGAACGCCTTGATGGACGCCCTGCAAAAAGCAAAGCCGTCGGCCTCCAAAGGCCGCTACTTCAAGAAGATTGCCGTGTCGTCAAGCATGGGGCCGAGCGTCCGCATTGACCCTGTCCGCGCCGTCGCGATTGCGGCGGGCAAAGGGTAGGGAAAGTGGAGGCAGCGAGGGAATAAATTCCTTTATGCCTTCGGCATTACTTCGTATCTGCTGCATGGCATCCTTCGGATGTAAGAATTGCAAGCATTGACGAGTCTGTCGTCCGAAGGACGCAATGCAGCAAGTGAGATTTATCTCCTCGCACGTCCTGTTCGTTCGCTCCCGAAAAACCAAATACAACGCCGCAGACAGCCGGTCCCGCTCGAAACACAGAGCAGGGTTAATGGACACTCATCCGCCGGCCGAGGTAACAGGAACGCCCCGCCAGCACGCGCCCCGAAGCGCCGTGCCGCGACCGATGCGCCCTGCGGCCTGTCTGCCTTTGTGCAGCCGCCGCCGGGCGCATTTTGTTTTCAAATCCAATCACACACCAGAGGAGGTGATTACCATCGCAACAGACTACACAATTGAACCTGCCGGAGCCAAAGTCGAGATCGTCGGCGACCTGCGCGAGCTGGTCGGGCAGACCCAAGCCGCGATCCTGACCGACTACCGGGGGCTGTCGGTCGCCGAGCTGACCGAGCTTCGCAAAAAGCTGCGCGAAGTGGACGGCGAATACCGAGTCGTCAAGAACACGCTGTTTAAACTCGCGGCCGGGGACACCATGCCGGTCGGCGAGATGAGCGAGTTTCTGGCCGGTCCCACCGCCATCGGCTTCGCGAAAGGCGACCCCGTCGCGGTCGCCAAAATCATGCTGGAATACGCGCAGGCGCACAAAGCCATGACCGTCAAAGCCGGCGTCATGGACGGCCGCGTTCTCACTCCCGCCCAGGTGGACGCCCTGTCCAAGACCCCGCCGCGCGAAGTGCTGCTGTCCCAGATGCTCGGCTCGTTGCAGTCGCCCATCGCCGGATTTGTCGGCACGCTCGGCGGCATCGTCTCGAACTTCGTTTTCACGCTGCAAGCGATTGCCGATAAGCAGAACACCGGCGCGGACGCCGCCCCTGCCGCTTAATGACCAAACCAACACTTTAGGAGAAATAACACCATGGCCGATACAGCCGCAATGATGGAAGCCATCAAAGGCATGACCGTTCTCGAACTCAGCGACTTCGTCAAGCAGCTTCAGGAAGAATTCGGCGTTTCCGCCGCCGCGCCCGTCGCGCAGGGCGGCGGAGGCGGCGGCGCAGCGGCCCCGGCCGCAGCGGCCGAGGAAGCCCCGACCTCGTTCAATGTCATCTTGACCGCCGCCGGCGACAAAAAGATCAACGTCATCAAAGTCGTTCGCGAAATCACGTCGCTCGGCCTTAAAGAAGCCAAAGACCTGGTAGACGGCGCTCCGAAGGCCGTCAAAGAGGGCCTCAATGCCGAAGACGCCGCCGCGCTGAAAGCCAAAATCGAAGCCGAAGGCGCGACCGTCGAAGTCAAGCCCGCGTAATCGCCTCGGCAAGACCGAACATGGCAAGACCGAACACAGCGAGCCTGCCCCAAATTTGGGGCAGGCTCGCTGTGTTGTCTTTATCGGCAGGCGCAGCAGCGAGGCAGATAAAGAAAATCGCTTTTTGTGCCGAACATTACGGCATGAACTCTGCTCTAAATCACTTCAAATCCTGGCCGCTGCTGCTCTGCCTCGCCGCCCTGCTCGGGGCGCTCGGCCGGCCCGCGCCGGCCCAAGCCGGCCCGTGGACCGTGTACGAAACGCTGCCGAGCTTCACCAGCGCCAATTCATATGTGCTGTGGATTAAAGCCGGCACGACCGACCCCGCCGGCAGCTACAGCGGCGACCTGGTTTCCATTTGGACGGTGGACGCCGCCGGCAATCAGCTTGCCGTCAGCCCGACATACGGCCCCTACGCCGGCTGGCGGGCGAGCCAGCTCACCCCGGCCTATGACGGCACGCTGCGGATGGCCTGGAAAGCGGACAACAGCGACGGCACGCCCGACAGCATCGTCTCGCTTTGGACCCTCGACAGCCGCGCCAACCTGACCGCCATCAGCCCCACTTACGGGCCGTATTCCGGCTGGACACTCCTGGAAGAATATGCCAATCCCGACGGGACGGCCGCGCTGTACTGGGAAAAAATAGACGACGCCGGCGCTCCCGGCAGCGGCAGCCAGATTTCGATTTGGACGGTGGACGCACGGGGAAATCGGCTTTCCATCAGCCCCACCTACGGCCCTTATGCCGACTGGTACTTTTATGAAGCGCTTCCCAGCTTCAGCAAGGACGGCACATCGTTTATTGCTTGGGTCAATTCCGGCACGACCGACGCCGACGGCGCGTATACCGGCGATGAGCTTTCGTTGTGGAAGACCGATGCCCACGGCAGCCGGCTGTCCATCAGCCCGCTCTACGGGCGCTATCCCGGCTGGTTCTTCGATCAAATCTCGCCGGCCTACGACGGCACGGCTCGCCTGCTTTGGGTGCAGCCCGGCGGGGCCGACAGCGCGGGAAGCTACGCCGGCGACATCGTCTCGCTTTGGTCGGTCAACAGCGCCGGCGGTCAGCCCGCGATCAGCCCGACCTACGGCCCGTTTTCCCGCTGGACGGCCCGGATGCTTGTCACGGCCCCGTCCGGCGCGTCCTGCCTGCTTTGGGCGCAGCCCGGCGCTTACGACAGCGGCAGCGGCAGCTACAGCGGCGACCTGGCTTCGCTGTGGTCTCTGAGCGCCGGCAATGCGCTGACTTCCATCAGTCCGACCTATGCCGTGCCGGGAGCCATGGTCACCGGCCTCGACATCTGCGCCGACGGCAGCGAGCATCTTGCGTGGCAGCTTGGAAACACCGTTTCCGGCGACAGCGCTACCCGGTTTTCGCTGTGGCGCTTGAACTCTTCCAGCGGCCTTCTGGCCGCCGGTCCGACCTACGGCCCGTTCCCCTAAAACAGCGCAAAAACCCGGATGCAAAAACAGATGTTCGGGAACAAAACAAGCGCGGCGGGCGTTTAACAGATGTACGCCGCCCGGCTTCAATGCAGCAGCCGGGCGGCGGCCCTCCCACGAAGCGGCCCCGGCGGGCGCAGACAAGCCCGCCGCATTTCCGCCGACGCCCTGCGGCCCGTAGAGACTCAGGCCGGCGTCCGGCGGATCGTCCGCTTCGTCCCGAATTTTTCCCTTGACATACCCGGCCCGCCGCCGGGTATAATACACCGCATGCCAATCCGAGCGTGCCGAAGTGGCGGAATGGCAGACGCGGAGGTCTCAAAAACCTTTGGGGGCAACCTCGTGGGGGTTCGAGTCCCCCCTTCGGCACTCAGCACAAAACCGCCGCCGGGTCTTTTAGACCCGGCGGCGTTTTGCTTTCCTGTTGTCGCCGCTAACTTTTGGACCGGGCGTCGCGCAGATACTTGACATGACCGTCAAAGAAAAGCTGGTTGCGCCCGCCGGGATGCACGGCCAGACCGAGCAGGCCGGGCGGCGTCTGCGGCGCGACCGCAAGCGCCGTGCTTGGGATATACGGGTCCACTGCAAGCTCCAAGTCCGACTCGCCCTGCGGCACCGGCGGCACAATCGTCTTTTCTTTGACCACAGGTGTATTAAACGCATCAATATCTGCGACGCATTGCTGCGGCTGCTTGCCCCAGCAGTTGGTGACCTTGACCGGGTTCTCACGTCGGTCAAACCGCCACATCCAGTACCGGGTCACGCCGCCGGGCACCGGCTCTTTCACCCGCGCCTCTTCCCCGAGCGCCGTGCCGGTCTCGCTTGGGCAGGACCAAAGCGCGTTCGCTTTCAAGTACGGGTCCAGCACAATCGCCGCCCATCCGCAGCGCGGGTCCGACGACGCCGGAAAGCCCTGCCACTGGGACGAAGGGGGCTGGGATGCGGGCAGGGGAAGCGTGTACGGATATTTCAGGTCGCGCCGGTCCGGCAGACGCTCATCGCTGTCCTGCTGATACTGGATCATCGCCAGGCCGATCTGCTTCAAATTGCTTTGGCACGCCGCCCGGCGGGCATTTTCGCGGACTTTTTGGAACACGGGAAACAAAATCGCGGCAAGAATCGCGATAATGGCGATCACGACAAGCAGCTCAATCAAAGTAAACGCGACGCGCGACGGCAATTTTTTCATTGTTCTGCTTTCTGAGACGCGCGGCGGCCCGCCGAAGTTCTTTGGTCCGCCGAAGTTCCCCCGCCTGTCCGCTCACGCCGCGTCCGCAAATGCCCACTCCGGCAGCGGCTCGCGGGCGGCCCGCCACGCCTCAGAGACACCTGCCGACAGCGCGGCAACTCCGCCGGCAATGGCGCAGTTGGTGTCGCAGTCCCCGCGACCGGCCACGGTCAGCCAAAGGGCTTCTTCATAATCGCCTAAATGCTGCGCGGCGCACCACAGCGCAAACGGCACCGTATCGGGGGCAGCAGCATTGTACCCACTGCCGAGCACGTGAGCAGCCTCTTTGGCGGCTGTGCCCAAAGGCAGGCTTTGAGCACGCTTGATGCCGCTCGCCACTTCGCCCGGCGGCACCCAGGGCAGAACATGCTCCAAAAACTCGCGGGCGGTCGGCACGGCACCACCCAGACGCGCGGCATACGCCGCCGCGACCGCCACGGCCACCGCTCCGGCAATGCCTTCCGGGTGCGCGTGAGTGACTTCCGCCGACAAGGCGGCATTTTCAGAGGCCGAATGCAGGCTGTCGGCAAAATACGCGCCGACCGGGGCGACCCGCATCGCCGCGCCGTTGCCGAGCGAGCCTTCGCCGTGGAACAAGCGCGGGGCCATCCTCCGCCACGCCCCCGGCAAAAAGATCATCGGCACCAGCCGGTTCATGCCGTCGCCGTAACCCCGGTCTTCGTCGTAATGCACGGAAAAATCGGTCGCCAGCGCATCCTGGTCTATGCGTCCGAACCGGCGCAGCACCGCTGCGACCGACAGCGCCATCTGCGTGTCGTCGGTGAAGCGCCACGGTCCCGGCGCGGTCTGCCGGACGAGGATGCGCTCGTCGGCATCCCCGCTCGCAAATCGCTCGCCGAATGCGTCCCCGACCGACACGCCGTCCAGCGAGCGCACAGCCCGCGCCCATCGGGCCTCCGGCGAAGCGCTGAGGATCATGCTTTCCCCTGACTCGGAACGAAATACAAAAAAGCCTGAATACCAATGTGAGTATTCAGGCTTTTTTGTGATGGGAGCACACGGGATCGAACCGTGGACCCGCAGATTAAGAGTCTGCTGCTCTGCCAGCTGAGCTATACTCCCATGTTCAGCCGTTCGATAAAGGTGAGCACCCCATGATCACGCGCTGTTTGTTTCCGGTGGCACCGAATGCAAAGCACTTGGCAGACGGCAATCTCTTCGAGAATTGTCTCCCATTTGTAGCCGTTGACGATCATTTCTGAAACATTTTGACGCTTCACCCCTTGATTATGGTCATATTGCAGCAAGTATAAATCGGTTTCGCCGCAGACTATACAAGGGTGTTCTTTCAAGTAACGATAAGAATTTCGGTAGTTTTCCAGAATGACTTCACGGCGTCGGACCGCCGTGTTCGCAATATGCCTTTTCTTGTTTTTAGTGTACCATTTGTCCTGGTAAACTTTTTTGCAGCGCCGACAATGGATTTGCAGCCCATCCGGCTTCGCCTTGTTCGAACCAAACTGATTTAAATCCGTTTCGGAACAAGTAGGACACGTTTTCATGATACCTTGCCTGGAACCTCCCTGTAGCGCCTATTATACCCGTGCCGACAGCAGAATGCAAGTTGGTATTGGATAATTTCGCGCATCTCGCTCTCTCACCAGGTACAATAATCGCAATGCCACTGCTTCCAGCCAAAGGAAACATCCCATGCGCTCCTCTCTGCTTTTCTCTGCCGCCGCTTTTCTGGCGTCCCCGCTGCTCGCCCAAACCGCCCCCGCGCAGTCCCCGCCGGACCGGGCGCTGACCATCTACAACCAAAACTTTGCCGTGGTCCGCCAGACCGTGCCGCTGAATTTGTCGGCGGGCCTGAACCATGTCACAGTCAACGACATCACCTACCATCTGGAACCCGACTCAGTAGTGCTGCGCGATCCCGCCGAAAAGCGCATCCTGAAGATACGCGAGCAGAACTACCGGGCCGATCCCGTCTCCCAGGACCTGCTCTTGTCGCTGAACGAAGGCAAAACGATTGACTTTCAAGTGCAGCACGGCGACCAAGTCTCGGTTGTCTCGGGCAAAATTATCCGCAGCGGCTACGTGCCGCACACCGACGCGTACAGCACGTTCGGCTCGCAGTATCAATACCAGCAGCAGTCTTATGGCAGCGGCGCAAGCGGTCAGCCGATTATCGAAGTCGGCGGGAAATTGCAGTTTGCCCTGCCGGGCCTGCCGCTGTTCCCCAACCTGCCCGACGACAGCATTCTGAAGCCGACATTGGACTGGCAGGTCGTGACCGACAAGAGCGGCCCGGTGAACGCCGAGCTGGCGTATGTCACCGGCGGCATGACGTGGAAAGCCGCGTACAACCTCGTGTTTCCCGAAACCGGCGATTTAGTTGATCTCACCGCGTGGGTGACGATGGACAACGAAAGCGGCAAGACATTTGAAAATGCCCGCATCAAGCTGATGGCCGGCGACGTGAGCAAGCTTCAGCAAAACAACTCTCTGAGGGCCGTTTTTGCATCGAGGGCTGACTCTTCCCTAGACGCCGCATCCCCGTCCGTCACCGAAAAGTCGTTTGACGAGTACCATTTGTACACGCTGGCGAACCCGGCGACGCTGCGGGACCGGGAAATCAAGCAAGTGGAGTTTGCCCGCGCCGCCCGTGTCCCGTCCTCCGTCATCTATGTCTACGACGGCCTTCAGCTTGACCCGAACCAATACAACGGCTGGGGATACGACAACATCCGAAACTCCCCCGAATACGGCACACAGTCCAACCGCAAAGTCTTCGCCATGCGCGAGTTCGTCAACTCCAAACAAAATGGTCTCGGCATCCCGCTCCCCAAAGGCCGCATGCGCTTTTACCGCCGCGACAGCGACGGCCAATTGGAGTTTGTCGGCGAAAACAACATTGACCATACCCCGAAAGACGAAACCATCCGCGTCTACACCGGCAATGCGTTTGACCTGACCGGCGACCGCAAGCAGACCAAGTTCACAATAGACACCAGCGCCCGCACGGTGGACGAGAGCTTTACGATCACCGTCCATAACCACAAAGCCGTGCCCGCCGTGATCCGCGTCGCCGAGCACCTGTACCGGGGCGCGACCTGGACAATCTCGGCCAAAACCGACACGTTCCTGAAGACCGACGCCCACACGATTGAGTTCCGGCCCACGCTGCCGCCGGACACCGACAAAACCATCAGCTACACGGCGCATTACACCTGGTAGCAATCAGCGAGGGCGCATATGGTGACGAAGGCGTAAACGCCCTCGCTGGGGTTTTATTGGGGTAAGGCTTTATTGGGGTGGGGAGCGCGGACGCTAAGGTCCCGAGGGTAAGGGACAGGAAGCAAATGGAGATACACTCTTCTGCCGCGCAGGCGGCAGCTTGGCGCTTCGCCCCCCAGCGAGGGCGTTTACGCCCTCGTCACCATCAACACTCCCTCACAAAGAGGCTTTCCGCCATGCTGAAAACACTGCTTGCCCTGACACGGCTTGCCCTTCTCGCTGCGCTGCTGTGCTTCGCCTGCCCCGCGCCCGCCGCGCCGCTGTATGACAGCGGCGGCAGCGCCCGCACCGCCGCGCAGGACGGCGGCGGAACTGTCTGGGCCGTGCCGCCCGGCAATGGCAGCGGGCAGGACGGCGACGGCAAAATCAGCCGCCGGCAGGCCGGAAAGTGGATCACCGTCGCGGTGCCGGAAGCCGCCGGTCTGCGGCTGCTGGCCTTGACGCGCGGCCCGGACGGCTTTGTGTACGCCCTTTGGCAGACCCCGCCGACCTGGCCCGGCGGGCCGCCTCCGTCCGGCTCGTTCTGCCTGGTCACGATGCAGCGCGGCATCGGCGCACGGGTGCTGGCACGGTTCCCCGTCTCCGTTCCGGCGCAGGACGGCTTTCCCGCGCTGCCGTCCCTGTTTGCCGGAGCCGGCGGCGAAGTCTGGATTTCCGGGCCGGAGCCGGTTCTGCGCCGCATCACGGCCGGCGGCGCGGTGCAGACGTTTCCGCTTCGCGCGGAATGGTTTTTTGCCAAAAAGGTTCCGACGCCGTTTCCCGGCGAGGCGCTGATGTCCTGCGCCGACAACGACGGGCACCGCTGGTTCTGGGGGCTGTCCGGGCTGCGCGGGGCGCTGCGCTGGGACGGCAAAGCGCTCGCTTCGCTGCCGGCGCTGACCGGACCGAACGAGCAGGTGTCTCTGCTGGCTCCGCGCGATGCCGGGCATCTGTGGCTCGTGCGAAGCGAAAATTACTCGTCCTGGCCCCGAATTCAGCCGGCGGAGTGGTACACGCTGGACAGCCGCACACTGGCCGCCGTGCCGGAACACCCCCCGCTGCCGCTGCCGTCTCTGCCGTTTGGAGCTGTGACGCAGGTGTTCTCGCAGGCGTCCCCGTCCGGCGGCGACTGGTATGCCGTGACACGCGAACAATCCTCCACCACGTCGCTTTGGCGTCGCCGCGCCGGCCGCTGGCGGAAAATCATCCCGGAGCTGAGAGCATCCGGCGGGTACTCCGCGCAAAGTGCCCGCGTTCCCTGGCTTGCCGCCCCGTCGGGCTTGTGGATCGGCGGCGGGGGCGGGGCGTGGTGGCTGCCGCGCGGCGATGCGCCCCCGCTGTGGGTGGACTGGCGGCGCGGATTGCCGCCCTCAAACATCTCCGGCCTGTTTCCGCTGCCGTCCGGCAAAATCCTGGCCTTCGGCGACACCGACGCAGATGCCGAATTTTCGGCGACGCCCCCGCCGGTTCGTCCGCTGCCGCCCGGCGTCTCGGTCGGCGGCCTCGGCGCACCCCCGTTCAGCGAGCCGCCGGCCGCCGACCTTCGCCGTCACCTATGGCTTCTGGCCTACAGCAGCCCGATGCCCGCCCTCGCCGAATGGGACGGGCGGGGCTGGAAAACGCACGCGCCGCCGAAAGCCGTCACCGACATCCGCAGCCTGTATGCCTGCGATACGCTCGGGCGGCTCTGGCTCACGACTTCCCATTGGAACCCGCCCGCGCAGACGCAGCCGGTCGAAGGCCGCGCGGTGTATGACCCGGCCCGCGACGCGTGGACAGACTACAAAACCGTGCCGGACGCCCTGGCGGCCGCAGCCTCACTGCCGGGAATGCGCTTTCTGCCCCGCCGCGACCTGCGGGATGCGCCGGATTTCAGCGGCGATGGCCGCGTGACCTATGCCGATCAAACAAGCGGCACGCCGATCATTGCGCTGGGTGACGGCAAAGCGTGGCGGCGCTGGGAAGCCCGCGACATCCTGCCGAGCTACCCTTACAGCAATTTGCCTTATCCGCCGCACTTCAACGCCGCCGGGCATCTGGAGGTCAGCCTGAGCGATGCTTACTGGGAATGGGCAGCGGGCGGCTGGCAGCCGACAGGAGAGCATCGGGACACGCGGCCCCGCGACTCCGTTCCGCCGGGCGGTCCGGCCGGCTTGTGGGGCGACCCGGCTGCGGACCCCCTCGGCGTCAAGTGGTTTGTCCGGCGGGGCGCAGTCTACGCGGCGGGCTACGGCCTTTGGGCCAGGCAGGCCGCGCTGTCTGCGCCCGGATCGCCGTTTGCGCTCGGCTATTCTCTTGAAGACGTGTTTCGTGACCCCGCCGGCCGTTTTTTCTTTGTGTCCCGCCCTGCCGGGCGTTACGATCTGGTGGTCTGGTCCCCGCCGCCGGTGCCGAAGCCGGGCGTCGCCGTCGCCCCGCGCGGCGGCGACGGCGTGCAGGTGCGGTTTTCGTCGGCGCTGCCGGGTCCGCACTGGATTCGGTGGCGATTAAACGGCGGCGCGTGGAGTGCGCCGACTACGGCGAAAACGCAGAGTTTTACGGGTCTGCCGCGCGGCGATTACGCGCTGCAAGTGCAGGCGCTCGACAGCCGCTTGCAGCTTTCGCCGTCGGCGTCTGTCGCCTGGAAAGTGACGGTCGCGCCGGAAGCGCAGATCGCTCATTGGGTCGCCGCGCTGTCCGCCGGCCCGGACCCGGCCCGCGAAGCCGCCGTCGCGGGTCTTGTGCAGCAGCCGGGCGCGGCTCTGCCTGCCTTGAAGGCCGCCCGCCCCGGCGCGTCGGACCTCGGCAAGTGGTGGATAGACGCCGCCGTCCAGCAAATCGAGCAGCGGGCCGAGCAAAGCGAGCAGCGGGCCGAGCAAAGCGCGGCAGGAGTTTCCGGCCTGTCTCGCGAATAAGCGCTTAAGCCCGGCCGGGCGCTGAGGAGAAACCGATGAGCGATTACGAAGGCATGGGAGCGCGGGAGCTGTCCGACGCGGAGCACGCGCTGGACGGCGAGTTTGATGTGGACGCCGCTTTGCGGAAGCAGGACGACGCCCTCGCCCTGCTGGAGCGGCTGCGGCTCGCGGAGCCGTCGCGCCCCAAAGCCGCCGACGCGCCCGGCGGCGGACGGCGCGACTTCCGCCGCTGGCCTGCGCCGGAAGGGGTCACGGTGGAGCTGCACGACGGCAGCGGGTGGCAGGCGGCGGCGGCGAGCGACCTCGGCGTCGGCGGCGTCCGCTTGACCGAAGTGCCCGGCTGGCTCGACGGCCCCGTGCCGGTGCGCCTGCGCGGCAGCGGCCCGGCGGTGCTTGTGCTCGGCGACTTGATGTGGCGCGACGGCCCCACCGGCGCGGCGGGGCTGCGCTTTGAGTTCGCCGACGCCGAAGACCACGACCTGTGGACCGCCCTGCTGATTGACGCCCTGCTGGCCCGCTACGCCCTGGCGTAGCGCCGATTTTTACCTAAGACGAAAGAAGAATTTTTATGCCCACCCTTGCCGTTGCCGGCTGCGCCCATATCCATATCCCGGACTTCATTCAAACCATTCTGGGCCGCTCCGAATTCCGCTGCAAAGCCGTTTGGGACCATGACCAGGCCCGCGCCGCCCGGCGGGCCGGCGAGCTGAGCGCCGCCGTCGCCGGCAGTGTGGACTCCCTGTGCGCCGACCCGGAGATTGACGCCGTGCTGGTCTGCACCGAGACCAATCTTCACGCCCAAGTCGTCCTGCCGCTGGCCGCCGCCCGCAAGCACTTATTTGTGGAAAAGCCGCTCGGGTTTGCGTCCGCCGATGCGTTTGAAATGGCCGCCGCGATTGAAGCCGCCGGGGTCATCTTCGGCACCGGGTTCTTCATGCGCGGCGACCCGCAGCTTTTGTTTCTGAAGCAGCAGGTTGAAAACGGCGCATTCGGCAAAATCACGCGGGTGCGCGGCTCCAACTGCCATTCAGGAGCGCTGGGGCGCTGGTTCGACGACGAGTGGCGCTGGATGGCCGACCCGAAAATCGCGGGGGTTGGGGCCTTTGGCGACCTCGGGGCGCATGCGCTGGATATTCTGCTGTGGCTGATGGGGGATGTCGCCGAAGCAACGGCGCAGCTTGACCCCGGCACCGGGGCCTATGAAGGCTGCGACGAGACCGGCGAAGGGCTGCTGCGCTTCACAAGCGGCGCAATCGGCACGCTGGCCGCCGCGTGGGACGATGTCGCCGACCCGGTGTCGTTTTTGATTTCCGGCACCGAAGGCCATGCGGTGATCATCAATCACCAGTTGTTCTTCCAAAGCGCCCATGTCGCCGGCGCGGACGGCCGCGCCCCGTGGACCGCGCTGCCGCCGGAGCAGCCTGCCAGCCTGGGGGCATTTCTGGACGCCGTGGCCGGCAAAAATGCCGCGCTGGTTTCGGTCCGCGAGGCGGCCGCCCGCAGCGCGGCGATGGAAGCGCTGTACGTCGGCGCGAAAACGTCCGCCTGGGTCAAGCCGAAAACCGCCTGAAACGTGTGTGAAAATCGAACTTCATGCCCGGTACTTCTACTTGGCATGAATTGTGCATGGCAGACAGTGCGCTTTGTCCCTGCGGCAAGGCGCACTGATTCAGTCTTGAGAATTTTCAATCTTTAGAATTGCAAAGGATTGTCATGCACCTCTTCAACCGCCGCCCGCACGACGGCAGCAGCTCGGTGATCCAAATCGGGGAAGGCTTGGACGTGATCGAAGTGGAAATCTTGGAAGTGATCGGCGACCAGGTCATTGTCGGCGTTTTCGCCCCGAATGAAGTGCCGGTGCAGCGCAAAGAAGTGGTGCTGGAGCGCGGACAGGCCCAAGCGGAAGCCTCGTCGCCGAGCGTGCCGTAGGAGACGCTTATTTTTCGCCGGTGCGGAATGGAAACGCCGGCAGGCCCGCGCCGTTGTACAAGCTGCACGACGGATACCCGGCCCACGCATAGCGAACCGACTGCGGGGCGGGGACGCTCGGAGCGGACACAACCACGGCCTCGCCGGACAAATGCGCTTCGGCAGGGACAAACGCGCCGTCCGGCCCGGCAATCTCAAAGCCCGTCAGCGCCGGGCCGCTGCGGGACACCAAGCCGCCTTCCGTGTGCGTGAACCGCAGCACGACGCTTGCTCCCGACACCGACAGCGCCCGAAACACCGGGCCGGCATACACCACCGCGAGACCGTAGGCTTTGGCTTCGGCAGTCAGCGCCAGCCGCCGCCCGACTTCCGCTTTGTTTTTCGGATGGATGTCTTCGGGTTCGCCGAGGTCTACCGCTGTGGCAATCCCCGTATGCGGCACCCGCAGCGCCGTCCGCCACTGCGCGTCGCGCAGCTTGGCAAACCCTTCGCCGCCGGGGCCGTAGCCCGCAAGCTGCACCAGCAGAAACGGGAAATTCCCCTCGCCCCACCGCGCCCGCCAGTCCCCAATCAGCGCCGGCAGCAGCCGCCGGTACTGCCGGTCCCGCCCGTTGTTGCTTTCTCCCTGATACCAAAGCACGCCTTTGAGGCCGAACGGCACCAGCGGATTGACCCGGACATTGAACAGCGCCGCCGGCAGGGTCGGGCCGCTGCCCGCCGGAACCGGCAGCGGCGGGGCGTCCGCCAGCGAAACGCCCCGCTTGACCCGCCACTCCCCCGCCAGCGGCACCGTTTCGCCGCCGACCGTCAAATTCAACCCCGCCGGCTCCCCCCAAAGGCCGCCTGCGCCGCCGGTGTCCAGCACCCGCACGGCGACCACATTGCCGGACGGCTTCAGCGCCTCCGCCGGGACCGGATACGCGCGGGGCGCAGTGTAGCCGTCGGTCGCGCCGACCCGCACCCCGTTTACCCAGGTCGTGTCGCTGTCATCCGCCAGCAGGTGCAGCACGGCGTCTCGCCCGGCGCTCCCCGGCGGCAGGTCGAATGTTTTCCGATACCAGACCACGCCGTTGATCCCGCGCAGGTCGGCCAGGCCGCTGTCTTGGAAGCTGCCCGGCGCGTGCAGCGTTTCCCACAGCGAGTCGTCCTGCGCCGGGGCCTGCCACTGCGCCGGGGTGCCGGGGTCGTTTCGGGCGATCCACGCGGCCGTCTGCCGCGCCAAAGCGCCGGGGTCGTCCCGCGCGGTGTTCAGCGCATCTAGCTGCGGCGAAAACTCGGGGGCGCTGCTGCGGAGCGCGGCCTCGCTGATCCAGGCTTCGGCGGGGGTTCCGCCCCACGACGATTGGATCAGGCCGAGGGGGACATGCAGGTCGCGGCGCAGCTTCTGCCCGAAAAAGAAGGCCACGGCGCTGAACCCGCGCGATGTTCCTTCTTTTTGGACCGTTTCCGGCGTGCAGACCTGCCACTGCCCCGCCGTCAGCGCCGCCGGCGCGGCCGCCGTTCCCTGCCGCACCGTGAACAAGCGCAAATTGGGGTCATTCGCCGCCGCGATTGTCTGCGCCGGGTGATCAAGGTCGCTGACCCCGAATTCCATGTTGGACTGCCCTGAGCACAGCCACACATCGCCGACCATGACGTTTTTGATCGTTACGGTCTTAACTGCCGCCCCGGCGACCGTCAGCGTGTACGGTCCGCCGGCGGGAAACGGTCCAATCTTTGTTGTCCATTTGCCGTCCGCCCCGGCGACCGCCCCGGCTGTCCGGCCCTGGAAGTGGACCGCCACGGCGGTTCCCGGCGTGGCCCATCCCCAGACGGCATCGGACATGCCGCGCTGCAAGACCATGTTGTCGGTGAACAGCGGGCACAAAAACGGCAGCGGCGCGTCGGCGGACGCCCGAACGCCGCTGAAAGCGAGCGACACAAGCAGTCCCGCGCCGGCGGCGCGGCGTAAACACTGGCGGAGAAGCATACAAAGCGGCTTTCTTGAGGCGCGGGCTTACCGGCCCGCTTTGCGGCACTTGTCGCTGCAATACACGACACTGTCCCAGTCGCGCTCCCATTTTTTGCGCCACACAAAGGGCCGGCCGCAGACCGGACACACTTTGGTCGGCAGATGGTTCGGGTTTCGGACCGGAGCAGGCTTGGCCATGATCAGTTTTCCGGCTCGCCGATTGGCGACAGCGACGCCGAAGTCACCGACGCGTGCGGGGTCGAGACCCAAAGCTGCGGGTCGCCGTCAAAAGTCTGCTTGTTTGTTAAATCCGTGAAATAAAAATGCCGCCCGGCATAGAAACTTTGATGGGGCGCTGTGCGCGGGTCAACAGGCTGCTGCGAGACCGGGTCCACGAACTCTTCCAAATCTTTCGGGTCCGTGTCGTCATAGGTCATAAGTCTTGCTTTCTCGATCTCAAAATTTGGCTCCCACTTGGAGGTTGAAGCCGCTGAACCGGGTCGAGCCGAGCTTGTTGGCATCGGTGTAGCTGATCTCAAACAGATATGCCTGGTTCAGCTCCACGCCGGCATTCAAGCGATACCCGAACTGCGTTTTGTTCGCCGACGAGCCGAGGCCCGAGCCGTGCAGAAAGTACGCCCCCGCGCCGGCCCCCACATACGGAGTCAGCGTGCCTTCGCCCGGCGCGGCCAGGCTGTAACGCACTCCCGGCCCGATCCCGACATAGCTTGCGTTCACCCCGTGGCGGTTGGCGACTGCATAGTCAATGTACGCCAGCGGGCGGACGCCGGACAGAGAAGCCGCTGCGCCGGCCCCCGGCGCAAGGGCGTACTCGGCCCCGGCGCTGAAGAACGTATCGCTGACAGCGTTTTTGAGGCGGGTGCCGCTCGGCAGAAACACGCCGAGCTTGATGGTCACCGGCTTCTCCGCCGGGGCCGCCGACTGCGCCGCCGCGCTGCCGCTCAGTCCGAAGCCGCTGCCGAGGGTCGCCGCGAAAAGCAGAGCAAAAGTGGTCTGGGTCATGTGTGTTCTCCGTTGACTGTCCATAGAAACCGTTCGCAAAAGAAGCCGGCGCTTTTGCATGCTCCATTTTAGCACGTCGCGTGCCGCCCGGTCAAGGATGACCTGCTCCGGCTTGCCGCCCCGCCGATATTTAGGCTTGTGGATTTAGGACCCAGGATTTCAATCCTGGGACAATCGCAGGCAAATTACGGCGCAGGAATGCTCAGCTCCGCCGCGCGGGCGGCATACACCCAGTACCCCGCATACGGCGACAGCGTGCCGGTCGCGGCGGACACGGCGACATACCGGCCCGACGGCGTATCGTAAGTATACAGCGTCGGCGAGACGACGCTTGCCGCCAGCGGAGCGCCGCCGGCCGTCACCGATGCCAGCGGCACGGCGGCGGGAAACGGGTCGCCGATTAAGTTCCAGCCTGCCGACAGCAAAACCGAAAACGGCCCGGCCGCCGGGACAAGCGCTCCGTCGAAGTGCGGATACGACGGAGCCGCGAAATTGACCCAGTAGCCCGCGCCGGGAGTCAGCGTGTTCGCCGGAGCGCTTGGATAAAACACATAGCTCAGCGCGGCCGGGTTCCAGGCGACCAGCCGGGCGGACGACCCGGACAAGCCGAACACGGCCGCAAAGTCGCCGACCCCGGTGTAGGAATACGGCGACGAAATCATTTGCAGGCCCGCGCCGAACGTGTGCGCGGGCCGCAGGGAAAAGTTCACCGCGACGCTTCCCCCGGCGGCCGCCGCTGCCGGCGCGGCTTTCGCCCCCGCATACGCGCCGCCCGTAGCGGCGTAAGCCGCCGCGCTGAGCGTTACGCTCTGCCCGGCGGGCACGGACAGGGTGTATGTCCCCGCCGCGCTTGTTGTCGCCGTGCCCAGGGCTGCGCCGCCCGACGACAGGGCGCTAACCGCGACATTCGGCAGCGCGGCGCCTGTGTCGGCGGCCGTGATCGTTCCCATCACTGTCGCGGTCCCCGCCGCCGCCGGCAGGCCGCCGACCAGGGTGCTCAGCAGGGCGGAGCCGATAAACGATCCCCAGCCGGACGCGTTGTCGTAGCCCGGTCCCGCCGGATAATACAGATTTGTCCCGGCGGTGATGTCGTGGAAGTTCGAGCCGTAGACGGCGCTCGCGCCGATCTGGTAGAGCACCGGGTTCAAAAAACCCACCGGCGGCTTGCCGAGCGCGGCCCGCCCCTGGTTCGCCAGCGCCGTGAAGCCCGCCCACAGCGGGGCCGCCGCCGACGTTCCGCCGTACACATGCCACCCGCCCGCGTAGTAAATCGAGTAGCCGGTCTGCGGGTCTGAGTTCAGGGCCACATCGGGAACGCTCCGCATGGCCGGGGCCGGGTTGAGATTGGATTGATAGCTCGGCGCGGGCCACAGGGTCGAAAAGCCGCCCCCGCCGCCGTTGCCGAATGCGCTGTATGTCGGGTCGGTGATAAACCGCAGATCGGGCGGGCTGCTCCAAACGGTTTCCGACGCATACGTCCCGCCGCTGCCGTTGGTGGTCAGCGTCGTCCCGCCGACCCCGGTGACATACGGCTGCGAGCCGGGGTCGTCCACGCTCAGCGCCGCGCCGTCGTCATACGCGCCGAGGTCGCCGGTCGCCGAAAAAAGGCTCTGCCCCTGCGCGGCCATCTGCTGAAAAATCTGGTTTTCCCCGGTTGTCAGCATTCCCGCCGCCTGCGACTCCGGCTCGCCCCACGAGGTGCTGATCTGCTTGGCGAGATTGTCGGTGGCAATTCGGTTGTAGCCGTCTAAGTACTGCTGCGTGGTGTTGTTGTTCGGCGCTTCGTAAACCAGGATTTTGCTGAGGCTCGGGGCCAGCGCCAGCGCCAGCTCAATGTCCAGCGTCACTTCATCCGCCCCGCCGCCGGGCGCTCCCGAAAAGCCGTCCACCAAGATCGTCTGGAGCGGCACGGCGGGCAGGCCGAACCTGGCCTCGTAAGCGGCAATGTCCGACGCCGTAAACCCGTCCAGCTCATACAGCGCCAGCGTCTGCCCCGCGCCGTTTGCCGGCGAGCTTAAGCCGTAAGCCGTCTTGACATCCGACGGCGACAAGCCGCCGCCCGGCCCGGTCCCGCTGCGCCCGGCAAGGACCGAAGGCCGCGCAAGCGCTTCGCGCAGATGGGAATGCGGACGCGCCGCCGTGTCGAGGCCGACCACGCCCAGCACCCGGCCCGCCATGCCGCCCGGCAGGCGCGGCCCGGCGTCGGGCGCACGGAACAGGTGCCCGTCGGCCGCCGCGTAGGTGTGCAGGCGCAGCCCGAACGCCGCTTCCACCGTGCTTGCCGGCCCGGAAACGTCCAAAATCAGCCGGTTCGGGTGCGTCCCCGTCACGGCCAGCCCCGCGCTTTTCGCCGCCGCCGCCACCGCCGCGTAGTCGGCCTCGGTTGGCCCAAACCGCGCTGTGAACTCGGCCGGGGTCAAAAAATGCCCGTACAGCGGGTCGCCCGGCGTGGACAGCCGGCCCAGCAGCTCGGCCAGCGCGGCTTGATGGCGAAGCGGCAGGGTCAGCGCCAGCCCGACCGGCTGCGTCCCGGCAACCCGTCCGACCAGATGCGCCCGCCGGACCGCCGCCGGAATATGCCCCCCGAGGCGCGGCCCGAGCGCCTGCGCCCCCTGCGCCGACGCGGCTCGGAGCGCCCCGGCCCGCTCGCGCGTGCTCGGGGCGGCTCCGGCGGACAGCGCCAGGGTCAGCGCCGCCAGCGCGGCGGCGGTCTGTCGGGTGATGGAAACTTTCATAGGGGTTTGCCTTGCTGTTGAAACGGGAGTCAAAGGTGTTTTTTGTGAGGGTACATCACGGTAACGAGGGCATAAACGCCCGCGCTCAGGCTTTATTGGGGTGGGGGGCGAAGCGCCAAGCTGCCGAGGGTAAGGCAGAAGATGTAAATAATTTGTATCCTATTCTTGTCTTACTCCTGTCCCTTACCCTCGGGACCTTAGCGTCCGCGCTCCCCAGCGCGGGCATTTATGCCCTCGCAACAAAACGCCCTCGCAGCCACCGTCACTCTCGGCCTACTCACTCGGCCTACTCACTCGGCTCGATTACGGCTTCGCGGCGGCGGTCTTCGGCAGCGTGTCCAGCGCCTGCTGGGCGGCGGCGTAGCCCTGCGCCAGACGCACGGCATGGGTCAGCTCCGAGCGGGCCGCGTCCATCCGGCCCTGCGCGACCGCGACCAGGCCGAGATGATAGCGGGTTTCCGCCTGCCGGGGCAGCGTGTTGGCCGCCTGCAACAAATTCTGCTCCGCTTCGGCGTAATTGCCCTGCTGGTACTGCACCCAGCCGAGCGTATCCTGGTACTGCGCGAGCGTCGTCTCGTCGTCCCCTTTTTTCCGGGCCAGCGCCAGCGCGTTTTGGGCCAGCGTCAGCGCTTCCGGCAGGTTGGTCCCGCGCACGGCATACGCATACGCCAGGTTGTTCAGCGGGCCGGCCTCCGCCGGGTAGGCTTGGATGGCTTTTTTGTACGTCGCCGTGCCCCGCACCGTGTCGCCGGCATCGAAATATGCCTGCCCGAGCGCAGTGGTCAGGCTGGCCAAATCCGTCGCGCCCGGAGCGCTGATTTTGCTTTGCAGCAGCGCCGCCAGCTTGGCCGCCGACGCCTGCGCCGCCGCCGTCTGCCCAAGCTGCTGCTGGGCGGCGATCAAAAGCTGGTAGCCGCGCTCGTCGTTGGGATACTTCTGCACCGCCTGCGTCATGTAATCGGCCAGGGCCTGGTTGTCGCCGACCGCGCTGAACACCAGCGCGACCGACAGCGGCGGCATCCCGTCCACGGCATTGAGCGTCGTCGGTCCCAGATAGACCGCCGGGTCGTGGGGCGAGGCGGCGGCAATCGCCCGGTCGGTCCACTGCCGCGCTTCAGTGTCTTTGGGGTCGGTCTGGGCGTGGCGCAGCGCTTCGGCCAGGTAATCCTGCGCCTTGCGGGCGTTCTGCGCCTGCGTGCCGCACCCGGCGGCGCACAGCATGAGCGGCAGCCCCCAAAGCAGCAGCGCCCAAAGTGGGAACAGCCGACGCGCGGCGCGGTGCGGTGGTGAATAAAAGTGCATCAGCGTATTATAGCATAGGCGAGGATGAAAAGAAGATGAAAAACCGACGGCGCGGCGACTTTCCGAGGTATACTGAAACACAGATGGCGATTTTGCGGCGGCTCACACTTTTTGCGGGCATTTTGGCGGTTTTCTTGACCGCCGGAAGCGCCCTGCCGGCCCCGGCGGCTCGGCCCTGCCCGTCTGCGGAGCGCGGCGCAGCCCGGCCGGTCCGGCCTGCGGCCCTCTGCGCGATGGGCTGCCCCGTTCCGGCGATGCCGCCGATGGCCTGCTGCCCGCCGGCGGCCGCCCCCGCGCGGCCCGCCGCCGGCACTGCGCCGGCCTGCCGCTCGAACTTTTCCTGCCTCGCTTGCGGCCTCCCGGCCCGCGCCGCCGCGCCCCAGCCGCTTTGGGCGTCCGCGCTGCGGCCCGGCGCGGCCTGCGTGCCGCCTGCGCCGAGCGCTCTGCCCCTGCGCCGCTTTTTCCTCCGTCGCTCCGGCCCCCGGCCGCCCTCGCTTCTGCACACGCCCGGACTCCGTGCGCCCCCGCCTGCTTGACTCACTGCGCCGATTGTTTCGGCCTGCCGCCCGGCTTTACGGCGGCGGGTCTTTGCCCCAGGAGTAAGCTGTTCCATGATTTCTTTCGGTTCACGCGCCGGGCGCACGCTTGCCCCCGCCGCCCTGCTTTGTTTGTCGTCTGCGGCCCTCGCCGCGCCGAACACGCCGCCCCCGGCGACGACCAAAATGCCTGCGATGACTATGAGTGGCATGGCGTCGTCGGTGGATTTAAATGACCCGATGTCCCAGGAAGCGTCGGGGACCGCCTGGCTGCCGTCGTCTACCCCCGTTTACGGCAAAATGTTTATGCTCAAAGGCAATATGCTGATGCTGCACGGGGCGGTCATGCCCCGCTACACCGATGTCGGGTCAAAGCGCGGCGACCGGCGTTTTGACGCCCCCAACTGGCTGATGGGCATGTTCAGCCACCCCCTCACGCCGCGCTCGCAGCTTGGGCTGCGGGCGATGCTGTCGCTGGACCCCGTCACCGAAGGCGGCTACGGCTACCCGCTGCTGTTTCAAACCGGCGAAACCTGGCGCCGTCAGCCGCTCCATGACCGGCAGCACCCGCACAACTTCCAAAGCGAATTGTCGGCGACTTATTCGCGGCTGCTCGGCGGCGGCCGGTCGCTGTCGCTGTACCTGGCCGACCCCGGCGAGCCGGCCCTCGGCCCGCCGACTTATATGCACCGGCTGCTGGCGTATGACCTGGCCGACGCCCCCCTCGGGCACCACTGGCAGGATGCGACCCATATTCAGTTCGGGGTGGCGACGGCGGGCCTCAATTTCGGCAGCCGCGTCAAGCTCGAAGCCAGTCAGTTCACAGGGCGCGAGCCTGACGAAAACCGCTGGTCGTTCCAAAAAGCACGCTTTGACAGCACCAGCGGCCGGGTGTCGTTCAATCCCAGCGCCGACAATGCGCTGCAAGTCTCTTATGGGTTTCTGAAAAACCCGGAAGGCGACGGCCAGAACCAGCATCGGCTGACGGCCTCGTGGCTTGGTAACAAGCCGCTCGGCGACGACTCAAACTTCACGGCGGCCCTGGTCTTCGGCCAGAACACGCTGACAAGCGAGGGCAAGTCCAATTCGTTTCTCGCCGAAGCCGATTATCAGCGCGGGCGGGATACCGTGTTTACGCGCCTCGAAAGCCTCCAAAAATCGGGCCGCGAGCTGGCTTTGCCCGAAGACAGCCTGCAAAACCGCAAGTTCACCCTCGGCGCGTACACGCTCGGCTATGTTCGCGACATCACTCACGGCACGGGAGTTGATACGGGAATCGGCTTCGCCGTTACCGCCGACACGCTCCCGGCGACCCTCCGCGCCGACTACGGCGGCGGCACCCCGCTGTCGTTTCAACTGTACCTGCGCCTGCGCCCGTCGCGCCTGAGAAACCAAAGCATGGCGGGAATGATGGCGGAAAGGCAGGACGCGCCTGCCGACCCGGCTTCAGGTGACGTGGCCGTCGCGGCGGCGATTGCGCCCGACCCGCCGAAAGCGCGAGCAGCCGAAACGCTGACCTTTACCGTGACCGATGCCGGCGGCAAGCCGGTGACCGGCGCAAAAATCGCCGCGTCGGTCGCCATGACGACCATGGATATGGGGACGACCCACCCGGCGTTTCGGGACCTCGGCGGCGGCCGGTATCAGGGCACGGTCACGTTCTCGATGCCCGGCCCGTGGCGCGTCTCGGTCACGGTGACGCCGCCCGGCGGCGGGGGTGTCGTCATGAAAGCGCTGGAGTACGCGGCGGAGTAGGCTCGGGTACAATCGCTTTATGGAACTTGTGCGCTTTGACACCGCCTGGGCGGCGCTGCTGCTTTGGCTCGGCGTTTCCGAAACCGACGCCTGGCCGATGCGGGGCGAGATCATCACCCAGCACCGGCAGCCGGGCCGGGCGTATCATAACTTAAATCATGCCCTGCGCGTGCTGAGTGATGTCAAAAAGTTCGCCCACTGGTGGGGGGTCGAGGACTACGGCGCAGTGCAGCTTGCGGCGCTTTTGCACGATGTCGTGTACGACCCCCGCCGGGCGGACAACGAAGCGCAAAGCGCCGAGTTTGCGCTTTGGTGGGGCCGCCGGCTCGGCATCGCCCCGGCGACGCTCGCGCAGGCCGCCGAGATCATCCGGGCGACGCAGGCCCACGCGCCGGCCGAGTCGCCCGACACGCGGCTGGTGCTCGATGCCGATTTACTGGTTTTAGCGTCGCCGCCGGACGACTACGACTCCTACCGGCGGGCCGTCCGGCGCGAATACGTTTGGGTGTCCGGCCCCGACTGGGCGGCGGGGCGGCGGCGCGTTTTGGAAGGCTTTCTCGCCCGCGATCAGATTTACCAGACCCCGGCGCTCGGGCGTGCCCTGGAAGCGCCCGCGCGGGCCAATCTGCGGCGGGAACTCAGCGGGCTGTGACAGAAATCGGGCTGTGACAGAAAAAAGCGGGAAACTTGCGTTTCCCGCTTTGAGTTTGGGTTGCCTGCGGCTGCTAGGGCACTCGTTTCACTGCCTTGCCTAATCGGCGAACTGCGCTTCGTAGGGAATGAGGCCGAGCCGTGTGGCGCGGCGGAACGCCTGCACACGGTTGTTGACATGCAGCTTGTCGTAGACATTTGCCAGGTGGAAATCCACCGTGCGCTTGGAGACAAACAGCGTGTCGGCCACTTCCCGGCTGGACTTGCCCTGGATCACATGGGTCAAAACTTCGATCTCGCGCTTCGTCAGCTTCACAAGATGCGAATCGTCCCCGCCTAACATTCCATTGACCGACGGGGCCTTCTGGCCCAACACTGCTCCTGGGGAGACAGACATAGCTGTCATAGAACTCGCTCCTTTCGCGATGCCGCCTCCACACCTGATTATGGCAGAGTAAGGCGGCTTCGTTAGGGAGAAGATGCCGAAAGCGCCCGGCGGCAGATTTTCAGCGCCTGCACCGAGCGGCGGACTTCTTTGGCGGAAGCGCTGCCGCCAAGCTCCGAAAACAAAGCGTCGCGGAACAGTTCGTCCTAAGTCGTGACAACGCTTTCGATCTCCGAGATACCTTTCAGTTCCTCCAACAGCCGGCCTGCAAAGGCGATTTTTTAAGGATCGCGGTTGTTTCGTAGTGCGCCGGATCAAGCTGCGATGACAGGGTTAGTGCGGGTCCGGTATCGAAAATAAACATAGAAAACCCCAATTTTTATACACATTGTACCGGACGTGTATAGAAATTGGGGTTTTCTATACACGTCCGGCCCAAAACGGCAAGAAAATGGAGATACCGAAAAAGCATCACCCGCGCAGGGTCGCCATGTCAATGACGAAGCGGTATTTAACATCGCTTTTCAGCATCCGCTCATACGCTTCGTTGATTTGGGCCATTGGAATGATCTCGATGTCGCTGACGATATTATGTTCGGCGCAGAAGTCCAGCATTTCCTGCGTTTCGGCGATGCCGCCGATGTTCGACCCCGCGAGCGACCGGCGCTTGCCGGCCAGCGGAAACGCGGACACTTGGGCCGGGTTCTCCGGCAGCCCCACCAGCACCATCGCGCCGTCGCGGCGCAGCAGGCTCAAATAGGTGTTTAAATCGTGCGGCGCAGACACCGTATCGAGGATAAAGTGGAACGTCCCCGCCAAAGCGCCCAGCGCGGCGGGGTCGCGGGTCAGCACGACTTCATCCGCGCCGAGCCGCTTGGCGTCGTCTTCCTTGCCCGGCGAGGTCGTAAACTGCGTGACATGAGCGCCGAACGCATGAGCGAATTTCAGCGCCATGTGGCCCAGGCCGCCCAGGCCGACGACGCCCACTTTCTGGCCGGGCTGAATGTTCCAGTGACGCAGCGGGGAGTACGTCGTAATCCCCGCGCAGAGCAGCGGCGCGGCGGCGGCTAAATCCAGCTTCGGCGAGATCGAAAGCGCGAACGCTTCGGCGACCGTGATGCGGTCCGAGTACCCGCCGTAGGCCGGCGAGCCGTCGGGATACCGGCTGTTGTAGGTAAACACGGTCTCCCCCCGGTCGCAGTACTGCTCCAGCCCCGCCGCGCAGCTTTCGCAGGTGCGGCACGACTCCACCATGCAGCCGACCCCGGCCAGGTCCCCAGCCTTGAACTTTGTGACGCCCGCGCCGACGCTTTGGACGCGCCCGACAATCTCGTGCCCCGGCACCATCGGATAAATCGAGCCGCCCCACTCATCGCGCACCTGGTGAATATCCGAGTGGCAGACCCCGCAAAACAAAATCTCGATTTGAATGTCGGTCGGTCCGAGCGCTCGCGGCTCGAATTCGAAGGGGGCCACCGGCGCGGTTTTGTGCTGCGCCGCATAGGCTTTGGTCAGTGTCATGGCATGTGTCTCTTTTCGCGTAGTCTTCGCAAGCCCTAACCCCGGCGCGGCCCTGAAAGTTTCCGGCCCGGCGTCGCCCGCGCCGGCAACTTGATTTTTTGGCATGGATTTTGCTAAGATGATTATACACCGCGAAATCATGGAACATACAATCCAAGAAATCCTCAAAGAAATCATCGGAAAAACAGCGCCGACTGTGGAACAAGCTACGGGGGCGCAAGCGGCCGGGCGGCGCAGGCAGCGGGTGCCGGCCGTTTTCAGACAAGAAGAGCGATACGAAAAGAGCCATCATGGATCGCAGTCAGCTTTTGACCTACAAAGAACTTCCCCCCGGCGCGTTCAAGCCGAGATTCCTGTTTCAATTTGTGGACCAGCGCGGCACGGTCGTGCCCCGGCCGGCGGTCCCCCCGCGCTTGTCGTTTTCCGCTGAAGCGTTCGGCGAGCGCCCCGACTCGCCGGGGCTGCTGACGGCGTCTGCCGGCCCGGAGCCGGAAGGGGACGGGGCCGCCGGCTCCGAGCTGCTGCTCGGCCGCCTGATTGTTCCGGCGGAAACGCGGGCGCAGGTCGCCGGGTTGATCCGCGCCGTCCGCGCCGCGCCGCTGGTGTACGACACCTGGGGCCTGCGAAGCATTGCGCCGACCCCGCAGAACGCCTTGACGTTTCAAGGTCCCTCGGGCACCGGCAAAACCCTGGCCGCCCGCGCGGTCGCGGCGGCGCTCGGCAAGAAAACCGTCATCGCTTCCGTGCCGCAGATGGAAAGCCGGCTGCGGCGCGGCGGCGCGGACACCCTGGAATCCGCGTTCACCGCCGCCGGGCGCGAAGACGGCATTTTGGTGCTCGACGACGCCGATACGCTGCTGTTCTGCGCTCCGCCGGCGGGCGCGGCGGACCCGGAGCACGCCGCCCTGCTGCGGAGCCGCCTGCTGCGCTGCCTGGACAAGTATTCGGCGGTCGTGATCCTCACCGCCACTTTCAGCGGCCCGATCCACCCGGCGCTGGAAGCGCGGGCGCCCCGCGCCTTGTTTCCGCTGCCCGATGCCGCCGCGCAGGCGGAGATTTGGGAAAGCCATCTGCCGCCCGAATTGCCGCTGGCCGAAGACGTGACGCTTGACGCCTTAATTGAAGCGTCGCCGGGCTTCACGGGCCGTGACATCAAGATCGCCGTTCTCCGCGCCGCCACCGCCGCCGCCGTGGAAGGCAGTCCCAGCGTCACCCTCAGCCATTTCCTGTCTGCCATCCGGCAGCTAGGCGGCGACTAGCCTTAAACGCCGAAACCGCCCGGCACGAACGGTGCCGGGCGGTTTTATTGCCGCGCTGCCTCGTAACACCGCCGCAGCGCCGCCCGGACCCGCGCGGGCCGCGCAAACCGCGCCACACTTCGGGCGTCCCGCGCCCGCCCCGGCGTCCGTATCTTCTTGACAACCCCCGCCGACGCGATGTACGACAAGTCCGGCAGCGACGCGAACCAATCGGGATGGTTCAAGCTCCAGACCTCGTCTGACCTATCGTACTGTCCTGGAAACGCTGATTTCAACACGGCCACCAGCTTGCAGCTCTTTGCGTCCAGCAGGCGAACGCCTTCCGGTCTTACCACCGTGTATCCGCCTTCGAAGTATCCCCCGGCCACAGCGAGAATACGGCCATTGGGGGAAAATGCGAGGCAGCGCAGAACGTCGCCGGAGCAATGGGTTTTGGCAAGTGGCTGACCTGTTTTCAAGTTCCAAAGATAGACGTTACCCTGCAATGTCACGACCGCTAAAATTGTCCCGCTTGGAGAAATTGCTTCGTCACGGGGACTGTCATTTTCTAGATTCTGTACCCACAAGCATTTTTTGTGATTTGTGCTCCAAACCTCAACTCTGCCTTTTGCTGAGGAACGAGTCATATCACTGTTGCCATCTATATAAGCCGCAATGTTCCCGGCACGCACCGGGGTTGCGCCTGACCATTTCGCTGGTTTCACCGGAACGGGCGGCTGAACGATTTTCCCGGAAGAAGTTAATGGAATCGACCCAGACGGGAAAACGGCGTTCTCGGCGGGGTGCATCACCACAGCGCGGTCCACGCGCCGCCAAGTGTGGGTGTTCCAAACTTCTGTCAGGTGATCAGCATGGTAATCGTAGGTAGTTTTCGTTTTTCGTTCCTGTGTGCCGTCTATGACAAGAAAGCGCCCCTTTTTTTCAAGCTCGGCGCTTCCAGACGCATAGAAACTCGCCAGTTGACGGATCAGCCGTCCATTGAGCGACGACACGATAATCGGTGTCGCGCCGTCCGGGTCGCTGAACTGTGCGACGATAAAATCTCCTTTCGGCCCAAACTGGATTGGGCCGCCGGAGGCGGCGTCCACATGACGCTGCCAGGCAAGTCGCCCTGTTTCGAGGTTCCAGAGTGTCACTTCGGCATCAGTGCCGTAGCCGAATGCCAGCCGGCGACCATTGGGAGAAAAGGTCAGGCTGCTGATTTCGCTGGTGTTCAAGTCAGGAAACGCAATAGGCGGCAGGACTTTGGGCCGCGCGGCAATGCGCGGCGGCGCAGGCCGGGGCGGGGCGGGCAAAACACGGGAAGTCGGCGGCGCGGCATGGCGGGCGCACGACACGCCGCTGCACAGCAGCAGGCACAGCAGGGGCAAAAGCGCGGCGCGGCGGCAGCGCGGTCGGTGGCTACACATGTCAGCAGTATAGCACGAAACGACGCGGTTGGGTAGAGGCGAGCCGACTCTGCGAAAAACAGATTAGGCCGGCAGCGAGACTTCCTCGCGCACCTGTACATTCAGCGCGTGGATCACTGCGCTGACCCGCGCCATGCTGGCGGACGCGTACTCCGTCGCTTCGTAGCGCTGGATTTGCTGCTCTTTCAATCCGAGCCGTCCCGCAAGCTCCCACTGGCTGAGGCCCGAGGCGATCCGCGCTTTAATCAGCGCACGCGGCAGCTCGTCAAACGAGCCGAGCGAAAAGAACCGCTCGCGCCCGTTCAGCAGGGCTTTATAGTCGGCGATCTCCGCCCACAACCGCTCCCACTGGCTTTCGAGCGCGTCCCGCTCCGCCTGCCGCAAGCGCGGGTGCAGGTCAGCGTTCTCCGCCGCCGGCAGCAGTGCCAGCGCCGCCCGAAACTTCTCCGCCTGCGCTTTCGTAACCCGGTGCTGCCGCTCGTTTTTGATCATGGTCAGCCTCTTCTTGACGCAGGAATTGTACCCGCCTGATGGGGTATAATCGGTTTATCACAAAGCCATGGAAGAAGGGACGCAAAACGATGACCGCTGAAACCGTCACACGCGCCGAGTCCTCTCAAAAAGAAGCCTCAATGTTTCAGGCCGAGCCGCACGATGGAATTGCCATGGAAGCCGACTACCGCGAAGACCGCCCGATTGCGCGGCTTGCGGAGCGTCAGCGCAAGTTCCAGAAAAGTCTGCAAGGGAATTACGAAGAAACAGAGATGCCCGCGTCCTAAACTGCGAGCGCTGCCAGGGAGGGCGAACATGTACCGAAACGAACTCAGCACGGAGATCAGCCAGTGTGATATTTTTTGGAGCCTGCCGCTGGTGCCGACGGCAGACGGCACGGAACAAGCCTCGGCTGAGCGTGTTCCGGCGATTTTGCTGACCCAAGACTGCGAATTCGATAAGCCCTCGACACTCTCCGTTCTCATCGCGGCAGTTCTGCCGCTGTCGGGCGTCGCCTCCGGCAGTCAGGGCAATGTCCGCCGAAACCGCGTCGCGAGTGCGTTTTATCTCCCGCCTCATCTCCTCCTTCCCGAATCATATGTGGACCTTCGCGCGATTGGGCGCGTTGCAAAAAGCTTGGTCGTCGCTGAGGCGAGTCAAGGAACCCGGCTGCTGTCGCTCTCGGAAGACGCGCGGCTGGCCTTGCAGCGCCAAATCGCCGGCTTCTTCGGTTACGACCGCTGATGCTTTTTGATACGAAGTCATAGCGGAGCTATACAACCCTTCTCGTAATTTGCTATAATTGATACTAAATGCGGCTGAAACGATTGCAATTACAGGGGTTTAAGACGTTTGCGGAGCGGACCGAGATCGAGTTCGCGCCGGGCGTCACGGCGATTGTCGGGCCGAACGGGTCCGGGAAATCCAATCTCGGCGATGCCGTGCTGTGGGTCTTGGGCGAGCAGAAAGCGTCGGCCCTGCGCGGCGCAAAGGCCGCCGATGTGATCTTCTCCGGCAGCGAGGGACGGCGGGCGGCGGGCATGGCGGAAGTGTCGCTGACGGTGGACAACTCCGACGGCGGCCTGCCCCTTGAGTTCGGCGAAGTGACCGTGACCCGCCGGGCGTACCGCACCGGCGAAGGCGAGTATTTTCTCAACAAAACGCCGTGCCGATTGAAAGACATCTACGAATTGTTCTTGGACACCGGGGTCGGGCGCGAGTCGTATTCGCTGGTCAATCAAGGCCAGATTGACGCCGTGCTGTCGGTGAACGCCGAAGACCGGCGCGGCTTGTTTGAGGAAGCGGCGGGAATCAAAAAGTACCGGGTCAAAAAGCGCGAAGCCCTCCGAAAGCTCGAAGCGACCGAAACAAACTTACTGCGGGTGCGGGACATTCAAAGCGAAATCTCAGGCCGGGTCGAGCCGCTCCGGGCGCAGGCCGCGCGGGCGGAAACCCATCAGCGTCTCAAAGACCGCCTCAAGGTCATCGAAAGCGGCCTGCTGATCCGGGACCTGCGCGGCGTGGAAAGTCAGCTTCGGGCCGCCCGGCAGGCCCGCGAAGAACAAGCGGCGGCGGCGCGGGAGCTTGGGTCGCGCCTCGCCGACGCCGAAGCGCTGGCGGCGGAAATCGCGGCGCGGCACGCCGACGCCGAAGCGGCTTTGGAAAGCAGCCGGGGGGCGCACGGCGCGGCGACCCAGGCCGCCGAGCGGGCTGACGGGGCGCGGGCGCTGGCCGGGCAGCGGGCCGACGGCTTGACCCAGGCCCAGCGGCTTTTGGCGGCTGAGCGGGAAGAATTGACCGAGCGCCGGGCGCGTGTAAAAGGGCAGATCGGGGATTTAGAAGCCGAGCTTGACGCCGTTCGCGGAGCCGAAACACGCCTGCGGCGGGACGTTCAAACGCAGCAGGCGGCGGTGTCGGCCTTGTCGGAGCAGATCGCGGCGCTGACCCGGCAGGCCGAGCGGCGGCGCACGGAAAGTCTGACCCTGGCCCGACGGCAGGCGTCGCGCGAGGCCGATGCCGCGCGGGCCGGGGCGCGGGTCGCCGAGCTTGAGTCGGCCCTGCCGGGAGCGGCGGCGGAAACGGCCCGCCTGGCGGCAGCCGCCGCCGACGCCGAGCAGGAGCATGTCGCGGCGCGAGCCGCACTGGAAGCCGCCCAGTCGGCGCTGTCGGCGGCGGAGGGAGCCGTGACCGAAGCGCTTGGCCGGCGCGACGCCGCGCGGGCGGCGGCGCAGACCGCGTCGGCAGGGGCCGCCGCCGCTCAGTCGGCGGCGGTGGCGCTGGAAACCCGCCTGCGGACGCTTCAGGAACTCGAAGACGCCCAGGAAGGCTATTTTCAGGGCGTCCGGGCAGTCTTCGACGCCAAAAAGCGCGGGGTTTTGACAGGCGAGTTTACTGTGGTCGCTGACTCGTTCCAGACTCCGTCAGGCTATGAAACGGCCCTCGAAACCGCGCTGGCCGCGAGTTTGCAGGACATCATTACCGACACCGAAGACGCCGCCAAAGCCGCGATTGCGTTTCTCCACGACCGCCGGGCGGGCCGGGCGACATTTCTGCCGCTGAACCGGATGCGTCCGGGCCGGGACACGCTCGATCTCGGGCACGCGCGGGGCATAGGCGGCGTTTTAGGCGCGGCTTTGGACATTGTCTCGTTTGACCCGAAGTTCCGGCCCGCGCTCGAAGTGCTGCTCGGGCGCGTGTTCGTCTGCGAGACGCTTGACGACGCCCTGCGGGCGTCCAACGCCGCCAAAGGCTGGAACCGGATTGTCACCCGCACCGGCGAGATTGTCCTGCCGACCGGGGCGCTCTCCGGCGGGCGGCAGGCGGGGCGCACGGCGAACATTTTAGGCCGCAAGACCGAGATCGCGGCGGGCTTGGCCGAGATGAAAGACAAAGCCGCCGCGCGGGAGTCGGCCCGGCGGGCGCTGGCGGACGCCGACGCCGCGCGGGAATCCGCCGAGCGCGGGCTGTCCGACGCCCAGGCGCAGCGGCAGTCGGCGGCGGCGGCCAAAACCGACAGCGAGCGCCGGGCCGAGCGGGCCGGTCAAGACGTCCGGCGGGCCGCCGACGCCCACGCGCAAAGCGTGAAGCGCGGCGACTCGGCGGAGGCGACTTTGGCGCAGGCGCGGGAGCACGCCGTCCGCACCGAGGCTGCGCTGGAGTCGGGCGGGGCCGAGACCGCCGGGGCCGACGAAACATCGGCCGCCGAAGCCGAAGCGCTGACGCTGCTGACCTTGAAGCGCGACACGCTTGGGGCCGACCTGACTTCGGCCCGGATTGCGCTGGCGACGGAAAGCGAGAAAACGGGGAGTCTCGACCGGGCGCTGCGAAGCGCACGCGGCGAAGAAGCAAGCCTTGCGGCGTCGGCGGAGCGCAAAGCCGGGCAGATCGCAGCGGGAGCCGAAGAGCTGGCCGCGCTTGTCGCGCAGGCCGACGCCCGCGAGCGCGATGTTGCCGACGCCCATGCCGCCCGCGCGGCGGCGCAAGCTGCGCTGGGCGAGCAGACGCAGGCCCGGCAGGCGCTTTTATCGGAGTCTTATGCCGCCAGTGCCCAAATGCGCCGGCTCGGCGAAGCGCGGGCCGCTGCTCTGGAAGCCGCCCACACGCACGAAGTCGCCGAAACGCGGGTAGCAGCGCAGCGGGACACGCTGGCCGGGCGCTTGTGGGACGACTACGAGATTACGCCGGAAGACGCCCTCGCCCTGCCTGCCGACCCGGACGTTTCCGATGGCACCCCAACCGAAGTCGCCCGCCTGCGCCGCGAGCTGCGTGCGCTCGGCGATGTGAACCCCGCCGCGATTGCCGAGTACGACGAAGTCCGCGCCCGGCACGAGTTTTTGCTGACCCAGGCGGCGGATTTGGAGGAAGCCCGCGCCAAAATCTTAGCCGCCATCGGCGAAATAGACCAGGGCACGCGCGGCGTTTTTATGGAAACGTTTGGGGCTGTCGGCGCGGCGTTTGAAACCATCTTCACGCGGCTGTTCGGCGGCGGCAAAACCGAGCTTGTCCTGACGACCCCCAATGACATTCTGGAAACCGGCGTGGATATTTTGGTCCAGCCGCCCGGCAAAAAGCGCCAGAACTTGGCCCTGCTGTCCGGCGGCGAGCGGGCGCTGACCGCCGCCGCCCTTTTGTTCGCGTTTCTTACCGTCAAGCCCAGCCCGTTCTGCGTTCTCGACGAAGTGGACGCCCCGCTCGACGGCGCAAATGTCGAGCGCTTCGCCGATCTGCTGCGCGAGTTCGGCGAAAAAACCCAGATGATCGTCATCACCCACAACCCCACGACAATGGAAGCCGCCCCTGTCTGGTACGGCGTCACCATGTCCTCCCCCGGCATCTCCCGCGTCCTCGGCATGCAGGTTCCGGGGGCTGCCTCTGTGGTATAATTGCTTTTTGCCGGCGCTGACGCATAGGAGGGTCAATTTCGTGTCGGAGCCTCTTGAAACGCGGTCGTTCATTCATCGCCTTACACACACTGAGAAGGCGGCGGTTTATGTATACAGCACGGCGTTTCCGGCGTCCGGGCTGGCGGCTTCACTGGCCGGCGCGGTGGAAGACATGTGCGTAGATAAGTTGATTCGGGCCGACGGCTGCCTAAAGCTGGCCCGAGGTCTTGCGCTGGATGACGACAACGAAAGTGTCCGCGCAGCGATCAGCCGCGCTTATTACAGCATTCATCACTGCCTGCGTGCGATTGTGCTTTGGCAAAGTCACTGGGACCCGGACGGACATGAGCAAAGCATCAAAGAGCTGCGGGACCTGCTGAAAAACAGCCAGTTCCGCCTTCGCTCCGGGCTTCCTGAAAACACGGCAGACCGCATTGCCGAGGCACGCACCAACCGCCACGTCGCCGACTATTCGCCGTATGACTTTCAGCGAGACCCGCCGGATACCCGGCGGGTCGGCATCAGCAATGGAAGCTGGTCGGATGCCGTGCGCTTCAACATCGCCCTTGCCGAAGAACTCTTTCAGGCCGCTATGAAGTGTATCGGATCGTGAAGTATGCCGGGCATAGGAGAATTTTCATGCTGCTATCCACCGAAAATCTGCTGACGGAAATTGAGGATCATCTTAGCCGGTCTTTTCCTGACGTCCGGCTGGAGTTCGCCACGCAGTCTTTCACCCACCACATTGAGCTGTGGATTTACGTTCTTGACTTGAGCCGGTACGACCAGGTGCTGGATGCCTGCCGGCGGCTTGCCGAGGAAAAAAAGCTGGAAGAGCGCGAGCCGGAAGTCTGGCTGCTGGCAAAGACCTGGACCGGGCCGTGGCCGGGAGGCGAGCCGGAGCAGGAAATCAGCCGGCGGCGGGAAGAATTTCGGCACAAGCACGGCTTGACTTCCGTTGCCGCCTGACCGTTCCGCTTGTGAAAGCCGCCCCCGTCTGGTACGGCGTCACGATGTCCTCCCCCGGCATCTCGCGGGTGCTGGGAATGCAGGTTCCGGCGGCTTTCGGTGATAGGCTGCCGCCTGCCGGCATACTCTCCCATTGAAGACGAAGAAGCGCGGTGGCGGACGGCGCGGGGAGTCAGCCTTGCGCCCCCGTCTGCTTATTGACGAAGGCACGCAGGATTTCTTCAGGGGCCGGGGTACGCGACCGAAGCGGTGTCTGCTTTGACCGCGTGGGCGCTGTCTCAGCCGGGCGTCTCGCGCGTCTTTGCCGAAGCCCTGCCGGAAAACCCGGCGTCGGTGCGGGTGCTGCAAAAAGCAGGCTTTGCCGACGCCGGGCCGGGCGAGGAAGCGGGAACGCGGCGGTTTGAGCGGGCCGCATCCCCGCCCAGCGCCGCCTAGCGGTATTTCGCGCTGATGGGGCCGTAGTCGGGGGTCATAAAGCGCTCGCCGGTCGGCGCGAAGTCGTAATCGTCTACGCCGAGGCCGCGCAGAATGGCGGCTTCCACGGGAGAATACGCGCCGTCCGGGCGGTGCAGCCGCATCGGCTCCCGCAGCTCGTAGCCGATGTTGGTGATCGCGCGGGGGCGCTTCAGCACATTCTGACCGACCGCATGCAGCAGAAACGGGTGCAGCAGGTACACATCGCCGGCGTCGCCGACGGCTTCCCGGAAATCCGTGCACTCCGCCAGCAGCGCTCCGGTGTCGAAATCGTCGGGCAGGACGCCTTCCGGGTGCGCGGCCAGAAAGCGGGCGACCGGCGCGACCGAGTCGGCGGCGAGAAAAGTCGCCCCGCCCCCCGGCAGCACATCGGTAAACAGCGGAATGCCGAGCAGCGCCTGCTCGGGGCTGTCCAAAAAGTGCCGGAAATGCCAGCCGTCCTTGTGCCAGCCGCGCGACGCCGCTGTCGGCGGCTCGAACGGGCGGTCCGCGCCCTGAGAAAAGTTCATGGCGAACAGGCCAATGACGGGCCGGTTTTTTGCCCGGTCTTCGCCGCCCATCAGCGCATACGACGCTTCCCAGGCCGACGGCGCGAACTCTTCCAGCCGCTCCCGCCGGTGCAGGTCCATCCGCTCATACGGCTTGCGCCAGGTCGCCGGGTCGTCCACATCGTACCCCTGCCGGGCGCACTCGTCGCGCACCCACTCCAGCGACCACTCGGGCGAGAACGCGCCCTTGATAACCAGGTGGCCTTCCGCGATAAACTGTTCTTTCTGCGCTGCTGTCAGCATCATTCTTTCTCCCGTCCGCGTTTGGGAGCCATGTTCGGCAGGCCGCACGCGTTTTCCTGCCTCGTGTAAGACTCAGTGCCCCGCGCCGGCCGCCGCTTTGGGGTCGCCTTTCTTCAAAAAGAAGACCAGGGGGAGCACAATCACGAAGACCGTGCCGGACACCAGAAACGCGCTGTCGAAGGCCAGCACCGTCGCCTGCCGCTGCACCGCGCCGTCGAGAACCCCCAGCGCGGCGGCTTTGGCGGCGGCTCCGCCGTACCCGTGCCCCATCATTTGATGCGCCAGCCCGATTTGGCGGTCCGCAAACGCCGCCTGCCCCAAGTGAAGATGCGACACCAGAGCCGCCCGGTTGTTTGCGGCGGCATTGGTGACCCAGGTGTTCAGGACCGCAATCCCCACCGAGCCGCCGACCTGACGGCCCAGATTGAGAAGCGATGACCCCGTGGCGATCTGCGGCCCTTGCAGCCCGGCAAAGGCGGTCAAAGTCAGCGGGATAAACAGGCAGCCGATCCCGAAGCCCGCCGCCATCAGCGCCAGGCGGGTATCGGGAACCCCGCTGTCGCTCGACAGATGCCCGAGCAGCCAGAGGCCGGCTGCGCCGACCGCCAGGCCCCCGAAAATAATCGGGCGCGGGTCCACTCCTTTTTCCATCAGCGTGCTGCTGACCCCGATGGACATCGCAATGACAACTCCCTGCGGCAGCAGCACCAGCCCGGTCTGGGTCGGCGAAAAGCCGAGAATGCCCTGCGCGAACTGCGGAAACAAAAACAGCATGCCGTAAAGCGCAAAGCCCTGCGCGAATGCCAGCGCGACACTCGCCGCCAGCCCCCGGTCTTTGTAGACGCGCAGGTCCAAAACGGGGTGACGGTTGCGCGTCCGCAGCTCCCACCACAAAAACAGCCCCAGACCGGCGGCGGCGACGACCGCCAAAGTCTTGATCAATGGACTGTCGAGCCAGTCCAGCCGCTTGCCTTCTTCGAGAACGTACTGATGCGCTCCCAGCCCGACCGCCAGCAGGCCGATCCCGATGGAATCAATCGGACTGCGCCGCGCTTTGGCCGACTCGGCCGCCGTCGCCGTGTCCTGCAAAAAGGCCCCGACCAAAATCAGCGCAGCGATCCCGATAGGCAGGTTGATGAAAAAGCACCAGCTCCACGAAAAATTGTCGGTCAGCCAGCCGCCGATCAGCGGCCCGACCGCCGGACCGACCCCCAGCCCCAGCCCGAAGAACCCCTGCACCATGCTCTGCTGACTTGCCGGGAAAATCTCCACCAGTGTCGCCTGCGCGGTGGAAATCAAAGCCGCCCCCGCGCCGCCCTGCAAGATGCGCCACACGACGATTTCAATCAAAGAGTGCGACAAGCCGCACAAAAAGCTCGCCAGGACAAACACGGCAATCGAGCCGGTCAAGTAGCGCTTGCGCCCGATCCGCTGCGACAGCCAGGCGGTCATCGGCAGCACCACGACATTGGACAAAATGTACCCGGTCGAGACCCAGGCGATCTCGTCGGTAGTCGCCCCGAAGTTGCCGGACATGCGCGGCAGGGCGACGTTGACAATCGTGGTGTCCATGACCTCTAAAACAGCCGACGTAATCAGCCCAATCAAAATAATCCAGCGGTATTTGTGAGCCGGAGCGCTTGACGCCGGCGCAGGCGGCGGAGAGGCGGGGGCTTTTTTCAGGTGTCGTCCGGCCCGGCGGTCCCGCTCGGGCAAAGCTGACTTCGGAATCGCGACTGCCATTTGTCACTCCATTCTCTTAGGAAAAGCGGCATTGGCCCAGCCGGTCTCCCCAGGGCCGGCCTCAGCGGCGGCGCTCTGCCGACGCTGCTCCACCGTCCGCTGCGCCCATCGGTAACGCTGCTCCAGCGCGTCCAGCTCTTCCAGTGAAGGCGGCGGCGCAGCGCAGGGGCAGTCGGGGCTGGGCCAAAGGCGGTCAAAAGCACAGGACAAGTCGGCCCGTGCGTCCGCCAGCTCCCGCAGAGATTTGGTCATCGGCGTTTTTGGAGCGCCTCGGAGGGATCGCCGGGAACCCGGTGTCATCATTTGCCTCGGTTCTAAAATGCTTTGTTGATTGAACGAACAACCACCGAAGAGGGCGAAAAAGAAGCCCGGTTTGATACGGGCTGGCTGCTTTGTTGAACTTGCGTTCAAGAAAGCCATTTTACCAGGCCGCGCTGCGGATGTCAAGCCTGTCAGCGCGGCCCTAAATAATAAGTTTCGAGCGCCCCGAAGCCTACTCGCCCTGCTTGCCGCCGAGGCCCTCGCCGGCCTTTGTCAGCGCTTCGCCCAGCTTTTCCAGCTTGCCGGCGGTCGCGCCTTCGGCATGCCCGGCGGCGCGATGCGTCGAGCCGCCGAGCTTAACCAGCAGCTCGCCGACGCCGTCGAACTTGCCGGTTTCCAGGTGATGCCGCAGCTTAACCAGGTCGGCATGGATTGTTTTGGCTCCGGTGAACTCGCCTGCTTCCACATCGGCTTCCCACTTGCCGATCATCTCCGCGCCCTTTTTGGCGGCGGCTTCGGTCAGCGGCTCGGTCAAAATATGCAGTGTCGGATCAATTCGCGTCGGCATGGTGTTTCCTCAATCTAAATCGCTGATTGTTTTGCGGCCGAACTTTCGTTCCGCCGCCATTGTTCTACCCGCCCTGCGGGCCTGTCAAGCGCGATCTTTTTCACCGCCTGCGCTGTTTTCGGCGGCGATCCCGTGAACCATTGTTTCAATCATCGCCGTCAGAAACGCTCCGTTGCCGCCCGCCGGGCTGCCGCCGGGCAGATACAGCAGCACCACTCCGTACATCAGCATTTGGGTTGTCACTTCAACCCTGTGTTCCCGCAGCTCACCGTCTGCAATTCGCGCGTGCAGGAACTCTCGAAGAACGCTGTTTTCCCGGTCAATGCTGTTCTCCCAAAGCGCCTGCACACGCGGGTTGGACTGAAGCTCGCCTAAAATCAAGCGCATCAGCGGCTGCCGCCCCGCCAAAAACGCATCAAACCGCAGCGCGACTTCCGTGAGAACCTCCCCGGCGGCGCGGCCCTCGGCGGCGGCGCAGACTTCCTGCAAGTGCGGCAAAAACGAGTCGGCTTCCAAGACTCCCCACAGCAGGTCGTCTTTGCTCGCAAAATAGTGATACAACAGGCCCTGCGCGACCCCGGCCTCCCGCGCAATGTCTTTGATGGAGGTGCCGTCCACCCCGTTTTGCGAGAACAGGGTCAGCGCGGCCTCCAAAAGCCGCGCTTTCGTGTCCCGCGCCTGCTGCTCCCGTAGATTTAATCGCTCGCTCATTCTCCTTACTGTACCCGATTCCCCGGCGCGGCTACATCGCTCCCCCGGCGGGCGGCGCACCGCCGGCGGGCTTTTTGAGCAGAAACAGCGCCGGAAACACAAACGCAAACACAATCCCGATGGCGAGAAACGCGTTGTTGTACGCCATGGTCTGCGCCTGCGTCTGCACCGCTTGATTGATCAAGCCCAGCGCGGCAGGCTTGGCCTGCGCCAAAGCAAAGCCGCCGGAGCCGCCGGTCAGCGACTGCGCCAGCCCGGCCTGCCGCTCGGCCAGCGCGGCGCTGCCGCTGTACAGAAAGCCGACCAAATTCGCCCGGTGAAACTGAGTCATCGCGACCACATACGTGTTCAGCGCGGCGATGCCGAACGAGCCGCCGAGCTGAAGCGACAAGTTCCACAGCGCCGTGCCCTGCGCGATAGCCGGTCCTTTGAGGGTCGAATAGGCCGTCACCGTCACGGGGATAAACAAAAAGCCGATGCCCAGCCCGCGCAGGATTTGGCCGGGGATCGTGTTCGCGCCGCTGCTCTGGCTGGACAAGTGCGACAAGTCCCAGTTGGCGTAGATAAAGATCAGAATGCCGGCGGCGATCAAAAGCCGTGGGTCCAGCCCTTTTTGCAGCGTCAAGCCGCAGACCACAATCGCCACCTCAATGGCGATCCCGGCGGGAAACAGCACCAGCCCTGTCGCAGTCGGGGTCAAATGCAGAATTCCCTGCGCGAACAGCGGGAAAATAAACAAGCCGCCGGTCAGCCCGAAGCCCATCGCCAGGCCGATCAGCGACCCGCCGAGCAGGCTGCGGTCTTGCAGCACCCGCAGGTTGACCGCCGGGGCCGGGTTCCGGGGCGACAGCTCCCAAAACACAAACGCCGCCAGGGCCAGCGCGGCGACAACCGCCAGCCGGACAATCAGCGCCGAGCCGAACCAGTCGCTCTGCTCGCCTTCTTCCAGCACATATTGCAGCGAGCCGAGGCCGACCACCAAAAGTCCGATCCCGGCGAAATCCACGGCCCCGGCGGCGTCCTTGCCGCCGAACTTGGAGTCTTGAAGAAACGTCACGACAATCGCCGCCGCGACAAAGCCGATGGGCAGGTTGACGAAAAATACCCAGGGCCAGGTGTAGTTGTCGGTCAGCCAGCCGCCGAGCATCGGGGCCAGCGCCGGCGCGACCACCACGCCGAGGCCCAGAATAGACTGGACCATGCCCTGCTGATTTTGGGGGAAAATCTCCAAAAGCGTCGCCTGCGCCGTGGACAGCAGCGCCGCCCCGCCGATCCCCTGCACCACCCGCCAGAAAACAAGCTGCCCGAGCGAGTGCGACACGCCGCAAAAGAACGACGCCAGGATAAACAGCAGCACCGAAACGACCAAGTACCGCTTGCGCCCGAACCGCGCCGCCAGCCAGGCGGTAATCGGGAGCACGGTCACGACCGCGAGAATATAGCCCGTAGACACCCAGCCGATTTCGTTGGGGGTCGCCCCGAGGTTGCCGCCCATCTGCGGCAGCGCGACATTGATAATGGTCGTGTCCAGCGCTTCCATGATGACCGACATGACCAGGCCGATCAGAATAAACCAGCGGTTCGGGTCCGGGGCCTCGTGCGGCGGCGCGGCCTCGTTCTGCTCCGGCGGCGGCGTCTGGGCGCGTTTTCGGCGGTCGGCGGGACGGTCAAGCATGAAAACGCCTCATTTCTGAAATCTGCCGCTTTAACTCGCCCGGCCGCTTGGAAGTTCCTGCCGCTCCCTTCTCGCCGGCAAAGCCGCCGCTTTACCCGGCTTTTGCCGGTTTCTAACGCCGGGAGTGATTATTTTCACAAAGCCACGGTTATTTCTTGACAATCCCCCGAGCGCCCTGTATAATGACGGTAACGAGAGAACTTTTTTCGAGAATTTTAGGCTTATGTCTAGCAGTGTTTGGTCTTTGCTGATTGCCGGCGGCACAATGGGCATGGTCGCGCTTTTTGCGTTTCTGTGGGGCGTCAAAAACGGCGTCTTTGAGAACGCCGAGGATGCGAAATATATTGTGTTCCGCGACGAAGACGACGAGTAGAAATCATCTCGAGTAACAACTATTTATGGCGATTAATTACGAGCAGGAAAAACAAGAGCTGACCCGGCGCAACTTTTTGTCCCTGACCACCTGGGGACTGGTCGGCATCGGCGCGGCGGGCGCGGCGGGGGTCTTCGGACGCTTTTTTTGGCCCAATGTGTCTTACGGGCCGCCGTCGAAGTTCTCCATCGGCAAGCCGACGAACTTTCCCGACGGCGCGAAGCAGAACATCGCCGACCAGAAAGTCTCGATTATCCGGCACGGCGACAAGATCGGCGCGATCTCGATGGTCTGCCAGCATCTCGGCTGCACGGTTGCGGCGTCGCCGACCGGCTACGACTGCCCGTGCCACGGCTCCAAGTACGACGACATGGGCAATGTCACCCACGGCCCCGCGCTTGTTTCGCTGTTTTGGTTTGATGTCCACCCGACCCCAAGCGGCGACTTGGAAGTAGACAAAAGCAAGAAATTCGCCGACCCCGGCCACTACTACACGGTCGGCTAGATGTTCCCGTAGAAAGCCTTCGCTATGAGCGTCAAAGAACTCCGCCCTTCCCAGCCCCCGCCGCCCCCGAACGGCACGGGCAATGGACGCCGCCCGGTTAAAGACGGCCCCGTCACGCGCCTTCGCAAAGCGATCTACCGGCAGGCCCCCGAAGTGTGGGACAACCTCAATCCGCGCGTTCTCGGCCACAATGTCTACAAGTCTATCTACCGCACGACCGCGTTCCCGAAAACCGAGCGCGAGCGGTCGGAAGCGTTTTTCAACTCGTTTCTGCTGCACATTCAGCCCGCCAAGATTGAAAAGCACGCCCTGCGGTTCACCTATACGTTCGGCCTGGGCCTGCTGTCGCTGTACCTGTTCCTGCTGCTGACCGTTTCCGGCCTGCTTTTGATGTTCGTGTATGTGCCGTCCACCGAGCAGGCGTACAGCCGCATGCAGGACCTGCACTCGTCGGTGTCGTTCGGCGGCATCCTGCGCGGCATGCACTTTTGGTCGGCCAACGCCATGATCGCCGTGGTCTTTTTCCATATGTGCCGGGTGTTCTACACCGGCGCATACAAAGCCCCCCGCGAGTTCAACTGGGTCATCGGCGTGATACTCATGGTCTTGACGCTGATTTTGGGCTTCACGGGCTACCTGCTGCCCTGGGACCAATTAGCGTTCTGGGCCATCACGGTCGGTGCGGGCATCGCCGGCAAAGCGAACTGGATACCCGACCAAATCAACCCGCTGCTTTCCGCCGCGCATGTGCCCGCCGCCGCGCAGGTGCCGCCGCTCGGCGACCTGACCCGCTGGGGGCTGCTCGGCGCGGACACGGTCGGACAGGAAGCGCTCATCCGCTTTTATGTGCTGCATGTCGCGATTTTGCCGGTGATTATGACGATCTTTATCGTGTATCATATGTGGCGCATCCGCAAAGACGGCGGCATTTCCAGCCCGAAAGAGTCGCCGGAGTAGGCCCCCATGCGCTCGCTTCGAGCCGTCATCTGGCTGGCGGCCTTTCTCGCGCTGACCGGCCTCGCGCTGATGCTGTTGTATGTCCCGAACACTGCCGCGTCGGGCCAAGCCGTTCCTGCCCCGGTGGGCGTAACGCCGGGCGGAATCTTTCGCGGCCTGCATTTTTGGATCGCGCAAGTTATCCTGCTGGCCGCTGTGCTGCATCTGACGCGCGTTGTTTTTGTCAAAACGAACCGGCGTTACGCCGCCTGGGCGGTCGCCGCGCTGGCGCTGACCGGCCTGCTCTGGTTCACGGGAATGCTGCTGCCGTGGGACCGGCTCATGTCCTATCTGCCGATCTGGGCGGGCGGCCTGATCGGCGTTTACCGGACGCACACGCTGGCCCTGTCTTTGTTGCTGCTGATTTTGCTGACTGCTTACACCCGCCGGACGCGGCGCATGACGACCGCGCCCTAGAAGCGTTGAATTAGAAGCATTGAACTTATGAAACGAATTCGCGAAGAAGAAATCTTTCCGCGCAACCCGAATAAGACTTATGGCCTGATGGAGCTGGTCAAGGGATCGTCTACGCGCGTGGACCGGGGACCCGACGACATGGTGTCGTCGTGGCCGCATCTCTTGATCCGCGAAGCGGCGTTGTTTGCCGCCTGTTTTGCGGCGATCCTGGCCTTGTCCGTCTTCGCCCCGCCGCCGCTGGAGCTGCAAGCGAACCCGCAGAAGCCGCCGAACCCGGCCAAAGCGCCCTGGTACTTCTTGGGATTGCAGGAGCTGGTCGCGTATGATGCGTTCTGGGGCGGCCTGGGCATTCCCGGTTTGGTGGTCATCGGCCTGATGGCAATCCCTTACGTTGATAGGCATCACAGCGGCATCGGGCGCTGGTTCGCCAAAAGCCGCCGGACGGCCTGCACGCTCTGGACTCTGTATGTGATCGCGGTGATTGTGCTGATTATCATCGGCACTTACTTCCGGGGGCCGAACTGGGCCTGGTTCTGGCCGGGCAACATGCCGAAAGAAGTACAGTAGTATCGGAGCCGGGGTTGTGGAAAACCCCGGCAAAGACGTGTCCTTCGGACAAAGAAAAGCTGAACGCTGCGCGGCTCTTCGTGCGAAGCACGCCTTCCTGCCGGGGTTTTCCACAACCCCGGCTCCTGGAAACACAGTCAATTATGTTCGGTTTCAAGTCAATGGTCGGCAAGTTCGCGTTCTGGAGCGTCGTGCTCCTCGTGCTTGTCGTCGTCACCGGCGTCAAGTCCATTTGGAACAACCAAAACGCCGACACGCACGATTTCACCTACTGGCAGGGGCAGTATAAAAACGCGGCGGCGGCGTTTGCCGACTCGCCGGAGACCAAGCAGGCCGCGCTCGACTCGCCCGTGGAAGTCAAGCAGGTCACCGTGCTTCAGTTCCCGACTTTGCTCGCCGACGGCTCCCAGCAGCAGCGGGTGGACCGCTGCCAGTCGTGCCATGCCGGCATGCTCGACCCGAACATGACCGCCGAAAAGCTGATCAAGCTCTACGACGGCAAAGACGTGCCCACCGCCGAGGTCGCCGCGTATCTCAGCGACCCGGCCCACGCCAAAACTCTGGAAGCGATTAAAACCCTCGGCGCTCATCCCGGCATTCAGGGCGCAAAAGGCGACCTCGGCGTTGTTCACGGCGCAAAGTTCTCCTACGGCCTCGCGACCGAAGCCAGCTTGAACACTGTCGAGGCGGCGGATTACCAGACCCAGAAGATCAATCTGAAGCAGCACCCGTTCCCGACCTTCGGCTGCACGACCTGCCACTACGGCACCGGGCGCGAGCTGATCCAGAACTCCGCCCACGGCTCGCCCGAGCACTCGCAGGCCCCGCTGCTGTCCGCCAAGTACATGGAAGCTGCCTGCGCCCAGTGCCACGCCCAGTACAGCGTCAAAACGTTCAAGATCGGCTACCAGCCGCCGCTGTCCGCCGCGCGGATCGTCAAAATCTTGGACGGCGCGGATGTCACCGCCGCTCAGATGCCGGCGTACCTCGCCGACCCGAAAAACGCCGCGACCGCCGAGACCGTGAAGTATGTGGCGGGTGCGCCGCAGATGTCCACCATCGCGCGGGGCGAGGCGCTGTTCGCATCGCAGGCATGCTACGGCTGCCATAAAATCGCGGGCTTCTCGAAAGGCAACATCGGCCCCGAGCTGACCTACGAAGGCTATGTCGCCGGGGGCACCACCAAGATCGCCCATCAGCTATGGGACCCGCGCTACCTGACCGATAGCTGCGTCATGCCCTACTTCTTCGCCGCCCGCAAGACCAACACCGACCTGCCCTCGACAGGAGTGGTCGGCAATCCGAATGCCGGCATCGAGACCGTGGACAAGCGCTCGCTCAGTGTCCAAGCTGCCCCGGTGACGACCGAAGGCACGGCGGCGTATGATGAAGATGTCGCCGCCAGCCTCAAGCAGCACGGCTACGTCGCCGACGGCGCACGCCAGTCGGATGTAGACGCGCTGGTCACGTTTGTCGCGTCGCAGACCGGCCAAAACTATGCATCCAGCCAGGCCAGCCGCTTCTCGACCGTCGCCGCGTATGATATTTCGCGCCCCGCTGAAGTTGTCCCGAGCATCGCGGTCGGAAAAGCCCTGTTCACGGCGAACGGGTGCTATGCCTGCCATTATATCGGCGACCCGAACAAAGCGCATGTCACCGGCGACCCGAAATTTGGCCACGGCGGCATTTTCGGTCCCGAATTGTCCTGGGAAGGCACCCGGCACTCGCAAAAATGGCTTGTCGAGCACTACAAAAACCCGCAGGCATTCGTGCCGGGGTCCATCATGCCGATCTTCCCGCTGTCCGATACCCAGCGCGAAGCGCTTTCGCTGTATGATGCGTCCCTGCGCCCGGCGAATGCCAGCGCCCGGCCCGTCTCGCCTGACCAGGACCTGCCGAAAGAATACAAAGCGCAGTAACCCACCTCCTTGCTTCGTTCATTCTTCACTTCGCAGGGGGCCTCCCTGCAAGGGAGGACAAAGAGCAAAGAATAGCCCATTGTGTCTGCTTCTTACCCTTCCCGGTGCGGGAGGGGTCGGAACGCAGTTCCGGGGGTAGGTTCCGGCATTAGAAGGACAGCACTTATGGCACAAGACATCAAGCCCGAAGACCCGGCCGAAAAAAAGACTTCCGGCTTTCATTACTACGCCGGCGGCGAAGTCAAAGAACTCGAAAACACGCCCGTCAGCCCGCTCCTGTGGGGCCTGTGGAGCGTCGTCATTTTAGGCGCTATCGGGTATTTGATCTTCGGCGGCGCTCTCGGCCCGCATGTCGCCGGGGGCGGCTTCAAGCCGACTTCCGGCTCGGCGGCGAGCCTTGCGGCGATTCAAGCCGAAGTCACCCGCAAAGCCAGCGGCGGCGCGGAAAGCGCTCAGGCCGCCGACATGACTCAGCTTACGCCGTTTCTCGGCGGCGAGTCGCTGACAACAGCGGTTAAAAACGGCTCCAATATCTACCAGTCGTACTGCATCGGCTGCCACGGTCCCAACCAAGACGGCAACGGGGTCAACGCATCGTCGCTGAACCCGAAGCCGCGTAACCTGCACGACGGCCCGTTTATGCGCGAGACTTTGGACTACCGCCGGATCAACCACTCGCTGCATTACGGCGTCCACGGCACCGCCATGCCGCCCTGGGAAAACACGCTGTCCGAGCAGCAAATCCAGGAAGTCATCTCCTACGCCCTAAGCCTCACTTGGACCATGCCGCCGGCGGCGGACATGGATACGACCACCGGGCAGCTTGCGACGCCCGGAAACAATGAAGCAAAGTCACCGGGCAACTCCGCGACGGACACGCCCGGCGGCTCCACGGTGCACGGCGGCAGCGTGTCGTCGTCGCCCGCGCCGATCACGCCGATCATCAACGGCAACCCGGAAAACAGCAGCACCGCCCCGCCGTCCCAGTCCGGCCAGCCGGCGGCGGTGGACCAGAAATCGCTGAAGAAGAATGCCCCGAGCGGGGACGCAATGCCCGGCGGCGCAATGTAGGGCCTCTTATCCCATCTTGTTCCCCCATGATTGGGGGCTAGGGGGCCGGGGGCAGGTCGAAAGCAAACAATTATGGCAGTTCAGCAAATCATGAACATGCGGCCTTCCACGGAAGGCGCGGAAAAGATCGAGCACGAGGACCTCGCCGCCAAATGGGCGATGTGGGCCGGGGTCTCGTTTCTGGTCTTGTTCGGCGTCATCGGGGTCATCGCCGCGTTTAAGTTTATCATCCCGGACCTGTTTTACGGCTTCAACTGGCTGTCGTGGCCGCGCATCCGGCCCGTGCATGTGCAGGGCATGATCTTCGGCTGGCTGCTGCCGGTCTTTATGGGCCTGTTTTACTACATGGTCCCAAGACTGTGCGGCACGCGATTGTGGAGCGAAAAGCTCGGCATCGCCACGACCCTGTTTTACTCGGTCGGCGTGCTGCTGATGATCCTCGGCGTCCTGAACCCGATGGACACCGTCAATCCCTGGTGGATGACCAAAGGCAAGGAATATGAGGAATGGCCGGTCGTTTCCAGCTTCTTCATCTTCGGCGGCTGGGTCATGCTGATGGTGAATCTGCTGCAAACATTCGCCCGGCGGACCTATACGCAGATGTATGTCGCGCTGTGGTACATCATGGGCATGCTGATGTGGACCCCGTTCGTCTACCTCATCGGCAACTGGCCGTCGCAGATTATCCACTCGGCGGCGTTTATGGGCCTAAACGATGCCAACACGAACTGGTTTTACGGCCACAGCGTGGTCGGCCTGGTCGCCACGCCCGGCGCTCTCGCCACTGCCTACTATTTCCTGCCGAAAGCCGCCAACGCGCCGCTGTACAGCCATAAGCTGTCACTGATCGGGTTCTGGTCGCTCGGCGCGATTTATATCTGGAACGGCGCTCACCATATGATTTATGGGCCGATTCCCTACTGGCTGCAAACCGTCGCGACCATCTTCTCGTTTCTCCTGTTCGTCCCTGTCTTGTCCGCCGTGACCAACTTCTTCGGGACCATTCGCGGCGAGTGGCATCAGCTTCGCGCCAATGTCCCGCTGAAGTTTTTGGTCGCCGCCACGGTGTTTTACCTGCTGGTTTCGACGCAAGGCTCGTTTCAGGCGCTGCGCTCTTTGAACGCCGTGACCCACTTCACCGACTGGGTGATCGGACACTCGCACATGGCGATGTTCGGGTTTGTGACGTTTTATGCGTATGCCGGCTGCTACTACGCCCTGCCGCGCATGTACAAGCGGCCCTTGTACTCGGAAGGCATGGCCGACTGGCATTTCTGGCTGTCGTTTGTCGGCTTTATCCTGTTCAGCACCGCGCTCTGGATCGGCGGCTTCAATCAGGGCATGGAATGGAACAACCCGAACCTGCCGTTTATCACGACCGTGGATCACATCAAGCCGTTCTGGCATGTCCGCGCCGCCGGCGGGACCTTCATGCTGATCGGAATGTTCCTGTTCGCGTTTAATCTGTACAAAACCGCCACCATGCCGCTGGCGACAACGACCGACGACACTGAATTAGGTGTTGAGGACCCGTCGCGGACGCCGTCCACGCTGACCGCGCGGGTATAGAAAACTTACCATGCTGCAAATTCTGATCCCAATTCTGTTCTTCGTGCTGGTCGGCATTCTGCTGTTGGTTCTTCGGCGCGTGCCGGAAAAAAGCGCGATGCTGACCGGCCTCGGCATTTTGATGACGTTTGTGATCGGCTTGACGTTCACGATGCTGATCCCGTCGTTCAATGAAAACTGGTCGCAAAACACTGCGAAGAACCCCGAGCGCTACCACGCCATCTACTCGACCGCCGAGCTGGCGGCGGCGGACGCGCAGCAGCGCACCCCGGCGACTTTCACGGGCGACCTTGCGGCGCAGCCGAACGGCGAGCTGGTCGGCTACACCCCGCAGCAGGAGCGCGGGCGGCGGATTTATCAGCGCGAAGGCTGTATGTACTGCCACTCGCAGCAGATTCGGCCCCTGGCGAACGAAATCAAGCGCTACTCGATTAAATCGTCGGTCGCGCCGATTGCCGACGAGCGCGAGTATATCTGGGACCAGCCGCACTTCCTCGGCACCCGGCGGATCGGCCCGGACTTGTCGCGCGAAGGCGGCAAGTACAGCGATGACTGGCACTATTCGCACTTTTACTACCCGCGCCAGATGGTGCCCGGCTCGATCATGCCGGCATTCACCTGGCTGTTCGACGACACCGATAAAGTCAACCCGAAGCCCACGCCCGATGCCCGCGACTTGGTAGCGTATGTCCAGACCCTCGGCTTCGGGCGGCAGGTGCCCGACGGCCACGGCGGCTGGCGTCCCTGGCTCAAGCCCGAAGATCAGCAGTACACCCAGAGCACCGGTGAAGGCCAGGTTTTGCGGATTGACCCGCGCATCAACGGCGGCAAAGGCGGCCAGGTGCGCGGCGGCGACCGGCCCTCGCCGACCAACCGTGTCGCTCCCGGCGCAGCGCTGTGAAAGGGATGCTGTGAGAGGAACGCTGTAAGCGGCATTTCTGGTATAATCAAGGCAGGGCGGGCGCAGTCGCGCCCGCCCTTTTTTGTACCCACCTCCTTGCTTCGTTCATTCTTCACTTCGCAGGGGTCCTCCCCAAAGGGGAGGACGAGGAGCCGGACAATGAGGCAGATAGTTTTTGTTGTGCCCTCTTTGTCCTCCCCTTTGGGGAGGACCCCTGCGAAGCAAGGAGGTGGGTTCTTATGCTCGACCTAACCGACCGAATTATACAAACACCGACTCTTACCCGCGCGGCAAACGGCGCGGTGAAATGGCACGCCCCGCGCCGGGCGCTGCAAGTCGCGTGCGGCGTCGGCCTCGTCGTCCTGCCGTTCACGAACGGCCTGCGGCTGGACTTGCGGCGGGATGAGTTTTACTTTGCCTGGCACAAAATGGCCGCGCACGACTTGTTCTTGCTGCTCTGGGTCGCCCTGCTGGGGACGGCGCTGCTGTCCGCCGTGTCGTTTTTATATGGACGCCTTTGGTGCGGCTGGGTCTGCCCGCAGACCCTGGCGTCGGACTTTGCCGACTCGCTCAAGCAGCGATTGGACCGGGCGTTCGGGACCCGGCCCGGCAGGCCGCGCTTTTGGCTGTCGCGCACGGTGTGGACCGCCGGCATCTTGGCTGCCTCGCTTGGCACGGGGGTGACGCTGGCCGCCTACTGGCTGGCCCCGCCGGCGGTGCTGGCGGCGACCGTCGCGCCCTGGCGCGATGTTCCTGCCGGCCTGACCGTGTATTTGATTGCGCTGACGGTCGCCGCCGACATGCTTTGGCTGCGGCGGACATTCTGCGCCCGCGCCTGCCCTTACGGGCCGCTGCTGTCGTCACTCACCGACCAAAACACGCTGGCCGTGCGGTATCTGGACGAGCGGGCCGACGACTGCATCGGCTGTCACAAATGCGAGACCGACTGCCCGATGGGGATTGACATCAAGCAGGGCGTCGGGCAGCACGGCTGCATCGGGTGCGGCGAGTGCGTGGACGCGTGCAACGATGTTTTGGGCCGCCGGGGCAAACCGGGCCTCATCGAGTTCCGCTACGGGGTCGCCCCCGAGCGTGCCTCCGAGAACCTGACGCTCACTCAGCGGGTCGGCCTGTGGGACCGCCGCCGCGTCGCGGTCGCGCTTTCGGTCCCGCTTTGCCTTGCCGTCGTCGCCTTTTTGATTTACGGAACGTTCCCGCCGTCGGCAAGCCTCACCGCAAACGGCGCGATTGTGCGGACTGCCGGCACAGTCCGCAACGGCTATGCGCTGACGTGCAGCAGCGGCAGGCCGCAGCCGTCGCGCATGACGCTGACGGTGTCCGGCCTGCCCGGTGCTTCCGTCGAGCCGCCGACCCTGCTCGCTCCGGCCCGCGACAGCGTCACCGTTCCGATTACGATTGTCAGCCCCGCAGGCCAAACGCCGCCGGGCCGCACGCCGATTACCGTCCATCTCAGTCAAGACAGCCGGGCGGAAGCAATTTTTTACGCGCCCCCGCGCCGATAACTGCCGCTCGCTCAGAAAGCACACCGATTATGCCGCGCACTTGGAGCAACGTCAAATACACCGAAACGCAGTCGGCGGCCCAAAAGCTGAAATCGAAGCCGTCGAGCCTGACCCTATTCGTCGTCCTGATAGTTTTCAGCCTGCTGCTGTTCGGCGGCCTGATTGCGTACACGATGCACACCGTCCTGCGCCACCCCGTCACCGAAATCCCCAATTTGGCCCATCCGCCGAAAGAGGAATAAATTTCACTCGCTGATATTTGCAGACCGTCCGAAGGACGCAATGCAGCGATTGGAATTTATTTCCTCGCTCCTTCCATTTTTTAGAAACCAAGCGTAACTATGGCGGTTGCCATTTCAACTCAAACCCTGTGCGACTTATGCAGGCTGCCGGCGCGAGCGCCCGTCGCGGCGGAAATCGGGGCGCGGGCTTACACGTTCTGCTGTGCGGGGTGCCGGCAGGTCTATCAAATCCTGGCCGAAAGCGAGCAGATCGGCGACGGGCAGGACCCGACCCAGACTTCGCTGTACCGGCAGTGCCTGGAAATGGGCCTGATTGCCCGGCCCGACGCCCCCCCCGCCCCCAATAATGGGGGAGCCGGAAAGGACGAGGCGGCGCAGGCGGCGAAGGGGGACGGGCTGGATGCGACGCGCGAGGCGGCGCTGCAAATCGGCGGGATGTGGTGCGCGTCGTGCGCGTGGCTGATTGAGCATGCGCTCGGGCAGATGAAAGGGGTCGAGCGGTGCCGGGTCTACTTTGCATCGGATCTGGTCAAAATCGCGTATAAGCCCGCGAAAGTCGCGCCGGAAGCGTTTGCGGCGGCCATCAAGCGGCTCGGCTACGCGGCGGAGCCGTACACGGGCGACGGCGAAAGCAAAGACAGCCCGGCGCGGCGGGCCGGCCGGGCGCTGTTTGTGCGGGCGGTGGTGGCGGTGGTCTTTGCGGTCAACGCCGGCATGTTTCAGCTGCCGTTTTATGCCGACTTTTTTGTCCGGCAGGGCATCAGCGCCGATGCGATTCAGTGGCTGCCCCGCGCGGAGTTTCTGCTGTCCCTGCCGGTGCTGTGGGCGGGATGGCCGGTGTTTGCGAAAGCCTGGGGGGCGGCCCGGCGGGGCGCGGCGGTGATGGAAACACTGATCACGGTCGGCGTTGCCGTGTCGTTTGCGTACAGTGCGTGGGTGGTCGCGCGGGGCGGCGTCCATGTCTACTTCGACACGGCGGACATGCTGATTGCGCTGGTGCTGGCGGGCAAGCACCTGGAAGCCGGGGCGCGGTCGGATGCCGCCGGGGCGCGGGCATTGCTGTACGGCCTGCTGCCGAGCAAAGCGACGGTCAAGTCGGACGGTGGGCGCGAAGTCTTGGTCGCCCTGCGCAAGCTCGGGGTCGGCGACAAAGTTGTGGTCCGGCCCGGCGAGCGGATACCGTGCGACGGGCGGGTCTTCGAGGGCGCGGCGCTGGTGGACGAAAGCCTGCTGTCCGGGGAAGCGCGGCCCGCGCCGAAGCGGGCGGGGGATGAGGTGACCGGCGGCACGGTCGCGACCGATGCGCCGCTGCTGGTGGAAGTCACGCGGATCGGGGCGGACACGACGCTTTCGCAGATGATTAGGCTGGTGGAAGCGGCGCTGGCGGCTAAGTCCCCGGTGGAGCGGTGGGCGGATGCTCTGTCCCGGCGGTTTGTCCCGGCGATGATTGCGCTGTCGGCCGGCACGGCGCTTGTTTTGGCGCTGTCGGGCCATGCGGCGGCGGACTGCCTGGTACGGGCCGTCACGGTCTTAGTGATCGCCTGCCCCTGCGCCCTGGGGCTGGCGACCCCGCTGGCCGTCACCACCGGAGTCGGCGCGGCGGCGGGGCGCGGCATTCTTATCGGCAATCCCGACGTGCTGCAAGTGCTGCCGCGCGTGACCCACTTGCTGCTGGACAAAACGGGAACGCTGACCGAGGGCAAGTTTGCTGTCCGCGAGTTCACGGGGACCGATGCCGACCTCGCTGCGCTGGGGTCGCTGGAAGACGCTTCCGAGCATCCGCTGGCCCGCGCTTTGGTCGCCCATGCGCGACGGCGGGGCCTGGCGTTTTTGCCGGCGTCTAACTTTGCCCGGCATGAAGGGCAGGGGGTGACGGGGATGGTCGGCGGCGAAGACTGGTTTGCCGGCAACCGCGCCCTGTGCGCGGTCCGCGCCGCCGCCGTTCCCGCCGCGCTGGAGCGCCTGGCCGAACACGCCGAAGCGTCGGCGCAGACGGCCCTCTTTTACGGCGTCGGCGCGGATGTGCGCGGTGCGGTCACGCTCGGCGATGCGCTCCGGCCCGGCGCGGCGGAGGCTGTCAAAGCGCTCCGCGCGGCGGGTCTGACCCTGGAGGTGGTCAGCGGCGATGCCCGCGCGACGGTGGATGCCGTCGCCCGCTCGGTCGGCATTGCCGAGGCGACTGCCGAGATGCGGCCGGCCGACAAAGCGCAGCGCGTCGGGGACGCCCAGAAAACTCGGGTCGCCGCGATGGCCGGCGACGGCATCAACGATGCTCCGGCGCTGGCGCAGGCCGACGCCGGGATTGCGTTCGGCTCCGGCACGGAGATCGCCCGCCGCGCCGCCGACATCACGCTGATCGGCGACGATCTCATGCGCCTGGCCGACTTGTTCACCCTGGCCCGGCGCACCGCCAAGATTATCCGCCAGAACCTCTTCTGGGCCTGCCTGTACAACGCCGTCTGCGTCCCGCTGGCCGTGCTGGGCGTCATCAAAAACCCCATCTTCGCCGCCGCCGCCATGCTGGTGTCGTCGCTGAGCGTCGTGCTGAACTCGCGCCGCCTGCGCGGCCTGCTGTCCCGGCCCAAAGAATCTGTGTGACACTCTGCCTCTCTTGTTACCGGGATTACATCCGAAGTGTGCGAAAACGGCATTTCTGCCGGGGCGCATTTTCCAAACCTCTGGTAAGATAAGTGCAGTCCTCCCCAGGGCCACTTGAATTCATACCCGGAGACGCCCTCCGCACAGAAAGCCAAAGATGTACACTTTCCGAACTTATTGCTGCTTTGCCCTGCTCGCCGCCGCTGCCGTTCCTGCTGCCGCCGATCCCGCCGCCAAGCAGGTCCGCTTTGCCGACATCAACGGCACCACCGGGGTCAGCATCACCTACTCGAACGGCGCGACGACCTTTACCGAGAACAATGTCGCGGCGGGCGAGTACCACCTGTCCGTGGACGGCGGCCCGCTCGCCAGCGGGTTCTGCACGGATTTGTGGGACACGGTGACGGTTCCCGAAACGTGGAATGCCACGGCCCATCAGACCTCGGCGGCGGACGGCCTTCGCTCGGCGTCTTCCTACTACCAGGTCGCCCCGCAGAACATCTTCGCGGTGGACTACATCGGGCAGAACTATTCGGATGCGACCCCCGCCCAGCAGGCGGCGGCCCAGCTTGCCGTGTGGGACTTGGTCCAGGGCGGCGGGGTGACGCTCACCAATTCCGGCTATGCGTGGTCGAACAAGTTCAGCGCGACCGGGGTAAATGCCGCCGATGTATACGGCATCGAGCAGGCCGCGCTGGGCGCGAACGGGCCGTCGGGTTCCGTCTGGCTGCAAGCCGTGACCGGCTCGCAAAGCGCCGGCGGCCGCCCGCAGGACTTCGTGACCGCCGGGCGCGGCCCGAAAGCCCCCGCCGCCGTGCCCGAGCCGTCGTCGCTGACCGCGTTCGCCGTCCTCAGCCTCGGCCTCGCCGCCCTGCTGGTGCGCGGCCGCAAGCGCCGCGCGGCGTCCGATGCGTCTTAAAGACTCTGCGCTCCCCCCCGCTCCCGCCCCAATTCTGGGGAGCCATACGGAAGGAAGCCATATGGAGAAGAAAGGGCGAACACAAGGTTCGCCCCTACGGGTTCTTTTCTATTTCCGGCTCCCCAGAATTGGGGCTTTATTGGGGTGGGCGGGGGGGCTTCTTTACGCCTCTTGATCTTGCCGGCAGGGATCGGGTAGGATCGGATCGCCTTTCAGGAGGAGTTCCGACCCGTGCCCGACCTGCCCGCCCCCGATCTGCTTGTCCCCGATCTCTTTGCCCGCCCCGGCTACGCCGCGCCGCCGCTGCCGTTCTACGAGTCGCCCGACTGCTCCCTGCGGCTCTATCAGGCCGACGCTTTGGAGCTGCTGCGGCGGATGGAAAGCGAGACGGTGGACATGATCTTTGCTGACCCGCCCTACTTTTTGTCCAACGGCGGCATGACCTGCGTGAACGGCCGCATGGTGTCCGTAGACAAAGGCGGCTGGGACAAAAGCGCCGGCATTGTCGGCGACCACACGTTTAACCTGCTTTGGCTCGACCAATGCCGCCGCCTCTTGAAGCCCAACGGCACCCTGTGGGTCACCGGCACGTCGCACAACATCCACAGCGTCGGCTACGCCCTGCAAGTGCTGGACTACAAAATCCTCAACGACATCGCCTGGTACAAAGTCAACCCGCCGCCTAACCTCGCCTGCCGGTACTTCACCCATGCCACCGAAACGATTTTGTGGGCCGCCAAAAGCGCCAAAAGCCGCCATACATTCCACTACCAGGAAATGAAGCGGCAGAACGGCGGCAAGCAGATGCAGTCGCTTTGGAGCATTACGCCCCCCGGCAAGCGCGAAAAGCGTCACGGCAAGCACCCCACCCAAAAGCCCGAAGCTCTGCTGATGCGAATTGTCGAGTCGTCCACCCACCCCGGCGAATTAGTGCTCGACCCCTTCTGCGGCTCCGCCACCACCGGCGTCGCCTGCGCCCGCCTGGGCCGAAAGTTCGTCGGCATCGAGCGCGAACCCGAGCACATCGCCCTCGCCAAGCTCCGATTGGAGGAAGAATACACCATGCAGACACAGCGCCTGAACTTCGCCGAAATTGTAGTCGAGACTACACTACACGGGGGGGGGGGGGGGGGGGTAGAAAATGGAGCGAGAAGAAGCACTCGAACTTTTGCACTCACTCCACGGCAGCGACCTGGTTGCTTTGGCCGCGAAGCATGGGCGCAAGATTTTCTACGAAACCGAAGTCGAAGGCGTGGTCAAACGCACTTTAAACAAAGGCTGGGCCGGCTTGACTCTGGAAGCCTGCCTCGGGCTAAAGCCCAACTCGCGGCGTGAGCCGAACGGCGGAAGCTGGGAGCTGAAACAAGTCTCGCTGAAGCGTAACCGCGACTTCGGGCTAACCGCAAAAGAAACCATGCAGATTACCATGCTTGACCGAGACTATACAGTCGCGCATTCGTTCGAGACCAGCCATGTCCTGCACAAAATCAAGCGGTTTATTATTGTCGCCCGAGAATATATAGACCGTGCCGAAACCCGCTCGCCGATTGCCTACGTCGGGGCCGCCGATATCTCCCTGCACGTCGAACCTATCTACCGTCAAGTCGAAAAAGACTACGAGATGATCCGGGAAAAACTCTCGCAGGGCGAAACGCTGCACACTATTAGTGGAGAACTGATCCAAATCCGCACCAAAGGCCAAAAAGACAGCCGCACCTACGCGTTCTATGCCAAAACAAACTTCGTCAACATTTTGCTGGGTTTGAACAAATGAACTCGTAAATCAAGAATTGTCTGCCAGGAGTGTTCGCATATTGCTGGAAAGCGCACCGCGGATGTTTTCGATCAAAACGCGGTTATCTATGTCATCATACTTTAGTTCCGCCGCTGCCAGCGAGTAAATCAGGAAATCAGTCGCGCTGACCATGTTGGGATTATCCTGGTTGTCTAAAATGAACCTTTGATAAAAGGGATGGTCTACATTCCATTGAATAATAATAGTCCGCCCCTCCGGTTCCGCATTGTAGATCGGGCCGCTGGCCGACATAGACACTGTTTCAAACTTGCACGGCAACGCACTTTCTCTCTTTTGTGTGTCGCCGTAGTTCTTGCGCTCCTTCGTGCCACCCTGCGGCTCACGCACTTTTTCTTCTTGCTTCTCCGGCGAAGCTCGCTTTTCAACCGTCATCTGCGGCTTAATCAGAAGGTTGGCTTTTTTCTCAATGATTCGTGAGGCTTCTTCGTGAGACACTTGGCTGTCTTCGACCCGCACACGCTCCCCTTTGACGCGGTTCGCCAAAGCCCGCATCTCACGAACGGCGACTTCTTTCAGCTTGTCCAGAATAATTTCTTTTGGTTTAAGCTGATGCTTGGTGAAATTAACACCCATAACTTCATCAAGTGCCGCAGGAAAATAAAGCTCCGCTCGAACTCGGTTATAGTCGTTGTGGCGTGGGAGCAGTCCGAATGTTTCCGCCGCTGCGACTTCCCGAAAGTTACGCAGCACATAAAATCCCTGGTTTTTGATGTTGATGCCACGATCGCTGTTTGTGCCTTGTCCGAAGTCAGGTAACAAAGCAATTTTGACACGCAGGCTTTCCTGCTTTTGTTCGCCAGTGGCATCTTCGTAAGTGATGTCGTAAGATTCGTCGCTGCGAATATCCGACCCCTCATTTTGCATCAAAGGGTCCACAATAGGCACAGGCTGCTTGTTGATCGTCAGCGTTTTGCCGGATGCAAGAAACGCACGAAAGACTTGCCCTAAATGTTCCTTCAGGTTTCTCGCGATTGTCGTTCCATAAACCGAGTGGATTTGGTCACAATGAGAAAGCCGAACGAGTGTGCCGCTCTCGGGGTTGCCGGCCGCTCGGAACAAGTTTTCCGCTTCTTCTGTGGCTTGCCCTAAATACTTGCAAAAAGAGTTTTTCGCAATGATTTCATCCACATCAATCACGCTGTAAAGCAACGGCCTATTTTTCTGCCGCGTGATTACTTCCGTCCGGCGGCAGATGGAAAGAGAGGCAGTCACAAGCCCCATGCCGTACTTGCCCAAATCAGATTTTGAGTTGTGGTCAACAAGTGAGCCGAGACGTAGCGCTTGGTCAAGCGTCGCCATATCCATGCCGATGCCGTCATCCACAACGAGAATAGATAGCGCATCGCGCTTGCCTTCTATGCTGACGGCAATTTCAGTCGCTTGTGCATCCCAGGAATTGTCACAAATATCTGCGATTGCAGAGTTGTTATCATAGCCGAGAAAGCGCAAACTATTGATCAGCTTGGCTGGATTGGGGGAGTTCTCACTGCTGAAGTCTAACATAATTAATCTTTCTACCAAAAAAGTAAGATCGTTAAATGTTAGATCATGGTGATCTGTATTCCTTCTTGGTTAAAGAATAACAATGAAAAATTTGGGTATGCCTGCTCTCGAACACATTGGGGAAAGGCGGCGGGGAAACTTAGGGCGAGAGGGTCCAATCTTCGGTGGCGACGCCGATTTGGGCGAAGTGCCGGGTGTTGGACGTGATGACGGTGAGATTGTTCGCGAGGGCGACGGCGGCGATGCGGCAGTCCTGGGAACCGGCCCGTTTGACCGCTGCCGGAAAGGCGCGGAAAATCTGCACGGCGTCATCGTCGTAGCGCAGAATGGACACGCGGTTCAGCTCGCGCACGAGGTCCATCAAGTAATCATAGGTGACGGGCAGGCGCTGCTCCTGCTTGGCTCTGGCCTGGTGGATGGCGTCAAGGCGGGCACGCAGCATCTCTTCCGGCGTGACGGCGCAGAGGCACACCGAGCCGGGCGGCGTTTGGGAAACCCGGCGCAGAACAACCGGGTTTCGGCGCAGCAGATTTGAGTAAGTGTCAGTGTCCAGCAGATACACAAGCTATTCCACGCTGGCCCACTGAGCATCCATTTCCAGGCGGTGGTGGCGGATGGAATCCATCATAATGTCCCAATCCGGGTCATCCTCGAAGTGGCTGACAAGCTCGGCAAGCGGGTTGGGCGCAAAACTGATCGAAGCGTCCGACGACGCTTCCGGGGGCGCGGCTTCGGCTGGCTTTTGTGTTTCCATAACCGCAGTATACCCCGGCGGCGGCAGAAATGGGGGCGGCAGAAATGGGTTCGTTTAGCCGCGCAGGGTCTCGAAAAGGGTGAGGGCGTCGGCCAGGCGGCGGGGAAACAGCCAGCGGGACAGGGGAGCGCCGTGCCAGACAATCGCGGCGTCGTCGAGGTCGGCGGGGAACAGGGGAAACAGGCCGGCGGCGTACAGAGCTTCGGCGGCGGGGTCGGTGTCGGCGCTGCCGTCGGACGACAGCAGGGCGAGCGGGCCGAACGGGCAGAATTCGATCTGGATTTGGCCGCCGCCGGTTTCTAAAAGCAGCGACGGCACGGCATCGGCGGCTTGGGAGTTGTCGAGCCGGGTCAGCGGGCCGAGGGCGGCCAGCGCGTCGGTCGGCAGCTCCGGCAGGGCGAGGAGGCCGTCGTAAGCGGCGTCGCTGCTCGTGCGTCCCGCCTGCCGCTCAATATGGGTGAGAACAACGCCGACGGCGTCCGGCAGGGTTTGGGTGGGCTTGGGCATGGTGGAAACCGGGCGAGGCGAGCGAGGAAGTAAACTTCTCTCGCTGAATGGCGTCCTTCGGACGTAGGAATAGGAAAGCCGAACAGACGGGACGCTTTCGTCCGAAGGACGCTATTCAGCGAGAGAAGTTTACTTCCTCGCTGCTTTTCCTCGCTCCCCTCCCTCGCTTTCAGCGCCCTTTCACGATTCGATGCTTTGCAGCGTGTCCAAAAAGCGCGGGAAGTAGCCGAGCTTGCGGCCGCCGCGCTCGCGGAGCATCTCTTGAAAGTGCGGAGCATTGGCGCTGGATGCCAGGGTCGTCACCAGCGTTTTGCCGCGCTGCACTTCTTTGTGATATCCTCGCGCCGCTTCGGCCGGCACGCCGCCGGCGGTCACGACGCCGACAATCGCGCCGAGCACGCCGCCGATGACTGCGCTGGATAACTGCCAAAGCAGGGCGTGGGCTGCAATAGACGGCAGAAAAGGCTCGTAAAAGACCAGCAGGGACATGGCAAGCGACCCGAGCGGAGCGCCGACCACAAAGCCGACCACCGCGCGGGGTGCCATTTCGTCCACGGCATTAACAGGCCGCTCGACATCGTGTTCTTCCACTTCGCGCACGCCCGTCGCCAGGGTGTCCGTGTCCGGGGCGCTGAAACCGTCGTGCGGGGTGCCTGCCGCGCCCGCCGCGCCGTGAAAGACCAGCGTGATGTCGGCCAACGGCACGCCGTCGTCTACCAATGCCTGCGCCGCCCGCTCGGCGACGCTGTTGTCGTCAAAAACCGCCACTACTGTTCCCGCCATGCGTCCTTCTCCTCCGAAAACAAAGTTACCCGCGCACTCCCGCCCGCACCAGCGACCCGAGGCGGACCGAATGGGCGTGGCAGATGGCAATCGCCAGCGCATCGGCGGCATCGTCGGGCTTCGGCACTTCGGTCAGTCCCAAAAGCCGCGTCACCATGAACTGCACCTGCTTTTTGTCCGCCCGGCCCGTGCCGACCACCGCGCTTTTCACCTGGGTCGGCGTGTACTCGGTCCACGGCAGCCCGCGCTGCGCGAGCGTCAAGAGTATCACGCCGAGGGCGCGGCCGACCGGAATTCCCGTGGTGACATTGTTGGTGAAAAACAGCCGCTCGGTCGCCACCTGCTCGGCCCGGTACTTGTCCAAAAGCGCGTTGAACTGGTCGTAAATCTGCTTTAATCGCGCCGGGGCGTCGTCGCCCGGCGGGGTGGTGATGACGCCGCAGGTTAAATACGACACTTTGTCGCCGCGCTTTTCAATCACGCCGTACCCGGTGGTCGCCGTGCCGGGGTCAATGCCGACTAGGATCATAAAATACCGCTTACAGCCGCACGACCGCGCCTGTCCGGGCCGATTCGTACAGCGCCAGCACCAGCGCGACCGCTTTGCGGCCTTCCGCGCCGTCCACGGCGGGCGTTTCGCCGGTGCGGCAGCAGCGGACAAAATCGGCAATCTGCGCTTCGTGCGCTCCGCCCCAGATCGCCGCCGGGTCCGATGCCGCCGCTTTGGTGCCGCCGCCCGCCATTTGCAGCGCGTGGCTCGGCACCCCTTCGCCGCCGCTGTCCACGCCGCTTTTGGTGGAAAGCGTGTGCAGCCGGTCCCCTTCGATAATCGCGCTGCCTTCGGTGCCGTAGACCCCGACTTTGACCGCAAAGCCGGGATAAATCGCCGTGGACGCCGACCAGCTCCCAATCGCGCCGTTTTGGAACGTCAAAGTCGCCGTCAGCACATCCTCGGTTTCAATGCGCTCATGCGCTAAAGTCCGCGCCTGCGCGTAGACACTTTCCACCGGCCCGCAGAGCCAGCAAATCAAATCGGCGTTGTGCACCCCCTGGTTCATCGCCGCCCCGCCGCCGTCCAATGCCCATGTCCCGCGCCAGTCGCCTGAGTCGTAGTACTCTTGAGAGCGAAACCACGGCACCTGCGACTCGGCATACACCATCCGGCCCAGCAGCCCTGTGTCCAGGGCGTCTTTCACCACCACGCTCGCGCCGTCAAACCGATGCTGGGAGATCACCGCCAGCCGCCGGCCCGAGGCTTTTTGGGCCGCCAGCAGCGCATCACACGCCGCAAGCGTCACATCCATCGGCTTTTCGACCACGACATGCTTGCCGGCTTCCAAAGCGCGGACCCCCAGCGCCGCATGCAGCCCGCTCGGAACGCAGATATGCACGGCGTCAATCTCGGGGTCGGCCAGCACGGCTTCAAACGACTTCGCTTCGCCTCCATGCTGCGCCGCCAGCACGGCGGCGCGTTCGGGAACTTCGTCGCTGAACGCCGCCAGGCGCACCCCCTCGCCGCGCAGCGTAGACAGCGCGTGGGCATGCGTCGGCCCGATCACGCCGCAGCCGACCACGGCGCAGTTCAGTGTGTTGTCAGCCATACCCCGATTGTAGCAGAAACCGTCGGGTTTGGCAAGGGGACGGCCGGCAAAACGCACAGCTTTATGTTATCACATTGACATTATAATCACATTGATGTTATACTGCCCGTATGCTGACTTCGGAAAAGCCGCCAAAATTGGAACCGCTGCCGTCGCGGCTGGGGCTGATGTTCCATCCGGTCCGGGTGCGTATTCTCATCGAGGCGGACAAGCGCGAAGTCACTGCCGGACAGATCGGCGAGGCCCTGCCCGATGTGCCGCCCGCCAGCCTCTACCGCCATCTCCGGCAGCTTGTCGCTGGAGGAGCATTGGCTGTGGTCGGCGAGCGGCCTGTGCGCGGCACGGTCGAGAAGACCTATTCGGCGACTCCGGAATCGCAGGACATGAGTACGAGCACGGGAGCGCCGGACCCACAGTTCTACTTTGACCTGTTTCTGCGCTTTCTCGGCGTTTTACAGCAGCAATTCCGGCTGTATCTGCGCCAGGAAGAGTTTGCCCCGAAACAAGACGGCCTGCGCTTCGGCGTTAATTCCGTCTATCTTACGCCTGCCGAGCGGCAGGGTCTAGAAGAGGAGATCGAAGCGCTGGTCAAGAAGGCCATCGCAAATACGCCCGGTCCAGGCCGGCAGCCGTATCTCGTCAGCCGCATTTTTATCCCAAACAAAATCACCCAAGCCCACCTGAAAGAGAAAAACGCCCAATGAAACGCTCGCCCCTGCCTTTGATTTCGCTTGCCCTGTCCGGCCTCATGCTGACCGCGCCGACTCTTGCTCAGGCCGCCGCCCCCGCCGCCGGCAAGATTCGCATCACGAGCGCCGCCGACCTGCCGGTTCACTCTTACCCGATCTCCGGCAAAGCCAGCGTCCTAGTCGAAGACCCGGCCCAAATCCAGTCGCTTGCTGCCGCCGTGAAAGCCGATATTTTGGCGGATTTGGCGAAATACGACATCACGGACCGCCCGACCCTGCGCGGAAAGTACGGCACGCTGATTTTTATCGCCCTGCTGCAAAAAGATTACCCGGCGGCCCGCACCTATGTCCAGACCGTGCGCGGACTTCAAGACAAGCCCGGCGAGCAGGCATCGTCGGGACTGACAACTGAAGCCTTGATTGACGCTCTGCAAGCCCCCGGCGCGGACTTTCACCGAACGCTGGCCGCCGGCGTCGAGCGGGCCTACAAGGCCGCGCCGTATGCGCTGGTGCAGGACCAGGTCAAAAGCGCCAAAGGCCGGTCGGAAATTGTTTCGCGCAATCTGATTGTCGGTCAAATCGCCGCCGGCGTGGACCCCCTGGCGGCTTCGGGCCGTCTCAGCGGGGACGCTGCCGCCGGGCTGCTCGGCGCGGCTTACACGCTGCAATACATTGTTCCAAATAAGGCCGATCTGGCGGCGGCCTACTCGGCGGTTCTCGTTGCCAACAAGACCGCGCAGAAGCCCGACATCTGGGCGGCCCGCGACGTGACCTTCGCGCCTTCGGCGAAGCTCAATCCTGCGGTCGTCGCCATTTGGGACTCCGGCACCGACATCAGCCTTTATCAATCGCAGCGTGTGCCGGGGCAGCCCGGCATCGCCTTTGACCTGCATTCCAACCCGGCCCCGGACCTGCTGTATCCGCTGCCCGGCGGCAAGGCCAATGCCGAGCGGCTCCAAAACGAGCTGAAAGGCTTCGACGACCTGCAAGCCAGCATTGACAGCCCGGAAGCGACGGCCCTCAAAACAAAACTCGCGAGCCTGCCGCCCGCTCAAATCAAGCCGTTCATCGAAGGCATCGCCGAGTACGCCAACTACGCCCACGGCACGCATGTCGCCGGGATCGCTCTGCGCGGCAACCCGGCCGCCCGCCTGCTGGTCTGCCGCCTCACCTTCGACCATCACCTGGTTCCCGAAACACCCACCGTGGCGCAGGCCGAGCGCGATGCCGCCGAGTACCGGCAAAGCATCGCTTACTTCAAATCACGCGGCGTCCGGGTCGTCAACATGAGCTGGGGCAACAGCCTCAAAGATGTCGAAGGCGATCTCGAAAAGAACCGGGCTGGGGGAACGCCCGCTGAGCGGCACGCGCTGGCGAAGCGTATTTACGACATCGGCTACAACGGCTTCGCCGCCGCCGTCCGCTCCGCTCCCGGCATTTTGTTTGTCGCGTCGGCAGGCAACAGCGACAATGACACTGTGTTCGACAGCATTTACCCGAGCGGCCTCAAAGCGCCGAACTTGTTGATTGTCGGCGCGGTGGACCAGGCCGGGGAGCAGACTTCGTTTACGTCGTTCGGCAATGTAGACGTGTACGCCGACGGCTTTGAAGTGCCGAGCTACGTTCCCGGCGGCGCAACATTGAAGCTGAGCGGCACCAGCATGGCCTCGCCCGAAGTCACGAACCTTGCCGCAAAGATTTTTGCCGCGCATCCGGCGCTCTCCCCGGTGCAGGTCAAAGCCGCCATTATCGCAAGCGCCGAGCGTCGCACGGCGGGCGCAAAGACCATTCTGCTGATTGACCCGAAGCGGACTTTGGCGGAGTTGGGTGCGGCAAAAAGCGCTGAGCGATGAGAGTGGATTACTATGTCCACGAAGGCGTGTGTTGCTGCGAGGGCGTGGGTGATTAGGCGGTTGTAAATGGCGAGGGCGTAAACGCCCACGCTGGGGGGCGCGGACGCCAAGCCGCTACCTGCGTGGCGGAAGAAACAACCGTTATTCCAATCTTGTCCCGCGAAGGCGGGACCTTAGCGCTTCGCTCCCCAGCGAGGGCGTTCACGCCCTCGTAATCATCACACCCTCGTACACACAAACACGCCCTCGTCATTCACAACCTCGTAATCATCACACCCGCCTAATCAAACACCCTTTGCGTAACGTCAGTGAATGACGAACCGGCACTTCCAGTGCCGGTTTTTTTGCGTTCCGCCCCTTGCCAAATCCCCCGGCTTCTGCTAGAATAAGAACCATCATCCCCAATATGTCGCCCTGCCGCAACTGCAATCATCTACATCTGGTAGCAATGAGTAAGCGGCGGCAACTGGCAGCAAGTATCAAAGAAGCCTTATTATGAACACCACGCCGTCCAATTTTGTCCATCTTCACCTGCATTCGGAATACAGTCTGCTGGACGGCGCGTGCCGGATTGACGACCTGGTCAAAAAAGCCGTGGAGTTGGAAATGCCCGCCATTGGGCTGACCGACCACGGGGTCATGTACGGCTCGATGGAGTTCTATCTCAAATGCAAAAAAGCGGGCATCAAGCCGCTGGTCGGCAACGAAATGTATGTGGCAACCCGGACGCGCCACCATAAAGAAAGCAAGAAGCTCGACGATGCCCGGCATTTGGTCCTGCTGGCGATGAACGAAGTCGGCTACAAGAACCTGCTCAAATTGACTTCGATTGCGTCTTTGGAGGGCATGTACTACAAGCCGCGCATTGACCGAGAGCTGTTGCAGGCGCATAACGAGGGCTTGATTTGCCTCTCGGCCTGCCTCGGGGCCGAGGTGCCGCAGCACTTGATGAACGGCGATGTCAAAGCCGCCGAGTATGCCGCGTGCGAGTTCAAGGAAATCTTCGGCGACCGCTATTACTTAGAGCTTCAAGACCATTATTTAGACAAGCAAAAAGGCGTCAACGAGCAGCTTATCGAGATGGCGCATAGATTGAAGCTGCCCCTGGTCGCCACCAATGATGTGCATTATTTGGACGCCGCCGATGCCGACCCGCACCAAGTTTTGCTGTGCGTTCAAACCGGCACCAACATGGATGACCCGAAAAAGATGAACTACGGGTCGAAAGACTTCTATTTAAAGTCGCAGGCCGAGATGGCTCAAAGATTTCCCGGCCAGCTTGATGCGCTGGCGCGGACGGTCGAGATCGCGGATCGGTGCAACTTAGACCTCAAATTCGGGCGGCTCGGCATGCCGTCGCCGGGCGACACGCCGCAGGACATGAACGCGCAGTCGTACTTGTCGCTGCTGGCGTTTGAAGGCATGCGGAAGCGCTACGGGCACATCACCGAGGAGCACGAGGAGCGGCTGCGGTTTGAGCTGAGTGTCATTGAACAAACGGGGTTCGGCCAGTATTTTTTGATTGTTCGGGACTTCGCCAACTTTGCCCGGCGTGAAGGGATTTTCTTCGGCGTGCGCGGCTCGGCGGCCGGTTCGATGGCGTCGTACTGCGTCGGGATTACCGATGTGGACCCGCTCGAGTACGGGCTGACGTTTGAGCGCTTCTTGAACCCCGAGCGCTTGTCCATGCCCGATATTGACATGGACTTTGAAGATCATCGCCGGCAGGATGTCATAGATTATGTCGTTCAAAAGTACGGCCGGGACCATGTCGCGCAGATTGTGACGTTCGGAACGCTGGCCGCCCGCGCGGCCATTCGCGACTGCGGCCGGGCGATGAACAAAATGCCGATGGCCGAAGTGGACAAGCTGTGCAAGATGATCCCGACCCTGCCGGTCGGCATGAAAATCTCCAAGGCTTTGGAGGTTAATCCCGAGTTCAGCGCCGCCGTCAAAAGCAACCCGCTGGCGAAAGAGCTGATTGATACGGCGCTGCGCTTGGAGGGCCTCACCCGGCACGACAGCGTCCATGCGGCGGGCGTGGTCATCTCCGCCGAGCCGCTGGTAGACAATATCCCCGTCCAAAGGGCCGACGACGGGGTGGGCTTGGTCACGGGCTACCCGGCGAACGTGCTGGAAAAAATCGGCCTGATTAAGATGGACTTTTTGGGGCTGGCGAACTTGACCATTCTTGCGCGGGCGGTCAAAAACGTCAAAAAAAGCCACGGCGTGGATATTGACGTGCTCAAATTGCCGCTCGACGACCGCAAGACTTACGATTTACTCGGGCGCGGCGAATGCTCCGGCGTGTTCCAATTAGAAGGCGGGCAGATGCGGCGGTATATCGCCGAGCTGAAGCCGGGCAGCGTCGCCGAAGTCGCCGCCATGGTCGCGCTGTACCGACCCGGCCCGATGGCCCAAATCCCGCGCTATATTCGGTGCAAGCTGGGCATGGAAAAGATTGTGTATCCCCATCCGGCGCTGGAACCGATCCTCAAAGAAACTTACGGGGTGATTGTCTACCAGGACCAAGTGCTGCGTATTGTCCAAGCCGTCGCGGGCTTTAGTCTGGGCCAGGCGGACATTCTGCGAAAAGCCATGGGGAAAAAAGTCCTCAAAGAAATGGTCCAGCAGCGCGAGAATTTTCTGGCCGGCGCGGCCGCCAAAGGGATCGTGGACGCCGCGACCGCTGAAACGCTGTTTGATTTGATTGAGCCGTTCGCAGGCTACGCGTTCAACAAGGCGCATGCGTTCTGCTATGCGCTGGTGGCGTACCAAACGGCTTATCTCAAAGCCAACTATCCCGTAGACTACTTCGCCGCCCTGATGGCGGTGCAGGCGGACGACACCGACAAATTGGTGGCGTTTATCGAAGACGCCAAGCGGACCCATTTGGAAGAATACGGGCGGCGGATTGAAATTCTGCCGCCGGATGTCAACGAAAGCGATGCCGACTTTACCGGCGTCGGCGCGTCCATCCGCTTCGGCCTCCTTGCCATCAAAAATGTCGGCAAGGCCCCGATTGAAGCCGTGCTGGCCGCCCGCAAGAAAAACGGCGGCCGGTTCGCCAATCTTCACGACTTCTGCGCGGGCGTCCATGAGTTCAATCTCACGTCCAAAGGCGCGATTGAGACGCTGATCAAAGCGGGCGCTCTGGCCTCGATTGAGCCGAACCGGGCGCGGCTCTTGGCAGGCCTGGAAGGGGCGCTGTCGAGCGCGGCGACCATTGCGCGGGACCGCAAAAGCGGGCAGGTTTCGATGTTCGGCGACGACGGCGACTCCGAGTCGTTGGCCCATGTCGCCCCGCCCCTGCCCGATGTGCCCGATTTGAAGCCGAACGAAAAGACCGCGATGGAAAAAGAGCTGCTCGGCCTATATCTCAGCGACCATCCCCTCGACCAGTACGCCGCCGCCGTCCAAGCGCACGTGACGCACACGATTGACGACTGCCGCAATCTCGGCGACAAAGAAGAGATCGTCGTCGCCGGGGTGCTCACCAATGTCCGCCCGTACTACACCAAAGGCAAAAACGAGCTGATGTACTTTTTGACATTGGAAGACAAGTCGGGGACGATCAGCGTTTCGGTCTTCCCGCGCTCGGCCCAGACGCTTTCCGAAGTCCCGCAAAAAGACAGCGTCGTCTTAGTGAAGGGCAAAACCTCGCACCGGGACCGCATCAACAAAGGCGGCGAAGATGACGCCGGCACCGCCGCGTCGGTCGAAATCTCCGCCGACTCGCTTGTCCCCGTCGCCACCGCCGAAACCCTCCTCGGCAGCGGCGCAAGCTTCGTCCAGGAAATCCGCCCGGCATTCCGCTGCCTCAACATCCGCCTCAACGAGTCCATTGAAAAGAAGTCCATGGAAGCCGTCAAGCGTCATTTGATGGAGCGTCGGGCCAGCGGCGGCAGCCGCCTCCTGCTGCACGTCGCCGACGGCCCGCGCACCCGCCGCATCCAGCCCAATTTGACCGTCACCCCCGACGAAGGCATGGTAGATTATTTACGCTCGCTGCTCGGCAGCGCCCAGGCGGTCTGGACGGAGTAGAAACTCATTTGGCCTACGACCGTGCCGATTATGACCCCGCCATTGACGCGGTTCGGATCGCGTTCTTCGTGACGTGGGCGATGCTGAACGGACTGGCAGGAGCCTTGCATCTTGAAGACGACCAAGAGCTGCTACGGCAGTTGTACAGGCGCGAGACGACGCCCCGCAAGTTTCTGGAAATCGCCTGTGACGACAAGTTTTGGGAAGAAGATTTGAGCGAGGACGGCAATCTTTTTGCTCGTGTCTATTATCCACAACGGCAAGGATTAGTGAACTATTTCGATGATTACGAACAGATTTTCCGAGCGGAGTGTGCTAATCTGAGTCTGGTCGCCGATGTTTGGGACAATTATGACAGAATTGCACCTGTCATTACCAGGCGTTACCAAGAATGGAAGCAAGGTTAAAAGACCATGCGTTGAAACGCACGGCTATTGGGCGAAGACGCCGCAAAGCACCGCTTCGCGGGGCTGGGACAAGATAAATCTGAGTGCGCTGACCTCGTAGTTCCCGGCGTCTGCGCCTAATAGTCGTGTCCTTTAGCACGTGGTATTTGTAGGGCTGTTTATGCTCCGGGCTGTCGCGGAAACGGCGCGGGACGCTCAAACACTGATCCTCGGCATCCGTGCCTTGATGCAGGAAACCACAGAGAAAGTCCGCGCCGAGCTGCCGAAGATTTACAGCAAAGATTTGATCGAAGTTCTGTTTTCCCAGCCCTACTGCAAGATTCGATTTTTGGAACACGCCCACATTGCACACCGTCAGACTGCCTCGCGATATTTGAAAGAACTTAGCCGAATTGGCGTTCTTGCATCGCCCTTCGAGATCGGGCGTGAGAGCTACTATTTAAACATGAGCTTTTACCACTTGCTCACAGGTAAATAGATCAAAATAAAGTTATATCAATTTGATAATATGTGTATGCCATCGACATATATATCAAACGTGTCGAAATTCCGCGCTTTTTTCGACAATACAATCATTTGACGAATACATGGTAGACTACCTGCGCCACCTCCTTGGCAGTTCGCAGGCGGTTTGGACAGAATAGCGGTGGGTGCTTTTCAAAACACACAAGCATCTTACGCCTGGTATGTTCTGCCACCCCCGCGCACAACCCGGCTGAGAACATCAGTCAGCACCGTTACTTCTTCTGCGCTGAAGTGCCTCGCGAAGTGCACGGCGATGCCTTCCGAATACGCGGGCCAAGTGCGCTCCCGTGCCGCCTGGCCCGCCTCGGTCAGCACGGCATAAGCGCCGCGCCGGTCCGTGGCGCAGGCTTCGCGGCGCAGCAGGCCCGCTTTTTCGATCCGGTCTACCAGCCGCGTTAAACCGCTGCGGCTCAGAAGAACGGATTGCGCTAGTTCACTCATCCGCAGCTTCTGCCCCTCTGCTTCCTCAAGCGCCAGCAGCACGTCATACCATTCCAACGGCAGCAAATCCGCTTGACTGAGTTCAGCGTCAATGTGGCCGACGGCGGCGGCATAGGCGGTCAGAAACGTCCGCCAAAGAGTGAGATTTTTCTTGTCTAGGCGATTGCTCATGAAGAGATTATACCGGAATCGGCCAAATTAGTTGCATTTGCAAATAACTTGAGGTATATTAGTTGTATATGCAAATAGTGCATATGCAATCACATACAAAAGGAGCAACAGATTATGCCAAGTCGAGAGCGCGTTCAAGCACTTGTCAACACTGTGGAGCAAGGCAAAATTCTTGATGCCGTTCACGAGTTTTATGCCGACGATGTGACAATGCAGGACAACCAAAACCCGCCGACCGTGGTCAAGGCTGCAAACCTCATTCGTGAAGAGGGGTTCGGTGGTGTCATTGCTGAGGTTCATGAGAATCGAGCAGAGTTGTTGCTCGTGGACGGCGACCGCGCGGTAATCCACTGGATTTTCGACTTTACCGATAAAGAGAGCAAGCATTTCCGATTTGATCAGATTGCCATGCAGACATGGCGCGGCGACCATATTGCCGCTGAACGATTTTACTACGACTCGGCAACGCTAATTCTTTAATGAAAGAACAGAAGGAACAACTATGCTGCGAAAACTGATGGCGACGCGGGATGACCTGCTCCCGCTGGTGTTGCGTCTCGTTCTTGGTGGAGTCATGTTCCCGCACGGCGCACAGAAGATGCTCGGCTGGTTTGGCGGCTACGGATTTGGCGGCACGATGGGCTATTTCACGGGCACCATGCACATCCCGGCGCTGTTTGCATTCCTCGCAATCGCTGCGGAGTTCTTCGGGGCGCTGGGGTTGCTGACGGGCTTGCTTACACGGATTGCAGCCTTCGGTATCGGCTGCGACATGGTTGTCGCTGTGTTTACCACCCACCTGCAAAACGGGTTCTTTATGAATTGGTTCGGCAGCCAAAAGGGCGAAGGCTTTGAATACCATCTTCTTGCTCTTGGCATCGTCGCGGTCCTGCTCATTCGGGGCGGGGGCCGCTGGTCACTTGACGGTCGGCTGTCAGCCGGCGATGGGTCTCAATTAAAGGCCAAAGTACGCACGGAAAAGCATCTGGCCGCGAACTCCTGAACCGGCCGCAGATCATGTAGTGTCCGCAGGCTCTCTGCTTGCGGACATTTTTATTTGGATTTTTATTTGACATTGCTTTGCTGTCTCTGGTAAAGTCAGCGGAGGCAGAAGCAATAAGCTACTTCATTCGAATTTATTGGAGCGAGCAAGACGGCTGCTATCTGGCGGAAACGCCGGATTTGCCGGGCTGTATCGCCGACGGCATGACGGAAGCGGTAGCGCGGCGAAACGCAAAGGAAAGTGCGGAACGCTGGATTAAAGCGGCGAAGTATTTTGGGCGAGAGTTTCCCGTGCCGCCGCCGGACCCGCAAGACGCGGAAGCCTTCATCGAGACACGGCGGTTGCCCGACCGAGAGCGTGATGCTTTCTTAGCCCTGCTTGATGCCGACCCGGAGCCGACGGAGGCTCTGAAGAAGGCGGCGGAAGAATACAACAAAGGGCATCATGTTGGAGACGAGTACCACTTTAGAGCTTGATTGAAATGAAAGTAAGTTTATGCGGCTTTTGATGTGTTCGCCGGAGCATTTTACGGTCTCGTATGAGATCAACGACTGGATGCGGGTCGCGAACGGTCCCGACCCGGCAAAGGCGCGGGCACAGTGGACGGCGCTGTACGACCTTCTGCGCGAGGAAGTCGGGGCGGACGTGCATCTGGTCGCGCCGCAGCCGGGGCTGCCGGACATGGTGTTTACGGCTAATGCCGGGCTGACCAAAGGCCCGTGGTTTGTGCCGTCGCGCTTTCGGCCGGTGGAGCGGCAGGGGGAAGTGGCGTTTTTCGTGCAGTGGATGGTCGAGAACGGGTTTAAACTAAAGCCGCTGACCGAGGAAACCGCCGGGGCGTTTGAAGGCGAGGGCGATGCGCTGTTTTACGGCGATTTATTGCTGGCGGGCTACGGGCAGCGCTCGGACGAATCGGCCTGCCGGGGGGTCGGGGCGCTGCTGGGGGTGGACGTGCTGCCGCTCAGGCTCACCGACGGGCGCTGGTATCATGTGGATACCTGTTTGATCCCCGTTTCGCCGGAGCTTTTGGCATATTACCCGCCGGCGTTCGATGCCGCCGCCAACCGCGCTTTGGAAGCGCTGCCGGGCGACAAGATTTTGATTTCGGAGCACGACGCCCTGCGCTTCGGCGGCAATGCGATTGTGGCGGGCGATCAGATTGTCTTGAATGCCGGATGCGGCGAGCTGGCCGAGGCGCTGGGGTCGCGCGGGTACACGGTGCATGCGACGGACTTGTCGGAGTTTTTGAAGTCCGGCGGCTCGGCCAAGTGCCTGGTGCTGGCATTGGATCATTGAAAAGCCCCCCGTCCTCGTTTCGGATTTCCGAAATTGGGACGGGGGCTTTTGTTTTACTTCGCCATCATGTCCAGAATGCTCTGGGCGGCGGCCAAGTGGCCGTACTCCGTGCTCAGGTAGGCCCGCACCAGCGGTGTCACTTCCGGGTCGGTGGTGGCGGCCAGCTCTTTGTTGGCGTCCTGAATGTCTTTTTTGTTGGTTTTGATCGCCTCCTGAAGCCATGCCCGGTCAAAGGCCGCGCCCTGCTTGGCGGTCAGGGTGTTGAGGTCCGACTGGTCCGAGGCGGTCATGGTCAGCGGCAGGTTGACGCCCCGGACGCCGGCGAGGGCGAACAGGGAAATATCGAGGCGGTTGTGGTCTTCCATCAGCCAGATGCCGAGCTGACGGACCGCCGGGTTTGTGGCCCGGTTGACGGCCGCCGCGCCGTTGGCGTAGTCGGAGATGTTGCCCTGGGCGGCCTGGATCAAAAACTGCCGGTCGGTCCCGGTGGTCGGCGGCGGGGTCTGGGCAAACGCCGGGGTCGAGATCGCCGCCAAAGCGCCGAAAGCGGCAAAGGCCGCAAGCATTTTTGTCATCGGATTTGTCATGGAACGGGTTCCGTTTCTAAGCGAAAAAGTGTGGTGTCGTCTTCGGCATGGTTCTACCCGGCCCCCAAACCGCCTAAACCGGAAAATTGTAGGCTAAGACCGCAAAATAAATTGCCTGCTCGGTTTAGCGACACAACCGCCGGGGAACAACTCGGCTGTAAGACAACAGCGGCGGCAGGCAGGCAAAGCCCAAGCGCCGCTGATTTTCACACACTCAGATTTTCACAAAACTCAAAGGAAACACACCATGTCTAAGACAGTCGTTGGCTTATTTGATGATTTTCAGGACGCGCAGAATGTCGTGCGTGAATTGACCACGGCCGGGTTCCGGCGCGAAGCGATCTCGATTGCCGCCAACAAAACCGCGACCGGGTACACCGGCGACGGCTCGGATTTCAGCGTCGGCACGTCCGGCGAGACCGGCCATGCGGTCGGCAAAGACGCCGGCGTCGGCGCGGGCATCGGCGGCGTGGTCGGCCTCTTGACCGGCCTCGGCCTGCTGGCGATCCCCGGTGTCGGCCCCGTGCTGGCCGCCGGCCCGATTGCCGCCGCGCTGGGCATCGGCACGGCAGCGGCGTCCACCCTCGCCGGCGCAGGCATCGGCGCGGTGGCGGGCGGCCTGATCGGCGGCTTGACCCATATCGGCGTCCCGAAAGAGCATGCCGAGTACTACGCGGAAGGCGTCCGGCGCGGCGGCACCCTGGTCACAGTGGATGCGCCCGACAATCAAGCGCAGCAGGCTGTGGACATCATGAACGGCAACGGCGCGGTGGATATTGACACGCGCGGCGCGGCGTACCGCACCGGCGGCTACACCGGCTACACCGAAACCGCGACCCCGTATGTCCTGGAAGACATCACCCGCGAGCGGGAAACCTACCGCACGGCCAGCACGGGCACGGCCAATCTGGGCACCGGCACAACTGTCGGCGGCGAAACCGTGATCCCCGTGGTCGAGGAAGAACTGGCGGTCGGCAAGCGGCAGGTGCAGAGCGGCGGCGCACGCATCCATACCTACGTCACCGAGCGGCCCGTCGAAGAGTCGGTCCGCCTGCATGAAGAGCATGTCACCGTGGACCGCCGCCCTGTGGACCGGGCCGCGACCGACGCCGATTTCCAGACCAAAGACATCACCATGACCGAAACCGCCGAAGAAGCCGTCGTCGGCAAAACCGCACGGGTGGTTGAGGAAGTGGTTGTCGGCAAAACCGCCACCGACCGGGTCGAGACCGTCCGCGATACGGTCCGCCGCACCGATGTCGAAGTGGAAGAAATCACCGGCACCGAGCGGACCACCGGCACGAGCGGCACCGACCGCCTGTAATCGGCAAAAATCAAAGCCGCCGGTCCCTGCGCGGGACCGGCGGCTGTTTTTCTGCCGCCCGCACCCCCGGCCCCTCTTAGAAAGACCCAAACCCATGACCCCGCCACTTCAAGGCATCCTGCTCGACATTGACGGCACGCTGGTAGACAGCAACGACGCCAACGCCCGCGCGTGGATGGAAGCCCTGCTGGCCCACGGCTTCGAGATCAATTACCTCAAGCTGCGCGAAGCCGTCGGCATGGGCGGCGACAATCTCCTGCCGAAGCTCGCCGGCATAGACGCCGACAGCGACATCGGCAAAGCCGTCGGCGAAACCCGCAGCCAAATCCTCAAAACCAAGTACCTGCCGGGCCTTCAAGCCTTTCCCCAAGTCAAAGACCTGCTGACGCGCCTCCATCAAAGCGGCCTTCAGCTCGTCGTCGCCACGTCCGCCAAGCCCGACGAAGCCGAAGCGCTGCTGGCGCTGACCGGCGCTCGTGATCTTGTCAGCGAGATTGCCACCACCGAAGACGCCGAAAACTCCAAGCCCGACCCGGACATCCTCCACGCCGCCCTGCAAAAATCCGGCCTGTCGGCAGACACCGTCCTCATGCTCGGCGACACGCCCTACGACATCGAAGCCGCCGAAAAAGCCGGCATCAAAAGCATCGGCGTCCGCTGCGGCGGCTGGTCCGCGCCCGATCTGCACGGAGCGCTGGCCGTCTACAACGACCCCGCCGATCTGCTAAAGAACTACGACACGTCGCCCCTCGCGCAGTAATTATAAGTGCCGCCGGGTACAATAAGCGCCAAAGGAACCCTACTTATGGCTGCCAAGCTGAATCAGATCATCGCCATCGAAAAAGGCGTCAAAACCAGCGCATTTCAGGAGCTGACCGAAGCCCATCACTTGCTGCAAAAGCCCAGCCTGCTGGCGGGCATCTCGCGCACCTACCAGCCCAAAGACGAAGACGGCGAGCAGTTCCCGCCGGAGTTTACGCGCGTGCAGGCATCCGCCGAAACTGTGATCAAAGACACGGCCCGCATTCTTACAAACTTGTTTGATGTCACGGCGGCTAAAGATTGGGCAAACTGCGAAGCCAAAGCCGACATCACTGTAGATGGCCGCACGCTTGCGGTAGATGTCCCGGCGACCTACCTGCTGTTTCTGGAAAAGCAGCTTACGGATTTGCACACATTTATCCGCAAGCTGCCGACCCTGGACCCATCGGAAACCTGGACGTTCGACCCGTCTGCCGACGCCTATGTCACCGAAGCCGTGCAGACCGCTAAAACCAAAAAAGTCCCGCGCAACCATGTCAAAGCCGAAGCGACCGATAAGCACCCCGCCCAAGTGGAAGTGTTCCACGAAGATGTAGTGGTCGGCTACTGGAAAACGCTGAAATTTTCCGGGGCGCTGCCCGCCGTCCGGGTCAAAGAGCTGCTCGACCGTGTGGACAAATTGCAGCAGGCGGTGAAGTTTGCGCGGGAAGAAGCCAACGCGATTGAAGCCCCGGACAAAAAACTCGGGGCAGGCTTGTTCGGCTATTTGTTTGCCTAAACTTGTTTGCCTAAATCCATTTGCGCCGGGTATAATCTCGGCGTGAGTCCAAGCTGAAATTCACGCTGAAACTGACGGGAGCGGGAATTCAGTGCAGGTTCAAGTCCTGCCCTCTGCACGTTTTGCAGAGGTAGCCCAACATGGCAGAGGCGTTCCTCGCACCAGCCCAGACTGAGATTATTGCTCAAAACTCAGCATTCGCTGTCGCAGGCCAAATCAACCGCCGCCGGCCGGTGTCTGTCGGATGGAGGTGCATCTCCTCCTCCCTGCTTTTTTGCTTCTCGTTTGCTTTGCGCCCACAACCGCAGGGGTAGTTTAACAGTAAAACACGACGACTTCAAACTGAGCCGGCAGCTTAAACGTGGTGGCCTGCCGAAACGGCAGCAAACCGGGGCCTGGAGGATGGGTATTCCTCTGGGCCTCACCTTTTTTGCGGGTTTTTTCTGAGGGCTTCTTTATGCTGCCGACCGCCATTCTTGACCGCCTCGCGCCGGGCAGCCGGGTCCTTGTCGCGGGCATGGGCGGCGGGTACGATGTCGTCTGCGGTTTGCCGCTGTTTCTGGCATTGGAAAGATTGGGCTGCTCGGCTCACCTGGCAAGCTTCAGCTCAACCCCGCTGAACGACATTGAAAACGCGGTGCGGCATACCGAAACGCTGTGGGAAATCACGGCGCAGTCGGCGCGGCCTTCGTATTTCCCGGAAGGCTGGCTGGCCCGCTGGCTTGCCGGGCGGGGGCAGGACGCTTCGGTGTGGTGCTTTGGGGCAAGCGGCGTCGGGCCGTACCATCAAAGCTACACTTACTTAGCCGCCCATCTGGCCCTTGATACCGTTATCCTCATAGACGGCGGCGTGGACTCGCTGCTGCGAGGCGATGAGTTTTCGCTGGCGTCCCCGCTGGAAGATGCGCTGTCGCTGGCCGTCGTCAGCCGCTTAGAAGTCCCGCAAAAGCTGCTCGCCGCGACCGCGTTCAGCGCCGAGCGATTGGACAACATCAGCCACGCGCAGGTGCTGGCCCGGATCGCCGACCTCACCCGCGCCGGCGCGTTTCACGGCGTTTCCGCCCTGCTCCCGCAGTCGGCGGACGGACAGGCATTTGCCGAGGCCGGCGAGTACATTTTGGCCCACCAAGCCGGCATGCACCAAAGCGTCGTGCTGGCGTCGCTGCTGTCCGCCCTGCGCGGCGAGTTCGGCGACCAGGTGGTGACGCCGTACACGCAGAACACGCCGCCGTGGATTTCGCCGCTGATGACCCTGTTTTGGTTCTTTGATCTCGGCGAAGTCGCCCGGCAAAACCTTTACCTGCCGCGCCTGCAAGCGACGCAGACATTTCCCGAAGCCGCCGAGCGCTTGGGAGAGTTTATGAAAACGCGTCCGAGGCGCGGCTGGGAAAGCATTCCGATTTGAGAAAGCATTCCGAGTGAAGCGAAACGTGATACGATGAAACTGACGTTTTTGGGAACCGGGGCGGGGTCGCCGAGTCTTGCGCGGAATGTGTCGGCGCTGGCCTTGCAGTGGCCGCAGCGGGCGGCGCTGTGGCTGTTTGATGCGGGGGAAGGGACGCAGCAGCAGGTGCTGCGGTCTTCGGTCAAGCTGAGCCAATTAGAGCAGGTCTATGTGACCCACCTGCACGGGGACCATGTGTTCGGCCTGCCGGGGCTTTTAGCAAGCCGGTCGGCGGCGCAGGATGTGTCCGCCCCGCTGACGATCTTCGGGCCGGCGGGGCTGGAAGACTGGCTGCGGCTGACCCTGCGCGTGACCGCGACCGGGCTGAAGTTCCCGCTGCACTTCGTGACGGTTTCCGAAGGCTTGGTTTATGAAGACGACGCGCGGGAAGTCTTTTGCCGGCGCTTAAATCACCGGGTGGCTTCCTACGGCTACGCGGTGCGCGAAAAGCCGCGACCGGGCACGTTTGACGCCGACCGGGCCAAAGCGCTCGGGGTCCCGTTCGGCCCGCTGTTTGGGGTGCTGAAGTCCGGAGGCTGCGTGACACTCGCCGACGGGCGCGTCGTAGACGGCAGCGGGCTGGTCGGGCCGCCGCGTCCGGGCCGCAGCGTGGTCGTCTGCGGCGACACCGGAGTCACCCCGGCGGCGGCGCAGCTTGCGGCCGGGGCGGACGTGCTGGTGCATGAAGCGACGTTTCTCAGCGAGCAGCGGGACCGGGCCGTCGCCGCCGGGCATTCCACCGCCGCCGAAGCCGCCGCCGTGGCCCGAGACGCCGGGGTCGGGACGCTGATTTTAACTCATATCAGTGCCCGCTACGAGTCCGACGCGCCGCCCCGCGCGTCCGACCTGCTGGCCGAAGCGCAGACGATCTTTCCAAACACCCTGCTGGCCCACGATTTCTGGTCGTTTGACGCCGCCGCGCCCTAACAGTAACTGCTCTGCCTCGCCCCGGTGGAACTTTTCGGGGACGTTTTTTGTCTTTAACGATATGGAATACACACAGAATGACAAAAGTTATAAAAGCCGGAGCCGCCTGCCGGCGTTCTGGCGGCCCGTGCTGATGGCGGCGCTGGCGCTCGGGATTTGGGGCGTGGTCACGCTGCTGGCCGGGCCGGGCCGGGCGCGGCCGGCGGCCAACGAAGTCAAGCCGACGGAGGCGATCCTGCCGCTGACCGCGCCGGCGGGGCGGGAAGTCGCCACTTTTGCCGGCGGCTGTTTTTGGGCGATGCAGGCGGAGTTCGGACGCTTGAAAGGCGTTGAAAAGGTTGACGCGGGGTACGCCGGCGGGCACGGGGCGAACCCGACCTACGAAGCGGTCTGCTCGGACACGACCGGGTATGCCGAGGCCGTCCAGGTGGTTTACAACCCGAAAGTGATTTCCTACCGCGACTTGATGCGCGTGTTTCTGAAAGCGCACAACCCGACGACATTGGACCGGCAGGGCAACGATGCCGGCAATTCGTATCGGTCGGCGATTTTTTATCACACCAAGCTGCAAAAGGCCGACGCGCTGGCGGCGATTGCCGAGACAAACGCGTCGCACTTTTGGTCCGATCCGATCGTCACCCAGGTCGTCCCGTACACGGGCTTTCATGAAGCCGAAGCGTACCACCAGAATTATTTCGCGCACAATCCCGATCAGCCGTACTGCGCGGGCGTGGTTGCCCCTGAAGTGGCCCGGTTCGAGGGGCTGAACAAGGGGCGGCTGAAGTAGACCTGCCCCCGGCACAAGTGCCGGGGCAGGTTACTTCATTGCTCCGCTGGCGTCCAGCGCATCGTCGGCGGTCATCGGGGCGCGGGTCTTCACCGGAATGCGGTCCGGGGTCGGCTCGCGGTCGGCGTCCGGGTCGGTCGAGACGGCGTGGGCAAACGGCTCGGAGTCCGCTGCGAGCTTGCCCCGCGCGTCGTCTTTGCCTTCGTCCGCGTCATCGTCGTAGTCGTCCAGCTCCTCGTCGTCGGCCAGCGGCCGCCCTTGCAGGCGGAGCACCCGGTCGGGAATGGCTTCGACTTGAAAGCCGCCTGCGCCGAGGTCCTGCGGCAGATGCGTCCCGAAGCCCCGCGCAATGCCCGCCACGGTTCCCGAGCCGTCGGTGCCGAGAAGGCCGTCTTCGTCCGCCGCCGAGTAAAAGTCGGCTTCGTCGCGTCCGGCATCGGGCGCGGGGTCGGTTTCCAGCATTTCCGCCTCAAAATCCCCCTCGCCGCCGTCCACATCGTTCGGCGAGCGCTCCGGCGGCGTCAAAAAGACGGCATCGCCGGCGTGCTTTTCCACAATATCCCCGAGGCTGCCGATTTGATTGGTGTCCTCGTCAAACAGCGCGTGATGAATTGTATCATGCTTGTCGAATCGCTCTGTCATGTCTTCTGCCATAAGTTTCTCCTGCGCCTGCACTGATACGCGGAGTTTACCCGGCGGGCGTTTGCCGGCAAACTTGATTGACAAACCCGGCGGTATCGGTTAGAATGACGGGTATGAAACTGGCCGTCATCACCGATGAAATTGACGCCGACCTCGGGCACGCGCTGGATGTCATGGCCGAATACGGCATCCGGGGCGCGGAGCTGCGTCAGCTTTGGGACAAAAACATCAGCGATGCCCCCCGCGATTACTGGGAGCGGGCCAAGCGCGAGCTGGACGCGCGGGGTATGACCGTCGCGGGAATCGCGTCGCCGTTTTACAAGTGTCCCCTGCCGGGCACCGTGCCGGGCGGCCCCGCCGGGCCGCTCCACAGCGCATCGGCCCGGGGCCTGGGCGACCAGATCGCGCTTTTGGAACGCTGCCTGGAAGCCGCGCACTTTTTCGGCACCACGCTGGTTCGCACGTTTTCGTTCTGGAAAGACGGCCCGCTGACCCCGGAGCAGGAAGAAATAATCGCCGACGCTTACGCCGAGCCGGCGGCGATGGCCGAGCGTGCCGGGATGGTGCTCGGCATTGAAAACGAGCACGCCTGCTGCCTGGGAACCGGGGCGCAGACCGCCCGCGTATTGGAAGAAATCGCGTCGCCGTCGGTCCGCGCCCTTTGGGACCCCGGCAATGCGCTGATGGCCGGCGAAGTGCCGTTCCCGGACGGCTACGCGGCCATTCGGGATTTTCTGGTCCATGTCCACATCAAAGACGCGGCGGTCCCCGCCGGCGGCCTGGTTCCCGAATGGACCGTGGTAGGGCAGGGCGTGATAGATTTCGCCGGTCAGCTTGCCGCGCTCCAAGCCGCCGGCTACGCAGGCTGGCTGTCGCTGGAAACCCACTACGCCGGCTTGTCCGCGCCGGGAATGTCCGACAAAGAAGCGTCGTCGCGGGCGTGTCTAGCCGGCTTGCAGCGCCTTTTGGCGAGCGTGTAAACGGCAGAGAGCCATGTGCCGAAGCACATGGTTTCTGAACGCTAATTCAACAAACCCACTCAAGGAACCACCCACCTTCATGTCACTGAACTCTTTTCGCACCGGCCTCGGCACCATCAGCAGCAGCCCTGTCGGCAAATGGGTACTTTTCGCCATCGGCGTCCTGCTCGTTTCCAGCCTGGTGCTGTCCGGGGTCGGCACCGGCACCAACTTGGCCGGCCTGACCGCCGCCCAGCCGGGCGGACAGGCCGGCACAGATGTCGTGGCCCTTGTCAACGGCGACCCGATCACCCGCGAAGAATACGAAGCCCTGCGGAGCACGCTTCAGGGACAAAGCGAGATGACCGGGCGCACGTTCACCCCGATGGACAACGCCGCCGTTCTCAACGAGATCATCGGCGCGAAGCTGCAATTACAGCAGGCCAAAAAAGCCGGCTTGACGGTTTCCGACACCGAAGTCACTCAGCGGCGGGCGGCGATTGTGGACGAAAGCGGCCTGCGCCAAAAACTCAGCCTGCCCGCAAGCGCCTCGCTGACCGATATTGACACCGCCCTGACCCGCTCCGGCAACCGCACCCTCGAAGACCAGGTTCCCGACGACCGCATCCGCCAGCTTCTTTTGATCGGCGATCCGCTGAGCGGCCAGATCGGCAAGTTCCAGCAGTCGTTTCTCCGAGCCGCCGCCGTGTCCGACGCCGACGCCGCCCAGTTTTACACCAAGTTCCACACCCGGCACATTCTGATCGGCAACAAAACCCGCTCCGATACCCAGGCCAAAGCCCAGGCGGCGGAGATCGTCGCCAAAGCCAAAGCCCCCGGCGCGGATTTCGCCGCGCTCGCCAAGCAGTACTCCGACGACCTCGGCTCAAAAGCCAAAGGCGGCGACGACGGCTTTATTGACCAGACCACGCGCTATGTCCCCGAGTTTAAGCTGGCCGCGTTCAGCTTGAAGCCCGGCGAAGTCACCCGCGACCCGGTGGCGTCCCCCCAGTACGGCTACTTCATCATCAAGCTCGACGCCGTTCAAACCAAGTTGCCGGCGGACTACGCCAAAAACAAAGCCAAGTATTTAGACAGCATCAAGCAGCAAAAAGCGCAGGACAAATACCAGGCCGAGATGGCAAGCCTCCGCACCGCCGCGAAAATTGATGTCAAGGACCCCGCGCTGGCCGGCGACCGGGCCGTCGCCGAAGCCCAGCAAAGCGGCAGCCTCGCCGCCGCCCGGCCGAAGCTGCAAGCCGCGCTGGCCTCGTACCGGCAGGCGCTGAAAGCTAACCCGCCCGCGCTGCAAAAAGCAAGCCTGAACGCCTCGCTCGGCCTGGTCTATCAAGCCCTGGGGCAGCTCCCGGAAGCGATCACGGCCAACCAAGCCGCGCTGGCGCTCCGGCCCGATGCCGCCCTCGCGCTGACCACCGGCCGGATGTGCCTGCAAGCCAAGCAAACGGCCTCGGCGGTTGCCAGCTTCCAAAAAGCGTCCCAGCTTGCCTGGAACGACCAAAGCACGCACATTCAGTTGGTGAGCTTGTTTCAGCAGGCCGGCCGATCTGATTTATCCGCCAAAGAAGGCGACTGGCTGAAACAGTACGCCAAAAACCACCCGGCAGCCGGCGGCGGTCTGCCCGGTATGCCCGGCCAGCCGGGAATGCCGAATGCTCTTCCCGGCAGCGCGGTTCCGCAGCCCGCCGGCTCAGTGCATGTCGCCGTGCCCCCGGCCCGCAAGCCCGCGCAGTAGAGGAAGAGGCGTGCTGACGGGAACGAGGGCATTGATTGTTGCGAGGGTGTTGATTGTTGCGAGGGCATAATTAACGAGGGCGTTGGTTGTTGACGAGGGCGTGATGTACGAGGGCGTGAACGCCCTCGCTGGGGAGCGCGGACGCTAAGGTCCCGCCTGCGCGGGACAAGAATAGGATAGGATTAGGACTATCTTATGTCTTCCGCCACGCAGGTGGCGGCTTGGCGTCTGCGCCCCCCAGCGCGGGCGTTTACGCCCTCGTACATCACGCCCTCGTCAACAACCAACGCCCTCGTTAATTATGCCCTCGCACACGGTGCGGGACAAAAGCAAAATGTAGGAAGAAAAGAAAAACAGTCTGAAGAAAAACAGTCTACGGAGGGACGAAAAATGCGACGGAATAAATTGGAGATTTGCCTGCATTTTGTGTGGGCGACCTGGGACCGGCTGCCGCTGGTCACAGGCGAAATCGAGCGCGAAGTGTACCGCTGCCTGGAGCAAGCGTGCCGGGACGAGCAGTGCGACGTGCTGGCAGTCGGCGGAATGCCCGACCATGTGCATCTGCTGGTGCTGGGGCATAACACAACCACGGCGGCCGGATTGATGAACCATGTGAAAGGCGGCTCGTCGCGCTTTGTTTCGGACACGCTGCGGCCCGGACAGTGGTTCGCCTGGCAGGGCAGTTACGGCTGCTTTTCCGTCAGCCGCAGCCATCGCCGCCGCGTTATTAACTACATCCAAAACCAAAAACAGCACCACGCCGACGGCGAACTCTGGCCCGACGCCGAGGAAACCGGCGAAATCTTTTAATCTTACACTGAACTCCTCTGCTTTACCCTCGGCAGCTTGGCGTCCGCGCCCTCGTTATATTTACGCCCTCGCACACACAAACGCCCCCAATTTTCTTTCCAACACGCTCATGCCCGGAACCCTTTACATCGTTTCCACGCCCATCGGCAACCTTGAAGACATCACCCTTCGCGCCCTGCGGCTTTTGAAGGAAGCCGACCTGGTGGCCGCCGAAGACACGCGCCATACCCGCATGCTGCTGTCCCACTTCGCCATCGCGACCCCGCTGGTCGCGTACCATCAGCATTCCGACGCCGGCCGGGCCGAGAATTTGGTCCGGCAGATGACCGAGGGCGGCAAAACCATCGCGCTTGTCACCGACGCCGGCACGCCCGGCGTGTCCGACCCCGGCGTCGAGCTGGTCCGAGCCGCGCTGGCGGCGAGCGTCCCCGTTGTTCCCATTCCCGGCGCAAGCGCCGCGCTTTGCGCCCTGGTCGGCAGCGGGCTTCCGCCCGCCCGGTTTGCGTTTGAAGGCTTCCTGCCGCGCACCAAAGGTCCGCGCCGGGCGAAGCTCGCCGCCCTGGCCCGCGCCGAGACGCGGACGCTGATTTTCTACGAATCGCCTCAGCGCATCGCCGAAACGCTAGGGGAGATGGCGGCGGCGTTCGGCCCCGAGCGTCCGGCGGCAGTGGGGCGCGAGCTGACCAAAAAGTTCGAGGAGTTTGTGCGCGGAACGCTGGCCGACGTGTCCGCGCATTTCGCCCGGACCGCCGCGCGGGGCGAGATCACAGTGGTGGTTCAGGGCCTGCCCGGCGACAGCGACGACGGCGAGCTTTCCGCCGAGGCGGTCTCTGCCGCCGAGCCGCCGACCGTACCCGAAGCCCTCGCCGCCGCGCTGGCGTCGGGCCTGTCCGAGCGCGACGCCGTGCGGCAGGTCAGCGCGGACTTGAAAGTCTCCAAGCGCGACGTGTACGCCGCCATGCTGGCCGCTAAGCCTTCCGACAGTTGATGTTCGGCAGGTCCCGAGGGCGCTGGTAACAAGGGCGTTTATGTGTATGAGGGCGTTGATTGTATACGAGGGCGTGAACGCCCTCGCTGGGGGGCGCGGACGCCAAGCCGCCACCTGCGTGGCGGAAGAGTTCGATTGATTGGTCCTATTCTTGTCCTATTCTTGTCCCGCGCAGGCGGGACCTTAGCGTCCGCGCTCCCCAGCGAGGGCGTTCACGCCCTCGTACATCACGCCCTCGTAATAATCAACGCCCCCGTTACCGCACACGCCCGCGCAACAATCAACGCCCTCGCAACAATCAACGCCCGCGCAATCATAATCACGCCCGCGCAATCATCGCACCCTCGTTATTCCCGCTCTTTCACGTTCGTTTCCGCCTCGCCGTGTGCTACAATACAGCCAAGAGCCGACATATTTTCTGCCGACAAGGAGACTTGGACATTTATGGAGCGAAAGCTGCACGAGGAACCGTCGTTTGACATGGACACGCTGCGGGCGAAGGCCGAGGCGTGGAAAGCGCATGGGGCGGCGAAAGCGTTTCTGGAATGGAGCACCGGCACCGGGCCGAATGTCTTTTACTACCCGGCGGGCGAGCGCGGCCAGGGAGTCAAGTGGACCGTCGCTGTGGAAACGTACAACTACAACGAAGTCTACGCCGACTTTGTCGAGCACACGCTGATCCCGCGCCTCCGCAAAGCGTTCACCGAGATCGGCCTGCCGCTGACCGTGATGTGTGTGGACTTACAGCCGCTGCAAATCCAGCGCCAGCGCCGCCGCCAGATCGAGCGGGCGCAGACGGCCGTGACGGGAAGCCACTGATTTCCTGCCCACGCTCGTTCCTTGCAGATACGCAGCCGCGCCCGCGCAGAGATTGCTCTGCGCGGGCGCTTTTTTGCGCCTGCCGTGCGGGGCGCAAAGTGGAGGCGGCTCCCAAACTCTGAATTTCGGTGTTCCGGCGCACATATCGCCCGCAACCCGATGTGCGCGGCTATATTTAGGACAATTTGCCGCGAGCCTCCCAGATGTAGCGCGTTTCCCCGCAAAAATCCCCGCAAAAATGCCGCAAAAAATCCGTGCGCCTCTTGACAAAGTGCGCTGTCATGCCGTATAGTTGTATCCAAGTGGCGGCCAGTGGTAACTGAGTGGGGAAAAAGTGATTTTCCAGGGCGAATTCGATCACAGCGTAGACGATAAAGGCCGGGTGATCATCCCCACCAAATTCCGCTCGTCGCTCGGCGAGCGCTTTTACATGACCAAAGGACTCGGCGGCTGTTTGTTTGTTTACACCGAAGCGGCATACAAAGACCTCAGCGAAACGCTGTCCCGGCAGCGGCAGCTTGACGAGCACACCATGCGCTTGCAGCGCTTTTTTACGTCGTCGGAGCTGAACGCCGACAGCCAGGGCCGGGTCGCTATCCCCGTCAAGCTGCGGGAATACGCCAAAATCGCTCTGCTCGACGAAGTGGTGATTGTCGGCACCGGCAGCCGGATCGAAATCTGGAGCAGCCAGTCGTGGGAAGCGTATAATGATCAGCTTACCGCCGAAATGATTACGGAGTCCGCCCGCGAGCTTGGGATCGCATGAAGAAGCCCCCCCGCCCCAACTCTGGGGAGCCAGACGCAGAAGCAGCGGACGCAGAAGAAACGGACGGCAAAAAACTCGTCTTTTCCGGCTCCCCAGAATTGGGGCGGGGAAGTCTCACCTACCATGTGCCGGTGATGGCGGCGGAAACGCTGGCGGCGCTGGACCCGCAGCCGGGCGGGATGTTTCTCGACGGCACGCTCGGCGGGGGCGGGCATGCCGAGGCGATTTTGGAGCGGACCCTGCCCGGCGGGCGCTTGGTCGGCGTGGACCGGGACCGCGACGCGCTGACCGCCGCCGGGGCGCGGCTGGCCCGGTTCGGCGCGGCGTTTACCCCGGTGCAGGCCCGCTTTGATGCGCTAGAGTCGGTTTTAGACACGCTTGGCATTGCTTCAGTCAGCGGCGTGTTGTTTGACCTCGGCGTGTCGTCGCACCAACTGGATACCCCGGAGCGTGGGTTTTCGTTTAAAGACCCGGCCGCGCGTCTTGATATGCGGATGGACCCCGAGGGCGGGGGCGCAACGGCGGCGGACCTGCTGAACACGCTCGGCGAGCGGGAATTGTCGGTGCTGATCCGCAGCAATTCCGATGAGCACTGGGCGGCGCGGATCGCCCGCATCGCCGTGGAGCGGCGTCAAAAAGCCCCGTTTCAAACGGTCGGGCAGCTTGTGGAAACGGTCCACGCCGCCATTCCCGTCAAAGCGCGGCCCGACGACAAGCATGCCGCGACCCGGACCTTTCAAGCGCTCCGCATTGCGGTCAACGGCGAGCTGGAGATTTTAGGGGCCGCGCTGGACGCCGCCGTTCGCCGCCTCGCGCCGAACGGGGTCTTAGCCGTGCTGACCTATCATTCGCTGGAAGACCGGATTGTCAAGCAGCGCTTTGCGGAGTTCTCGGGACGCGGCCCCGGCGATGCCGTTTATGGAACGCCGCCGGCGGCGGTTGCCGCACTGCTGACCCGCAAGCCCGCCGAGCCGAGCGCTGCCGAGGTGGCTGCAAACCCGCGTGCGCGGTCCGCCCGCCTGCGGGCCGTGCGAAAGATTTACTGAAGATTTATTGAAGTGTTGTTGAAGTGTTGTTGATCGGCCCCCAAAGGAAACGCGATGCTGGACACGAGAATGCCGCCGATTTCTCCCCGGACGCGCCGATTTGAAACGGCGCGTCCCGGCACGTCCGCACGGCCCGCCCGCAAGACCCCGCCGGCCCAAAGCCATGCGCCGGCGCGGGAGCACGCACGGGAGCAGACGCGCCCGCCGAGCGACGGCGCGACGCTGCGCCGCGCCCTGCCGTCTGCCCGGTCGAGCCGTTTAAGCCGGGCGGAGATGCGCTTGATGGGCCTGGCGACAGTCTGCCTCGGGGTGGTCTGCGCCTTGTTTCTGCTGTACCTGGCCGCTTACGCTCAGGTCACTCAGCTTGGGATCGCCCAAGCCTCGGCCCGCGCCGAGCTGCGCCGCTCCCAGCTTCGCTTTCAGCTTTTAGAAGCCGAGCGCAACTCGCTTCAAAGCCCGCAGCGCATTCTCGCGGCAGCAGCGGCGCAGGGCATGATGCCGCGCGGACGCACTCCGGTCAGCTACATCAAAAATACGCCGGGCGGCGAGCGGGGGGGCAGCGGTGGGACAACGCAACACAGCCGGGCCGAGAACAACCGGGCCGAAAACAGCCGGGCAGCAGCATCTTTCGGTGATTAAGTCCCGCGCGACGGGGCTGTTTGTCTTGATCGCCGGGCTGTACCTGCTGCTGGCCGGCCGGCTGGTGTATCTTCAGGTCGCCCGGCACACCTATTTCCAGGGGCAGGCCGACGCGTACCGGGTCTCCAAAAGCCTGCTGCCGGCCGGGCGCGGCTTGATTTTAGACCGCGACGGCAGGGTGCTGGCCGCCAATGTCCCGGCGGCGGCGATTTATGCCGACCCGCAGGAAGTCTCCGACCCGGCCGCCGCCGCTGTCCGGCTGGCGCCGATTGTCGGCGAAGACCCGGCCCGCCTGCAAAAACTTTTGACCCCGCGCTCGGCGCATGTCCATTATGTGCTCCTCAAGCGCCATCTGCCCGTGCCCGGAACGCTGACCCCGCCGGTGGCGGTGCTGACGGCGGCGATTAAAAAAACCGGCCTGGTGGGGATTTATGTCGTGCCCGACACCTGCCGGTCGTATCCCGACAACGCGCTGGCGGCGACGGTGCTCGGCTTCACCGACCGCGACGGAGCCGGGACGGAAGGGCTGGAGCGCAGCCAGGACGAAATCCTGCGCGGGCGCGACGGCAAAATTGTCGCGGAAGTGGACCCGAGCGGCCGCTTTCTTCCCGGCACGACCCGGCACCTGGTGGAAGCCGAAAACGGCGGCGACCTGGTGACGACCCTGGATCAGCGCTTGCAGCAAGTCGCCGACACCGAGCTGGCACGCGGGGTCGCCGCGCACCATGCAGACCACGGGGTCGTGGTGGTCCTGGACCCGCAGACCGGCGAGATTTTGGCCCTGTCCGCCCTGCCGTCGTATAACCCGAACCGGCCGCGCCCGGCGGGCCGGCTGTCGAAAGCCGACGCGCTGGCGTGGGCCGCCCGCTGGCGCAACGGGGCCGTGTCCGACCTGTACGAGCCGGGGTCCACGCTGAAAACCATCACGGCGGCGGCGGTGTTGTCGGAGCAGGGACTGAGCATGCAGGACTCGTATGTGTATTGCAGCCCGACCCTCAAGCTCGGCAAGCATACGATCCACGAAGCCCAGGACGCGCTGACGAGCAATTTAGGCTCGCAGAACCTGCGCGGTGTCCTGCGGGTATCGTCGAATGTCGGCATGGCCCAATTCGGCCTTCGGCTGGGTGCGCCGCGCCTCTACGACTACGAGCAAAAGTTCGGCTTTCTCGACTGCCCCGGCTCGGGCCTGCCCGGCGAGCAAAAATCGCATCTGCGTGCGCCCGCCGCGCCCAATCGGCTCACCGGCGGGACCGGCTGGTCGAAGATTCAGCTTGCCAACATCTCGTTCGGCCAGGGCATCTCGCTGACCCCCTTGCAGCTCGCGGCGGCCTACGCCGCCATCGCCAACGGCGGGACGCTGATGCGCCCGCATATTGTCAAGGCCGTTCGAAGGGACGGAGTGGAAACCCCGGTCGCGCCGGAAGCCGTCCGCCGGGTCGTCAGTCCCGAAGTCGCGGCGGCGGTCCGCTCGATGCTCGGCACGGTGGTCGAGTCCGGCACCGGCAAGCCCGCGCAGATCGCCGATTTCACGGTCGGCGGCAAAACCGGCTCGGCGCAGGTCGCGGGGCGGCACGGCTACGAAAACGGTCATTTTGTGGCGTCGTTCTGCGGCCTGTACCCGCTGTCCCGCCCCCGGTTGGTGATTTTGTGCGCCGTGTTCGAGCCGCAGGGCGTCCACTGGGGCGCGTCGGTCGCCGCCCCGGTGGTCCACAACATCGCCCGCGCGGCGATGCTGCAAATGCAGATTGTGCCCGACGCGCCGGGCCGCCCCGATTGGGACGATCACGGAAAGCGCACGGCGTCGGCGCGGGCGGCGCATCGGCGATAGCGTGGGCGGCGCATCGGCGATAGCGCGAGCGGCGCATCGGCAATAGCGCGGGATGAGGCAGTCCGCCACGGAACGTGCCACGGATTGAACAGCCACGGATTGAAATCCGAGGCTCGGACAAACCCGTGTCGAAGCGACACAAAACGCCGAGATGACGGCGCCGTGTCGTTTCATTCCCGCGTCGCCGCGACGCTGGTTTATCCCAGCCTCGGATTTCAATCCGTGGCTTTTCAATCCGTGGCGCGTTCCGCCCGCTCGCGCAAAAGCCCGCGCAAAATCGGCCCTGCCGTCATCGAAGCCGTGCGACAATAACTCATGAAACTCAGCGAAATCGTTCAGCTTATCCCCGGCGCACAGCGGCAGGGGGCGGATGCCGAAGTCGGCGAAATCGCCTACGACTCGCGCACCGTCACCCCCGGCGCACTGTTTGTCGCCCTGCGCGGGGCGAAATCCGACGGCCATGACTTTATCGCCCAGGCGCTCAACAAAGGCGCGTCGGCGCTGATGATCCATGCCGACCGGGCCGGGTGGTACGGCGCTCATGGCCTGCCGACCATTGTGGTGCCGAGCACCCGCGCGATCCTGCCGTTTCTGTCGGCGGAGTTTTATGGCCGTCCATCTGAAAAACTGGATTTAATCGGCGTCACCGGCACCAACGGCAAAACGACCACGGCGTTTATGATCGAAAGCATCTTTCGGACGCTCGGCGAGCGGACGGGGCTGATTGGAACTATCGGAGCGATGATCGGCGGCAAATCGGTCCCGCTCGACCGAACGACCCCGGAAGCGCCTGATTTGCAGCGCTTGTTCGCCGGCATGGCCGGCGCAGGCGTCAAGCGCTGCGTCATGGAAGTCTCGTCGCAGGGCATTTTGATGGAGCGGACCGCCGAGTGCGCGTTTGATACCGGCGTGTTCACCAACTTAACCCAGGACCATCTCGACGCCCACGGGACGATGGAAGCGTACTTCGCTGAAAAGCTGAAGCTATTCACCGAGTACCCGGCGGCGTTTCCGCAAAAAACGTTCAGCGCGGTAGTCAATGCCGACGATCCTTACGGCCTGCGGATCGCCGAAACGCTGGAAGCCGCCGGGCGGACCGTGCTGCGCTATGCCCTGCGCGACCCCGATGCTCCGCTCCGCGCCGTGGTAGACGAAGCCCGGCCGGACGGCACGCGGTTCACTGTGACCTATCAGCCGCCGCAGGGCAGCCCGGTGACTTTTGCCGTGGAGCTGCAAATGGGCGGCCTGTTTCAAGTCGCCAATGCCCTGGCCGCCGTCGGCGTCGCCCTGCTGCGCCGCGTTCCCGTCAATGCCATCGTCAACGGCCTCGAAGCCCTGGCCGGCGTGCCGGGCCGCTTTGAATTGGTGCCGTCGCCCGGCAAAGACTTCACGGTGGTGGTGGACTACGCGCACAGCCCCGACGGCCTCGAGAACGTTTTAAACTCCGCCCGCGCTTTGAACCCGAAGCGGCTGGTCTGCGTGTTCGGCTGCGGCGGCGACCGCGACCCGCTGAAGCGCCCCCTCATGGGCCGCATCTCGGCGGAGCGGGCCGACCTTACGATTTTGACTTCGGACAACCCGCGCTCGGAGAACCCCGATGCGATCATCGCCGATATTTTGGCGGGGATCAGCGGCGGCGGGACAAACCCGAGCGTCCTGACCGAGCCGGACCGGCAGGCTGCGATTCACGCCGCCCTGTGCGAGCTGGCGCAGCCCGGCGACTTGATTGTCATCGCCGGCAAAGGCCACGAAACCGGGCAGACGGCGGCAGGCAAAACCATTCCGTTTGACGACCGCCAAGTCGCGCGGGAGGCGCTGGCGTCATGTCCCTGACCCTGCGCGATGTGTATGCGGCGCTGGATTACGGCGTCCCGAACGGCGGCGACCGGGTTGTCTTTGCGGGCGTCTCGACCGACACGCGAACGCTTGCGCCCGGCGACTTGTTTGTCGCGCTGACCGGGCCGCAGACCGACGGTCATCAGCACGTCGCCGCCGCGCTGCGGGCCGGCGCGGCGGGCCTAGTTGTCTCGCAGAATGTGGTGGCGTCCCCGAGTCTTCCCGTCCTGCGGGTTCCCGACACGCAGGTCGCGTATGGCTTGTTGGCCCGGCACCGGCGCGACCGCTTCGATATTCCCGTCGTCGGCGTGACGGGCAGTGTCGGCAAAACCACCGTCAAAGAGATGCTGGCCCTGGCGCTGTCCCCGCTCGGCCCGGTTTTAAAGACGGCGGCGAGTCAGAACAACGAAACCGGCGTCCCGAAAGCGCTTTTGCAGCTCGCGCCCGAGCACAAAGCCGCTGTGGTGGAGATGGGCATGCGCGGGGCCGGCCAGATTGCGTACCTGTGCGGCATCGCCCGCCCGACAGTCGGCGTTTTGACAGTCATCGGCGACAATCACTTGGAATTATTAGGCTCGCGGGACGCCATCGCCGATGCCAAAGCTGAGCTGTTGGAAGCTCTGCCCGAAGGCGGCCTGGCCGTGCTGAACGCCGCCGACCCGTATTTCCCGCGCTTGTCGGCAAAGACAAAGGCCCGCGTTCTGACCTACGGTACGGCGGAAGACGCCCGGCAGACCGAGCGCGGCTGGCAGTTCACCGTGCGCGGCTTTCCCGTCGAGATCGGCAGCGTGTCGCGCCACGACATCGGCAACGCCCTGGCGGCGCTGACGACTGCCGAAGCGCTCGGCGTTTCGCTCCCCGCCGCCGCCGCCGCGCTCCAAGCCTACGCGCCGCCGCCGATGCGAATGAATGTCGTCCAAACAAGCTGGGGCGGAACGCTTTTAAACGATGCGTACAATGCCGGCCCGGCGTCGGTCGCCGCCGCTCTGCAAACGCTGGCCGGGTACAAAGGGCGTATCGCCTTCCTCGGCGACATGCGCGAGCTGGGAGCGCAGGCCGAAGCCGCCCACCGCGAGCTGGGCGCAGTGATCGAGAATCTCGGCGGCCTGGACGCCCTGTATACGGTCGGCGAGCTGGCCGCGCTGATCCCCGGCGCGACGGAGCGCTTCGCCGACAGCGCCGCCGCCGCCGCATTTGCACAAACCCTGACGCTTCTGCCCGGCGACGCCGTGCTGGTCAAAGGCTCGCGGGCGCTGGCGATGGAGCGGATTGCGGCGGCGCTGGAGGCCCGCGCATGAGCCGTCTTGACCCGTATGCCCTGGCCGGCTTTCTTGCGGCGTTTGCGATTGCCGTTGTTCTCGGCCCGCGCACGATTGACTTTCTGCGCGTCCTGAAGTTCGGGCAGAACATCAATGAAATGGTGCCGGGGCACCAGGCGAAGCAGGGGACGCCGACCATGGGCGGCCTGCTCATCGCCCTCAGCCTGGTCGTCACCCTCGGCCTCGGCGTCGCTTTCGTGCCGAGCCTGCGCCCGGTCAGCCCGGCGCTGATTGCCGTGCTGCTGGTCTTTCTGGCCCACGCCGCGCTCGGCTTTTTGGATGATTTTCTGAAAGCCCGGCGCGGCAAGTCGCTCGGCCTGCTGGCCCGGCAAAAGCTGGCCGGGCAGGTCCTCATTGCGCTGGTGTTTGTCGGCTGGCTGTATCTTACGGCGCAGGCCGAGTTTACCACCCAAGTCTGGCTGTGGCGGACGCAGCATGTGGATTTGGGCTATGCGTACTATGTTCTGGCGTTTTTGCTGCTGATCGGCATGTCCAACGCTGCGAACTTGACCGACGGGTTGGACGGCCTGGCGGGCGGCTTGTCCATTTTCACGCTGCTCGGCCTCGCGCTGACCCTGCACCCGCAGTTCGGTCAGTTGCCGGTCTTTGCCCTGACCCTGGCGGGCGCGTGCCTCGGCTTTTTGTGGTTTAATGCCCACCCGGCCAAAGTGTTCATGGGCGACACGGGATCGCTGGCATTGGGATCGAGCTTCGCCGCGCTGGCCCTCATCGGCAAGCAAGAGAGTTTGCTGCTGCTGTTCGCCGTTGTTTTTTTGATGGAAACGCTGAGCGTGATGATCCAAGTGGCCGTGTTCAAAGCGACGGGCGGCAAGCCGAATGGGCGGCGGGTGTTTAAGATGACGCCCATTCATCACCATTTCGAGCTGTCCGGCTGGGCCGAAACGCAGGTCGTCGCCCGCTTCTGGATTGTCGGCATTCTCGCGCTTGTGCTGGGCCTGGTGCTGGCCCCGTGGGTCTGCGTGTGGCTGTGAGCCGACTCCGATTGCCGGGATTTAACGTAGGGGCGCTGCTTGCTGCGCCCTCTGTGCTTGCCGCGCCCTCTGTATGCCGTTCGGGACGTATATGGGAAGGGCGCGGCAAGCAGCGCCCCTACGAATAAAGTTGTGCGTTATGGACACCGAATTCAACCACAAAACCATCGCGGTCGTCGGCCTCGCCCGGAGCGGCCTGGCCTGCTGCCGGGTGCTGACCGCGCTCGGCGCGACCGTGATCCCGTGGGACAGCAAGCCCGCCGAGGGCCTCGCCGCCGCGCTGCCCGAACTCGCCGCGCTGGGCCTGACGCCGATCCTCGGCGGCGCACCGCTCGATTACAGCGTCTTAGACTACATCGTCACCAGCCCCGGCGTTCGGAAAAACGCGCCGGTGCTGCAAGAGGCCGTCGCCGCCGGCATCCCTGTGCTCGGCGAGATTGAAGCCGCGTACCGCATCGCCCGTGCGCCGATCCTCGCGATTACGGGGACCAACGGCAAGACGACGACGACGCTGCTGCTCGGCGAGATGCTGAAGGCCGCCGGGATCAACACGTATGTCGCTGGTAATATCGCGGCGGGGGACATCGCCCTTCCGCTGATTGAGGCGGCGTATGCCGCCCCGCCCGACGCCGCCATTGTCGCCGAGATTTCGTCGTTCCAGCTTGAGTGGATTTCCACATTCCGCCCGAAAGTGGCGGCGCTGCTGAACATCTCGCCCGACCACGGCGACCGTCAGCCCTGGGATGAGTATGTGGTTGCTAAATGGCGCATCTTTGAGAACCAGACGGAAGATGATGTCGCAATAGTCAGTGACATGGAAAAGTATAACCTGTTTCAAGAGGCTGACAAGCACAAAATGCCACACCGCACGCACAGTTTTGGCTTGTGGGGCCAGACCCCTGACTATACGGTCAGGGTTGAATACGGCGCATGGAAGCCAGAGAGAATACACCTGATTTGCACAGAGGCTGAGGTCAAGCTGCCTGGTAGACACAATTTGCTTAACATTTCGGCGGCGGCGGAAATGGCTCATGCTTTTGGTGTCGCAGATGAACCCATCCGGCAAGTCGCGACGACGTTTACGGGCGTGGTGCATCGGCTGGAATATGTAGACACGATTGACGGGGTGCGCTATGTCAACAATTCCATGTGCACCAACGCAGACGCCTTCGAAAAGTCGCTGGGAGCGCTGCCGGAGCCGAAGGTGGTCATCGCGGGCGGCGTTTTTCAGGGCGGCGACGTGCGGACGCTGGCCGATGCCGTAGTTAAGAATAACGTCAAAGCGCTGGTGCTGATTGGGCAGTCTGCCCCGGATTTCGAACGCGCCGCGCGGGCGGCGGGGTATGAGAACGTCCACCGAGCCGGGACGCTGATTGATGCCGTCGCGGCGGCGGCGGAACTTGCCGGGCCGGGCGACACGGTGCTGCTGGCCCCGGCGTGCAAGTCGTTTGACATGTTCACCGATTTCGAGGACCGGGGCGAGCAGTTCAAGCGGGCGGTGCGGGGGTGAATACCAGCAAAGAGCGGGGTGTAAGAGCGCGGGAAGAAGCGAGGGAATGAGCGAGGAAGTAAACTTCACTCGCTGAATTACGTCCTTCGGACGACAGACCCGTCTATGCTTGCAATTCTTATTTATGCTTGCAATTCTTACATCCGAAGGATGCCATTCAGCAGATACGAAGTAATGCCGAAGGCATAGAGGAATTTATTCCCTCGCTTCTTCCCGCGCTCTTGTGCCTTATTCCTGCCGCCGACAGCAACGACCAATTTACGATCACTAACCCATTATGAGCGCCACTAATCCACCTTATACCTACGCGTCCAAGTCGCAGTCCGCCAAAGCGCAGGCGGCGCTGGTCATCGCGCAGCGGCAGCCGATGGATAAGCTGCTGCTGTGGATGACCTTTCTCCTGCTCGGCATCGGGATTGTCTCGGTGTACGATGCGTCCTATGCCGTCGCCGTGGAAAAGCTGCACGGGGACTCGTTTCACTTTGTCAAAACGCAGATGGCGTGGGCCGGCTTCGGGCTGCTGGCGCTGTGGGGGGCCAGCCGTCTTCCTTACTGGCACTGGAAAAAAGCCGCCGTGATTGCGGTCGCGCTGGCGATTTTAATGCTGGTCGCCGTGCTGGTGCCGCATGTCGGGATTGCAGTCAACGGGGCGCGGCGCTGGCTCGGGCACGGGGCGGTGCGCTTTCAGCCGTCGGAAGTCGCCAAGCTCGCCGCCGTGCTGTACCTGGCGCGGGTGCTGGCGGGGAGCCTCAAAATCAAGACGCGCCCGAAAGAGGGCCTGGTGCCGCCCCTGCTGATGATCGGGCTGCTGGCCGCGCTGATTGCCAAAGAGCCTGACCTCGGGACGGCGCTGGTGCTGGCGACCACCGGGCTGATTATGCTGTTTCTCGCCGGGGCGCGGCCTGCCCACCTCGGAGCGCTGCTCGGCGGGGCGGCGGTGCTGGTGGCCGGGTTTGTGGCGCTCGAGCCGTACCGGGCGCGGCGGATCACGGCGTTTCTGGACCCGAAAGCCGATCAGTACCACACGGGGTACCAAGTGTGGCATGCGCTGATTGCGCTCGGCTCGGGGGGCGTGACCGGCATGGGCCTCGGCGAAGGCCGGGAAAAGCTGTTTATCCCGGAGCCGCGCACGGACTTTATTTTTCCGGTGATTGCCGAAGAATGGGGCCTGGTCGGGACGCTCGGGCTGGTGGCGCTGTTTTTATTTGTGGCGGCTCGCGGCTTTGCGATTGCCTACGGCACCCGCGACCCGTTCGGAGCGCTGCTGGCGGCGGGCATCACGGCATTGATCAGTGTCCAAGCGCTGATCAACATGGCGGTCGCGACGGCGTCCATTCCCGACACCGGTGTTCCCCTGCCGTTTATCTCGTCGGGCGGCTCGTCGCTCGTTTTGATGCTGCTCGGCATCGGCATTCTCCTGAACATCTCAAGTCACCCCGACGGTCCCGAGGGGGCGCAGAAGCACGCGCCGACGCCCGGCGAGGACGACTGGAACCGCCGCTGGGACCGGGGCAGCGACGCCCCTGCTATTGTTCCGCGCCCATCGTCGGTGCGGCGTTTGGACAAGTCGCGCTCGGATGAGTCGCGCCGGGACCGGGGGTAGGTTCTTGAAACTCCTTCTGACCGGCGGCGGCACCGGCGGGCATGTGTCCGCGGCGCTGGCGACTGCCGAGGCTGTCCGGGCGCGGGCCGCCGGGGCGGACTGGACCCCCGAGTTCCGCTTTATCGGCAGCCGGCACGGGGTCGAGCAGGGCCTGGCCGAAGCCGCCGGCATTCCGTTTGTCGGGGTCGAAAGCGGCAAGCTGCGCCGGGCGGCATCGGTGCGCGGCCTGCTGACGGTCAAAAACTTCACGGACGCCCTGCGGGTCCCGGTCGGCATCGCGCAGGCCATCGCCGAAGTGCGGCGGTTCCGGCCCGACGCCGTGCTTGCCACCGGCGGCTATGTGTCCGTGCCGACGGTGATTGCGGCGGGATTGCTAGGCTATCCGGTGCTGATTCACGAGCAGACCGTGCAGATTGGCCTCGCCAATAAAATCGCCGCCCGGTTCGCGTCGCGCATTGCGCTGACATTTGAGGGCGCGGCCCAAGAATTGCCGCCCAATTTGCGCCATAAGACATTTGTAACCGGGAACCCGGTGCGGCCGGTGATTTTCGGCGGCGACAAGGGCCGGGCGGTGGAGCGCTTCGGCTTCGACCCCGCCGAAAGCCATCTGCCGACGGTTTATGTCACGGGCGGCGCTTTAGGGGCGAAAAGCATCAATCAAGCGGTGGAAGACTGCCTGCCGGGGCTTTTAGAGAACTGCCGGGTCGTGCATCAATGCGGGCGGGCCGACGGCGAGAAAATGGCGTCGGTCCGCGCGGCCCTGCCGGCGGGCTTGCAGAGGCGCTACTGGGTTGTGCCGTTTGTCGGGGATGAGATCGGCGACGTGTTCGCGCTGTGCGATTTGATTGCCGGGCGCAGCGGCGCGGGGACCGTCACCGAAGCGGCGGCGCAGGGCAAGCCTGCGCTGTTTATCCCGCTGGTGCCGACCGGCGGCGACGAGCAGACCCGCAACGCCAAGCGCTCGGCGGACATCGGGGCGGCGGCCCTGCTGCCGAGCCGGGACTTGTCCGGCCCGCGCCTGCTCGCCGAGATTTCGGCCCTGCTGGCCGACCCCGCGCGGCTGGCGGCAATGGGGGCGGCGGCGCTGGCGCTGGCGACCCCGAACGCGGCGTTTGACCTGGCCGATGCCCTTTTGGCGCTGGCGGGGCAGCGGGATGGAATGCCTCTTAGGGTACAATAGCCTTCAGCACGGTGCCGTGCAAAAAACTTGGGAGAACAGCAAGAACGTCGTGAGCGAGAGCATTGAAACCGAACGCATTCATTTTGTCGGAATTGGAGGCGCAGGCATGAGCGGCCTGGCGCGGGTGCTGGCCCGGCAGGGCCGGCACGTCAGCGGGTCGGATGCCCGCGAGTCGGCGACCCTGGCCGCGCTGCGCTCCGAGTCGGGGATTGACGCCCGCGCGGGCCATGCGGCGGCCAACCTCAACGGCGCGACCCTGGTGGTTGTCTCGGCGGCGGTGAAAAAAGACAACCCGGAAGTGGCGGCCGCGCGGGAAAAAAATCTGCCCGTCATCTCGCGCTCGGAGATGCTCGGGCGGCTGATGGCCCGCCATGAAAACTCCGTCGCGATCACCGGCACGCACGGCAAGACGACCACGACCGGCATGACCGCGCTGGTGCTGGAAGCCGGGGGCCTGGACCCGACCGTGCTGATCGGCGGCGACCTGCCGGCTTACGGCGGCAATGCCCGGCTCGGCGGCTCGGACGTGTTTCTTGCCGAAGCCTGCGAAGCCTACGATTCGTTTTTAGACTTGAAGCCGAAAATCGCTGTCGTCACCAATATCGAAGCCGACCATTTGGATTATTACGGCGACTTCGCCAATGTCCTGCGGTCGTTTCGCCGGTTTCTGGCGCAGGTTTCGGGCACGGCGATTGTCTGCGCGTCGGACCCGAATATCCCGGCCCTTTTAACGGAATTGCGCGGGACGCAGCCGACCCCGGCGATTGTCACTTACGCGGCGGAGGCCGACGCCGACTTGACCGCCGTGGACGTGTGCCTCGGCTCGGCGACCCCGAGTTACACCGCTGTTTGGCATGGAACCCCGCTGGGCCGGGTGATGCTCGGCGTGCCGGGCCTGCACTCGGTGTCCAACTCGCTGGCGGCGGTCGCGGTCGGCCTGACCCTCGGCGTCTCATTTGAGAAAATCGCCCTGGGCCTGGCGAGCTTCACCGGCACCGGGCGGCGCTTCGAGCGGGTCGGCGCGACTTCCACGGACATTCTCGTCGTTGACGACTACGCGCACCATCCGACCGAGATCAAAGCGACCCTCGCCGCCGCCCGTCACGCTTACGGGGATCGCCGGATTGTCGCCGTCTTTCAGCCGCATCTGCCGTCGCGCACCCGCGACTTCAAGACCGAGTTCGCCGAAAGCTTCGCCGCCGCCGACCACGTGGTCCTGACCGACATCTTTCTCGCCCGCGAGTCGCCGATGGAAGGTGTCACCGGCGCGGGCCTGGCCGCCCTGACCGCCGACCGCCGGGGCGCGGACTGCGTGACGTATGTGGCCGACAAGACCGCCCTGCCTGCGCGTCTGGCCGACCTTGTCCGCCCCGGCGACTTGGTGTTAACGCTCGGCGCGGGTGACATCCGCGCGGCGGGGGAAGGACTGCTGGCGTTATAACCCACCTCCTTGCTTTGTAACAAGTTACTTTGCAGGGGTCCTCCCGAAGCGGGAGGACAAGGAGTTCAGGGCGAAGCCCATATTTACTACCTCTATTTACTGCCTCTTCACCTTCCCGCTTCGGGAGGATCGCCGAGGGACGAGGCGGGGTAGGTTCCTGCCGGGAAACACAATGAACGATAAACTCAAAGTCGCTGTTTTGATGGGCGGCACGAGCGCCGAGCGCGAAGTCTCGCTCTCGACAGGCCGACAAATCTTGAGCGCATTGGACGAAGGCAAGTACGCTGTCGCGGCCCATGACACGGCCGACGTTCCCGCGCTGCTGGCCGCCCTCAGCGCGGACCGGCCTGCTGTCGCCGTGATCGCGCTGCACGGCAAAGGCGGCGAGGACGGGACCCTTCAGGGCCTCTTGGATTTGCTCGGCATTCGCTACACGGGCAGCGGGGTGCTGGCGAGCGCTCTGGCGATGGACAAAGCGATGGCGAAGCGCGTGCTTTCCGCCGCCGGGGTGCGGATGCCGAACGATTTTGCACTGAAGCGCGGCAAGCGGCCGCCGTCCGGGACAGTGTGGCACTTGCCGGTGATTGTCAAGCCGAACGCGCAGGGGTCCACCATCGGCATGACAGTGGTGCAGGCTGAAGACGCGCTGGAAGCCGCGATTGTCACTGCGTTTCAGTACGACGACACCGTGCTGATCGAGCAGTTTATTACGGGAACCGAGATCACGGTGCCGATTTTGGGCAACGACACGCTCGAAGTGCTGCCGATTGTCGAGATTGTCCCGAGCGGCGGCTTTTACGACTACGCCGCCAAGTACACGGCAGGGGCGACCGACGAGATTGTCCCCGCGCGGGTGTCCGATGCCGTCGCCCAAGAAGCCCGGCGGATTGCGAAACTCTGCCACCAAACGCTGGGCTGCCGGGGCATGTCCCGGACCGACATGATCGTCACGGACAAAAACGAGATTTACACGCTGGAAGTCAACACCATTCCCGGCATGACCCCGACCAGCCTCCTGCCGCGCTCGGCGGAGGCCGCGTACATCTCATTCCCGCAGCTTCTCGACAAGCTGATTGCGCTGGCTTTGGAATAATGCCCCCATGCACAAGCGGACCCATTTGAAGCTCACCGACAGCCGGGGCGTGCCTGTTCCCGCGAAGCATCAGCACGCCGGAGCGCCCCGGCCTCGCGCCAACCGGCGGCGGCGAAGCTGGAACAAGGCGCTGCAAGGCTTGGCGGTGCTTTTGGCCCTCGGCGACCTCGCCGCGCTGGCCTTTGCGCCGGGGCTGCATGTCACCAAAGTGGAGGTGCGGGGCACGGAAACTTTGACCCCGCAGCAGGTGTTTGAAGAAGCAAGGGTGCCGAGCGACACCAATGTGCTTTGGATGCTGCGGCAGCCGCTGACCCAGCGCCTGGCGGCGGACCCGGTGATTGACCACGCCGCGCGGTCGGTTCGCCTGCCGGACACGCTGATTTTGACCGTCGCCGAGCGCCGGCCCTATGCCGTGCTGGCGTCGGGGACGCAGCGCTGGCTTTTGGACCCGAAAGGGGTGCCGTACAAAGTTTTGGACGCCGCCGTGCCCGGCCTGCCGGCGATTGACGCCGCCCCGGCGGCGCTGCCGGGCGAGGTGGTTTTAGGGAAGCCGCTGCCTGCCGCCGTGTGGCTGCCCGATGCCTACCGGCTGCTGGCGATGATCCATACCGACCCGCAGTGGCGGGGCGCAAAAATCGCCGTTGACCAAAACCTGAATTTGTGCTTAAATAGCAGAGGCCGGCCGCAGGTGCGGCTCGGTCAGCCGGATTCGCTGCCCTGGAAAATCGCGCTGGCATCCGCCGCCCTGTCGGCGGGCGGCGGGGCGCTTTCCCAGCGGGCGGCCTATATTGATGTGAGCTGCCCGCAGCAGCCCGTGTGGCGTGCCCGGCCCGCCGGCGACGCCGCCTCGGCAAGCGATTTGATCAGCAATTAAATACCTATTAAACACCTATGGACACCCAGCCTGACCCGAACCAACTGCCGAAACAGGACCGCCGGACGTGGTGGACGACGCTGTTTCTGCTGTGCGCCGTTCTCGGCGCGATGCTGGCCTTGTCTGTGCGGACCCAGCAGGCGGCGACCCATACGTCTGCCGTGACCGCCTCCAGCATTCTGCTCAAGCAAGTGGATGACTTGCAGCGCACCAACAAAGCGCAGCAGGCGCAGATTGCCAAGTATGAAAACGGCGTCAGCTCGTCGTCGGCGCAGATGCAGGCGCTGAGCGCGGACTTGAAGTCCGCCAAGTTCGCCGCCTGCCTGACCGCCGTGCAGGGGCCGGGGGTCGAAGTGACGCTGTCCGACAGCAAGCTGCCGTTTCCCGGCGGCATGCCGCCGGGGGTTCAGCCGCCCAACATCATCCACGACACCGACATCAACCAGGTGGTCAACGAGCTGAAAGCCGCCGGCGCGGAAGCGATCTCGGTCAACGACCAGCGGGTCGGCGCGGTGACCCCGATCCGGTGCGCGGGACCGACCGTGTTTATCAACAACACGGCCCAAACCCCGCCCTATGTCATCAAAGCCATCGGCAAGCCGCCGACCCTCGAAGCCGCGCTGAATATCCCCGGCGGGATCGCCGCCCAGATCAAGCAGTACGACAAAGCCATGTTCGCGGTGCAGCCGGCCAAGCGCCTGCTTGTTCCGGCTTCCGGCGGCGTCCTTCAGCCGCAGTTCGCCCTGCCGGTGCCGCCTGAAAAGTCGGCGTCGCTGCCTAAAAGCGCGGGGGCGTAGAACAACCGATGGGCTGGTTTGCACTGCTGGCGGGGGCTTTGGGTTTTGGGCTGGTTTACTTGTCGGGCGCGGAGTTTCCGGCCCGCTACGCGCAGTATCTGTCGCTGGCGGCGCTGGCCGGGCTGGACTCGCTGATTGGCGGCATCCGGGCGGGCACGGAAGGCAAGTTCAAGAGCGACGTGTTTGTGTCGGGCTTTGTGGCGAACACGCTGCTGGCGGCGTTTCTGGCGTACCTCGGGGATGTGCTCGGGCAGCCGCTCGGCCTGGCCGCGCTGGTGGCGCTCGGCGGGCGCATGTTCGTCAATTTGTCTATTATTCGGCGGCACTGGATGGAAGGCCGCCACGAGCGGCATTAAGACCCCCTATTCCCCTATTATTGGGGGCTAGGGGGCATTCGGGCCGGTAATTTTTGGGATTGGGTGAGGGGAGCAGAGGAGGTGGCGAGGGACTGCGTCGTCGGGCTGGATATTGGAACGACAAAGGTCTGCACCGTTGTCGCGGAACTCGAGGAGCCGGGCCGCATCCGCATTGTCGGAGTCGGCAATGCGCTTTCGCACGGCATCCGCAAAGGGGTCGTGATTGACATTGACAGCGCCGCTCAGGCGATTGTGGACAGTGTCGAAAAAGCCCGCGCCATGTCCGGCTACGAGATTTACCGGGTCGTCGTCGGCGTGACCGGCGAGCATGTCGCGTCGCTGAACTCGCGCGGCGTGATTGCGATTACCCACGCGAACCGCGAAATTACCACCGACGATGTCGAGCGGGCTCAGGACCAAAGCCGGGTGATCGTGCTGCCGCCCGACCGCGAGATTATCCATGCCATCCCCCGCTCGTACTCGATTGACGGCCAAAACGGCATTCGCTATCCGGTCGGCATGTCCGGGACGCGCCTCGAAGTCGAGACCCACATCGTCACCGGGGCCGTGACATTTCTCCAAAACGTCGCCAAGTGTGTCCACAAAGCCGGGCTGACCATTGAAGCCACGGTGCTGGAGCCGATTGCGACCGCCGAGTCGGTGCTGCTGCCCGACGAGAAGAATTTAGGCGTCTGCATCGCCGACATCGGCGGCGGCACGACCGATATTGCGATCTTTGTGGACGGCGACATTTACTATTCGTCGGCTATTCCCGTCGGCGGCAACCATGTGACCCACGACATCTCGGTCGGCCTGCGGGCATCGTTTGACGAGTCCGAGCGGGTCAAGCGCGAGCAGGCCGCCGCAACCGCTGAGGTCATGGACCCCGAAGCGCTGTTTGAAGTGCTGAGCCTCGGCGCGGACGAGCCGCGCCTTCTGCCGCGCTCGATCCTCGCCGAGATTGTCGAGCCGCGCATGCACGAATTGTTTCTGATGGTCCGCCAGGAGATTTTGAAGTCCGGCTACTACAACATGCTCCCTGCGGGGATTGTCTTGTCCGGCGGCGGCTCGCAGCTTCTCGGGGCCGCCGAGCTGTGCCGCGAAGTGACCGGCATGCCCACCCGCCTCGGCTCCCCGCGCGAGATCGACGGCATTTCCGACGACCTCCGCTCCCCCATCTACGCCACCGCGATTGGATTGGTCCAATACGGCGCACGCCACTCGCAGCACCGGCAGCTCGCGCACGAAAACACCCTCCTCGGCAAGTTCCACCGCTTCTTCGCCCGCGTCATGGCCCGCGTCACCGGCGGCTAAGTTTCCAAAACCAGGTATAATCTCAGCACACGAGGCAAACGCATGGACGCTTGGATACGATGGTTACAGATGGCGCAGGGGTCGCTCGCCGCCGCGCAGGCATTAGCCGTGCAGGGGGAGGCGCGGTCGGCGGCCAGCCGCGCTTATTATGCAGCGTATCAGGCCGTCACGGCGTTGCTTCTGTATCATGGCATGACGCCGCCGGAAGACCGCGAAGCGTGGAGCCATGAGGCGACCCCGGACTTGCTGTGGCATTTGGCCCCGACGACTTTGAAGCAGGACCGCCGCAAAGACATGGCGCACCGGCTGGCTGATTTGTACGACCTGCGCTTGATTGCCGATTATGTCAGCATAGCAGAAGTCGAAATGCCTTCGCTGAAGACCGCGCTGAAAGATGCTTCTTTCATCGTAGGGATCGTAGGTGATAACTCCCCGTGGATAAATCCAGGGGCTTCTACGGTCTTACACCGATGCAATGTTATCCCATTGCAATTTAACTCTTCGTCAAGGGCAAGCCCTTGCGGATGGCAACTCTTATGACAATGGACACAGGCATTAGAACTCCAGACACCCTGCTTGTTCCTCTTCAGGTTCTTCGCTCACCAAAGAAAGCAGTGGAGGCAAAAACCAGTGTGTTACCACGTTGAGGAGCAGTCGCTTTCGCATTTGCTTTCTACTGTGACGGTTGTATCTATATGCTTTGATTATACCCCAAAAGCACGAATATAACGTCCTAAGAAGGACGTTGCGCTATCCATCCCCAGCCATAAATGGCGGGGCCTTCCGCGCATCTTGGTAACATCCTGCGGAGAGGATAACATTTATGTCCGTGACACTTGAGCGCCCTGCTCCCCAAACAGTCAGCTACCAGGAAATTTACGATTGGCTATACTCGCAAGCCGAAAAGCTCGGTCTGCAAATCTCGCTCGTGCCCGAAAACGAACAGATGCAGAGCGGGATGCTGTCACTGCCGGTTCATATTAAAGGAGCCGCAGATGCCTACGACCATATTGTCAAGCTGAAAAAGCTTGAAAACACTTGGAATGATCGCGAGCCTCGGCGCGAGCCGCCGCTGTTTCTTTCTTCAGCGAAAGACCCGGTGCAGATAGCGCTCTGGGATCGGATTGATCAAGCGGCGCTGCGGAAGATGAGAGCCGCCGATGCGCTGGCCGATGCGGCGACGGAAGCCGACGAGCGGGCGGCTTTGGCGGAGCTGCGGGCGGCGCGGGCGGACGAGCGGCAGGCCGAGCGGGAAAACGAAGTGTTCAATGCAAAAAAATCTGTTGCGTAAGACACGTTTTGCGTTTGCACTTCTTTCCGATTTGCGGTATTATAGACGATTGCACTTATAGAAACGAATTTATTTACGCTTTCAAGGGAGACGAATTTTCTATGGCAGTCGCATACCGCGAGGAACTCACGCCGTTCGCCAAGATCAAAGTCATCGGCTGCGGCGGCGGCGGCACCAATGCCGTCAACCGCATGATTGACGCCGGCCTTACCGGGGTCGAATTTATTGCAATGAACACCGATATTCAGGTGCTCGACATTTCCGCCGCTGATTACAAATTGCAGCTCGGCGAAAATCTGACGCGCGGTCTCGGCGCGGGCGGCAACCCGGAAGTCGGGCGCAATGCCGCCGAAGAGTCCAAAAGCGACATCAAAAAGTCGCTGGAAGGCGCGGACATGGTCTTTATCACCGCCGGCATGGGCGGCGGCACCGGCACCGGCTCGGCCCCGGTCATCGCCGAGATCGCCAAAGACCTCGGCATTTTGACGGTCGCCGTGGTCACCAAGCCGTTCAAATTCGAAGGCCCGCGCCGCTCCCGTTTGGCCGACGAGGGCGTGGACAACCTCAAAGACAAAGTGGACACGGTGATTATCATCCCGAACGACCGGCTGCTCGGCGTGGTCGAGAAGCGGGCGACGCTGGTGGAAGCGTTCAAAGAAGCCGACGACGTTTTGCGCCAGGGGGTTCAGGGCATCTCAGACATCATCACCATTCCCGGCATCATCAACGTAGACTTTGCCGATGTCCGGGCGATCATGCTGAACGCCGGCACGGCGCTGATGGGTATCGGGGTCGCGTCGGGCGATCACCGGGCGGTGGACGCCGCCCAGGCCGCGATTGCGTCACCCCTGCTTGAAACCAGCATTGAAGGTGCCCGCGCCGCGCTGATCAACATCACCGGCGGCCCCGACATGACCCTGGCCGAAGTCCATGAAGCCACCGAGCTGATCCAGCAGGCGACCGACGCCGAGGACGCCAACATCATTTTCGGCATTGTCCAGGACCCGAACATGAAAGACGAAGTGCGGATCACCGTGCTGGCTACCGGCTTCGACCAGCGCCCGCCGCTGACCGCCCCCGCCCGCACTGCCGCCGCCGTTTCGTCCGCCCCCGCCGAGACGGGCCGAGGCGCAGCGGTCCAGACCGCCCCCGAGCCGTCTCCCCAGCGCCAGGCCGCCGACAACGACGTAGACATCCCTGCCTTCCTGCGCCGCCGCTAGGAGAAAACGATGAATAACACGATCAACGAGCGGGGCCTGCGCGAGATAATCGGCGATCCTCGGCGTCTCGATGCCGAGATGCAGCAGTTTCGCCGGGATACGAAACTGCTGTCGTCCAAGCATCGGGACTTTTCGGCTCAGTATCCTAAGCGCTGGATCGCGGTCTACGGCGGCAGAGTTCAAGCAGATGCGCTCACTTTGGAACAGCTTCTCGTCAAGCTGGACGCTCTGCAAGTCCCGCGTGAACATACCGTCATCCGCTACATGAGCCAAAACCCGCGCCGGATGATTTTATGATTATCGGAGGCTTTGGCGAGAGTTCCGGCCGCCCTTTTATTGGAGGACGTATTATCCTGCCCCGGCTTGATATTCAGGGCGATGTTTCGTTTCTGATGGACACGGGTGCCGATACCTCGGTATTGATGCCGAGCGATGCCGGAAAAGTCGGCATTCCTTACGACTTGCTGGAAGGCGACCGCGAGTGCGCGGGTGTTGGCGGAACCGTCCACAGTTTTGTCGAACGCGCAATTCTCGTCTTTTCCCATCCTGATCGCACCCTTTACGGTTACGATTTGGAAATAGATATTATGCCCTACGATGCCGCAATGGAAGAAGTGCCGTCTCTGCTGGGCCGGGACGTTCTCGACCGCTGGCGTATTCTTTACGACCCGCAGGGGAGCGGCCTGCGGGCCAAGCCGCGCTCTGCCGACATTACGATTGACCTGACTTAAAACTCTGGGATACACTCACTGCAAAATCTGCGGTGCCGACAAGCCTGTCGGTGCCGTTTTTGCTTTCTCTGCTCTGGCTTCTAATGCGGCCTTCTCCATGCTGAAGATATCGGCGCAAATCTCCTCCGCGCCGGCTCCCCGGTGGCTTCTCCTCATATCCACAACCAGTACCAATTCGACGTTCAGCGGCTTTTGAGAATAACGCTGGCGGCTGACCCGGTAGCGCTTGTACCCCTGCGTGACAATCTCGGTGTGGCCGCGTCTCAGGCAGGCTGCGATTAAACTCAGCAGGGGAATAGTGCCGTCGGTGCTGTAGCTGGTAAGAATAAACTTCGCGTCAAGCGCCGACAACAGCGCGTCGTAGGCGTCGGCGGCGGCGGCGCGGTGATTGTAGGCGCTGCGGCGCTCGGTGCGCCAGTCGTCGCGGATGGCGGCTTTGTTGCGGCCTTCAATCTGCGGGGTCAGCGGCGGCTTGTCCCAAAGCGTCAGCGTGTTAAGCACATGGTAATTGCTGCCGTAAGGGTGCTGGTTGTACGGCGGGTCAAGATACGCGATGTCTACAGCTTCGCCCTTCTCGCGGAGCGCTTGGGCAAGCGCGGCGGCGTCCGATTGATAGACAGCGTTCGGGAGGCCGCTGTCGTGGAACACGGCGGGCTGGAGTTGGAACGCCGAAAGTATTCGGTACAGCGCGGTCTTTGTCTGGCCGCCCCAGCCGTTGTGGAAGCCTTTAAAGACGCCGCTGGTGTTGCTGGTGTAGCACGCCTGGTACAGCATCGGCGCGAGCAGGCAGGCGAACTCGAGTTCAGTCAGCAGGCCGGCGGCCTGCCACTGGGCGAGCTGCCCGCGCATGGCGTCAATGAGCATGCCGTTGGCGCGGGTGTAGAATAAGCGCTCTTTTTGCGCGTCAAACTGCGTGTCATCGGCGGGGCAAAGGTGGCGCGTGACCCAATCTTCGGTCGGCACGACGTTGTTCAGTTGGGCGATAGCTTGGTCGTAGCCGCCAAAGGGCGCGAACGGCGGGGGCATATTGCAGGCGATGTAGCACTGATTGATCGCTTGGGCATACGGCTCCCAGTCGTTTGCGATGACCCGGAAGCCCTGCTTTTTGGCAAATCGCGAGACGACGCCGCTGCCGGCAAAGAGGTCTAGGAACGTGCCGCCCGGCGAAACGCCGGTTTTAGCGACGGCTTGATTGATGAGGCCGAGCAGCTTGCGCTTGTTGCCGAGGTAGGGAATAAGCTGATGAAAGACATATTCGTCGGTGCGAAACGCCGCATGGCCGCCGCGCCCATAGGTGTATTCCAAGATACTCACTGATGTTATGCAAAAAGCCGCCACGGATTTCAATCCGTGGCGGAAACAAACCCGTGTCGCGGCGACACAAAATGCAATCACAGCCTCTGCTGCCGGTCCGCGTAATTTATTCCATGGCGATTTAAAGCCGTGGGCTTGCGTACCATCACTCGCCCGTCCCCGACATCTCCCATGCCTGCTCGGCGAGCTGTTTCATCACTAAACTCTGCGCCCAGCGGTCGCTGAACTCGGCGCCGTCGGGCAGGGTCTGGGCGTAGCGGGGCGGGCCAAGCTCCGACGCAAAGGGGAACACGTCGCCGGGCTTCGCGCCGATGCGCCAGTGGGACATCGCCCTGGCCCACAAACGGACGAAAAACTGGGCCGTGTCGCCTGTGCCGTCGCCGACATCCACCTGCACCTGCTCGCCGCTGGAAATACGCCCGTGCAGGTGCGAGATGCGCGATAAAACCGGGTCCATGCGCTCCAAAGCGCGTTCCTCGGGCCAGCCGTAAAACTCGCCGACCAGGACAAAATGGGACAAGTCGCCGGTGAAGCGGATTTCGGGCAGCAGGTCAATCAAGGCAAGGGCTTGGTTGAGGCTTTCGGGAATGTTGCCCCGGTGGGTCTCGACAAACAGCGCCAGGCCGGCCTCGGCGGCTGTCGCTTGAGCTTCGCGCAGAAACGCGGCTGCGTCGGGCAGGGGCGCATAGGGGGTCAGGGGCTGGGCAAAGACAAAATCAGCGTTCAAACGCTTGGCCTGCGCGACGGTCCGGCGGACATCTTCGGGCGTGTGCGGGTGGTGGCCCAAAACCAGCCGCAGGCCGGCGGCATGGAGGGCATCGGCGTGCCGCTGCTCGTCGCTTTCGTCAAGCCAGCATTCCACGGCCTCGAACCCGGCGGCTTTGACTCGCTCGAACTTCTCCGGCAGCGTCCATTCCTCGGCGGCATTCATCGGCAAGCCGATCAGCGACCAGAGCGAGTGCTGAACTCGCAAGCGGGGCGGGCTGTCGGAGCCGTCGTTGCAGCGGATAATTTGGTGCATTAGACTTGTCCGTTTCGCAGGGTGGGGGACGTTTCTGCGGCGTTTGTCGCGGGCGCAGCGGCGGTTTTGGTTTCCAGTCGGCTGATCCGGCCTTCCAGACGGTTCAGCGCTTCGTCAAACGATAAATCGAAGCTGTGGCTCGTGCTTTGCATCTGCTCCATCTGCTGCCGCAGGGCCTGCATCTCGGCCAGCACCTTGTCTTCGGATGCCGACGGGCGAGTTTCCAGCGGCTGCCCGCGCTGCATGTCCAGCTTGCGGTGCTCGAGCTTGGCTCTCGCCGACGCCCAGATGATTGAGGCAATGCCGCCGAAGATGGCGAGCGGCTGCAAAACATCGTTGATAAACTCGTGTCCCATTTGCTTGCTCCTAACTGCGTCCCATCCGCTGCCGAGCGTCCTCAGCCTCGGGTCGGGCGGACTGCCCGGCGGTTTTAAGCTCAATACGGCTGAGGCGCTCTTCCAATCGCTGCACGATCTGATCGTTGGTCATATCATACTGCATAGTGGTGTCGCGCAGGACGGCGATCTCGGCCCGCAGCGCGGCGACTTGACGCGCTATGTCACCGCCCTGGCCTGCCTGCGCCCGCAGCTTCATCTCCAGCCGCCGCTCCGACGACTTCAGCAAAAGCTGGACAATCCCGCTGCCGATCCCCAGCACAATCGCTGAAAGGGGAACAAGCAGCACCAGCACGACTATATCGAAAACCATATGTCCCATCGGCTGCGCTTTCCATTACAGCTTGGCAAAATTGCGTAAGATCGCCAGGCCGACCGGGCCGGACTTTTCCGGGTGAAACTGCGTCGCCCAGATGTTGCCCCGGTGCAGGGCCGCGCAGAACCGCACGCCGTATTCGGTCGCCGCCGCGCTGTCGGCGGGGTCGTCGGGCGTGCAGTAAAACGAGTTCAGAAAATACGCCCTCGGGTCATCGCCGGGCAGGCCGACCCCGAGCGGCGAATTCTCGGCAAACTCCAATGTATTCCAGCCGATCTGCGGGACTTTCAGGCCCGGCAGGCTGGGAAAGCGCTTGACCCGGCCCGGCACCAAATCCAGGCCGAGGACGCCCGGCTCGCCTTCCTCGCTGGTTGTGAGCAGAACCTGCATGCCGACGCAGATGCCTAAGAAGGGGCGGCCCGAGGCGGCAAACTCTTTGACAATCCTATCAGCGCCGGAGCGCCGGAGCGAGTGCATGGTCTGATCGAACGTCCCGTCGCCCGGCAGCACGGCCTTGTCGGCCTTCGCGACGGCGGCGGGGTCGTCGGTGACGAACGCGCCGCTCAGGCCGACTTTGTGAAAGGCTTTTTCGACGCTGCGGAGGTTGCCCATGCCGAAATCAATAATGGCGACGTTCATGTAAACTGTCCAATCGGTCGTGCAAATGTCACGGTTTGCATGCCACGGGTCGTATGTCACGGTTTGCATGCTACGGAAGAAGCCCCGGATTGAAATCCGAGGCTGGGACAAACTAGTGTCGAAGCGACACGAGACACCGAAATCGCCGGCGTTTCCATCCCCGCGTCATTCTTATTCTTGCGTCGCCGCGACGCTGGTTTATTCCAGCCTCGGATTTCAATCCGGGGCTTCTTCCGTAGCATGCAATCCGCGTGGCTCCTCCGTGCTGCCGCCCCCATCGTCTCCGCGCTACCGCACCCACTGCCGCTTCAGCGGGTACACGGCCTTTGCGGGCGAAAGGGTAAGCCCGGCCCGGCGGATAATCTCCTCGGCAATCGCTTCCTGCGCGGCGGTGGACACCAGCGACAGCCAGACCAGCTCGCGGTCGGTCGCGCCGTGCACCGAGTACGCCCGGCTTTGGTCGAGGCGCTGCACATCGGCCCAGGACACGTCTTTGCGGCCCAACACCGACCGCTGATGCAGGCCGCCGTCGTCCACCGTCAGCGTGAACGTCCAGCACAGCAGGGCGGCGCTGAAAAAAACCAGAAACGGCAGCAGCAGCGGCAAAAACGCCTGGGTTTGGTGCCGGGAGACCGCCAAGCCGAGGCCGATCACGCCGACAGCGGCGAACAGCACGGCTCCCATCCGGTACGAGAGGTCGGCGGCGAACGCCGCCGGAAATGTGATTGCGTGAGACTTAACTGTCATAGCGTCCCTTTGGTGCTCGGGATGCCCGAAACACGCGGGTCCACCCGCTTGGCGGCGTCCAATGCCCGCCCGAACGCTTTAAACGCCGCTTCGGCGATGTGGTGCGAGTTCGCGCCCCGGCGCTGCTCAAAGTGAAGCGTCAGGCCGGCATGGGCTGCCACCGCGCGGAAGAACTCGGGAACAAGCTCGGTGTCGAATGTGCCGATCTTCGGCGACGGGAAGGCAAAGTCCGACACGAGCAGGCCGCGCCCGCTCCAATCGAGGGCGCAGGCCACCAGAGCCTCGTCCATCGGCAGCAGCGAACAGCCGTAGCGGGCGATGCCCGCCTTGTCCCCGGCGGCCTCGCGCAGCGCCTCGCCGAGCGCAATCCCGATATCCTCCACCGTGTGGTGATCGTCAATATGCAGGTCGCCGGCCGCATGGACCGTCAAATGCAGCAGCCCATGGCGGGCGACATGGGTGAGCATGTGGTCGAAAAAGCCGACCCCGGTGACAATCTCGCTGCCGCCGTCGCCGTCGAGAGCCACCGTTAGCGTGATCTGTGTTTCCGAAGTCTGCCGCGATTTACTGACCGTGCGTTCGTGTGTCATAATTTGGTGCATTGTACCCGGTCTAGACGGTCAGCGAGGCAACATGGCGGCTGAAGTCGGCTTGGGCGGCGTCGAGCGCCGTCTGCCGCGCATCCCGGCTCGCCAGCAGGGACGCAATCTGCGTTTCCTGCGCGTCCAGCTCGCCGACATAGCGGCGGTACAGGTCAGAGTTGTAGTCCAGCGCTTCCATGTTCTTTCGGATGCGCTCCTGCCCCTGCGTGATGGACTCGATCTGCTTGTTTAAAGCCGCCGCTTCGGCTTCGGCTTCGGCCAAACGCGCTTGTCGGGCCGCGATGTCTTCCAGGGCAGTGCGGACCGAAGCGGGCGCGGCCCCGGAGCGGCCATACACCAAAAACAGGTCGGCGGCTGTGTCCAGCAGGCGCAGCGCTTCCCAGGCTTGCCGCTCGAGGCGCACGCGCAGCGTGGCGGCGGCCCGGCCTGCAAGCGGCAGCGCAAAGCGGTACTCGGCGGCCGTCCGCTCGGCCGGGGCGTCCGGCTCGGTCAGCTCCCAGCCGGGCCGGACCGGGTGTTCGACAATCAAAGTTCTGGCCCCCGCGCTGTGGTTCTTGAACACATACTCGGTGATTTGCTGATATGTCTGCCGGACATGCAGCGTCCCCTGCGCCAGACGCACTTCGGACACGACCCCGCTTTGCGGGTCGTGCCGCAGGTCGGCATCCACCGCAAGGTCCAGGGCATAGGTCAAAAGGCGCGACTGCCCCGCTTCGGTGTCGTCCATCAGCGCATCGCCGACATAGCCCGCCGCGCCGCCGGCGTCCGGCGTCTCGAAAACCGTCAGCGGCCCGCCCATGAGATGCAGGTCGGTGGTGTTTCGGAGCCGCACTCCGGTCAGCGGGTGGCTGCTCTGCACGCGGCTGTTGTAGACCGAGACGCGCTCGGCGTCCACGGCCTCGGCGACAAAGGGGATCATGGCGGACTGCTGACGCGGCACGGAGACCGGCACGCCGATCTCGTAGGCAAATGCCGCGCCGAGCGCCGCGCCGGAGGCGGCGATGCTGCCTTGCAGGGCCTGGCTCGGGTCCATCCCGCCGCGAGCTTCCTGAGCATTGCCTTTGCGCTGGCGGAGGCTGGAGACACCCCCGGCGGCGGGCGCGGGAGCCGCCATCACCGCGTAAGCCGCGTCCGCCGGCTCTGCGGCCGAAATGCCGCGCTCCTGCACCGTGTCTTCCATCAGATCGCTCGCGTAGGTCTGCGGCGTCGGCGAGGCGGGGATACGGGGCTGCACGGTCGGACGATGCACATACAGCGGCGTGTATAAATCCTGAATGAATGAGATCGGACGGCCCGATACCAGGCTGAGGCGCGTGTCGGTCCAGTCATCCTGCCCGGTGTTCTGCACCAGCGCCCAGCCTTGCAGGCGAGGCGTCTCGCCCAGCACGAGCCGGTACGAAGTCTGCCAGGCGGGAGATTCCAGCAGGTAGGCGGCCTGCACCGTGCGCCGGCCCGCGCCGGTGAACGTCAGCGTGACAGTCCGCTTGCCGGCGTCCCGCCCTTGCGCGACAGCGGCCAGCGCCCCGCGCAGCTCGCCCGCCAGCGCGGCGTCATTGATTTGCAGGCTGCGGACCGTATCCAGCGAAACCGTGTGCAGAGAGTCCCCGGCCAGCAGGGTCAGCCGGGACTGCTGAGTCATGCCGCTCCCGTCGGGCAGAAACACGTCCCGTGTTTCCACACCCGCGACAACGCCCGTCAGCGGGGCGGGGTCGCCGGTGGTGACGGTGACGGACACGCCGCGCATTCGTCCCAGCAGGGTCGCGCGGTCCGGCTCATCGCCGATATTCAGCGAAAAGGCTTGCAGCGCCCGCCGCACCGGGTCCTGCGCGGCATAAGTGACAGGCGCGATTTCTCCGCCCCCGCCGTCCAAAAGCACCAGCGACTTCAGCACATCATTGACCGCGCCGAGCGGGAAATGCAGCGTGATTTGGGCGTTGCCCTCCACCTCGCCGCCGCGCTCAAAGTAGCCGACGCCGCTGGTGTAAAGCGTGATGCGGGTGATCGGAAGCATGGCGTTAATCTCCATTGATCCAGTCCAGGGCGGCGTTGACATCGGCGGCGATGATGTCCGCGCCGGAGGTTCGGAACAAGCGCTCGTTGGCCGCGCCCGCCGGTCCCGATAGAACTTGGACGGACAAAAAGCGCGTCCCGCCGGGCGGGGCGTTGTTGAAGCGCTGCACGGTGCGAAGGTCATCCCAGGTGTCGCCGATGTAGACCGCGCTCTTGAAGCCGAGGCGCTGCGCCAGCAGGGTCAGTCCGCCCGGATGCGGCTTTTTGACCCCGTCGCTCTGCGTGATGATGTTGGCGGCGGGAATGCGCTCCGACAGTCCGCACATCTCCAAGCCGAACCGGGCTTCTTCCAGGGCGCGGCCCGTGTAAACACCGAGTATTTTGTTGGCCGGCAGCTTGGCTAAGTCCAGCAATGGCTTGTCGCGGCTGATATAGCCCGGCCCGGTGTAGAGGGTGGCAGGCGAGCCGTAGATGCGCTCCGAGTGCTCCCCGGCGAACATCTCCAAAAAGACCTGCTTGACCAAATGCTTGCGGTAATCGGTCTCAATCGCCAGCTTGTCGTCGCGGGTCAGATGCTCCATCAAAATATCTTCGGCGGCGCGGACCCCCCCGCCGCGCTCTTTGACCCGTGCGGCAAAGCGGTTCAGATTGGGCTGAAGCACGTTCAAAGTCTCAGGCGAGGCGCTCGGGTTTTCGCGGCCTTTGGCGACATAAAACAGCACCAGGGCATAGGACAAGTCTAGGTCGTCGTTGAACCCGCCGGCGTTCTTGAATAATTCAATGTCGGCGGAGGTCAGCAAATCATCAGGCGCGGGCCAGCCGAGCACGGTCCGCAGGTAAAACGGGACCGCGAGGCAGTTGACGACCCGGATGCTGTCGGTGATGTCGAGCAGCACGCCGTCTATGTCAAAGATAACGGCGTCAATATCCGGGCGCTTGGCCTCGGCGGCGGGTGTGGCGTAGATCATAATGGTTTGCAGGCGAGAAAAGAAAGCGAGGCCGCGAGACGCAAGGGAGGGATGCAAGGGAAGGAAGCGAGGGAAGGAGCGAGGGAATGAATTCCTCTCGCTGAATAACGTCCTTCGGACGAAAGAAAAGACCGACCGTGTGCAATTCCTACATCCGAAGGATGCCATTCAGCGAGAGGAATTCATTCCCTCGCTCCTTCCCTCGCTCCTCCCTCGCCTCTCAGCCGCGCCGCCGCCGCGTGGCCGTCGAACCCTTCCGCTTCGGCGAACCGGGCGACTTCCTCGGCGGCGTCTGCGGCGGCCTGCTTTGAGTAATACACGACGCTTGTGCGCTTCAGGAACGTGTTGACCGACAGCGGCGACGAGAACCGGGCGGCCCCGGCGGTCGGCAGCGTATGCGACGGCCCCGCCCAGTAGTCGCCGACGGACGCCGATGTGTGCTCGCCGAGCAGCACCGCCCCGGCGTTTCGGACCAGCGGCAAGGCTGCTAATGGCTCCCGGACCATCAGTTCCAAATGCTCCGGGGCCATGACATTCGACAGCGCGACCGATTCTTCGAGTGAGTTCGTTTTGACAAAAATCAAGTTGAGCGCCGTGGCGTCTAAAATCTCTTTGCGCGAGAGTTCCGCCCGCTGCCGCGACAATTCGGCTTTGGTCGCTTCCAAGATGTCCCACGAGTGGCAGAAGAACACGCCCCGGTTGTCGTGGCCGTGCTCGGTCTGCGCCAGAATATCGGCGGCGGCAAACGTAGGGTTCGCAAACTCGTCGGCGATGACCGCGACTTCCGACGGCCCCGCCAGCATGTCAATGGCGCATTCGCCGTAGACCAGCTTCTTCGCGATGTTCACATACTGGCTGCCCGGCCCGACAATCACGTCGCATTTCGGCACGGTTTCGGTGCCGTAAGCCATCGCCGCAATCGCCTGCGCCCCGCCTACAGCAAATACTTTATCCACATAACCTAGCGTGGCTGCTCCGACAGCATCAGGTATGTTCCCGCTTCTGTCAGGCGGTGTACAGACGATTATCTCTTCAACACCGGCGACAGAGGCAGGAATCGCTGCCATCAACACGGTGCTTGGATAGGCTGCTTTGCCGCCCGGCACATATATTCCAGCGCGTCCCATCGGCTGTAAAATTTGGCCCTGCATCCAGCCCTTGTGCTGCTGAGTATGAGACATCGCCTTTGGAGAGTTAGGCATGTGCATCCAGGATTGAAGATGGCCCTGTTCCGCTTTGTGAAACCCTTCAATGTTGCGCTCCGCGCCACCAATGGTCGCTTGTAACGTTGCTCCAATTTTCAGCCATTGATCCTCGCGTGCTTTCTCCGGTATCTCCAAAGTTTCAACCGTCGCATCCGGCCAGTCGAAGCGGCGGGTGTAGTCGAGAACGGCGGCGTCGCCGCGTGTTTTCACGTCGTCCAAGATGCCCCGGACGACGGCTTCGATTTGGGCGTTTTTGGCATGGTCGCGGGCGGTCAGGGCGGCATGGATGGCGTCGGGCGTGTCGCGGGCGGTATCGAATTGGCGCATGATGGGGGGATTATACCTGAAAAGCGGGAGAGAGGCGCGGATAGGAGCCACGGATTGAAATCCGAGGCTGGAATAAACCCGTGTCGAAGCGACACAAGACACCGAAATCGCCGGCGTTTTCATCCCCGCGTCATTCTTATTCTTGCGTCGCTTCGACGCTGGTTTCTTCCAGCCTCGGATTTCAATCCGTGGCCCCTTTTGTGCCCTCCCGGTTCCTACTTGCCAACCCGCCCTCACCCCCGGTATAATTAAAGCGCAATTCTTACACACCATCAGCAAGACAGCAGGCGGACACTGCCGAACACCAGCGGCAGGGAAAACAAGGGGATCAGCAGGGCGCATGAGAGAAAAAACCGAAATCAAGCTGTTTGCGGGGACCGGTAACCCGAAACTCGGGCAGGCCATCGCCGACTGGCTCCAAGCGCCGCTTGGGGATGTGCGAATCAGCCGCTTTTCCGACGGCGAAACGTATGTCCAGTACAATGAAAGCGTCCGGGGCGCGGACGCGTTTATTATCCAGCCGACCTGCCCGCCGGTAGACACCAATCTGGTGGAATTGTTGATTTTGATTGACGCCATGCGGCGGGCGAGCGCGGACCGGATCACGGCGGTGCTGCCGTACTTCGGCTATGCCCGGCAGGAGAAAAAAGACCGGCCCCGCGAGGCGATCACCGCCAAGCTCATCGCCGATGTCCTGACCGCCGCCGGGGCGGACCGGATCATCACGATGGACCTGCACGCCGACGCCATTCAAGGCTTTTTCAATATCCCGCTCGACCATCTCACCGCGCGGGGCATGTTCGCCGACTATTTCCAGCACAAGAACTTAGAAAATGTCGTGATCGTCTCGCCCGACGAAGGCCGGGTCAAGCAGGCCCGCAAATTAGTCCGGCAGTTAAACGCCCCGCTCGCGGTCGGCTACAAGTTTCACGAAGACCACGGGCACACCGAGATTACCGACCTCGCCGGCGATGTGCGGGGCAAGACGCCGATTATTTTAGAGGACATGATTACCACCGGCGGCTCGATTATCGAGTGCGTCAACACGCTGGTAGACCACGGCTGCAACCCCGAGATTTATGTCGCCGCCACCCACGGGGTTTTGACACTTAATGCCGTAGACCGCCTCAACGACCACCCCGCGATTGCCGAAGTCGTCGTCACCGACAGCGTCCCGCTGGCCGCCGAGAAGCAGCGCCCGAAGATCACCCAGCTTTCGATTGCCTCGCTGTTCGGCGAGGCCATCCACCGCGTCAACCAGGACATGAGCGTGTCCAGCTTGTTTGATTGAGAAGCATACTCTGATGAGCAATCACGAAGAAGAAATCCAGCGCATCATTGCCGAGACTTTCCCGGAATTAGTGGCCGAAATGCAGGCGGACCTGCCGCCGTGCCCCGCCGAGATCGCCGATGTGATTTTGCGTATCCTGCAAACCGGCACGGTGCAGGCCCGCTCCGCCGGCCGGTCCGGCGACGCCGCGCTGAGTGCCGGGGAAGCCGATCACCTTCACAACCTGCCTGACCTGCTGCGCCGCTACTCGCCGCGCAAGCTGCGGTACTACTGGAATTCCGAACGCACCGCTTACATCAACCGTATGGGCGGGGAGCCGATGGTCTTTGAAGAGCTTTGGGCCGAACTGGAACCGTTGGTGCCTGCTGTGACACAAGATGTGACAAAGAGTGTGACACTGTGACACAAGAAAAGTTCAGAGACATGGACCCGGTCGTGTATTTCAAGGAAAATGACTTCACGGAAAGCAGCGTTTGGCAGATTGCTTATGCGGCTGAACTCGACCAATTAGAGTTCGTCGTGAGCTACGCAGGATTTGTTCCGGCGATTGCTCCTCCGAAAGACGATCCCGCCTTTGAGCAGCCCTTTGACTTTCGGCGGTTAATGTTCGACAATGTGACGCAGCTTAGGCGAACCGACTACCGCTACAAAGTAGGGTTTCAGGGCTTTGATCCTGCGAACTTTAATTACCCGGCAGGACATCCCTTTCCTACAGGTCATCTTGAAATCGAAGCGGCTTTTGTGGGAAAAGTCGTAGACGCCCGAAGAACGATAGTGCGGTATCGGGCCGGGATACAACTGGGATCATCTGGAATTTACAGATTCGAGTTTGGAACCCTTGCCGTGTCTCAGCGCCTTGTCAAGATTGTGCCGCTGCGACGGGGCGAGGTCGGTCACTTCGATTACCATACGAACGCGAAGGTTGCGATTGATGACCCGTTCGCTGATAGTTAAATCCAGATTAGAACCATGTCGTAAACGACACGGCTATTGGGCGAGGACGCCTCGAAGCCCCACTTCTGCACCGGCAGACCCGGAGGGCGTGGGGCTAATACAGATTAATCCTGAGTGCCGCGAAGCGGTACGGCCCGGCGTCCTCGCCCGATAGCCGTGTCGTTTACGACATGGTACTCTTATCCAAAAACGCCTAAATAACAGGAACAACCCATGCCCCTCTACGATTTTCATACCCATTCGTTCTTCTCGGATGGGGCGCTGCTGCCGATGGAGCTGATCCGCCGCGCCCATGTTCATGGCTACTCGGCGATGGCGATTACCGATCATGCGTCGGCATCGAATATCGAAGAGCTGGTCGAGAAAGTGGCGCGGGACTGCGATCTGGCCTGGGAAGACTGGGGCTTCCGGGTGCTGCCGGGCGTGGAGCTGACCCACTGCCCGCCGCGCTCTATCGCCCGCCTGGCGGCGCGGGCCAAACGCGCCGGGGCTAAAATCGTGGTTGTTCACGGCGAAACGCTGGTCGAGCCGGTGCCGCCGGGCACGAACCGGGCGAGTGTCGAGTGTCCTGAGGTGGACATTTTAGGCCATCCGGGCCTTTTGACCGAAGCCGAAGCCGCGCTGGCCGCCGAAAACGGCGTCTTTTTAGAAATCACGTCCCGCCGGGGTCATTGTTTAGGAAACGGCAATACGGTCGTGCTGGGCCGGGCGGCGGGCGCACAGTTTTTGGTCAACTCCGACACGCACTCGCCGGGCGATTTACATACCGAAGCGTTCGCCCGGACGGTGGCACTCGGCGCAGGGCTGACGGCGAGCGAAGCGGACACGGCCTTGTACGAGAACCCGAAGACGCTGCTGGCGCGGGCGGGGGTGACCGAGTAGGGGGCGCGGCACAAGCGCCACGGATTGAAATCCGAGGCTCGGAAAAACCTGTGTCGCGGCGACACAAAAGAAAAGACAGCCACACGCTGTCATCTTCCGGTGCTTTTTCTTTCGTCACTTTCTTTCGTCGCTTCGACGATGGTTTATTTCAGCCTCGGATTTCAATCCGTGGTGCTTGTGCCATAGCTCCTCTTCCCCGACATTTGGATTGTGATTATTTATGACCGAGACTTTGCTGGAAATTGAGAACTTGGAAACGGTGTTCGGGCGCGAGGGGCGCGGGCCGGTGGCACGGGCGGTGCGCGGGGTGTCGCTGTCGGTCCGCAAGGGCGAGACGCTGGGGATTGTCGGGGAGTCGGGGTCGGGCAAAAGCGTGACCGCGCTGTCGGCGCTGCGGCTGATTGCGCCGCCGGGGCGGATTGCGGGCGGCAAAGTGCTTTTTGACGGCGAAGATTTGCTGGCCCTGCCTGAGCGCAGGATGCGGGCGGTGCGGGGGGCGCAGATCGCGATGGTCTTTCAGGACCCGATGACCGCGCTGAACCCGACGCTGACGGTGGGGGAGCAGATCAGCGAGACAATTTCGGCCCATCAGAAAGTGTCGCGGGCGGAGGCGCGGGCGCAGGCGCTGGACTGGCTGACGCGGGTGCGCGTTTCCCTGCCCGAGCGGCGGATGAAGCAGTTTCCGCATGAGCTGTCCGGCGGGATGCGGCAGCGGGTGATGCTCGCGATTGCGTTTTCCTGCCGCCCCGCGCTGCTCCTGGCCGACGAGCCGACGACGGCGCTGGATGTGACGGTGCAGGCGCAAATCCTGGATTTAATGGACGAGCTGAAGGCCGAATTGGGCACGGCGATTGTCTTGATTACGCACGATTTGGGGGTAGTCCGGGAGCGCTGCGACGCTGTGGCCGTGATGTACGCCGGGCAGGTGGTCGAGTACGCGCCGTCTGCCGCGCTGTTCATGGCCCCGAAGCACCCGTACACGCAGGCGCTGCTGGCGTCGCTCCCCGATTGGCGGCGGCCCAAGACCGATGCGCCCCTGCCGAGCCTGCCCGGTCAGCCGCCGAGCCTCACCGCCATCCCTCCCGGCTGCCCGTTCGCCCCCCGCTGCCCGCAGCGCTTCGCCGCGTGCCCGCATGTGGTTCCGGCGAACACGCGTCTCGAAAACAGCCGCACGGTGCGCTGCCTGCTGTACGAAGAAGGCATCGAGAAGCCGTTTTGAGTCTACTGCCGGCAAGTGGCTGGGGAGTCGCTGGAGCGGGGAACGGCAGTCGGGCGAGAAACGGCAGTCGGGCGAGAAACGGCAGTCGGGCGAGAAACGGAGGGCAGGCGAGGAAGTAAACTTCACTCGCGCTTCCTCGCCTTTTGCGCTTTCCCGCTTGTTCTCAGTCGCAATCTTAGGAAACTTTCGCCTTGACAAGTTTTGGGAAGCCGTGTTATAATCGGAAACGCGGGGGAAATCGGTCCCTGCTTGTCTGACAGCACTTCCGCAGACAGAATCTTCGAGGAGGCAGCAAGGCACGACCATGTTAAACGGGAAAGTCAAATGGTTCAGCGACTCAAAAGGCTACGGGTTTATTGAGGTCGCCGGACGCAAAGACCTGTTTGTTCATTTTTCGGCGATCCAAAAAGAAGGCTACAAAAGCCTGGCGGAAGGCGAAGATGTTTCGTTTGAGATCGAAGACGGCGACAAAGGCCCCCAGGCCGCGCAGGTCGTTTCCCATGCGTCGTCAGATGAGACCCTCACGCCCGCCGATGTCGCGGAAGACGCCGACGCGCTTGTCGCGGCGTAGCGCTCCCGTTCCCCGCCATTTTTTTCTGCCCCGGCCCCGGCCGATCCCCGCGCAGTCCGTCCGCGCGGCTCGGCTCGCCGGGGTTTTGTCGTTTCAATTTGTCGTTTCAATTCAACTCGCTCTCGGTAAAAGACTGTTATGCCCGCTCCGAAAAATGCCCCGCCTGCCCGCTCGTCCATCATTAATCCCGAAGCCGACCGGCGGCTCGGGCGGATTGCGCTGTCCTACGGCGCGGTCGTCTTCGCCCTGCTGGTGCTGACGACTTTTGCCGTGCCGTATGCCGACTATAAATACCACCTGCCGGTGGTTCCGAAGGCCATCTTGAACGGCCTCAGTTTATTGGTGGTCCTGGTGCCGTTTTATTTCGGCATCTACAAGCTCTTTCAAGCCCGGCTCGAGATTGGGCGTGAGCGGGTGGCTGCGCGGGCCTGGACCGAAGCGGTGGCGGCGCTGGAGCCGTTTTCCGCCCCGATGCAGCGCTTTCTGGATGCGTCGGGCGAAGCGCACTATCTGCTCGGTCAGGCGTATGCCGGCGCAGGCGACAAAGTGCGGGCCGAAAAAGCGCGGGCATTTGTGCGCCGCAAAAAAGACAGTCCCTGGGCCGAAAAGCTTCAGCCGGGACGCGGGCCGGGCATTTCGCGCACAAAGACAAACGCCGGCTCGAAATCCAACGCGAAAGTGTATGAGGCCGGCGACACGGGGAGCGCGGGCGGGCAGGAAAAGCGGCCGCCTGCGCCGAAGACTAAGCCGCGCCGGCGGTTTTGAAGGAAGGCGCGGCGATGCGCCTCCATTCCCGCCGTTTACGGCGGCAGCAGCTCCTGAAAGCATATTTTATGGACATCACCGAACGGTACACGACGCAGGACGGGCGGCAGTTTTTGATCCGCTTGTCCTATAACGAGCGCATCCAAGACGGCGACCCGAGCACGGCGTTTCTCCGCAGCCTCGACATCACCGACCGCGAGACGGGCGGCCTCGTGGCGGTGCCTGCCAGTGCGTCCAAGTTTTCCACCTACGAAAACTTCACCGATTTCGGCGGCTACGCGGCGATCAATTACTTCGGCTCCCGCGACACGGCCATTGAGGGCCTGCGGACCAAGATTTTAACGCGCGTGGAAGATTATTTAGAAAGAATGGACGCCTAGTGTCCGATACTGATACCAGAACTGATGCCAGAAGCGAAACGCCGTCATTGCAGGCGCAGACCATTGAGCTGGGCCGAACGCTCAAAGCCATCAGCGACCGGGACCCGTCGGGCACCCCGACCCCGCAGGCCGCCGCCGTGTTCGCCGGCTGGCTCGCCGCCGCCGGCCCGACTTCCCGCGAGCCGGCGTACCTTGCCGATGTCGCCGACAATTACGACGTGTTTCTCAATACCAACAAAGACCTGTTCGAGCTGTTTGATATTTTAGACAATTACATTGAAATAGACGAAGACGACGCGCCGCCCGCCCCGCGCACCTACATCGGCCTGCCGATGAGTTCGTAACGAAGGCAGCAGGAGAAAAAGCGAGAGAAGTTTACTTCCTCGCCTTTCGCTTTTTTTCAGGAAAACGCCTGTGGTTCCCGTGTTCGAGCAGAAGAAAGTGGTTTCGCTGTTTGTCGTGCTGGCCTACTTCGGGCTGGCGCTGCTCGGCCTTGTCTTGTGCTATGCCCTGCGCGACTTGTTTCCGCCGTTTCTGGTTGCCGGGATGATTGCGCTGACCCTGACCCCGGAAGTGGACCGCTTGGAGCGGCAGGGCTTGTTTGGGCGGCGCTTCCCGCGCGGGCTGGCCATCGGGGTCATTTACGCGCTGTTTTTGGGCATCTGCGCGTTGATTGTCAAGGGCCTCACACTGGTCAGCGGGCAGATGACCGACTTGATCAATTTGTATGTCCCGAAGCAGCTTTACGGGTCGCCGCATGACGTGGCGCTGTTTGCGTCGGGCTGGATGACCGCGCACCATGTCCCCGCTGCGGTCCGTCCGCCGGTGCTGAACCAGGCGCGGCACCTGCCGGAGCTGCTCGGCAGCGGCCTCAAATGGTTCGGGGACAACCTGCCGGGGCTGGCCGGCAATTTGGTTTGGGTGGTCATTGTCCCGATCATCACGTTTTTCCTGCTGCTGGACTTCAACAAGATATTGGGCAAGTCGCTTTTGCTGGTGGCCCAGGAGCGGCGCGAGGGGATACTTGAAACCGTGACCGATATTATCGCGGTCTTCGGCTCGTATGTCCGGGGCGTCGTGACCGTGATGGCGCTTGACATCGGGGTCATCTTTGCCGTGCTGTGGTTTGCGGGAATGCGCGATTATGCGCTCACGCTTGCGATCACGGCGGGCCTGCTGTACACAATTCCCTACTTCGGGGCGCTGGTTTCCACTATTCTCATCGGCCTGGTCGCGCTGGCGACCCACGGCCTGACACTTGCGGTGATTGTCGTGCTGGCGATGATTTTCATTCACCAAGTCGTGTTCGACAACATTCTGGCCCCGCGTATCATCGGCGGCAGTGTCAACCTGCATCCGCTGCTGACTTTGATTGCGCTGATGGCCGGCGGCACGCTGTTCGGGATCGGCGGGACACTGCTGGCCGTGCCGATTGCCGCCGCGCTGCAAGTTGTTTTGATCCGCTTGTTTCCGCAGTTCAAGACCGATGTGGTGGCGGTCCGCCGGGCCGCCAGCGTGGTGCAGAAAACCATCTCCAAAGACACCGAAGCCGCCGCGCCGCCGTCGCGCAAAGACGCCGACGCCCCCGCGCTTCAGCGCGAGCAGGACACGGCCCGCACCGACGCCAAAGAAGCGCACGTTTTGCCCTGACGCGCCGCGCTCAAGCCGCTGCGAACTCGCCGTGCCGCCGGCGGGCCGGGTGCTGGAAAGCAAGCACGATACGCTCTTGGGAAACGCCGGCGTTGACTAAGTCCACAGCGATGCCGTCTTCCGTGCCGTCTTTCTGCACCCAGAATTTGCCGTCGCGCATCTCCACATGCACCCAAATCCGATGAATGTGCGTGAAACCGTCCCACCCTTCGTCCATCAAGAGGAACTGGCCGTTTCGCCGGTCAAAAACGGTGAGCGTTCGAAACCGCTTCGGGAACGCATAAAATTGAGCGCGTTCACATAAAACAGTTTCCAGCAGCGCCTCATCCCGGAGTGTCATTTGTTCTTCCGATGTCATTTGCTCTCTGGCAGCCATGTTTTAATTTCCTCCCGCTCGTTGTCAACGCCGAACACTTTTCCCTGCTCGTCCTCCAAAAATCCCTGTCCCGGCACACGCTGAAACAAGTCCCTCAGTACATCTTCGAGGACCGCCAGGTAAAGCGCACGGTCCGGCTCCGTGCGCTTCAAGAAAATGCGGTGCAAAACATACTGCCCGATGGCTCGTTCCATATCCGTCATCGGTGACGGACCGCGAAAGGTTTTGATCTCAACCGCGATTTTCCGCGTGCCTTTCTCCGCCGCGATCACACGCTCCGCGCCGAGGTCAATATGCAGCCTGTCGCCTTCAATTTCTAGTGTCAGCGGATCATGTTAGCATGAGACGCGCAGAAAAAGCTCATTCTGTCGTCACGCCCCACGCCCCCGTCAGCGTCTCTCCCGGAACCAGCGTCGTCAGGCCCCACGCGGGGTGGTTGAACGCATCCGCGCCGCAGGTCATCGGCTCAATCGCGAGCGAGCGGCGGCGGTGATCGTCGGGCAGCGGGTCGCCCGAGTACAGCACCGCGTAGTCGAACGCCGCATCCATCCACACCGTGACGGCATTCTGCCCCCCGCCCGACACGCGCACCCGCAGCAGGCCGTCGGGATCGCGCACCGGCTGGACATAACAGATATTGAGCACGGTTCCGCCGACCGGGCGCGGCTGCCGGAAATCAAATTCGCTGCCGCCGACCGGCAGCACCCGGCCCGTCGGGATCAGCGCGTCGTCGAACTCCAAATAGCGTTCAAACGGCACTTGGAGCGTGTCGGCGTTGATGAGCGCCGACCCGGCCGCAAAGTACGGGTGAAAGCCTGCCGCGACCGGCGCGGGCTTGTCGCCGGTGTTTTCAATCTCAAACGACGCCGTAAGGCCGTTTTCGGACAGCGCGTAGGTCAGCAGGACGCCCAAATCGAACGGGTAGCCGGGGTGGGCGTCAGCCGCCAGAGTCGCCGCGAATGTCACGCTGCTGTCGGTCTCCGCCGCGATGTCCCACAAGACGCCGCGCAGAAAGCCGTGGATCGCATTCGGCCCTTCCTTGTCGTTCTTCTCCATCTGATACGCCGTTCCGGCATAGGTGTACGCGCCGCCCGCGACTCGTCCGGGAAAGGGGATAAGCACATCCCCCTGCCCGCCGACTTTATGGCCAGCGCCGGTGTACGCCGTAACCACGGCTTTATTTTGATAGGACAAGCCGCGCAGGGACGCGCCGTAAGGACTGACTGTCAGCCGCCAGCCGCCGCGCGTTAGCGTCATCTCGGTCTCGGGTGTGTTTTGCATACGAAGCGTGTTCGCCGCCCGCGCCGCGCATTCCTGCCTTTCTCTGCTTCTTTCTCCCGCCGCGCCCGCCGGGTTTTGAGGTATACTGATGCTGTCGGTCTGCGCTTCTGAGAGGGTCTAGGATGGACAAACAGCTTTACGAAATCCAAGACGGGGTGCGCCGCGCCAAAGCCGCCTGGCTGTGCGGCTATCGCACAATTCCGGCGCAGATCGGCGACGATGAGCAGGTGGTCGAGCTGCCGCTGGCGGCTTTGCGCTCTCCTCACAAAGATTCCATTGACACGAATGGCCCGCGCGGCGCGGATTGGGGAATAACCTACCGTGCCGCGCAGCGGGGTGAGGCCCCGCTGCCCATCCTTGTGGAACTTGGAGAACGCGGCCCGACGATTGAGCAGGTAAAGGTGGAAGAAGATGAGCTTGACGCTTTCCGCAGCGCCTTCGGCGGCACAAACACCGAAAACTGAGGCCGATTTCTCGGCGAACACACTGCAGCTTCTGCACCGCGCTTTGGTTCGACTGCGCTTTCTTGCCTACGAAGGAGCGGAGCCGAGAACGATTGGCCGGATGCTGGACGAAATCGAGTATCTCGGCGTTCTCGCCATGAAAAGCCGCACGGATGCCAGCCCGGAGCAAGTAGCGAACTTCCGGCGGCATCTGCAAAGCCTGGAAACGAACTACACCGGCTTTGGCCGCCTGACCGCCGTGTTTGATCAGTTGCAGACGCCGAGCGTTTAGGCTTACTCAAGATCAGCAAGCAGTGGGATTTGCCGAAACGAACTTTCCCGCCGATTTCGGCTGTTCGAGAAAGCGAGAGGAACCGTGACCAAAGAGCAGTTGGCGGCCTTGATCCGCGAAGTCGGCCTCGGGCATCTGGAAGACAAGCTGATGCAGGCCGCCCGCCCCTCCCTGCGCCTCCATCTGCACCCGGTGGATGAAAATACAATCCCAATCGGCGGCACCAAGTTCGGCGGCTTGCCCGACCTGCCGCCGAAGTTCGCGTGGCCTGTCTGGCAGGGCTACCCGGAAAGCGACCGCCCGCGCTACCCGCCGGGCGAGTTCCGTACCGAAGATGGCCCCCAGGAGTTTCTTCTTCAGCTTCGTCTGGAAGACTTGGCAGCATATGACTTAGGAAGTGTTCTGCCAAGCACAGGCATCCTCTACTTCTTTTGTGCGACTTGGAAGGCGGCACTCGGCTCCGATGAAACCGACCGTGACTGCTGGAAGGTGTTCCACTATGACAGCGACCCGTCAGGGCTTGTTCGACAAACCCCGCCTTTGCTGTCTCAAGAGGTTTACCGAGATGCTATAGTTCCTGACAACAACCTGTTTACCTGCTGTCGTATTGAGTTTCAGCCAGAACTCGTGCTGCCGGACTGGAACGATCCCGAGGCTTATGATCCTTTAGAGCTGTCGGAGGAAGAGGACGGACACTATTCGGAGCTATTCCAGTCCTCCGAGGAGCCTGATCCACGGAAGTATGTCCAGTACGGCGGGCCGATACATCGCCTGCTTGGCTACCCGCAAATCGTGCAGTACAGCAAAACAATTGAAGGCAACTTTGCTCCGGGCGAGCACAAGGAATGGTCCCTTCTGTTGCAGCTTGATACCGAAGATATGACCCTTGCGAGATGGATTTTGAGAGTGTGCATTGGCAGGGCGGCGGACGCGGCTACTTTTACATCCCGACGCAGGCGCTCGCGGAACGAAACTTCGACGCGGTTTGGGTGGATATGCAGTGTACCTAAGCGACAAAAGCCGGCCGCCGCGCGGTTTTGAGGTACACTGAAAGACGGCCTGCGATGATGCCGGCAGGACCGGAAGGGGTCTAGGATGGACGAACAGCGTTACGAAATCCAAGAAGGTGTCCGCCGCGCCAAAGCCGCGTGGCTGTGCGGGCAGGAAACCATTGCCGCGCGAATTGATGGATTGGGCGACGTGATCGAAGTTTTGATCGAGGCGCTGCGGTCGCCCAAGACCCGCATTGAAGACACCGGCCCGCGCGGCGGAAGCTGGGGCAGAATTTATCGGGCCACGCAGCGCGGCGATTCTCTTCCGCCGATTTTTATTGTTCCGTGGGCCGCCGGCACACCGATTGCTGAGGGAAAGGTGCAAGCCGATGAACTCGAACTTTTTCGACAGCGTTATTCGGGCGACTCATAGAGTCATCATAACCATTCGGTTTCATGCTTACCAAAACACGGACCCACAGATGCTGGCGCGGATGCTGGACTATGCCGATCCGCTCGGCTTCGTGCTGATGGAACATCACCCGGTGGAAAATGAAGCCGACCGCGTTTCCCAATTCCGGCAGCGCTTGCAGGACATCGAAGACACGTTTCAAGGTTTTACCGGCCTGGTGGCTGGCTTCGATGAAAACATGAAGCGCGGCGAAAGCGCCCCCCGGCAGGCGCGGGAGCTTGCCGCCGCAAGTATGTAATTTGCCGAAACGAACTGATCGCTGAGGCGACGCGGTTTTCCGGGTATAATTGACGGCGGTTTCCGAAGATGAACAGACGTCTTAAAATTACGCTGGGATAAAATGGCAGACACAACGCGCGTGCGGCTTTTGGAAGGGGGCAGCGCAGCGATGCGGGACGAGGGGGGGCGGCAAAGCACTCGCTCGATAACGCACTTGTCTTACAATGCAGGAGAACTTTCATGCCTCACCCGCGTTTTACGAACCAAGAGATCGCACATAAAGCCGAAGAAATTTATGCCGCCACTCTGCGTGATGCTTTGGAAAAAGAATGCTTCGGCCAAGTTGTCATCATTGATATTGAGACAGGCGAGTATGAAATCGGTTCCGACTCTTTGGCTGCGAACCACCGCGCACTTGCCAAACATCCCGGCGCGGCACTCTATGGCATCCGGGTTGGATTTCCTTTTGTAGAAAGTATCAGCGGACCGCGATTGACCAAGCAATGATGGTCGGAACAGTCTACAACCGGCGTGTCTTTGTTGAGCTGTCTCTTGCGGGTCCAAGCGGTCAAGCTGTTGGCGTTGAGTTTGTATTGGACACGGGCTTCACTGGGGTGACAACGCTTGCGCCGGAAGCCTGTGCGGCACTCGATCTGCCATTTCTGCGCCTTCAGCCCGCCGGCTTGGCGGACGGCAGCCCACTGCTGCTTGATGTCTATCAAGCCGCGCTCTATTGGAATGGTGAAGAACGTCAAGTCGAAGTGCTGGCATTGGAAGGCGTACCTTTGATTGGGATGACACTGCTGGAAGACAGTGATGTGCGTTTTCAAGGCAGAGACGGCGGACTTGTAAGCATTGAAGCAGTGTGATATGGACGATGTGGAAACACTTAAAGATTTGGCAGATTATGCTTTCGACGGCGAACGAGTGCTGGAAGAGATTATCAAAAGCTCCTTCTACAAAACGCCGTCACAAGCATTAGCCTCTCTTACCAAGTTTAGCCACCCGCAGACTGTCGCCCAAACCAACAACGAAAATCTGTGACAGCAACTGAAAGATAGAGGAGAAATGAATGGCAGACACAAAGCGCGTGTGGCTCTTTGAAGAGGGCAACGCAACGATGCGGGACGAACTGGGCGGCAAAGGGGCGAACCTGGCCGAAATGAGCAATATCGGCCGGTAGAACGCTATGCCTGAGAACCGACGTGTGGCTGAAAATCTTGTCTCCTACCTTGCCGATCCTGACAATTTTGTGCTTCCACAGCCAGTGGAGGTGGACAATGCGGCTGAACAGATACTAAGACTTTATGAAGAAAGCGGGCGCGAAGGGGCAACGTTCAGCTTGTACTTCGGCAATATGAGCCGTAAGCCTTTGTATTCTGTTTCCGTGTGGCCGGATCGCGGTACTCAGCCCTCAGACAACCAGATGAGCGTTTCTGTCATTCAGGATTTTATTGAGGCAAACTCCGATGTGTTGAAGGAACTGAAAGACCCAAGATGCGGCATCGGCCTGTGGTACAATGCCGATGATAATGCGGTCTATCTGGATATTGTGGCGCTGTTGCCGAGCCGCCTGGAAGCAGTCGCACTGGCTATGCAATATGACCAAATTGCGATTTTTGACTTAAAGACTTTAACCGATATTGAAACGGGCGGCACTGGAAACGGACCTTTGGTTATGCCGCCTGCTACGGAACGTATGCCCGGAATGCGTTTTCAGGAAGATGAGGAGCTTTAATGAGGGCATTAGGGGAGAAGCAGGAAACAACGATCAATGCTCAGTTAGTAGGCGTATCGCCTAGCGATCCGCCCAGAGTGAGCCTGGTGATTTATGCGTCAGGGCGGAATGGAACCAAGCGCCGCTTCACACGACAAGTTTCGATCCCGGACAGCACCCTGTTTGCGAGACTGAAGCAGGAAGCAAGCACAGGGGATTATCTTTGCGCCACTGTTGTCAGTGAATATCGCGAAACGGGAAGTATAACCTACTTGACCGACTTTAGCCAGGTGCCGGACGTTGAGAAGGTGGTGTCCACCTCCAAGAATGGGACCGCCAACAGCGTCTCAAACATCGTCCGAAACGACACAACGCAGATCACTTTACACGCCGAACAAAATAAGATACTAGAACGACGCTAGAGGAGAAATGAATGGCAGACACAAAGCGCGTGTGGCTCTTTGAAGAGGGCAACGCAACGATGCGGGACGAACTGGGCGGCAAAGGGGCGAACCTGGCCGAAATGAGCAATATCGGTCTGCCGGTGCCGCCGGGCTTCACAATCACGACCGATACATGCGTCGCGTACAACAAAGGCGACGGCAATTTTCCCGCCGGCCTGATGGACGAAATCAAAGCGGCGTTAAGCGCCGTGGAGCAGAAAACCGGCAAAAAGCTGGGCGATGCCGCAAACCCGCTGCTGGTCTCGGTGCGCTCGGGGGCCAAGTTCTCCATGCCCGGCATGATGGACACGGTGCTGAACTTAGGCTTGAACGACGCGACCGTCGAGGGCCTGATTAAGCTGACCGGCAATGATCGGTTCGTGTATGACTCCTACCGACGGTTTTTGATGATGCTGTCGGACGTGGCGTATTCCGACGGCACCAATCACCTCGCCAAGCATGACTTCGAGCATATTTTCTATGCCATGAAGAAAGAGTTAGGTGTCACCGACGACCTGCAAGTCAACGGCGAGCAGCTCAAAGCGCTGTGCGAGACGTACAAAGCGCATATCAAAACCAACGCCGGGCGCGAGTTCCCGCAGGACCCGCTGGTTCAGCTTCAGGACTCCGTGGCCGCCGTTTGGAAATCGTGGAACAACGACCGGGCCATCTTGTACCGGCAGCGCGAGAAGATTTCCGATGATCTCGGCACCGCCGTCAACATTCAAGCGATGGTCTTCGGCAACCAGGGCGAAGACTGCGGCACGGGCGTCGCGTTTACCCGCAACGCGTCCGACGGCACCGATGAAGTGTTCGGCGAGTATTTGATGAACGCCCAGGGCGAGGACGTGGTCGCCGGCGTCCGCACCCCGATGCCGATTTCCGAGCTGAAAGTCCAGAACCCGGAGATGTACCGGCAGTTCGACGAAATCTGCACCCGGCTGGAAACCCATTACAAAGACATGCAGGACATTGAGTTCACGATTGAGCACAACAAGCTGTATATCTTGCAGTGCCGCTCGGGCAAGCGCACCGGCCCCGCCGCCGTCAAGATCGCGGTAGATTTGGTCAACGAAGGCGTCATCTCCAAAGAAGTCGCGCTGGCGCGGATCAATCCCGAGCTTTTGGACCAGTGCCTGCACCCGATTATCAAGCCGGGCGCGAAGTATGACCTGCTGGCGACCGGCCTGCCCGCCGGCCCCGGCGCAGCGACCGGCATTGCGGTCTTTGATGCGGCCCGCGCCGCCGAGATGGGCAAAGGCGGCGAAGGCAAGCGCGTGATTCTCGTCCGCGCCGACACGTCCCCCGATGACCTCAAAGGCATGCTGGCTGCGGAAGGTGTCCTGACCGAGCGCGGCGGCATGACTTCCCATGCGGCGCTGGTCGCCCGCGGCTTCGGCATCCCGACAGTCGCCGGCTGCTCCGATATTTCGGTCGGCGCAAACTCCTTCACCGTGAACGGCAGGACCATCAAAGAAGGCGACCCGATCTCGCTGAACGGCACGCTCGGCGAAGTCATTGACGGCACGGTCGAAGTGGTAGACCCCGAGATGACCGGCGAGTTCGGGACGCTTCTCGGCTGGGCCGACGACGTGAAGCGGCTCGGGGTCCGCACCAACGCCGACACGCCGGAAGACGTGGCATTGGCCATCAAGTTCGGCGCGGAAGGGGTCGGCCTGTGCCGCACCGAGCACATGTTCTTTGACGAGTCCCGCCGCCCGATTGTCCAGGCCATGATCTTGGCCCCGACCGAAGACGAGCGCAAGAAGCAGCTTGATTTACTCTTGCCGTTCCAGCGCGACGATTTCCAGGGCATCTTTGAGGCGCTCGGCTCGCGCCCGGCGACCATTCGCCTGATTGACCCGCCGCTGCATGAGTTCCTGCCCTCGATGGACACGCTGATCGCCGAAGTCGCGACCCTGAAAGCAACGTCTCCCGACAGCCCGGAATTGGCCGAGAAGTCTAAGCTGCTGCACCAGGTCGAAGGCATGCACGAGATCAACCCGATGATGGGCCTGCGCGGCTGCCGCCTGTCCATCGTCTTCCCCGGCATTGTCGAGATGCAGACGCGGGCCATTCTCGAAGGCGCAATCGCTGCCAAAAAGAACGGCGCGGAGCCGCACCCGGAGATTATGATCCCGCTCGTCGGCCATGTCAACGAGCTGAAAGCCGTCCGGTCCAATTTGGAGCGGGTCGCAAAGCAAGTCACCGAATCGTCGGGCGAGACCGTGGACTACATGTTCGGCACGATGATTGAAATTCCCCGCGCCGCGCTGACGTCCGACCAAATCGCCGAAGAAGCCGAGTTCTTCTCGTTCGGCACCAACGACCTGACCCAGATGACGTTCGGCTTCAGCCGCGACGACTCCGACAAGTTCCTGAAGCCCTATGTGGCCCAGAAAATCCTGCCGGGCGACCCGTTCGAGTCCATTGACCAAAGCGGCGTCGGCCAATTGATGAAAATCAGCGTGGAGCTGGCAAAGAAAGTCCGCCCGAACATCAAGCTCGGCATCTGCGGCGAGCACGGCGGCGAGCCGGCCTCAGTCGCCTTCTGCCACGAGATCGGCCTGAACTACGTTTCCTGCTCCCCGTACCGCGTCCCCATCGCGCGGTTGGCCGCAGCCCAAGCCAACCTCAAAGACGGCGGCTCGGGCCGCGACCGCTAGAGCTTAACAATCAAAAGCCCTGCCGCAAGGCAGGGCTTTTTCTTTCGGTTCTCCGTTTCATGGTATACTGCACGCAGAGCAAATCATGCCCAGCAAAAGAGCCGCCCTGTGGAAACAAATGTCGCTTGCGACGCTGGATACCGCGAAATCTTTGCGCGACCGCGACGACTTCCGCTCCTGCGTCAGCCGCATCTACTACGCGGCCTACCAAGCGGCAGCTTCCATTTGCATTGAACACGGTGACGCGGCCCTGTTCCCGGTTGGCTGGAACAATCCGTCGCATGAACAGCTGCCGGACCTGGTGCAAAACAACGGCGATTATGATCTGTCCGCGCGGCGCACCGCGACCCGCATTCTGCGCCTCCTGCGGAACTTCCGCGAAGACGCCGATTATCGCCCCGGCAGAACTGTAGACGCAGCAACCGTTCGGACTGCCCTTCTGGCAGTTGCCACACTTTTCGAGGTTTTGGAGATAGATGATGATAACAAGTGAAGCCCTCTCGCCGCAGGAAGTTGCCGTTCGTGTCCGCCCTTACATCACTACACGGCACATCGGCGACATTGCCCTGCAAATTGACGACGCTCGTATCCACCTCCGTAATGGTTACTGGAATATCCCTATCCGCCCCTCCCGCTGGCCCGACCCGCTGTTCCCATACTACGAAGCCCTCGCCGAAATAGAAGACCAAGTTCAGGAGAATGAAGGCTTGAAGGTGACTATCGCTTCTGGGGAGCCGATTGTAGAAGGATAAACCCTGTTAGGGAGTGATCGAAATGAGCAAGAGAAACTATATTCGTGTGCTAAATAAAGCGACTGCCAAACGAAGCCATAACCTCGGTCGAATTGGTGAACAATGGGCAGAGGCTATGCTCAGTCGGAATGGTTTTACGAACATACAAAACCTAAATGATGAACTGACAAACCATCGCTACGCAGATATTTACGCTGAAAAAGACGGACAGCGGTATGTCATCAGCGTCAAGACCAGAAATAAGCTCCAGGCAAGCGGTGCGTTGAATGGTTCGTACAATCTTTCAAGTACAGGGAATCATTATGAACTTGCTGCGCTGGCCGAAGATGCAAAGCAGGCAAAAGCAGCTTGGATTGCAATTGCTGTTGAGGAAACTGTATTCAACGCCTACTTTGGTCTACTTGCTGAATTGAACGGCAAAAACGGCATTCCTATGACGAAAACCGCAACCGCGAAATACCGAAGTCTTGTCAAGAATGAGCCGCACGAACTAAACTACTCCCAAATCAAAAACGTCTACGAAGATGCTGTACCTATGGGGCAGCAAACAGGGGCAAAGCAAATCACGGATGCCTTTTCAGGAACATACCCAAACATTTCTGCATGGGTGCAAAGCGGCGGACTGATAGAACTGGGCAAAGACTACAATGTTCAGTCAGTAATACGCGCTCTTGATGAAGGTGGAATGATTTGGGAAGGCGAAACAAAGTATTCAACAATGGATGCCGCATTTGAGGCACTCGACGCTGGCATTGCCGCATTTTTGCAAGAGCAAAGGATTGAACTGTAGAAATCCTCAAAGTATGCCACCGAAGCAGGGGCGACAGGATACAATAGTGAAAGAGACGACCAATGACTATCACACTCATGCCGGAAGTTGAGACTGCGATTGCGGAACAGGCGCGGCGGCAGGGAACGACGCCGGAGCGGCTGGTTTCAGAGAGCCTGCAAAAACTTTTTGCCGTACCCGCGCTGACGCCGGACGAACAGGGCATCAGCCTGTCGGATCACGGAATTAGCCCGGCACAGGCCGCCGAACTGCGGGCGAGTTTTGCGACGTTTGCGGGCGAGTGGGAGCGCCCGGAGATGGATGTTTATGATGATTACGATGCCGCGAAAGCCCGCTTAGAGGCAAATCCAGCCTATGCAGAGGTTCCGGCTTGAAGCGCGGCGATGCAGTTCTCGCGCTGTTCCCGAACTCTGATTTGCTTTCGGCGAAAACGCGCCCGGCTCTTTTGGTGCAGCGGGACAGCCTGCAAAGCGGTTTATCCCAAGTAGTTCTCGCGGCGATCACCAGCCAGATGAGCCGATCCGGGCATCCCAGCCGCGTTCCCGTGCTTGTTCTCACGCCGGCAGGCAAAGCGGCGGGAGTAGTCGTGGACTCTGTTGTGATGACGGATAACCTCGTGACTGTCACTGTCGGCGCGGTCAGCCGTGTCATCGGCAGCCTGCCGATGGCGGATGTCGATGCGGCTTTGCGTTACACGCTGAATTTGTGATCCACACGGCGAACACAGAGATGACTAGAGACGGTAAGCAAGAGGTATACTGCCGCTATGGTGCAGAAATTGATTGGCCGGTACATTGTCTCGGACCCGCGTGTCTGCCACGGGAAGCCGACAGGTTGCGGCAGGCATGGCCTGGGAAACGATTGCCGGAGAATGGCGCGGCGACGTGCCGAAAGAGGCGATTGCTGAGGCGGTAAGGCTGAGGGCTGATTGCAGCATGGTATAATTGAAGGCATGAGGGTAACCACAATGGCTGATACGATGGCATTGGAACCGACAGCGAAAGAGGCGGCGGAATTGCAAGCGGAAATTACTTACTATATGGCCGAAATGCGTCAGTTGAACGAACTAATGGCCCAAGACCAGGCACGGATTAATGCCCTGAAAGCGGAAACGCGAGAGATTGCGGGTGAGACCCGCTTGATGCTGGAGAGTCTGCAAGGGACGCTCCAAGAACTCAGCGCGGCTTAACCCATGTGGAAACAGATTGGTGACTACATCCGGCAAGTCTTCCTGACGCATCAAGAAACGCAAAAGAACAAAGCGGACCTCACAGAACTGCGGCAGGAACTTAAAGAAGCACGGTAGGAAATTCGGACGCTGACAGGTGGGATGCAGCAGATCGCCCACGAGTTGATCCGGCTTCGTGAAAATGAGGCGCATGAGCGGGAAAAGATGATGCTGAACTCGGAACACGAGCGCGAGAAAATGGCTCTGCGGTTTGAGCTGGAACTGCTGCGTGTCGGACGGCAACTCCCGGCAGGCAAGCTGGATGAAGAACAAGAATTGAAAAAGGATTGAAATCGGCCTGAACTACGTTTTCTGCTCCCCGTACCGCGTCCCCATCGCGCGATTTGCCGCAGCCCAGGCCAACCTCAAAGACGGCGGCGCAAACCGCGACCGCTAAGTTCGACACTTCCAAAGCCCTGCCTTGCGGCAGGGCTTTTTCTTGGCACTGTTTTTCGTTGCGCGATGTGCTAAAATAACCCTGTCATGCCTGCCAAAGACTTGTACCATGAGGCCGTCAAGAATGCGCTCATCAAAGACGGCTGGACGATCACGCACGATCCGCTCCGGCTGCGGCTGCGGCGCGGGAAAAGCCTGTTTGTGGACTTGGGGGCGGAGCGGCTGCTGGCGGCGGAGCGTGGAACAGAGAAGATTGCAGTCGAGGTGAAAAGCTTTGCGCGGGCGTCGGACATGAAGGATTTGGAAGATGCCGTCGGCCAATTTGTGCTCTACGCACACTTGCTGAGGCGCTCCGAGCCGGACCGGGTGCTGTATCTCGCGGTGCCGGAGCTTGCGCGGCGGAATGTTTTTGAGGAAGAAGCCGGGCAAGTGATGCTGGAAGACGGCGTTGTCCGCTTGTTTTCTTTCGACCCCGATTTGGAGGCGATTGTGCAATGGATGTCTTAGACTTAGACGGCTACCGAGCAGTTATCGAGCGGATGCTGACCGAGTACGCTCAGTTTTTGAACTCCGATACCGATACTGCCTGCGAAACGGTATTTGACCGCTCTGCCGACCGCTACCTGCTGGTGGAAATCGGCTGGGAGAACGGATACCGGATTTATGGCACACTGCTGCACATTGACATCTGCGGCGGCAAGCTCTGGGTTCAGCAGGACGGGACGGAAGACGGAATTGCCGTGGACTTGCTGAACGCGGGTATTCCTAAAGACCGAATTGTGCTGGCGTTCCGTCCGGCTTCGCTCCGCGCGGCCTCGGAGTTTGCGGCGGCTTAAATTAGAAAGAAAATCAATGGAGCTGGATCATGTGGCGGTGCCGTCGGCGGATATTGCGGCGTCGGTCAAGTGGTATACCGAGAACTTAGGGGCGACGGTGCTGTACCAAGACTCGACCTGGGCCTTCCTGAAGCTGGGGCAGGGGAAGCTGGCGCTGGTGACGCCGTCGCAGCACCCGCCGCATACGGCAGTGCGGATTGACGAAGAGGCGTTGATTAAAGCAGCGGCAGGGAAGGCCATAGACACCCACCGGGACGGCACCAAAGGGATTTACATCGCGGACCCCGACGGCAATCAAGTCGAGCTGATCTGCTACCCGCCGGGCGGGACGGTCTACGAGAAATAATCCGAGAAAACGCAGGGCGTCAGCGGGCGGCGGCGAAGTTCCACAGGGGGCGGGCATTGGAAAGATCGTCCTGGCTGGCGAACGTGTAGGAGACCCGGCAGGCATCGAGCAGCGCCAGGTTCTTCCACGGGATGCAGAACACGTCGTTCGAGAGCCGAGTCACCGGCGAATGCGGCAAAAGCTCGGCGCAGCCCTGCGCCCGGTCTTCCGCCGAACAAAATTTAATGTAAGCGTTCCGCAAAGTATTCCTCACACGCGCTCTCCTGCTGTTTCGGCGCTCCACGGCTTCGCCGGGTACTTTCCTGCATTTTCTACAGTGCATAAACCGTGCCAAGTCGCACGCGTCTCGGATTTGACAGCCGTTCCTAAGATTTGACAGCCGGGCCGGGCTGTGGTATGATACCCTGAAGGGAAAAAAGCGCAGACGATGAAGCAAGACGACGAAATTATTTTGTCCCCGGCCAAGCACGCCGAGCTGGCGCGGGAGCTGGAACACCTGACCACGACCGGACGGCGCGAGATCGCCGAGCGGATCAAGGACGCCCGCGCGATGGGGGACCTGTCCGAAAACTTCGATTACCACGACGCCAAGCGGCAGCAGGGGTTCCTGGAAGGCCGGATTGACAACATCAAGCAGATGCTGGAGCGGGCCAAAGTCGCCGAGCATGTCGCGGGCGGCGATGTGGTCGTGTACGGCTCCACGGTGAAAATCCACGACAAAGAATACGACGAAGAGCTGGAATACAAGATCGTCGGCGTGATGGAAGCCGACACCGCCCAAAACCGCATCTCGAACACGTCGCCCCTCGGCAAAGCCCTGCTCGGCCATAAGTCCGGCGAGCTGATTGAAGTCCAAACCCCCGCCGGCGTGGACAAATATGAGATTTTGTCGATTGTTTAGCGGACGCGCCGGGGATTGGTTGACACGCCGGGTATACTGACGGCGTGGAAACAACCCAATCCCTGCTGGCCCCGGCGACCCTGCCGGCTCCCGCCTCTTCATCCGCCCTGCTGTCTGTCGCCGACACCATGCGCCGGGTCGCCGACGGCATCGAAACCGTCATTGTCGGCAAGCGCCCCGCAGTCGAGCTGGCGCTGACCGCGTTTCTCGCGGGCGGCCACCTGCTGATTGAAGACATTCCGGGGGTCGGCAAAACCACCCTCGCGAAAGCCCTGGCCCGCGCCCTCGGTCTGGTGTTTAAGCGCGTCCAGTTTACGCCTGACCTGCTGCCCGCCGACATCACCGGCACGACCATTTTCAACCAAAAAACCGCCCATTTTGAGTTTCGCGAAGGCCCCGTGTTCGCGAACATTGTGCTGGCCGACGAAATCAACCGGGCGACCCCGAAGACCCAAAGCAGCCTTTTAGAGTGCATGGAAGAGCAGCAGGTCACGACCGACGGCATCACTTACCGCCTGCCGCACCCGTTTTTTGTGGTCGCCACCGAAAACGATGTCGAGTCGCACGGCACCTACCCGCTGCCCGAAGCCCAGATGGACCGCTTTCTGCTGCGCCTTTCGCTCGGCTACCCCGACGCCGCCGAGGAAAGCCGGATTTTAGACCGGCAGACCCGCCTGCGGCCACTCGACACGCTGGAAGCCGTCACCAGCCGCGACGAAATCCTGCGCCTGCAAACCGAAGTCCGCGCCGTGTTTGTCGCCCCCGCCCTCCGCGACTACATTGTGGCGCTGGTCGGCGCAACCCGCACCCACCCCCTGACCGTGCTCGGGGCCAGCCCGCGCGGCTCGCTCGGCCTGCTTCACGCCGCCCAGGCCTACGCCGCCGTCTCGGGCCGCACCTATGTGCAGCCCGACGACATCAAGCGCCTCGCCGTGCCCGTGCTCGCCCACCGCCTGATCCTGCGCCACGAAACCCGCGTCAAAAACGTTTCCGGCCCATCCCTGATGGAAGAAATCCTCGGCAAAGTGCCCGTGCCGACTGAGCCGTAACAGAATTCAAAGAATGCAAACAGCAAAAATTTTCGATAATCAACGTCTTGATTTTCGTGAAAATGTGTCATAATACATAGTAGAAAATCTCAGCGCCGACCCAGCTAAGGGCGGCAAATCCTATAGCTGCCTTCGGGCGGCTATAGTTGTCTTTGAAGGTGTTTTGGACCTGCCGGGTGCATTGCCTCTATGTACATTTGCTATGTGGACGAGTCGCGTGACCTGGGAGCGCTTCCACCGCTGCCGTCTCCTTCCGGCAACGATCAGCCTGTTCTGGTTTTGGGAGCGCTTTTTGTTGACACGGCCCGGCTGGCAGCTCTGACAAATGATTTTCTAAATTTGAAGTACCGCTTCTTCCCCGGCCTCGCTTACCCTTCCGCACAGCACTTAGATCGAATTATCCCGGAAATCAAGGGTGCCGACCTCCGAAGCAATGCGCTGCGCGGCAGCCGAAACCAGCAGCGTCAGGCATACGGCTTTATTGACAACGTGCTTCATTTGCTTGAATCGCATCATGTTCGGCTCGTCGCCCGTGTGTGGATCAAAGGCGTGGGCTTGCCTTTCGACTCGAAGTCCGTCTACACCTCGTCAATTCAAGCGATTTACAGCTACTTTGACAGCTTTCTGACGGCACAAAGCGATTTTGGATTTTGTATCACGGACAGCCGGAACAAGCCCAAGAACGTCAACGTCTCACACTCCATTTTCACTCAAAAGTTTCAGTCCGTCACGTCGTCTTACAGCCGGGTGCTGGAGCTGCCGACATTCAGCCATAGCGACAACCACGCCGGGTTGCAGCTTTGCGATTTTCTTTGTTCCGCGCTTTTGTTTCCGATTGCCTGCGAAGCGTACTGCACCGGCTTTGTGGCAAATATTCATGTGCAGCCTGCGGCCGCACAGCTTAAAATGCGGTATGGCGAACGGCTGAAAAGTCTTTCTTATCGCTTTCAAGAGCCGAATGGCCGTTACAAAGGGGGCATTGTCGTCTCGGACCCTGCGGGGCGGAATGCCTCGCGGATGTTCAAGTAGGCAAGCGAAAGACAAGCCGTAGGGTACAATACCCTCATCCATGAAACGTTTTGTGCTGAATATCGCGGGGCTGTTTGTCGCGGTGGTCGCCGTGCTGTACGCGCTGGAATCGCTGTATCTCATGGCGGCGATTTTGTGGCTGATCCCTGCCGCGTCGTGGGTGATGGGCTGGCTGATGCTGCGGGGGCTGGAATGCTCGCGGGCGCTGCCGCTGTCGGCGACGGCGGGGGAAGCGGCGCGGCTGACTTACACCCTGACCAATACCGGGCGGCTGCCGAAGTTTTATCTGCTGGTGCGCGACTCGCTGCCGCGCGGCATTTCGCTCCTCGCCGGGCCGCCGCCGCTGGTGATGGGATTGTGGCCGGGCGAGTCGCGGGAAGCGGCCTGCGGGCTGGACTTCACACAGCGCGGCGTGTTCGCGCTCGGGCCGGCGTCGGTGTTTTCCACCGACCCGCTCGGCCTGCAAACATTTTCCCGCAAAATGACCGAAGTGTCCGAGCTGGTGGTCTACCCGGCGGCGCTGCCGCTGCGCTTTTCGTGGCTCCGGGGCGCGGCGGCGGCCGGCCGGCGCGGCGGGTCCAATGCCTTGACGCGCGGCGACGGCGACGATTTCTACGGGGTGCGCGAGTATGCGCCCGGCGACGAGCTGCGGCGGGTCCACTGGCGGACCACCGCCCGGACCGGAACGCTGGCTGTGGCCGAGTACGCGCAGGGGAGGACGCTGGATGTCACGGTCGCCCTGGACTTGTTTGCCGACGCTTACAAAGGCACCGGCAGCGACGAGCACAGCGCCCTCGAAACTGCCGTGACGCTGGCGGCGACTTTGATCGGCGACCTGCTCAAACACGGCCATGCCGTGCGGCTTTTGACGGCGGACGCGCGGGACGGCAGCCCGGCCCGGCGGGGCGCATCCGAGCTGCCGCGCTTTCTCGACCTGCTGGCGCGGGTGCAGGCCGGGTCGCTGCAAACTTTGGCCGAAGTTCTGGCCGCCGACCGGGCCGAGGCGGGCGGCGGGCGGGCGGCGACGGTGCTGGCGATCACGCCCGACTGGCCTGCCCCGCGCCTGGCCGCCCTGCTGGCCGCTGCGGAAGCGCAGGGCAGCCCGGCCTATGTCTTTGCGCTCGATGCCGCGTCGTTCCGCACCGGCAGTCCCGGCTTGACCCCGGCGGAGGCGTCGCCGGGGTCGGTCTGCCCGGTGCGGCGCGGCGACGACCTTGTGCGGCTGCTGGAAGGAAACACCGATGGCCGTCCCGGCTGACACAGACACGCAAAACCCAAGTCACAGCGACTCGCCGAGCCTGCCGCTGTATGCCGCCGGGTTTATCATCACGCTTTGCGGCATCTTTGCGGCCGTCTCCGCGCTGACTGTGCCCGATTACGGCTGGATGACCACCACCGTGCTGCTGTCCGGCCTCGGCTTTTTGTTTTCCTACGGGGCGCGGCGGCTGCGGATCGCGTCCGGCGTGCTGGACTACGGCTTTGCCGGCGCGGCGCTTTTGCTGCTGGCCGGGATTTTGTCCCATCAGATTGCGCCGGTGCAGTTTCTGCCGGTCGGCGCGGACCGGCCCGAGATGCGCTTGATGTCCGCGCTGGTGTGGGGCGGTACGCTGTGGGCCTGGGCTTTGCGAAGCGACAACCGGGTCGCGCTGGCGACGGTGCCGACCATGGCGGCGCTCGGCATGGCGGCGGAGCTTGACATCAACACGCCGGTTTTGGTCTGCTTCGGCGTGTTTATTCTGACAATTATTTTTCTGCTGATCCACCAAAACTTCCTGCAAAACAAGGGCCGGGCCGGAGAAGCCGCGCGGGCGGCGGACGGCGGGGCGTCCCGCCGCCTGCTGCTGGCGCAGTTTGTGCAGGCGGGGGTCTGCGGGCTGGCCGTGCTGCTGGCCGGCATGCTGGTGATTGTCCCCGCGCAGGTGGCGTTTTCGCATTTGTCCGTGGCGCAGGCAATCCGCAATCTGGCGGCGATCCGGCCCGGCGCGACCTCGTCCAATGCCCTTCAGCGCTTTTCCGACGACGACACGCTGGCTATCGGCACCGGCGATGCGTGGTCGTCGTCCGCCGATGTGGTCCTGCGGGCGACTCCGAGCGACGGGAAGCCGCATTATTACCGGGGACGCACTTACGATGTGTATACCGGCGACGGCTGGGAAAGCTCAGAGGAAAACAGCCGGCGCACGGCGGGGCCGGACCCGGCCGCGCCGGACCGCGTGCGCGTCGCCCTGCCGGCCCCGCTGACCCCCGGCGACCCCGACAGCCTTGCGGGCCGGACGCTGCTTTCGGTCACTTTTGAGCCGCGCGGGGTGACGCCGCAGTTTTACTATCCCGATACGCCCCGGCAGGTGGTCTTCAGCGGCGGGGAAGCGCGGGACGGCGGCGGGCTGACGGTCTGGCGCGACGGCCGCCTGGGACTGGCCGGCGGCGGGCGGGTCGGGTTCCCTTACCAGGTTGTTTCCGCCGCTCCGCCGGACATCACCCAAGCGGCGACCGCCGCCCGGCTGCGGGCGGCGGGCACCGACTACCCCGCCGAAGTTCGCCGCCTGTATTTGGCCCAAAGCCGCGCCGCCCTGCCGGAAGACCTGGACTTCTACCGGCAGTGCGTCGCCGATGCCACGCAAAGCCTGCCGCCCGGTCAGCATGACCCGTTTGACACGGCCCAGGCCCTGCGCGGCTGGGTCGCCAAGCGCTGCGTTTACACGCTGACCCTGCCGGCGCTGCCGGAAGGCGCGGACCATGTGCATGCGTTTCTCGGCGACACCAAACGGGGCTACTGCGACATGTTTGCGTCGTCGCTGGCGATTTTGTGCCGCACGGCGGGCATCCCCGCCCGGATGGCGGTCGGCTTCGCGCCGGGCGACCCTGACGGCGCGGCGTTCAACCTGCGGGCGGAAGACAAGCACGCCTGGACTGAAGTGTACTTTCCCGGCACCGGGTGGGCGGCGCTCGACCCGACGGTCGGCACCGCCACCGACGGCACGGTGCCGACCGCCGCCGCCCCGAAGGGGTCCTGGCTGAGCCGCCTGCACCTGCGGGTGAGCGGCGACATGCTGCTGGTCTACCCACTGGTCGGGATCATTCTCGCGATTGCCGGGTACGTCGCCAAAACCGAGCTGCTCGACCCGTGGCGTCGCCGCCGCTCGGGCGCGGTCTCCCAAGCCGCCGCGCCGCGCCGCGCCGCCGACCCGTCGGTCGCCGTCCCGTATGCCGCGCTGTGCCGCTCGCTCGCCCGCCTCGGCCTGCCCCGCCGCGCCTCCGAGACTCCTGCCGAGTACGCCGCCCGCGTCCTGCCCGCCCTGCCGCCGCTTGAGCGCGACTGGGGCGTCGCCCTGCCGCCTGCGCTGGTCTCTTCGCTGACGGAGGCGTTCACCGAAGCGGTGTACGCCGACCCGTCCGCCCCAAAGCCGCCGGTGCAGCCCTGGTCGCCCCGCGTCGCCGCGTTCGACGCCGCCGCCCGCCGCGTCGCACGGGGTCGTTTTTGGCAGCGTTTTTTGCGGCGGGAGCCGAAGGCGGGCAGGGCTGTGCGTTGAAGAACCATGCCATAAATGGCACGGCTACGCGGCGCGGACGCCGGGAAGTGCCGCTTCGCGGGACTCGAATTATCTTTCCCTCGCTCCGCGAAGCGGTGCTTTGTGGCCGAAGGCCGAATAGCCGTGCCATTTATGGCATGGTTTGAGGAACTATGGAACTCGATTACTCAAAACTCAGCAAAGGCTTTCCGAAGCCGATTGAAAAAGTGTATCTGCTGACCGGCAGCGACGATGCCTTGAAGCGCGAAGCGCTGACGAAGCTGACCGAGCCGCTTTTGGACGCCTCGTTTGCCGACTTTGACCGGGAAGAACTCGACATCCCGCCGACCGGCGCCGGGGAGCCGGGCGAAGCGGGCCGAAACATCCTCGCGTCGGCCGGCGGCGTGCCGATGGCGTCGGCGCGGCGCGTCGTGGTCGTCACCAACATCCAAAGATTAGGCAAAGAGGATCAGGACGTGCTGGCGGCGGGCCTGCCGAAGCTCGGCGGCTTGACGTGTTTAGTCTTAATCGCCGCCGCGACCGAGTACGATGCCGGGAAAGCGAAAGGGAAAGCGCTCGGCGCGAAGCTGCTCACGGCCATCACGAAAGCCGGCGCGACGGTGCTCTGCGACGCCCCCGGCGAAAGCAGCCTCGCCGCGCGGGCGAACGCCCTCGCTAAAGCGCAAGGCAAGACCATCGAGCCGGCGGCCCTCGCGCTGATTTTGGACCGGGCCAAAGCGACCGCGTCCGAGCGGGGCGCGGGCGGCAAAAGCGGCGATGTCAATGTTTTGGTGTCGGAGCTGGAAAAAGCGATGGCCTACGCCGGGGACCGCCCGACCATCACCCGCGCCGACGCCGCTGCGGTCGGGCGCGAGACCGTGCAGGACAACATCTTCGCGCTGATGGACGCGATTGGACACCGCGACGCCAGGCGGGCGCTCCAAGAAGCCGACGCCCTGCTGGAAGTCGGTGACAAGCCCGACGGGGTCGCCGCCCGGACCTTTGTGATGCTGGCCCGGCACCTGCGGCAGCTTTGGGGCGCAAAGTTTCTGGCCGACAAAAAGCTGAACGCTTTCAACATTAAAGGCGGCCTGCCGCCCGATGTTCAGCCGGTGCTGTCCGGGGAAATGCTCGGCATCACGTCCCGCCAGTCGTTTCTCTTGAAGAACCTCCAAGAGCAGGCCCGCGAGTGGAGCTACCCCGCCCTGCAATCGGGCCTCCGCCGGGTGCTGGCGTCCGACATGGCGATGAAAAGCATCCAATCCGGTCCGACCTTGAACGCTTCCGCCCCCGCCGACGATCCCGCGTCCAACCTGCGCCTCTTGGTCGTGGAGCTATGCCGCGAGGGCGCGGCCTGAGCCGAAAACCGGCGCTTGCAATGCCGGCGTCTGTTTCCCTCACACAGCGGCGGCTTGCGCTCGGGTCAGCTTCGCCCACTGCCATTGGCCCCAAACGGCGAGGCCGAGAAAGACGGCATACAGGGCCGCCGTGATGTACAAATGCTGCTTCGGATAGAAGTAGCACGCCGAGAAACCGTCAATCGCGATCCAGAGCCACCAGGATTCCAGCTTTTTGCGGGCGTCGAGATACTGCGCGGCGACACTCGCCATCGCGAGCGTCGCATCGAGAAACGGCTGAGCGCCGTTGGTGTACGTTTTGATGATCTCGCCCCAGCCGAGCGACGCGGCGGCGATTGCCAGCAGGTACACCCCGCAGGCGGCGGGGGATAGGCGCGAGACCGGCAGGTCGTCGGCATGGCGCGGCCCGGCTTTCTTCCAGACCCACCACCCGTAAAACTGCATCGGCAGAAAGCAGCCGATTTGGAGCAGGGCGTCGGAATACAGGCGGCTGCTGAAGAAAACCCAGCCGTACACCAGAACATTCGCGACCCCCCACCACCAGTTCCAAATGCTGTTGCGGGCCGTCAGATACACCCCCGCGATGCCGGTCAGTGCGCCGAGAATTTCAAGCCAGGACATAAAGGGAGAAGTTCGCCGGGCGCGGCCTGTTTTCCTGTTTTCGGGCTGTGCGATGCCCTCGTTCGGATTGGAGGGCGCAGGAATTTATTCCCACACCCTCTTTCTCCTGCTCTTCTAAATATCCGACGCCGCGCGGGTATGTTTGTAGTCCCGGCTGCGCTCCCAGACCGCTTCTTCGGCCATCCGTGCGCCGACCCCGGCGACCTGCCAGCCGTCCTGCGTTTGGCCGTTCTCGGTCAGCTTCAAAAAGCGGCCGGGGACCGCGAACTTGGCCGGTATCCAGGCCATCTGCCGGGCCGCGCCGCGCACGAGCCAGCATTGATGAAAATAGTGAATGCGCTGTGACATAATTGTCTCCTTTGTGTCGTCAATTAAACGTCGTGGCTGTCCGTGACGTTTTTCGCGAACAAGTACGGGTCGCCGATATACTTGAGGCAGACCCGGCCCACTTTCGGGTCGGTGCGCTCCCGGACGGGCTTCACGACGACGCCTTCGCGAATGTGATCCGCGCCCAGCGTCGTCGGCCCCTCCGACAGCGCTTTGATCGCGGCGAGCGTGTACGGCCCCCGGTAGAGCACCGGCACGGTTTCGACCCCGAACACCGCGCAGAGGTCTAAAAACATGTCGCTGTCCAGATACTTGCCGTCCACCAGCAGGTCAAAGGCCCGAAAGCCGAGCGTCCCGACCTGCCCGTAATTGAGGTTCTGGACCCGGCTGCCGAAGACCTCGCCGTACAAGACCGCCTGCCGGGCATTCTGCCCGAGATGCTCCAAAAGCGGCTGCACCCCGGCGGCCTCTAAAGGCTGCCAGTAAATGCTGTCGGCCAGGCGCTCGGGGCGGAGGCGGCGCACCGACATCGAGCCGGCCACCCACTCGCCTTCCACCCGTCCGATCCGGCAGTTCGTGCCGTGCAGCTTCTCGGTTACGACGACTTCTTCCCCCTCGGTCAGCACCGACGGGAAGTTCCGCAGGTTTTCGACATCGGTGTATTCCGGGAACAGCGGGTGGTCCGGAGCGGCGTCGCCCGCACTGAGCTTCACCGGCGGGATATACTTGGTGATCCCGTACACGTCCTTGACATCCTGCCCTTCGGTCCAGGCGGGGTCTTCCAGCGGGATGATCACTCCGAACGACGGCTCCCCGCGCAGCTTGGCACAGCGCACCCGGCCATTCGAGAGATATTTCGTAAACCCCCAGCGGTCGGACTGCGCGGCGGGGATGACGGCGTCAATCGGAATGTACGTCACGAGGTCGCCCGCCGCATGCTGCCCTTTCGGGATGACGCACTGCCAGCCTTTGATCTGCGCCAATTCCAGCGCGTCGGCGTTGCCGTGCGCGGCGACGGCTTCAATCCGGCAGACTTCCACAATCAGCGTTGACATGATTTATCCTCCTGGCCTGCGTAACCGACAAAATGGGCTGGGCGGGATTCCAACCCGCAAATGATAACCCCGCCCGATGCCACGGAATAAATTCCGAGGCTGAAATAAACCAGCGTCGCGGCGACGCGAGAATCATATGGATATTCTTGTGTCGCTTCGACACTGGTTTATCCGAGCCTCGGATTTCAATCCGTGGCGTTTTGCGTCGCACATAAACACCATCAAACAAAAAGGCCCTGAGCGCGTCTGCTCAGGGCCGATTGGTCTTGCTTGGGTTTTCAATGACTGCGATTAACTCAGCAGACACCTCAAAAGAACACAAGACGCAATCGGCAATGGGAATGCACCCCGATAGCCCGCCTGACAGCAGGCAGGCGCAGCCGCGCCCGCCCGCAGGACAGGTATCCGGCAGGAGTCTTGGGCCGCGATCAAATTGTTGGTAAAAGTCAGCATGGTACGGCGGACAGTCTAGCACACGCACGAAGCGCGTGTCAAGGGGCTTGGAAAAGATTTTTGGCGTTTAGGGGTAAAAGAAAGCAGCTTGTATGCCGAAACCCATTTTTACGCCTGCCGGGGAGCGCTTCCATCGCCCCGGCAAAATCGTCACGCTCGGGCACTATTACCCTCACGGAAAAGCCGCCGACGCCCGGCGAGTGAGGGAAAGCCGCGCGGAGTACAATGCCGGGGTGGTTGAAGGCAACGCGGCGTGGACACGGCTGATGGACGCATTGGCGAAAGACCGGCAGTGGCCGCAGAAGCGCTTGTTCGCGCTGCTCGACCCGCTGCTGTCGCCGGGCATCGCGCTGGCCGTTGTCCCGCCGCACCGGGCGTACCAGGCGTTCTGGCCGCTGCGGACCCTGGCGCAAGCGCTGGCCGCAAACGGGCGGGTGGACGCGACTTCGTGCCTGGTCCGGCACACGACCATTCGGCGGATTGTCTACGGCGGCCCGTCCACCCGCGCTCTGCACCGGCAGACGATTGGGGCGGAGAATGCCGAGCTGTTCGCGGGAAAATCGGTGCTGCTGCTCGACGATATTGCAAAAAGCGGGGCAAGCCTCATCGCCTGCCGCGAGCTGCTGCTCGATGCCGGCGCGGCGGCCGTGCAGGCGATGGCCGTGGGCCGGGTCATCGCGGCGGAATAGATTGCTTACTCGACTTTCCGCTGCTTTTCCTCGATGATGTTGGTCAGGACTTCGCCGCCGATCCGGCCTTCGGGGCGGACCGTGCCTTTGAGGCCGACTTTGTCGCCTTCGCGGGGAGCGCCCGCCCGGCTGAGTACCCATGTCTGCCCGGTGCCGTCGCTGATCCGGTACGCGGCGATATTTGTAATGCCGAGCGGCAGCTCATAGACTTTGGTGACTTCACCGGCGACGGTCACGTCTTTGCCGGCATAGGCCGCCGGGTTCGACGCGATGTCGCGGAGCTTGTCGGTATGCTCATTGCACCCGGTCAGCAGCCCGGCAAGCAGGGCGGCGCAGACGAACAGGTGTTTTCCTAGTAATTTCATGGGGATTGTTTCCTTTATTTCTTGTTTGTTTCGGCAGTTTCCATCGCAAGCATAGGGGTTTGTGACGAGTTTACCGAGTGCGTGGTTCCCAAAAAAATTATCGGGAAAAACGCAAAACCGGGGAACTTTTGTTTTCGTGCAAACGCTGTTGCAGGTGAAATACACCCCAGGAGGCTTCATTTTATGAAGACAGTCAGCCAGATTCTCGCCGCCGTCGCCGTCGCCACCCTTGTCGTTCCTGCTATCGCGCAGACGACCCCGATGTCCAAGCCCATGTCTAAGCCCATGATGTCCGGCAAAAAGCCGATGATGTCCGGCAAATCCATGATGCACGGCAAAAAGCCCATGATGCACGGCAAATCCATGATGAAGCCCGGCATGAAGCCGATGACCCACTCGACCATGAAGCCGATGGGCAAGCCCACCATGTAATTCCTGCCCTCGTGCAGAACCGAAAACGCCCCGGCCCATGCTTAAACGCATCGGCCGGGGCGCTGTTTTTTCGGGGCTACCTGCGCCGGCGGGCAATCACCGCTTCGGTCGCTTCCCGCGCAATCTGCGTCGCCCGCAGGCCGTCAAACCCCGTCGGCAAGTCCGCCCGATCCCCCGTTTCCAGCGCTTTGGCCCACGCGGCGTACATGCCCTCAAAATTCTTCTCGCTTGACCCCGGCAGCCGGTGCGTGCCGTGTTTGGTCCGCACCTCAAACAGCCAGCCGTCGCGGTCGTAGCGGATCACGCCGTCGGTACCGAGAAGCTGATACGAGAAATGCGAGCGCGGGTCGCGGGCCGTGTGCCCGTAAGTAAAGCTCATCTCGACCATTGTGTGGGCTTTGTTTTCGTGCTCCATGTGCAGCCAGACGTGGTCGGGGGCGTCGTAGTTTTCGACCCATGACCCCATCGCCTGAAAGTCCGCGACTTCGGAGCTTGTCCACCACCGGGCCAGATCAATCTGATGCACCCCGCAGTCCACCATCGGCCCGCCCTCGATCATGCGCCCGTGAAAATACGGGTTCGTGATGATCTCGCCCGCCGATGATACCCGGTCGCGGCCGTGCAGGTTCCAGATATAAACCAGCCGCAGGGTGCGGACTTCGCCGACCGCGCCTTCCGCCACCAGCTTTTTGATGGCCTGCGCGACCCCGCTGTACCGATAACAAAACCCCGTCGCCAGCATCAGCCCGGCGGAGTCCATCGTCTCGATCATCGAAGCCGCGTCGTCATCGGTCATCGCCAGCGGCTTTTCGCAGAGCACGGGAAAGCCGTACCGCGCCGCTTCCTGCACGTTCTGAAGATGCGCCGGAGCGGCCGACGCCACGACCACGGCGTCAATGCCCGACTCAAAAAACATCGAGCTGATTGTGTACCCATGCGGGATGCCGTATTTATGCTGCAAGCCGTAAGCATGGTCCGGGTTCGGGTCATACACCGCCCAGGCTTCCAATCCCTGCGTCGCTAAGATTGCCGGGAGGTGCCCGTACTCGGCAATCATCCCGCATCCCATCAATCCGATTTTCTTCATAAACGGTCTTCATCACAATCCAAAGTGATAGTAATCCTTACGCTGACTTTTATTATGGCGTATCGCGGCGCGTTTCGTACAACCCGAGACGGCACTGAAAGTGCCGGTCTTCCTATTCCACCGTCACCGATTTGGCGAGGTTGCGCGGCTGGTCTATCTCGCGGCCCAGCTCCGAGGCGATATAGTACGCCAAAAGCTGCATCGGGACAATCGAAAGCACGGGCATGAACGTGTCATGGGTGGCGGGGACGCGCAGAACCGTGTCCACAAAGTTTTCGTCCAGCCCCTCGTCGCCGCTCTTGACAATGCCGAGCGCCGCGCCGTCGCGGGCGCGGACTTCTTTCACCGACGACTGAATTTTGTCGTAGAGCGCGGACTGAGTCGCCAGACACACGACCGAGACGCCCGGCTCGACCAATGCCAGCGGGCCGTGCTTCAGCTCGCCGGCGGCGTAGGCTTCAGCATGAATATACGAGACTTCTTTGAGCTTCAGCGCCCCTTCTTGTGCCACGGCGTAATCGAAGCCGCGCCCGAGAAAGAAAAACGACGATGACTGCGCCAGCAGCTTGGCGGCGGCCTGCACGGCGCTTGTGTCGGCAAGTATCTCGGCGACCTGCTCAGGCAGGTTTTGGAGCTGCTCGACATACGCCGCAACCACGCCCGGCCCCAATTTATTTTCTTCCTGGGCAATAAATAAGCCCAACAAATATAGGCCGATAAGCTGCGTGACATAGGCTTTGGTGGACGCGACGCTGATTTCCGGGCCGGCGTAAGTGTACAAAACTTCGTCGGCCTCGCGGGCGATGGATGAGCCGACGACGTTCACCACGGCCAGCGTGGTCGCGCCTTTGATTTTGGCTTCTCTTAATGCCGCCAGCGTGTCGGCGGTCTCGCCGGACTGGGAAATAATAATCGCCAGGGTCTGCGAGTCCACAATCGGGTCGTTGTAGCGAAACTCGCTCGCGACCTGCACTTCCACCGGGCGGCGTAATAAATGCTCGTAAAAGTTTTTGCCGACCAGCCCGGCATTGTACGCCGTCCCGCAGGCGACGATGACAATGCGGTTGAAATCTAAAAGTTTTGCGGTCGGCAGGGTCAGCTCGGGAAACGCCACCCCGTGCGTCTCGGTAATCCGCCCGCGCAGGGTGTCCCGGATGGCCTGCGGCTGATCGTAAATCTCTTTCAGCATGAAATGGGCGTAGCCGCCTTTTTGCGCTGTGGACACGTCCCACGTCACATGAAAGACTTCCCGGTGCAGCGCTTCGCCCCCAAGCGTTGACAGCGCCACCCCGTCCGGCGTGATCCGCGCGAAGTCGCCGTCTTCCAGCACATACACGTCCCGCGTGTACCCCATCACGGCGGGGATGTCCGACGCTAAGAAATTCTCGCCGTCGCCCAGCCCGACAATCAGCGGCGACGCGGTTTTGGCCGCATAAATCGTGTTCGGCTCCTCGGCGGACACGACGCAGACGGCATACGCCCCGGTGACTTCCGACAGCGCCGCCCGAACAGCGGTTTCGAGCGAGCCTGCCGACGCGAGATGCGACTCAATCAGATGCACCAGCACTTCGGTGTCCGTGTCGCTCGTAAACACATGTCCGGCGTCCGCCAAGCGTTGCTTGAGGCCGAGATAATTTTCAATAATGCCGTTGTGGATCAGCGCAATCCGCCCGGTGCAGTCGAGGTGAGGATGAGCGTTGACATCGTTGGGCCGCCCGTGGGTCGCCCAGCGCGTGTGCGCGATGACCGTCCCGCCCGATTTATCGAGGCCGTTCAGCGCCGCTTCCAGATTGCCCAGCTTGCCCTTTTTTTTGAGCACCGTCACGGCATCCTCGCCGGGCCGGACCACCGCGACCCCCGCCGAGTCGTACCCCCGGTACTCCAATCGCTTCAAGCTGTCCAGCGTCAGCCGCACGCTGCCCGCTCGTCCCCCGACATATCCTGTAATCCCGCACATAAAATAACATCCCCCGCGCTGCTCGTTCCCCTCAGTATACCTCAAACACCGCCGCCGCCTTGACGCCCGGTGTTCCGGGCTGCTGTGTGCCGGGTGTTGGCGGCACATGCAAAGCCGCCCCGCAGGCCGGGAGCTGGTCTGCGGGGCGAAAAAGCGTGCTGCTCACTCAAGAAGCGTTCTGCTTACGGGTTCTCTTGAAGGTACTTAACCAGGTTCAAGAAAATCGGCTGGCCGTTTCCGCCGAGGCGCGGACGCCAGCCGGTCGGGGCGGCATTGACAAACGACTCTTTGTCGTCATCGAGCAAACCGTAAAAGACTTCGGCGATGATCCGGCCGCCGACCCAGCCGAGCTGCGTCCTCGCGCCGATCCCGTTCAGCATCCTTTCTTCCGGGAACTGATTTTCCGGGCCGACCCCGAAATGGTCTACCAGCGGAGCCTGCGCTTCCGCCAGAATATAAAACCAAAGCGGGGTATCCGATTCCAGCCCCGGCGTCGTCAGGCAAATCGGCGTGAATTGAAACAAGTTGCTTCCGGCGGCGTTTTTGCCGATGTTTACCCGGATGCTGAGCTGGTCCGAAGTCAGAGTCTGAGCTTGATGCAGCCCTTTGCTTCGCAGCACTCGCGCGACTTCCTGGCCGCTCTGCACTTTGTAGACATTGCCCCGCAGCAGGTTCAGCAAAGCCAGCGAAGGCCGGTCGTGCGCCGCCGGCGGCACGGCAGGCGTGGTCGGCGGAAGGGTTCTAGGGGCGATGGCTTCCTCGATCTCGGTGAAAACGCCGCCTTTGGCATCGCTGGTCGGCAGAATGTTCAGCGGCAGCGCTCCGAGCGGGTCCACGATATTCGTATCGAGCTTGTACGCAAATTGCAGCGGGCCGTTCGGGACGCCTGCGGCCCGCGCCGGAACGGAGTCGACGGGCGTCTGCGGCGGCGTGTCCGGGAAGAAGCGGCCGAAGTCATCAACCACATGGGTTGCCGGAAGCGGCTTAAAGCCGAGCAGGCTCGGTCCGTTCGGGTCTTGGTCGCTTCCGGCAAAGATATTGAAAAGCTGCGTGTTGCTGAGCTGATAGCCCTGGCGGACACCCGAGTGGCCGTACCGGAACGCCGCGACGACAAACTCGCGGGGCAGGTTGCCGCGCTTGTCGGGAGTGTACAGCGCGTAGCGGTGCGCCCGCTCGCCGGGGGAGGCGGCGGTTTTCAAGTTCTGCTGGACATCCGCCCGCACGATGCGCGGCAGAAAATCTTCCACAACCAAAGTTTGATACGTCCAGCGCACTTCCTCGCGGGCCTTTTCAAACAATGCCGTTCCGGTCAGTGCCGGGTCTTCCGCGCCGACCGCCTTGACCACAGCATTGTGATAGCGGACAAACAAAAGCTGAAGCTGACCGACAAGAACATTTTCATCGTTGCGCTTGTCGCCGATGATCGCCCGCCCGTTGGGGCTGCGAAGGAGGTCCCGGTCGGCCTGCCCGGCAAACAGCCCGGACGTGCTCGTGCTGTTCGTGTCTCCCTCTTTCAGCAGCAGGGAAGCGCCGTCGCCGTCATACAAAAACGGCTGGGCGTCGGGACCGTCCCCGTACAGCGAGTCAAGGTCGAAGCGCGGGGTCCGCAGATTGGTCGGCGTGCGCCCCTGCCTGCCGTCGTCGGCAGGGTTCAGTGACGACGTGTTATCGAAGGTCAGGTCGTGGTCAATAAACTGGCCGAAATAAGTGTATCCGGCGGGAACCCACAAGTTTTCTTCCGGGTCGGGGCCGGTGTGGACGCCGTCCGGCTCGCTTTTCATGCGGGCGGCGAGGTCGAGCAGCAGTGCGGGCAGATAAATCTTCTGTCGCAGCGGCAGCATCTCGGTAAACTGCTGTTCGCGGGTTCCAACGGAACCGTGGCCTGAGTCGGGCATCGTGTGCTCCTTTTGGTCGGTAGTGACCGTGCGTGCGCCGGGCCGGCGCGGGGCCGGCTCGGCACAAAAAGTGTGTCTAACTCAAAGAGTATACAGTTCCTTTTTTCTCCGCCGTGTGCGATAAGTCACACTTCGGCAGTGATCTTTGGCACTGCGCCGAGCGGTGAACCGCACCGGGCGCAGCGCAGGCAAGCCCGGCGTGCGTGAAAACCATCTATGCGCGAAAACGATCCAGGAAACAGAAAAGGCGGCGGGGAGTGCAGAAGTGCGCCGCAGGGCCATTGTAACAAATGCCCCCGAAGATGTCAATCCCCTTGTGTCTCCGACAGCTCTAAACCGAGACGCCGCCTTGACGCCCCGTGTTACGAGTGCTACAATAAGCGTGGAGCATTCAAATCATGCCACTTGTGCTGGACTCACTCGAAATCAAAAACTTCCGCGCCTTCAAGCATCTGCGAATCGAGAAGCTGGGCCGCGTCAACCTCATCGTCGGCAAAAACAACGTCGGCAAATCCAGTGTGCTGGACGCTCTAGTACTTTATGCGTGCAGGGGAAATCCCTACATGATTTTTGCTATTCTACGGGATCGCTACGAAATACCAAGCGAGGATGTGCAAGCCAAACATTTTCGCCGAGGTGTAGCCGACGCTCAAGAGCGGGCTTCATATCTTCGATTTTTGTTTCATGGGCGACGAGACATTGCTATCAATACTACAGCATCTATAGCAATAGGGCCTGCAAATGCCTCAAACAACAATCTTGTCGTCGGCATACTATGGCCCTTCGACGCAGAATATATTGATACCCAAACCCAGGGTTACACCGATGTCATAGAGCGCTTGAACAACTCAATACCGCGCATCTCTATAGCGGTTGGCAGTGAGTTCGCTTATCAATTTCCACTTGATCAAGATTATCGTTCACGAATTATCCAGACAAGGAGCGATTTGAATCAGCTTAAGTATGTGTTTGTTGGTGCAGACGGTATGCAGTTGACTGACATAGCGTCATTTTGGGATAATGTCGCTCTTTCTGACCTTGAAAACAATGTTCTAACCTCATTGCAAGTGATAGCACCAGAAGTTTTACACCTGAATTTCGTTGGCAATGAAGGGCCAGGCGGTGAGCGCATTCCTAAAGTGCGGATAGTGGGCATTGACGGACCAATTCCGCTTCGCAGCATGGGGGAGGGGATGAACCGAATGCTGGGGATTGCGCTGGCCTTAGTCAATGCCAAAGACGGGATGCTGCTGATTGATGAAGTGGATACGGGGCTGCATTACTCGGTGCTGCCGGATTTGTGGAAGCTGATCTTTGAGGTCGCGCACCGGCTGAACGTGCAGGTCTTCGCGACTTCGCACAGTTGGGACTGCATTGAAGCGTTCCAGTCGGCGGCGGCAAGCAACACTGAGGAAGAAGGCATACTGGTACGGTTGGAAATGCAGGACGGCGAAGTCGTGCCGGTGACGTTCGACGAGCGCATGCTTTCCATTGCGACCCGCGAACACATTGAGGTGCGCTGAGTTGGCCGACAAATACCGACTGCTGGTGGAAGGCAAAGACGACCTAATGGTGCTGTCTGAGATTTTGGATCATCACAGCATCCCGGAGAACTTTCGGATTGTTGACAAGAAAGGTATCGAAAACCTTCTGAATACGCTGGATGTGGAGCTTGCCGCCGGCGGCTTGGAGCGCCTTGCGATTCTGGTGGACGCGGATACGGAGCCGGCGCGGCGCTGGGGGCAGATCAGAACTCTCCTGACGGCTTCGGGCTATACCGAGGCGCCGGCGGCCTGGGACGCGGCGGGAACGGTTTTCGAGCAGAAAAGCAGGCGCATCGGTGTTTGGATCATGCCCGACAATGCGGCGGCGGGAATGCTCGAAGATTTTGTGCAGCGCCTCGCGCCGCCCGAGGATAATTTGCTGACTTTTGCGGAAGAGTGCGTGGACGAAGTGATTGTTCGTGACCGCCGCTTTCCCCTCAATCAGCGCAGCAAGGCAGTCATCCATACCTGGCTGTCTTGGCAAAAAGAGCCGGGGACGCCGCTCGGCCTTGCCGTCAAAAACCGTGAGCTGAATGCAGCCTCGCCGGTCGTCCTGCCGCTTTTAGACTGGCTGCGCCGAATGTTTGCGACAATTTAAGAAAAACGCTGCCTGAGTCAAATCGCCGTCGTCTGCTAAGAAACAGGCCCCCCGCCGGAGCGCGGGCTGGAAGGAAAAAATCAGATGTCTTCTCTTTCTGGAATTCACCATGTCACGGCGATTGCCGGGGACGCGCAGGACAATGTCAACTTTTATGCCGGCTTGCTCGGACTGCGGCTGGTCAAGCGGACGGTCAACTTTGACGATCCGCAGTCGTACCACCTGTACTACGGCGACGGTCTGGGGAGGCCGGGGACGCTGCTGACGTTTTTTGCCTGGCCCGGCGCTCGGCGCGGGCGGACGGGTTTGGGGCAGGTGACGGCAGCGGCGCTTGCGGTCGGCGCGGACTCTTTCGGCTACTGGCGGGAGCGGCTGCGGGCACACAGCGCTGCGTTTGAAGAAGCCGAAGCGCCGTTCGGCGAAGCCGTGCTGGCGCTGGAGGACCCCGACGGCCTGCGATTGGAGCTGGTGGAAGCGGCGGACGACCCGCGCCCCGGCTGGCGCGGCGGGCATATCCCCGCCGAATATGCCGTCCGGGGCATTCGCGGCGTCGCCCTGCCCGAGCGCTCCCCGGCGGCGACCGTGGCGCTGCTGACCGAGACGCTCGGCTTCCGCGCCGTCCGCGCCGAAGGGGTCGTGACCCGGTACGCGTCGGGCGCGGACCCGGCGACCTATGCCGACATTGTGTTCGCCCCGAATGCCGTCGCCGGGCAGATCAGCGCCGGCAGCGTGCATCATGTCGCCTGGCGCACGCCTGACGACGCCGCGCAGGCGGACTGGCTCCGCGAGCTGTCGGCGCTGGGGTACGGGGTCAGTCCGGTGATGGACCGGGAGTATTTCCACTCGATTTACTTCCGCGAGCCGGGCGGCGTTTTGTTTGAGATCGCCACCGACTCGCCGGGCTTCGCGGCGGACGAAGCGCCGGACGAGCTGGGTCACAGCCTGCGGCTGCCGGCGCAATATGAGCCGATGCGGGCGCAGATTGAAGCCGCCCTGCCGCCGCTCCGTGTTCCGAAAGCCGACCGCTGATGCAAAGTTTGCGCTTTGTTCACCGCTACGTCGCCGCCCCCGACGCCGCAAGCGCCGAAACGCTGCTGCTGCTGCACGGTACCGGCGGCGACGAGAACGACCTGCTGCCGCTGGGCAGTCTGCTTGACCCGAGCGCCAATCTCCTGTCGCCGCGCGGACGTGTCCTCGAAAATGGAATGCCGCGCTTTTTTCGCCGCCTGGCGGAAGGCATCTTCGACATCCCCGATTTGACTGCCCAAACAGAGGCGCTGGCGGGGTTTATCGCGGAAGCCGCCGAAGTTTACGGCTTCAACCCGGCGCGTGTGACTGCCGCCGGCTTCTCCAACGGGGCCAACATCGCGGCGGCGCTTTTGCTGCTTCATCCCGGCGTTTTGGGTGCGGCTGTGCTGCTGCACCCGATGGTGCCGCTGGTTCCCGGCGCTTTGCCGGACCTGACGGGAACCCCTGTCTTTATCGGCGCTGGCCGCCGCGACCCGCTGGTGCCGGAAGCCGAGACCGAGCGGCTGGCCGCGCTGCTGCGCCGCGCCGGAGCTGAGGTCGCGGTCGCCTGGCAGCCCGGCGGGCATGCGCTTTCCCGCGAAGAAGCGGGCGCGGCGGCAAGCTGGCTTCAGGAGCGCCGCGCATGATCCTGGGCCTGCACCATGCACAAATCACTGTGCCGGCAGACGCCGAAGACGACGCGCGGGCGTTTTACTGCGGCGTTTTGGGACTTGCCGAAGCGCCGAAGCCCGAGTCCCTGGCGGGGCGCGGCGGCTTCTGGCTTCAAGCCGGCAGTCAGCAGGTCCACGTCGGCGCGGAAGCGGGCGTCAACCGCGCCGCTACCAAAGCCCATTTGGCGTATGAAGTCAGCGATTTGGAACACTGGCGGCAGGCGCTGGCAGCGCAAGGAATTGTGATTTTGGACAGCGTCCCCATCCCCGGCTTCCATCGCTTCGAGTTCCGCGACCCGTTCGGCAACCGGGTGGAGATGATCGAAGCGCTTTCACATCAGGCCGTAAGAACCATGTGTTAAAACACATGGCTATTTCCAGCCGGAAAAGTCGGTGCCTTTCATCAGGCAGCTTTCGTAGCGGGTGAACAGGGGAGCGCCGCCGGGGTACAGTGCGTCCTGGCGGGCGGGCCAAGCGGGGTCGGTGTAAAAACTCGCCCACGCACGCTCGCGGTGGGCGAGGTTCTCAAAGACGAGCATGTAGTGGAAGCGGGGCGCGATGCCGATGTAGGTGGTCCAAAAGCCCATCGCAAAAATGCCGTGGGTCTCAAACGCCGGCACGATGTCGCGGCCGAAGCAGGCGACGGTCTCGCCGAGCGCGGCCATGTCGTCGAAGTGGTAGGTGCGTAATTCAAACACGCCGCCGGCCAGCCGGGACGGCTGGTTGCCCTGGCGCGGCAGGCGGGAAAAGTCGGTCGGCTTCAGAATAGACGATGTGAACGTGTGGATTGGGCTGCCGCCCCAAGCGGCATTGGTGTCCCGGCGAACGTCCTGCCATTCCGGGTCGGACTCAAATGCATCCCACAGCGCCTGCCGCTGCCCGAGGTCTTCCCAGGCCAGCAGGTAGGTGAGGCGCGGGATGGGAGCGCCGACAATGACCGACCAAAAGCCCGCCGGCTCGATGCCGAGGCGCTGCCAGATTCGCAGAATATGGTCGGCAAACCGCTGGGTCACCTGATCCAGTCCCCGGCTGCTGCGGATGTCGTAATGGCGTAGCTCGTAAAGCATAATAGGTTACCAAAAATACAAGGGCGCGTTGATGGTGACGCGGGCGTTTGTTATTGCGCGGGCGTTTGTGTGTACGAGGGCGTGAACGCCCTCGCTGGGGAGCGCAGCTCTGAGGTCCCGAGGGTAGGGGACACGAAACAGACAATCAATCGGACTCTTCCGCCACGCAGGTGGCGGCTTGGCGCTTCGCCCCCCAGCGAGGGCGTTCACGCCCTCGTAACCAACGCTTTCATCAACACAAACACACCCTCGTCAACACCATTCCCCCGCACACCATTCCCCCGCTCCGGCCCTCATCGCCCTGCCCTAATCGCTCCGGGACGAAGCCGCGCCGCTGTCTTGAAGGTGAAAATACGCTTGCAGCATCGCGCGGCTGATCTTGCCCGCCGTGCCGCCGCCGTGGCCGCCGTGCTCCACAATCGCGGCAATCGCAATGGTCGGATGGTTGTACGGCGCAAAGCAGATAAACAGGCCGTGGGTCATTTTGCTGCCGTAGGTCTGCGCCGAGCCGGTCTTGGCGGCGACCGCGAGGCCCGGAAAGCTGACCACTTTGCCGGTGCCTTCGGTCACAGTCGCCCGCATCGCTTTTCGGACCCGCTCCATGTTCGCCGCCGACACCGGCACGCGGCGCACCACGGTCCGCTTGGAATGGTAAATCACCGCGCCGGTGTCGGCACCCGTCACGGATGATACCACAAACGGCTTCAGGACACTGCCGCCGTTGGCGAGGGTCGCCGCCACCCGCGCCATTTGCAGCGGGGTCGTCAAAACGTCGCCCTGCCCGATAGACATATGCAGCGTGTCCCCGCCAAACCACTGGTCGAACGCATCGCCCAATCGGTGAAAATGCTTCAGCTTCCAGGCCGGCGACGGCACCGAGCCGATGTCCTCGCCGCCGAGATCAATCCCCGTTTTCTCGGCCAGGCCGAACTGCTTGGAATAAAACGACAGCCGGTCCGGGCCGATCTTCTGGCCGTAGACATAAAAGAACACGTCGCACGACTCGGCAATCGCTTTGGTGAAATTCGTTTCGTTGTGCGTTTCCCAGCAGCCGAACCGCGCACGGCCGAGGTGGTACGAGCCGGGACAATACACGCTGCTGCTGGGGGTAATCGCCCCGACCTGCCAGCCGGCGGCGGCGACCACAGGCTTGAAGGTCGAGCCGGGCGGGTACATCGCGCCGACGGCCCGGTCAATCAGCGGGTGGGCGGGGCTGCCGTGCAGCGGCTTCCAGGCGGCCGACGTGATCCCGGTCGCGAATTGGCCGGGGTCGAACGTCGGGGCCGACGCCAGCGCCAGCACCGCGCCGGTCTGCGGGTTGATAGCCACCGCCGCGCCGACCCAGTGGTTTTCCCGGAACACCCGCTCGGCGGCAGCCTGCGTCGCGGCGTCTATCGTGAGCTGCACCGTGCCGCCCGACGCCGCTTCCTGGGCATCGAGCGACCGCACCGTCCGCCCGTGGGCGTCTATTTGAACGCTTGTGCCGCCGGGCCGCCCGTGCAGGTAGCCTTCATAGGCCGACTCTACCCCGGTTTTACCCAGAAAGTCGTCTTTGGAATAAACCAGCGTGCCGTCGTTGTACTTGCGCTCGCTCAGGGCTTTCCATTCTTTTTCGTTGACCCGGCCCATCGTGCCGAGCAGATGCGCGGCCAGCGACCCGCGCGGATACCAGCGCACAGGGTCCGGCTCGGTGGAAACGCCGGGCAGGTACGGCTTGTTTTCCTCGATCTGCGTCACGGTCGTCATCGGCACGTCGAGCGCAATTCGCAGCGGATCGTAAGCGTTCAGCTTGCCCGCTTTGATAGTCTCGTCAATGTCGCCGGGCGAGGTTTTCATCAGCGCGGCGAGACGGGCCAGCACCGCCGGGTCTTTGGCGACGCTCGGGGTCGCGTAAATCGCCAGCCGGGGCCGGTTGGCGGCGAGAATGATCCCGTGCCGGTCGGTAATCACCCCGCGCGGGGCCGGGGTCCGAATGCGCCGGGCTTGATTGGCCGCCGCCGCTTCCTTGAAATCGTCGCCCCGCGCGACCTGCAAGTACCAAAGCCGGGCGGCCAGCGCCCCGAACAGCAGAAAAATCACCGCGCCGAAGCTCCACGCCCGGCGTGCCGCCGCCCGCTGCGTCTGCCCCGGCGAGGGCGGCGCATTGCGAAGGTCCGGCGGTCTGAGCTGCGGGCGCGGGGTCGTAATCATAAACGGCGCGGTTCGGTTGATTTGTAAAGCATTATTTGCCCGATAGCCACGAAATCGGTTCCGTAGCTGAAAGGAGTCAGGGGCGCGGCGGCACAAGACAAGGGTAGGCTTATGATACGGGTTCGCGCGGCGGCGTCGGCGGCATCGCCCGCATCAATTCCCGTAAAGCCGCGTTGACTGCTTCCGCCGATTGAAAAACGGCGGCGACATCGGCATCCAGCCTGACCATATCAGGTGCAGCCTCACGCCGCGCGAAGCGATTGGGCTTCACTTTGCTGTAATCAACATCATACTCTGGCAGCATATCATCTGCCATGAGTTCTGCGACTTGCTCGTCAGTCAGCGAATGTATCAGTGCAAGTTCTTGATCAGGGTTAGCTGAAGTCATTGTTGAGTACGGTGCTGTCGAAAATCGCCCACAGCCACGGATTAAAATCCGAGGCTGGAATGAACCAGTGCCTTCCAGGTCTGCCAGTGCAGTCGCGGCGACACAAGAAACAGAACTTCAAAATCTTCCGTCGCCGCGACGGTGGTTTCAACAGCCTCGGATTTCAATCCGTGGCTTTTATAGTCAACCTGCGATTGCTCGCCCGGCTACTGCTCCCCCGGCGGCGGGGAATACATCCGGCTGTGGCGGTGCGGCTCCTGGCCGCGCGGGAATGTCCGCTCGACCTGCTGGGGGCACCAGCGGGTCGCCAGCAGGCCGTCTTCGGGGTTAATCGTGACGGTCACGGTGTCGCCGCCCGCGCGGCGGCCGGTGCTGCCGGTGTCCTCTGCGCTGCTGTCGCGGCGATGGTGCCGGCGGCGCGGGGGCGGCGGGCTGTCGGCGGACGTGTCCGAGCTGTCGCTGCCGGGCGCAGACGTGTCTGCCGGGGGCGGCGCGGGGTCGTCGGTGCCGCCCGGCGCGTACTGCGGGGACAAGGTGGCCGGCTCGGTGCCCGCCGTGAAGCTTTCCGGGTGCGATGCCGGGGAGCCTTCGGGGGCGAGCAGGCCGGATGCGTCGTCTACATTCACCGTGACGGTGCCGTCGCCGTTGTCGCGGGCGGGGCGTACCCGGCGGCGGCGCGGCCGGGCGGGAGTGTCGGACGTGTCGGCGGGCGACGAGTCCGGGGCGGTTGCGCGGTCGGCCGGGCTGCTCGTGATCGCTGTGGCCGTGTCCGCCGCCGTGACGGGCTTGGCGGCCGGGGCCTGCTTGGCTTTCTCGAGCGCCAGCTCTTTGACGCGGGCCTGGTGGAAGATCGGCAGGCTGCGGCTCATAAATCTGGCCCAGATCGGGGCGCAGACCGTGCCGCCGAACGCATCCGACTCCATCGGCTGCCCGTAGCTTGCGCGGCGCTTGTCGGCGGCGTCAATCGGGTGGCCCGCCCAGACCGCGCAGACTAATTGGGGGGTGTAGCCGACAAACCAGACATCTTTGTGGTCCTGGGTCGTGCCGGTTTTGCCCCGCGCTTCGGGCACCAGCGGCGCGACCATCCGGCCGGTGCCGGCGGGGGAAGTCACCACGGCGCGGAGCATGTCGTCGAGCTGCGTCACGGTGTCTTTTTGCAGCACATGGGTTTCAATGTCCGGCGGGACATCTTCAATCACATTGCCCTGGGCGTCGTCGAGCCGGGTCCACGCCGTTGTTTCCGGGTGATTGCCGCCGGCCGGGAATGTCGAATAGACGCTTGCCATCTCGAGCGGGGACACCGGCGACGAGCCGAGGGCCAGCGACAGCACCGGGGCCAGCTTGGTATTTGGGCGCACCCCCATCATGCGGGCGTAGCGGATGGCGGCGGGCGGGCCGATGAGGCGCAGCACTTTGACGGCGACGACATTGACTGAGCGGGCGGTGGCTTCGCGCAGGTCCATTTCCCGGTTGGAATACGCGCCGTCATCGTGCGGCGTGTACGAGCCGTGCCCCTGGCCGAACCGTGTCCGAGCGTCCAGCACGGTCGTGCTTTCTTTCACCGAGCCGTCATTGATGGCAGCCGCGTAGACCACGGCTTTAAACGACGAGCCGGGCTGGCGGCCATGCACGGCGTAGTTGACCTGGGACTGCTTGTAATCGGTGCCGCCGACCATCGCTTTGATTTGGCCGTTTTCGGGGTCCAGACAGACCAATGCGCCCTGGCTTGCGCCGTACTGCCGGGCATCTTTGATGCCTCGGCGGACTTCTTCCTCGGCGATCTGCTGCATCGGCCAGTTGAGCGTGGTGTAGACCTTTAAATTGCCTTCATACAGCCGCTCCGCGCCGTATTTGTGCCGTAATTGGTCCACAACATAAGAAACAAAATAAGGCGCGTGGAAAACCTGGCTGCCTTGCGGCGGGGCTTTGGCCCCGGCGAGCTTGATCGGCTCGGCGACAGCGTGCGTGTACTGGGCCGGAGTGATATAATGCTGCTCCAGCATTTGGTCCAGCACCCGCCTGCGCTGGCCCTGGGCGGCGTCTTTGTTTTTGTACGGGTTGAAATCGGTGGGGCGGTTCGGCAGGCCGGCGATCAGCGCACATTGGGCCAGATCGAGCTGCTTGGCGTGCTTGTTGAAGTACACTTCGGCGGCGGCTTCGACCCCGTAGGCCCCGCTGCCGTAGTTGACTTGGTTGAGGTACATCTCCAAAATCTGCTGCTTGGTGTAGCTGTTGTTGATCTGGGTGGCGATAATCAGCTCGTTGAACTTGCGCCCGTAGGACTTTTCACGGGTCAGGCCGCCGACATTCATGTTGCGGGCAAGCTGCTGGGTGATGGTGCTGCCGCCCTGGCCGTGCAGGTCGCCGTGGGTGAAGTTCGACCACAGCGAGCGCCCGATGCCTTTGGGGTCAATGCCGGTGTTTTGGTAAAAGCGCTTGTCTTCAAACGCAATGGTGGCGTTTTGCAGGTCTTTCGGCATGGCGTCAATCGTGATGATTTTGCGCCGCTCGGTGAAGTACTCGGCCAGAGGGGTGCCGTCCGACGCGTACAGATAGGTGATGCCGAGGGGGTTGCCCGCCAGGTCAATCGTGCGCGGCGTGCTGTAGAGCTTCATCGCCAGCCAGACAATCAGCGTGATTGCGGCGATAATCACGAGAAGCGTGACGGCGGTAAAAAACGTTTTGATTTTCCGCCAGGTCGGGTTCGGCTTGCGCTTCGGCGCGGGCCGTCTGCCGCTCCGGGCGGGCGCGGGCCGGGCCGGCGTTTTCGTACTGGGATGAGATGTTGCTGCCATACTGCCTCGCTCGTACTGTAAGCACTTGTATTATAGGCAACTGCGCGGTCTTTGTCAAGCAAGCGCCCGCAAGCGGGTATAATGCCGGGGGGGATGTATTCATCATGGAAACAGTAACAGCCGTCCCGGCCCCGCAAACCGCTCAGGAGAGGGAAGACACATTCGCTCAGTTGATGGCGCAGAGGGAAGAAGTTCGCCGGCAGACGGAAAGCATTCCGGCTCAGGCATGGAGCATGCTGTAGCCAAGTTTAAGAAACAAGGGAGTGAACTCCCTCGCTGGGAAGCGTTCGGAGCCGCTGCCTGTGCCGGGCACAGAAGACGAAATGGCCTGAATACTCCCGCGCCGCGACCCCGAGAAAAAAATCCATGCTGTCCGTGCTGATGCCGGTCTACAACGAAGAAGACACGGTGATTGAAATTGTCCATGCGGTGCTGGCCGTGCCGATTGATTTGGAGCTGATTGTCGTGGACGACGGCTCGACCGACCGGACGCCTGCGCGGCTGCATGCGCTGGAAGCCGAGCACAATCAGAAGCTCAAAATCGTTTATGCCCCGCAGAACGCCGGCAAAGGCGCGGCAATCCGCGCGGCGCTGTCGCACGCGACCGGCGACGTGGTGGTGATCCAGGACGCCGACTGCGAGTACGACCCGCAGGACTTTCTGCCGATGCTGGCGCAGATCGAGCGCGGCGCGGCGGTGGTCTACGGCTCGCGCCTGTCGCCCGAGGCCGCGAAGCTCAACCGCGAAGTGCGCGACAAGTTTTATTATGCCCGCCGGGGGCTGCCGTTTTTGACCAATCTGCTGTTCGGGTCGGCGCTGACCGACGAAGCGACCTGCTACAAGATGTTCCGCCGCTCGGTCCTCACTGCCCTCCCGCTGACGTGCGAGCGCTTTGATTTCTGCCCGGAAGTGACGGCGAAAGTCCTGAAGCGTGGGTATAAGATTTACGAAGTTTCCATCCGCTACGCCCCCCGGACCGCTGCGGAAGGCAAAAAAATCGGCTGGCGGGACGCGCTGGAAGCCGCCTGGGCCTTGCTGAAATTCCGGGTGATGGGGTAGAAGCGAGCGGAGGGGTGTGTGTACGCGGGCATTCGTTATTGTAAGGGCGTGATTGTGTGCGAGGGCGTAGGTAACGAGGGCGTGTTGATTGTTGACGAGGGCGTGTTGATTGTTGACGAGGGCGTGTTGATTGTTGACGAGGGCGTGTTGATTGTTGACGAGGGCGTGAACGCCCTCGCTGGGGGGCGCGGACGCCAAGCCGCCACCTGCGTGGCGAAAGAATGTCTCTTGTTCGGTTTCTTGTCCTAATCTTGTCCCGCGCAGGCGGGACCTTAGCGCTTCGCTCCCCAGCGAGGGCCTTTAGGCCCTCGTTATCATCACGCCCTCGTTTATGATGCCCTCGTAATAATCAACATGCCGACGCCCGCGTCACAACAAACGCCCGCGTCAACACGCCCTCGTCAACAATCAACGTTTCGCAAGCACAAACCACCAACTCGCTATGCCCAACACAATCACCCTCGCCCAAACCCCCGCCGAGCGGGAGCAGTGCCTTGATATTCGCCGCGCCGTTTTTGTCGCCGAGCAGGCTGTGCCGCTGGAGCTGGAAATGGACGATTACGACGCCGTCGCCGTGCACTTTTTGATGCGCGACGGTGCTCAAAACCCCATTGCCACCGCGCGGCTTTTGGACAAGCACGGCATCGCCAAAATCGGCCGGGTCGCCGTCCTGAAAGCCTCTCGCGGGCAGGGCGTCGGCCTCGCGCTGATGCAGTTTGTTGTGGACGACGCCAAGCGCCGGGGCTTTACCGAGGCCATGCTCGATTCGCAGACCTACGCCATTCCGTTTTACGAGCGCCTCGGATTTGCCGCCGAAGGCGACGAGTTCGACGACGCCGGCATTCCGCATTTTCTGATGCGCCGGACACTGTAGACGCAAAAAAAGCCACGGATTGAAAAGCCACGCAATGAATTGCGAGGCTGGAACAAACCAGTGTCGAAGCGACACAAGACCAAAGGCGCTGGCGGTACTGTTCTTGCGTCGCCGCGACGCTGGTTTATTCCAGCCTCGGATTTCAATCCGTGGCTTTTCAATCCGTGGCTTTTCAATCCGTGGCGCTTCCCGTCGCCGTTTGCTCCCATTCATACAGCCTGCCCACCGCCGCAATCTCCGGGTCATCCCACCGAAAAACGCGCCCCGCCTGTGCCGCTGAAACCAGCGCTTTCACCTGCGCAATCGCTTCTGTTTTTATCGTCGCCGTCACCCAGAACGGATACGGCAGGCGCTCAAAATCTTTGCCTTGAATGTTTTTGGTGTGGTTGATGACGTTCTTCAGCAGGGCCAAACATAGAGGCGAAAAGGTCCAGCCGAGGATGAAAAACAGCGCGTCGGGGTCAACTCCGGCCCGCAGAAACGCGCAGGGAGCGCCGCTGTCAAGAATAGATCCGGCCGGCAGAAAGCGGGCGTTCAAACTTTGCGAGATAAGCTGCCAGGTCAGCCCTTCGCGCCCGAAGAACTTGGCCCCGCCGACCCCGTGCAGATACCACGGGCCGCTTTTCTTGTAAGTCAGTACGGCGTCGCCGTCGTCTTTCCAGAAAACCGCATGCGTCGGCGGGGCGTAGACCAGGCCGCTGCCGGCTTTGTTGTAAGGCTTATACTCGGGGTGGGGCAGGGAAATTTCGAGCGGAACCGGGCGCGGCGTGACAACCACCGTGCGCCGGGTTTCGCCCCGGCCGAGCTTGGCATGCTGCACCGGGGAAAGAACTCCCAAGCGGGCGCGTTTTGTTTCGCCTTCCCGCGTAATCGGGATGTCGGCGAACGAAAATTCAAACGGCTCGCGGATGCCGCCGTTGACAATCTCGCGCACAAACAATTTGTTGTCGCCGATGGTCATGCCGCTGGTCGCGACTAGAAAGTCGCCGAGCTTCGGGCCGGCGAAATACGGTGCGTAGGCGTCCGAAATCTGCCATGAATGGTTTCCGGTCAGCGCAATCTGCTCGCGCGGGACTGCCTGCCCGTCCAAAACGAGCGCCGGGGCGGGGCCGGACTTGGCGTAGTCCAAAACCACCATCGCGTACTGCGTTTCGCCGGAAAACGTCCCGAGGCGGGTGACGCGCGGCGCTCCGGTATCGAGAAGCAGCCGCCGCAGCCCCTGCATGGTGTTGATGGTCAGAAACGTGTCGCTGCAAATAAAGCGCAGGCGGCCGCCGGGCTTCAGCAAATCCAAACACTTGACGATGAAAAACGCATAGGTTTCTTTTTTGATTTTGAGGCCGCCCCGCCGCCCGAGTTCTTTATCGAGCGTGTCCTGAAGCTCTGGCGCGATTGTCCCGCCGAACGGCGGGTTGCCGACCACGAAGTCAAACTTTAGACGATTATCAAACAGCCTCGTCAATGAGTGCTCGGTTGGGTTGTGATACCAGTGCAGAAAAAAATCAGCGCAAACAAGATTATGTTTGGGTGGGCAATATCCCCAGCGTTTATAGATATTTTCGAGGGACTGGTTATACATCGCCTCATCAATTTCTACGCCATAAATATTATTTTGCAGAACACAGTCAAGCCGCTCTGCTACACTGCCTTCATAACAGTCTAAGAACTTTTCTATCAAAGGCAGAATAAAAGAACCATCGCCCATGCTTGGCTCTAACACTTTGTCTGTTCGATTGAATCCGAAGTCACACACAAGTCTTCTTGAGGTCTCTGTCGGTGTCAAGAATTGTCCAAGCTGTCGTTTTTTTGTGCGTAGCGTTTTCGTTTGGCTCATTTGGTATCTGTGAATTTTGCTCTCCGCAATTTTAGTTGCGATTGATCTAAGGAATGAACAGACCGCTGCTTGTAATCATCGTGTTTTTGTTGCAAATCAGACAAAGTTTCAAGGCGATTGCTTCGTAATCTTTCAATTCCATCAGGATACATTTCAAGCAGCTTGGCGATCTTTGTTTCCATTGACGATGCAGGCGGATAATCTTTAGCCACTGCATCGTAAAACATTTTTTCTTTCATCATAATTTGTCCGGGGCCAGCATCGAACGTCATACAGGCCAGATAATCCAGCATATCCACAAAATAGACAGATGGGCTGATAGGTACTTGCTCAGTTTCGGACATGGCAAACTTAATGATGAGCAAATAGTAAGAGTCAATCTGTTCAGCCAGCAAAGCTCTTAATAACTTAACCATCGCTGTCATATTGGGTTGTCCCCATTTGACCTTTCCTGTTCCTGCAACGACCTTTCCGGTTTTTATGTTAACTGGATGCGACAGCCCATTATGCTTAATCCATAAATCCCCCATAGAACGTGAACGTTCGGTGTCGTCCTTTCCATACTGAAAATATACCTCATATTTCTCACCCAGAAAGTTTGCTGTTGCTTTGTCAACGCTATTAGCTGCACTGTGACCGAATTCTTTCTTGGAAGCCGCCAATTCGACGAATTTCGGCTCCTTCACTTCTTGATCCCAGAACTGTTGTGTCTGAAGGCGGATTTGTTCCCGTAGTTGTGAATTGAGCATAATGTTTTCCTCACTCCGCAAGCGTTTCCCGGCCCGGCGGCGGCTGGAACGCGAGGTGGCGGAACAACGGCCAGTGTTCCAAATCGCCGCTGTAATCGTCGGGGTCGTCGCTGAAGAAGTAATCGTAGCCGGTAAAGACATGCTCAAACGGCAGGCCGCCGCTGTCGGCCAGCTCGCCGAGGGGACCGCCGGCGAACTGCCCGGCTTGGGCGCGGGCCTGCGTCAGCGACTTGGCGAGCTGCCCGGCGGGGGCTTGGAGCACGGCGGAAAGCACTTCGGCATTGCCCCGGTACAATGCCGCCTCGGCAGGCGTTTCGGCGACCTCGCCGGGATCGTCGGCGAACCTGTCGGCGACTTCTCCCGCCTCGTAATAGGTATAGCCCCAGTGAATGTCATCAGCCACCCAGACTTCCAGCGCAGGGACGCCGAGCGCCCGCGACACCGACTTCGCCAAAAGGCCGCTGTCGGCCCAGTCGTCCACATAGACTGAAACCCAGCCGCGCCCCGCCGGGCCGGTCGCAATCGCCCCGTACCAGGCGTCGCCGCTCGGCAGCCGGTCTTCATCGTCCAAAACGGCGGACAGCGGCTCGTCGCCGAGCAGCCGAAACCCGGCGTCGGTAAATGTCTGCGCGAGTGCGTTCTTGACACCCGCCGCGTCGGTGGTTTTCAAGTGAATGCCGATGTAATAGCCGCCCATAGGCTTACCTTAATCCTTTCGGCACCACGGCTCGGTCCAATAAATCAAAGCCGTACTGCACCAAAAGCGCCAGCAGTGCCGCCGGGATGGCCCCGGCCAGCAGCAGCAGCGTGTCGTTGTTTTCCAGGCCCTGCGTGATTCGGTCTCCATAGCCGCCTGCGCCGACAAACGCGGCGATAGTCGCCGTGCCGACATTGATCACCGCCGCCGTTTTGATGCCCGCAAAGATCGCCCGCGATGCCAGCGGCAGCTCGACCAGGCGCAGCCGCGCGGCCGGCGGCAGGCCGAGCGCTTCCGCCGACTCGCGCAGGCTCGGCGCAATATCGGTCAGGCCCGTGTACGTGTTGCGGACAATCGGCAGCAGCGAGTAAAGAAACAGGGCGGCAATCGTCGGCGCGGGGCCGATGCGGTGCAGCAGGGCGATCAAAAACGCCAAGAGCGCCAGCGACGGGATGGTTTGAATGAGGCCCGTCAGGCTCAAAATCGGCGGCGCGGCGGTTTTGGTCCGGGCGGCCCAAATGCCGAGCGGAATGCCGGCGAGAATGCTCAGGGCAAGCGACGCAAACACCAAAAACAAGTGCTGCCGGGTTTCCGGCCAGAAGTCCGGGGCGGACAGCGCCGACCAGAGGGTTTCGCGCCCCGCCGCCGGCGTCCCGCCCGACAGATAGCGTTTCGCGACCGCGGCGGGCGCTTGGTTTTGCAGCTCGACCTCGGCATTCAGCGCGATCATCTGCGGGGCCGTGATTTGGCCCGAGAATTTGGTCCAGGCCGCCCACGTTTTCGGCAGGCGTGCCGGCAGGTCTTTTCGGTACAGCAAAACGGCGTCGTAGGCGGGGAAATACCCCTTGTCGTCCTCCAAGACGCGCAGCTTGTACTTGGCGATCTTGGAGTCGGTCGAGTAAATATCGGTGACATCAATCTGCCCGCCGTCCAGCGCCCCGTAGGCAAGGCCGTGGTCCATTCCCTGCGGCGACCCGAACGGCAGACCGTAGGCGGCTTTGACGCCCGGCCAGCCGTCGGCCCGCTTCAAGAACTCCTGCGACAGCCCGAGCTTCAGCTCCGGGTGCTTCGCCAAATCCGACAGCGTTTTGATGCCGAGCTTCTCCGCCTGATCGCCGCGCATCGCCAGCGCATAACCGTCGCTGAAGCCGAGCGGCACTCCCGCCGCCAGCCCGAGCGGGGCCAGCCGGCGGTTCATCTCTGCGGCGGTCAGCGTGTCTTTGGACTTTAAAAGCTCCTGGCTGATCGTGCCGGTGTACTCGGGATAAGCGTCAATCGCGCCGTTTTGCAGGGCGGCGAAGACAATGCCGGTGCCGCCGAGGCCGGGCTTATGGACGGCGGCGCACTCGCCGGTTTTGGCGGCGGACTGGGTGAGAATTTCGCCGAGAATGCGTGACTCGGCGAAGCGCTTGGAGCCGACCGCGAGGGGCGGTTTTTGGGCAAGGGCGGGCAGGCAGGCAAGAAACAGGAGGAAAAGAAGCCCCCCCGCCCCAATTCTGGGGAGCCGGAAAAGAAACGCCCGTAGGGGCGCTGCTTGCTGCGCCCTCTTGCCTTGCTGCGTCCTTGTCTGGTCTTTGTCTGTATGGCTCCCCAGAATTGAGACTTTATTGGGGCGGGCGGGGGGGCTAATCTTCATCTCGTCACCTCCGGGGCATCCGCCGTCAGCGGCGGCAGCGGGGAGCGCTGAGCGCGGATGAAATCCGAGACATACGGCTCGGCGGGCCGGTGCAGCAGGTCGTCCAGCGTGCCCGACTGGACAATTTTGCCGCCCCGCATCAGCGCAATCGCACTTCCGAAATACGCCGCTTCGCCCATGTCGTGCGTCACCAGCACCACCGTCTTTTGCAGGCGGGCGAAAATCTCTTTAAGCTGGGTTTGCAGCTCGGAGCGCGTGATCGGGTCCAGCGCCCCGAGCGGCTCATCGAGCAGCAGCAGCGGCGGGTCGAGCATCAGCGCCCGCATCAGCCCCACCCGCTGCCGCTGGCCGCCGGAAAGATTGGCCGGAAAGCGCGACAGCGCTTCGGGGGCAAGCTGAACCAGGTCGGCCAGCTCGCTCATGCGGCCATTGATCTCGGACGCCGGCCTGCCGAGATGCTTTGCCAGCAGCCCGGCGTTCTGGGCGGCGGTCAAGTGGGGAAACAAGCCGCCGTCCTGGATCACATAGCCAATTTTGTGCCGCGCGGCTTCGGCGTTTTGGGCGGTCAGCGGCGTGGTGTCAATCATCACCCGGCCCGTGTCGGGGACAATCAACCCCAGCAGAATTCGCAGCAGTGTGGACTTGCCGCAGCCGCTCGGTCCAATCAGCACAGTGGTTGCGCCCGGCGCCGGGGTCAGGGTGGTCGGCGCAAGCGCGGTTCGCCCGGCATAAGTTTTCGAGACATCAAGGGCGGAGATCATACGCGGCTTATTCGCGGCGGGGAACCGTTTTCCCTGCTCGGTGTTTCTTGGGATACAAGCGGCAGCGATCACGGAAGACTCACAATTAGAAACGGCGGGGCGTCATTATGACCCAAAATCCGAGGCGGTTCGGCGGCAAAGTGTGTTTGGTGACCGGCGGCGGCTCGGGCATCGGGCGGGCGACCTGCCTGCGGCTGGCGTATGAAGGCGGGCGGGTGCTGGTGGTGGACCGGCAGGACACGGGTGACGGCACGGCGGCCCGCATCTGCGAGTCAGGCGGCGAAGCGGAGTTTTTCCGGGCCGACGTGTCTCAGTCCGCGCAGGTGCAGGGGGCGGTCGCGGCCGCCGTCGCCCGCTGGGGCCGGATTGACATTTTAGTCAACAACGCGGCGACCATGAGCTTTGAGCCGATTTTGGCTCTGCCCGACGACGAATGGGAGCGGGTCTTGGCGGTCAATCTGCGCTCGGTGTTTTTGTTCTGCAAGTACGCCGTGCCGCACATGCCGCCCGGCGGCGCGATTGTGAACACGTCGTCGGTGCACGCCCAGGCGACCACCAAAGGCGTCGCGCCGTATGCAGCGTCGAAAGGGGCGATTGAAGCGTTCACGCGCGGCTTCAGCGAGGAAATGATCGAGCGCCGCATCCGGGTCAACTGCGTCGCCCCCGGCGCGATAGACACGCCGATGCTGTGGAACAACCCGAATGTCCAAAGCGGCGTCGAGACGGTTGACGGCGCGGTCGGCTGGCCCGGCAACATCGCGTCGGCGACAGCGTTTCTCGCCTCCGAAGACGCCGCGTTCGTCACTGGCACAACACTCGTCGTAGACGGCGGGCGACTGGGCAACTTGTGATAGTTTGGAGAGGAAAGCTGGCCTTTAAAGGAGCGGGGCAGATGGATAAGCCGCGATTGTTTTGTCTACGGTCAGCAGTGTCAATTTGTGTTCAATCGCTTGTCCGATCAGCAGACGGTCAAACGGGTCCCGGTGTAGAGGCGGCAATTCTGCAACTTGAAAGACACTGCCTTCGTCAACAGAAAGGCTTTCAATCGAGAAGAATTCCCGCTGTGTAGGAACATAGACTTCCGGCGGTTCCGGGAGAGGTAAATGCCCTAAAGCGTACTTGATGACAATTTCCCAGAGTGAAACAACGCTCAAAAAGACATCGTTTTGCAGGATTGGTAATTGCGTCCCGCATTCGTATCGGCAGTTTGTTGTCTCCGACGACAAACCACAAGAAGATATGCGTATTGAGAAGAAGTCTCCTGGTTAAAGCGATGCCCGCTCAAAATCTTGAAGGATGTCTTCCGGCAGCGGGTCATCGAAATTGTCCGGCACGACAAAGTCTCCCTTGCGTGCTCCAAATGGGCGCGGCTTGCGCTTCGGCGGGGTTTGGCCTGCCGCCGGCTTAATTTCCGCCAGCGGCTGACCGGCATCCATCACCAGCAGCGTTTCCCCGGCTCGGACCCGGCGCAGATAGTCTGCCAAATCCCGCTCCATATCGCTGATGTTCACTATAGTCATAGGTGAATTGTAGCATAAATCAAAAGTTTTGCAGAAACCTCACGCTGACCTGTGGCTTCTGCACGATTAGTTTTTGCTTTGTTTATCACGTCAGCACTATTATCTCTGCGGCTTCAAGTGCTTTGTGCTGCCGCGCTCGGTGAGCGGAATGGCGGCCAGCCAGTCGGGAACGGCGTCGGGAGCGAATTTTTCGACATCGAGGCGCAGCAGGGCTTCCAGCGGGACGCCGAAGTCTACGGTGCCGCCGGAGCGGTCGGCGAGAACGCCGATGCCGACGAGATTGCCCGTGTAGGCTTCAATGGCCTGCATGGTGTCCCGGATGGAGCCGCCGGTGGTCAGAATATCGTCCACCAAAAGCACGTTCTCGTTTTCCTTGATCTCAAAGCCCCGGCGCAAAACACGGCCGGTGCCGTCGTCGCCGCGCTCGGCGAAGATGCCGCGCACGCCGAGATGCTTGGCGACCTCGTAGGCCAGCAGAACGCCGCCGGTGGTGGGGCCGACGACGACATTCACTTCGGCGTTCGCAAAGCGGGCGGCGATTTCGGCGCAGAGTTTTTCGACCATCGGCGGGAATTGGAGCACTTGAAACTTTTCCAAATAGAGGGCGCTGTGGTAGCCCGAGGCCAGCAGAAAGTGGCCTTCCAGGAGTGCGCCGGAGTCTTTGAATATTTGCAGGGTGTCTTCGTTTGTAAGCATGGCGGAAGGTTCGGCGCGGCGGCGGGCAAATCCTGCGCGGGCGGGAGAGATAGAAGCGACAAGAGGGGAATTGAGGAGAGCGTGTTTGCTGCGCGGGAGTTTATGTTTACAAGGGCGTGATTGTTACACCGGGGTTGATTGTTACACCGGGATTGATTGTTACGAGGGCGTGTTGATTGTTACGAGGGCGTGAACGCCCTCGCTGGGGAGCGAAGCGCTAAGGTCCCGCCTGCGCGGGACAAGAGTAGGACAAGATTAGGACCTATTTACATCTTCCGCCACGCAGGTGGCGGCTTGGCGTCCGCGCCCCCCAGCGAGGGCGTTCACGCCCTCGTAACAATCAACACGCCCTCGTCAACACAATCACGCCCCCGTTTCTTGACGCCGGATTATGCCCGTGCCGCTGCCCCGCCTTGACTTCGCCGCGCGTTTGCCAGTATACTGTAGCGGATTTCACGGCGGGGCGGCGGCGAATTTCGGAGCGCACGGAGTTTTTTCGGGACTTCTTCGGGACATCTATGGCGGACCAAACCACAGTTATTCCGGCGGCGAATACGCCGGCCGCGCCGCGCGGGCCAAGTCTGCTGACCCAGACCCTCAGCCCGTTTATCGTTGTGCTCAATTACCTCGGCGAGATTTTGCTGCTGCTGGGGCAGACCATCAAAGCGGTGCGGGGCGGAGTAGACACCAAAGACCTGGTTGAGCAGATGGCGTCGCTCGGGGTCAACTCGGTTGCGATTGCGCTGCTGACGACCACCACATCCGGCGCGGTGCTGGCGCTGTACTTTGCGCCGTTTCTGAAACAGTACGGCGCGGAAAGCTTTACCGGCGCGGTGGTCGCGCTGGCGATTGCGCGGGAGCTGGGGCCGGTGCTGACCGGCGTGGTGGTCGCCGCGCGGGCCGGGTCGGCGATTGCGGCGGAGATCGGGACGATGAAAGTCTCGGAGCAGATTGACGCCCTCCGCGCCCTGGCGGTCAGCCCGATCCAATACCTGGTCGTGCCGCGCGTGCTGGCGGCGGTGTTGATGGTGCCGCTGGTCTGCGCCCTAGCCGATGCCGGCGGAATTCTCGGCGGAACGCTGCTGTCGCAGTCGGAAGGGGTGCTGCCGGTTATCTACTGGAACTCGATGAAGCAGTTTTTGAGCGTGTCGGACTTCACCAAAGGCATTTTCAAGACGCTGGTGTTCGGCTTGATTATCGCCCTGGTCGGCTGCCATCAAGGGCTGGCGACACGCGGCGGGGCGACCGAAGTGGGGCACGCGACCACCAACGCCGTGGTGCTGTCTATTATCTTGATTTACCTGGCGAACTTCGTGATGACGTATTTTATGTTCAGCGGGGTGACGACGTTTTGATGCACGCTGAAAAGGACCGGGATTTAGGGGCCGAAGCGGGCGACACGCGGGACCCGGCCTGGATTGAAGTGCGCGACCTGCGGTTTGAGGTCGGCGCGAAGCAAATTCTTAAAGGGGCCAACCTCGGGGTGGCCCCCGGCGAGATTTTGTCGGTCATGGGCATGTCCGGGTCGGGCAAGACAACCCTGCTGCACTGCATCGGCGGGCTGACCGAGGCGACCAGCGGGCAGATACGCATCGGCGACGCCGAGATTGTCGGCATGACCGAGACCGCGCTGAACCGGGTGCGCGAGCGGATGGGCATGGTGTTTCAGTACGCCGCGCTGTTTGATTCTTTGACGGTCTTTGAGAATGTCGCGTTCGGCCTGCGCCGCCGCCGCAAGCTGCCCGGCGAGGACATCAAGCGGATTGTCGCGGAAAAGCTGGCGCTGGTCGGCCTGCCCGGCACCGAAAATATGTTTCCGTCGGAGCTGTCCGGCGGCATGGCGAAGCGGGTGGGGCTGGCGCGGGCGATTGCCATGTCGCCGGAGATTTTGCTGTACGACGAGCCGACTTCGGGCCTGGACCCGGTGGTGGCATCGGTGATTGACGAGCTGATTATGCAGATGCGCGACAAGCTCGGAGTGACCAGCATTGTGGTGTCGCACAACATCACCAGTATTTTTCGGATCAGCGACAAAATCGCCATGATCCACCAGGGCGAAGTGCTGGCGACCGGGACCCCCGAGCAGATCAAGAACTGCGACAACCCGGTGGTTCGGCAGTTCATTGAAGGCCGGTCGCAGGGACCGATCACGGTGACGCGGAGTTAGGAGCCGGTTGAGCGCTTATGACGACATTAGGCAATGCAGGACGAGTGGGCCTGCTGTTCGTGGCGGCGATCCTTCTGGCCGGCGGCTTGTGGTATTTCCTGAAAGGAAATCTCCTCAGCAGCAACACCTACTCGTTTGATGTGCTGTTCCCGGACGCCAGCGGGGTCACGGCGGAAACGCCGGTGACTTTGGCGGGAGTGCAGATCGGCAAAGTCGCCAGCGTCACGCTGACCCCGACCCAGCAGGCGGATTTGAAGCTGGAAATCAAAGACAAGATCAACGGACGCGAAATCCGCATTCCGCGCAGCTCGCAGTTTTTGATCGCCACGCCGATTCTCGGCACCAGCGGCACGATCATGGTGATCCCGCCGACCAGCGCCGTGCTGCGCTCCGGCCCGGCGATCCGCGACGGCGAAGCGGACCTGAAAGGCTCCAAAGCCGGCGATCTCACGGCGTCGCTGTCCAAAGCGACGGCGCTTTTGGACCAGGTGACGGTGACGACCAAAAAAGTCAATGCCCTGCTGGATTCGGCCAACTCGCTGGCGAACGACCCGAAAATCCGAAACTCGTTGCAGCAGACTTTAAACAATGTCAATCTCGCGTCGCGCAACGGCATGATTCTCAGCAGCCGCCTGGACGGCCTTTTGACCGAAGACAATGCCCAGGTGCTGGCGCTTTTGGAGCAGACCAAAGCCGGCGAGAAAATCTCGCTGGACAACATCGCCGGGACGACCGCCAATGTCCGCGCGATTACTTTCGAAAACAAAGCCCAGATCGCATCGCTGCTGCGGAACCTCAACGACACGACTTCGGCGGTGGCAGGTATTACGGGCCAGGTCAACGGCTCGCTGAAAACCGGCGGCATCACCCAGAATTTGCAGGGCACGGTCGCCAATCTCAAGTCTACGACCGACAAGCTGAACACGATTGCCGGCAATTTCCAGCAGCTCAGCGCGGTCGCGACCGACCCGAAAGTGCAGAGCAACCTGAAAGACACGGTGCAGAACATCCGGGACAGCACCGAGCAGGCGACTTTTCTGCTGGAGCGCCTCAACAAAATCGCCGGCGGCAAGCGCAAAGGCGCAACCGTGGTAGCCGCGCCGGGCGTCGGCGCGGTGATCCTGCCCGGCACGCCGGACGGCGCAGCCCCGGCCCCCGCGCCGCCGCGCGGCGCTCCGTCGTATCTGCCGCGCGTGCAGGCGCTGTACAGCTCGCGGGACAAGCATTTTCGGACCGACATTGACGCGCTCGTGCCGCTCAGCGTCGCGCCGGTCACCTTTGCGCGGGCCGGCATCTATGGGTTCGGCGACTCAAACAAGCTGATTTTAGAAGGCGGGCAGACTTTAGATAAAAAGGGCCTGGTGTCGGGCCGCGCCGGGATTTACGCGTCCAAGCTCGCCCTCGGCGCGGATGTGGGGCTGGGCCGCCGCGAAACACTGTCTTTGGATTTGTACGACCCGAACAATTTCCGGGTGGACGCCAAAGGGACGCTGATGCTGGCCCCGGAGCTTGGCTTGGTGCTCGGCGGCGAAAATCTCAACCGCCGCCGCCGCAGTGCGCTGATTGGGCTGGAATACCGGCAGTCGCGATGAGACCTACCCCGCTCGCTTAAGCTCGCACCCCTCCCGAAACGGGAAGGGTAGGAGCAAAAAAAGCAAAGGCTGCATTCGCAATCTTTGACCCTTCCCGTTTCGGGAGGGGTGCGAGCCTAAGCGAGCGGGGTAGGTACACTTTTTACACACACCGAAAGGAAAACACGACCATGAAAGAAAAACGCAGTATGAAAGTCATACTTTTGCAGGACATCGAGCACAAAGGCAAGCAGGGCGATGTTGTCGCCGTTGCCGACGGCTACGCCCGCAACTACCTGTACCCCCGCAAGCTCGCCATTCAAGCCGCCGGCGGGGCGCTGAAGAATTTGCAGGCCAAGCACGCCCACGAAGAGCGCAAAACCGAAAAGCTGCGGGCCGATGCCGACCACACCGCCGAGCTTTTGACCGACAAAACCATCACGCTGACAGTGAAAGCCGGCGAAAACAGCCGCCTGTACGGCCGGGTCACCGCCGCCGACATCGCCGAGGCCGTCGAAAAAGACCTGAGCATCAAGCTCGACAAGCGCAAAGTCGGCCTGCTCGACCCCATCAAAGCAGTCGGGGAGTACGACATCCCCATCAAGCTGCACCGCGAAGTGACTGTTCCTCTTAAAGTCGCGGTTGTCGCCGAGTAATCTCTGCATTCTCACGGGGCGCGTTTTGACCGCGCCCCGCTTCTCTTTTTCTCCCGACCATTCCCATGCCCAGCGACAACGACAAGCGCGGCCGCCCCTCAAACGGCGGCGGCTATAACGGCGGCTTCGGCGGCAATGCGTTCGGCGGGAACGGTGCCGGCGGGGGAGGAAACGGCGGGGGGGGCGGTCCGCTCGGGGCCTACGTCCCGCCGCACTCGATTGAAGCGGAGCAAAGCACGCTCGGCGCGATGCTGATTGAGCGCTCCGCCGTGGAAAAAGTCTTTGAAATCTTAGATAAAGAAGACTTTTACCGCGAAAACCATCAAATACTGTTCGATGTTATCACGTTTCTCACGGAGCGCGACGAGCCGATTGACCTGGTGACGGTCCCCAATGAGCTGAAAAATCGGGACCAGCTTGACGCCATCGGCGGCATGGCCTATTTGGCGTCGCTGTTCGACACCGTGCCGACGGCGGCGAATGTCGAGTACTACGCCAAGATTGTCGAAGAAAAAGCCACCCTTCGGCGTCTAATCTCCGCGTCGCTTGAAATCATCGGCTCGGCGCGGGGCGAAGTGGAAGATGTCGGCGAAGTTTTGGACGAAGCCGAGCGCTCCATTTTCAGCGTGTCCCAGCAGCGGGCGACCGCGTACTTTTCGCCGCTTCGAACGCTTCTTCTGTCGGTCTACGACAAAGCCGAAGAGCTGAGCGAGATGAAGTCTATGATTTCCGGCCTCTCGACCGGCATCCACGACTTCGACATGATCACGTCGGGTCTACAGTCCACCGACTTGATTATTGTGGCCGCTCGGCCTTCGATGGGGAAGTGTTTAACCGCAGGCACGCTGATAGACCATCCGGTGACGGGCGAGCGCGTCACGATTAAAGACTATGTCAATCAGAAAATCCCGACGGTATTCGGCCTCTCTGAGATGAACCGAGTGCAGCCCAAGCCTATCGGCGCATGGGTAGACAGCGGCGTCAAGCCCTGCTTCCGGGTCCGCACGGGCACCGGGCGCACGGTGGACGTGACTGGGCATCACCCATTCTTGACGGTGCATGGCTGGACGCCGCTGCACGAGTTAGCCGTCGGCAGCAAAATCGCCGTGCCGCGCCAAGTGCCGGCGTTTGGATCCGACGAGTCTTTGCCGCGCGACTTGGTCCGCCTGATGGCGTACTTTATTGCCGAAGGCGGCCTCACGGGCCGCTGCCCTTGCTTTACCAATACCGATCCGGCGATTGTCGCCGATTTCCAAAGCAGTGTCGCCGGGCAGTATCCCGCCTGCGTTGTCCGGCAAGCCGGGATCACCTACAGCGTCGTCCGCCCGACTCGCTCCGAGTGGAAATCGTCGCCGAACCCGGTCACAACTTGGCTGCAAAGCCTCGGCCTTTGGGGTAAGCTCAGCGAAAACAAATCGTTCCCGAAATGCGTTTGGCGCTGGACCAAGCCGCACCTCGCCGAGTTCCTGCGCGTCTTGATGAGCTGTGACGGCACCATTTACAACATGGCAGGCTATCCGCGTATCGAGTTTGCCGTCGCCTCGGAACAACTCGCGTCCGATGTTCATCACGCCTTGACCCGCTTTGGGATTGTCGCGAAGTTCTGGCAAAAAACGCCGCGCTGCTGGCGGGTCGAGATCACCGAGCCGGCGTCGGTGACGGCGTACCAGACGGAAATCGGCTGGATCGGCGAGAAAGCGGCCCGGTTCGGCACCGAGTTCGGGGCGCGGCGCTCGAACAGCGGCCATCTGCCGCCGGATGCCTGGCGGTATGTCAAAGAAGCGCTGGCCGCACGGTCGCTGTCGTTCGTGGAGGCTGCCCGGCGGAGCGGGGAGACTGAAAGCCGGGGAAAATATGGCGGCTACAACCCGCACCTGCGGCGCGGCCTGCCGCAGTCCCGGCTGGCCCGCTACGCCGAGACTTTGGACGACGATGTCCTGCGCCGGCTGTCCAGCCCAGACATTTACTGGGACGAGATCGCCTCGATTGAGCCGGTCGGCGAGCATCAAGTCTACGACCTCAGCGTCCCCGACGGCGCAAACTTCATCGCCCAAGATGTCTGCGTCCACAACACAAGCCTTTGCCTTTCCATTGCCGAGCATGTGGCGCTGAAGGAGAAAAAGCCAGTCGCGATTTTTTCGCTGGAAATGTCTAAAGAGCAGCTTGCGCTTCGCATGCTGTGCTCGCAGGCGCAGGTCAACTCGCACAAGCTCCGCACGGGGCACATGAACGAGGACGAATGGGGCAAGCTGGCGGGGGTCGTGCAGAGCATGTACGAAGCGCCGATCTTCATTGACGACGCCACCGAAACGTCGTCGCTGACCATGCGCTCCAAATGCCGCCGCCTCATGGCCGAGCACGGGCTGGGCCTGATCATCGTAGACTACCTCCAGCTCATGCGCTCCCATCGCCGGACCGAAAACCGTGTTCAGGAGATCGGCGAGATCGCCCGTGGCCTCAAATCCCTGGGCCGTGAGCTGAAAGTCCCCGTCATCGCCCTGTCGCAGCTTTCCCGCGCCGTCGAAAGCCGCGAAAACAAGCGCCCGATGCTTTCCGACCTGCGAGAATGTGTCGTCGGCAGCACCCGCCTTGTGGACGCCGCGACGGGAAAACTCGTGCCGATCCGCGACGTTCAGCCCGGCGGCAGCATTCTTGCAATGGACAGCCGCCAAAAGATACGCCCGTTCACCGTCGAGCGCGTCTGGTCTACGGGGGTTAAGCCCGTCTTCACGCTCCAAACCCGCACTGGGCGCAGCGTCACCGCGACCGCGAGCCATCCCCTGCTGACCGCGCAGGGCTGGAAGCGGGTAGGCGAGCTGAAGCCCGGCGACATTATCGCGACCGCGCTGCCGCGTTATGACTTCGGCGACGGCGAGCTTATTTTAGACGCTGACTTGCTTGCCCTGCCGCCTGAAGTTGCCCGGCTGCTGCCGGAAGAGGCTTCGACGGAGGCAAGGCCGCGCCGGGACATCTGCGCGAAGTTCGCGGAGAGCCTTAAAGATGATTTGCTCGGCGTTTGGGCGAACAGCGACCTGCTTTGGGAAGACATCAAAAGCATCACCCCGGCAGGTGAGGAAGAAGTTTTCGACATTACGGTTCCCGGCTGTGCGAACTTCCTGGCAAACGGCATTGTCGCACATAACAGCGGGTCCATCGAGGCGGAGGCGGACATGGTTTGCTTTTTGTACCGGGAAGCGTACTATAAGATGAAGGAAGCCTTCAACACCGCCGAGGAAGAAGGCGGGGAGCGGCCGCAGCGGGCGGAAATGGAAGAAACCGAGATCATTGTCGGCAAGCATCGGAACGGCCCGACCGGCATGGTGAAAGTCGGCTTCATGGCGGAATACGCGAAGTTTGTGGATTTAGACTTGACCCGCACCGAAGATGGCGGGACAGGGTTTTAGGGCGTTTCGCGTCCGCGCGTGCAGACCTGCCGTTCACGGCGGGGCTTCTGGAAATTCGTCGGCTAGGGACAAAAATGGATGCTTAAAGTTTTGGTCATCGGCGGCGGGGGGCGCGAGCATGCGCTGGTCTGGAAGCTGGCGCAGAGCCGGCAGGTCAGCCGGATTTTCTGTGCGCCGGGCAATGCGGGCATCGCGTCGCTGGCCGAGTGCGTCCCGCTCGCGATCACCGACAGCGACGGGCTGCTGGCGTTTGCTATCGAAAACGGCATTGACCTCACCGTGGTCGGCCCCGAAGTGCCGCTGATTGCCGGGATTGTGGACGTGTTCGAGCAGCGCGGCCTGCGGATTTTCGGCCCGGCGGGGGAGCCGGCGCTGCTGGAAGGCTCCAAAGCCTATGCCAAAGGGGTCATGCTGCGCTACAACATCCCGACCGCCCATTTTGCCGTGTTCGACACGCAGGACGCGGCAGCGTATTACCTCACGTCGCACTTTGAGGCCCACCCCGAAGCGCCGCTGGTGGTCAAGGCCGACGGCGAGGCGGCGGGCAAAGGGGTGTATATCTGCCGCACTGAGGCCGACGCCCAAAGCGCGGTGCAGCAGATCATGGGCGAGCGTATTTTTGGAGCGTCGGGCGACGCCGTGGTGATTGAAGAGTTCCTCGAAGGCGAGGAAGCGTCGCTGATGGCGTTCACCGACGGCACGACGATTATTCCGATGCCGGCGGTGCAGGACCATAAGCGTGCCCTCGACGGCGACGAAGGCCCGAACACCGGCGGGATGGGCTGCTATTCCCCGGTGCCGAATGTCACCCCCGCGCTGTACAGCCAGGCCGTGGACCAGATTTTGCGCCCGGCGGTGGACGCCATCCGCGAGTCAGGCATTCCGTACAAAGGGGTGCTTTATGCGGGAATTATGATCGGGCCGGGCGGCACGCTCAAAACGCTGGAGTTCAACTGCCGCTTCGGGGACCCCGAAACGCAGGTCGTCCTGCCGCTTTTGGAAACCGACCTTGTCGACATACTTTTAGGCGTCACCGACGCTCATCTCGACGAAGTGACCGTGCGCTGGAAGGCCCAAAGCGCCGTCTGCGTCGTGCTGGCCTCCGGCGGCTACCCTAACGCTTACCCGACCGGCCTGCCGATTGCAGGCTTGGAGCAAGTCGCGCACCTGTCGGACGTGGCCCTGTTTCACGCCGGCACCAAGTTCGACAGCGACGGCGAAGTCGTGACCAATGGCGGCCGCGTCCTCGGCGTCACCGCCCTCGGCGACGACTTCACCCAAGCCCGCGCCCGCGCCTACGCCGCCGTCAAAAACATCGGCTTCGACCATATGCACTATCGCATCGACATCGGCTACCGGGCGGAGAAGCCGGAATGAGCGCGAGCGATGTCAGCCGGTCGCGCCTTGAAACAAAAGCCCTGGTTCTCGGCTACGCGATGAGCCGCTTGGATACTGTTTACCTGTCCCGGCGCGGGCTGAAACGATGGAGCGACGCTTACAAAGAAGCGGCCGAGGCACTTTCAGAACCGGCAGCCAGCTTCAACAATCTGCGTGATGAATTTGATCCGATCCACTCAAACGCGCGGCTCGGCTGGCATAAGCGTCCGCTGCGGCCCACGCGCCTGCGGATTGTCGCCGAGCTTCAGGAAATCAGTGACGATGCGCTGTTAGAATTGGTAGCCTGCATCCTCCGGCGCGAAGAAGAGCCGATCCTTGAAGCTGTAGATGCTTTGGCCTTCGTCCCGCGCACGGCTTACAATGTTGCGGAGCGCCTGCTGACGGGGCGGCGAGCAGAAGAATTTTTCCTCCGAAATTCTCGCGCATTAGTCCAATTCGAGACGGCGGATATTATAGACCGTCGTTTGGACGCCTGCGGCTTTGACTTCGGCGTTCGGCAGCAGCCGTTTCTTGCCATTGAAGTTAAGGGTCTGAAACCGCTGCGAGGCGGCATTCAGTTTACCGACCGCGAATGGCGAGAAGCGAAAAGCCGACGCGAAAACTACAAGCTGGTGGTAGTCGGAAACCTGGCCGCCGACCCGGTCGCGCAAGTTTTTTCGGACCCATATCGGGTGTTAAATGCTTCTTGTACGCTGCAAACTTCGGTCAGTGCTGTTTGGCGCTCAATCGTCTCCGTTTCTGTCTAAAACGGCCAAAACAGCGTATACAGCCGATAATCGTCCACGCCGTCAACTCGGCGAAGGCGGGCAAGGATTTCACCTTTGGCACAAACGTAATTGACGAGAAGAGTGAGACTGCCCGGCGAGTCGTCCCAAGTCTGCTCCCAGTGGACGCTTTGCAGTCCGAAACCCTGGGCAGCTTCGACAGCGGAAAACTCGTCCCAGCGGCGGTTGACAACGCCGGTCACGGTAAGCAATGTCCCGCCCTGAAAGAGAACATCAAAGTCGGTCTTCGTGAAAGTTTGCGTATCAAGCGTAATTTCCAGGGTAACTATGATGCGCGGTCTCCCAAACAAACTATAGCGCCTTTTGCGTAATTCGTCAATCGTCATCTCATTCGCGAGGAGTGCTCGAAAAATCATGCGCGTTGTTATGCTTACTTGGGAGTACCCTCCTAAGATTGTCGGCGGGATTTCGCCGCATGTGTTCGGGCTGGCGCATGCGCTGGTCCGGCAGGGGGTCGAAGTGCATGTCATCACCTGCGAGCATCCGGGGGCGGCGGCGGAAGCCGTGGAAGATGGAATTTATCTGTACCGCGTGACGCCGGCAGGGCCGGGCAACGATTTTATTCACTGGGTGCAGCTTCTCAATGACGCGATGCTGGCGCGGGCCGACACGCTGATTGCGGAGGTTTTAGGCAGAAACGACGGGGACGCGCTGCTGCTGCATGCCCACGACTGGCTGACGCATTTCAGCGCGGCGGCGCTGAAGCACAAATACCATCTGCCGCTGGTCGCGACGATCCACGCCACCGAGTATGGACGCAACAGCGGCATCAGCGGGCCGACCCAAGAGTATATCAACTCGGTCGAGACGCAGCTTCAAAACGAAGCCTGGCGGGTGGTGGTCTGCACCGAGTTTATGAAGCGTGAGTGCGAGTTCGCCTTCGGCACGCCCTGGGATAAAATGGACGTGGTGCCGAACGGGGTGGACGCCGCCAAGTTCACGCTGCCGGAGTTCACGCCGGCCGAGAAAGCCGAGTTTCGCGCCCGGTACGCCGCACCGGAAGAAAAGATCATTTTCTTTGTCGGGCGCATGGTCCGCGAAAAAGGTGTTCAGGTGCTGATTGAAGCGCTGCCGAAAGTGCGCTGGGGCTACCACGACGCCAAGCTCTTGATCTGCGGCGGCGGGCAGCGGGAGCATCTGGTCAACCTGGCGGCATACCTCGGCATGGAGCGCCATGTCTACTTTGCGGGCTTTGTGCCGGACGCCGACTTGATGAAGATTTACGCGATCATTGACATCGCATGCTTTCCGAGCCTGTATGAGCCGTTCGGCATTGTCGCGCTCGAAGCGATGGCCGCCAAAGTCCCCGTGGTCGTCTCCGACGCCGGCGGCCTGCCGGAAGTGGTCGAAAACGATGTCACGGGCATCACGACCTACGCCGGCAGTCCGAACTCGCTGGCCGACGGACTGCTGCGTCTGCTCCATGAACCCGAAACCGCCGCGCGGCTGTCCGACGCCGCTTACGCCCGCGTTTTGACGACTTTCAACTGGGACACGATTGCCGCCCAAACGCGGACCGTCTACGACCGCGTCTCCTCGGAGTATTCGGCAAGCGACTGGCGCATGCCGAATTTGACTCCGGCGGTGCTGCCTTCTGCCTCCGATGTTTAACCGCTGCCGGCCTGCGGAACAATCTCTTTGTGGGCGCTGTTACATTTAACAGAACGCAGAGAGGGAAGTATGGGAACAGCAGTGATTGTGCTGGGCATTTACATGGCGCTGGCGGTGTTGTTTTACGCCCGGCTGACGGCGACGGCGACCGACGGCCTTTCGCCGCGCGTGGACAAGCCGCCGGTCTGGCACCGCGCCCGGCGGCGGGCCAAAGAGGCTGTGCGCCGGATGCGGCCCGCGCGGAAGCGCTGAAAATAGGTTCAGGAAAACCCCCGATGACAGCGTATCGGGGGCTTTTTTATGGGTGACCGCCGTGCCGTCAGCCGCCACGGCGGGAGACCTGCGTTCTCTCGGATTGTAGATTGCGTCCGGCAGGAAAATCGTGCGCCGGTGCCGAAACAGCGGGCATGACTGAGCCAATCGGAACCGGGCCAATCGGGATCGGGATTATCGGGACAGGGCAGGTAGCGACGACCCGGCACCTGCCGGCGTTTGCCAAGCTGCAAGACGAAGGCCGGGTACGCCTGGTGGCGCTGTGCGATGTCGGCGAGGCGCGGGCACAGGCAGCGGCGGACAAGTTCGGCGTCCCGCGCGTTTTTACCGACTACCGTGACCTGCTGGCCCTCGGCGAAATAGATGCCGTGGCGGTCTGCACGACCAACTACCTGCACCAAGCGCCGGTCGTCGCCGCATTTGCCGCCGGCAAGCACGTTTTGTGCGAAAAGCCGCTGGCTTTGAACGCGGCGGAAGGCGCGGCTATGGTCGCGGCGGGCCGGGCGGCGGGGCGTCAGCTTCAAGTCGGCTACAACCTGCGCTTCGGGCCGGGGGCGCAGTCGGTGCGGCGGTTTCTCGATGACGGCCGGCTCGGCGAGGTGTACCATGTCCGCGCTCAGGCCCTGCGCCGCCGGGGCATCCCGAGCCACGGCGCGTTTACCGACAAAGCCAAGCAGGGCGGGGGGCCGCTGATTGACATCGGCGCTCATGTCTTAGACTTATCGCTCTGGCTGATGGACTTTCCCCGGCCCGTGTCGGTCTCGGGTCAGACGCAGACGAAATTCGGCCATCGCGAGGGGATCATCGGCCTGCGCGGCGACTGGAGCCGCGAAAACTTTTCGGTCGAGGACTTCGCGGCGGGCTTTGTGCGCTTTGAAAACGGCGCGACGCTGGCTTTGGAAGCGTCGTTTGCGTCGAACATCGCCCAAGACCAGTTCCAGACGACTCTGCTGGGCACGGAAGGCGGGGCGTTTTTGGATTTGATCACCGAAGCCAACACCCGCATCTACCGCGAGGAAAGCGGGACGCTGACCGACACTACGCCTGTGTTCCTGCCCCAGCTCCACACCCACGAAGCCGAAATCCGCGCGTTTGTTCAGGCGCTCACCGACCATACGCCGGTTCCCGTTCCCGGCGAGCAGGCATTGGTCGTCACACAGATCATGGACGCGCTGTATTTGTCGGCAGAGACAGGCCGCGAGGTGTTGCTGTGACCGAGTGGAGCCGGCTGGTCCCGGAGCTGACTGTCTCCGACTTCGCTGTCTCGCTGCGGTTTTATACCGATTTGCTTGGGTTTCAAGTTGTCCATCGGCGCGAGAACCCGCCGTTTGCGTATCTTGACTTGGACGGGGTTCAGTTTATGCTGGAAGCGTTTCACGAAGGCGGCTGGAACACGGGCACGCTTCAGAAGCCTTTTGGCCGGGGAATTAACTTCCAGATTGAGCGGACCGACATTCAGCCGGTCTTGGACGCGCTGACCGAAGCAGAATACCCGCTGTTCCGCGCCGTGGCCGAAACCTGGTACGAGACCGCCGACGCGATGTCGGGTCAAAGGGAGTTTCTCGTGCAGGACCCCGACGGCTACCTTCTCCGCTTCTGTCAGCACCTCGGCGAGAAGCCCTTAGAGGGAAATTATGACAACCACGGCTGATCTGCCGCCGGACGCACTAAAGGGAGACGAAGATGCCATCAACGCCGCCGGGCGTGGTACAATAGCTTTATGAGTCAGTCCCCTCCACAATCTGTGCCGCCTTCTTCCGCATCCGCGCCCGTCCCCGCGCGGGGGTGGCTGGCGGCGGTTTTGCCGGTGGTGGCGATTGCGGCGTGTACGGAGCTTGGGATTTCGGTGCTGGGCAACTCGGCCCTGCCGATTTACTTCACCAAAGGGCTGCATATCTCGACGCATGTGATGGGGCTGCTGCTGGTTTGGTTTTATGTGTCCGAGTCGCTGTTTAAATCGCCGCTCGGCATGCTGGCCGACCGGATCGGGCGCAAGCCGCTGATACTCGGCGGCGCGGCGATCACGGTGTTTACGCCGATTTTGATGATCTCGATGCGGTACGACCCGGCGCTGGCGACTTCGTTTGCCGTGCTGGTGGGCTTCGGGGTGCTGCGTGCGCTGGACGGGCTGGGGCAGGCGGCGATGTGGCCGTCGCTGTATGCGTATGTCGGGGACGTGGTGGCGGAGCAGAAGCGCGGCGCGGCGATGGGCGCGATGAACGTGGTGTATATGCTCGGCACGGCGTTTGCGTTTCTCGCAGGCGGCTTTGCCGACGATTCGTTCGGCCCGTGGCTGACCAAGCAGGAAACGTTCGGCGATGCCGTTCACCGGGTCGGGCACTCGATCCATCAAGGCGGGCAGCATTTGGCGTCGCACCTGCACCGGCACGCGTCCGCCGCCGGGGTGTCCGTCCCGGCGGCTCCCCAAGTGCCGCCGAATCATCAGCCCGAGTACTACTACCCGTCGTTTTATCTGGCCAGCGTTTTGTTTGCGCTGGCCGTGTTCGCGGCGATGGCGCTGAAAAGCCGCAAGCCCGAAGCGGCGGCGCACCCGGACGCGACGTCCGGCGAAAGCATGACCCGCGCTCAGTTTGTGGACGCCCTCCGAACCGTGCCGCAGTTTCTTGGGATCGCGTTTGTGACGTTTCTCGGGATCGGCTGCATTGTGCCGATCATGAAGCTGTTTGTGCTGGATCAGTTTCACATCACCGAGTCGGAGTTTGGGGTGCTGGTGCTCGGGCCGGCCTTGATCATTGCGGCGATTGCCCTGCCGGCGGGGCAGCTTGCCGACCGCTGGGGCAAGTCCCGGTCGGTGCGGCTGGGGTTTGTGCTGTGCGCGGCGGGCCTGGCGGGCATCTGCGGCCTGGACTTTCTGCACACCGGCAAGTTTGCGTTTCTGGCGGCGGCGACCGTGCTGGGGATCGGCTTTATGATTGCGTTTCCGGCGTGGCTGGCGCTTTTGACGGTGCTGGGCGGGGAGCATCAGCGCGGGACGATCTTTGCGGCGGTTTCCACCGCGCAGGGGCTGGGGGCGCTCGGCGGGGTGGCGCTCGGGACGCAGATTTACGACTCGGTCGGGCACATTGCGCCGTTTCTGGCGGCGGCGGGCTTTGTCGGTGTCGGCACGGTTTTGGTGCTGGTGTTTGTGCATCCGCGCCGGCTCGGCCCGGCGGGAAGCGTTTAAAACCGTTCGCGCCAAGAAGTTTTTCCGGGGCGGGGCGTTTTCCCTGAAAACCGCTTGCACAAACGCGGCGTCTGTGTTATAATGCAGGAGTCTTCGGGTTTTTCCATTCACGTTGCAGCGATCAAGATCACGATTGCAAGATCACGCGCGAGCGCCGGGCTGCTTGACCTGCCGCCGCATTTATCCCCCCCAAAATACGTTTGTCCTGCCGCTTTGTTCCGTTTGACTCATCCTGCGCCGCCTGCCGACGCTTCGGTCCCGAGACCGCGCCCGGAGCGACCCGCATTGCACACAACCAGGGAGGTTGTACTCGTCTTGAACACAGAACGCACTTCTTCCGATACGCCGCGCTTTGCGCTTTCCGAAAAAACCCGTCTTGTTTTCGCTCGTCTTCTGGCCGCGCTGGCGCTGGCGGGCTTGACCGCGACCGCCGTGCAGGCGGGCCGGGGCGGCTCCCCCGCCGCCACCGGCACCGTGCTCGCCCTCGCCGCCCAGCTTCGCGCGACGCGTCTTCACGCAGCGGCAGCGTCCTCGCACACTCCTGACGGGCGGACGCTGCATCCGCACGGGGTGATGCACGCGGGCGCTCTGGTGTCTCACATCGGCACGCCGGCCAGCGTGGTTCCCATCTCCGGCGGGGTTCAGACATACGATGTCAACAACCCGCCCCCGGCCTTTCGCCCGCTGGTCGGCTTCGGCACGGCGGCGGCGCTGAACAACAGCGCAACCAACCCGCCGGTGTATGTCAACGCGCTCACGCCGACCAATCTGACTCCGATCTGGTCCGCCGATGAAACGTTTTTGATTTTCGCCTCAAACCGCAACGCCGACGGCAGCGGCACGGGGGTCAACGCCGACGGCACGGGGGGCGGCTCGCGCTTCCACTTGTGGGCGATCTCGGTCAACGGCGGTCAGGCATTCCAGATCACCGCTTCAACCGGCCCTGCCGGGGGCGGCGAGTTTTTCCCGGCCTTGTCCCGCAACAACCTGACCCTTGCGTTTACCTCCGATGCCGCTTCGCCGGGCACGCCCAATTTGTATGCGTTCGCGTTTTCGTACTCGGCACTGTCGTCGAGCGCCGCCGCACCGGTGAACCTGTCGGCGACGACCGCGAATCCGAACCCGCCTGCTCCGCTGACCCTGCGGGCGGCGACCGAAGCGGGCAGCGCCGCGCTGACCGGCTTCGACATAGTGCAGCGCCCGACATTCTCGCCGAGCGACGACCAGCTTTTGGTGTTCTCGGCCCGCGCGACCAGCGGCACCTATGCCGGGCATAATCACCTGTATTTCCTGTACCGCTCGTCGGGCGGTTTTGATGCCAACAACAATGTTTCGTTTCCCGGCAAGCTGACGGATGGGCCGTCCGACGATTCCGATCCGGCATATGCGCCTGACGGCACTTTCATCGCGTTTGCTTCCACCGCCGGCGCTGCCGGCTTTGTTCGCAATCCGAGCAATGCCTTCGGTCCGACCCCGCCGAGCGATCCGCAGAACCCCGACAGCTCGCAGTCGCTGTCGAGCAGCGCGGCGGCGACCCGCTCCCTGTTTTTGATTTCCGGCGGCGGCTCGTCCACCGGCGTTCCGTTCGGCACCGTGCCGGGGGGCCTTTCCGGCAGCGGCGGGCGCATTTCGCTCGGCGCGTCGGCGGGCTTTGACGATTACGGGCCGGCGTGGAGTTCGTTCGCCAACCAGAACCAGTACACCAACCCGCTGGGCAACTATGCGTACCTGGCGTTTTCCCGCAGCGCCGGGTCGGCAGGGGCGCGGCACGACATTTATTATTTCCAGGCGGCTACCGGCGTGTCCCAGCCGTCGAGCGAAACTTTGGTCCCGGAAACAGTGGCGGGCGGCGCGAATGCGTCGCTTAAGCTGAACACCGACGACAACGGCTCGGGCAGCGGAGCCGGCGCGGTCGCGGCGAATGCCTACGAGGACTCGTACCCGACTTGGTCGCCGTTTTTGTCCATTTTCAGCATCGCTTACGGCTCAAACCGCACCGTCACTTACAACAACCCCGCCGGCGGCGTTCCGATTGAAGTCGCGGCCTCGGTTGCCGACGGCGGCTCGGTGACCAACGCGCAGGACGCGACGGCCAATTATTCGGTCGGCGCGAATTACCGGGGCCTGCTGGTGTCGCAGGTTCTGAACCTGGACCCGCCGACCCTGCTGCGCTTCAGCACCAGCGAAGTGGTCCATGTTCAGGCGGCGGGCACGCTGGACGGCGGCGGCAGCGCGGCGGACCCGGTCGGCGGCACGCCGAACAAGCTGGCCGTCACCGGCGGCCAGAAAGTCACGCTGACCGTTCGCTTAAGTGACCGCGAAGCCGGCATTGCCGACACCGGCGGTCCCGGCGGCGGCCCGCGTGTTTATGTTCAGATCAAAGACCCGGACAGCAAGTACAAAGACGCCCAAAACGCCGAGCACAAAGTCTTTGCCAAAGACTTCCAGTACAACGGTCAGTCGAACCAGCCGTTAAGCGATGTCACCAGCGGGCGTGCCAATGCCAGCATCGGCACCGGATTTCCGAACTTTGAAAGCCTGGCGTCCCCTTTCGACACCGGCAGGCCGGTCAACAAGTACACCTATCCGTCTTACGGCACTCCGCTTCAAACCAGCCCGGCGATTGCCAACCGTGTTTTCCCGCGCGGCGCACACGGCGGCCATTATTTCGCGCCGGATAGCAACAACCCTGCTTTGACCTATATCTTTGTCGGCAAGGGGGCAGACGGCACGACAAACACGGCGACGGTATCCAATCCCGGCACCGGCGGCGGGCCTCCCGTCACCACGACTCTGCCGGGCACGGACCCGAACCAGTTTATCCCGCAGGGACCGGAATACGAAGCGCAGGTGGTCAATCCGCGCTTCGCCAACGGCGACACCGTGCCGGACAGCCCCGGCATCACGGTCGCCAATCCCGGCGGCACCATCGGCGACTACGTTTCCCCTTACTGGCTGGCGGGAGTGGATGACCAGGGCGCGTTCAGCGGCGGCGCTTACACGTCAAATATCGGCGCGTCCGCGCTGCCGCGCAGCGCTCCGCAAACTTTAATCAAGCCGAACGGAACATTGGGCCAGTTCAGCTATGTGGTCACGGACGGCACCACGCAAACCGACCGGCCCACGGCCGGCTACACGACCGGCACCGGCGCTGCGGCGACGACCCACCCCGCCGAGTGGCTTCAGCTTGCCCGCGTTCCGGCGAATTTGCAGGACAACAACGGCGGCGTCCTGTATACCGTGACCTGGCAGACGCCGAACTCCGGTAGTGACTTTTATGTGGATGTCATCGCTTACGACAACGCGGTCTTCCCGAATGTCCCCGGCTCCACTTATACCGGCAAGCGGACAAACTGGCGCGTCTACGACAACGTCGGCGGCTTCAGCACCAACACGTCGGTCGGCGGCAACGATATTTTGCTGGTGAGCGACTATGCGCTGGGCCAGAAGTTCGCCGCCACCACGTTCGGCGGGCGCAACCTGAACTTGAACCTCGTGCCGAAGATTTTCGGCACCGAGTCGTACCTGTCGGATGTAGACGTGAACATTCTGCCGGACAGCGAGTTCGCCGGCATCCCGGATTCGCCGACATCTTACTACTTCAACCCGGCGATCCAACTGTTCAGCAATGGAGCTTACGGCAATCAATCCACGCTCGGCGCACAAAACGGTTTGGGTGTCGGCTCCTATGTTGACAACACAATCAATGACGGCACCATCGTCACGGATACGATAACCGGCCGAACGTATCCTAACGTCCGGTCGCAGGCGTACAGCATTTGGCGTATTCTTTCGCGCGGACCTGTCCCGGCGTCGCTGCTCAACAGCTATCTGCCGACCCCGGTTTCGCAGCCGGTGATCGCCGATGCAGCCGATGCCGCCTACAAAAATGTTCCGGCGGCGACGATTTTGGATGCTTCGCGCTGCGTCATCTGGCTTTCGCCTTACACCGGCGACGTGCTGGCGGACCCCGGCACGATTGACGATCCCGGCAATGTCGGCACCGCCGGCGTCACCAATCCGCGCCAAAGCACGACCAGCATTTTGACGAGCTTCGTCAAGAACGGCGGCCGCCTGTGCGTCACCGGGCAGGATGTCGGCTCGACGCTGACGCAGGGCGGCTCGGTCGGCAACACACCCAGCACCATCGCCGGCTCGCCGAATTTCTTGCCGGATGTTCTCAATGCGAGTCTGGCCGCAAGCAGCGCAGGTGTCAACGTTTTATCGGCGACGGCCAATCGCATCACCGGCAGCCCATTCTACGACAATACGGCTTTGATCGGCAATGCGAACTACGACTCCATTGTCGGTCCGATCCAGGGGCCGACATTGGAAGTGTTCCCGGTTCTTCCGTTCCAGGATAACTTGGTGCTGGGAAATGCCGATTACGGCGACAGCGGCTTGAGTCAAGTCCCGGCTACAACCGTGCCGGGCGGCGCAAGCGTGCAGGGGCAGTCTGATGTCATCACCGCACTCAACGGCGCAACCACAGCGATCACCTACGGTGCGAGCGGCGGAGCGCTGGTCTACCACGATGACCCGTTCAATGCCGCCGGGAGCCACAGCCTTCCGAATGGCGGCACCGGCAGCCGGGTCGTTTATGCCGGGTTCGGCTTGGAAGGCTTAAGCGAGGATTACTATTCCTCAGCCAGCCCAAATTCCAGCTCAGCCCCCATCAATGGAATAATTCCTGACGAGACAATTCCTGACGTTTTTGTCCGCAACCCGCGAACGGAAATCCTGCACAACATCGTCAACTACCTGCGGACAGGACGCGTCAGCGGCACGATCACGCAGACGGCCGGCACCGGACAGGGCGGCGGCCTCGGGATTGACGGCGTCACGGTTTACCTGCGGCCTACCGGCGCTGCGCCGCCGGCCCGTGCGGCGTTCTCCGCGCTGACTGCAAACGGCGGACGGTTCACCATTGCCGGCGTCGAGCCGGGCACCTACACGCTGGTCGCGCTGAAGCCCGGCTTCCAGCGGGCCGTTTCCAACAGCAACGTTTCTTTCACCGTGGAAGGCGACGTGACTAAAACCGGCGCGACGCTGACGCTGACGCCGCAGCAGCCGGGCAACATCGCCGGCGCCGTGAAAGACACGGCGGGTACTCTCATCAGCGGCGCGACGGTCACGTTTACGTCCCAGGACAACTCGGTGACGAAGACCGGCACGAGCGCAAACGGCTCGGTGACCGGCAGCACGACGGAAAATTACTTTATCCAAAGCGTTGCCGTCACGACCTACACCGGCACGGCGACGGGGCCGGCGAACCCGCAGGGGCTTCCCGAGTACACGGCGGCGACGACGCCGGACGCGCCCAATGCGGCGGGGGTGACGGTGCAGCCGAACACGACCCTTCAGCCGGTCAACTTCACGCTGACGCCGATCCTCGCGACCATCTCCGGCACCGTCACCAATGCGGCCGGGGGCGCTCCGGTCGGCGGCGCGGCGGTGGAGATCAAGACAAGCGCCGGCGTCTCGCTCGGCCAGGTCACTTCCGCCGCCGACGGCACTTACACTCTGCCGAATGTCCCGGCGGCGGCCGCGCCGACCGCGACCGGCTACACCATCACGGCGACCGCGCCGGGCTTTGCCGCCAGCCAGCCGCTGCCCGAGAGCGTTTTTCTCGGCAGCGTCATCACGGGGCAGAACTTTGCGCTGAACCCGATCCCGCCCGGCTCGATCAAAGTCACGGTGGTTTACGCGGGCGGCGCTCCGGTGGCGGGCGCTCCGGTCTCCTACACGCCTCCGGGCGGCACGGCGACAACCGTGCCGACGGGCACGGACGGCACGGTGACAATCCCTTCGGTCCCGCCGGCGACCTATTCGGTGACGGCGTCCGGGCCGAGCAACGCCAACGGCCGGCCGACCGCGCCGGCGGCTGCCGCCCAGCCGGTCACGGTCACTTCGGGCGCACAGGCCACGGCGACGTTTACCCTGACGCCGACCGCGCCGAGCTTCTCCGGGACCGTCACCGGCACGACCAGCGGCACATCCGCGCCGATCAGCGGCGCGGCAGTGACCGTCACCGGCACCGACGCTTCCGGCGCGGCGACTGCGCCGAAAACGGTGGTGACGGCCGCCGACGGCACTTACAGCACCGGGCCGCTTGCGCCGGGCACCTACACGCTGACGGCATCGAAAGGCGGGTTCACTTCGTCTGCCACGCCCGCAGTCACCGTGCAGTTCGGCGACGCCGGAACTGTTCGGAACTTCGCGCTCACGGCGGTCGCGCCGGGCAGCATCACCGGCACGGTGAAAGACGACGGCGGCGCTGCGGTGAGCGGCGCAACCGTGGTGTTCAACTCGACCGACGGCACGGTGACAAATCTCACGGCGACTTCGGCGGCTGACGGCTCGTTTGTCATCCCGCCGCCCCCGGCGACTGCCGGCACGGTTCCGGCGGCGACGTACCGGGGCACAGCCACCGGGCCGAGCAACGCCGCCGGGCGTCCGGCTTACGGAGCAGGCGCTCCGGTAACGGTGACGGTCCCGGCGGGCGGCTCCGCCACGGCGAGCTTTGTCCTGCCGGCCCTGCTGGCTTCGGTTTCCGGCACCGTCACGGACGCCCAAACGGGAGCCGGGGTCGCCGGAGCCACGGTGACGCTGACCGATCCGAGCGGGGCGGCTGTCGGCGGCCCGGTCACGACCGGCGCAGACGGCTCGTACTCGTTCACCGGCATTCGGACCACTCAGGCCGGGCAGACGTATACCATCACGGTCTCGAAAGCCGGCTACTTCACGACCAAGCAGACCGTCACCGTCAGCCTCGGCGATGCGGCCGCGCAGCCGATCTCGCTCAGCGAGCAGGCGACGCTGTACGGCCTGGTGTCCGACGGCTCGCAGAACGCTTCCGGGCAGCCGCTGCCGGGCGTGACGCTGACCGTGACCGATGCCGCCGGCACGGTGGTCGCGACCGTGCCGACGCCGCTGACCACAACCGGCAGCGCCGCCGCCGGACCGGACGGCTCGCCGCAGAACTATTCGGCGGCTTTGGTGCCCGGCACTTACACGATCACGGCCTCGAAAGGCAGCTACGACACCCAAACCAGCGCGTCGTTCACGCTGACCAACGGGGCGCCGGTGCGGAAAGACTTCAAGCTGGTCAGCAGCATCGGCACCCTGGTCGGCCTGGTCACCGACCAAAACGGCACGACCCCGACCGCCGGCGTGACTGTCACGGCGGTTCTTGCCGGCGGCACGGGCGCAAACGCCGGGGTCACGTTCACGACTACCGGCTCGGCGACAACCGCCCCCGACGGCAGCCCGGCCAACTACAGCGGGCAGCTCTCGAAGGGGACGTACAGCGTCACCGTCACCAAAGGCAACCGGACTTCAGCGGTGAAAACCGTGGTGGTCGTCGGCGGCGCGACGGTGCGGCTGGACTTCTCGGGTGCGACGGGTCTGCCGGCCCTGCATACGTTCGCGGCGGGCTTCCAGTTCGTCTCGACCCCGTATGACTACAGCAGCCTCGGGTTCAACGGCCTGTTCGGCGCACTCAACACGGCGCCGGCCGGGACGACCCCGAACGGCAATCGGTCCAATGTGGCCGTCTGGAACCCGGTCGCCGGCGCGTATGCGCTGGACCCGAACGCTCCGGCGGACTCGCTGCGGCTGGGGGTCGGCTACTGGGTGTTCCTGAAAAACGCGCAGCCGGTCACTCAGCAGGGGGCCGCCGCGCCGGGGTCAACCGTGCGTGTGTCGCTCGGCAAGGGCTGGAACCAGATCGGCGTGCCCCGCCCGACCGGGATTGCCGTGTCGGACCTCAAGTTCGACAACGGCGCGGGCAGCACGATCTCGTTCTCGCAGGCCCAAAGCAGCCAGTACAACCTGGTGACGAACCCGCTGTACGGCTACACCGCGCCGAACTACCAGGCGCTGACCTCGACCAGCGTGCTCCAGCCGTGGAACGCGTACTGGATTTACGTCAACGCCCCGGCGACCCTGGTGCTTCCGTCCCAGTAACCCGCCGGCCCAGAAACCCGCCGGCAGGCGTTTCCGGGGTGCGCCTATGCACCCCGGAAACGCCCTGCAAGAAAAAGCAAAGCCGGAACGGCTTGCGTAAACCCCCGGCCTGTGTTATAATCGCTTCGGCGCGGGCGTCCGCTTATCAAGACAAGCGGCCTGCGCCGGCGCTTTCCGAAACCCTGCCCGGCTGAAGCCCTAATTTTCAAAGCCCTGATTGTCAAAGCTCCATTCGTGAAAGCTCCATCTGTGAACATTTTACACTCTGTGAACATTTTACGCACCTTGCGCTTTGCCGCGCTGCCGGTGCTGGCCGTCTCTGCGTCCGCCGCGTTTGTCGCCGGACTGCCCGCCGCGCCGTCGGCCCCGGCGTCAAGCCGGATCGGCCAGACCCTCGCCTTGCGGGCGTCGCTGCGCCCGCTGGTGCCGCCGGCGGCCCAGGCCCACGCGTTCCAGGGCCTCGGCATGCCGACCGACCTGCGCCGCAGCGCCGGCGGCCGCTATGTGTCCCGGCCCGCCGCCATGCGGGCCGGGGCGCTGGTCCGTCCCCGCGCCGCCGCCGGCGGCAGCCCGCAGGTGGACGAAGCCGTGCAGACCTTCGACGTGTTCAACCCGCCGCCCGCGTTTGCGCTGGCGCAGGGCGCGTCGCTCACGCCGACCAACCTGACTCCGGTGTGGTCCGCCGATGAAACCACGCTGGTGTTTTCGTCGAACCGCACCGCCGCCGGCACCGCCGGCACCCGCTACCATATCTGGGCGGTTCCGGTCAACGGCGGCGCGGCGACCCAGCTTACGTCCAGCACCGGCCCCGACGGCGGCGGCGAGTTTTTCCCGGCCCTGAGCGCCGACAACAACCGCCAGCTTGCGTTTACGTCCGACGCCGGCACACCCGGCGTGCAGAACCTGTACGCGGTGCCGACCCCCACGGCGACAGTCTCGGTGTCCACGCTTTCCTCGCCGACCGCTCGCGGCGCGGACTCCGCCGGAAACCCGGTTTCGGGCATCGCCGGGGTGGGCCGGCCCGCGTTTTCGCCCGCCGACTCCAGCTTGATTGTGTTTTCCGGCTACAGCACCAGCGGCACCAACGCCCGCCATCGCCACTTGTATTTCCTGTACACGGCCTCCGGCGGCTTCAACCCGACCTCGGTGTCGCTGCCGGCCAAAATCACCGACGGCCCCGCCGACGATACCGACCCGGCGTTTTCGCAGGACGGTCAGTTTATCGCGTTTGCGTCCACGGCGTCGGCAACCGCCGCGACCGGCGTGCCGCCGAGCGCCGACCCGAATTCAGCGCCGATTGCGACTGCCACGGCTTCCGGCACATCCGCCGGCTCGAACCGGGCCATTTTCCTGCTGTCCAGCGGCCTGGCCCTGGCCAACGGCGGCCAGCCGGTGACGGCGGCGGGCAGCGGGGACAACTTCGGCCCGGCCTGGTCATCGGCTCAGTCCGACCCGTACCTGAACACGTCGCCCGGCAAAGAATATCTGGCGTTTGCGCGGGGCGCGTCCCAAACCGCGCCGCATGATGTTTACTATTTGAACGTGCTGCAAAACACGCAGTCCGGCGGCGAAACGGGCCGCTCCAATGAAGCGTCCTCGACGCCGCTGAACCCGGCACCGTCCCTCGGCGCGGCGGTCGCCGGCGCTCCCGTGTTCCAGGTCAACGCCGGGGACACGGCGGCGGGGGACATCTTCGGCGGCTTTGTCGCCGATACGTTTCTCCCGTCGGCTGTGACTTCCACCGGCTTTGCATCGTTCCAGGTCAGCGGCGGCACGGCGGACCCCGCGCCGGCTACGCCGATTGCTTTCAACACCACCGCCGACCCCGGCACGGACCCGCGCATCTACCAGACGGATCGGTCGGGAACGTTCACTTACACGTTCCAGAACCTGACGCCGGGCGCGGCCTATACCGTGCGCCTGCACATGGCGGACAACAAAAACAGCGTGACCGGCAAGCGCGTCTTCAATGTCTCGCTCAACGGCGGGGCAGCCCAGCCGAACATTGACATTGTCGCCGCCGCCCAGGCATCGCCGGGCCGGCTTGACGGCGTGGTGTTCGACTCGGTGAGCGGAGCGCCGGTAGCGGCGACGCTGACACTGACGCCTGCGCCGACAAGCACGTCGGCGACCCTCAGCTCGGCGGCGGCCACGACCGCCGACCCGAACGGCGGCCCCAACCCCGTCAACTACAACGGCCCGGTGACTCAGGGCACCTATACGGTCAGCGTGTCCGCCCCCGGCTACGGCACCGTGACCCGACAGGTCACGATCAGCAGCGGCGCGTACACCCGCGCCGACTTCGGACTGCCCGCCGCCGCCGCCGCGTCGTTCAGCGGCCAGGTCACCGACACCAACGGCAACGCCGTCGCCGGCGTCCCGCTGGCCGTGACCGACACGTCCACCGGCGCGACGGTTGCCGTGTCCGGCAGCGCCGTGTCCGATGCGTCCGGCAATTACGGGCCGCTCACCCTGCCGCCCGGCTCGTACCGGGTCACGGCGGCCCCGCCCGCCTCGTCCGGCTTCACGACGCAGACCAAGCCGCTGACGGCGGCGGCGGGAGCGCCCGCGACGGTCGCATTCCAGCTTCAAAACACCACGTCCGCTTCGGTCGGCTCGCTCGGCGGCGTGATCACGAACCCTGCCGGCGGCACGGCGCTGTCCGGCGTCACCATCACGGTCATTGATGCCGGCAAAAACGTGGTTGCGGTGCTGACTTCGGGCGCGTCGAGCACGCCCGCCGCGCCGAACGGCGACGGGAATGCAGTCAACTACTTTGCCAGCCTGCCGGTCGGCACTTACACGCTGCAATTCACCGAGCCGGGCTTCAGCCCCGTCACCCGGTCGGTCGCGGTCGCGAAAACCACGACCACGGCTTTTGTCCGGGCCGATGTGCCGTTTGCGACGGCGGCGGCGACGGTCGGGCCGAACACGGCGATTGTGGTTTCCTATCCCGTCCAGGCGTCGTTCGGCAGCATTTTCGACAAAACCGGCGCGGCGATTGCGCCGACCGGCTCCGTCACGGTGGCGTTCAACCCGGTGTCCGGCGACCCGCCGATTGTGCAGGGCATCGAGATTTTGTCTGATCCCGCGCCGGCCTTCAGCAGCGGCTTCGGCTCCCTCGGCAACTCGTCGTTTGCGTCCACCGCGCCGCTGCTGCAAGCCTTCGGCGGCGTGTCCGCCGCCGGCCTGCCGCAGATCACGCTGAACTTGTTCCAGCGCACCCAAAATGCGCCGGCGTTTTACAACATCTATCGGTCGCGGACCGGGCTGGCCGGCAGCGTCAACCAGCCGCCGCCGTCGGGCGTCGGCACTGAGGCTGCCGCTCCGTATGCGACAAACATCACGGCGGCGACATTCACCGACCCCAATGTCGCATTCGGCTCGGAATACTATTATCAAGTGACGGCGGTGTACCGGCTGACGATTGCACCCGAGTCGGCGGCCAGCCCGGCGGTCAAGCTCAACACCAGCGACGACGGCAACGTGTACGACGATGTGTATCCGACGTGGTCGCCGTTCCGCAGCGTGTTCAGCATTGCGTACTCGTCGAACCGCACGGTGACTTATTCCAGTCCGGCCGGCGGCACGGCGCTGGAAACGGCTTTGTCCATCGGCGCAAACGGCAGCTTGGGCAACGGCGGCACGGTCGGCGCGGGTTATGCCGGCCTGCTCGAGTCGCAGGTAATCAACCTGGACCCGCCGACCCTGGTGCCGTACAGCGGCAACGAAATCCTGCACATCAACACCGGCGCGGGCTTTTCGGCGGTCAGCTCGACCCGCACCGGGGTCACGCCCGGCCAGCCGGCGACCGTCACCGTGCGCCTCAGCAGCCGGGAAGCGGGCATCAACGACAGCCGGGTTTACCTGCAAATCAAAGACCCCGACTCGAAGTACCAGGACAGCCAGGGGATCGAGCACAAAGTCTTCGCCCGTGATTATGAGTTCCGCTCCCAGCAGAACAATCCGAATATTGGGCATCTGGACAGCGGCTCGTCGTCGTACCTGATGAACGGCGGCTCTGCCGGCTCGCTCGGCACGCTTCCGTACCAAAATAACTACGAAGGCTTCAACCAGTTCACCGGCCCGAACGGCAAGTTTGTCTTGTCTCAGCGCGGCGCGGTCGGCGGCACGGAAGATACCGCCGCCCAGACCGCCGCCGGGCCGGGACCCGCCACCAACGCCGCCGACACGATTTCGGTCGGTCGCTCCGGGGGCGGCGCGAACTTGCAGCCGGTCGTAGACATGGCCGGCAAGCCGGTGATGGACCTGAACAAGCAGGTCGCCCAGCTTCCGGGCAGCGACCCGAGCTTGTTTATCCCGACCGGCCCGGAGTTTGAGTGCCAGGTCGTCAACCCAACCTTCAGCGGCGCGGATACGGCGTCCACCGATTACACCAGCCCCTACTGGCTGGCGGGCATTGACGACCAGCAGCCGTTCAGCGGCACGGCGGCCAGTGTTCGGCCCACGACCGAGTGGCTGCCGATGACCCGCCTGCCGGCGGCCCAGCAGGACGGCCAGGGCGGCATCCTGTACAGCGTCACCTGGAAAACCCCGGCATCGGCCAGCGACTATTATCTGGACGTGATCGCCTTCGACAAGGCCGTCGCGCCGGCGTCTTATCTCACCACCGGCGGCTTCAACGGCAGCGGGTCGAGCGCCGGCAGCAACTGGCGCATTTACGACAACATCTGGGGCTTCAGCACCCAGGCATCGGTCGGCAACAAAGACATTCTGCTGGTCAGCGATTATGCGCTCGGCCAGAAGTTCGCCGCTACCACGTTCGGCGGTCAGCGCGGCCTGCTGAACCTGGTGCCGAAGCTGTACGGCGCGGAGTCGTATGTGTCGGATGTGGACGACAGCCTGCTGCCGAACGCGATCTTCCGCTATGCCGTGTATCCGGGCGCAGACCCGAATGCGCCGCAGGCGGAGGTGCTTTCCATCGGCACGGCGTACAGTCCCAACTCCACGCCCGGCGGCAACTTCTCGTTCTCGACCCGGTTCCACACGCGCAACGGCCTCGGGGTCGATTCGTACCTGGACCAGTTCAACGACGACGGGCAGCGCACCGCCGACGGCCTGCCGAATGTCCGGTCGCAGCAGTACAGCCTGTGGCGCACCCTCGCTCGCGGCCCGATCCCGGCGTCCGTGTACGCCGCGTATGAGCCGACCCTGCAATCGCAGCCGGCCGTCGCCGACGCCGGCGGGGCCAAGCCGGTCTCGGTCGCGGCAGGCACCGTGCCGGTCGCGAACCGCTGCATTCTGTGGATTTCGCCGTTCACCGGCGACGTGCTGGCCGGCGCGGGCACTCTCGCCGACCCGAACACGCAGGCGAACCTGCGGAGCTTTGTCGCCGCCGGCGGACGGCTCTGCGTGTCCGGCCAGGATGTCGGCTCGGCGCTGACCCAGGGCGGCACGGCCGGCAACGGTCCCGGAGGCTTCCTGACGGATGTTCTCGGCGCGACCCTCGTGTCGGTCAATCAAGGCACCCATCTGCCGATTGGCGGCACCGACCCGGTCAACAACCGGATCAGCAGCATTCCGTCGTTCGACGGCCAGATTCAGGGCGCTTACGAGGAAGTCAATCCGGGCAACCTGACGGTCAGCGAAGTGGCGATTGCCCAGCGGCCCATCCGCATCTCAAACAACTTCGGCGGGAACGTCTTTCAGGCTTCTTTGTTGTTCAACGCCGGCTATGCCGGGAACTGGCGCACCGACGGCTCGCTGGACCAGCTCGGGCCGTATATTCAGGGCTTCCCGCAGGGCGGCACCAATACCAACTCGGTGGTCGGTCAGATTGACACGATCAAGCCGAAAGCCGGCGCGAACGTTCACACGGACCTGACCTTGCAGGCATTCGCGAACCCGATCCCGCCCGTTTCGGTCGGCAATGTCAACGCGGCGACATCCCCCGGCGGCGTCGGCCTGATTTACTCGGAGGACCCGATCACCGCCGCCGGAACCGGCACCGGCAGCAAAGTGGTGTATGCCACCTTCGGTCTGGAAGCGCTGTCTACCGAGTACTACAAAGTCACGAACACCCAGAAGCCGAACGACATTGTGTATGTGCCGCGCAACCAGCGGCAGAACATCCTGCACAACGTCGTTTCGTATCTGCGAACCGGCTCCATCTCCGGCACGATCCGGGCCACGTCCGGCAACAACACGGTCGGCGCAGGGGTTCCGAACGCCACGGTGTATGTCCAGTCGGCTTACGGGGTGGCGATCCCCGGACGCGGGACGTTCTCGGCGCTGACCGACAGCGCGGGCAACTACACCATCGGCGGCCTTGAGCCGGGCAACTACACCCTGGTCGCCTATAAAACGGGCTACAGCCGGACGACTTCCAACGCCGGCACGGTGTTGACCGTGGAAGGCGACACGTCGGTAGTCGGAGCCAACTTGTCGCTGGTGCAGGGCGGCTTCGGCATCCTGACCGGCACCGTGAAAGACACCGGCGGCAAGGTTGTGGCCGGCGCGACGGTGACGTTCACTCCCAGCGACAGCGGGCAGGTGCAGACGACCCAGACCGACGCCAACGGCGTTTACACGCTGTCGAACGTTCCCTCGGGCACTTATACCGGCACGGCGACTTCCGCCGGCGCGTCGGCAACTTCCGCCGCGACCGCCGTGACCGGCAGCGGCACGGTAACGGTCAACTTCACCCTGGCCGCCGGGGCCGGCACTGCGGCCGGACGGGTGGTGGATGTGAACGGCGCACCGATCCCCGGCGCGACCGTGTTCTTCAACGGCGGCGCACCGACAGTGCCCAAAGCGACCACCGACACGGCGGGGCGGTATACGTTCCCGGCGGCCTCGCTTCCTGCCGGGTCGTACCAGGTGACGGCGACCGCGCCGGGCTTCGGCGTGTCGCTGCCGATCCAGGTCGTGATTTCCGGCTCGGCGACGGTGTCGGTGCCGGACATCACGCTCGGCCCGGCCGTCAACGGCACGCTCGGGGGCCTGGTGACGGGGTCCGGCACGACCACGCCGGCGGCGGGCGTGATGGTGACGGTGACAAACACGGCGACCAATCAAGCGGTGACTCCCGCGCCGACGACCACGGCGGCGACCGCCGCCGCGCCGGACGGCAGCGGGCCGATCAACTACGGCCCGATCTCGCTGCCGCAGGGATCGTACACCGTGTCCGTCTCGCAGGGCGGGGTCAGCTCGCCGGTGCAGACCGTCTCGGTTCCGGGCAACGGCTTTGCGCGGGCCGACTTCACCGGCGCGGCGGGATTGCAGCCGCTCCATACATTCGCGGCAGGCTTCCAGTTTGTCTCGACGCCGTACAACTATTCGGCGCTGGGCTTCGACGGCCTGTTCGGCACGCGCAACACCGCGCCGGCGGGGACGACCCCGAACGGCAATCGGTCCAATGTCGCCGTGTGGAACCCGCTGGCGGGCGCGTATGCGCTCGACCCGGCGTCGCCTGCCGACGCGCTTCGGCCCGGCGTCGGCTACTGGGTGTACCTGAAAAACGCCGTGCCGGTGACAAATGCAGGCACGGCGCTGACCGGCACGGTATCGGTGGGGCTGAACCCGTCGTGGAACCAGATCGGGGTGCCGAACCCCGCCGGGGTGCCGCTGTCGAGCTTGACGTTCACCGCCGCCAACGGCACGCCGTATTCGTTTGCAGACGCGGCGGGCAGCACCTACCACCTGATTTCCGGGACGCTGTATTCGTTCGACGGCACGGCGTATCAGCCGGTTTCGCCGGGCGCGACGCTTCAGCCCTGGCAGGCGTACTGGATCCGGGTGTATACGCCGGTGACGATGAACATTCCGACAGGAAAATAACGCCATGAGGCGTGACCACGCCGGCCCCGCGCGAGGGGGCCGGCCGCGATTTGGGAGGAACCTTTCAGAGTGAAACATTTGAAACTGCATTGGAGCACGCGGCCGCTCAGCTTTCTGCTGACCCTGGTGATGGCGCTGCCTGCGCTTCTGGCGCTGCTGGCCGCCGCGCCGGTTTCGGCGCAGAGCCTCACCGCCCGGCAGCCGGTTTGGGCGGTTCTGGACTTCGCCAACCCGTCGGGCTACGGCAGCGCCGATGTGGGCCGGCTGGCGTCCGACTCGTTTGTGATCCAGCTTGCCAAGCTGAACCGCTACTCGGTCCTGCCGCGCGAGCAGCTTGTCACCGGCATTCAGAACGAGAGCCTGACTCCGCCGCTGAACCTGGCGTCTATCGAGCGCCTCGGGCAGTCGCTCGGCGTGGATGCGGTTGTCGCCGGAGAGATTTCCTCCATCTCCTTTTCGCGCGACCGCCGGCAGGCCAAAGTGTCCATCGCCCTGCGCGTGATTGACCCCAAATCGGGCTTTCTGCTGAACGGCGCTCTGGCCGAGGGCCTGTCCAACCCGCGCCCGATTCCGGTGGACGATGAAGAGCAGCTTGTCAATGAAGCGTTCGGCAACGCCGCGTTCAACGCGACCCGGCAGTTGTCGCACTTCAACCTGCCGGTGGCGACGGTGCTGATTTCCGGCAACAACACTTTGAACGGCCACAACGTCACCGTGACGGTGAACAAAGGCACCCGCGACGGCCTGTATTCAGGGCTGGATATGATGATCACGCGCGGCGGCCGGTTTATCGGCACGATCAAGATCGCCGAAACGAACGACAACGACGCCAACGCGCAGATTACCGACCTCGGGCTGGGCATCGAGCCGGGCGACCGGGCGACGGCGATTTTCCATATGCCGTCGTATACAGTAAACAAGGCGACCGGGTCGTACCAGACCGCGACCGCCGCCGATCTGGGGGCCGATGCGCCGACCATCCCGAGCCATTCCAGCGCGTTCCGGGGCGTCACCGGCGTCCTGGTGGCGCTGCTGGCCGGCGGCCTGCTGCTGGCGGGGATCAAGTCCGGGCATACCGGCGGCGATCAGTCGCTCGGCGGCGCAAATGTCAGCAGTGTTTCAGCCACGCCCGGCTTGTCGTCGTCGCTGGGCGGCCCGGCCTCCATCCCCGTCGGCTACCCGACCGGCGGCACCTTTCTGCCGGTCACGGTGCGGATCACGGCCAACATCGGCAACATCGCCGCGACCAACTTTTTGGAATTCCATGTGTACCGCAGCGACTCGCCCGCCGCGCTGTCCAATGCCGCCAACTTGATCGCCATCGGCAACGGCAGCGCTTCCAGCGGCACGACAACAGGCACGACGACGGGCACGACCACGGGAACAACGACCGGCAACAACAGCGGTATCAGCGGGGTGCTGGGGATCAACGGCTACGGCCAGGTGCCGCTGTTTTCGCAGGCGTCCAAAAACCTGCTGGTTTACGATGACTTCAACCGCAAGCCCGCCGTCACCGCGTCCAAGCCGGACCCGTCGAACTCCGCCAGCTTGATAACGTTCACCGTGTTCTCGACGGTTGCCACGACGACTACAACGGCCGGGGCGGCGTCTTTCGTCGGCGGCATTCCCGGCACCGAGCTGAACTTCGGCAGCCGCATCTCGTACAACGTCGAAGGGCTGTATATCCAGCCGTCCACATTCAGCACCGGCACGATCAACCCCGGCACCGGCACCAACAACGGCAGCAATACCACGTCCACAAGCACGGCTACCACGACGGGGACAACGACCGGCACAACGACGGGGACGACGACCGGCACCGGGACGACGACCGGCACGACCAACACGAGCACCAGCACAAACACCAACACAAACGGCGGTGTGAACAACCCGACCGGCCACGGGCAGACGTACCAGCTCACCGGCCTGCGCCCGACCAACACGATCACTTATATCGAGCCGACCGCGCCCGCCACGGTCGCATCCACCGGCCCGACCAATGTAAACGTCACCGTTCCCGTGACCGCCGGCGCAAACGATTACATTCTGCAAATCAGCTCCAGTCCCGGCTTCGGCTCCAATGTGCGGACTTACACCGCGCCGGCCGGCGCGTACTCCGTCGCGACCACGACTTCGGGGACCACCGGAATCAATGCAAACCCGAACCAGGCGGGCGTCAATGTCTCGTCCGCGTCCGGCACCGCTGTTGTGTTCAACAACCTGAACTTGTCGGCGGACTTTCCGGGCCAGACGGCTTTGTTTTACCGGGTCGGAGCGCGGAATTCGGCGGACAACGGGCAGTCGGGCTACGACAATGCGTATGTGTTCAGCAACCCGCTGGCGCTGCCGACCGGGCTGACCGGGGCGATCCGCAGCTCGATCCGCGATTCGATCACGCGCAAACACCCGCGCTTCTAAGCTGAGAGTCGGCCTCCGGCTCCCCAAAATCGGGGCCGGAGGGCGTATTCAGGAAAATCATGAGGTTCTTATGCTGCTTCGCTTTTCGACTTTAAGGACGCCGCGCCGCTCGGTCGCCTTTGCCCTGGCGGCGTCCCTGCTGCTGCCCCCGGCCCTGCTGCCGGCGGCGGCGCTGGCGCAAAGCGCGTCGTCGGGCACGGCGGCGGACCTTGCCGCCGTCCGCATCCCGGTCGTCCCGGCGGCCGACGGGCCGATCCGCACGATTTTGATGTTTCCGTTTGTCAGCAAAAGCGCCGATGCGGCGTCCGGCGGCTTTGACGGCGCGGTTGTCGGGGCGCAGGTGCAAAACGCCGTGAAAATCCGCCTTAACACCATCGGGCGCTATAAAGCCAACTCGTTTGCGCCGAACCTGCCACAGATTCAGCGTGCCGTGCAGGATTCGAGGGTGGCGGGCCTGACCGAAGCCGATGTCGTCCCGCCCTACGACACGTCGCTGAAGGGCCGCAAGCTGGCGCAGCAGCTTGCGACCGACGGCTACCTGCTGGGCGAAGTGGACTCGGTCAGCGTCAACCCGCAGACCCGTACGGTCAGCGTCGTGATTGACGCCACGCTGTACAGCACCCTGACAGGCCGGGTCGTGAAGACCTTTGCGGCGACCGGACGCGGCATCTCGTTTAATGCCGCCGACGACCCCGCCGCCCTGCTGCAAAGCGCGGTCAACGATGCCGCCGGCCATGTGGTCGCCGCGCTGAATGCCGATCTCACCCAGGGGCAGCCGGTGATCGCCCGCGACCTGCCTGCGAAGCGCCGCCACAACAAAGCCGGCGAGATCGCCCTCGGCCTTCTGGTCGCCGCCGCCGTCGCCATCGGCCTGACGACGACGCACCATCACCACAGCAGCAGCGGCAGCTCAAGCACGGCGACGGGCACCACGACGACCACCACTGTGACGACAAGCACGCCGCCGGCTCCGCCGATTACCGGGTTCTAAAACGAGCTTCACCCCAGAGAACACCTATGCCGCTTTCCGCCCGACGGCTTTTCATCCTTTGCGCCGCGCTGCCGTGCCTGCTGCTGTGCGGTCCGGCGGCGCGGCCCGCGCACGCCGCCGGGCAGGCCGGAGTGACGCTGGCCGCCGCGCCGGACGTGATTTATGCCGACGGCAAAAGCACGACCGTGATCACCGCGACCGTCTCGGACAGCGGCGGCCACGCTGCGCCCGACGGCACGTCGGTCCGCTTCACGACGACGCTCGGCACGCTGACCCCCGACACGGCGGCCACCGCGTCCGGGGTCGCCCGCGTCTCGCTGACCTCATCGTCCGCGTCGGGAACCGCCAAAGTCACCGCTGCCGCGTTCGGCTCCGGCCTCCAGGGCGCGTCCGCCAATGCCGCGTCGGTCGAGTTCACCGCCGACCGCGAGTCGCTGTTCGACAAAGACGCCCGCTGGATTCGCGTGGACTGCCCGCAGTACCTGATTTACAGCGCCGACGGTCATATGATCGAGGCGCAGGGCAGGAACCGCTCGGCGCACCTCAGCTACAAAGCGCTCGATATCACGGCCGACGCGATGCAGGTTGATCTCCAAACCCAGACCGTGCTGGCCCGCAACGCCGTGCTCCAGCGGGGCCGCCATACCCTGCGGGTCTCGGAGGTCCGCTACGACCTCCTCAGCGCCAGCGGCTACGCGGTTCTGGCCGACGATGCCGAAGCGGTCATCGTCACCGGCACCAACCTGGAAGCCGTCCAGCAGCCGCCGGACCCCGGCGCGTCGCCTGTGCTGAGCGACCCGTACCGCTTTGTGGACCTGTCCCCCAGCCGGGTCGTCGTCGCCGCCCGCGCCATCACCGCCGACCCGAATTCCCAGGTTCAGTTCCGCCGCGCGACGATTTACAGCGACGGCAAAAAGCTGGTGTCGGTGCCCTACCATGTGATGCCGATGAACACCGACCAGATTTTCGGCCAGCAGCTTGTCGGGATCGGCTCCAGCGGCCTGTTCGTCAATGTGCCGTTTTACTACAATGTCACCACCCACAGCCGGGGCACGGTGTACCTGCGGAACGCGGCGGTCAGCGGCGCCAGTCTCGGCAGCACGATCAGCACGGGGACCACGTTTTTCGGGGGCCGCGCCCGGCACGGCATGGCGCTGGATTTGGAGCAGTCTTACGACTTCGGGCGTACCGGCTCCGGCCAGCTTCTGGTCAGCGGCCTTACCCGCTCGGAATGGGGCGCTCAGTGGAACCACGCCCAGAAGCTCGACGACCGCACGTCGTCGTACTTTCTGGTGGATTACCCGGCGCACCGCTCTTTGTATGCAAGCTCGAATGTGTCGCGCCAGTTCCAGGACTTTTCGCTGAATGTCACCGCGTCGGCCAGCCGCGATCCCGGCAACGGCGGCTACAGCGCCGGCAGCACGACGGTCAACACCTATGTCCAGACCAATCCGAGGCCGCTCGGTCATTCCCCCGTCAGCTACACCGCCGACTTCGGCATTCAGCGCGGGCAGCTTTCCGAGCATTCGCCTGAGACGGGCACGATTGTGACGCCGGTTTCGACCACGTCCGCCGCCCTGCGGCTGTTCACCGCGCCGCTGCGGCTCGACAAGCGGACCCAGCTCACCGACTCGGTCTCGGTCGGTCAGGCTTACGGCGGCGCTCGCCATTCGTTCGCGCCGACCGTCGCCGCCAGCCTCGGATTGTCCCGGTCGTTTCGGAGGTCCGATACGCTTTCGCTCAACTACACGTTCAGCTACGACCCGCTGCTGTCCCAGCTCGGCGCTTCGCCGTCGGGCCTGAACCCCTTGCAGGCGCTGCTGCAATCCACGACCCAGCACCGGCTGACGGCGTCCTACTTTGCCGCAATCTCTCCCAAGCTCTCGCTGTCCCTGACCGGCTCTTACGGCCTGCCGCTGAGCGACCGGGGCTTGTTTGCGACCACGACGTACCGCATCAACCAGGACTGGGGCATCGGCCTCGCCGGGTCGTTCGAGCGCTACCTGACCGACAGCTACCAGGACGTAGAATACTCGATCAGCCGCCGTCTTTTCGGGCGCGACCTGACATTTTACTATTCGACCCGGACCAAAAAAATCAACTTCGATTTCGCCGGTGTCGGCTGGCATTAAGCCGGCGGGGAGAAGCGACAAAAACCCGGCAGAAATACCGGGTTTTTGTCGCGACTCGCACCAAATTCAATAAAAGGGAACATTTGCTCGGAAAATCGCGTCAAGAGAGGTGTGATCTCCTTACCTTGCCGCTCCGTTTGTGAGGGCAGCCGCCGCCGCGCTGGGATTGCGGCGGCGGTCACTTTTTGTCTTATTTTTCGTACAACGCCCCGGCAGCCTGCCGAGGCGTCTTTTTTTGGGTTATGCGGCCGGCTTGGCTTCCGCCGCTTTGGCCGCGTCGGCGGCCTTTTTTTCTTCCTCGGCCCGCTTCGCTTCGTCGGCGGCGGCTTTGGCGGCCGCTTCCGCCGCGACAATCTTTTCCACTTCGTCCGCCAGCATCCGCTTCATGCCGTCCAGCGCCGCCGCGTCCTCGCCGACGATTTTATGCAGCACCCGGCCGGTCTTGCCTGAAACCAAGTAAATACTCGGCAGGTGCGAGACCCCCCACATGCGCGTCTGGTACAGCTCGAAATCCAGCAGCACCAGAACGTCTTTCAGCCCCTCTGCTTCGGCAAACTGCGCCAGCGCCGGCCGGTCGCCTTCCGCCACCCCCACCGCCGTCCATTTCTGGGTCGGCGTTTCGGCGCTCCACCCCTGCACGGCCTTCAGCGCGTCCACCGACGGCGGGGAGTCCGTGGAAAAAAAGACGACCACCAGCAGGCCCTTGACCCGCAGCTTGGCCGTGTACTGGTAGACCCCTTTGGTATCGGTCAGCCCGAAGTCCTGGATCGGCCGGGACGTTCCCGCCGTGTTCGCCCCATAAAATCGCTCTGTCAATGCCATAAATGTTCCTTAGAATAACGTATAAGTCAAGCGGCCTCAAAAGAAAGCGCGGCCCGAAAGAAAGCATGGGATTGAAATTCCACGCTTCTTGACGCCCGCACTTCTTGACGCCCTCGCACCCTGCATCCGGCCTATTGTACCCCGCACACTCGCTGTTTGCGCTCAAAATTGATCCAGCGAGGCGACATACGGTTCCCGCCGGGGGAAAAGCCGGTCGGCAAGGCGCACGGTGTCCGGGCTATCTGCCGTAAGTTCGGCTTCGGAGGGCAGGAGGTCGCCGAGATACAAACGGGCCAGAACGCGGATGTCGGCGCGGAGCCACGGGCCGGCAGCGGTTTCGGCCGGAACGACGCCTTCAGGAGTCAGGCGCAGAAGGCGGCGGTTTTGCGGGCAAAGGTCGTCGCCGGTCGCGATGATTGTCAATGTCGCGCTCAGGCCGGCAAGAATGGGGGCGTAAAGCGCCGGGTGCAGGGCGGCGAGGGCGGCTTCAAGGTTGACCAGGCGCAGCATGACGCCGGGGTCTAACTCTAGGCCGGCCCAGGACAGGCCGAACATGTCCAAAAGCGCGGGGGAGGCCGCCCATTCAATGAGGGCGTCGGGCTGACGCGCGAGAAAGCCGAGCAGGCCGCGCCGGGCGGCGTCGGTCGCGCCGCGCATTTCCAGCAGGTGCAGGACATCCCGCCGCTCGGCAATCAAATAGCCCGACACTTGGCCGCCGCGCTCAAACACAAACGCGTCGCGGCCCGGCACCGGCAGGCGGACAAGCTGCCAGCGGCGGGTGTCCCGCGCAAACGCCCCCGTCTCGGCCCCCGTGAGCGTGTGGTGCAGCGCGGCGATCTGCGGCCAGTCGGTGCCTCGGGCGGGCCGGACGCCGCCGGCATCGCCCGAGGCAGGGAGCGAGGCGGGCGCGGACAGCCAGCAGACTTGGCGCGACGCGAACTCCCAGCCGAAGCGGCGGTAAAACGGCGCGGAAAGGGGATGCAGCAGCGCGAGGGGATAGCCTAGCTCGGCACCGAGCGCGGGCACGGTCGCGGCCAGCAGCCGGCCCGCCCAGCCCCGGCGCTGGAATGCCGGGCGGGCCGCGACCCCGGCGACCCCGGCGGCGGGAACCGCGACCCCGCCGATGCGAAGCCGCGTCGGCACCACAGTCAGGCACGAAACCGCGCCCGTGCCGGGAACAGTCAAAACGCGCTTGTGCGAGAGGTCAAAATACGGGTCGCCGTAGAAGATAGGGCGGGCGGCTTCGGAGTCCAAGCCGAATGCTTGGCACAAAATCTCCAGCACCGCTTCGCTGTCTTCGGGCCGGGCCGCCCGGACAGTGTATTCGGGAGCGGTCATGGCTTGGGCCAGCGGGACAAAAACTGCGCCGACAGCGGATCGGCGCGGAGCAAAAGCGCCGGGTCGGTGAGGTCGGCGGCAAACGCTTCGGCGAAGCCTTCTTCCACGCTGTCGGCGGCGTAGGGCGTGACCAGCTTGTGCGCGGCCTTCTGCCGAGCATACAGCGCTCCGTAGCGGTTGCGGTCATTTTTTGTGAGCAGATCGAACCAGACATAATGGCCGTATTCGTGGGCCAGCGTGCCGAAGTCCACCCGGCCCGAGTCGGGAACGCGCAGCACAATGCGCGGCGGACGGCGGACAAACACGCCGTCAATCTCGTCGTCATCGTCTTCCGCCCGGCTTTGGTCCGAGCGGCTTTGCTCCGGGCCGCCGTCCCGCAGATAGTTATCCATCCCGCCTTCGGACAGCGGCGAGACTTCCAGCCGCCCCTTCGGCGCAAACTTTGCGGGGAGCGCCGCCGCCCAGGCCGTAACCGCCCGCGCCGCCGGAGACGCCGGCCCGGCGACCGTGAGCTGCGCCCGCGCCCCGCCGAGCGGCACAAGCAGGAATACCAGCGCTGGAAGCAGAATAAAGCGGCGAGACATAACGTATTTTACCACGGATGGAGGCAAAACCATGAGCACAGAAATCACAGCGGCGGAAGCGATCACAGGCGAGACCCCCGCGCAGCTTCTCGAAAAGCACTTCGGGTTTTCCGAGTTCCGGCCCGGCCAGGAAGTCGTCATTGATGCCCTGCACGACCACGGCGCGGCGCTGGCGGTCTTTCCGACCGGCGGCGGCAAGTCGCTCTGCTACCAGCTTCCCGCCCTGCGCTACCCCGGCCTGACCCTGGTGGTCTCGCCGCTGATTGCGCTGATGAAGGACCAGATAGACTTTCTGGTCAAGCACAAAATCGCCGCCGCGCGTCTCGACTCGTCGCTGTCCGGCGAGGAAGTGCGCGACGTGACCGCCCGCATGGAAAACGGGACATTGAAGCTGCTGTATGTCGCCCCCGAGCGGTTCAACAACGAGCGCTTTGTGGCCCTGCTGTCGCGGGTCAAAATCGCGCTGTTTGCCGTGGACGAAGCCCACTGCATCTCCGAGTGGGGGCACAACTTCCGGCCCGACTACCTGAAGCTGGCCGAAGCGGCAAAGATTGTCCAGGCCGAGCGCGTGCTGGCGCTGACCGCGACGGCGACGCCTGCGGTCGTGAAAGATATTGAAGCGGCGTTCGGCATCGCCAAAGAAGGCGCGATTGTGACGGGCTTTTACCGGCCCAATCTCAATCTAAGCATCACGCCCGTCACCGCCGCCGAGCGCGACACGGTTCTCTTGAAGCGGCTCGGCAAGCGCCCGCCGGGGCCGACCATTATTTATGTGACGCTGCAAAAGACCGCCGAGCGGATTGCGGCGCTGCTCGCCGAGGGCGGCCTGCCGGCGGAAGCGTACCATGCGGGTTTGGACGACGAAGTCCGGTCCGCCGTGCAGGACCGCTGGATGGAGTCAAGCAGCGGCATTGTCGTCGCGACTATCGCGTTCGGCATGGGCATTGACAAGTCCGCCGTCCGCTATGTCTACCACTACAATCTGCCGAAGTCGCTGGAAAGCTACTCACAGGAGATCGGCCGGGCGGGGCGCGACGGCCTCAAATCCACCGTGGAGCTGCTGGCCTGCCCGGAAGATGTCCCGACACTCGAAAACTTCGCTTACGGCGACACGCCGACCGAAGCGTCTTTAAGATCGCTGATGGACGATCTCCTGTCGCGCGGCCCCGAGTTCGACCTCTCGCTGTACGCGCTGTCCGCCCAGCACGATATCCGCCAATTAGTCCTTCGCACGGCTCTCACTTACCTCGAAATAGACGGCGTTTTCAAGCAGGGGACGCCGTTTTACGCCGGCTACGAAGTCCAGCCCCTTTTGCCGCTGGCATCGCTGATTGGCAAGTTCCAGGGCGTCCACGCCGACTTTGTCCGGGATTTGTTCGGGTTTGCCCGGCAGGGCAAGATTTGGTATGCGCTGAACCCCGACGAAGCCGCCGAGCATTTAGGAGTGGAGCGCCGCCGGGTGGTCCGGGCATTGGAGCACATTGAGGAGCAGGGGTGGGGGAAGCTGAAAGTCGCCGATGTCCGCCAGCGGTACACGCGCGGGCAGGGCGACGACGACGCCGAAGTGCTGGCCGCCGACCTCGCCGAGCGCTTTGTGCGCCGCGAGCAGGCCGAGATCAAGCGCCTGGGCCGGGTCTTAAAGCTCGTGACCCACGCCGGCTGCTTGACCAATGCCCTGGTCGGCTACTTCGGCGAAAAGCGGGCGGAGCCGTGCGGCCACTGCACGTTTTGCGCCACAGGCAAAGCCGCCGTCCTGCCGCCTGCGCCCGACCTGCCCGCGCCCGACGATCTGCTCGACGTTCCCGCCTGGCAGACGCTTCGGAGCCAGCACCCCGACGCCCTCGCTGACCCGCGCCAGTCGGCCCGGTTTTTGTGCGGCCTGTCCAGCCCGGCCCTGTCCCGCGCCCGGATCACCCGCCACCCTTTATTCGGCAAACTCGAAACACTCCGCTTCGGCGATGTGCTGAAGTGGTGCGAAAGCCGCTGACACGGAAGACGCCGAAGATTTCTCCGTAGGTCTGCCGGCCCCGCCCGACACGACTCGCGACCAGGCGCATTTATGAGAGCTTTTGAGGGAGGGAATGCAGGGAGAGCCTGAAATAATCCGGCAAGAGAAATGGGCTGAAATACGCCGGGAAGTGCCAGGCCGCTGATTTTGTAAACGCAGGGCTTACCCAAGCAGCTAACTGAATGCAGGATAATGTTGAGAAATCCAGGCTTCTGTGAGAACGAGAAACGCGCCGGCTTTCTTGACGATCTCCTGCGCTTCTGTTTCAGTAGCGACTGAGGCACGGTCGTAATCTACCGTGTTGCGCTTGCGGCGGCAACCCTCAAAGTAGGCGAAAAGGGCGGCGCTGCCGGGACCAAGCGCAAGCTCGGCGGCTTCAAACGCCGTTTGGTGATGGCCGATGCCGGACGTGCGATACCCGGCACACGCGAACGCCATGACCGCTGTTTGCAGGGCTGCGTTGTATGCAGTCGCGAATCGGCGGTCGGCGGACAGCCCGGCGACAACCGCGTCGGCCAGGTCACGGGCAATTACGGCGCGGAGATCGTCAATCTCCTGCTTGCTCGTCGTGTGAGTCCTCAAGCGCTGACTTGTCAGCAAGGTCTGCCAGCTCATCGTCCGATCCTTTCAGGAAAATCTTGGGGGCACGGAGAAGTGTTTGAAGAAAGTGGCCCGGCTGTTTTTCTCGGAACTCCGCAGCCGTGTAGCGCATGACATTGACCGGCATTTGAAGCGTCCGCTCCAGCTCGCGCAGCGGAAGCGCCAGGGCGACGCCGTCAACGCTTCCGACAATCAGCAAATCTATGTCGCTATAAGCGGTCTGTTCGCCGCTTGCCGTCGAGCCGAACAGAAACCCCAGCGTAATCTCGTCCCAGAAGGGCTGCAAAGCGGCCCGGACTTTGCCGGCGACTCCGGCAGTTTTAGCGAACAAGCCTTGCAGCTCCGGCAGCACAGGAGACAATGTGTTCGTCCGATAATACACACGGTTGCCGTCAGCTTCCCTCTGCAAAATCCCGGCGTCCGTGAGCGAAGCCATTTCACGCTGAAGGCTCGAAGGCCGGACATGAAGGTACTGCGCCAGATCGCTGAGATACCACCGACGCTCGGGCGCGAGCAGCAGCGCGGTAAGGATATTCTGCCGGGTGCGCGGCAGCAGCGCGTCCAAGATGCTGGTATTACGCATAATGCGTATATTCTAACGCATAATGCGTAAGAAGTCAAGGCCCCCGATGCGGGCCGAGCCGAGTCTCGAGTCCCGAGGCCAGCAGGACGCCCAGCGTGTAGCAGACCAAATTGGACCAGTGAAAGCCGCGCCCCAAAACCAGCGCCCCTGCCGTGCTGTGCCGAGCGGCGACGAGCCAGGGAAATTGGACAAGCTTCAAAAACTCAATGCCGGCGCAGAAGCCCAGTGCAGCCAGCGCGGCGCGGGGCGGCGACACGCGCGGAAAGCAGACGCCGATCAGCCAGTAAATCATCACCGCATACAGCGCGTCCCCGGCGTTTTTCGCCAGCCAGGGCGGCAGGACAAACGCAAACTTCCGGGACGCCAGGCCCAGCGCAATCGTGGCGGCGGCAAGAAGAACCGAGTGTGTACGGCGGCGGATCAATCGGCTTTTTTGCACAGACGCCTAAACCACGGCTTGTTTCCATTTGCCGCGCTTGAACAGGGCCAGGGCGACCAGGCCATTCAGCGCAGTGGAAACGGTCATGCCCCACCACGCGCCGGTCGCGCCGAGGCCGAGTGGATAAATCAAAAGCCAGGCCAGCGGCAGGCGAACCCCCCACATGGTCGCGACCCCGGCCCACGCCGGCGCACGGGTTTCCCCCGCCCCGTTCAAAGCACCCGTCAAAATCATGCCGAACGCGAGAAACGGCTCGGACAGCGCGGCGATTTGCAGGTAAGCCACGGTGAGAGGGACGACATGGGAGTCGTGCGTGAAGATGTGCGCGAACGGGCGGGCCAGCACGAAAAACACGCCGCCCATCACAATCATAATCGCTAGGCCCTGCTGCAAGGCCGACCACGCCGCCTGCTCGGCCCGGCGCGGATTGCCGGCCCCGAGGTTCTGGCCGGTCAGAGTCCCCGCCGCCATCGAAAACGCAAAGCCGGGCATAAACGCAATGCTTTCGGAAGTCAGGCCGATGGTCAGCGCGGCCACCGCCGCCGTCGCCTGCGGGGAGCGGGCCAGCACGCCGGTGAAGACCATCATGGAAAGCACCCGCGAGAGATTCTGGCCGGCGGCGGGCACCGCAATCACAAGAATGCGCCGCGCCCAGCCTAAATCCAGCGTTTTCATCCGGGTCGCAAAGCCCTTCAAAGCCGAGCGCTGCAAAAACAAAAAGTACAACACTGCGCCGATGACCTGCGAGGCCAGCAGGGCCGCCGCGCCGCCCAGCAAGCCCATCTTCGGTGCGCCGAAGTGCCCGAAGATTAAGACATAATCGCCGCCCAGGTGGATGATGTTGACCCCGATCATCACCATCAGCGGCGTTTTGGTGTCTCCGATCCCGCGAAACACGCTGGACAAGATCAGCATTGCAAACAGGGCGGGGACGCCGAGCAGGGTCACGCTGAGGTAGCGGACGCACAGCGCGGCGGCGGAGCTGTCCACGCCCATCCAGCCGACGACCGCGTGGCGCAGGGGCCAGACGGCGGCGATGGAGACAAGGGCGGCGAGGAGGCCCAGCCACAGCGATTGGTTGGCGGCGACTTTGGCCTGATCGGTTTCTTTGGCCCCGGTGAAGCGCGACACCAGCGCCGATGTGCCGACCCCGACCGACATGCCGACGGAAAACAGCAGAAACATAAACTGCCCGCCGACCCCAACCGCCGCCAGGGCGTCGGACCCGAGATGCCCCACAAAAAATCGGTCCAAAAACGAGTTAAACGTCTGAAGCAGCATGGTCAGGACCGACGGCCAGGCCAGAGTCCAGACGGCTCGGTGCAGGCCGGACTTGGTTTCCTTCTCGACTTGCGGCAGGCTCGGCAGCGAGCCGATCCCGCCGTCCTGCCCCGTTTCCGACTTTTCCCAGCCGCCTTCTTCCCACGCTTCTTCGCGCGTCTTGACCCCGGTGTCTACTGCCAAACGTTCCTGCTTTCCACGCGCCGCTCCAAAAACGCGGCTTGCGGCGTATTCTACCATGACGGCCCTTCTGGAACACCGGCGGGGCGGGGAAAGTTCGGACCGGCGCAGACAAAAAACGCGCGGATCGCGGAAATCTTGGCACAGATGAACAAATTCAAGCGTAATCAATAACGCCGCGCAAAATTAATTTATCCACTCTGAACCCATTTCGGGTATTCCTTTCCTCTTACTGATAGAAGCCGCCGTTTTGACCGGAGGAACCGAGCCGCTTATGACCACTGACTTTGCAGATAAAGACTTTGCAGATAACGAATTTAGAAATAAACAGCTTTTGGAAGCGGCTCGGCGCGGGGATGCGAAGGCGCTGGAACGCCTGATCGCCGCGTCCCGCCCAAACCTGCGCCGTTATGCGGCCCGATATTGCGCGACTGCCTCGGATGCGGAAGATGCCGTGCAGGAGTCGCTGGTGATTGTTTTTCGGCAATTGCCGACGCTGCGGGTCTTGGGAGCTTATACCGGCTGGCTCGCCCAGATCATCCGACGCGAATGCCAAAGGCTCACGCAAAAGATGTTTCCTCGGACGGTGCCGTTCGACGACAAGATTGAACAGGAATATCTGCAAAGCCGGAATGATATAGAATTACGCCTCGATATTGCGATGGCGATCCAATCGCTGCCGGACATCTACCGAGAAGTGATCGTGCTGCGTGACTTCGAGGAACTGACGGTCAAAGAGATTGCTGCCCGCCTGCAAGTGGTTCCTGAAACGGTAAAAACGCGAATTCATCGGGGCCGCCAGATGATCCGTGAACATCTGCTGGCCTGAATAAAGGGGCCTAAGCGTAGCCCAAGAAGCCGTCGGGCTTTAGCCCGTGCGGAGTGTCACATGCCCCATTCGGCGTCTCATAATCCTCCTGTGACGCGGGGCGCTGAGTTTGGGAATGATTACCGCAGTGGTCCGGCTGGCGCAAAGCCTTCCGGGGCTGCCCGGCCCGCCGGATCGCAGACCTCTTTGAGGCGACGCGCGGGAGGTCTGGTTTATGACTGCTTTTATCTCAATGATTTGTCACGATTTACAGGCGTCGAGCGCACGCCGATGTGCCGCCTTTGCCTGTAGAAGCCGGGCCGTATTGCCCGGTTCTTTGTTCGCATCGTTCCAAAGGAGAACTCAATGACACGATCCCTCAAACCGGGCCTCGCCCTCACGCTGGCGGCCGCCACGCTCGCCGGGCTGTTCGCCGCACCCCTCGCGCAGGCCGCCCCAGCAGCATCCACAACTCACAGCAAGAAGATGATGGCCGCCAAGACTGTCTACGTCTGCCGCGACTGCCATGCGTACTATTCGCCTGCAATGGCGAAAAAAATGGGCTTCAAAGACAGCATGGGGCACATGCTGGTCAAGGCCAGCAAAGCGCCTGCCGGGTACATGGACGCCGGCAAAATGAAGATGTAATGAGCCACGAGGAGTGAGTAAGCCACGAGGAGTGAGTAAGCCACGAAGGTGCGGGGGCGCGGTTCCATCCGCCGTCAGGCCGGCTTTGGCCCTGCGGCCCCGCATCGGCTTCTTGATACCCGATTACGGCCTCGCGGGCAGGTATCCCATGCACGGGGCATCCGGCGATCCGGCTTAATCGCCTGCCGTGGCGAAAGTGTGTCGGCCAGGAAAACCCGGTCGCAAGCGCTCTGATGGCAAAGATGAAGATGAGCGCCCGCGACCGGCCCAAAGTCAAGGCCGAATGCCTGCGCCTTCTCGCGACACTCAAACTTGACCCTGCCCGCACCAAGCTTATCGGCGGCTTCGTGGACAGTTACTTGAAGCTCACGGCGCAGGAGATGAAGCAGTACGAACGCGCCATCGCCGAGTTTGCGCCGCCAGAAAGAAGCACCGCAATGGAAATCTTGACCGACTGGGAACGTAAGGGCATCGCTCAAGGCATCACGCAGGGGATTACGCAGGGCAAAGAAGCGCTGATTGTCCGCCTGCTCCGCCGCCGCGTCGGCCTCGTTCCCGATAGCCTCTCCGCTCGACTCAACTCCCTCACCGCCCCCCAGCTCGACGACCTCGGTGAAGCCCTTTTGGATTTCCAAACCCCCGCCGATTTACAGGGGTGGCTCGACCAGCATTAGTTTTTCCGAATAAGTTTTTCCTAGCGTGCGTCCTGCGCCAGCGTCCAGACGCGCAGCAGCTCGGCGACGCTCCACGCCTGCGCGGGGCAGCCGTTGGGCGCGAAGGGCGCTTCGGCATCGTAGACTTCCCCCACCGTGCCGAGGCCGTAGCCGGTCAAGCCGTCGGTCAGCAGCGGCCGGAGCATCTCGCGGACTTTGGCCGGGTCGCCGTACACCTTGCCGTGCGCCTCGCAGAACGCGCCGAGCAGCCAGGGCCAGACCGTGCCCTGATGGTACGCGCCGTCGCGGGCGGACGGGTCGCCGGGGGCGTACTGCGCCCGGTAGCCCGGCGAGCCGGGCGCCAGCGTCCGCAGGCCGTAAGGGGTCAGCAGGTGCGCGGCCACCGTGTCCACAATCGCTTTTTGCTTTTCGGAGCTTTGAACGACCGGAAACGGCAGGCTGACGGCGAATATCTGGTTTGGGCGCAGCGACGGGTCCGGCGCGGCGTCGGGGGCGATCACATCGTAAAGCGCCTGGGCTTCGGGGTTCCAAAACAAGCGGTCAAACGACGCCTGCGCCTGCGCGGCGCGGGTGCGGCAGTCTTCGGCAAATTCCGTCTGCCCGGCAGCCTGCGCGGTCTCGGCGGCGACGCAAAGCGCGTTGTACCAAAGGGCCTGAATCTCAACCGGCTTGCCGGTGCGCGGGGTGACCACCCAGTCGCCGATTTTGGCATCCATCCAGGTAAGCTGAAGGCCCGGCCCGCCGGCGGACAGCAGGCCGTCGGCGGGGTCCACGCCGATCCCGTAGTCGGTGCCGGCAAGGTGGGCGTTCAAGATGGCCTGCATCACCGGCAGCATCTCCGCCTGCGCGAAGTCGCGGTCGCCCGACGCCTGCGTGTACGCATACACCGCATGGAAGAACCACAAGCTGGCATCAACCGTGTTGTATTCCGCCCCCGCGCCGCTGTCCCCAAAGCGGTTCGGCAGCAGGCCGTTTCGGACGGCTCCGGCAAACGACGCCAGAATGTCGCGGGCGACGCCCCGCCGCCCGGTTGTCAGGCACAGGCCCGGCAGGGCGATCATGGTGTCCCGGCCCCAGTCGGTGAACCACGGGTAGCCGGCCAGAACCGTCGCGCGGGCGACCTGGGGCGATTTTTCGATGACAAACTGATCGGCGGCCAAAACCAGGGTTTCGCGGAGCGCGTCGCCGGGCGCGACCCCCGCCGCTTCCAGCAGCGCTTCCTGCCGGGCCGTTTCCTGCGCCAGCGCGGTTTCCGGCTCGTCCGGCGGGTCGGTTTCCACGGTCGCCGTCAGCGTGACGGTCTGCCCCGGCGACAAAACGCCTTGAAAGCGTCCGGGGCAGTACAAGTCTTCGGTGAACTCGAGGCCCCGCTCCTGCTCGCGCGGGTGCTCAAAGTTGAAGAACCAGCCGGAATGGTCCACAAACGAGAACGGCGGCTGCATTCCAAGAAAAAGGGGGCGGGCGGCGGGATACGCCACAAATCGCAGCCGTCCATCGGCTTCATACGTCAGCTCGGCGGTGAAGCCGTCCCAGCGGCGCTGCTCGGAATGGTAATCTTTGTACGCCAGCAGGGGCACCAGGGCGAGCTTGACCGGCTCGGGGGCTTTGATCAGCGTATACTGCACATACACGGTGTTTAGGCCGTGCGGCATCCAAATACGCTTTTCCAGCACGACGGTTTCTTCGTGAAAAATATAAGTGAATGTGGGAACAGGCCGGGTGCTGAAATACGTCAAGTGCCGGAAGCCCTGCGGCTGGACGACGCTCGGGTACTTGTTGGCGGACAACTGGTAAAGCTGGTCTTCCACCCGGACTTCTTCTTCCAGCTTGGACAGCAGCACGGCCCGGCCCAGCGGCGGCTCGAAGGCCGGGACCAAAAGGCCGTGGTAGCGGCGCGTGTTCGCGCCGGACAGGCTCGACGACGCGTACCCGCCGATGCCGTTGGCGACCAGCCATTCGCGGGCCGAGGCCGTGTCCCAGTTTTGCAGTGCGTCGCCTTGAATCTGTGTCATTGCCTGCTCCTCACTGCGGGTGAAAATTGTGGGTAAATAGTGCGCTGAAAGAGAAGCGCCGGGCCTAGCCCGGCGCGGCGCCGGCTGCGCCTCGGTGGCCGAACGCTTCCAATCGCCGGACGGTGTCCACAGCGCTGCGGCGGCGCTCGACGGCCTGAGCGACTTTCAAGCACAGCAGCTCGAACACGTCTACATTGGGCATGTTCTTTTCGACATAATCAAACGCGCCGCGCTTCATGCACTCGACGGCGTTGGCGACATTGCCGTAAGCGGTGAGAATGATCACCTCGGTGAACACATCGCGGGCCACGGCGTTTTCCAGAATACGGATGCCCGACCCGGAGTCTTCCATGCTCATGTCGGTGATCACAATATCGTAGGCCCGCGCGGCGGTCTGCATTTTTTCAATGCCCGCGTCTTCGCCCGGCGCGGTTTCCACCGTGTACCCTTCGCGCGACAAGCGCCGCCCGACCGCTTCGCGCACTTCTTCTTCGTCGTCCACCACTAAAATTCGGCACATAATGGGGCCATTATACCTAAAAGCTGTTCAAGATTATCGGGCAGCGTCATACTCCGCCGTCAGTTCGCGCAGGGCACGCAGTTCCAAAATATGATTTTTGTCTTTAGGCCGCGCCGCCGCCGTTTTCAAGTGTTCGCAGAAGGGCGAGAAAGTCCGGCTCGAATTCCGGCATTGCGTACCTCCCTGACCAGCTTCAGTGCTCGTTGATGTTTTCGGAGCCGCTCCGCCGGTGTCAATCGCAGGTTCTCACGGATCAGCGAGATGTCTATGCCGTTGGCGTCCTGCTCGCCGAAGCCGCGCGTATACGCCTGCCACTGCGCTCACTGCGCGTCGGTCATGCCGAGCCGATCTTTTTCTGCCGTTTCGGTGTGTGCCATGTGCAGATTATACCCGGTGCTGCTGAACTCCCTGCGGCTGCTGAACTCCCTGCGGCGGGTTCGGGACATGCGACGCCGTTTTGGCCCGCAGGCCGTCGGCGGCGAGGCGGGGTTCGTAATAAATCACCATCTCCGTGGGAGGAGTGAAGCTTGCCCGCTTTATACCCAGGAAACAGTATGATTATGCGCTTTGTCCCGTACGCCGCTGCCCAAACGGGCACAGATTCAAGACAGCGCAGCGGGGGCAGTCAGGGGCTTGGTGAAAGCAGCAGCGCTGACCGTGGAGCATCAAGACTTCGTGGTTGTCGTAAACTTTCTGGGCGGACCAGTCGGCGGGAAGCTGGCTTTCCAGAACGGCATGGGACGGGCCGACGGAAACCGAGGCGGGAAGCAGGCCCAACCGGACGGCGACCCGGTGGTGGTGGCTGTCCACCGGCAGGGCGCGGCGTCGGAGGCGGCTGAACGACAGCACGGCGGCGCTGGTTTTCGGCCCGACCCCCGGCAGGCACTCCAGCCACGCGCGGGCCTCGGGCACGGACAGGTCTTCGAGAAAGTCCAGCGACAGCTCGCCGCGCTCTTCGGCAATGCGCCTAAGTATGTCCTGCACGCGCGGCGCTTTCTGCTCCGGCCAGGTGCAGGGAGCGAGCGCGTCTTGAACGTCCGCAAGCGGCGCATCGCGCACTTCGGCCCAGCCGCCGGGAAAGCGCGTTTGCAGATTTCGGTATGCCCGGTGCGAGTCGGCGTTTTTGGTGCGATGGGACAGCAGCGACGACACCAGCTCGCTCAGCGGGTCGGTCTCATGGAAGTAAGCAATCGGGCAGCCGTATTCGGCGCACAGGCGGTCATGGACGACCAGGACTTTTTCCGCCGGGGGGAGGTCTTCGGGGAGCATGGGGAAGTTTTCCCGGAATAAAGGCAGTTGAACCGGACGTGCCGGGCCGCACTTTTTGTTTCAGGTTTATGTCGGTTTAGGCCGGCCGTGTGTTATACTGTAAGCAAGCCGCCCGACGTTTAGAAAGAACCCTCTATGATTATTTCGCTTTCTCCGCCCGCCCGCCGTCCCGCTGCCCGCGCGTGTGTCCGTGCTTTTACGCTGATTGAGCTGCTTGTCGTGATCGCCATTGTGGCGATCCTCGCGGCGATCCTTTTCCCTGTGTTTCAGAATGTCCGCGAGAATGCCCGGCGGGCATCGTGCCAGTCGAACTTGAAACAGCTTGCGATGGCATTCACCCAGTACGCGCAGGACGGCGACGAGCGCCTGCCGATGGGCGAGTCCGCCGGGCGGCTCAACTACGGCTACGGCGACGGCTGGGCGGGGCGCATTTTTCCGTTTGTCAAAAGCGCCCCGGTGTTTGCTTGTCCCGATGACACGGCCGCGCCGGTGCTGAACACGGTGGGCGGCAAAACGTACACGCTGTCGCCGGTGTCGTTTGCGTTCAACCGCAACCTGGCCGGCTCGGACCGGGCCGACGACGCCAACAAGCCCAGTCATATCGGCGAAATCGGGATCAAAGGCATGCTGTCGAAGCTGACCTCGCCGTCGAAAACCGTGATGCTGGCCGAAGTCACCGCCCTCGGCTACCCGGTAGGGTTGCAGGACGGGCAGGCGGTCGCGGACCTTTCCACGCCTGACGAAGCGGGCGATCAAGGCGTGGTTCCGGCTCCGTGCGCCGACGGCTCTCCGGCCATGATCGGCTTGATCGCCGCCGTCGGTCCGCCCCCCGCCGGCGCTCCCTGTTCTGTGCCTCTTGCCACGGGCTATCTCGGCGGGGACGGCGCTCTGCGGGCCGCGACACACACGGCGGCGGTCGGCGACAATTACCTGGCCCCGACCGGACGGCATACGGGCGGCGCGAATTATCTGCTGTGCGACGGTCATGTCAAATGGCTGCGCGGCTCGCAGGTCTCCACCGGCAATGTGTTTACGTCGGACACCGCGCCGCCGACCAATGCCGTGGCCCAGCCGACCGACGCGCAGGACCAGCGCGTGCCCGCCAAAGGCAGCGCGGCCGGCACCGAAAGCGCGGAGCCGTGGGCGGCGACGTTCAGTCCGATTTAAGCCTGGCTTCGCCGATTTGCGCCCTGCCGAAACGCAGGGCGCATTTTTTCGTGTTTTCAGGGTTTTGTGTGTTATACTAATGCAAGCCGGCTGACATTTGCCGGCGCTGGATTCGGTTTGTTTGAGAAAGGCTTGCTGCATGTCTGTCTCCGCCCCCCGGCCCGCCCCGACCCGCGCCATGCGCCGGGCCTTTACTTTGATTGAGCTGCTCGTCGTCATCGCCATTATCGCGATTCTCGCGGCGGTCCTTTTCCCCGTGTTTCAGAAAGTGCGCGAAAACGCCCGCCGGGTGACTTGCCAGTCGAACTTAAAGCAGCTCGGGCTGGCGTTCACGCAGTACGCGCAGGACAGTGACGAGCATCTGCCGATAGGACAATCCAAAGGCCGCGCCAATTACGGCTACGGCGACGGCTGGGCCGGGCGCATTTACCCGTTTGTCAAAAGCGCGGGCGCGTTTTCCTGCCCGGACGACGCGGGCGCTCCGGTTGTTCACAACGGGGTCACGCTGTCGCCCGTGTCATTTGCGTACAACGCCAATCTGGCCGGGTCGGACCTCGCGGCGGACGCCGCAAAGGCGGTCGGCTCGCTGGGCATCAAAGGCGCAATCGCCCGGCTGAACGCGCCCGCCAAGACGGTGATGCTGGCGGAAGTGTCGTCGGCGTTTTATGCGACGGACGCTCAGGCGGTGACGGATTTGTCCACGCCCGACGAAGCGGGCGCGGCGGGCGCGAACACCCAGTCGTGCGCCGACGGCTCCCCGGTCATGCTTGGCTTGTTTGCGGTGGTTTCCACCCATGCCGACGACAACTGCAATGTGCCGCTTGCCACGGGTTTTCTTGGGATCAATGGGCCGCGAGCCTTCTACTTCAAGACGGACCCGACGACAAACTACTACCTGGCTCCCACCGGGCGGCACACGGACGGCGCAAACTATCTGCTGTGCGACGGCCATGTCAAATGGCTGCGCGGCTCGCAGGTCTCCACCGGCAATGTGGCCACCTCGGACCCGGTCAGCGCCCACAACGAGACGCCGACGGACGCCCAGGACCAGCGCCTGCCGACCCTCGGCAGCGCAGCGGGCACCGAAAGCGCGGAGCCGTGGGCGGCGACGTTCAGCCCGATTTGAACCTGCCCCCGGTGCTTGCACCGGGGGTAGGTATTAATTTATGGACATTCTCGACCCAATACTCCTTGCCGGCTACGAAGCGAAGCTGGCGGCCCTCCGATGGGACACATTCGGCACGGTCGCCGCGCTGTTTGTGTCGCCCCGGCCCGGCGAGCACCGGGCCGTGTCGTCGCTGCGGGTCATTCCCGAGGTCGGGGTGGAAGGCGAGTATCCCGGCAAGCAGTGGTGGCAGGGACGGCGGGTGCCGGGGCGGCAGGTGTCGGCCCTCAGCGCGGACATTCTGGACGTGCTGGAAATTGACTACGCCGTTCCCGGCGACAACCTGGTCATTTGCGGCCTGAACTTGGAGTGTTTCGGGCCGGGCGACTGCCTGCGGGTCGGCGATGCGCTTTTGGTCGTCACCGAGACGCCGCACCGGCCCTGCGCGACCCTGGCGGCGCGGACGACCCCCACCAAAAAGCTGGCGCTCAGCGCGGGAAAACGGCGCGGCCTGCTGCTGGATGCCCGCGCCCCCGCCACCATCAGCGTCGGCGACAGCGTCGAGCGCCTCTTTTTCTCGGAATAATCCCCGGCACGAGCTATTTGCGGGTATACTCTCCCCGGAAAGTGCCTGACCCATGTTTTCACCCAATCCTGCCCGCGTTTTGCTGCTCCTGCCTGCCCTGACTTTGCTGGCCGGCTGCTCCCGGCCCGCCAAGACTGCTGAGGAAGTCGCCGGGCCGTCAACCCCCCCCACCGCCCTGCGCCTCGGCCCCCCGCCGGCGGGCGGGCCGAGCGAAGCGCCGACCGGCGGCGGGGCGGGCGGCTCGGCGGCGGCGGGCTATCAGTTCGGGCGCATCAGCAGCACGCTGGAATCGCCGACCCTGCCGCCGCAGCCTGCTGGGATTGACTCCAGCCGCATGTCCCCGGTCGGCTCGTCCGGCTCCGGCAACGGCGACCGGGGCAACCCGATCCCGCCGGACGTTTCGCTGCTTGCGCCGCCCGACCCCGCGCCGCCGGCCGCACGGCTTGCGCCGGGCGTCAATGCAAAAACCCTGCCGGCGGCAAACCGCAGCGTTCCCCCGCAAAAGGCCGCGTCGCAGCGTGTCCCGCCCGGCGCGACCGTCACCGGCCAAATCAAGGGCAGCCTCAGCCGGTAACACTTAAGGAGAAACTTTATGCCCTACAAAGGACAAGCCGCCCTGCTCAACGAAGCCGGGCGCGATGCCGAAATTGAAGACGTGACGATTGACGACCCCGGCCCCGGCGAAGTGCTGGTAAAGCTGGCCGCGTCGGGCGTCTGCCATACCGACCTGACCGTGAAGAATTTGAACGGCAACGGCATGGCGTTTCCGATTGTGCTGGGCCACGAAGGCGCAGGGTATGTGGAAGCGGTCGGCGAAGGGGTGACGGGCCTGGAACCCGGCGATCCCGTCGTGATCGCGTACCGCGCCCCGTGCGGGGCGTGCCCGAGCTGCCTGCGGGGCGACCCGCGCCACTGCTACGCCGCCCTGCGGCCGGGTCAGCGCATCCGGCGGGGGCGCGACGGGGCTTTGTGCTCGCAGGTGCTCCGCTGCGGGACGTTTTCGACGTATACGGTCGTCCATGCCAAAGCGGCGATTAAAATGCCGAAAGAAATGCCGCTCGATAAAGCGTGCCTGATTGCCTGCGGCGTGGTCACCGGGGTGGGGGCGGCGATGAACACGACTCCGGTGTTTGCCGGGTCGCGGGTCGCCGTGATCGGCTGCGGCGGGGTCGGCCTGTCGGTCATTCAAGGCGCAAAATTGCAGCATGCCCGGCAGATCATTGCGGTGGATGTGAGCGACAAAAAGCTGGCCCAGGCCAAAGAATTCGGCGCGACTCACACGGTGAACGCCAAAACCGGCGATCCCGTAGCCCAGGTCCGGGCGCTGACCGAGGACGGCTGGGACGGCGGGGTGGAGTTTGCGTTTGAAGCGACGGGCATCCCGGTCTGCACCGAGCAGGCCGTGAAGATGCTGTCTTACGGCGGCACGGCCACGACCATCGGCTTTCCGGCGGCGGACGACAGCGTGACGCTTAATCTCGGGGACATGGCGACCGGCGTGTACTGGAACAAAGCGGGCCTGCGGGTCTGCCACTGCGGCGACGCGCTGCCGTCGCACGATTTCCCGCTGCTGGCCCAGCTTTATCTGTCGGGTCAGCTTAAATTGGACGAAATGGTGACGCAGACGATTACGCTGCACGATGTCAACGCCGCGTTTGAGGCGATGCACCACGGCGACGTGATCCGCAGCGTGATTTTGTTTTAGGGCGCAGAGGGGCGTTGGATAGAAAGTGTGGGCGTTGATGGTGACGGGGGCGTGTTGATTGTTACGAGGGCGTAAACGCCCGCGTCACCACCAACGCGCCCGCGCTTCACCGCCCCAGCCTGCGCCGGAACTCGGTCGGGGTTTCGCCGCGAAGCTGCTTGAAGCGGCGCGAAAAATGGTATTCGTCGCTGAAGCAAAGCCGCTCGGCGATCTGTGCGCCCGTGAGACTCGTGTATTGCAGCAGGTGGCAGGCGGTTTCAATCACCCGCCCGGCCCGGAACTGCGCCGGCGGAATGCCCAGCTCGCGGGTGAAGCGCCGCCGAAACGTTTCATACGGCATCCCGAGCGGGTGCACCAGCTCTTCGGGGGTGTGCGGCGTGTCCAGCGACCCGCCGAGCAGGGTGCAGGCACGCGGCAGCCAGGCCGACGCGGGCGCAGGGACCGAAGCGCCGCCGGGCGCGGCGGTCTCGGTCAGCTCGGTCAGCAAAGTCAGCAGGCGGCACACCTGCACCGCTTCGGACCCGGCGGGGGCGGCCAGGCCGCGCAGCCGGGCCGGCCAGTCGCCCGGCGGCGGCAGCGTATACAGCGGGCGGCGCGGGTCGAGAACGCCGAGCGCCGTCCAGGCATCAAACGCCGGGCCGCTGAAGATGACATACAGTTCGTCCCAGGTTTCTCCCGGCACGGGGCCGTAGGTGTGCGGCAGGGCCGGGTGAACAAAGATGGCGTCGCCCGCGCCGATTGCCGCGCTGACACCGTTGGCGTCCTCGTAGACGCCCCGCCCGCGCGTGATGACGACCAGGGCATAGCTGCCGTAGACCCGAAACGGGCGGGCGGGCACGACGCCGAGTCCGCCGGTGATGCCGGCGATCAGGGTGATTTGGCCGAGCGGGGACGGCGCAGGGATGCCGCCGCGCTCGGGGCGGCTGTAAAGCGTGGTATGCTGCAAGGGGGGCATAAGCAAAGAATACCCCAAACGGAAACCGAAATCTACAAGCGCGGCCCGGTCTGTCCATTGCCGGGAGCTTCGGAAACGAGTAGGATAAAGGCGGCTTCGGCAAAACTCCCCTGCCGGAATGTCCATGATGCTTACCAACCGAAAGAGGCTCCCATGACTGCTGTTTCTACGCTTTCGTCCCCGCCGGCCGCCCTGCCGGCTTTGGACACCGATTACGCGCTTTCGCCGGAACATGCTCAGGCGTACCGCCGCGACGGCCATGTGTGCCTGCGGGCGGTCGCGTCCGCCGACGAGATTGCGGCGTATCGCGGCGCGATTTTAAGACTGGTGGACCGCCGGGCTGCCGAGGTGCCCGCGCTGGAGCAGCGCGGCACTTACGGCAAGGCATTTTTGCAGGTGACGAACTTGTGGCAGGAAGACCCGGCGGTCGCCGGGTTCACACTGGCCCGGCGCTTCGGCCAGATCGCCGCCGGTCTGCTGGGCGTGGACCGCGTCCGCTTGTACCACGACCAGGCGCTGTTCAAGGAGCCGGGCGGCGGGCCGACCCCGTGGCACCAGGACCAGGGCTACTGGCCGCTTGACACCAACCAGGTGGTCACGATGTGGATGCCGCTGGTGAATGTGAGCGCCGAGTGCGGCTCGATGACATTTGCGTCCGGGTCGCAGGCTAACGGGTATCTCGGCGACCTGCCGATCTCCGACCAGTCGGAAGCGGCGTTCGGCGAGTTTGTCGCCGAGCGCGGCTACACGCTGAAAACGCACGGCGCGATGCGGGCGGGCGATGCGACGTTCCACAATGGCTGGAGCCTGCACCGAGCGCCGGGCAACCCGACGGATACCATGCGCGAGGTGATGACGGTGATCTTTATTGCCGACGGCTTGACGATTGCCGAGCCGAAGAATATCAACCAGAAAAACGACCTGGGGCTTTGGTTTCCGGGCCTTGCGCCGGGCGACCTGGCGGCCGGTCCGCTGAACCCGCTGGTGTACGCGCGGTAGGCGCTGCGGCCTGGGCCGGACAGACCTGCCGGAGACGGCGAGGCTGTCCGGCGGACGCTGGAAAGAAAAACACGCACTTATGCCGGAATTGCCGGAAGTTGAAACGCTGCGGCGCGGGCTGGAAACGCACCTGACGGGCCGAATTTTCGGGGAAACTCGGGTTTTGGTGCCGAAAATGCTGAAAGGAACTGTCTGCGACCCGGCGGTGTTCACGGAGAGCCTGCGCGGGGTCCGCGCTGAATCTGTCGGGCGGCGCGGAAAACACTTGATTATTCTGCTGGAATCGGGGTATCATCTACTGTTCCACATGAATATGCGCGGTCAGCTTCGGTTTGCCGATGCCGACGCGCCGGTGGACAAGTACTTGGCGGCGGCGTTTCCCCTGGACAACGGGCGCGAGCTGCGGTTCCACGATGTTTGGCGCTGGGGCGAAATGCGGCTGGTCTCGGCAGGCGAGCTGGCGGCGCACCCGAGCCTTCTCGGCATGGGGCCGGAGCCGTTGTCCGGAGAATGGACCCCGGCGCAGCTTGGGGCAGGTCTCGCGCGGCGTCCGAAAACGGCGATCAAAGCAGTTTTGCTGGATCAAAGCGTCGTCGCCGGAGTCGGCAACATTTATGCCGACGAGTCCCTGCACCGTGCGGGAGTTCACCCGTTGCGGCCTGCCGGCTCGCTTGCGGATGAAGAGATTGTCCGCTTGAACGCCGAGATTGTCGCCGTGCTGACCGAAGCCGTGGCCGGCGGCGGGACGACCAGCGACAATTATGTGGATGCCGACGGGCAGGTCGGGCGGTTTGCGCCGCGCGTTTATGACCGGGGCGGAAAGCCCTGCATGGCCTGCGGCGGCACCCTGACGAAAATCCGGGTTTCGGATCGCGGCACCGTGTACTGCGGCGTCTGCCAAAAATAAACACAAAAAACAAACGCAAAAAATAAAAACGAATTCCACTAGAATAAACTCGGGGCAATCGTGTCCCACTGCTGAGGAGCACTACGAAATTATGTCGGTCGTACCTGAAGATGTTGTGACCAGTGAGCAGACTGCTGCGCCGGCGGCGGCTCTCGCCCCGGACCCCGTGGCCCAGGCCCCCGCGCCTGAAACAAACGGAACGGGACAAGCCGCAAGCCGGCCTGCGCCTGCCGCCGCTCCGGCATCCGCCGCGCCGAAGCGTGAGGAAACGAAGCCCGATGCGAGCAATGAAGACCTCATGGCAGACGCGATGAAGGCCGATCCGATGCTGAGTCAGTCGGACTACGAAAGCATGTTCAAAGAGCTTTCGGAAGGCGATGTGGTGGTCGGCACCGTGGTCCACATTGACAAAGACGGCGTTTTGGTGGATGTCGGCAGCAAAAGCGAGGGCATCATTCGCCTGAACGAGCTGTCGCGCGAGCCGTTCGAGAACGTCGAAGATGTGGTTCAGGTCAACGAATCGGTCAAAGTGGTGGTCATCGGGCGCACCGACGAAGGCCAGCTTTTGCTGTCCAAAAAGCGGGCGGACTTTGAAAAAGCCTGGGACAAAGTCATTGAAGCGATGAACGCCGGCACGATTTTGCAGGCGATGGTCACCGAGCGGGTCAAAGGCGGCCTGGTCGTGGACCTCGGCATTCGCGGCTTTGTGCCGGCGTCGCATGTCGGCTCCGGCGACTTCAAGCATCAAAACCTGGACAAATATGTCGGGCAGAGCATTCCGCTGAAAGTCATCGAAGTGGACCGCGACCGGCGCAAAGTGGTTTTGTCCAACCGCGAAGCGACCGAAGACGAGCGCAAGCAGAAAAAAGAAACCACGCTGGCATCGCTCAAAGAAGGCGAAGTCCGCAAAGGCATTGTCCGGCGCGTCACCGACTACGGCGCGTTTATCGATTTGGGCGGGATTGACGGCCTGCTGCACGTCTCTGAGATGTCCTGGTCGCGGATCAATCACCCGAGCGAAGTTCTGAAAAACGGGCAGGAACTCGATGTGATGATCCTGAAGCTGAAGCTGGATCAGGGCCGCATCTCACTCGGTCTGCGTCAGATTTTGCCGGACCCGTGGACCGAGATCGGCGACAAGTACAAGGTCGGCGACCTGGTCAATGTCGAAGTGTCGCGCCTCGTGCCCTTCGGCGCGTTTGTGCAGCTTGAAGAAGGCGTCGAAGCGATTATCCCGACTTCCGAGCTTGCCGAGCGGCGCGTGATGAAGCCGTCGGATGCCGTGAACCCCGGCGACAAAGTCGAAGCCCGGATTATCGAGATGCGGACCGACGAGCGCAAGATGACCCTGTCCATCCGGCGTGTGGCCGAAACGGTCGGCGCGGCTCCGCAGCCGTATGTGCCCGAGCCGGACTTCGGCGGCGGGCGCGACCGTGGGGGCCGGACCGGACGCGGCGGCGAGCGCGACGGCGGCGGGCGGCCGATTGTCGGCGGCGAGCGCGAAGGCGGGGCGGTCAGCCCGCCGCGCGAGCGGCCCCGGCGCGAGCGCAGCGGCGGAGGCGGCGGCGGACGCGGCCGGGATGCCAACTACGGCGGGGACTCGGAGGACGATTACAAAGAGTTCAAGAACTACCGCGCCAATCAGCGGGAGGAAACGTTCGGCACGAGCCTGGCGGACATCTTCGGCGAGCATTTCGGCAAAGAACTGGCCGAAGCCGAGCCGGAAACCGAAGCGGCCGAGACTGCCGAAGCGGCGGCTCCGAAAGAGTAGTTTATCTATGAAAAGCCCCTGCGGAAACGCGGGGGCTTTTTTCTGCTTCTCCGTGGAGCAACTATGCACATTCTCGGCATCACCGGCGGGATCGCCACCGGCAAAAGCACTGTGACCCGGATGCTGGCGGAGCTGGGCGCACCGACCGTCAGCGCCGATGCCGTCGCCCGCGCCCTGCTCGCGCCGGGCACGCCGACGACGGAAGCGGTCTTGGCCGCGTTTCCACTGTGCGCCGACCCGGAAAAGCCGCAGACAATCAACCGCCGGGCGCTGGCGCAGACAATCTTTGCCGACCCCGACGCCCGCCGGCGGCTGGAAGCGCTGACCCACCCGCCCATCATCGCCGCGCTGCGGGCACAGATCGCCGAGTGGCGACAGTCCGGCACGGCGCGGGCGGCCGCCGCCGAAATCCCGCTGCTGTACGAAGTCGGCTCGGCGCACGACCTCGACTCCGTAGTGGTCGCGGCGTGCGCGGGGCCGGTGCAGGCCGCCCGGCTGCGGGCGCGGGACGGCATCGGGGAAGCCGAAGCGCAGCGGCAGATTGCGGCGCAGTGGCCGCTGGCGGAAAAAATCGCGCGGGCCGATTTTGTCATTTCTACGGATTTCGGGCTGGAAGACACGCGGCGGCAGGTGGCCGCGCTGTGGGAGAAGTTATGAGCGAGCGGCAGGGATTTACGCTGTGGATGACCGGCATGTCGGGGGCGGGCAAGTCCACGCTGACGGGCTGGCTGAACGAAATCTTCCGGGAGCGCGGCCTCCACACCGAGCTTTTGGACGGCGACGAAGTGCGGACGCATTTATCGAAGGGCTTGACGTTCTCGAAAGAAGACCGGGACACGAATGTCCGGCGCATCGGGTACGTCGCCCGGCTGCTGGCCCGCAACGGGGTTGTCGTGCTGACCGCCGCGATTTCGCCGTACCGGGACACGCGCGACGCCGTGCGGGCCGAGCATGCCGCCGACGGGGTGCCGTTTGTGGAAGTCTATGCCGCCGCGAGTGTGGACGCCCTGGCGGCGCGGGATGTGAAGGGCTTGTACAAAAAAGCGCTGGCGGGGGAGATCGCGCACTTTACCGGGGTGTCCGACCCCTACGAGCCGCCGCTGTCGCCTGAGATTACGGTGCAGACCGACCGGGACAGCGTGGCGCAGTCAGTCGCGGAGATTGTCGCCGCGCTGACCGGGCGCGGGCTAATTTAAAAGACAAAAAAGCGAGCGCCGTTCGGCGCTCGCTTTTTTGCTGTCTGTAAATAGCCCCTACCGGGCTCGAACCGGTGATCTTCCACGTGAAAGGCGGACGTCATAACCACTAGACCAAGGGGCCGCGAAAGAGAATATACCCTAACCCCGCCCCGGTTGTCAAGCCGTCCGCGAAGATTTTAGCGGCCTGCCGCCGTGCGAAGCTGGGCCGGCAGCACGCGCCGGATGCCGGCGAAGTGCGCCTGGTAGTACGACGAGCTTAGGCTGTCGGCGCGGACCCCTTTGTGGGCATTGGCGGCATGGACAAACTGGCCGCCGCCGACATAAATCCCGACATGGGAGATGCCGCGCTTGTATGTGTTCTTGAAAAAGACGAGGTCGCCGGGCTGGGCGTTCGCCTCGGAAACCGGGGTGCCGTGCTCAAACTGTTCGGTGGCGGTCCGGGGCAGCGCGACTCCGTCGGTGGCGCTGAGAATGTAGCGCACAAAGCCGGAGCAGTCAAAGCCGGAGCGGGACGTGCCGCCCATCACATAGCGGGTCCCGCGAAAGGCATACGCGGCCTGGACGACGCTGCCGGAAGCGATGGCTTTGTTTTGGGCTTGCACCGCCGCCGAGGGCGGCGCGGCATGGGACGCCGAACGGCTGGGGTGAGCGGAAGCAGGAGCGGCGACAAGAACAGCGGCAGACAAGGCGCAGGCCGCAGCGGCGGCCCCGGCGCGGAAACACACGGAAAACAGCAAAAGCAAAGTTCCTTTCGAGTAAATGCCCGGTAAAAGTACCGGACCATTTTTCGGAGACACCCCATCTTAACACAACTTTGTGCGTTTCGCAAGGCAAAGCGCGAAAAAAACCGAAAAAACTTGTTCCGTTTGGAACTATCCCGGCGGGCCGAACGCTGTGAAAAGCGGAGGAACGAACCCATGACCAACCGCAAGACAGTCCTTGCTTTGATTCCCGCCGCCCTGGCCTTGATGGCCCCGGCCATCGCCCAGGTGCCCGCGCACCGCCCGAACTTCATTCAGCGCCACCCGACCATGACCGGCATCGGTGCCGGCGTCGCTACCCACCATGCCTTGAAAGTCGCCGCCCGCAACGCCAAAGCCCACGGCAAAAAGCTGAACTTCGCCGAGCGGCACCCGACCCTCTCCGCCATCGGCGCGGGCGCAGTCACCCGCCACGAAATCAAAGCCCACACCGCGCACTAAGCGCCCATCCGAGCACCGACGCCCGCCGCTTTTTCCAGCGGCGGGCGTTTTTTTGCCGCCCGCCGCGAGGCGTCAGGAGACCGCGCCGGTCGGCAGCGCCGCACGGGGAATGCCAAGCTGGCGCAGGAGCGATTTCCATGTATCATCTGCCATTTTTCTGTCTGATGCACTGTCAGATTTTACAAACGAAAAATTTACTTGGTACGGCATAGCGCCTTTGACAAAGAAAATGCTGCGGGCTTCATTGGTGCGTCCGTCCGCCAGAGAATACTCCGCAAGCTGGTAATAGCCGGTGACATTTCCGGCGGCGAACGGCCCGAAATGCCTCTCTGTGACACTACCGTCATTCGTCGACGCCTGAGTTTCTCGCCACTCGTCGGCTTCCTGCCTGGCCGTGTTTCGGTCGGCTTTGCCTTGAAACGTAAGAAGATTGTTGAAATCAACGCTCACAGTGCTTTTCCTGCCTTTGAGAGTGTAGGTTTTCTGGCAGCCTTCGCCGACGCCGTTGTCCAGAAAAAAAACCTTTGCGCCGGGGAAAACCAGATTGTAGTCCCCGACCGACTGCGGGGGGCGCGGAGTGGCAGGCGGCTTCGGACGGGCGGCGAAAAACCCTGCCGCCGCAATCCCGGCTGCCGCAATCCCGGCGGCAATCCCGGAGGCAAGGCAGGCCGCGCCCCAGCCGACCCATCGGCGCTGCAAGGGTGAGAGTTTGTCCATGCGATACGCTCCTTCAGTCTGTCATCAGCCTAAAGAACGCAAACGCCGCCGGAAACGGTTCGGGGGCGGAAGGGCTGCCTCAAACGCGGCGGCGGTTTTGTCAAATGTGGCTGAATACCGCCAATTTTCGGGTTTCGCCGACAAAAGCAATGGGAACAAACGGGGTGGGAGGCGCTGAGGCTCCCGCAAGACCCCTTAGAAAAGGAACGAACCCAATGGCAGGACAAGGTGGAGACCACGAAACGCATGTCGAGGCCGGACACAAGGGAGCCGCGACCCGCGCCGCCCATCACGAGGCCGCCGGACACCACGAGGCAGCCGCCTCGCATCACCGCAAAGCGGCGGAGCACCACACCGAAGGCAACCACGAGTCGGCGAAGTCCCATGCCAACGCCGCGCAGGAGCACAGCACGTCGGCCCATGAAAGCTCGACCAAAGCCCACGGCCACTCCCAAAGCCACTCCGGCAACCAGGGCGGCTCGCCCGAGCAGCACGCGGCGGCAGGGCACCAAAGCCACAAAAACAGCTAATTTATAGACAGTTGACACACGCAAACGCCGCCCTTCAGCGAGGCTGAAGCGCGGCGTTCTTGCGTGCGGGGCAGGGGAGGCTACTCCGCCATCGCAACGCCGATTTTGCGCTGAACGTCGTCCATCAGCGTTAAGCCCGAGCGCAGCTTGTCGAGGCCGTCGCCGATCATCGGGATCATGCCGTTTTCAATCGCCGCTTCCCGAATAATATGCGTTTCGGCAGACTCCATTGTCAGGCGGTTGATATGCGTGTTCGCGACCAGCACTTCATGCACCGCCACCCGGCCTTTGGTGCCTTTGCCTTCGCACTTCGGGCAGCCCGGCCCTTCCCACAGGGTCAGGCCCGGCGCGGCTTCGCCGCCGAGCGCCCGGTACATCGCCAGCGTGTCGCTGTCCGGGACGACCTCGCGGCGGCAGTGCGGGCACACGCGCCGCACCAGGCGCTGAGCGACGACGCCGGCGACGGTGGACGCAATCAAAAACGGGGCGACGCCCATGTCCAGCAGCCGGCTCACCGCCCCGGCAGCCTCGTTGCAGTGCAGCGTGGACAAAACCAAGTGGCCGGTCAAAGCCGCCCGGAACGCAATCTCGGCGGTTTCGGCGTCGCGAATCTCGCCCACCAAGACTACGTCCGGGTCCTGCCGCAGAATGGCCCGAAGCTGACGCGCGAAAGTCAGGCCCGCCCGGTCGTTGACATTGGACTGGGAGATGCCTTCCAGCTCGTACTCCACCGGGTCCTCGCAGGTGATGATGTTGGTGGTCGGCGACTTCAAGGCGTTCAGCGCGGCGTACAGCGTCGTCGTTTTGCCTGATCCGGTCGGCCCCGTCACCAGAATAATGCCGTGTGGCTTGCGGATCAGCGAATTGAACGACAGCAAATTGTGCGGCGAAAAGCCCAGCTCGTCGAGGCCCATTGACGCCGTCGAGCGGTCCAAAATCCGCATGACGACCCGCTCGCCGTACTGAGTCGGCAGGGTCGAGACCCGCAGGTCAATGTTTTTGCCTTCCACCCGCATCGAAATCCGGCCGTCCAGCGGCAGCCGCCGCTCGGCGATGTCCATCTCGGCCAAAATCTTGATCCGCGACACCGTGGCGGCCAGCAGGTTGCGCGGGACGGTTTTGATGGTCTGAAGCTGACCGTCCACCCGGTAGCGAATGAGAAAGTCTTTTTTGCGCGGCTCGATATGGATGTCCGACGTGCGCCGCCGGATGGCTTCCGAGAACAGCGTGTTGACAAAGCGGATCACCGGGGCCTGCTCGCCCTGCCGGACATGGTCGCCGAGGTCCAGCTCCTCGGCATCCGGCACGGCCAGGTCCACCGAGTCGAGGCTGGCCAGCTCAATGGTCGCGGACATTTCCGACGAGTGGGCGTCCCGCTGCGACGAGTGATACGCGCGTTCCAGGGCGCTCAGCAGGCCGGTTTCCGATGCCAGCAGCGGCTCAATCCGCCGCCGGGTTTCGCGCTGCACCCAGTCGGTCGCTTCTACATCCCACGGGTCCACCATCGCCAGGCGCAGCCGGCCCGGCTTGCCTTCCTCGCCGTCTTCCATGGAAAGCGGCAGCAGCAGAAAGCGCTGGGCGACTTCGAGCGGCACCAGGGCGACCGCAAACGGGTCGGGGATTTCCTGGGTGATGTCCACATAGCCGACTTCCATCTGCACCGAGCGGGCCTCGGTGACCTGCTCCTCGGTCGCCCAGCCGTTGGCGATTAGCACCGTGCCGAGCCGCTGCCCGGTGGACGCCTGCATTTCCAGCGCGTGCTTGATCTGCTCTTGAGTCGCGATCCCGTGCTGAACCAAAATGTCGCCGAGCCGGGGAATCGTCGCTCGTGGGGCGCTGAATGTCTGCATAATGCTCTTTCGTTGGACCGATACTGACTGTTGAAGTGCCTTAAAGCCGCGCGGCGGTGATTGTCGGCGAAATATGCCCGCCTGCCGAAACGGTAACGGTTCCCTGCGTGTCTGTCCGCCAGACTTCCGCCCCGGCAGCTTGAAGGCTGTGCAGCGTCGCCGGGTCCGGCGGATTGCTCGGCCCGCACGAGAACACGACCACCGACGGGGTCGCCCGGCGCAGCATCTCGGCGGACGGCGAGCCGTCGGCATGGGCCGCCGCCTGCAAAACTAAATCCGTGCAAACCCCCCGGCACTCCACCTGCGCCGCCGCCTGGCTGATCACGTCCCGCTCGGTCTGCGCCGATGCCGGCGCTTCCAGCAGAAACGCTGTTGCGCCGTAGTTGATCCGGCACACCAGCGGGTCGCGCCGGGACGCGTCCCCGGTGCCCGGCGGCCACAGTGCGGACAGAAACAAGCGGGACCCGATTTGCAGCGTGTCGCCCGCGCCGGCGACGCTTGACGGCAGGTGCCGCCGCCGGATGGCTTTCAGGGCCGCCTGCCGCGCCGCGCCGGTATCCGCGACCGCGTTGTCCCATACCTGCGAAACGGCGAGGCCGCTGCCCAGCAGCGCCGGCACGCCGCCGATGCTGCGGGCGGACGGCGACGCTAAAATCAGCAGGTCTATCCCTTTGATGTTCCGGCGGCGGATCAAATTCGCCACCACCGGGGCGGCGTCCGCCGGGCCGGTGTCCACCAGCACGGTGCGCCCGTCTGGCGACTGTATCAGCGTGCAGTCGCCCTCGCCGACCGCCAGAAACGTCACCCGAAGCTGAGGCACGTCCCGTCTCGGATGGCTGCGCTGCCAGGCGGTGCCGAACAGCAGGCCGAGCAGGGCCAAAATAATAAACAGCAGAACGGCGCTGCTGCGCCGCAGAAGGTCACTGCCGCGCGGTCTCATAGCGTTATCTCCATTGTCGGCGCTTTCCCGGTAATAAATAGGGCCTCGTAATAAATAGGGCCTCGGCGAAGTTCTTGTCTCAAGTATGGCACAAAAAACAATCTGTGAAAAAAATCACAGCTTTGCTTGATTCGCCTTTTTGCATACGGTATAATGAGAAGAACTTGAGCGACCTCCATGAAAACACAAGAGCTAACGCTTGACGGCGTGGCGGACCTGCCGCAAAAAGAAACGCTGAGACACATCGCGGCGCGGCTGTGGGCTGACCCGGAGGTCGCCGCGCTGTGGCTCGGCGGCAGCTTCGCTCGCGGCGCCGCCGACGAAAACAGCGACTTTGACCTGCGCGTCGCGGTTCGCCCCGAAGCGCTGCCGCGCTGGCAGAAGGCTGACGCTTCCGCGCAGGATGTGTCGGGGCTGATAAAGGAAACCGTCGCCGGGATGCACACGCTGCGCTGGGAAGGCACGGCGCTTTACCAGCTTCTTCTGGCTGACGGCTTGATCGTAGACCTTTTGGCTCAAAGCGTGGAGCGGGACCCGCCGGACGACTTCACACTTATTCTCGGCTGCCGCGATGCCGCCTTCGGGCAAAAACTGGCATCGGCGCACCTGCCGCAAGTGCCGGACCCGACGCCTGCCGACCCGGCTGTGATGTGCCAGGCTCTCGTTGATTTCTGGATCGGCTCGCACAAGCATCTCCGGGTGCTGTCGCGTGATTTGGACCTTCTCGCAGTGATTGGGCTGGGCCTGGAGCAGTCTGCTTTGCTGCGCCTTTGGTATGCCGACGCGACGGGCCGGGACCAGGGGGCGCAGCGGCCGACGATTCACAGTCTCACCGAGGTCGTGCGGTCTGTGACGGCGGCGGTCGGCCCGCACAGCCTGGATGTGTTCGGCGCGGCGCGGGCAAACCGGGCTGAAATTGAGCAGGCTGTCGAAGCGAGCCGCGACGAAGCCGCCACTGTGGGCCGACGCCTCGCCGCGCGTTTCGGCTTCGCCTACCCCGAGGTTTTGGAGCAAACCGTGCGCCGCTGCTGGCAGGAGTATCGAGAAAACAATGCCCGACCCGCTGCGCCTGCATGAGATCTCAATGGCTTACGGGCGGCGGGCGCTCTTTTCAGGCGTCTCTGCCGAAGTCCTGCCGGGAAAGTGCCTGGTGGTCGCGGGGGCGAACGGATCGGGCAAAAGCACGCTTTTGAAGATCATTGCCGGGCTGGTGCGCCCCGAATCGGGCCGGGTGGAAGGCGTCGGCCCCTGCGGCTACGCCGCCCCGGATGTGCAGCTTTACGCGGAGCTGACCGGGACGGAGAATTTAGCGTTTTTCGCCCGCCTGCGCGGCCTAGACTGGGCCGGCGGCGCGGATTTGCTGAAACAAGTCGGCCTGCCGCCCGCGCGGGGGCGCGATCTCGTGGCGGAATACTCGTCGGGCATGCGTCAGCGCCTCAAGCTCGCCGTGTCGCTGCTCGGCAGCCCGCCGCTTTTGCTGTGGGACGAGCCGACGGCGACTCTTGACAGCGCAGGCCGGGCGAGGGTGGACACGCTGCTGGCGGAGCGCCTGGCGGCGGGCGGCGTGGTCGTGGCCGCGACAAACGACCCCGACGAAGCCCGGCGCTGGGGAGATTTGACGCTGACGATTGCCTAAGAAGCTATCTCAAAACGCGCAAAGAGGCCCCCTAACCCCCAATAATGGGGGGATCGGGCGAAAAAGACTGCTTTCTGCTCCCCCATTATTGGGGGCCGGGGGGCATGCCAAATTTGACTGGCTGAACTGTGCCTGGGCGGTCTTTCGGAAAGACCTGCAAGTGGAAGTGCGGACCCGCTATGCGGTCGGCGCGACCCTGCTGTTTGCGGTCTCGACTTTGCTGGCGGTCTCGGCGGCGCTGAGCACGGCGACGGTGAAGTCCGAGGTCAAGGCCGCGCTGCTCTGGATTATACTGTTATTCGCCGCGCTGTCTGGGCTGGCCCGCGTGTTTGTCCGTGAGGACGAGGCGGGAACCGCGCCGCTTCTCCGATTATCCGCGCCGCCGACGGCGGTGTATGCGGGAAAGTGGCTGTTTAACTGCGCCCTGGTGCTGGCGGTCGAGCTTGTCGCCGTCCCGCTGTTTCTTTTGGTTCTGCCTCTCCCATCGGTGAACTTCGGTCTCTTGTTTGGTGTTCTTTTTTTTGGCGGCTTCGGCTTGTCGGGGGCCGCGACTTTTGTGGCGGCGCTGATTTCGTCGGCGTCGTCGGGCAAAAGCGCTTTGTTTTTCGTGGTTGCGTTTCCGGTCCTGCTGCCGCTGCTTTTGATTGCCGTGCAGGGAACAATCGGGGCGTTTGACGGCCTGCCGAGCCACCTGCTGAAGTCGCGCGGCGACCTCGGCCTGCTGGCGGTCTACAGCCTGGTGATGACAACCGCGTCGCTGCTGCTGTTTGAGTATGTGTGGAATGACTAGCACCCAAAAATTAGGCCGAATTGCCCTGCTGCTGCTGATGTGCGGATCGGTCGCGGCGGGCTTTTTGTGGCTGCCGCCGATTAAGATGTTTGTCAGCCCGGCGCTGGCCCGGATTGCCGTGTTTCATATCCCGTGCTCGATTGTCGGCACGATTGCCACGACGGTCGGGGTCTGGTTCGCCGTGCGCTACCTCCGAACCCGCCGGCTGGAAGACGACGTTAAATCGTCGGTTTCGCTCGGCCTCGCCCTGCTGCTGTGGACCCTGACCACCGTGACCGGCGCGATTTTCGCCCATGCCGAATGGGGCGCGTACTGGAGCTGGGACATCAAGCAGATCAGCATTGTCATGCTGCTTTTGATTTACTGCGCGTATTTTGCCCTGCGGACGGCGATTGACAATGAGCGGAAGCGGGCGACGGTCAGCGCGGTTTACACGCTGTTCGCGCTGGTTTCGGTGCCGTTTCTGACGCTGATTTTGCCGAACTCGACGCCGAACACGCTCCACCCGAAGAACGCGGTGTTCGGTCCCGAGTATCAGATCGTTCTTCTGGCTTTCTCGGTCGGTTTGACGCTGGTGTATGTGTGGGCGTTCCGCGTCCATGTCGCTTTGGAAACCGTGCAGCTTCGCCTGCATGCTTTGGCCCGCGCGGCGTCGAAGCCCCGCGTCCCGGTCCGCGCGGTGATTGCAGAAGGGCGGCCCTGAAATGACGCTTTTGCCGCTGATGCTGGTCCCGCTGCTGATTTTCGTCGGCTTCTGGGCGTATTTATGGAACCTCGACGGCAAGGTGACGCGTTTAAAAGAAGAAATGCGGCGTCTGGAAGCGGGAGACGAGGAGTAGGCGCTAGGCAAACGCCACGGAGCAAGAGCCACGGAGCAAGAGCCACGGATTAAAATCCGAGGCTCAGACGAACCACCGTCGAAGCGACGGAAGACCGACAACACAAGCCTGTTCTTTTCTTGCTCTTGTGTCGCCGCGACACTGGTTTATCCGAGCCTCGGATTTCAATCCGTGGCACAAACAGGCCGCTGATGACGTAAGCACATTATCATGAAAAACAAAGGGGCCGCCATCGGCCTAACCATTATTATTGCCGCCCTCGCATTCAGCGCGGTCGCGTTTAAAAACAACCTGGTCAGCTCTGTGCCGTTTGCTGAAGCCATGCGGGCGACCGACACGGACGTGCAGGTGATGGGCGCTCCGATGGGCGGCACGATGGTCTATGACAGCGCCGGCCATGCCCTGCATTTTACGATGCAGGAAAAAGACACGGGGCGCACGCTGCCGGTCGAATACAAAGGCCCGAAGCCGGAAGATTTAGACTCGGCCATGAGCAAAGCCGTCGCCATCAACGCCACCGGGACCTACGATGCCGGGCGGCATGTCTTCGCCGCCGATAAGCTGCTGGTCAAGTGCCCGTCGAAGTATCAAGGCCAGACGACCGACCGGAGCTACGGGGGATAACCCCGGCAAAGCCGCGTGGGCGCGAGGGAATAAATTCCTCTCGCTGAATGGCGTCCTTCGGACGACGAACTCGCTGCCATTTGCCGATCTTACATCCGAAGGATGCCATTCAGCGAGAGGAATTTATTCCCTCGCGCTGTGTGACCTCGCGCTGTGTGACCTCGCGCTGTGTGACCTCGCGCTGTGTGACCTCGCGCTGTGTGACCTCGCGCTGTGTGACCTCGCGCTGTGTGACCTCGCGCTGTGTGACCTCGCGCTGTGTGACCTCGCGCTGTGTGACCTCGCGCTGTGTGACCTCGCGCTGTGTGACCTCGCGCTGTGTGACCTCGCGCTGTGTGACCTCGCGCTGTGTGACCTCGCGCTGTGTGACCTCGCGCTGTGTGACCTCGCGCTGTGTGACCTCGCGCTGTGTGACCTCGCGCTGTGTGAACCTCGCGCTGTGTACCTCGCGCTGTGTGACCTCGCGCTGTGTGACCTCGCGCACCTCGCGCTGTGTGACCTCGCGCTGTGTAACCTCGCGCTGTGTAACCTCGCGCTGTGTAACCCAATCTGCCGACGCTTTAGAACTACTACACCATGCCGTCACTTTTTCTGCCGCTTGTCGGAACTTACGCTGTCTGGGCCGCCGTCGCCGCGCTTCTTGTCTCCATGGGCAGCTACCTCGCCGCCTGTGCCAAGCGGGATGCGCCCGGCGGCGGGGCGGTATTCGTGCGCGTGGGCCGGGCAGCGTTTCTGGGGGCGGCGGCGGCGACTTTGACCACGGCCGGCGTGCTGGGGACGCTGCTGCTGACCCATCGGTTCGATGTGCAGTATGTGTACGACCATTCGGCGCGGGCGATGGCCCCGCTGTATTATTTTCCGTCGTTTTGGGCCGGGCAGGAAGGCTCGTTTCTGCTGTGGGGCTTTTGGATCGCGATTTTAGGCGTCGTGTTGGCGTGGACCGCAGGCGCGTCCGAGCGGCGGGTCATGCCGATTTACGCGTCGGTGCTGCTGTTTTTGATGGGCATGCTTTTGATCAAGCCGCCGTTTCTGCCGACCACCGACGCGTTCGGCATTCAAGTGGTGCCGACCGAAGGGCTGGGCCTTAATCCGAACCTCGAAAACTATTGGATGGTCATTCATCCGCCGACCTTGTTTCTCGGCTTTGCCGCGCTTTCCGTGCCGTTTGCGTTTGCGCTGGCGGCACTCGGCTGGCGCGAGTGGGACGGCTGGCTGCGCCGCGCCCTGCCGTGGGGATTGTTCGGGTTTGCCGTGCTCGGCCTCGCCATGATGATGGGCGGGTACTGGGCGTATGAGATGCTGGGGTGGGGCGGCTTTTGGGAATGGGACCCGGTTGAGAACGGCCCGTTTGTGCCCTGGATGCTGCTGCTCGGCTTCCTGCATGCCGCCCAAATTCAGCGGGTGCGCGGGGCGTTCTTAAAGCCGACGCTTTTGCTGGCCCTGCTGCCGTTTTCAGGAGCGCTCTACGAGACATTCCTGACTCGCACGGGCGTCTTGGATAAATTCAGCGTCCATTCGTTTTCGACCCTGGGCGGCCCGGCCAACAGCGTGCTTTTGGGCGTCCTGCTGGCCGCCGTGCTGGTCTCGGTCGGGGCGCTGGCCTGGCGGGCGCGAGCGATCCCGAAAAGCGAAAGCGCCTCCGACGATGTTGCCTCGCGCGAGTTCGGCTACACAATGGCGATTGTGCTGCTGACCCTCTGCGCCGGGATCGCCGCCGCCGGACTGTCCGCGCCGCTTTTGACCGGCATCGGGGTCAAGCTGCACCTGGCCGAGTTTCAGGGCGCAGTCCGGGAAGACTACCACAACAAGGCCATGTTCCCGCTGGCGGTTTTGATCGCCCTCGGCATGGGGATCGGGCCGCACCTGGCGTGGCGCGGCAAGGGCGCGGCGAACGGCGTTTCGCTGGTCTGGGCTTACGGCGTGTCGGTAGTCGCCGCGCTCGGCTTTGTGCTGGCGGCGAAAGTTTTGGGGACGCCGCTGACCGGCGGGCGGCTGATCCCGCAGCTTTTGCTGTTCACGGCGTCGGTGTTTGCCGTCGCCGCCAACCTGCTGCTGCTGTCGCGGCTGTTTCCGCGTGGAGAGCAGGCGAAACGCGCCGTTCGTCCTGCGTGGACTTTCGGCGGGACCGTTTCGCACCTCGGCGCGGCCGTGATGCTGCTCGGTATTGTGTCTTTGGTGGTGTTTGTCCGCAAAGACCCCGATGTGCTTTTGGTGCAGGACCGGCCGGCGGAAATACTCGGCGGCGCGTACACGATGGTTTACCGGGGCATGACCGGGGACTGGCAGAACGACCGCGACAATCAGCTTTTGTTTGATGTCGCGTCTACGTCCGGCAAGGAGCGCTTCACCGCCCGGCTGCCGTATGCGATGCGTCCGGTCGAAGGCGGCGCGAAAAAGATTTTCGGCCACCCGGCGATTGTGCATCATGCCGGCGAAGACTTATACTTTGCGCTGAAAGACGGCCCCAACGAGTTTTACAAAAAGCCGGTCTGGCAGCCCGTCTTGAAGCTCGGCGACGCCAAAGAAATCAACCTGCGGCCCGACGACCCGCAGCACCCGAAGCGCTATAAAGTCGAGTTTTTATACTTCGACAACCCGATGGGGGCGCAGGTGCGGGCGACCGGCGAGATGCCTGACGTGTTCCCGGTGGGCGCGGCCCTGCGCGTGACGTATGGGGGCAAAACGACGATTGTGAAGCCGCAGTTTATCCGCTACAAAGACAACCCGCTGCCGAAGTCGCCGGAAGTCCGCCTGCCCGGCGGCGACTTGGTAGCGTTTACGGCGATGAGCGCCGGCTCGATGGACCAGGCCAACCCCGGTGCCGGCGCGGCGAACGGCACGGCGACCCTGGCGCTGCGCGAAGACAGCGGCCCGCCGTCGGAAGCGTTTGAATTGGAAGTGACGACCCGCCCGATGATCAGCCTGGTCTGGGTCGGCACGCTGCTGCTGTTCTTCGGCGGCCTGATTTCGATGCGCCGGCGGATTTTGGAAAACCGCCTCGCGCCGATTGCCGATTTGGCCCCGGTCCCCCCCGCCCCGAGTAATGGGGGAGCCGGAAAGGAACGGAAACGCTCTGCTCCCCCGTTGTCGGGGGCGGGGGGGCGATCCCGCCGCCGGACCGCGAAGCCGTCCCCCTCGCTGATGGCGGGCGGCAAGCCCGGAGGCCGGTAGCCGATGCGTTTGCGCCAGATGCTGAAATCCAAAATCCACCGGGCGACCGTGACCGAGGCCGATGTCAATTATATCGGCTCCATCACGATTGACTCGGACCTGCTGGAGCGCGTGGATTTAGTCCCAAACGAGCTGGTTCACGTCTGGAATGCCACCAACGGTCAGCGCCTCGAAACCTATGTCATCGCCGGCCCGCCCGGCTCGGGGGTGATCTGCATGAACGGCCCCGCCGCGCATCTGATCCGCGTCGGCGATGTCGTGATTGTCGCCGCGTTTGCGCTCACCGACGAGGCAATCACGCCGAAGCAGATTTTGGTAGACGAGCGCAACCGTTATTTGAAAGAGCTATAAGTCCTATGTTTGAAGTCCGCGTCGAGAAAACCATTGCCGCCGCTCATCGCTTGTTTGATTACAACGGCCCCTGCGAGGCCCTGCATGGGCACAATTACCGGGTGGAGATCGCCTACACCGGCACGGAGCTGGACCGCTTCGGCATGCTGGTAGACTTCACCGACATCAAGCGCGTCTTCCACGCCGTGCTGGAAACGATTGATCACACTTATCTGAACGACCTGCCGGCGTTTGAGGGCGTTTCGCCGTCCGCCGAGAACATCGCCCGCTATATCTACCGCGAGCTGAAACAAACCCCGTTCGACCGCGCCGCCCTCGCCCATGTTTCCGTGTGGGAAACGCCGACGCAGGTGGCGAAATACTGGGAGTAAGCCCGCGAACAAAGACCGCTGTTCCCCGTGCCCGGCGCAGCCCGCGCCGGGCTTTGTTGTTTTTGCCGCCGCGCGGCGGCGAACGGCAAAACTTTGTGCAGTTTTCGGGAAATTTCCGGTATGATAGCGACGTATCTCACGGCGACCAAGGGCCGTAACAAGGCGCAGAAACAAAACTTATGCTGAATGAGACAAGCGAGCGAGCGCGGGCGGACGCCGAGGGGCCGGAAGAACTCGGCGGCGCGGGCCGGCTGCCGGTGCGGGCGCGGACATTGATCGCCGGCGCGGCGGCCGCCGGGGTGGTGGCGCTGCTGGTGACGCAGGCCGAGATGGTGCTGTCTACTGTGCGGATCGGATACTTGCAGTTTCCGCCCGCCGCCCTGGCCATGCTGCTGATCGCAGTCGCCGTCAACCGGGGCATCAAGCGGCTGACCACCCGCTTCGGGTTCACGTCGGGCGACTTGCTGGTCATCTACTGCATGGGGCTGGTCGCCGCGATGGTGTCGTCGCACGGGGTGGTTCAAAAGCTGGTGCCGCTGCTGGTCATCCCCAAGTACTATGCCGATGCCCAAAACGGCTTTCATGTCCACTATGACCCGTATATTCCGAGGGCGCTGGTGCCGTATGACCCCGCAAACCCCGGCAAGCAGAGCGTCGCCGAAGAATACTACCACACCTCGCTGCCCGGCGGGGCCGTGCCGTGGGACGCGTGGCTGCCGCCGCTGCTGGCATGGGGAGTCTTGATCGCCCTGGTTTTGTTTTCGTTTTTGTGCCTGACGGCGATTTTGCGTCGTCAGTGGGTGGACAACGAGAAGCTGTCGTTTCCGCTGGCCCAGCTTCCGCTGGAGATCGCGGGGGATGCCGACGGCTCGGCGTTTTTCCGCTCGCCGCTGCTGTGGGCGGGGGTCGCGGTGCCGGCGCTGGTCTTCGGCTTGAAAACGCTGCATCAAATCCAGCCGACCATTCCCGATGTGACCCTGCAATGGTGGCTGACCGATTATGTTTCGCAGCCGCCCTGGAACATCGCCGCGCAGAATGTCACGTTTGTGATCTCGTTTGCCGCCATCGGCTTCTTTTTTCTGCTGCCGACCGATATTTTGTTTTCCGTCTGGTTCTTTTTTCTCCTGACCCGGCTGGAAGTCGCCGTCGGAACGGCGTACAATGCAGACCTGCCGGGAATGCCGCAGTTTCCGCCGCCGCTGTTTGTCGGGTATCAAGCGATGGGCGCGTACCTGGTGCTGGCGGCGGCGTTCTTGTACAGCGCCCGCGTCCACCTCCAAATGGTCTGGGCGGGGGCGCTGGGGCGCAAAACCACGGCCGGCGGCGCGGTTATTGACGACCGCGACGAATTCCTGCCGTACCGGGTGGCGGTGTGGGGCCTGCTGGCAAGCATTCTCGGCGCGGCGGGGTGGCTTTGGTGGGCGGGCATGTCGCCCTGGCTGGCGCTGATGGAGCTGGCGGTCGCGATTTTCGTGATCGGCCTGGTGATGGCCCGCTCCACGGCGGAAGCCGGCATGCTGATGACGGAAACGACGTTCCGCCCGGTCAATATCTACCAGTTGTTCGCGCCGATGCACACGCTCGGGCCGGCCAATTTGACGCTTTTGGTGTTCTTTGACAGCTTGTTTCTGCGCGATCAGCGCGGGCTGCTGTTGTGCGGCTTTCTGGACAGCGCCCGGATGGCAGGCGGAACGCGTGTCCGCCGCCGGTCGTTTGCCGGGGCGCTGGCGCTCGGGATTGCGGTCGCGCTGGTCGTAGCGGTCTTTTTCAATGTCTCGCTGCCGTACCATATCGGGGCGCTGAAGATGGATACGTGGATGGAGCAGGGCAATTCGCGGTTCACGTTCAACGACACATCGGCCTTTGCGGCGACCCCGCCGCCGGAAACCGGGGCGGCGTGGCAGCGGCCGACATTTTTCGCGGTCGGCGCGGGGGTGACGATTGTGCTGACCGTGATGCGCTCCCTGTTTTTCTGGTGGCCGCTGCACCCGCTGGGGTACGCGCTGGCGGGGTCATGGAGCACGGTGCAGTTTTGGTTCCCCTGCCTCATCGCGTGGGGGCTGAAATCGCTGTGCCTGCGCTACGGCGGGGCGGGGGCGTACACCAAAGTCCGCCCGCTGTTTCTCGGACTGGTGCTCGGCGAGTTCGGCATGGCGGTTCTCGCCGTGATTTTGTACCTGCGGTTCCGGGTGCCCGCCCCGGCGTTTCCCTGGAATTAAGCCCTGCGCCCTGCAAAAAACCGCAAAAAAGCCCGCGCCGTTCGGCGCGGGCTTTTTTGGGTTCGGCTTACACGCCGATGCTGACATCGGTGCCGCTTGCGGAAACTTGGTAGCCGTAGGCGGTGTGGAAAAAGTCGGCAGGCACATACAGCTCGCCGTCGGCGACATACGACGGCGACGAAAACTGAACGGTCGTGCCGCTCACATCCGCCGTGTCCGACGACAGGGTGAAAGTTGCGGCCCACTGGCCGATGGTGCCGACAGCGGTTTTGGTGCTGTTGTCCCAGGTCACAGTGCCGCCGAGGGCATCTACGACTTGTTTATAGGGGACATAAACGACCCCCTGCTGCTCGTGCGGCTTTTCGGCGACGGAGGCCGGCTGTCCGTTCAAAGTGTAAGGCATGATGGGTTCCTCTTGTTACGGCTTGACGGTGAGGTGGTCAATGACGTTTTTGACGCCTTCGATCTTGTGCGCGTCGGCAATCGCGGCGGCTTTGGCTTCGGTGGTCGCCTGCTTGCCGCCGAGAACGACCGTGCCGCTTTTCGTGTCTACATTGATGTCGCGGGCGGCGACTTTCGTGTCCCCAATCAGCGCACTTTTGACTTTGCCGGTGATCAAAGCGTCGCCGCCAGCGCCGGCGGGGTTTTCCGACGGCTTGTTCATCATGGTGCCGCCGGGGCCGCCGGGGGCCGTGCCGGGCGAAGCGCCGGGGTCTGTGCCGGGCGTAGACGCGCCGCTTGCACCCGGCGACGCCGGGGCGGCGGGGGCGCTGTCGGCCTCGTCTTTGCCTTTGCAGCCGGCGAGGGCCGACACGGCAAGCAGGGCGGTGAGACACAGCGCGGCGCTGCGGCGGGCGGAAAGTTTGGTCTGCGGCATGGAATACTCCTTTGACTGGTCACAGTGCATGACTGCTTGGAGTATACCCCGGCGGCTTAGCATACAAACTTTCCTGCCGGGCCGGACTTTTTTCGTGGGACGGCCGGCGCGAAGCATGGTATAAGCCCTGTACGAATGACCGGGGCCGAGCGACGGGGGAATGTTATGCACGAGCTACAAGCGATGGACCTGGCGCGGCACGCCATGACGGTCTCGCTTCAGATGTCCATGCCGATTTTGATTTTGTCGCTGGTGATCGGCGTTTTGGTGTCGCTGTTTCAGGCCGTCACCCAAATTCAAGAGCAGACGCTGACCTTTGTGCCGAAGATCATCGCCCTGGTGCTGGCCTTGACCGTGCTCGGCCCCTGGATGCTGCACACGATTGTCGGCTTCACGGCGGGGCTGTTCGCGAGCCTGCCGACGGTGATCCATTAGGCGCTTTGTTATGATTGACCTCGCCGCGTTTTCCGCCGACTCGTTTTGGGCGTTTTTGCAGATTTTCGCCCGCGTTTCGGCGCTGTTCGTCTCTGCGCCGGTGTTCGGCGCATCTGAAATTCCCGCGCAGGTCAAGATCGGCTTGTCGGGCCTTTTGTCGCTGGTGCTGCTGCCGCTGGTGAAAGCGTCGGTCACGGCGACGGTGCCGGGCACGGTGTTCGGCCTGGCCGCCGCGCTGCTGGGACAGGCATTAATCGGCCTGTTGATCGGGTTTGTGGTTTCGCTGCTGTTTGTGGCGGTCCGCATGGCGGGGGCTTTGATTGACTATCAGATGGGGTTCACGCAGGCGGCGACATTCAACCCGCAGTTCAACGAATCGGTCGCGCCGATGTCGAGCTTCCAGTACCGGTATGCCGTTGTCTTGTATTTGATCGTCAACGGTCACTGGCTGCTGATCGCGTCGCTGGAGCGCTCGTTTGCGAAGCTGCCGGTGTCGCAGCTTTCGGTGGCGGGCCTGACCGGGGCGTTTACGGACATCACATTCCAAATGCTGCTGGCGGGCCTGCAAATCGCCGCGCCGGCGGCGGCGGTGCTGATGATGACCGATGTGGCGTTTGCGTTTCTGAACCGCGCGATGCCCGCGATGCAGGTGTTTTATGTCGGCATGCCGCTGAAAGTTTTGGTCGGCTTTGTTGTTGTTCTGGCCGCCCTGCCGATTTTAACGGCGCTGATTACGCAGATGACCAATTCAACGCCTGACGGGGTGGCGTTTCTCCTGCGCGGGATGCACCGATAATCTATGGCCGACGGCGAAGAAAAATCATTTCCGGCGACCCCTAAGCGCCGGGCGGACGCGCGAAAGCGCGGGCAGGTGGCCCGAAGCGCCGAGTTCGGCGCGGCGGCGACCCTGCTGGCGGTCGTCTCCGCGCTGCATGTGCTGCTGCCGGGCGCGGGCGGCACGGGCTTTCTGCGCGATGTGCAGTCGGCGTTTCGCTTCAACCCGCATGCGTCGGAGTTTACGTTTGAGACCGTCCATCAGTGGCAGGTGACGGGCCTGCTGTGGAGCGGGCGGATACTTTTGCCGGTCGCGGGGCTGGCCCTGACCCTGGCGCTGGTGTCGGGGATCGGGCAGGTGGGCTTTGCCGTGACTCCCGAAGCGCTGTCGCCGAAATGGGAGCGATTAAACCCTGCCGCCGGCTTCAAGCGGCTGGTGTCGCTGCGCGGGACGGTGGAAGCGGTCAAGGGCCTGCTGAAGATGGGCCTGGTCGCGGGCATCTGCTGGTCGGCCCTGCGGAACGGGGTGCAGTCCGGCGAGCTGCTGGCGCTGATGCGTGCGCCGCTGACCGAGACGGTCGCCGTGGTCGGCGGCCTGCTGTGGACGATTGGCCTGCGGGTCAGCGTCGTGCTTTTGATCTTAGCCGTGGCCGATTATGCCTACCAGAAGTATGACTTTGAGAAGTCGCTGAAGATGAGCTTGTCGGAGATCAAGCAGGAAAACAAGCAGTCCGACGGCGACCCGCAGATCAAGGCGCGGGTGCGGCGCTTGCAGCGGGAAATGTCCAAAAAGCGGATGATGGCGGATGTCCCGACCGCCGATGTGGTTGTGACCAACCCGACTCACTTTGCCGTGGCGCTGAAATACGAGCGCGGGTCGCCCGCGCCGAAAGTGGTGGCGAAGGGGCAGGACGAGCTGGCGGCGGTCATTCGGGAAACGGCGCGGGAGCACAAGGTCCCGCTGGTGGAAAACAAGCCGCTGGCCCGGACTTTGTACGCCACGGTGGACGTAGGCCGGGACATCCCGCCGGACTTGTTTGAGGCAGTCGCGCAGGTGCTGGCGTTTGTGTACCGCACGCACGGGCGGCGGCGGTAGGTCCCCCGGCCCCCAATAATGGGGGAGCGATACGGAAAAGACGCGCCCTCTGTTTCTCCTCTGACTCCCCTTCTCCTCTGACTCCCCCATTATTGGGGGCCGGGGGGCCTACTTTCCGCCCTGGGCGGCCAGCGCTCGGTCCACCCGGCGGCTTTCGCGGCGCAGGTCGGAAAGGCGCGACAAGGCCGGGTCGCTGAGGATCAAATCCCACTCGTCGGTGTCGTAGCCGGACACATAGCGCGGCACGAACCCTGCGGTTTTCGGCGGGATCGGGGCGGCCCGCTCCGGCACCGAAAACGGCACAAATGTTATCTGCGTGTCGTCGTACTCCGATTGAAGCCGCTTGCCGCGCCGGTTGGCATACGCCGGGTCAATTTTCGAGACCAAGCCCCACTCGCGCATCGCTTCCTCGGGCTGCGACGCGAAAAAGCAGGCGAGGCCCCGGTTGGAATGCAGCATGACATTGCGCGGGTCGAGCAGCAGGGCGCGGTCGAACATGTCGATCGCCTGCTTGTGCCGCTCCAGCGCCTGCTTGGCGCGGGGATCGTTGGTGCGCTTGGAGGCTTTCACGGCGTCGGCCAGCGTCTTGCCCGACTTGGCGTAGGCGAGGCCGAGATTGGAGAAATCTTCCATGCGGGTCTGGCGCAGGGCGATCACATGACGGAATTCGGCAATGGCGTCGTCAAGCTGGCCTTTCTGGTAATACACAATGCCCCGGTTCGAGCGGCAGTCGGCGTTCTGCGGCTCAAACCGCAGGGAAAGGTCCCATTCGCGCATCGCCGCCGCCGTGTTTTTCGCGAGCGCATGGGCGTAGCCCCATTGGTAGTGCACTTCGTGGAAGTCCGGGCGCAGCTCCAGCGCCCGCGCAAAGTTCACAAAAGACAGCTCGGGCTTGCCGATGGCGATGTGGCAGACCCCGAAATTGTTGTGGACTTCCGGGATGTGCGCGTCCAGGCTGAGCGCGACTCCCAGCTCTTCCAGGCCCGCCGTGATGCTTTCCCGGCGCAGGTGCAGCCAGCCGGTCTGCGCGGGGATGTGCGCGTTTTTCGGGTCCATCTCGCCGGCTTTTTTCAGGTGCAGGGCCGCTTCGGTGAACTCGTCGGCCAGGCCCTGCGCAACCGCCAGGTTGGCATGGGCCAGCGCGGACTGCGGCCAGGCTTTAACCGCCGCTTGAAAGTGCTGAACCGCCGGCGGGATGAGGCGCTGCCGGGTTTTGATCACCCCGAGCGTGGTCAGCACTTCCGGCGACTTGGAAAACTGCGCCGCGCGGGACGCATAGCGGTCGGCGGCGTCCAGGGCATCGTAGTCGGCATACGCTTTGCCGAGGTTGGCGAACGCTTCCCACAGGCGGGTGTTCTGGCCGGCGGCTTCTTTCAGCGCGAGAATGCCGTCGTTGACCGCGCCGAGGCGGCAGAGGCCGTAGCCGTAATCGGCGCGGACGGCCGGGGACAGCGGGTCGAGATGCACGGCGCGGGCCAGCTTTTCGACATCGCCGCCGCCGGCGGTGCCCGCCATCCGGGCCAGCGCCTGGTTGGTCAGCGCGGGGGCATGGGCGGGGTCGCGCCCGAGCGCCGCCTCGAATTCCGCGCCGCCGCCCTCGCCGGACAGGGTCAAGGCCAGCCCGAGATTGTTGCGGCTGTCGGCTTCCCGCGCGGGGTCGCCGCCGGCCAGCGCCAGCGCCTGCCGGAACTGCGGCACGGCTTCGTCGAAGCGCTTTTCGCGGCACAGCACCAGCCCAAGCCGGCTGTACAGGGTCGGGTTCTTCGGCTCGACCCCCAGCGCCCGCTGGAGTTCGGCAATCGCCGCCGGCGCTCCGGCCGGGTCGGGGTCCGCGCCGCTGTCGGCGAACAAATGGGCTTGATTGGCCGCCGGGGCGACCGTGTGCGGGTCAATCTGGGCGGCCCGCGCAAACATTTCCGCCGCCTGCCCGGCCGCGCCGCGCCGGGCGAGGGCGACTCCGACATTGTTGAAGAACTCGGCGTCGGCGCTGCCGAGCTGCCGGGCCTGCTGGAACCAGTGGATGCTTTTTTCGATTTCGCCCTGCAAAACAAACAGCGTGGCCAGCCGCAGCCGGGCGGCGGGCGCTTTGGCGGCGTCTTTGAGGTCTTCCTCCGCCCCTTCCTGAATTTGCGTTCCGAGGTCCGCGATCTGCGACTGCAAAGCCGCCTGCCGGCCTTTGAGCTTGTTGCCCGGCAGAATGCCCCGCAGCAGCGACAGGCCCCCGCCGCCGCTTGCCGCCGGCACGAGGCGGCTGGTTTTGCCGAGGCTGAGAATGATCCCGCACTGGCTGCAAACAAGCGCCGTGGGTGAGTTTTTAAAGCCGCAGTAAGGGCAGACCATAGGGTTTTAGGGAGTGAGAAAAGTCGTGCGCGAGAAAAATCAGTTGTTCTGCGAAGAAACCCTGTCGTAAACGACACGGCTGGGTGGCGCGGACGCCGCGAACCCGCCGCGTCTGCACTGGCAGACCTGGAAGGCGTGGGGCTAAGAGCAAGACCGGATGGATTGTCCGAGTGCCGCGAAGCGGTAGTTTTCAGCGTCTTCGCTCAATAGCCGTGTCGTTTACGACAGGGTCGGCGTCCAGGGCCTAATTTCGCCGTGCGCCGAGATTGGCAAGCTCGTCGGCGCGGGCATTGCCTTCGCGCAGAATATGGGTCAGCGTGACGCCGCCCGGAAATGAGCGGCAGAGCGCCTGGGCTTCGGTCTGCAAGGCTTTGAGATGAGGCGCGTTGATCTTGTAGCGCCCTTCCATCTGCCGGGCCATGAGCTGACTATCGGTATGCACCGTCACGCGGGCCGCGCCGCGCGTTTGGGCTTCCTGGAGGCCGCGTATCAGCGCTTTGTATTCGGCGACATTGTTGGTCGTCTGCCCGATGCCTTCGCCGATCTCGGCCACTACCGTGCCGTCGGGCTGCGTGACCAGCACCCCGATCCCCGCCGCGCCGGGGTTGCCTTTGCACGCGCCGTCAATAAACAAAACAAGTTCCATTGACCCCAGTATAGCACACAATGTACGGATGCTCACGCAGCGGGCGGCGGGGGCCACACATCGCTCGAAGGATTGGACGACGGCGGGACATAGCCCGGATAGACTGATGACTGCCGCCGCAGAGCCGCAAGCTGCCGGGCGGCCTGGAAGCCCTGAAAGATGCGAAACAGAGCATACGCATGAAACGCCGCCGCCAGCCAGTCTTTCGCGGCCACGAGCAGCAGGCCGTCGAGCAGGTAAAACACGGAGCCGACCACAAACGCCCACCGCGCCCCTTTGCGGGCGAACAAGCCGTACAGAACATAAAACCCGGCCGCCAGCAGGTCCAGCGCCAGTGTGCCCGCTTTCGGCAGGCCGAACAAGCCCGCGTCGAACAGCTCCGTGGTGCCGAGGCCAATCGCAAAGTGTGTTCTGACACGGAACAACGCCAGCAGCGAGTTGACCACCGAAAAGCCGGCGATCCAGAAAAACCAGTCGCCGCCGATCTGCGTCTGCCGCGCTGCCACCGCTTCCTGCATTGCGCCGGGGCCGCCGGTCAGGCCGGGTCCGTTGATCATTGTTAAATCCTTCCGTTGACGACTGCCGCCGCCGTTTTGTTCCCGATGTGCCGAAAAAAGCTCTTTCGCGCTTTCCAGCGGCAATTCCTGCTTTTTCGCCCCCGCCGCCCGCGCCGCAAAAAACGGCCCCGAAACCTAAGTTTATTTAAGTTTCAGGGCCGTTTTTGACGGTCTATGGAAACGGGCCGGCAGGCCGCGATAGCGGGAAGAACAAGCCGGCGTCGGCGCTGACGCCGGGCCGCTTCCCACGGATTACGACGGCGGGGCTTCCGAATTTGTTCCCAGCGCCTTTGTCTCGGCCGGGGTGGAAAACAGCCGGTCGAAGCGCAGGGCTTTCAAGGCCAGCGCGAGCGCCGCGCGGGCGGGCGGCGTGTCCGCCAGGCCGCCCGGCGCGTGCCAGCGCTCGACCAGCTTGACCAGCCGCTTTTCGGCGTACTCGTCCGCCCAGCGCTCGATTTTCTGCTCGACCAGGGCGGCTTTGCGGGGCGGCGCGGAGCGTTTGTTGAGAAAGCGCGTCACATGGTGCCCGACTTCGTGAAACAGCGTGTAGCCGAAATGAAGGCGCAGGGCGAACAAGCGCACCGGGGGCGGCAGCGGCAGCAGCGGGCGGACATGCGGGCCGGCATACAGGGCAATCCCGACCCCCCGGTGGTCGTGGCTCCAAATCCCGAGCGCTTTGCCGCGTGGGTCCTCATCTTCCGTGGTGACCCGCGCGAGCTGCCGCAAGTGCTCGCGCGGCAGCACGGCCAGCGCTTCGGTCAGGGCGGCGTGAATCGCTTCCGGCCCGCCGGTCTCCGCATATTCTTCTGTCAGGTTCCATTCGATTTGCATGGTGAAAACTTCAGCAGCCCCTGTTTCAGCGGCGGACACTGCGCGATGGCCCGGCGCTTGCGGACGGCTTCCGCCCAGCGGTAGCGGCTCGCCAGGTGGCGGGCCATGTGCCGGTGCACGGCCAGCGGCGCCTTCCAGCCGGCGTTTGTAATTGTCATGCCCCGCGCTTCCATCCAGCCGACCACCTGCGGATTGCGGCTCAGAACATAGACATGCCGCCCCCGCGCCCAGGCCCGCGCCCAGGCGGCGGAAAACAGCGCTCTGCCGATCCCCCGCCCGCGAAACTCCGGCAGCACCAAAAGCGCCGCAATCTCGGTCCAATTCCCCGCCAAGTTCACCGAAAAACACAGGCCCGCGAACGCGCCGCCTTCGGCCTCGGCGACAAACACATCTGAAAGCCGTGTCAGTTCCGAGGCCGTATACCCCAGAATGTTCGGCGTGGCTCGGAGCGCCGCGCAGACGCACTGCGCTTCGGCCGGTGTGAGCGGACGGTGGGTCAGCGTAAACATCAGCGAATTGTACCCGGATCGCAGAACGATAGTGCCGGCACCCGTCTTATCATACAGTTATTTTTATTTGTTGCTGTTCTTGATGTTTAATGATAAACGATACAAGGTAATAGTTCAGGAACGGCAGCACAAGCACCATGATCAATCCTTCTTTGAACACGACCCCGTCCGACCATCTTCAGGACGGCGTCCGAGACGGCCTTTCCGCACAAACCACAGAACAGCTTTCGGAAGCGAACCGAAAGCTGGCCGAGATCGAGCAGCGGCTGCGGCTGGCTTTGGAAGCCGGCAAGCTCGGGTCCTGGGACCTCGACCTCGACACGCAGGAGTATGTCGAAATCTCCGACCAGTGGAAACAAAACTTCGGCCGCCCCGATGTTGCCGGCCTGACGCGCGGCGAGTTTCTTACCTACCTGCACCCGGACGACCGGGAAGCGGCCTACGCGGCGCAGCAGTACGCGATCGAGGATCACCACGAATATCACTGCGTGTACCGTGTGATCTGGCCCGACCAAAGCGTGCACTGGATGGAAGCCAGCGGAAAAGTGCTGTTCGACAGCGCCAACCATTCCCGCCGCTTGATCGGCGTGACTCAGGACATCACCGCGCGAAAAGCCGCCGAGGAAGCAAAAGCGCAGGCGCTGGAAGACGCGCTGGCGCGGGCGGACCGCGACCCGCTGACGGGCCTTTTAAACCACCGCGCGTTCCACCGCCGCTTGGATGAGGAAGCGGACCGCGCCGCGCGGGACGGCACGAGCTTCGCCGCCGTCATGCTGGATTTAGACAACTTCAAATTCTTCAACAATGCTTACAGGCATGCGGTCGGCGACGCAGTGCTGAAAACGGTCACAGCCCGCTTGTCCGCGCTTTGCCGGTCCTACGACACGCTGGCCCGGTTCGGCGGCGACGAGTTTATTCTGCTGCTGCCGATCAAAGCGGACGACGGCGATGCCCAAGCGGCGGCTGCCGAAATCGTCGCCCGCCTGGGCGCAAGCTTTGCCGATTTGACGTTTCAGCCCGACGGGGAAGCGTCGGCGATCCCGCTTTCGGTCACGTTCGGCACGGCGCTTTTCCCGAGCGAGACAGCCGACCGAACCCGGCTGATCGCGCTGGCCGACGAGCGCCTGCGCCGCTCCAAAAGCGGCGTCGAAGCCGAAAGCCCCGCCGACCGGGTGCGCCGGTCGCTCGCCCGCACGGTGGAAGGCTTCTCGCTGCTGGATGCCCTGGTGACGGCGGTAGACGCCAAAGACCGCTACACGCTGCGCCATTCGGAAGATGTGATGGAATGCGGCCTGCTGATTGCCCGCCGGATGGCGCTTTCCGGCGGCGAGCAAAACACCATTGCGCTGGCCGCCCTGCTGCACGATGTCGGCAAGATCGGCGTTCCCGATGCCATTCTTCGCAAGCCCGGTGCGCTGACCGCCGCCGAGTTCGATGCCGTCAAGCAGCACCCGCAGATGGGGGCGATCATGGTTTCGTCGGTGGCGGGCCTGGAAGACACTCTGCCCGCCGTCCGCCATCACCACGAGCGGTGGGACGGCGGCGGGTATCCGGCGGGCCTTGCGCGGCGCTGAAATCCCGCAAATCGCGCGGCTGCTGGCCGTCGCCGATGCGTTCTCCGCGATGACCACCGACCGTCCGTACCGCCAGGGCATGAGCCGCGACCAGGCGCTGGCGATCCTGCGCGACGGGGCCGGGGTTCAGTGGGACCCCGACTGTGTCACGGCTTTTCTGGAAGCGCAGGAGTGAAGCCGGCGGCTTGGGCTGTTAGCGAGGGAGTGAACTCCACTCGCTGAATGGCGTCCTTCGGACGAAAGACCGCCATACGCAGGATTGTCTTTTTCTTCGTCCGAAGGACGCCATTCAGCGAGTGGAGTTCACTCCCTCGCTAACAGCCGCGCCAAACGGGCGCTTCGCACGGGGGCGGGCAGGGGGACGCCGGGCTTCAGCGCCTGCCATAAGACCGCGTTCAGGGCGTCCGGGTCGGCCCGGTCGGGCGCGGACAGATCGAGCCGGGCCGACGCTTCCGCGCCGGCCCCCGCCGCCGGGTTCCGCGCTTCCAAATCCACCTGCGGCTTTGAATTTGCGTAGGGCGCGAAGTCCGCCGAGCGTGTGAAGCAGGCCAGCAGCGGCGTCGCATCTTGGTCGTACTGGGTCATCGGCGGCAGGCCGAGTATCAGCTCCATTGTGCGGACCATTGACGCAGTGGAATACTGCGTGCTGTCTTTGACGCCGCGCTTGACATACGGCGAGATCAGCAGGCCGACCGTCCGATGCGCGTCCACATGGTCGGGGCCGTTCTGGGCGTCGTCTTCAATCACAAAGATCGCTGTGTCTTTCCAAAAGCGCGACTTCGTAATCCCTTCCACAATCTGCCCGAGCGCCTGATCGTTGGCCGCGACATGCGCCGACGGCGTGTATTTCCCTGCTTTGAGGCCCTGCGTGTGGTCCTCGCCGAGCGACATCACGATGAACTGCGGCCAGTTTCCCGTCGTTTCGGCGGCATGGAGGTCGGCCAGAAACAGCGCGGCCCGCTCGGTGTCGTGCTTGTCGAACGAAATAGCGCTCCAGGCGGCGGACGCGTGGCCCTTCAATCCCGCGTCTCCGGTGAACACCGGCGGCGAGCTGGGCGACGACGTAAAGCTGGCCCCTTCGCCGTAGGCTTGAAAGGTCAGGCCGCGCTTGGCGCAGGCGTCCCATAGATACCCTGCCGGGGAGTCGGTGAGGCGCTGGTCGGCGTCGGGCTGCCCCCGCTTGCTGTAGCCGCTCGGCCAGGCACGCTCGTTGAAATCGGTGGCATAAGCGGCGTCGCACCATTCATGCCCGTCTTCGGAGACTTCGCCGTTGCAGTACAGATTGTCGAGGAGAACATAATGCTGGGCCAGCGCATGCGCGTTCGGCGTGACGGCCTCGCCGAACAGGACCAAGCTCGGGTCGCCGTTGCCGCCTTTGATGTCCCCAAACACCTGGTCATACGTCCGGTTCTCGCGGATGATATACACGACATGCTTGATGCGCCGCAGGGCGCTTTCTCCTAATCTGGTTCCCCCATTATTGGGGGCTAGGGGGCTAGGGGGCGTGTTGGCGTACACCTGCTGCGTGTAGGCTTGGAGGCCATTGGCGTCGGGCAGGCGGACGGCGCTCACCGTGCCGCTGAGAATACCGCCGATGTAGTCGAATGCTCGCCCCTGCGTTTCCACATACGGGGTCGTGACCGCCGGGTTGGCCCGTGACCCCATCCCCTTGCCGGTGCCGACAAACAGCGTCCGGCCATCCGGCGCAATCGCCAGCGCCGACGGATACCAGCCGGTCGGAATAAAGCCCAAGACCCGCGACTCCCGCGCGTCCGAAATATCCACCACGGCGACATCGTTGTTGTCGGCGTTCGCCACATACAGCCGCTTGCCGTCAGGCGAGACCGCCAGCGCGTCGGGAGTCGAGCCGACTAAATCGTCCGGCGACAGGGACGTTTTGATCGTCTCGCGCACGACACTCCCAAACATCACGCTGACGCTGTTGGAGCCGCCGTTGGCGACAAACAGCCGCCCGTCTTTCGCCCAGGCCAGCGCGTTCGGGTGGCTGCCCGCCGTCACCCGCACGGTTTCTTTCAGGTCGCTCGCCCGCAGGAAGGAGACAGAGCGCCCGCCCCAGTTGGCGACCGCCAGGGTCTGCCCGTCCGGCGACAGGGCAATCGCGTAGGGCCGGTAGCCGACCACAGCCGACGCGGCGACGGTGCGCGGCTTCCCCGCCAGCTTGTAGACCGTGTCGGTTTGCAGATTGACCGCGTACAGCGACTCGTCCGGCCCGGTCGCCAGTCCCGCAATGAACCGCACGTTCTTTTTAGGCGTCTCAGGCAGGCCGGGAATGTCTATCGGCTTTTTTTGGGTCAAAACGCCGCCGGCAAAGCCCAGGTGCAGGATGGGGTGATGGAACGTTTCCCGCATCGCGGGCGGCGCTCCGAGCTTGGCCGCTATGTTTAAGAACTCGGCGTCAGGGGTCCCGCCGCCGGAGACATATAAATCGTCGCCTTCCGGGTCAAAGCACATCCCCGCCCAGTCCTTGCCGAGATTAACGCTTTGGGTCACTTTGAGCGCCGCCGGGTCAAGGACCGAAACTTCGTGGTCATGGTAGCCTGCCGTGTTGACGAGAAGATACTTACCGTCGGGGCTGAACTGCATGCCGAGCGGCAGGTCCCCCGGCAGCGGGATCGGCGTCCCGGCGGGCGTCAAGCGCCACCCGTTCGGCAGCGTCACCGCCTTCGGCGCGGGCGGCTGCGCCAGTGCAGTGATCGCCGAAAGTCCGAAGGTCAGCACAAATGCCGCACGGCAGAGTTTGGAAACATTCATGGCCTATTATAGCCGAATTGGGTCACGAAAATGTTAAGCGAGGAGGCGCAAAGAAGAGAGGTATAATACAAGAGCAAAGGCAGCCCTGCCAGGCTGCCTTTGTAATCTTGCTGAAAGGAGGAAAGCCCTTGAAGCGAGAAAATTGGCGCAAGGTTCTGAAGCTCAGAGCCATCGCCCAGACTGTCGCCGCGATTGCTGGTGCAATCGCCGCGATCCACCAGCTCTTCAAGAAGTAGCCGATGGGAAGGGAGTGCTGTTGACGCAGCGCTCCCTTGTCTGCTTCTATTATGGCATAAAAACGTGACTCTGTAAACTTTTTCAGTGACGCTGCTATTCTTCCCCCGGCGGCATCCGGCCTGTGCCGCGCAGGCCGCGCAGAACGGCCGTGTGAGCGTCTTCTAATTGGCGGATCAAGCGGCGGAGGCGGCGCAGGGTGTCGTCGGGCAGATGGGCGTACATCGGGCCGCAGACGTAAGCCGTGCAGCCGAAGGGACGCAGATCGTCGGGAAACGCGCAGCGGCCTGTGTAGAGATACTCGCACGGCTCTTGAACCGGGTCCGAAGCGGGCAGCATGGGCAGACTTAAGCGCGTGCCGGCATAGGAAACCGACGGCGCATAGGGGTCCGCGCCGCTTAGATGGGGAAACCCGTGGCCCAGGCCGACCGCCAGCGCGACATCCACCGGGGTCACTTTGGTCGGCTTGATGCAGCAGGGGGTCGCGCAGGCCGCGCAGTGCTTGGCGGTGAACGGGTCGAAGATCGCCCGGATTTCGCGCTGCACGCGCCGGTACTCGGCCAGCGGCTTCGGCCCCGCCCGGCGCTGTTTATGCTTCATTGTTTGTGTTTCATTGCACGCTTCCCGCTACGTCCCGGCCTCGCGTGGGGCCGACGCGAACGGGTCCCAGAGCGGCAGGCTGCGCCCGAACGCCGAGTGCGCCCCGTCCGAAGCGGCGAACACGCCCGGCACGGCGCTGTGCGGGCCGCACGCCGCGCACAGCGCCAGTGTCAGGGCGGCGAACCCCAGCAGCGCCAGCCGCCAGACATCCGCCCGCGCCGCCTGCGTCCGGGCGGAAACGGCGAACCGCGCGGCCCAGCCGCCGAGGGCGGCGGGCAGCCACAAGAAGACGCCGAGATGCGCCCCCCACAGCAGCCCGCCGCGCAGCAGGGCGACAAAAAACACGCGGGCGACTTCGCCGAACGGCAGGCCGTCGGGAAGCATCTCCGGGGTCGGCCAGGCCGGCCCGGCGGCATCGGCGGGGGTCAGCAGCCCGGTCAAGGTCAGCACCCCCAGCGCCACACCGAGCGCCGCGACCGCCAGCCGCCGAACAATCGCCTCGGCGGCGGTATACGCGGGGCCGTGCCCGAGGCCGCGCCGGCGCAGCTCACGCCCGGCGCTGTCGCACCGGGCGGGGTATTTTTCGGGGTCAAGATGCAGCGCGATGTCAAGCAAATCCGTGTCGGACTGCGCCCGCAGGTAGGCGGCGTAAACTCCCGCATCGGTTTCTTCATCGGCATGCAGCAGCGACGAGGACATAGAAGAATTATACCCGAATTGAGGCCGGTCGGAATTCCGCTGCAAACAAGTATAGAGCGACCGGCCCCGCCGTGTATGTTCTCGCCGTGTATGTTCCCGCCGTGAACGGCAGGTCTGGACGCGCGGACGCGAAACGCCCTGCGGGCGGGGAGAAATCAGACGCGTTTTAGGCGCGTTTTGCCTTCGGCTGGTATTCTTCGTCGGTTTCTTCCCAGCGTGAGTGCAGTGTGCCGGTCTGGTGGTGCTGTTTTTGGCTGTGGATATAATCAAGAACAGCCTTGACCTGATTGGGTCCGACACTGAATACCGCGTAGCCCTCCTGCCACTGGAACGGCAGGTCGGGCGAAATCCGGTCGTGAACAAAACGGGAAGAAACGCCTTTCACCTGGTTCATCACGGCAGAAATCGCGCGGTGCGTCGGCATCTTTAGGCACAGATGTACATGATCCGGCATCCCGCCGATCGCCAGCACCGTGCAGCCGAGTTTGTGGGCTTCGCTCCCGATACAGCGGTATACTGCCCGCTCAATCTCTTCGGTGACAAAGGCTTCCCGCTTCCAGGTCGCCCAAACAATATGAAGGTGAACTTCCGCTTTACTTTGCCGCATTCCTTTCGCCTCCCTGCTTTCATTTTTTCTAAACGCACATCCTCACGATCTATGTAAAAGGACCCGTCGTGAACGGCAGGTCTGCGGGCCTTCGGCCAAGCGGTCTGCGACCGCAAAAAGTTTCCCCGCCCGCAGGGCGTTTCGCGTCCGCGCGTCCAGACCTGCCGTTCACGGCGGGAACATACACGGCGGGGACACGCACGGCGGGGCTTCGAATTCCGTTATTTCTCATCCCGCCCCCAGTCCCACCCGGCCCGCCCGGTGCGGTAGGGGAGCTGAACCACCTGCCCGGTGGCGGGCGTGACGGCGAACAGCTCATCTTCGGGGACCGGGGGCTTTGAGACGGTGTAGGCGATTTGGGAGCCGTCGGGAGACCAGCGGAGCGAGGTCAGCTCGCGCCGGCCGAAGACCGACCATCCCCAGCGGGTCGGAATGTCCGGGCCGACGGTTCCGGCGGCGACATCGTACACCCGGATTGTTTTGGGCCGGTCCGGCGGGACAAAGGCGATTTGGGTGCCGTCGGGCGACAAGGCGAACAGCCGGGCGGCGGGGCCAAGCGCGGTCTGCGCTTTCACCTGGGTCAGCACTTGCAGGCCCGCCGGGGTCTGCACGCCGTAAGCGAAAGTGCCGGCTTCGGTGAGCACCGGAAAGCGGGTTGCCGACAGCTCCGGGTTCAAAGACAGCACAAGGCCGTGCAGCGGCAGGGGGGTGCGGAGCGGCGGCTCGGCGGTGTCGGTCGGGACACTGTACGAGTCGCCGTCTTCGAGGAACAGCAGCGAGGAGTCGGAGTCCCACGCCAGCCCGGCGATCTGCTTCAGCTTGCTTGCGGTGAGATCAATCACCAAATGGGGCGGATGCTCCTCGGCGCCGGGGGCCAGCGGCATGACCCAGATTTGGCTGACCACGCTTTGCTTGTCGTCGCGCAGCGTGATAAGCTGCTTTTCAAACGCGACCTGCGTGCCGTCCGGCGACAGCGCCGGCTGCGTGATCCAGATGCGCTCCCCGCCGTCGGTGTCCTGCGGCTCGGCCTCATGCTGGAGCAGGCGGCTCGTGCCGTCTGCGCCGACCGCAAACAGCCCGCGCAGGGTGGTGGTCTTTTCCGACGGCGCATCGGCTTCCAGATAGACCAAGCGGCCGGTCGGAATGCGCTTAACATGCGGCGGCGCGGTCAGCGCCCCGAGGCCGGTCAAAACCGCCGGCACCAGGATCGCCAGCAGCGCCAGCGCGACCCAGACCCGGCGCGGCGGGCCGCCGGGCCGCTGTCCGGGCCGGGCGATCAGGGCATCGTCGGGAAGCTCAGTTTCGTCCGGGTTATTCACGGGTCTCGGGTTATTCACGGGTGAGGGCATAAGTGTTTAAGTTGGGCCGCAGGTAGCGGGCAACAAGCGGATATGTCTCGGCGGCGGCGTAGAAAACTTCCTGGGCGATTCGGCGGTACGACGGGTGCCCCTGCCGGGCGGAGCGCAGCTCGACAAAGTGGGCGACTTCGCGCAGGTTCCAGGTGAACAAAACGCGGATTTTTGTCGCCAGCGGCAGCGCATACGCGGCTTCGTCCGTCAGCCCGGCGTCAAAAAGCTGCCTGTAGGCTTCGGCAGACTGCGCCATCAGCGCCTCGTAACGCTCGCCGTACCCGAACTCGTCTATTTCGGGCGGCTTCGCAAAGCCCAGCGCGGGCGACAGCGCCTGCGTCGTCTGCGTCGCCATCCGGTGCCGCTGTACATCCCGGTACGCCCCGTAATCCAGCGTCATCTCCACCGTGCAGCCTAATCGCTCCAGGGCACGCCCCGGCGCATCGTGCCTGCCCCGGCGCGACAGATATTCGTCTATGACGCGCTCTTTGACGCTTTGTTCCAGCCCCGCCACTCGGGCCAAAAGCGCGTCCATCGGCAGGCCCGACGCGCCGTATAAAATCGCGGCGACAAGGCGATTGTCGGCATCCGGGTCGGAAAAAACCAGGGAGACGGCCTCCCCGGCTCCTTTGTTGGAGGTAGGGGGGCTTCCCAGCACGTCCCGCGCCAGGGCGTCAATCGCCGACGCTGTTTCGGCCCGGTAAGCGTTCAAGTCCGCGTACTTCAAAAGGGTCGGGACAACGTGCCGGGCTTCTTCTTTCATGCGCCGGCCCAGCGCCTGCCCTTCTTCCAGCGGCTGCGACAGCAGCTTGGTGATCAAATGCTCCAAAGTGCGGGCGTTCACCGTCAGCCCGACATTGGTATACGTCGCCGCCGGCAGCAGATACCGCAGAATGTCAAATGCCGTCGCCCGCGCGGCGGCATCGTGCCCCCGCTCGGTCTGCTTGTCCGTGCGCGGCGTCCGCGCCTTGACCTGCGCGACTACGTCCTCGGTCCAGCCCGTGTAGGCGTCCAAAAGCCCCCGCACCGAGGCCGTGTAGGCCGCTGCCGGCGTCGGCTCGGCTAAGACGCGCTCCGGGGTATACACTTTCGACGGGTCAAACGCCACATACCGGGTGCTTTTCTCGGTAAACGACGCCAGCCGGGCGTCTTCAATCAGCTTCGACGCGAGTATGCTGATGTCTTCCAGCGCAAGATGCACGACGCAGTGCTCCGAAACGGACGAATGCCCGTATCCCAGCACATACTTTTCGGCAAAGGCCCGCGCCTTTTCTTGGAGGCCCGCCGTGCCGCGCGGGTCGTCGGTCGTGCCGGCCCCAATCAGCGCCCCCAAATCTTCCGCTTCAATCATCCCTCGCAGGTCGTCGCGCAGGGACAGCCGGGAGCGCGAATAGCGGGCGAATAAGTAGGCCACCACTTCCTCGGGCAGATTGGTCAGCGCATACACGCTCCGGTCAGCATTCGTAAAAAAGCGCGATAAATCCGCAGTCTTAGGCATACGGCGTCAGTTCGGCACGGGCGCAGCGAAATCCTGCGTCACTTCGCCGGCCCCGGCCACGGCTGCCCGGCCTGCGCGGCGAAATAGCGCCCGCTGTTCGTGACCATCTGCTGATCGAAATCGGCCACGCGCCGCTCCTGCCGAACAGTTCCCAGCAAAACGCCGCCGTAAGCAATGACTAGGACGCAGGCTATCGGAACCGCAAGCTGGCGAAACCCGGCTGTCAGCGTATCGGGCAGCGACGCGCGTTTGACCCCGGCGACGATGCCGAGCGTGACAATCAGCAGCAGCGGCACGAGCAGCACGGCGGCGACGCACAGCCACAGCATCCGTGTTTGAGGCGCTTGTTCCGTGTCCGAATCGGTGCTTCCATCCAGGCCCAACAGCGTTCGCAGACCCTGCGGGATTTCGGCCAGCGGCCAGGCGGTCCACTGCACCAGACAGTATAGGCCGTAAGCGGCTCCAACCAGCATTGGCAGCAGAAGAGCCGTTCTTAGAACCGCGATACGTCGGGCATGCGGCAGGCGGTGCAAGCCATAGCCGACACTTGCGGTGAGGAGGAGAAACGCGCTGCCGATACCAATCTGCGGCGGCCAGTCAACTGCGTCATGGTAGACAAAGGTGAGCCAAGCAATGCCGACGCAGACATACAGCAGCGCCAGCACGAGCCACGCGCCGACGGCAAGTAGACAGTGGAGCAGCACAGTTTTCCAGCCAATCGGCGGCCTCGGTGCAAATTTCACCTGTGTCCACCCGGCGGCCAGCAATCCCAAAGTCAGCAACCAGGCGATATTTAGCAACAGCCCGACACCTGCCGTCCACCAATAGATTAGTTGCTGTAGTGACCCAATGGGCTTGAGCATCTGTTGGCCAGTGCTGAAGTTTTGCAGGCTGCGCCGGGCTGCTTCTTCGTCCCTCGCTCGCCGCGCCGCGTTTGGGTGCCCGATCTTCGTCACATACGCGCAGTAGGCGTCCAAGCGCTGCTGCGAGATTTTTTCGGTCGCGTCCCAGGGTTCGTTTCCAAGCGTCGGAGCGCCGCCGGGGCGGCTCATTGAAATCCGCGTAATATTACTGGCGACCAAAGACCCCAACAGCGTTGTAGACTGAACGCGCATCAGATCACCGCATCGGCGCAAGTCTTCTCTGAGTTCATAACCGCCTTCGCGCTGCCCGGCCTGCTCTTTCAAGACGGCCTGATACACGACGATCCGGGCGACATCCCGTAAACGCTGGTATTCAGGCAGCATCTCGGAAGACCAAACCGCTGCCTGCGGTATCGCGCCGGGGTCGCCGAAGGCTACAGTGTGCAGCCGCCACTTGGCCTGCACGTTTTCGGTGAGATATTCGTTCCAGTAGGGCTTGTCACTTGCGCGTTTAATAGCGGCAAGCGCGTTGGCGTTTCGGTGCGCGGCGAACAGGCCATAAGCCAGCATCAAGGGAAAGTAGGCGTTGCTCGGGTCGGTCCGCTCGCCTGCCGATGCGTCCCAGTTATAGGCCGCGATCTCCGGTGGGGATGCGCCCGGCATCACGGTCGGAGGCACGGCGTCGCCGGACAACTTGGATGCAGCGGCGCTGCTTAAAAGCGGCTTCCGGCTTTCTTCGCGCAGAAGGTTAGCGTAGAGCATCGGGCGGTTCGGGAAGCGCTGCGTCAGCGCCCGCAGATTTGCTTCGGGCGAAACATTTCCGCTGAACGCCGCCCGTGCGTACTGAATGTCAAAATCGCCGGGGTGGCGTGCGGCAACGGCGTCATAGGCGCGAGCGTCGCCTGCTGGGGAACGGCTGTAGGACTCGCACCCGATTGCTCGGTACTGATGCAGCACCGTCAGCGCTTGCAGGTGCACCAGCCAGCGGGTCTGAGGCGCGACGAGCAAAGCCAGCAAAATGCCGGCGGCGATGCCGAGCAGGGTCAGTCGGAGTTTTGGGGTGTTCATAGGGTGGTTTCCAGAAGTACCCCCCCCGCCCCAATTCTGGGGAGCCGAAAAAGAACCCATAGGGGCGCTGCTTGCTGCGCCCTTCTTATCCATATGGCTCCCCAGAATTGGGGCGGGGGGGCAGCATTACGCAATCAGTGTTCTTTGCCAGGTGACGGCGGCCCGGCGGCGCGGGGCGGGCGGACGCGGGGCGGCTTCGGGCGCAGGCGGGTCGTTCAGCGCAAGCGTCAGGGAGCCGGCGCAGAGGCCGGGTCGGTCCAGAAGCGCGTCCACCGACGGCAGCGGCGGCGCGGGCGGGGCGGCGGCGAGGCTTTCCAGCGCGGCAGGCGTCGGCACGGGCGCGGCGACCGGGGCGCTGAGGGTGAAATGAAGCAGGAGCAGGGTGACGGCGAGCGACGCCGAGGCCCCGAGCAGGAGCGGCTGCGAGGCCGACCACAGCCGACGCCGCCACGAGGGCGGGGCGAGGAGGGCGCAGAGAACACTGTCGTCGAACTCGGCGGAGACGGCGGGCACGGGCATGGCTCGCAGGGCATCGGCAAGGGTGGGGGGCGTCCCGGAAATCGGGCTAGACATGGGAGTCGGTCTCCGTTTCGGCGGCGGTCCACAGTTCCCGGAACCGGGCGCGGGCGGCATGGAGGCGGGAGCGGACTGTGCCGACCGGGATGCCGAGCATCTGGGAAATCTCGTCGTACTCAAAGCCTTCCATCTCGCGCAGCACCAGTGCGGCCCGCATCGGCGGGGATAATTGGGCAAGCAGGGCGTCAACCAGCAGCCGCGTGTCGGGGGGCGGGTCGGAAACAGCCGCCTCGGGGGCGGAGTCGGCGGGCACTTCGCGCCCGACGCGGGCGGAGCGGCGGCGGTCCAAACACAGCCGGACAGCGATAGCGCAGAGCCAGGCCGAGAAGCCGCCCGGCCCGCGAAACTGGGAAAGCTGCCGAAAGGCCCGGACAAACGTGTCCTGCGCCACATCTTCCGCCTCGCTGCTGTCCGAAGAATGCAGGACATGGGCGGCCAGGCGGACAATCCGGGCGCGGTGCCGCCCGAGCAGCCAGCGGTACGCGCTGTCGTCGCCGGCCCGCGCCCGCGCAATCCACGAGGCTTCCTCGCGCTCGTCCCGCGACAGGCAGCGTACTATGCCGGCGTCCCACCGGCGGGTCAGGGCGTGTTCCATTGATAGAAAGACGCGCGGAAAGGGGAAATCGGTTCGGTGCGGGGGCGAAAAGAGGAAAAAGAGTCAACAAAAAAAGCGCCAGCCCTTTCGGCTGCCGCTTTGTTCACGCTTTTAACTTTTGCGAACGTAAATATACTATATCATAGCTCCGGCGCGAAGTCAACAGCAGCCGAAACGCAGACGGCGGCGCTCGCGCAAGGCAGACTCCGGCAGCAGACGGCCGCGATTACAACTGCTCTGCGGGGCCGGCGCGGCGGACACAAGAAAAACGACCCGTGCCGCGTTTTTTATTTGTCGCAAAACACACGCAAAACGCCCGGCTTTCGGAATGAAAGCCGGGCGCGTGTGCGATCATCGGCAGGCGTCTACATGCCGGACCCGCCGGTTGTGCCGCCCGACGGGCCGGACGGGGCCGGTGCGCCGGCAGCGCCGGACGGCCCCGGTGCGCCGGGAGCGCCTGACGGGCCGGGAGCGCCGGCGGGTCCGGGAGCGCCCGGCGCACCGGCGGGTCCGGGCGGCGCGGGCGAGCCGGGCACCACCACCGTCGTGTTGCGCGGGGCCGGGGTGACAACCACCGGCGCCGGGGTGTCATCTTTTTGAGCACAGCCCGCCGCGCCGAAGACGGCAAAGCCGAGAATTGCCGAAAAAGCCAGCACCTGCACCGGCGAGAGCTTGCTGATCATGAGAATGTCCTCCTAAGAGCCGAATCTGGAAACGTAACCTAAGAACGCAACTTAAGAACCGTCACGGATGCCATTCTATGCCCGTTTCATTGAAAGCTCAAACGCAGGAAATCCGATAAACAAGCGCGAACAAGCAAACATACGACCCGAAAGGAAGCTCATTTCGATGCTTCCCATTGCTGCCGTTTCGCTCATTTCTTTGTTCGATTTCGCCGGCGCAGCCGACGCCGAATACGCCGCCGCGAACCGGCACTTCAACCGGGCACGGGCGGAAACCCTGCCCGATGACCCGCCGGCACCGCTGGAAGAAACGGTCGCGTGGCTCAAAAATGTTCCGCCGTTTGTCGGCCTTCATGCACCGGTCGGCCGGAACCCGGACCGCACCGAGATAATCGCAAGCGGCATCGTCTCGTTTATGAAAGCCGAAGAGAACCGGCATCAACCACGCCCTCGGCTTCCAGCCCTGCATGTCCAACTGCGTCTGGCAGGTGGAAACCGGCAAAGCGCTGGAATATCTCAGTGAGAAAGAAAGCTGATGAGAAGTGATGTGACACGCCGGCTGCCCGGCGTGGGGTTCGGTCAGACGCAGGCCCGGCTGGACTGCGCCGGGCTGATTTTCACCGAGTCCGTTTACCCTGAAGGCTGCCGGACCGAGCGGCACACGCACGACGCGCCGTTCTTTTACTTTGTCCTGGACGGCTCCTGTTGCGAGACCGTGCCGGGGCAGACGCACGGGCGGGATACGCTTGTTTTCCTGCCCGCCGGGGAGCCGCACGCGACCCACTGGCCGGAGCCGGAAGGCCGCAGCTTCCACCTGGAATTCATCGGCACCGGCTGGCAGGAGCGCCTGAGCGCCGCCGGTCTGGACCGGGGCCGGGCCTGTTCGGACGGCCTGCCGCGCTGGCTGGCGACGCGCCTGCATGCCGAGTTCCGCCGCCGGGACGCGCTTTCGCCGCTCTCGCTGGAAGGTCTCGCTTTGGAGCTGGTCGCCGAGTCCGCCCGCCTCCTCCTGCCCGCCGAGGCCGGGCCGCCCCGCTGGCTCCGCGCCGTCAAGGACCGCCTGCACGACGAGTTCGCGTCGGCGTTTTCACTGGAGCAGCTTGCTCAGGCGGCTGATGTCCACCCCGCCCATCTCGCCTGTCTCTTTCGGCGCGAGTACGGCTGCACGGCGGGCGACTACGTCCGCCGCCTGCGGGTGGAGTATGCCTGCCGCCTGCTGCTGTCCGGCGACACCCCGATCGGCGTGATTGCCCACCACGCAGGCTTCACCGACCAAAGCCATTTCACCAAAACCTTCCGCTGCCTCACCGGGCAAACCCCCGCCGAGTTCCGCCGCCAAGCCCCAGGCAAACGACAGACCAAAAAGATCATTCTCGTACAAGACGAGTAAGCGGCGAGCGGGTACAATTCAGTACTTCTTACCAAGCTCTCAAAAAGGAACTCTGCTGTTGTCCAAATGCTTCTTTGCCGCGTTCGCTCTGTTTGTCGCTTTGGCTGTGCCAAGCGCAGCTCAGAAGTCTCTTCCCACAAGGTCCTTAGCTATGCCGACACCTACCGCCCCGCAGCAAGTCATGCTTACCTTCGATTTTGCCAACGCCCAAATGACTCTGGCGCTGCTCGAACCGAACGGCGATCTTCCCCGTGCCGAATCTGCTTGGGAATCGCTCCCCGCGACGCAGGCTGTGCTGGAAAAAGTCAAAGGGCGTGAGCCTGCCTCCACACTGGAAAGCATGCTGAAGTCGCTCCAGCAGGAAAAAGCAGGCGTTCCCAATGCAGACGATGCGTTCCGCTGGGGTCGGGTCAGCCGAAAAAGAGCCGAGATCAGCCATTTGCTTCAGCGCCTGGAAACAGACCAGGACGCGATACGAAGCCGTCTCGCGCAAAAGCTAGGTCGGATGCTGTCGCCTGACCAAACCCTCAGCGTCACCGTCCACTTCATCGTCGGCAGTCCCGCCGCCGGCTGGGCAACCGATCCCCACAACCTCTATGTCGGCCTGCATTTCTATGATGGAGATGAGAATGGGGTTGTTTACACTGTGCAGCACGAGCTGTTTCACAATCTCCAGTTTTTGTGCTATCCGCATGAGAAGAGCGACCTCCAAAAGCTGTCTCCGCGTCAGCAGGAAGTTTACTCGCTTCTGGAAAGCCTGTTCATGGAAGGGACTGCGACTTACTTTTCCGATGTGGAGGACTTCGCGCCGGGCGGCCCGTTCATTCAGAAAATGCTCGCGCCGAAGCGCGACAACGATGACCGGATGCTGGTGGACTTCCTGCTGCTGGACACACTGCTGTACCGCCTGAGCCGGGACGGAACCGTCTCATTCGCAGACTTATATCCGCTGGGGTTTGACTGGTCGTGGCAAAACCCGTTGTACTACGCCGGATACGCGATGTGCAAAGCGTTGGTTCGCGCTCACGGTCCAGACTACCTCAAACGGTCCTTGACCGCCAACCCCGTACAGTTTGCCGCCGATTACTGCGACCTCACCCGCACCCAAAAAGAGGCAGACGCGCTTCCTGCCTTGTCCCCTGACTCTGTCCAGACCATCCGCGAGACTTTGAAAGCGTTAAGAAAGCCGTAGGCAAACCTCAGACCAAGATTGTTACCCCCGTACAAGACGAGTAAGCGGCGAGTGGGGTACAATGAGCGTTCTCATTCAAGCCCTATCTGTCCAACTGCGTTTGGCAGGTCGAGACCGAAAAAGCCCTCACCTGCTTCCGCGCAAATTTTAATGAGAAAGCAGAACAAAGTGAAGCAGCACTCTCCCTCCCGGTTGCCTGCGAGATCGTTTTTCGGTGAGATGGTACAGGAACGGCAGATTAACGGCTTTCATTTGAATGTGTCCCGTTATCAGCCGAGCAGCAGAATTGCGGCTCATTCGCACGAAAATGCCTATTTCTGCCTTGTCCGAAGTGGACGGTTCGCTGAAACTTGTACGCGGCAGACAAGCGATTGCGCCGCAGGAACGCTGATTTTTCATCCGGCGGGTGACGTGCATCTTGACCAGTTTCATTCCGTGAAATCTGAACTTTTCAATGTGGAGATTGAGCCGCGCTGTGCAGCCAGAGTGAGCGAGCTATCTTTGGCTCTTTCTGCGCCGCAGTGGTCGCACAGTGACACACACGCCTGGCTGGCCGCGCGATTGTACCACGAATTTAGGCAGCCGGATACGGCGTCCTTGCTGGCAATGGAGGGCATTGCACTGGAACTGCTGGCTCAGACGTCCCGGCAGTCAGCCCGGAACCGGACGGCAAAGCCCCCCCGCTGGCTGGAAGAAGCGAGAGAACTGCTGGCGGCGCTTTTCCTGCAAGGCATAACACTCAGCTCTGTTGCCGAATCTGTGGACATCCATCCGGTGCATCTCGCACGGGAGTTTCGTCGGCACTACCGCTGTACCCCCGGCGAATATGTCCGGCATCTTCGTGTCGAGTTTGCCGCCCGTCAAATGGCCGTCTCCGAGGCTTCGCTCGGCGAGATCGCTCTCCTGGCCGGCTTTCACGATCAAAGTCATTTCACCCGAACCTTTAAATCCCTTGTTGGGCTGACGCCGGCCTGCTACCGAGCCGCATTCCGAGCCTGACTGCGTTTTTCCTGAAGCTAATTCTGTGCAACAGAGTTTCTTTGGTGCAAGACAATCCGCAGAATTGCAGGTAGACTCGCCTCTTATTTTCTGACTCGTGGAGGCAGTATGTCTTTCAGCTTATCACGGCGGCGGTTCCTGAGCCGGCAGGGACAGGTGCTGCTCGGTCTTTCCGCACTGCCTTTCGCGCCTCTTCAAAGCAGCGGCAAGAAGCCGCTCAAAGGAAAAAATCACATGGCGACAGAATGGCATATCGCTCCGTCTTTTGTGTTTGACACGCTTTGCTGCTTGAACATGCTGACGGGCGATCCCTACTATGTGGACTACTACCAAAAAGAGTATCACTCACTTGCGCCGAAGCTGACACCGGAAGCGCGGCACGCGCTCGCAAATGTCAAGCGCCGGATCAAGGATCAAGAAGGCGGTCTGATCGGCCCTTTTCTTTCTCTGCTTTTTTCTTCTACAGCACCCCGGAATCTGACGGATTTGCTTCAGACGGTTCAGGAAAGCAGTGAATTGGAAGCGGCGTTTAAGAAGACACCTTACTATGATGACGACAGTTGGCACAGCTACCTTGCGGTCCGGCCGGACCTTACGGTCATCTTCCGCTTCCTGCAAGCGATCCAGTTTGAGACGTACTGGCAGCAGGAGATTCTGCCTGTCCTTCAGCAAAAAATTGACTCTTTGCAAACGCAAGTGCCGGCTTACGATGTGGTTGCCGAGGATGAACGGGTGCTTGGCTTTGCTCTTCCTTCCCGCGCGGTAACAATTTACCTTCTCTACTTCAATAAGCCGCACGGCATCAAAATCACCGGCCAGCGATTTCTCACGGGTGTGGACTATTCTGCGGAGACCATCCTTCGGAATGCCGTTCACGAGCTAATGCACCCGCCGTTCGGCTTCGAAGCCAGCCCCAAGCGTCTGCAAGAAATGTGGGCGGTTGTGTCGGCGCTGAAACAGGACAAGTTCCTCATGGATAAGATCGAGCATCATAACCCTGCGTTTGGCTACAACAGCTTTGAGGGATTTGTGGAAGAAGATTGCGTTCAAGCGCTGGAACAAATTGCTAGTGAACGTCTTGCCCTTGCCAAAGAGCCGCGCGAGCGCTGGAAGGAGAGTGATGATGGGATGCATGTCCTGGCTGTGGCTTTGTATGCCCTAATGAAGTCAGGAAATTATTCTGTTCCGCAGGAGCGGTTCGGCGAGTTTCTTACACGTCTCGTATCGTCCGGCGCACTCGCACCTGGTCGCATCAAAACCTTGTATGATAACTTTTACACGATATGACAACACATGACAGCCAAATCAGCGTCAGCGAGCGAGCGTTTATCGCGTCCAAGATTTACGCCGCCATCCCGCTTTACTTCGCCCACTGGCAGGGAGCGCCGGACCTAGACTTGGACGCCGCTTATCGCCATTACCTCGATGCCGCGATGGCCGCTCCCGACCGCCTCGGCTTTGACCTGGCGACGATTGAGTTCATGGCGAGACTGCACAACGGCCACACCGGCTTCTTTGATGAATGGCTGGACAAGAACTACGGGCAGTCGCTTGGGTTTCGCGCCCGTTATTCCGAGGGACAGTGGGTGATCATCCGCAGCGGCGTTGCCGATCTGAAACCGGGCCAAGTTATCGCTGCCATAGATGGAGCGCCGCTTGAGGCGTTCTTCCAGCAGCAAAGAAAGTATCTCGCGGAGTCCGATGATCGGACGACGCGCCGCAGCCTGTTCAATCATGCGGAGTTATTTCCGCTGCGCTTTACATTGACAACGGCAGACGGTGCGAAGATCACCGTGGATCGTGACGTGCAGAAGCCGCTGCCTAAGAAAGCCACTGAAGGTCGCTGGCTTCAGGAAGGCAGCATCGCTTACATTAGCATCCCCAGCTTCGACGAAGCGCAGTACGAACAGTCCGCGCTTGCCTTTGTGAAGCAGTTCCAAAACGCCAAGACGCTGATCATAGATGTGCGCGGCAACGGCGGGGGCAGTACGCCTTCCGATCTGGTAGATGCACTGATGGACCGGCCCTACCGCTTCTGGGCGGAAGCCTCCCCGCTGAACGTCGGTATCTTTAACGCACGAGCGCAGGAACTGAAGCAGTATGGTTCCTCTTTGTCAGGTGAACAGCGAGCTTACAAAGAAGCTTACGCCAACATTGCCGATCATCCTCACCTGTATTGGCCGGCCTCCTCCAACACACCGGAGCCTCCTCTATACAAAGGAAAGCTGCTCCTGCTGACGGATGGCGGCTGCTTTTCCGCCTGCGAGGACTTCCTGGTGCCGTTCCACGACAACAAGCGCGGGACGCTGATCGGCGAGACGACCGGCGGCAGGAGCGGACAGCCCTATTCTTACGAGTTCGGCAACGGGATGTCGTTCCGGGTCAGCACCAAGCGCGAGTTCTTCCCCGATGGCAGCCCGTTTGAAGGCATCGGCATCCACCCGGATATTGAAGTCGTACCGACTGTCGCTGACCTGGCCGCCGGGCGCGACCCCGTGCTGGCGAAAGCGCTGGAAATCGCCGCGCAGCCGTAAGCGCTTTGGCGTGAGGGAACAGCAAAAAAGCCCGCGCCATCGGCGCGGGCTTTTGCTGCTTGTAACCTACTTGTGGACGCTTTCGCCCTTCACGTCCTGGGCGGCTTCCATGACGGCTTCCGACAAGGTCGGGTGGGCGTGGATGGTGTGCATCAGCTCGTCAATCGTAGACTCCAATTTGATCGAGACGCAGGCTTCGTGAATCAGGTCGGTCGCGTGGGGGCCGACGATGTGGACGCCTAAAATCTCGCCGTATTTGGCGTCGGTGACGATTTTCACCAGCCCGACATTCTCGTTGATCGCCATCGCCTTGCCGAGCGATTTAAACGTGAACTTGCCGACTTTGACATCGTACCCGGCGTCTTTCGCCTGCGCTTCGGTCAGTCCGGTCCAGGCCATCTCGGGTTCGGTGTAAACGCAGTACGGAACAGCGGTGTAGTCCATCTTGACCGAATGCCCGAGGGCGTTCTCGGCGGCGACTTCGCCTTCGCGGGTCGCCACATGGGCGAGGCCCCCGCCGGCGGCGTCGCCGATGGCGTAGATATGCGGCACATTGGTCCGCATGTACTCGTCCACCAAAATCTTGCGGTCGAAAAAGACGCCCGCTTCGCCCAGCCCGAGGCCGTCGGTGTATGCCCGCCGGCCGACCCCGATTAAGAGCTTGTCGAACTCGATTTCGCCGTCGCCTTTTTCGGTCACATACTTCAGCTTTTTGCCGGGCACATCAATCGCGACCACTTTGGTCGAGGTCATAATCTTGACGCCCGCTTTGGTCAGCAGCTTCGCCAGCTCGACCGACAGGTCCGGGTCCGCCGCCGGCACAATGTTCGGCAGCAGCTCAATCAGGGTCACGTCCGCGCCCAGCCCCCGGTAAGTGTAGGCAAACTCGGTGCCGACCGCGCCGGAGCCGAGCACCACCAGCTTTTTGGGCACTTCCAGCGCCGAAACCGCCTCGTTGGAAGTCCACAGGGTCGTGTTGCCGAGCGTCCCCGCCGCCTTGCGGTTTTTCACTTCCCGGTTATCCACAAACACATCGGCGTCGGCAGTGTCCCCGCCGATGACCTGAATAGACGGGTGCAGCTTCGCGACCACGCTGCCCGTTGCCAAAATAATTGACGCCGCCGTGATCCGCTCGGTTTTGCCGTCTTCGGTCGCCGCTTCCACCGTGTGCGGGTCGGTCATCTTGCCTTTGCCTTTGATGAACCGCACTTTGTTTTTCTTGAACAAAAACTCGACCCCGCCGACCAGGGTGCCGACCACTTTGTCTTTGCGGGCCATCAGCGCATTCATGTCAAAGCCGATTTCGCCGCCGATGGTCAGGCCGAAGTCGGCGAAGTGCCGCGCCTGCTCCAAAGCGGCGACCGACCCGATCATGGTCTTGGTCGGAATGCAGCCCCAATTCAAACATGTCCCGCCGGCATTGTCGAAGTCAATGCAAACCACGCTTGCGCCCATCTTCGCGGCATGGATCGCCGCCGGATAGCCGCCCGGCCCGCCGCCGATGACAATCAAATCTACATCGTAACCACTACTTGAACCATTAGACTGCGCCATAATTCTTCGCTTTCTGATAACTGTTTCGTTTCGCGTGCGACGCTCGCACCGCCACCCGTCCGCCGCTCTGCTTTGCGGCCCACCGTATCCACTTCTGCATCGGCTCGCTGCGTTTCAGCGCGTCAACGCTGCTGTATTCGCGCTCGAGTTCCACCAATGTAAACAGCGCGTGAACCTGCCGGTGACAATCCGCGCAGATGTCCACGGTGATTACCCCGTCCCGCGACTTCGGCACGAGATGGTGCCTGCTGGGGGAAAGAAAGTCGCCGGACCGCTCGCACAGGGGGCAGTGGAAGTCCTCGCGGGACTGCGTTTCCGTGTGTCTTGCCATGTCTTTAGAACACGGGCGGGGCGTGGAAAGTGCCTCTCCTTGTGCGAAGAAAGAAGCGAGGGAATAGATTCCTCTCGCTGCAAATGTCGTCCTTCGGACGCAAGACTGCGACCGAGAGCATTTCCTGCTCCTTCGTCCAAAGGACGACATTTGCAGCGAGAGGAATCTATTCCCTCGCGTCCTGCCTCGCTGCCGCTTGATTTCTAAAACTTGTGATGCCCTGGGCGGGACTCGAACCCGCACGGGGTTGCCCCCGGAGGATTTTAAGTCCGCTGTGTCTGCCATTCCACCACCAGGGCATCCTCAGCGTCAAGTATAGCACACGGCGGGAAAGGAAGTCAAACGGGAACGAGGACAGTGGGGAGCGTCAAGAGGTCACGGGGCTGAACCCCCGTGCTTCAAAAGGCAAGCTCCCGCCTTCGCGGGCGAAGAATAATTCGCGGGCGAAGCTTCAAGTCCAACGAAGTTGGTGCCCGCGCAGGCGGGGAGTTGCCCTTTAAAGCACGGGGGTTCAGCCCCGTGACCTCTGGACGCTCCCCAAGCAGGAAACCAAGACGCACGCCGCGAACAACGGCTTATGTTCAAGAAAAAGCAGAAAGAACTCACCGTAGACGACGCGCCGGACAGCCTTGCGCCGTGGGAGATGCTGGAAGACGCGGAAATCGCCGCCGAGACCGCCCGCGTCGCGGCCCGGCTTCAAGGCCGGACGCTGGTGGCATTCGCCAGACGGCTGGACATGGACGCCGTCGCCTGCTTCGACAAGGGGATGGACGGCACGGGGAAAGCGGTGCTGGTGCTGGAAGGCTTGGACGCGCCGGAGCTTGCCGCCGAGCGCCGCTATCCCGGCTTCAGCGCGTGGTTCGACGACGCGCTGGCTGATCACCGAAACGCAGGAGCCGACGCATAAAATAACGCATAAATTCAGTGGATGTATCCAAAGCGTCCGAACGTGATGCCGACCTCGCCCCGAACATGGTCAATCCGAAACTCCAGCGGGTCGGAGTGCGGAACAAGGTAGAAATAACAGTGGCCGGGGGTACTATGGCACCACACTTCGCTCGTCGTCGGATTTCCCGCCAGGCAAAGCAGGCTGCCCAGCAGCATCGCGCCCGCTGCCCCGGCCCCGGCAGATGCCGCTGCTTTCCGCAGGCGGCGCATTCGCGCCCGCCGCCACGCCCAGACCAATCGCCCGCCTACATCTTCGGGCGTGCCGAACTGCAAGACAGCGTTTTGCGCGGCTTCATCCTCGGATTGCCCGCGCTCACGGTTGGCCGTCACTGCGTTCTGTAAATGCTGACGTATCTCGCGCAGCTCGTCGGCCCGGCGCTTCGCGGGCAGCGCGGACAGATGGGCGGCGACTTGTTCTAAATAGCCGTCAAGCAGGCTGAGCATGGCCGGTTCTCCCTAAAATGGTGTGGATGAGCGTCGCGTAGTCGTGCAGCTCTTGGGTGCGCCGGGCGCGTTCCGCTTCCCCGCGCTCGGTCAGGGTGTAGACTTTGCGGTCTGCGCCTTTGGGCTGCGGCTGCCATTCTCCCGACAAAAAGCCGTCCTGCTCCAAAACGCGCAGGGCCGGGTAGAGTGTCCCTTCTTTCAGGTGCAAAGCCCCGCCGCTCAGGCGCTCGACGCTGCGGGCGATGGCGTAGCCGTGGCTGGGGCCGCCCGCAAGGACGGCCAGGATCAAGGCGGGCAGGTCGCCGCTGGCAAGGTCTCGCCGCATCAGTTACCTCCGGTTTCTAGGTGCAGTATACCAAGAAAAAAGAGGCATGTCAAGGGGCGGCAAAAAAACCGCCGGGCACTGCCCGGCGGCGTCTCATCGCGGCGTCTTAAGGCCGGCTCCAGTCTTCCCAGGCGACGCCGGGGATCGTCGAAAAGTCTTTAGCGTTGCAAGTGACAACCGTGAACCCGGCAAGAAGGGCGCTTGCCGCAATTCGGCAGTCGTTCGGACCGACCCGCTTTTGTTTGGCTGTCCAAGACTGATAAAGCTGCTCCGCTTCGTCTGTATACGGCAGGATTGAAAACGCGGCGAGCGCTTTAATCAGCTCGGCGAGAAAACGGCTTTCTCTGCCGAAAGGTTTGCGCTGTGACCGTAGCGCATTGATGCGGCCAATCTGACCGCCGACGATTTCCTCTACAACAATCGTGCTGATCCATTGGCCTGCGTCGGGAACAAAGCGGGCACGCCGCAAAATATGAGGGTTTCTTCGGACAATGCCGTTCACTGTGTCCGTATCAAGTGAAAACATTTATTGCTGTGCTTTCGCCTCTTCCGCCGCTTCTTCAGCACGGAATTGTTCTATGCCTTTTCTTTGCTCTTCATGGATATGTTCCATGAGCGCGTCAAGCTCAGGTTCAAATTCCATCAGCCCAAAGAGGCTGTCGAGGGGACCACGCCTGGCCAGCGGGGGCGTGGAGGAAACAGGGTTCAAGGCAGCGTCCGCTGTGTAAACTAAAGCCGAAACGATAAATTCTTCTACACTCTGCCCCTGCGCCGCTGCCGCCTGCCGAAGCGCCGCCGCCTGCGCTTCGGCGAGGCGAACCGTAACTTGGGTGGTGACCTCCGCCTGCACGGTCTCCGGCTGCGTCATGTCAAGTTGTGTGATTTCATGTTCTGCGATAGCCATGCGCGTTCTCCTAAACAAAGTATACCATGCGGCGCAAAAAACGCCGCCGGGCACTGCCCGGCGGCGTTTTGGATGCGGTTAAGACGCCAGCTTTTCGGCCTGGTCGGTCTTTTCCCAGCCGAACCCTGGGTGGCCGTTTTTAGCGGCTTATTCCAGAAACCCCAGCCCTTTTATGTAAACTGCCCGAGCGGCTTTCGCCAGCAGCGTGGCAAGCCGTTCCGCTTCGGTAAAATTTGCGTTCGGAACATCAGGACCGCGCTCCGGCAGTCCTGTGATGTTGGCGTGATAAACACGGTCCGCGCCGGTTTGGACAACATCCAATTTTGGAGAAGCGGCCCGGACGGAGCCGACTGGCAGAACGGCAATCAGATGACATTTCGGCCAGTCTGTCAGTGTCTGCTTTTCTGTGCGCTTTTTGCGGAGATTGACGGAAAGCCCCTGCGTGTCACGCTTTTCTCCGGTCTCAGGGTGAGGCTCGCGCCGAAGAAATGCGCCCCGGAGTATTTGCCCCGATATTTTATCCACCGAAGGGGAATTCGTGCCGACTCTGAGAACTTCAGAGTCTTTTGTCAGCGGCGTTCGAATCGGGGGCAAGTCAAGAAACCTCTGCGGCCGGCGCTTCCAGCCAGCGCAGCCGCCGGCTGAGTTCGCCTGCGCTCGGTGCGTAGTCCGCTCCGTAGCTCTCACTCTGCTCGTAGTAAAGATAGCTTCGTCCCGAAGCGGACGCCGAAACAACGAGGCGCAGTTCCCGGTCGAGTCGTATCCACTCAATCCGCAGCCCGCCATCTCCATCCGCCGCGACCGTGCCCAGGGGAACAGCATTGAGAGAAACAGCCGCCGATTCTAAAAAGGCACGTGTGCGAGCGGCTGCATCGTCGGTAAGAGCGCGAAAATCGTCCTCATCAGCCGCGCCTTGAAGCGCGGTGATCTGTTCCAGCATTTCACTCAGCCCAGCGGTTTGAGCCGGCCTCAGTGTGATTTCCTCAAACCGAACCCCGTTTAGCCCTACCTGTTTCGGCTTAGTTTGTCCGAGCGTCGAGGCCATAGACTTTCTCCTGGACGTATTATACCACGCGGCGCAAAAAAGAGCCGCCGGGCACTGCCCGGCGGCGTTTTTGAGTGTGTTTAAGACGCCAGCTTTGCGGCTTGGTCGGTCTTTTCCCAGCCGAACCCTGGGTGGCCGAAGTGGCCGTTTTTGGCGGTTTGGGAGTAGATCGGGCGGGTCAAATCGAGAAGCTGAATGATGCCGCGCGGGGTCAAATCGAAGTTCGCCCGGACCCGGCGGCTGATTTCGGCTTCGGGGATTGTGCTGGTGCCGAATGTGTCTACCAAGACCGATACGGGTTCGGCGACGCCGATGGCGTAGGCTAATTGAATCTCGACTTTAGTTGCCAGCCCGGCGGCGACGATGTTTTTGGCGATGAAGCGGGCGGCATACGCGGCCGAGCGGTCTACTTTAGAGGGGTCTTTGCCGGAGAACGCCCCGCCGCCGTGGCGGGCGTAGCCGCCGTAGGTGTCTACAATGATCTTGCGGCCCGTGACCCCCGTGTCGGCCTGCGGGCCGCCGATGATGAAGACGCCCGTAGGGTTGACATGGTAGGTGATGTCGTGGGTGACGTACTGGTCGAACTGGGCCAAAACGGGCCGGATAACATGCTCCTGGACCAGCGCCTGTACATCGGCCTGCTTCAGCTCGGGGTCGTGCTGAGCGGACAAGACAATCGTGTCAATCGAGACCGGCTTGTCGGTGGCGGGGTCGTAGGCGATGGTCACCTGGGACTTGGCATCGGGGCGCAGGCCGAGCGAGCTGCTTTTGCGGACGGCGGTGTAGCGGGCCATCAGCGCATGGGCGAGCGTCACAGGCAGCGGCATCAGCTCGGGGGTTTCGTTCACGGCGAAGCCGAACATCATGCCCTGGTCGCCCGCGCCCTGGGCTTTGTCGCCCTTCGCGCCGGCGTCCACTCCGACGGCAATATCGGGGGACTGCTTTTGCAGGGCGACCAGAACGCCGGTGGTGTTGCCGTCGAACCCGTAATCGGTCTTGGTGTACCCGACTTCGTTGATGGCCTGGCGGACCACATCGCTGATCTCGACATACCCTTGCGTGGTGACTTCGCCGGCAATCACGGCGAGGCCGCGCGTCAGCAGGGTTTCCACCGCGACCCGGCTTTTAACGTCTTGTCGGAGCAGCTCGTCGAGAATAGCATCGCTGATCTGGTCGGCGAGCTTGTCCGGGTGGCCTTCAGAGACGGACTCGGAAGTGAACAATTTGAAATCGGGCATGGGTTTTGCTTCCTTTGGACGGATAGCAGACCGCGGATTAAAAAAAGTAATTCAAGAGAGTCCGAGAGAGGCGAAAGCAGGGGAAAGTGAACGTCGTCACGCTGGCTTCTTAACTCTTGCGCTGTCACTCTCTCGCCGAGAATGAAGCGCCGGATTTAGCACCTGCCCCGCTCCCATATTGCTCTGGGGCGGGGTGGTTGTTGTGGTTTCATCGGGCCGTGTCCCTCCACCACTCTTGAGTTTCAATCCTCACCGGCTGTTCTCAGCCGGTGCAAATCGCGCGTCGCTATGGGTTTGTTGACGCTATGATAGCACGGCGAACACGGGTTTGTCAACAGGTGTGCTGAGAGCGCAGGGCTTGACAAATCGCCGTGCCCGTGCTATTAATTGACAGCACTTATCGCACCGCAGGAAACTTTATGACACACACACACGCGGCGCCCTCGGGGCGCGTTGACCCCGCGACGGTTCCGCAAAAAATACTGGGGTCCGGCGCGGCGATGCCGGCGATTGGGCTGGGAACGTTCGGCTCGGACAACTACACGGCGGCGCAGGTCGCCGACGCCGTCCGGGGCGCGGCGCTTGCCGGCTACCGGCATTTTGACTGCGCTTCGGTCTACGGCAACGAAGCGGAAGTCGGCGAGGCGCTGCACGGCGTAATGCAGAGCGGCATCCCGCGCGAGCAGCTTTGGATCACGTCGAAAGTCTGGAACGACAAGCACGGCGACGGCGAAGTGATCGCAAGCTGCCGGCAGTCTTTGGCGGACCTCAAATTAGACTATTTAGATTTATTTCTGGTCCACTGGCCGTTCCCGAACTCGCACGGCAAGGGCGTAGATGTCCATTCGCGCGACCCGCATGCCCGGCCGTATGTGCACGACGAGTTTATGCGCGTCTGGCGGCAGATGGAGCAGCTTGCCGACGCCGGGCTGGTCCGGCACATCGGCACGTCCAACATGACCGTGCCGAAGCTGACGCTTCTCCTGCGGGACGCCAAAATCAAGCCGGCGGCCAACGAAATGGAGCTGCATCCGCACTTTCAGCAGCCCGAATTGTTTGATTTTGTCACCCGAAACGGCATTGTCCCCATCGGCTACAGCCCTCTCGGGTCGCCGTCGCGCCCTGAGCGCGACCGGACCCCCGACGACACCGCAGACATCGAAGACCCGGTGATTGTCGAGATTGCGCGGGCGCACGGGGTCCACCCCGCCGTGGTCTGCATTTTGTGGGCGGTGGGGCGCGGGCAGGTGCCGATCCCCTTCTCGGTGAAGCCCGCGCAGTACCAAGCGACTTTGCAGGCCGTCGCGAAAGACAAATTGACCGACGCCGAAATGGCGGCGATGGCGACGCTCGACAAAAACAATCGCCTGATCAAAGGCCAGGTCTTTTTGTGGAAAGACAATCAAAGCTGGGAAGACTTGTGGGATGTGAACGGAGAAATTACGCAATGACAGGGCAGGCAATGACAGACAGCACAATGACCGGCGTGGTGCTGCCGGGCAACTCCACGGTGGAGTTTCGCGACGTTCCGGTTCCCGCGCCGGGCCACGGGCAGGTGCTGGTGCGAATGAAAGCGTCGTCTATCTGCGGCTCGGACATCCGGGCGATCTACCGGGAGCACTTAGGCGTCGGCGACGAAGCCTATCGGGGGGTGATCGCCGGGCATGAGCCGTGCGGGCAGATTGAAGCGGTCGGGCCGGGCTGCAAAAAGTTCGGGCCGGGCGACCGGGTGGTGCTGTACCATATCAGCGGCTGCGGGGTCTGCGAGGACTGCTCGCAGGGGTATATGATCTCCTGCCACACGCCCCACCGGGCCGCCTACGGCTGGCAGCGCGACGGCGGCCATGCCGAGTTTCTCTTGGCGGAAGAAAACACCTGTTTGACCCTTCCCGACAACTTGACCTATGTGGACGGCGCTTTGGTCGCCTGTGGCTTCGGGACGGCGTGGGAAGCCCTGACCCGCATCAAAGTGGACGGGCGCGACCGGCTGCTGATTACCGGCCTCGGCCCGGTCGGCCTGGCCGCCGCGATGCTCGGGCGTGCCCTGGGCGCGTCGCAGATTATCGGCGTGGATGTCAGCCCGGACCGGCTGGCCCTGGCGCAGCAGATGGGCCTGGTGGACGACGCGTTTCCGAGCGACGGCGACGCTTTGGCTAAAATCCAAGCCGCGACGGGCGGCAAAGGCTGCGAGGCTTCGATAGACTGCTCCGGGGCCGGCTCGGCCCGGACGCTTGCGCTGATGGGCACCCGGCAGTGGGGCCGCTGCGTCTTTGTGGGGGAGGGGAACAGCGTGACGTTTGACGTGTCCCCGCTGCTGATACACCCGCAGATTACCCTGTACGGCTCCTGGGTCACGTCTATTCCGCATATGGAAGAACTGCTGGAGCGCTTGTCCCGCTGGGACCTGCACCCCGAGAAAACCGTCACCCATCGGTTTTCGCTGTCCCAGGCCGCCGAAGCGTATGACGTGATGGATAAAGGCCGGTGCGGCAAAGTCGTCATCGTGACGGACTGAAAAGCCGGAGCGGAGCGGCAGGGCAGCGGCCTTGTCCTCTGCACCCACCGCTACTACGACCCCGGCACCGGGCGCTGGCTGACCCGTGACCCGATTGGGTATGCGGGCGGGGTCAATCTGTACGGGTATGTGGTGAATAATCCGGGCAACTACGAAGACGCTGCCGGATACAAAGGCCAGTATCTCAACGATTGTCTTCCAAACCTCAACTTTGAATTGGGGCTGGCTATAGCGGCATACAAACTATGTATGGCATCCCCTTACCCCTTGCGGATGCTAGTTTGCCCAAGCGACCCTGACTTGCCCTGCAAAACTTTGTTGCTGGTTTCAGAAAACTCGGCGTACACAGCTTATTACGAGTGTTGGATTTTGGGTCAAGCACTACCATGAAATTGAACATCTGTTTCAAGCATTCCCATTAGGCATAAATGCGAATGTTCAACTGTCCCGCGAGAAATACCCGCCGATCAAAGTCTTCGTGATTTGTTGTCCTTAAAATAGAAGATTCTTGTGGAACAGTTTGTTTTGCTCCGTGATTGGCAAATATCTCATGTATCAAAAAAGACTGTGAACACTATGCCTACAAAAAAACGCTCGTCCAGAGAAACGACCCGTCTAGCGGTATGCGTTATCGGATGTGTATTGTTGCTAATAGTATCGAATGTATTAGTAGAAGAAGTGCTGACTCTTGGCAGACATCTAACTCATCTCAGCAGCGTCCAGCCAGCCTCAAAATCGAGCAATCTCTCATCTTCTGGGCCGACACCGTTAAATTAGACACGAAGTCAGGGACACCAGTGCCTGACCGCCGACGGGCAGAAGGTAGGGGCGCACCTTGTGTTCGCCCCTTTTCTCTTGCCGATCTCCCGCTAACCTCCCGCCGAATTGCCGGATTTTTTCTCCTTCTTCACGCCTCGCCCCGAGTTGGCACGATTTTTGCTTGTACTTCTTTCAACGCCGCTGCCGCCGGCGTTTCTTCCCGCATCTTTATATAAACATTGCGAAATCGCAAATTCTGTGTTATATTGAAATGGGAGCTTAGGGAAGGAACACGCACGCTACGATGGAACCCGAGTCAGAACAATCGTCCGCCGGTTTTTCGCTGCAGGAATACCTCGCCATTCTGCGCCGCCGCCGCGCCATTATTATTCAAGCCTTTATTCTTATCACCGTCATCGGCGTCGCGCAGGCCCTGATGGCGAAGAACGTCTACCAAGCCAGCGCCAAGCTGCTGGTCGAAGGCCCCGCGTATAACCTCAACACCGTGGACAGCTCGAACCCGCTGTCGTCGCTGTTCCAAATCAGCCAGCAGCAGACCGTAGACACCCAGGTCGAAGTCTTGCAGGCCGCGCCGCTTCTCGACCAGGTCGCAAAGCAAGTCGGACCCGCCGCGCTTTCCGTCGCCACCGTCGCCCAAACCAACGTCATCACCGTCAGCGCCGAGTCCAACGATCCCAAAGCCGCCGCCGCCGCGCCGAACACGCTGCTGTCGCTGTATATCTCTCAGAACACCAACGCCGAGCTTGGCGAAATGGAGCGGGCGCGGCAGTTTGTTCTCACCCAGGGCAAGCAGGCCCACGCCCGCTTGACGGCCACCGAAAACGCCCTGAAAGCGTTTAAACAAAAAACCCATATTGTGGAGCTGGCGAAAAACCGGGACGACCAGATCGCCCTGGTATCCAATCTCGCCGCCCAGCGCCAAACCGCCGCCGCGTCGCTGGCTTCACTGAAAGCGCAGATCGCGTCGAGCCGCGCCGAGATGGCCCGCGAGCCGGGCGCGGTCGCCGCGAAGACACAAACATCGAACCCCGCCGTTTTGGCGCTCGGCGACCAGATACGCAGCCTGGAAGTGCAGCGGGTCGGCCTGACCCAGCCCGGCGGCCTGACCGCCAAAGCCCCCCAGGTGCGGGCTTTGGACGCCCAGATTGCCGAGCTAAAAGCGCGGCTGGCCGCCCAGCCGAGCCTCGCCACCACTGTCACCGAGACCCCGAATGCGTTCCGAACAGGCTTGACTCAAAGGATCGCCGATTTGCAGGCCCAAATCCCCGTGCTGCAAACCCAGATGGCGCTCAGCGATGCCAACCTTGCCAAAGCGCAGGCCCAGATCGGCCGCTACGCCGGGCTGGAGCTGACGCTGAATAGACTCGTCGCCGAGCATGACGCCGCCCAGGGGCAGGACAAAAACTTTTCCGACCAGCTTAACGACCTGAACCTGCGCGAGAAAGCCCATCACGCCGCCGCGCGGGTGATTGAAACCGCTCAGGTGCCCACCGCCCCGGTGCGCCCGAAGCGGGTGCAGAGCATGATCTTTGCGGGCTTGATCGGCTTGTTTGTCGGCCTGTGCCTTGCGCTGCTGCAGGAGTTTTTGGACGACCGGATCAACACGGTCGCCGATGCCGACCGGCTGCTTCAGCTTCCGTCGCTCGGCCATGTCCCCGCGCTGTCGTCCGCCGACGCCCACCTGCTGCCCCAGATGAAGGGCATGGACCCGGCGTCGGAAAGCTACCGCGTTCTCCGCACCAACATCCACTTCGCCACGGTGGATGCCCCGGCGCGGACCCTGCTGGTCACGTCGTCGAACCCCGGCGAGGGCAAAACCACCACCGCCGCCAATCTTGCTTTTGCGATGGCGATGGACGGCAAGAAAGTCATTTTAGTAGACACCGACCTGCGGCGTCCGTCGGTCCACAAGCTGCTCGATATTCCCGCCGTGCCCGGCCTGACCGATGTGCTGCTCGGCCATGCGGCCTTGCAGCCGGTGGAAGTCATGTCCGGCTTGTCGGTGCTGCCCGCCGGCTCGACCCCGCCGAACCCCGGCGAGCTGCTCAATTCCCGCAAGTTCCGCAATTTGGTGCTGGAGCTGACCGAGCAGGCCGAGATTGTCATCTTCGACAGTCCGCCCGTGCTGGTCGCCGCCGACGCCGCCATTTTGGCGTCGCAGATGGACGGCACGATAATGGTGGTGGAAACCGGGTCCACCAAGAAAGCGGCCGCCCGCCGCTCGCTGGCGCTGCTCCGGCAGGCCCGCGCCGCCGTGCTGGGCGTCGCGTATAATAAAATGCGCTCGACCGATGCGCCTGGCTATTACTACTACAATTACCAGTACAGCAGCCCGCCGCTGCTGGCAGGCGGCTCCGACAGCAAAGCGCTGGCAGACCCGACGGAGAAAGACCCCCAATGACACGCAAACTTTTCGCACTTGCGGCACTGGCCGGCCTGCCGCTTTGCAGCCTGCCCGCCTGCGCCCAAACCGCGCCCGCCGCCCCCGCGTATGTGCTGTCGCCTGACGATCAGATCGGCATCACCGTGCTCGGCCACCCCGAATTCAGCGCCGACGCGACGCTTTTGCCCGACGGCACGTTCAACTACCCGCTGCTCGGCAAAGTTCATGCGGCGGGGCTGACCCTGGACGGCCTGTCGGCAAAAATACTCAAGGGCCTCAGCGTGCAGCTTAATCAGCCCGACGTGACTGTGACGCTGAAGCAGGGCCGCCCGCGCAAAGTCACCGTGGTCGGCGACGGCGTCAAAACCGCCGGGCAGTACGACTTCAAGACCGGCATGCACCTGTTGGACCTGCTGGCCGCCGCCGGCGGCCCTGCCGGGGAGCCGCAATTAGTTCAGGCCACCCTATCTACCCCCGCCGGCAAAACCGTCTCGATTGATCTGGCGAAGCTGCTGGCCGACGGCGACACGGCCCAGAACCTGCCGCTGATGCCCGGCGACATTTTGTTTCTGGTCGCCCGAAACCCCGAAGTCGGGCAGGTGCAGGTGGTCGGCGAAGTCGCCAAGCCCGGCGCGTATCAGATCATGCCGAGCGGCATTTCCGTGTTGTCACTGCTGAACCAGGCCGGCGGGGCACTGCCGACCTCCAAGCTCACCCAGGTCCAGATCATCCATTCAGGCCGGTTTCAGACGGTTGACCTGCGCCCGCTTCTGACCACCGACCTGCGCTCCGACGCCGGCAAGCTCCGCCTCCTGCCCGGCGACGTGCTGCTCGTGCCCGCCAACAAGAACCGGATTTTGGCGCTCGGCGAGGTCCGCACCCCCGGCGTCCTGCCCATTCCCGAAGACCAGCCGCTGCGCCTGACCACCGCCTATGCGCTTGTCGGCGGCGCGACCCCCGACGGCGACAAGAAAAACATCAGCATTGTCCGCCGGGGCACCGACGGCCGCGCGACCTTGATTGCAGTCAACATGGAAGACATGCTCAAAGGCAAAGACGGCCAGACCGACTTTGTGATGCAGCCGAACGACATTTTGTTTGTCCAGACCCGCAACCACCCGCAGAGCCTCGGCACGATTCTCAGTGGCGTCGGGGCGCTCGGCGTCCTCGGCACCCTGAGCCGCCTGTAACCTATTTTCGCCGTACCGGCGGAGACCCCTGTGCGGACACCTTCCGGCAGACGTGCCGGGTCCGCGCATCGGCAGCGACTCGAAGACGGAGTTGGAAGCGCTGCCGGTTAAAATTTGAGAAGAAAGAACATCGCGAATGCCTGCTCATGCCCTTCAGCCTGCTGACATCCCGCCCGGCGTCCACTCCGAGACGGCCGCGCCGGGCATCGCCGTGTCCGTGCGCGGGCTGTCCAAATCGTACAGCATCGCCCGGAACGCCGTCCAGCACTCGACCCTGGGCGAAGCGCTGGTGTCTAAGCTGCGCCGCCCGTTCGCCCGCACCGAAAAAGACACATTTTGGGCATTAAACGACGTGTCGTTCGACATCCAAAAAGGCGACGTGGTCGGCATCATCGGCCGGAACGGCGCGGGCAAAAGCACGCTGCTTAAGATTCTCTCGCGCATCACCGAGCCGACTCGGGGCAAAATTGATTTGTACGGCCGGGTCGGCAGTCTGCTCGAAGTCGGGACAGGGTTCCACGCCGAGTTGACGGGCCGCGAGAACATTTTTCTCAACGGCGCAATTCTCGGCATGACTAAAGGGGAAATCGCCCGCCAGTTCGACGCCATCGTTGACTTTTCGGGAACCGAGCAGTTTCTCGACACGCCCGTCAAGCGCTACTCGTCGGGCATGTACGTCCGCCTCGCGTTCGCCGTCGCCGCCCACCTAAACCCCGAGATACTCATTGTAGACGAAGTCCTGGCCGTCGGCGACGCCGAGTTCCAAAAAAAGTGCCTCGGCAAAATGCAGGATGTCGCGCAAAGCGGCCGCACCGTCCTATTTGTCTCCCACAACATGGCGGCAGTGCGTAGTCTCTGCAACAAAGGGATGGTTCTGGCAAAGGGCAATCTCGAAGCGAGTGGAGACATCAGCCATGCGATTGATGTTTACACCAACCATTTTACCAAAGGCGACACTCTTATTACAGAGTTTATCAACAAGTGTCACCCGAGTGTGCAGATACAAGACATCAGTGTTAATAGGTCCAGCAGCCACGAAATCACACTATCCTCAGAGATGAGAAATTTGGACTTGCGAATTTGTGGACATTTAGCTGAGGAGATGCGAATTGATTTAGAGATGTGGCTGACTGATGTAAATGAGATGCCGCTTGCGTTTTACGGGGCAGGGCATGAGCATGGAAACACTCCACCGCGACCAACCGGATCGTTTCAAATCCGGCGAACTCTCGAATTACCGGATAGCTTAAACCAGGGCGAATACTGGCTGAACCTTTCGCTGACTCATCATAACGTTTGCGGGTGGATGGATTGTTTTCATGGAGTGCGCCTTGAAGTGGAAGGCGCTCCAACTGCTACCGGCAGCCCCTTATGCTACAAAGATGGTAAGGGATTTTTGAGACTGCGTGAAGCCGAGTTTGATCACAAGTGATGTTAGTAAGAGTATTAAAATACTGGAGAGACTTAGACTTGCTGAGACAAACGCCCCATAGACAGGGTGAATGGCGTGGAGTCAAATTTGTTGTTGATGAGTCCGGCTATGCAGATTACGTCATCATACATTGCAATGTTGATAAACCCTCTGTGGTGGTCTGTCCGCCTGAAAACATTTGGCTTGTCGTTGGGGAGCCGCCGAATGAGACGTTCAAATCAATGCATTGCGCTCCGCGCTGGGTCAACCGAATTTACACCAATGATGAAACTCTTACAACTCCACAACACGTTTTGAGCTATCCGGGTCTGCCCTGGCATGTCAACAAAGATTTTGATTTCTTAACCTCCTGTCCGCCTCCTGAAAAACTCAAAGACCTGTCGTGGATTACGAGCAATAGGACAGATACAATAGGGCATATCAAGCGCATGGAAGTTGTTCATCGGCTCAAGAAACTTCCTGCTCTCAATTTGTTTGGGCGCGGTTTTGAACCAATCCAAGACAAATGGGATGGGCTGGCTCCTTACCGCTACTCTATCGCTTACGAAAACTACAGTAACTCTTATTACTGGACAGAGAAGATTATGGATTGTTTTCTTGCATGGACTATGCCTCTTTATTATGGATGTCTCAACTTGGAGCAATTTTTCCCGAAAGAGTCGTTTGTCCGAATTGATCCAAATGACGACGGCTTAGAGCAAAAAGTGATCGAGGTAGTAAAAAGTGATCTACGGGAGCGAAATCTTGCGGCGATTGAAGAAGCAAGAAGAAGGGTTCTCTACGACTACAATTTCTTCGAGTTCGTTGTTCGGGAAATCGAAAAGGAACACTCAGTTCGCTCGGGTAAATTGCCGGCAAAGCAAGTTTCGATAATCAGAAACCACACCATGTCCGATCGGGAGTGTCTGATACAAGAAATCAGAAGAGTAAAACGCCGTTTGGTTCGTAGATCGTCTAAATAAGATGTTAGTTTCTATCCTAATTTGCACCTGCAACCGCGCGGACGATCTGCGGCAGACATTGGCCTCTATCGCGCAGGTCTGTGTGCCGGAAAAAATGCCGGCAGAGCTGCTCGTCGTGGATAACGCTTCTACCGACCATACGGCTGAGGTCGTGCAGCAGTGCCATCTGCCGAATATGCCGGTGCGCTATATCCATGAGCCTCGGCGCGGCAAAGGCTATGCTTACAATACGGGAATGGCCGCCGCGCAGGGCGAGGTATTTTTGTTCACTGATGACGATGTGCGTCCGCCTAAGAACTGGATTGAAGAAATGTGTCGTCCTATCATGCACGGTGAAGCTGACGCCGTACAGGGTGGGATTTTGATTGCTCCTCATCTGAAAAGGCCCTGGATGGAAACAGCGCACAATTCTATGCTTTTTGAGTTCAAGAATTTTACTCCGCAGCACCATGCACATCCGTTTTTAGTAGGTGCAAATATGGCTTTCTCGCGCCGAGTATTATCTTCCGTTCCTTATTTTGATACAGAGCTTGGGCCGGGTGCTCTAGGGTATGGGGATGATGCTTTGTTTGCAGAGCAGCTAAAAAAGGCGGGTCACAAGATCGCTTTCGTTGAAGGAGCTTGTGTCGAGCACCATTTCAACCCTGCCCGCCTGCTGCGAAAAAGCTTTCTTGAGTCTGCACGGAAGCATGGACGCACTGCCGCTTATCTGACATACCATTGGGGTTACGACGCAGTTTCTTGGCCCTGGCTGCGGCTGGCTAAAACTTTAATCAAGCTTGGTTACTACCGGGCGGTAAGAAGACAAGAGTGGGTCAGACAAGAAGGTGTTGCTGAGTGGGAACACAATTGCATTCTTCGAAGCGTTTATTATCAGGAGTATTTAATGCTTCGTGAACAGCCTCGAAAGTATGTGAAACAGGGCCTTACCAAAAATGAGATGAGCTAATCAGTGTTTACAAGCAACAAGAGTTCACAAAAGAAGAGAACTGCTGTTATCCGCGGCTCTGTTCTCAGCAAGTGGGAATTGCAGAACTTTGAGCCGCTTTGCGGCGAATGGGACTTGTGTGTCATTGGAGCAAAGCCGAACCAGTATCCAACCGAGAATATCACTCTGCCAATAAAATGGCTTAACTCAGCGGATGCACACTATCGAAAAGCCGGCCTCGCCGCTCGCGCGGCAGCTAGATTGAAGCTCATCAAGAAACCTTCGGAAGAGATAGTTGGCCTCGAAGATGCGCTAGCCGAGTTCGCAGTCGCTCATGCGGCGGATACCAGTATTCCATTTTCGGAGCAAGCAATCCGAGCAAAACAGCAATATGGTCTCAAAGTGGTTTTGACCTGCTGGGAAACGATTCCTTTTGCGTATCAAGAAGACGCAGTTGTTCGAGAGAGATGTAAAACGGTTCGAGCGAATGCCGATTTGTTCTTAGCGACGACGCGCCGAGCAGCGCGGGCGCTGGAAATTGAAGGTGTCGAGCCTGAGCGGATTTGTGTCGTCATGCCGGGCGTTGACACGGAACGTTTTCAGCCTTGTGCGCGTGAGCCTGAACTGATGGCGCGATACGGAATTACAGCAGGCGATGTCGTTCTGTTGTTTATCGGGCGGCTCATTCAGGAAAAAGGGGCGCGTGAACTTCTTGTTGCCTTAGCGCTGATGCAGCGTCTTTTACCGCTTTCTCTTGCCTGTCGTTGCCGACTGCTGATTGCGGGCAACGGCCCCCAACGAGATTTCTTGCAGAGCCTTATTGCTGATTTGAATTTAGCCAGTTCCGTGAGGATTATTGGCTGCACAGATTATATGCAAATTCACCGCCTGCATCAACTCGCCGATGTGTTTGTACTGCCAAGTATCGCAACCCCCTATTGGGAAGAGCAATACGGTATGGTACTGGCAGAGGCAATGGCTTGTGGAACCGCTGTCATATCTACCCGCACCGGAGGAATTCCAGAAGTTGTCGGGGAAGCCGGACTGCTGGTGCCGCAGCTAGAACCGGAAGCCCTTTCTGAGTCGCTGGCTTCTTTAGTGAAAAATACCGATTTGCGGGCCGAGTTAGGCGACAAAGCCCGAATTCGTGCAGTGAATTTCTTGAATGCAGCAAACGCTGCCCAACAAATCAGCGACGCTTACCATCATGTTCTCTTGCCTGCATCTTTGACGGCCTCTTAGTTATGATACCAAAAGTCGCCATTATTATCGTGAACTGGAACGGCAAAGCGGACACGCTGGAATGTTTGGCGTCGCTGGGGCAGGACATCTATCCGAACAAGCAGATTATCGTGGTGGACAACGGCTCCGCCGACGATTCCGCCCCCATCATTCGGGCGGCGTATCCTGCCGTCACACTGCTGGAAACCGGCGCGAACCTCGGGTTCACGGGCGGCAACAACGCGGGGATCAATCACGCGCTGGCGCAAGGAACTGATTATGTATTTCTGCTGAACAATGACACGACAGTCGAGCCGGACGCGCTCGGCGCTCTCGTGGAAGCTGCCGAGGCCGACCCTCGTTACGGCTTGCTCACGCCGATAATTTACTATTTCGACACCCCCGACGAGGCTTGGTTTGCCGGCTCAAAGATGGATTTGACACGCGGCGCAGCTTACCATGATAACAGCCGGGTCCCGGCACGAACCGAACGTCCTTGCGAAATCCCCTGGGCGTCGGGCTGCGCGATGCTTGTAAGGGCCGAACTCATACAGCAGTTAGGCGGCTTCGACGACCGCTACTTTTTGAATTGGGAAGATGTAGATTTAAGCCTGCGGGTTCGGAAGATGGGCAAAACGATTGGACTTGTGCCTGCCGCCAAAATTTATCATAAAGTAGGCCGCTCGTTTGCGACTGCCAAAGGTACAGGCTACTATTACTATGTCAGAAACAACCTGTTGCTGCTTTCCATTCATGGAGGGCGAAAGCCAGGCCGTGCGATATTGCGAGTGTTAGGAATGCGACTTCGCGAAAGTGCAAGAGAAATCAAGAACCATAAGGTTGCTTCCGTGAAAGCATTGCCTACTACTCTAACTGCTGTTTATGATTTCCTTTGTCGCCGGTATGGCCCGCTGACCGCAGGAAAGGGCTTATTCTCAAAAAGCAGGACAGCCCGCATTTAATGAACGTTGCCATGACATCGCTGTATCTGCCGAGCGGGAGCAAGATTGGGGTCGGCTATCAGGTGCATATGCTGGCGAATGCCCTCACCGGGCGCGGGCACCGCGTCACCGTGTTCAGCCCCTGCGCGGCGTCGCCGGATTCGCGCTACGCGGTCGAGGTCGTGCCGCCGGGACGGCATCTGCGGACGTTCGGGTTTGCGTGGGACCTGCGCGGCTACGATTTTACGCCGTTTGACGTGCTGAACGCCCACGGCGACGACTGGTTTTTGTGGGGGAAGGCGCGGCCCCGCCATGTCCATACCTACCACGGATCCTGCCTGGCCGAGATGCTCCATGCGTCCGGTCTGCCGGGCAAGGCGCGGATGGGGGCGCTGGCCCTGTGTGAGTACGGCTCCACATACTTGGCCGACGAGCTGGTCACGGTGTCCGCCGTCACGCGCCGGTATCTGCCGCGCGTCACGCAGGTCATCCCCTGCGGCGTAGATTTGACCGCGTTTGCGCCCGGCCCGGAGGACGCCAAAGCCGACGCGCCGGCGCTGCTGTTTGTGGGGACAATGGGCGGGCGCAAGCGCGGGGCGATGCTGGTAGATGTCTTCAAGAACGAAGTCCGGCCCCGTGTTCCGAACGCCGAGCTGTGGATGGTCTGCACCGACGCCCCCGAAGGCGGCGGGGTCCGCTGCTTCGGGCGGGTTTCGGAAGACGTGCTGACTGACCTGTACCGCCGGGCATGGGCGTTCTGCCTGCCGAGCAGCTACGAAGGCTTCGGCGTCCCGTACATTGAAGCGATGGCGTCGGGCACCCCGGTCGTCGCGGCCCCGAACGACGGCGCACGAGAAGTCACGCGCGAAGGGCAGGACGGCCTGCTCGCGCCCGACGGCACCCTCGGCGACACGCTGGTCCAACTCCTGACCGACCCCGATTTGCGCTCGCGTCTCCGCGCCGCCGGCCTCGCCCGCGCCCAGGACTTCGGCTGGGACCGCGTCTGCGAACAGTACGAAGCCGTCTACGCCGCGCCGAGCACTCGGGAGATAGTCGGCGCATGAACGTCGCTTTGTTTGCGAGTGCGTTTCATCCCCATGTCGGCGGGGTGGAGGAGCTGGTGCGGCAGATGGCCCATGCGTACCGGGCGCGGGGCATGGGCGCGATTGTGGTCACCAATCAGTGGCCGCCGGAGCTGCCGGCGGCGGAAGACTTTGAGGGCATTCCCGTGTACCGCCTGCCGATGCGTGCGCCTGAAGGGCCGCTGCGCGTGCAGGCGAAATACTATGCCACCCACGGCAAAATCAAGCGCGATCTGCTTGCGATTCTCACCCGGCACGAAATCGCGCTGCTGCATGTGCAGTGCGTCAGCGTCAACGGCTATTACGCCCAGATCGCCCGCGACGCGCTCCGCCTGCCGCTGATTGTCACGGCGCAGGGCGAGCGCACGATGGACGCCGGGCGGATTTACGAAAAGTCGCCGCTGATCAACCGAACCCTGCGGGCGCTGCTGGCCGACGCCGCGCATGTCACGGCGTGTTCGGCGGACACGCTGGCCGACCTGGAAGGGTTCTATGGACAGCCGCTCGGCGCTAAGGCCGGCGTCGTTTACAACGGCATCCGGCTGGCCGATTTTGCCGACCCGCAGCCGTTTCTGCACCCGCGCCCGTACCTGCTCGGCATCGGACGCCATGTGCCGCAGAAAGGCTTCGACGTGCTCCTTCGCGCCTTTGCCGCCGCAAATCTGCCGGACCATGATTTGATCCTCGCCGGCGACGGCCCCGAGCGGCCCGCGCTGGAAGCGCTGGCGTCCGACCTCGGCCTCGCGGGCCGCGTGACGTTCACCGGCCGCGCGGACCGTCCGCTGGCCGTGTCGCTGTTTCACGGCTGCGACTTTTTCGTCCTGCCCTCCCGAATGGAGCCGCAGGGCATCGTCAACCTCGAAGCCATGGCCGCCGGTAAAGCCGTCGTGGCGTCGAAGGTCGGCGGCGTCCCCGAGATCGTCTTAAGCGACGAAACCGGCCTGCTCGTCCCCGGCGATGACGCGCCCGCCCTGGCCGCCGCCTTGACCCGCCTCGCCGCCGACCCCGCCCTGCGGCAAAAACTCGGTGACGCCGGCCACGCCCGCGCCCAAAAGTTCGACTGGTCCGCCATCGCCGACCAGTATTTGGCGATTTACAAGGCTGCTGGAAAGCCCTCGTCTAGATAAAAACTATGTCTCAAAACATACTGCCTACTATTGACACTGAGACGCATGTCCACGGCAGGACAAAAAATCGTCTTGACTACATAGACGCCCTGCGCGGCACGGCGGCACTGTGGGTGTTTCTTACGCACGTCCACGCCTACTGGCTAGGCGAAGTTCGTCCGCATGGCTGGAATTTGACGACATTTTTGACGCGCATCGCGGGATATGGAGTCGCTGGGGTTGATTTGTTTATTGTGCTGTCGGGCTTCTGTCTTTTCTATCCCCTGGTCAAAAACGCGCACAAGCCCTCTCTCGGCTTTCAAGCGCGGACGTTCTACGAACGCCGGGCATTCCGCATCCTGCCGGCCTACTATGTTGCGCTGACCCTAGCCGCCCTGCTGATTTTGTCTCCGAGGCTCCAGCCCTTGATGGTCGCTCGGCCAATCCACCTTACAGATTATCTGGCTTATCTTTTCCTAGTGCAGACTTTTTTCGCGTCAACCATCGGCAGCATCAACGGCTCATTCTGGACAATTGCTTTAGAAGCACATCTCTACGTTGTCTTTCCTGTTCTACTCTGGGTCTATCAAAAAAAGGGAACAAAAGGCATTCTCTCTGTGGGTCTGCTGACTTCCTGCCTGTGGAGCGTATTCAGCATTTGGCACAAGAAACATTCACCCGGCTCTTCATTGGAAATCGTTTTCGGTCATCAGTTTCCTGGGCGATGGATCGAGTTCATCTTGGGAATGACAGCGGCTTCACTCGTTCATCAGCCTAAAACGAACCAAAATCGCTGGGCGATTGTCGTTCTTCTGGTTGCTGTGCCCGTCTGCATTCTATCTTTGCCCCTGCGGCTGTCTGATACAGTCGGTCCGCTAGCCTGGGGCGCAGGATTTGCTGCAATCATTGTTTTGCTCGCTCGTGTGCCTCATACGAATTTTTCTATGGGCAAGCCGTTATCGATTCTTGTTCAGCTTGGCACAATTTCTTACAGCTTCTATTTGATCCATCAGCCGGTGCTTTTACTGTCTGCACCGTTTGTTCATCAACTGCATCTTTCGATTGTGTCTACCTTTCTCTTTGGGCTGTTGATCGGTGCTCCGTTCACCGCCGCGCTGGCCTATGGGTTCTTTGTCTGCTTCGAGCGGCCATTCCTACGGTCTGCGGCAGGAACATTTCCAGTCCATGCTCTTAAACCCTGGCTGCTGGCAGGACTTGCGAAAGCTTTGCCGACACGCCATGCAAAATAGCTTTCCCGACATCATTTTTGTTTCCCTGGAAGACTGGGACGACGTTTGGCGGCGCAATCAATTTCTGTGCGCGGGGATGGCCCGGCGGTATCCGAGCGCCAAAATACTGTTTGTCGGGCTGCCGCGCAATGTGTCCCACCGCCTGCGGCGCGGGGATTTGAGTGTCCTGCGGGCGGCGGCGACGGAAACGGTGCCGGAGTATCCGAATATCTCGGTGCTGCACCCGCTGAAGCTGCTGCCGAACACGCTGGCGGTGGGCCGTCGGCTGAATGACTGGGTAGCCCGGCGGCAGATCAAAGGCGCGGCGGCGAAGCTGGGGCTGACGCGCCCGCTGCTGTGGCTGAACCCGCATTCGGCGGTGCATCTAGCGGGGCGTTTGGGCGAGAGCGCAGTGGTTTATGATATTACCGACGATTGGATTAGCCCTACACAAAGCGAGGCAATGCGGCAGCGGGTGACGGCGCAGGACGCCGCGCTGTGCCGCCGGGCCGATGCGGTTATCGTCTGCTCGCCGAAGCTGTATGCGATGAAGCGGGCGCTGACCAAAAACTTGTTTGAAGTCGCGAACGGCGTGGATACCGAGCATTACCGGCGGGTCCTGTCGGCTGACCCGCCGATTGAGGCGGCGCGGTCCTGGCGGCATCCTGTCTTTGGCTACACCGGCACGGTTCACCCCGAGCGGGTGGACGTGGATTTGGTGGCTGCCCTGGCGCAAAGCGTTCCCGAAGGAACCGTCGCGCTGGTCGGGCCGGACCTGCTGCCTGCCGCCGACCGGGACCGGCTCGACGCCCTCGGGAATGTCGTGCGGACCGGGCCGGTGCCGTACAAAAACCTGCCGGACTACATGCGGGCGTTTGACGTGTGCATCACGCCGCACTGCCTGAGCGAGTTCACTGAAAGCCTGAACCCGATCAAGCTGTGGGAGTACCTCGCTGCCGGCAAGCCGGTTGTCGCCACCCCTGTCGCCGGGTTCCGCGACTTTCCGCAGCATGTCCGGCTGGCATCGGACCCGGAGCAGTTTATCGCCGCCTGCCGCGCGGCCCTAACCGAGCCGCCGGAACAAGCGCAGGCGCGGCAGGCCGAAGCCGAGAAGCATACCTGGGACGCCCGCGTGGACGCCGTTGTTTCTGTTCTCAGCAGGCTGGAGGACGCCGCGCCGTGACCGAAACACTGCCGCTGATGCACCGGCTCGGCCCGGCGCTGGCCCGCCGCCTGCGATTGATCTGGATCAAGCGGCGCTTTTCCCGCGCGTCGTTCGGGTCCGGCTGCGACATCCGGCGCGGGTTTCACCTCATGCTCGGCCCGCGCGGGCGCTTGAGTGTCGGTCCGTCGTGCGTTTTAGACCGCGATTTGACCATTGAATGCCGGGGAACGCTTGAAATCGGCGCACGCACAATTTTCGGGCACCACTGCACACTGGCCGCCGTAGACTCGCTGACAATCGGCGCGGACTGCTTGATCGCCGAAATGGTCGCGATCCGGGACCACGATCACCGCTTCGACGGCCCGCTGTCCGTGCCGGTCCGCGAGCAGGGCGCGGTCAGTGCGCCGGTGACTATTGGAAACAATGTCTGGCTGGCCGGCAAAGTCACCGTGCTCAAAGGCGTCACCATCGGCGACAATGCCGTGGTCGGCGCAAACGCTGTCGTGACGAAAGACATTCCCGCGAACGCTGTCGCGGTCGGCATTCCCGCCCGTGTTCTCCGCTACCGGACCTAATCTATGCCGTCTTTAACAGCAATTATGCAGGAGGATATTCGCGGCATGGTCGTAAACCGGGGCGGCGGGCGCGTCGGCTATGCGGCGTCGGTAGTGCTGAAGCTGCTGCTGTTTCCGCGCCTTCAGGCGGTTCTGCTGTTTCGCCTGGCGCACTGGCTGTACCGAAGGCGGCTGACGCCGCTTGCTTACTGGCTGCAAGCAGTCGTGCTCCGAAGCTCGGGCGCGGAGATACACCCGGCGGCGCAGATTGGGCCGGGCTTCTGCCTGGTCCACAGCAGCGGGGTTGTGATCGGCGACCGGGCGCGGATCGGGGCGCATTTTATCTGTTTTCACGGGGTCACGGTCGGCGACTCGGGCAAGGGCGACGGGCAGCCGGTTTTAGGAGACTGGGTCACGGCGTCGGCGGGCGCAAAGATACTGGGCGGGATCACGGTGGGGGACCGTGCGGTTATCGGCGCAAACTCGGTGGTCCTGTCCGATATTCCCGCCAGCGCCGTCGCGGTCGGCAGCCCCGCCCGCGTCGCTCGGCTGCGCGAGGCATAGCGCCTCTTGGCATGGATTGTGCAAAGAAGTAGACATCTATGATTGAGATTTCAATAATTATTGTCAGCTACAACACGCGCGATTACCTGCGCGATTGTTTGGAGTCGCTGCGGGCCGACCCTGCTCTGCCGCCGCATGAGATTTTTGTCGTGGACAACGGCAGCCGCGACGGCAGTGTGGCGCTGGTCAAAGCGGAGTTCCCGGATGTGCGTGTCATCGAGACGGGCGAAAATCTCGGCTTTGCGAAGGCGAACAATCTGGCCCTGAGACAGATGCGGGGACGGACGGCGCTGCTCCTCAACAGCGACACGGTGGCGACGCCGGGCGCTTTGAAGGCTATGCTCGGCGTGCTGGACGCGCACCCGTCGGCGGCGGCGATTGGGCCGCGACTCTTAAACCGCGACGGCTCGCTTCAGCCGTCGTGCTACAAGTTCCCGTCGCCTGCGCGGGCGCTGTGCGATCAGCTTTTTCTCACGACCCTGCTGGCGCACCACCCGCGCCTGGGCGATTACCGGCGCTGGGCGCACGACACGCTGCAAGCGGTGGACTTTGTGATCGGCGCGGCGCTGCTCGTTCGCGCGGCGGTGATCGCTGAAGTCGGCCTGCTCGACGAGAACTTTTTTATGTACGCCGAGGAGACCGACTGGTGCTACCGAATGCACCGGGCCGGGCATCAAGTGCTGTTCACCCCCGACGCCCAAATCACTCATTACGGCGGCGGCTCGGGGAAAACTATGGCCGACCGGGTCTTTGTCGAGTCAAGCCTCGGGCAGCGGCGCTTTTACCGCAAGCATTACGGCCCCGCCGGGGCGGGAGTGCTGCGGGTCAGCCTCGTGCTTGGGGCGCTGCTTCGTGTTCCGCTGTTCACCGTCGTCGGACTGGTCAGCGCCGGGCGGCGGGCGAAGTCGTGGGCGATTGTCCGGCTGTGGGTCAACATTCTGCGCTGGAACCTCGGCCTGTGGAAAGCGCCCGGCCTTGCGCCGGCGGGAACGGGGGCGCTGTCCCATGCGTGATCCCTCGCTTCGTCCGCCGTCCGCCCCGCCGCCTGGGCCGCTGAGCGCCGGCTCCGGCTTCGGCGCGGCGGTTCCCGCCCTGCTGCTTTTGGCCTGCGCCGGCTTGTACTTTGTCAGCCCCATGCTGGCGCTGGCGCTGGCCGGCGGGTCGCTGGTCATGCTGTTTGCGTTCCGGCAGCCGGCTCTCTGGCTTGCCATTGCGTTTGCCGCCGGCATTCTGCCCCAATCACTGCTTGGGGACAGCTCCAGCGTCTTTGTTGCATTTTCCGATGTGATGGCCCTGCTGATGATGGTTGTGCTGGTCTTTTATGCCCTCGCCCGCCGTGTCCACCCGACTCTAGCCGCTCTGAAGCTGCCGCTGTTTGTCTTTCTCAGCGCCGCCGCCCTGTCCGCCGCCTGCAACTGGCGCGGGGCCGACGCCGTGGTGCAGTACGGGCGCATGATCGAGTTCACGCTGTTTACGACGCTGATTTTTGCGGCGTTTCTCCGCACGACCGCCGAGATGGAGCGCTGCTTTGTGCTGCTGCTGATCGCCGAGTTCGGCCTCGGCCTTGCCGCGACCCTGGGCTTTGCGGCAGGGGCGCGGAACGGCCTGTATATTTTGGGAATGCACAAAAACGCCATCGGGCCGTCGCTGGCCTGCGGGGTCGTGGTCGGCCTGGTGTACCTGCGCTCGCCGGATGTCGCCCGGCGCTGGAAGCCGTACATCCTCACGGCGTTTGTGTTTGCGCTGATCGGGACGATTCTCAGCCTGTCGCGGGGCGCATGGACCGCCGCCGCCGTCGCCTGCCTGCTGGTGCTGGCGCTCCGGCGCGACGTGCGCGGCCTCGGCATCATGGCCGCGCTGGCCGTGCCGATCTTTGCGGTCTGCTGGAGCCTGCTGCCGAGCGACTCGGCGCAGTACGCGGGCAATCTGTCGCTCGGCGCACACACGATGCAGATTCGCCTGGACCATCAGGCGCAGGCGCTTGACCTCTGGCGGGCGCACCCAATTCTCGGCGACGGGGTCGGGCTGGCCAAGCTGATGAACCCCGAGAACGTTTATATTCAATCCCTCGCTGAAACCGGCGTCGTCGGGCTGGCCGCGTTTTTGTTTCTGCTCGGCTCCATTTATGCGTTTGTTTTTCGGGTGCATCGCCTGGTGACGGCGCAGGGGCTTTGGAACACCCCCGCCGGGCGCATCCTGCTTTGCTGCGCCGGGGTGTTCACCGTGCCGACCGTCCACGGCGCGATTGACGTATACTGGCGGCGCGGCGTCGTCTTTCTCGCCTGGGCCGCCGCCGGCCTCGCCGTCGCCCTGTACCTGCATTTGAAGCGCCGCGCTGCCGCGCCGGCCAAAGAAACTTTGTCCAAAGAACTGCGCCATGCCGCCTGAAACTCCGCTGCCGACAGTTCTGCTTTCTCTCGACACTGCGAATTATGCCGGCACCGAAGCGCATGTCCTCGCGCTGCTGTGCTCGCTGGACCGCACCCGGTACGCCCCGGCGCTGCTGTGCCGCTTCGGCACCATCCTGCACACGCGGGCCGCCGCCGCCGGCGTCGCGTGTCACCCGGCGGGCGGCCCGGCGTCGCTCGCCGCACTCCTGCGCCGGGGGCGCTTCGCCCTGGTCCATGCCCATGACGGCAGCGCCAAGCTGGGAGCCGTGCTTGCCGTGCGGCTTGCCGGGATTCCCGCCCAAATCGTCGCCACGCAGCATTTCGTCGCGCCGGCCTACACGCTGCGCCCCGGTATCAAAGGCAAAATCGCCCGCGCGGTCCATCGCTTCGTCAACCGCCGGATCGCCGCGCAGATCGCCGTCTCGCAGGCGGTCGCCGACGCGGCCCTGACGCGCGGCGAAGTCACCGAAGCGCAGACAGTGATCATTCCGAACGGCATTCTAATCCCGGAGCCGATCGCCGCCGAAACCGCCGCCGCCCGACGCGCCGAGCTGCGTCTGCCCCCGAAAACTCCGCTGATCGCCGCCGCCGCCCGCCTTGCGCCGGAAAAAGGGATCACCTACCTGCTGCAAGCGCTGGCCGCCCTGCCGCCCGCCCTCACGCCGCCGCATTTGGCTCTTCTCGGCGAAGGCGATCTGCGCGAAACACTCCAAGCCGAAGCCGTGCGGCTTGGCGTGTCAAATCGTGTCCATTTCCTCGGGTTTCGGACCGAAGTGCTGGAATGGGTCGGAGCCGCCGACCTATTTGTCCTGCCGAGCCTCGCCGAGCCGTTCGGCATCGCCCTGGTCGAAGCCATGGCGCTCGGCAAGCCTGCCGTCGCCGTCCGCGCCGGCGGCCCTTGCGAGATTGTAAGTGACGGCGTGACCGGACTGTTGGTGCCGCCCGCCGACCCCGCTGCCCTGGCCGCCGCCATTCAAAGCCTGTTGGAACGGCCGGCGGACGCGGCGGCGATGGGCGAAGCCGGACAAGTGCGGGCGAACGCCCTGTATTCGGCGGCGGCAATGGCCCGGCGCACCGAAGACGTTTACACACGCTGCTTGAGCGGCAGATAAGGAACGGGCCAATGAAAGTTCTTTTGGTTTCCCATACCTGCATTTCGCGCACGGCCGGGCAGCCGAAGGCGCACTGCCTGGCAGCGTTTTCCGATGTAACACTGACTGTGCTCGTGCCCGACCGGATGAAAACTTACGGGCAGTGGCAGGATGCCGAGCCGCCCGGCACCCCGGCGGGGTTTCGCTTTGCGGTCGGCAAAACTCGCTGGCGCTCGGTGCGCGGCTTGTGGTACTTGCAGCACTACGCGGACACGCTGCCCGGCCTGCTCCGGGAACAGCCCGATATCATAGACATCTGGGAAGAACCCTGGAGTCTCGCCTGCGCCCAGACGATTTTCCTCGCCAAGCGCCTGTGCCCGCAGGCCAAAATCATTGTCGAGACCGAGCAGAACATCTTCAAGACACTGCCGCCGCCGTTTCGGCAGTTCCAAGACTACAGCCTCAAACACGCCGATTTTGTCGTCGCCCGCAGCGCCGAAGCCGAAGCGGTCACGCGGCAAAAAGGCTACGCCGGCCCGGCCGCCGTGGTGCCGAACGCCGTGGACTGCACGCTCTTTCAGCCTCGGCCCGCCGCTGAAAACGCCGCCCGGCGGGCCGAACTCGGCTGGGGCGGCCCCGAGGAGTTCGTCTTCGGCTATGTCGGGCGGCTGGTGCCCGAAAAAGGGCTGGCCGACGCGGTTCAGGCGCTGGCGCTTTTGCCCGGCTCGGCGCGGCTTGCGGTCATCGGCGACGGTCCGTTTCAGCCTGCGCTGGAAGAACTTGCCCGCACCCTCAGTCTTGAGGACCGGGTTCATTTCATCGGCGCGGTTCCGCTCACCGACCTGCCGGGCCTAATGAACGCGCTGGACTGCCTGGCACTGCCGTCGCGCACCACTGCGACCTGGAAAGAGCAGTTCGGGCGGGTGCTGATCGAAGCCGGGGCCTGCGCCCTCCCGGTGGTCGGCTCCGACTCCGGCGCGATTCCCGAAGTGATCGGCGACGCCGATCTGGTGTTTCCTGAAGGCGACCCGGCCGCCTTCGCCGCCTGCCTCCAAACGCTGATGGACGACCCCGCCCGGCGGGCTGCTTATGGCCGTGCCGGCGCGGACCGCGCCCGCACCCTTTATAGCTGGCCTCAAGTTTCCGCCCAAATGCACGCCCTTTACCAAACCCTCTTCCCGAAATGAAAGCCCAGGACTGCTCAGACTCGCAGCCGGGCCAATCCGCAGGGGTCCGGCCGGGGCTTGACCCGGCTGAGGCCGGCTTGCAGAAGTCGGCATAAAAGAAGTCGGCATAAAAGAAGTCGGCATAAAAGAAGTCGGCATAAAAGAAGTCGGCATAAAAGAAGTCGGCATAAAAGAAGTCGGCACAAAAGAAGTCGGCACAAAAGAAGTCGGCACAAAAGAAGTCGGCACAAAAATGAACCCGGCTGCTGATAACAGCAGCCGGGTTCATCCGGTGACCGAAAAAACAAAAACAAACAAAGGGCGAACGATGGGACTTGAACCCACGGCCTCCAGTGCCACAAACTGGCGACCTTCGAAACCTGCCCCGCAAAAAAGTTTTACTCTCACGAATGCACCAGTATAGCACATCTGGACGCGCTTTGCAATCGTAAGCCAAAAGTTAATTAGGGCGTGTCTTGCTCCATATCCTCGTGCTTAGAATCATCGCGGTTGAAGTCATCGCGTAGCAATATGGCGTTATGCCGACTGCCTTGACCATTGCTGACCGCGAGCCTAGTATGCGTCTCCAGGATCGTGTGCATGATGATCTCCTGTTGCATCTCGGGCAAATGAGGAAAATAGGTCGCAATCGCTTCCATGCGCATTTTTATTTTTTCATCCTCTGATGGGGCAAGGTAAAAATAGGATATGGGCACGCGCAATATTTCCGCCAAAAACTCCAGGTCACCCGCATTAATCTCCCCAATTCCAACCTCGTACTGGCTGACCGCTGCGCGGCTCACTCCAAATGCTTCTGCTAATTGCGTCTGGGTCATGCCCAGCAATTGGCGTTGCTGGGCAATACGTTTGCCGATGATGGCACGCGTGTTGCGCTGTGTACGACGTTCAAAATTCGGCCCTTTTATTTTGCTCGGCATAGTAACAGTTTACCCGAAGGCGAATTACTTATAGTGTCCCGCTGGGATTTTCCACGTCAGGGATAGGCATCCCCGTCCTCGTAACTCTTACGACGCGCGGGAGGGCGAGCGCGTCTCGGGCCGTGTTTGAATCCAAAAACCGAACAACCTGTGCTAAAAGTCGCCTGTGGAGCATCACGCCACCGCCCACGGGCGTGATGCCCATGATGCCGTGGACCGTACCCAGGATGCTGACATGATCTACGCCAATCACGCACTGGAAATCGCCCTCATCATAATGAACCCGATTTTTCTCGTCGGTCATAACCGCTCCTCAATCTGCTTCACAATCTCGGCCATATCGGTCTCATCAGCGCACACGACAATGCCAGCCCAGCCCAGCCGCGCCAGTCGATCAATTTGGTCTTGAGCATGGCGTACCGTCTGGGGATCGCGGCGTCGCTTGATTTCGACAACCAGCCGTGCTTTTGAGATTGAAATCACGATGTCTGCCTGATAATCCTCGCCGATTTTGCGTTCAGTCAATATATCCGCACCAGGCAGGGCGGCACGCAGAGCGGCGACCAGGCGCTCCTGAAACTTCTTTTCCACGTCTTCCCCCTCTTGGACGGCCACGACATCATCTTCTAAGTCTTTATCATCTGGCCCACTAACCCCGTTCGGAACCAACGCGATCTCTGGGGCCATCCCAGTGTTCGCCATAAGCGAGAAGGCGGACTCGGCTACCATCTGCATCGCCTCGGTCGCGCCAGGGCCTTTTAATGTTATTCCAGCCTGTTGCTCCCATTTGCCGCCTGTGGCCGTCGGGTGGCGAAAATACACACGGATTCTTGTGGTTTTTTCCATCAGGTCCGCGTCTCCCTCTCTGCTGCCACAGCATCGCCGTCTATCCCCTCCGCAGGGAGCGAGGTGCAGTCGTCGCGGAGTGAGCAGTAGGTGCATTGCGCCCCAGGGATCGCGGGGTACTCGGTTGCATAGAGCACACGCATAGCCCGCTGGAGGATGATCTGTGACTGGCCCTGCACGTCCTCCCATTCCACCGTTTCCCGCACAACCCGATAGTCTTCGTCCAAAAAATCGTACTCGACCGCCCAAGACGTGAGGCCGCGCCCCTGGTACATTTTTCGCGCAACCCAGAGCTGGAGGTACGCTTCTTTCAAAGAAATTTTTTGTGCTGTAGTCTTGGATTCGCGGACGATTCCTCGGTGCGGCTCGCTGGCGCGTACAAGTGTGCGGTCCAGGGTCGCGGACACGACAAAAAGCACCTCCCCCGTCTTCTTATCCGTCACCTCGAACTGTCCCTGGCGCTCTATGTCCAGCGTCCCCTCGATTGCCTCCTCGTCGTCTGCGTTGATGAATCCATGTACGCTGGTGATCACTCGGCCTACGGCCTCCTGGCGATCCGTCCCCTGGGGCCACTTCGTGGCCCAGACAGCATCCAGGGCCTGCGCGGGAAGGCGCGATAGGTTCAACTCGTGCCCACGTCGGTCTCCATACAGGTCATGCAAAACAGTATGCACGGCGAGTCCGTTGGCGACCGCATAAATAACGTCCCGTTTGCCCCAGTTGCGGTCAATGCGGGTGTGTTTGTACTTACGAGGGCAGGCCAAGTCCCCGATGCTGGACACGGTGAGACGTGGAGCCGCCGTGCGGACCACCTCTTTGGAATTCAGAGACATTTCGATCCTCCCGCCGTCGCCAACTCGCGCGACCCCTCGCCGCCCAGGTAGCACATGTATGGTGCCACGATCTCCGCCATGCGCTCACTGGAGACCATTTCTGCGTCTACGACCTCTGACGACGTATGGTCGTGGATCGCGCGGTACGCCTCATTCACGTACATCGCCCCGCCCGAGTCGTCCAACAGGAGGCATACGTCGAGAAGTTCGTCCTCGACTGGACGGCCCATCGCCATCACGCGGTCTACATAGGCGGGAAGGGCGCGCACGGTCACGGTGTGGGGGTGAAGCGCGAGGCGGGCGCGGAGGAGCGGGTGCTGGGGGACGGAGCGGCGGTGGATCAGCCAGTCCTCGATCTCGGAGGCGGTCTCGCGGAACCAGCAGGCGATGTCGGGGAAATCAGGCTGCGCCGTCAGCGCCTCCTCCAGATGCCACTGCACCAGGCGAGTCGCCCAGGACGCAGCGTCGAAGATAAGGTAATGGAACGGCACCTGACGCAGCCTGATGCGGTCGCCGCCCAGGACCAATAGATTGAGCGATAATGGGGTAGTGCGCGCCAGACGTATCCGCTCATGCTCTGGGTTTGTCATGCAGTCGCCTTTTCTTCACCAGTAGAACTACTTGGTATTCTTTTTGAGATAGTTTATCTCAAAATAGAATGATTGTCAAGTCGAAGCGAGCGTTCTATGGTATATTTTTCATTACACCCATGACAGACATAAACGCCGACGACAAACTAGTGGCCGTAATGCTGCGTAAACGGCGGCGCGACTTAGAAATTTCACAGCAGGCCGTGGCCGAGCGCGCTGGCATGGTGCAATCGGTGGTCAGCAAAATAGAGGCGGGTGATAGGAAGGTCTCGGTCGGCGAGCTTCGGGCCATCCTCCAGGCACTGGACCTGCGCCTGGACGAATTCGTGGGCGAATTTTTGGCGCGCACGAAAGCATGACGGTTCCGATGTACGTTGAACCTGATATATATTATTCGCTCTTCGGGAACTAAATTCATGGACTTGGTGATGTAAGAACACGCAAGGCGCGAGCCTATCGTAACCTCAAACAAACTTTTGGCCCGCAGGGAAAAAATTCTTTTCCCTGCGGGCCCCTTTTTTGCCAAAGTCCCGAGGCGTGTCCCTGCCTCAAACACTACGGTGAGTTTTTCGAACAGTTCCTACGGCGTGATTGGTTGTCTGATTCATGTCACCCGACTCTAGGCATATTAGAATAGGGGGCACCGACGGTGCCAAGGACGCGCGAGGCGAACCCAGTATGCGTCCACCCGTGTAACGCCGTTCACGAAAGCAAAAGGATTATACAACATGGTTTATCCTGAGGACCCGATCCCCAAGGCCAGCGCAATTTCGGATACCAAACCGAGCGAGGAGACGGAAGAATTCTGGTTGCATGCGAATTCTGAGAACGACCGTTATCCGAAGCACACCGCCCGCGGAGGCAAGTGGAATGTTTTCGTTCCTAACGCACAAGCGGATGCGTTTTGGGCAAAGATCAAGGCGGCGCTTGCGGACGGCAGACTCGGTGACCGCGCCAAGGTTTCAACAGCCAGGCCGAACGCCAACTCAAACAACCCAAACAAAAGCGTGATCATCGTATACACCTATGACGGCGACGATGAAGAGGACGTTTGGCGAGTCCGCGAGGCGCTGAGGCAACTCGGCGTTACAGAGAAAATAGGATGGAAGGCAGACCATGCGACACGACAGGGCTTGTATCAGGTTCGCGGCCACACGAGGGTGAGCCGATACTGGGGATAAGACTGTCGGAGGGGATGATGGACCCTTATCCCCCGATGGTGCGATGATTCCTTGCTACCCGTCACAACCACAGAGACCCCCGAAATCGCGACGCTGGCGCGGTATCATGGGTCTCTTGGTGTGGTTGCACGGCGGGCGCACTAACGGAGGCTTCTAGGGATTTCTTCGCCGTCATCCTCTTCCGCCCCGTCGTCGTTCTCATCGTCGTAATCGTCCTCAGTCACAAATCCTGACATGCCAGTGTAAGGGCCAGGGCGGTGGCGCTGACCCGTCATGGGCGGCAGTGTTCCCAGGATGCGGGGCATATTTTCCATTGCCTCGATCAGCGCAAATGTGTTGTCTACGGTGAGGACAAAGACATCGTTAAGGATTCGGGCGCGCTCATAGAGTGCAATTTTTTCGTCTGGTGTGTCTGGATTGGAGACATCGGCGGCATGATTCCGAAAATCCTCGACCTGTTTGAAATAATCCACGATTGAGTCGAAATACAGCGTATACTCGCCCCCGCTCGCGGCCACGAATTTCAAAAGAATGTGGTCGCGCCTGGGCATCACCGTGATCGTGTCGCCTGCTTTTGTTGTAATTGATTTGTCCTGGGCCATCGTCGCCTCCATCGTCGTGTTGATGCTCGCTTATTCGCCATCGGCTTGCGGATTCCTGCCCGCTGAAGTTTGATGCAGGTCGGGCATATCGGCAGAACGACCATTTGTGCTCGGGGCAGACGAGCGCCAGCATTGCGTTTGAGCGGCGGCGAAGGAGTACGGTGCGGTGAGGGATTGGTGACGCGGAGTGTTTCACTTCGCTAACCAGAGATGGACCCACTCAGTTTTTCTTCATCACTGATTGGCAACGATTTTTTAACGGACGACCAGTGGTTAATGTCGTCCTGGATCATCTGCCTGGGCGTCATACCAGCCTGGGTCTCGTCACGATCATGGGGCATTTTCCCGTCGCTGGTATTTTCCAGTATGGATCGAGATGCGTCTGACATCCTCCCATACGCACGGTTTGCGACGGCAAGGTCCTGGTTCATGCCGTTTATCGCTTCTGACAATACGGCGTCTTTGGTCATGGCGTCGTCGAGGTCTGGCATGACTTCATACTTCTGCATCAGATTGAGATTAATGCGCTGGGCGTGCTCGGTCGCTTGGCCGTACTCGTTGGACGCCTGCAACTGGTCAGGCGTCTCGCGATTCTCGGTCATGGGCGCGACAGACATCTGCGCGTCACCGCCCGAAACTGTTCCCGCCATGGGTACCCCCGTGTGTTCCACATCAGGTTTCGGCTTCGGTGCGGGCACCAGCACCATCGGCGCAGGCATGGCTGGAGCGGCTGGCTGGACTGGGACATGCAGGCGTGGGGTGCTCGCGACACGGACTTCGGCGGCACGAGCGGCACGAGCGGCGTTCCCTGGTGCGGCGAGCGCATTGTAGTGGCTGATCGCCCCGCCTATCGTGGGCACAGCGAGGGCAAAGGCAAATACCCCTGCGGCAGCGGCTTTTACGCCTGGGCTAAGTCCGACCAGCCATTGGACGACGGCAGGGCGCGTGTCTTGCGCCGACGGCCAATAGTTGCTGGGTGCATTGGGAGTCCAAGCGGGCACGACATCAAAAATTTGCCCGCATCGGCACATTGTTTGACCGACCTGGAGTGGGCAACGACAACTGTTACAATAAAACTGCATAAGGACCTCCAGAATGCGAATATCGTCCACGCTTTATTGTCGAATATACACGAGGGACCCATTGCTCGTGGTCTGAGTGAGAGACTGACCGTTATCCCCAACGGTCAAAAGGACGACGTCGCCGCTTTTGGCGTCGGGGTCCTCGCCGTGGAGGAGCATCCACATTCGGCCAGTGGATGTCAGGTTCCCGCCGCTGACACGGACCGTGGTGCCGACGAGGGTGTATTTCATCCCAGTCGCCACTCTGGTTCCAGTGACGGTTTTTGTGGGTGCATCATAGGTGCCGTTCAGGTCCATGTCGCACCCACTTCTATCGAAGGTCAATAACGCATTCGTGCCGTTTGGCAGCGACGCGATGTACACCCCGTGCAACGCGATCACGGAAGCGGTGCCGCACCCGCTAAGCAGGGAGGCGATAAAACCGAGCAGGAGAGCAGCGTAGAGAGATGCTGCTTGTTTCTTGGACATGATCATAAACCTCCAAAGCAGGTGCGGAAGCGCTACAAGTCGGCGAACAACGTGAGACAGTCACTGCCGATCCTGCTATTTTGCCTCTTATCGATTTACATCTCGCAGTCGATTTGCGAGTTTTTGGTCCGCATCTTCTTTGTTCTGCCGATTGATGTCATTCTCAAGTCCCTGGTTCGGGTCGGGAGTATGGGTCGGATTGAGCATATCTTCGGTCTCGCTGACATTGCGTGCTTCTGCGGCATCGTTCATTTTTTTCTGAGAGTCCCGTTGCCGCTGAACCACTTTTTCATCGTGGATTTGCGCTCTTTGTGTCCTGATAAGCAGGCGCTTCGCTTCCAGATTGGTACTGTCGGCTTTCAGGGCCGAATGAAATTCAGTTTCGGCGAAAGTGTACGCGCTGGTTTGGCTCGCCTCAACCCCCTTGTATTCATGAGCGCGTGAGATATTGCGCCGCACATAAGCATCACTGCCTTGAGAGGACACAGTCCCATGCGGGAGGCCAGAGTCCAGTGCCATCGTATACAAAGTGATCGCGTCATCCCAGGAGTGGCTTTTGAAGGCTTGATCGGCTTGGACTATCAATGATGGTGATGCGGGCGGGGCGACGGCGGGGGGTGCTGAGGAGACGGGCAGCGTAGCGTCAGGCTTTGCTCCGCATCCTGACAGGAGCGGGAGAGTGACACAAAGCATGGGAAGGGCAAACAGTAAACGGGCTTTCGCGCTGCAAAACTGCATAATGACCTCGAAATATGAGTAGTGCCCCAAATAAGCGGCCTAGCATTCATTATAGCAGTTTTCTTAGCCAATTACAACTATAGTGCATAGCGCAGTAGAAAGAAATTCTTTATGCTTGTTCTATGCGGAAGAAGTCAGTGCTCGCGCAAAAATTCGGAGAATATGTTCGGAGGTTACGAATCGAAAGGAATCTGAGTCAAGAGGAATTGGCTTTTCGTTGCGAACGGAGTCTCAATTTTGTGTCGGAGATCGAAACGGGTAAGCGCAACCCGTCACTGGACACCGTAGCGTCGATTTGTGCTGCGCTAGAAGTAACGCTGGTGGAATTTTTCAGGGGCATGGAACAGGTTTAAGTGCTGGCGAAGAACGAAGGAGGTCTCAGCGATACTGAGACCCCCCTTCTACCGCTTACGCAAGGGTACGCCAGGCTCTGAACCTGGCACGGGATTATGGAGATTGGGCAGGCGTCAATCGGCAATCCTGTTGCTCGGAGCGTCCAGCCTACGCATGGCCGTCAAACCGTTGCCTGCCCATGCGATCTATTTCCCCTGCCTTTGTGAGTATCGTTCGAATCAGTCGAGCGCGTTGCTCAACAGATGGTTTGCCAGCGAAAGCACAACGCTTTCTTTCCCAGCAATGCCCCCCTCTACCGTCAGCCGCAAGTCCACGGAGATTTCGTTGACTTCCGCTTCAAGTTTCCAGCCATTGCCAGATTTGAGGATAAATTCGTCCTCGAAGGCGCGGGATTCCAAATAGTTGTACCAGATCGGCTCAGTGCAAAAGCCATATTCTCCATCGGGCATCATCCAGGTCAGGTCGGCGACAAAGTTGCCCCGTGCCCCCATCAGGCTAATCGTCGCGTTCTCGCTGTATGCCGATGCAATGAATTTACGAGCATCAACTTTTTCGGTAAGCATTTTGTTTCCGTTCTATTCTTGCAGAGCGGAAATCCCAGGCGGGGACCGATCCCGTCTAGGATTTCCAGTTGCTTGGCTGAATGAAATCTTTTCGTCCCGCATGTCGGTCGCATACAGAAACAGCCGCGCGTTCAGGGAGCCACCCTGCCCGCATCGATTTATAGGACTGTGCTGTACCTTGGCTTCTTTGTCGTGCGTTTAGTTTGGAATGGCACACGACAGATAGTTTTACAGATAATTTTATGGCGATCCGTAAATTGCTGATGTTGGCTTTTTGGTGATGTTGGCTTTTCAATTTCACAAGCCCGTTGAGAAATCTTCTCAACGGGCTTGTGCCATTTTTGCCGACGGTGGCTTTGCTCTTTTGCCGACGGTGGCTTTGCTCTTTTGCCGACGGTGGCTTTGCTCTAGGGATATTCGGCCACGTTTGGGTCGCCGTGTTTGATTTGACGCGGCCCTAGGTGGCGATGATTGGCAATTGAGGAGGGTTTCGATTTCTCTTTTAATGATTTCCGCCGTTTGGGATGCTGACAAATATGCTTCCGCGGGAACTATCCCCTGAAATCGCTTGGGTGAGGCACGTCACGTATCCGCCCCAAACGACGCTTCCAGCGCGGCGAGCGCGGCGTCTTCGAGGTAAGGCATATCCCTGACGGAACGTCCGTCGGTCATACGCAGAATGACCTGAGTGCGGGCTGGGAAATTGGTCACGATTACCACGCTTTGATTCTCATCAGTCCGAGTGTGCAGCCGAGCACGTCGGGCATGACGCATTTCCTTGGTACCCATGCGCCTCAGCATCCAGCCCGCTTTTTCTGCCGCATGGACATCGCAGGGAGCGAAAGTCCACGCGGCCCCCCACCCACCGCTCTCGCGTATTTGCATTACATCATAGGAACTGCCCCGTTGGTAAAACGTGCGCAGTTCCGCAAACTCTTTCATCTCGTCCTGGTTCATCATCTCGTCCTTTGTCGTTGGGAGTAAGAAGCCGCAGGTCTTACTCCATTATCGTTGTTGTGAGTTCGTCGTTTCAGGATAAGGTCCGCGTCTGATGCAAAGTCACACGGCGTCACCCAAAGCGTCGAATTCAGCCTCTCTTGCAGGGAAGGCAGGCGTATATCCAGGCGTCACATCGCGTGGGCTCCATTCGTACTTGTTGTTCTTCCAAGAGCGCTCCAGGCCGTCGTGGAAGCATTTGGGAGCGGGGAAATCGGCGACGCCCCCGACCATTTCTGAAACTTTGGCAGGCCGTAGTTGCGTTGCGTTTGAGTGCCTATCGCCGTCTGTGCTGCGGAAGAGATGGACTGTGTGGTACGTTCCCCAGGCTGTCAGCACGACCAGATCTCCTAAATCGTCTTTAGGGCGTACATTACGCCTGTCCCGCACGTCAAAATCTTCGCTCGGAAGAACAGCGATCCACCGAACCACCGCTCGGATCGCATCGCGTCGTACGGCTTCAGATACAGTTTTGATGTCTTGTAGGGCAGGCACGATGTCCCGCATTTTCGTGGACCTCAGCATCACCAAACGCAATTCTCCCCGTAGGCGTGCGATCTCGTTCTTGGCATCCTCCTGCATCGACACCAGCAAATCGGGATCAATATTACTGCGATGATATTTGGGCAGTTCATCGCGGTAATGGCGCTCCGCTTCGCACAACTCCCGCTGCAAAGCAGACTGCTCCTGAGCAAGCATCAGCGCTTGATCATCCAGTCCACGCTCGTGGATTTCGGCCAGCAGCAACGGGGCCAGTGTTTCATCGATGTAGGCGTCTAGGATGTCAAGCCTTATGTTGGACAGACGGTGGTTACACCACGTGTATCCGCGCCCTTCGCGCCGCATCCAATAGCGCCGTATACCATCTGATCCGTCCAACAGTCCTCGTGCCTGGGTCGTTTGCACCGTCAAAGCCTGCCCACATATACCACACCGCATGCGCCCATTGAGGGCGTACTTGTTGCGAGTGGACTTGGAACCCGTGGATTGAGCCTTGATCTTTTCCTGGACCCTCGTGAAAAGCTCTAAGGAGACAATGGGTTCTCCCTCGTACAGAAACGCAGAGCAGTCCCATTCCTGTCCGTCGTGCCGCTGCTTGCCGACGTAGCGCACGTCCTGAAGCATCCTGCGGATTTGCTGATCGTAAATCTGATCCCGCGTCTGGGCAGTCCGTTTCACGGAGCGCTTGTCGTGCAGGTCGGGTGTCCAGACAAATCCCTCGCTTTTGAGCAGCCGCCTGATCTGGTCAGGTGTCAGCGGTCCTTTCTCGTCCTCTCCTGAATAAAATAGACGGAAAATGCGCCGCACCACTTCGTGCTCTTCGGGTAGGTGTCGCACCGCGCCCGATTTCGGACCCGCCGACCGAAAGCCCAAAGAATTGCAGTTACCGACCATCTTGCCCTTGGCGCGCGACCTTGATACACCACGGCCCGAGTTGACAGCGGCGTGTTCACGCTGGCTCTGAGCATTGACCGCGTTGATCAGTACGCTTTCCCTGCCTTCAGGCGAAGCGATGTCCACAAAACCATTTCGGTCCATGAGCAGGCAACCCTTCTTCCCCATGATCGTGATGGCCTGCGAAGCGATTTCCGCTGATCTCCATAAGCGATCTAGCGACCATACAATTACGCACTTGATCGTGCCTGCCTGAACGCCGCGCATCAGGCGGGTGAAGACGGGTCTGGTGCGTGCGGGTTCTTGCAGGTCTCCCTCTAGGCCCGACCCTCCGCCGCCTGCCCAGAATTCGTCGCCGCCGTGTCCCGCTTCTTCTTCCATCCAGTCTTCCTCGGTGACGGAAATACCAAATTCCGCCGCGGTCTCAAAGCAGGCTTCACGTTGATCGTCCAGGGACTTTTGCGATCTGTCGTTTTTTGTGGACTTCCTGCCGTAGAGCTTACTGTCGCCTGGCAAAAGCATTGTTCCGCTGGACAGAACGGTTTCCCGTCCGAAAACATCTTTTCTCATCTTTATCCTTCCATACCTCATTATAGCATATTTTGATAGTATCCAATAACCATGAGCAGATGCTGATAGTTAATGGATACCACCATTTGAGGCAGACCTTGGTGGCCTTGAGGTTCTCTTCGGGATGACAGGTAACGCCACCTTGCGATCTAAGCAGGGCGGGAAAATATTTTCTCCCCCGCCCAGCGCGTCACCAATACGGCGCAAAGTAGAAACTGAACGCAGGTAGAAACTAAACGCCCGCGAACCTGCAACCCATTGAATTGGACCAGCGCATCGTCTACCCGAAGCGGACGCGGCAGGTTGAATGGTCCCGCACACCGCGGCGGGGTAGCGGCTAAAGCGAGACTCTCAGGCTTCAATCCGCCAACGAGCGAAGCAAGACATATTTTCGCGCCCCTTGACAATTCGTATCACATAGTGGTATAACTATGTTGCAATGTTAAATGAACGAAAACACGATGACCTCATTGACATGGAGACTTTGGAGCGGGTCGCGCCTATTATACGGAACGCGGCTCATCCGACGCGCCTGCGGATTCTGGACTACTTACGGCAGCAGGGGCAGTCTTGCAGTGTGACGGAGATCACTGCCGCTGCGGGGATCGGCCAAGCACTTGTCAGTCAGCAGCTTCGCATTCTAAAAGATCAGGGAGTATTGGCCGCGCGGCGCGAAGGCAATTATGTTTTCTATGAGATCGCCGACCGAAGTGTGCTGCTTCTGCTGGATTGTATTCGCCAGCATCAACCGAAATGATACGGTGCGAAGCAATGAATAAGCAGTCCGTGCAAACCGAACGTGGTGTCCTTTGGGTCGCAGCTCAGATTCCGTTGCTGCTGCTTACTTTGAGCCTCCCTGCTCTTGTGCCAGCAGGGACAGCACCCTGGCCCTTTGGAACCCATTCTTGGCGTAACGGTTTGAGTATTGCGCTGGACTGTTGTGGTCTGCTGCTTCTCGGGCTTGGTCTACTGAGACTGGGACGTAACCTAACACCGTTTCCACGTCCCAAAGCGGCAGGAGCACTCGTTACGAAAGGCATCTATGGGCTAGTACGTCATCCGATCTACGGCGGCGTGGTTATGCTGGCTTTCGCCAGCGCAGTGGGTGCTCGGACCTGGCTTGTCATGCCCATCGCATTTCTGGTATTGCTTTTTTTTGACCGCAAGGCCAGTCGGGAAGAGGTTTGGCTGGCCGAGCAATTTCAAGAATACGCTGCTTATTGCGGCCATACGGCAAAGTTATTTCCCTGGGTTTATTGACAGGGATATTCAATGAACCTGAGCGACGACTACTCTGTTCAAATCAACATAGCAACATATCTACTTTAATATACAACTTCAAAATCTACGAAGACCGATTGCTCTCAAAAAGGAAATGATGTTATGACAACCCCAATTTCAGTTGCGCGACAGTTTGGAGAAGTGACTGCTCAGGAAGCAGAAACACTGTTACGTCAAGAAGGAGCCGTTCTGCTCGATGTTCGCGGCTTCGATGAGTTCGCGGCGGGCCATGTGCCGCTTTCGACGTGCATTCCCCTGCCTGATTTAGAGCGGCGTGCAGGGGATATTCCTACGGACCGCCCCGTCTTGCTCCTCTGCCAATCGGGGGGCCGTAGCGCCCTCGCCGCCGAGCGCCTTCGCGCCCTGGGCATGGACAACGTCACGGATGTTCAGGGCGGGTTCAACGCCTGGCGGCAGGCGGGGCTGCCCACCATCAGGCAGACCAGCGCCATACCCTTGGAGCGTCAGGTGAGGATCGCGGCGGGTTCGCTGGTCCTCGGCTTCTCTCTGCTGGGGTTCTTCGTCAACCCCTTTTTCTTCTACGGCTCGGCACTGATCGGCTTCATGCTGACCCTGACGGGGGCGCTGGGCATCTGCCCGATGATGTCCGCCCTGAAACTGCTCCCCTGGAACCGCGTCTCGCCCACTTGCGCCAAGTAAGGAGCGTCGGCGACCAAGCCTCCGACTTGAAAGGAAATACAACCATGTTCTTCAAACCCTACTATCTGGGCTGTCTGGCCCACGCTTCGTACCTGATCGGCGGCGACAATGGAGACGCCGCCGTCATCGACCCGCGCCGCGACGTGGACGAGTATCTGGCCGACGCCAAGAATGCGGGCCTCACCATCAAGTACGTCATCGAGACCCATCTGCACGCCGACTTCGTATCAGGCCACGTCGAGCTGGCAGGGCGCACGGGGGCGACCATCGCCCTCGGCGGAGCGACATCCGTAGACTTCGCCCACCGCACCGTCCAGGAAGGCGATGAGATGGTGATGGGCGACGTGCGGCTGCGGTTCCTGGAAACCCCAGGGCATACGCCCGAGGGCGTTTCAATCCTGGCCTTCGTGGGCGGCGAGGCCGACCCGCGCATGGTCTTCACGGGCGACACACTGTTCATCGGTGACGTAGGCCGTCCCGATCTTGCGGGATGGCGCGGCCACAGCGCCGAGGCGATGGCCCGTGCCATGTACCACACGCTGAAGGAGAAATTGCTGCCTCTGCCCGACGCCACCGAGGTCTGGCCCGCGCACGGCGCGGGGTCTGCCTGCGGGCGGGCGCTGTCCGACGAGCGCGTCTCCACGATGGGGCGGGAGAAGAGGCTCGACCCCGCCCTGCGCCCCGTGCTGGACGGCGACGAGGAGGCGTTCGTGCGCGCCCTGATGGAAGGGCAGTCGGCGGTCCCGCCGTACTTCCCGCACGATGTGACGGAGAATCGCCAGGGGGCCGCGACGATGGAGGAAGTGCGGGCGCGGGGGCGGGCCATGACGCCCCACATGGTGGAGGCGCTCTCGGAGGGCGGGACGCTGGTGCTGGACACGCGCCTGCCCGACGAGTTCGGCGCGGGGCACGTCCCTGGCGCGGTCAACATCGGGCTGGACGGCAAGTTCGCCCCGTGGGTGGGCAACCTGCTCTACCCCAATGCCCCCGTCGCCATCGCCTCCGCCCCAGGGCGTGAGGAGGAGTCGGTGACGCGGCTGGCGCGGGTCGGCTACGAGAACGTGATCGGCTGGCTGGACGGGGGCATGGATGCCTGGCGCAAGGCGGGCGGCGAGGTACGGGCCGTGCCGCAGGTGTCACCCGTGGAACTTCGGGCGCGGCTGGATGGGAGCGACGCGCCGCTCGTGCTGGACGTGCGTACCGACGACGAGTGGGAGGCGGGCCACATCGGGGGTGCGCTCCACGTCCCGCTGAATGAACTGTCGGCTCGGGTGGCCGAGCTGCCCTGTGAGCCGCTTTTCCTGATCTGCGGGTCGGGCTACCGTTCCTCCATCGGCTGTTCACTCTTGCAGCGCCAGGGGCGGGGGGACGTGTCCAACGTGGTCGGCGGCTGGACCGCGTGGGAAGCCGCCGAGAAACAAGACGCTGGGAGTAAGGCTTCTGAGAAAGGCAAGACCCATGCTGGCGTATGACCTGCGCCTTCACGACCTCCTGCTACCGCTCCTGGGGCTGGCGACGGGGCTTCTGCTGGGGGCGCTGGGGTCAGGCGGCTCGATCCTGGCCCTGCCCGCCTTCGTGTACGCGGCGGGCCTGCCCGTCAAGTCGTCGGTTGCCACCAGCCTCGCCGTCGTGGGGGCGACCAGCCTGATCGGGGCGATCCTCGCAAAGCGTCGGTGCAGCACCCACGGCTGTCCTGGGCAGGAGGTGGACGGGGGCATCACGGCGCTGATGACGGCGGGCGGACTGGCGGGCGCGTTCCTGGGCGCGCGGCTCTCGGCTCTGGTGCCAGCTCAGACGCAGATGCTCCTGTTCGGCCTGGTCATGCTGGGCGCGGCGGCGGGGATGCTGCGCCGCCCCCAGGTGCAGTACGGCCACCCTGCGGGAAGGTCGGAGGCCACTGACTCTCCCGTACCACCGCGCTTCTTAGTATTGCCGTTAGGTCTGGGTGTCGGGCTGCTGACGGGCGTGGTGGGTGTCGGCGGCGGCTTTCTCATTGTGCCCGCGCTCACCCTCCTGGCGCGTGTGCCCGTGAAGCGGGCGGCGGCGATGTCGCTGTGGATCATCGCGGCGAACTCGGCGGCGGGACTGATAGGCTACCTCGGCCACGTCCAAATCGCCTGGGGCGCGGCGGGGGTGTTCCTGGCGGTCGCCCTCCTGGGCCTCGTGGCGGGGCAGCGCCTCGCCGCCCACGCCCCGCCGCAGGGACTTCAGCGGGCATTCGCCGTGTTCCTCGTGGTCGTCGGCTGTTTCACTCTCTTCAAGACGCAGACCTAAAAATTCCCGCACCTCGCTCCTGCGGCGGAAAGACCCGACCATTATCTGATTCTGGACTGCAAGTTCACCTCGGGTCTGGACCAAGCCAAAAAGCGGGAAGACCTAGACATCAACCGATGCCAGGTCAGACTCTACGCCTTCATGCTCGGGAAGATACAGGGCCATATGCCGCGCTTCAGTTACTTGGTCACCCGCGACCGCATCGCCGACCCACTGCCCGTAGAGATGGATCATTCGCTCGGTGGCCCTCTCGATCCTGTTCTGGCCGAGATGCGCGACCGCCACCTGCATATCAAGCACCACGGCCACAAATATCTCCCCTGGCGCGACGGCGTTGTCGGATGCAATTTCGCGAACCTCAACGACGCCCCCTGGAGTTCGGCGAAGAAAAAGATCGCCCGCGAACATACCGCTGGCGGCACGCTGACTTGGTTGCCACACGTGGGCAAGGCGCAGGCGGAGGCGCTGGCTACGCGCGGCTTCGACAACCTGGACAGTCTGCTGGCGGTGCCTCCCGAAAGCGTGGACTTTGGGGGCATCGGCGGCATCGGCGACATCACGGCGGAGCGCATCCGTGCGATGCTGGAGGCGCACCGTAGTGGCAGAGCCTCCCCCATTCCCACCAGTTCCCTCCCCGCCCGCGCCGACGCTGAATTTTTCTGCGACCTGGAATTTTTCTCCAACGTGCATGTGGATTTTGATGACGACTGGCCTGGTCTTCAGGGACGGGAAATGATCTTTATGATCGGCGTCGGCTGGGAGGAGGGCGGACAATGGCGCTATTGCCAGTTCACCGCCGAACGGGAGACACGGGAGGCGGAGCGGCTGATGTTTGAGGAGTTCGCAGGCTTCCTCGCTGAGCGGGGGGCTTTGAGTCCGAAGCGTAGAGCCGCGCTCTACCACTGGAGCCATGCGGAGGTCTGGCAGTCGGCTCGGGCCGCTGACCGCCTTCAATTACCATACTTGGAACGCCTGCCCTGGCACGACCTGCGGGAAGTGTTCTACAAAGTCCCTGTTGGCGTGCCAGGCGCGTGGAACTACGGGCTTAAGACGATTGCGGCGGCGGTGGGAGAGTTGTCTCCAGAACATGCGGTCGCGTGGCCCACGGGGTTAGGGGAAGGACTCTCGGCGATGGTGGCTGGTTGGCGGGCTTATGAGCAGGCAGAGCCGACTGCGACGGCGGAGATGACTATGCTTGGTGAGTACCTGGAAGCAGACTGTAGTGCGTTGTGGAAGTGCTACGCTGGATACGATCACAGTGTACGCGGCTTTGCTCATCAGGCGGATGGTACCAGCGCAATACGCCTGTTTTGTTGCCTGAAATTACGGCCACAGAAACTAGCCAAGTTGCTTGAACCTGTGCTTACAAAAATCAGATAACATTTCCTAAATCGGTGGTAACGTCACATCGGTAGGGATTCAATAATGCTCTAGGGCCGAGTTAGAATTTTCTAACTCGGCCCTAACCTTTGACGCACAGTCAAAGTTTTCAATTAGCCAATTAGTGGCCAGAAACCCTATTTGGCGAGAATAACAGGCAGATCGCCTTGAAAAACGCCTCCAATGTAACAAGATGAGTCATCTGTTTGCGTCAACATGACAAACAATGTTAAAATAATTGACTTTGTTTGCGAAAACACAATCAAAATACTTGACAACATATAAGTTGGCTGCTATAATGGAGCATCTTCAGAAACGCAGGGGCTTTTGGGGGAGGTGAAGCCGACAAATTAAAAGCGCTCCCGATTTGCAGATCGGAAGCGCTCTCAGGTAGTTACTGGGGCGGTAGGCTAATTGGTAGACCAATCACTTGTCAGGTGGGTTTTGTGGGTTCGAATCCCGTCCGCTCCAGCACGCACTAGGCTCAAAATGTGCCCATGGATGATCAAGCATATTATACCCTAAGCGTTACATCGTCGTCAACAAGAAGGGATGGAAAGACAAAGGTATGGACGTGAAAAAGGTTAAATCGCACAATCCGAATCGCCCGACTACGCCAGAATTTCCTGGTGGGCCTTTCTGCCGTATTGGGCTAATCCTGACACCGCCCCAGGTACCGACCCAGAGGACAATACCATTTCGGCGGGGCTGGATTCTGGAAGTGCCGACATCACCAGGCGTTTACATCATCGCTGATCTCCGTGGTGTGCTTTATATTGGTCGAACAGACAATCTCCGCCGACGGGTTGATCAGCATTATCACGGCGAATCCAACAACCCGCTCCTTGATCGCGCCATTGCACAGCCCGTCGGGGACTTGACCCTGAGTTGGTCTGAGGCCACCTCTACAGTGCAGGCCGAATTAGAGCGGCGTTTGATTCAAGCATTCACACCACCCTGTAACCGCTTGCACTATTCGAGTGCAAAGCCGTTACATCGCAATCAGGACTGACGACACGAAAGGATAAAACAATGGCTTTAGTTATCCCCTGCATCAGGGGCCGTATGGGAGACACAGATTACTACATGGCGCGGATGCCCGTCCGTGACCTGATCCAGGGCGTTCGCCCTGCGACCGAACTGGATAGGTGGGCCTCTATGGGCATTGAGGAGCGTATGCAACGCGAACCGAACGAGACCCGCATTAAACAGGAAATCGCGCCTTACATTGCGAACGCTAAGGATCGCTTTTTCGGTTCTTTGATCGTGCTGGTGTATCGGGGTGAGATTCACTTTGAGAACCTGGTCCGTGACCTCAAAGTCAGTATCCCGAAAGCCTATGGGTCGCAGGCCGAGGACATTGGCTTCGTGACGATTGATGGTGGCGATCTGATAGTTCTCGACGGCCAGCACCGCCTTCTGGCACTTGAAATGGTGCTAAAGAAGACCGTCACTGGCGATTGCTCCGATGATGTAGCGAATGATACGATAAGCGTAACATTCATTAATCACGAGAGTGATCAGAAGACGCGCCGCATCTTCAACAAACTGAATCGATATGCAAAAACCACTTCCCGTGGGGACAACATCATCACCAGTGAGGATGATGGCTATGCCATCGTGACGCGGGGACTCCTTGAAGACGGAGCTCCACTGGGGCTTTCAGATGCGATAGGCGAGTCAATCGTGAATTTCAAGAGCAACACTCTCGGGACGCGCAGTAAGCAGTTGACGACGATTAGCGCGGTTTATGAGACCGTGAAAGTGATTCTTGACCATGAAGGCATCAAGCACTTTGATGAAAAGCATAAAATCGTCCGTCCTTCTGAGGAAGAGTTAGCAACTGCCGCCGAATGTGTCAATCGCTTCTGGCACACTGTCCTCACGCGCCTGAAGCCGTACAAAATAGCGTTGCAGGACATGGGTTCAATTATGAAGATGCGGGAAGATACGGAGCCTTTCTCTCTCCTGTTCAAACCTGCCGCACAGGTGACTTTGTTTCAGGGACTGACGCTGGCAATGGATCGCGGTCTTAGTCTTGAAGATGCTGTTGACCGCGCAAACGACATCGATTGGAGGATGTCGTCACCCGTCTGGAAGAACATTATCGTTAATCCTAACGGGACGATCAATGCTTACGCCGAAGCCAGGGACAGAACCGCCGAGTTAATCGCTTACCTGATTGGTAGCGATTTGATGGACGAGGGCATGTTGGAGGCGTTTAAGAACAAATACTGCCTCGCGTGGGGCTATGACAGGCACAATCCCGACCCTGAGAGTGAAGAGCCTGCATTGCCACAACCCGTTATCGTGAAGCGCCCTCTGCTGGCGGTAGCGTAGACACATATGCCCAAAAGAGGGGCATGAGAATTCTCATGCCCCTCTTTTAGATTATTCGTCTACTTCCGCTAGGCTTTCGTCCATCGCTTCAATCCAATTGATCGAAACATAAGGCACCTCGTCATTATCAGAGGTTTGTTTTAGCAATTGTTCAAATATTAGAGTGAGCCGTCTATTAATTTCACGAGGCGTTGCTTCGGGCAATGAAGAGACGGCATATTGAAGGCTCTCATTTGTAAACGGATAAATTTTGTCCAAACCAGTAGTCTCAAAGGATGGAATGCGATTTGCATTAAGCATATCTTTCACATATGTGACCGCTTCGTTCGTCTCGGGTTCGCGGAAGTAAATGCGATCAGTAATCCGTTCAATTACCGCTTGCCCTAACACGACGTTTATGTCCAAATCTGCTTCAGGGGTACTGAGAGTAAAGTTCATAATGAAACTTAAAAAACCATCCGCATTATCTATGATTTCACGCAATGCGTGAACAAATGGGCGATAATCACGCGCAGTGAAGTAAATGATTACCTCCATCTCGTCTAGCCATATAAAGCAACGGGTACGTGGAAGTGGATCACGGCCTGTTATTATGTTGATGAAACAGGACAAAGCTCTTACTCTAGCATCTAAGGAGTCGAGATTACGAAATAGCCCCATTTTACGCAACTCAGTTCTTGTTAGTGAGCCAATGAAATAGGTCCATAGAGTAAAAATCTTGCTGTCATCTGTCTCAGTTGCCAATCCAAGTGTCGCATTTGCTATATCTTCATTTGCAACTAACCCATGTATCCATTCATAAACATTCTCGTATCCAAAATGCTCAATTTGCGCTTTCAATGCGACAATAATATCTTGCCGTTGAAGCCCATTAAGGATATGCAAGTACATTTCCTTTTCTGCTTGAGGGGCTACTTTCGGCATTTGGAGGTATATAGTTTTCGATTTGATGGCACTCGTCGGCAAATTATTCGGGCGCGAGAAATAAAATGCGGCATGGGTTTTGCCGCCACCATAGGGACCTTGATTTAGGACGAATTGCTTGGCGCTACTCGAAAATGCTCTTTCCATTATTTCGTTCAATCGCATACGTATTTGAGCTGCATCCGCCCAAACATTACTGCTTGGCCCTTGTTTGCTTGCATTCATTGGGAAGCAGTTATCTTGTAGATACAAACGGTTCCAGTCCATTTTCAATCCAATCCTGCTCGCCTAGCGTCGTCGATCTTTTTGATTTGTTGTACCCTAAAACTAAAGCGCTTTATTAACTTTTCGGATGGTGGAACAATCGAGCCACCCTGATCAAAAACTGCATTTAGTGTTCTGAGTGCGGCTATTATTTCATCATGCGAGATTGTGTGTCCACCATAACGCACATAAAGATATAATAACAAGTCCCAGGAAGACCAGAGGCATCCTATGGGATACGTTTGAAACAGAGCATTTAAGAACTTCTCACGCGCTTTTTCATCGTCAGATAAAAAAATAAAATGATTTTCGCGTCCCGAGCGAATTAAATGGTAGCCGAGCGTTATAGAATGCCGCTCACCAGCATCTTGCTCCGCGTTTGGGTAATCCCAGAAACCTCCAATAAGTGGCGTCAAATGTCGGATTGTATACATATCTACATCAGGTACCATCTCTTGCGTAGTTTTATAGGCATTTCGATACAAACGTGCGAATTCCTTTAGCTTGTCAGGGCGAACGGTTCTTCCGTCTTCAGCCTCTATATTTACGCGGTTGACGCACATCAGAAGAAACTCTTCCTCTAGCAATTTGTAAATAGACTTGCGATTAAGAGAAATATCACGCAAATGACTTCCCGCATCGGCGTCTAAAATACAGACTATTTTGTTACGTCTCATTGGATAATTTATTACTACGTCGTATGATATATCGTTCGTTCGCGCGGGCAGCGAACACCGCCTGATAAGATGAGCCTGCCAATGATTGTGGCGTATGGAGAATCTTGCCTATCTCGCTCAAGTTTAGTCTTATTCCTTTATATTCAAGCATCCAGATTGATACTAACAGTGACAATTCCTGCATCGGTACGCGTGGAACGAATTCGGTTCTAAGCGCATCAAAAGCCTTCTGGACTAAATCCATCAACAGCCCGTGATCGTCGCGAAGATCAAAGTCTACAGCAGAGTTTTCCATGAGAGAAGTGGCGGCGTCACCGAAATATGATGTTTCCATCCACTTTTCGCTGACTTCTACAATAGTAGAAGCAACTAGAGGTAATGAAGAGAATAGTTGCTCGCCTTTACTATTGAGAGAGTAGCGATGACTATAAAAGCAATCAGCATCGATCAAGCCAAGATCGAAAAGCCAATGTAATCGCGGCGGGACAATATGCTCTGCATAGCGTACTGGATTCTTCCAGGCATTAAGCTCCCGTAATTTCTCCATCAATTGTGTTCTGGCAATTTTTTCCTGAGTTGTCTCAATTCTAAGTTGCAGTCTGTGCATCAACGACGGATAGAAATCATTCTGTAGCGACTTTAAGGAATATGAACTTTTTTCGGCTAATTGCCCTAATACTACTGCGAAAAAGTCTTGGTCGTTTCGGAAAATTAGAAAAAGATACAGCGCCTTTTCTGAGGTCGAGAGAGCAAATGTATCTCGGTAACGGGCCTCTTGATTAGAAAGAATAATACGTAAGACATTGCCAATCTTGGTGATGCGGTATTGTGTCGCTACATGGCTTAAAAGTTGCAAAGATGAAGCCATCGATAAGTATCGCGTTCCTGCTGAAGCGGCAGTGCATACTCTGCCAGTTTGCACGGGATAATTATCTAAGTCTTCAGCATGCTGTTCACTCCACCTCACTAACCGTCTCATAATCCCAGTGTGGGAGAGATGGTCTGTTCTAAGCACGTCAATTATGGCGCTAACATAGCGAAGACGCCTTACCTGCGTATTGATGTCACCGATGGCGCAAAATGGAGCCAACATCAGAATGATTGCCTTATCAATGAATCGAAGACCAAGTCGATGTTCATAAGTTGCAAATCATACAAGGCATTTCATCGTCCTCATCATCAAGTACGTCTGCAAAAATGTCCACAAGCCGTCTGGATTTCGACCGTTTCTGCTCTGCCTCGACTGCCTTTTTATTTACTGCCTTAATCTGCGCGACGCGTTCAGGCTGTTCAAGTTCAACTAGACTTTCGCTCTGAGCCCAAGTGTATTGTTTCCCCGTCGCCGCATCAAATTTTTCATAAGTCTTAGCCTTCTCGTAAAGGTCGGGGTGATGTTCTTTCAGGCCCACCCACTCAATTTTACGCTGGAAAAAGCAGAAATAACACCCCGAACGCGTCCGCCACTCATAATACTTTGGAAGCCCAAGGCCCGCGTCGTCAAGGATTCGTCCAACATCTTCCTTGTCTAGCCCTGCTTCTTTGAAGGGATAAACAGGGGTGATATTCGGCTTATGTGAGATGTAGCCGTCGCGATCTTCATCCGCACGAATTGCGACATAGGAGAGCACATTATCGCCTGAAAATTCTTGCTCTATCCAGTCCTCGAAAGGCTTGATCTTGAGTTTTGCCGTACACCAGCGTGTCCTAGGAGATGGTAGGAAACCGTTGTACATTGTCAGGTAATGGTTGAACGGCCTATCGGGGTTCAAGCGCGTGATTGGTTTACCGAGGTACGTCTCCAGAATAGTCAGGTATTCGTATGTTTCCGCCAGTTCCTCGCCTGTGTCACAGAAATAGTAGTGCATATCGGGTACACGATCTCGCATATACACTGCGAGAGCCGCACTATCTTTGCCACCCGATATACCAAGGACGTGACTGATCTTTGGTGGCTGTGCGTTGATTTTGTTATCCATTGCTTTTCTCATGTATAAAATCTTGAGTTGCGTGACTGAGGGCCGCGATGCAAACATCCTCAGAACAATCGTCTAATATCGCTTTCAACATCTTGATGATCATTTTTGATTTGTCCTTAATCAAAGCGGCATCCTGTTCACGAACAATAGCGATGCGGGTGTCTTCCTCGCCGTTGTCTGAAGTCACCGCGATGCGGACACCCGTGTCCGTATCCGATGCCATCCGTCTGTTCTTCTCGAAGGCTACGGCCTCCGAGTTGCGAAAGGCAGAAACGAGAGGCGGTAATGAGCTGGTGAAATGATCTGTCTCAGCGTCACTCCAAGAACTGGGGGCGCGGCCTACCACTCCAGCGGCCACGGATTCCAACCATGACGTGCGATCACTGTCTGCCTTCGTCGCCCTTAAGACGAACGACCTAAGGCGCGTCTCCGTGACATATGCTCCCACGCGTGTAGCACGAACCCGTATTTCTTCCCAGTCGCCCGCGCCAAAGTTTTCGCACAACTTCGCTTCTAAGCCCTTAAGCAAAATGTCATAGGCACCAAAAATTTCTTGCAGGGCACTATTCCATCTGCTGAAAAACAACTCCGCATTTTCGCTGTCGGCCTCGTTTGCTACGAAAGGCGTTGCGCCTAGTAGTCGTGGCAACTCAACGAATAGAAGTTGATCAGGCTCCTTGCCTTCACCAAAAAGGTCGCGGACTGCCAGCGCATCTTCCCCCATACGCCGCGTCTTTGTGTTGTACTTATGAAGATTGTTGAAGTTGCGATATAGCGCCTTCATGACATTGGTGAGGGTAACATCCGCACCCTCTCGGAGCAGGCCACCTTCTCCTGTTTTTCCACGCGCGAATCTGTTCAGCACTTTTTCCCGTTCGCCTTGAATACGGCACCCTTGAAAGTGGAAGTGTTCGGGTTGCTTTATCATCCGTTCAAACATGGCACTGTCTATATCAATGGCGAAAATACCATCTTCGTAAACAGCAACCTCGGCCTCGTAGCACAAAAGCACGGCGCAGATGAGTACAGGAATGACACCTTCCGTCAACCCGTAGGGCTGACCACGCAGGCGGCCAATCAGCGGCGGGAGCGGCTTAGACTCCGCTGTGCCACCGAAAATAAAATCTTCCATCTCCTTCCAGACATGTGCGAGTTCGGGTACCTTCTTGACATCTGGTGCGTAAAGGTTCCAGGAAATTCCCCCATCAGGGGAACGGTGGATGCCTGTGCTTTCGAGGATTGAGCGGTACATGCTGGCCTGCGGTGGATAGCCCTCAATGCCCAAGCGCGGTTTGTTTCGGTTCTCGATCATAGCCTGCATCAGGTCACGCCGTGCCGAAGTTGCTGTGGACGAGAGTTGACGGCGATTGATGAGTTCGTTCCGTAAGATTGGCGCGAAGTGGTATGCTTCACCGCAGGCGTCGGAAACCAATTCTTGAAGTTCTCGGAAGGAACGAACTTTTTTCAATTCCCCTCGATAATACCAAGCATTTCCGTTGTTGACAGATTCTTGGGGACGAAGCAAACTCTCCCACTGTGTTTGAAATACTGCCGTTGCCTCCAACAAGCGCTCACGCACTTCACGTGCGGCCACTCTGTCATTGCGCAGTTGCGGCGTGTTGTCCTGAACCCAAGTCAGACACTGAAGTGCAACCGCCGCCTCGCGGAGCACATCGTTTTCGACGTTGATGCCGACAATGACATCACGCCGATCTGAAAGCATCCCTCCAATGCGCTTGCGGACACTCGTCATCTCGGCTTGACTCGTGGCGAGACAAAGAAGAAGTACGCCGTCCCCACTTTCGTGGCCGTGTGCAATCTCCTGTTCAAGAACCTCTGGTCGGCAATAACGGATTTGAAAGAAACGCAATGTTCCCGTCTGATAGGAATGCCTTCGCGCAACAATGGGTTGGGTAACGCCTAGTGTGCTGGCGATTCGGACGCCGTCGGTGCCCTGGGTATAGTGCGAACGGGCATCTCGCAAGCGCTCATCAATGTCAATGTCGCTTCCCTCATACGGTCGGTAAGCGTTCTTGAACTGCCGATAGGTGATCAGCGTCGCCGACTGTAGGGCGATGATTGCCGCCTCGACCTCTTCTGCGGAAGTCCCTGAGTCGCTCAGAGCAAAGACCAGTACATCTTTGGAAGGCAGTATGTGCGTTTGTTCACCCAAGATATGCAGAAACCCAATTGTCTTGAGCAGACGGCTTTGCAAAGGATCGGCGTCACGCAGCCGATGAAGAGCTTCCTCAGTCTCACCCCATAATTTTGATGTGGCGTTGGAATAAACTGCCGATCCCATCGTCCCGACAACATAGTCATAAAGATGATCCAGCCGCAGGACGGGGGCACATCCACGGGTTATATGGTGAGAGCGGAGAAATTCGTGAAACCCGAAGGGTTCCTCAGAAGAAAGAAACGAGAATAGTGAACGCTCGTTCTGACCATAACGCCGAAAAACGTATGGCAGCACCCGAAGCGTGAGCGGATGTAGCGGATAGGTCTCACGGAGAATTCTTTCAAATTCGGACCCCGATATTGTCGGAGGAAACAGCTTTAGGTCACGACAACTTTCCATCTGTTGCTTAGTGGTGTCATCAAGAAGTTCAGAGTAGGAAGCCGCCTCCTGTACTTCAATGGCGTGTGCTATCAGATGTACGGTTTCTTCAGGCCCATCGCCGAACGGAATGTCGGCAAATCGGCCTTGGACTTTTTGCCATTCTGTACGCTGTTGTGCGCTGAGGCGGGCACCATATTCATCGAACGACTGGTGCAGGATAGTTACTAGCATCAGGGCCGCATCACCACTACGGGTAGCAAACTCAGCCAGTTCTTGTAGAACTTGCAGATCGCCGTGATCGGGATGGAAGGCAGCATATTCCAAGAATTTCCCGAATTCGTCCACAACGACGAACAAGCCGCGACACCCAGCGCCAAGTTCTCGGGCGTGGGCGATAGTGGAGGCGTACAACTTCACGACTTGACTAGCGGTAGGAATTTCGCCGTCCTTTAGCATCCCATTCTCAGCCCGAACCTTGGCAAGGACGTTCTTTGCCTCAAAGTCAGGAAGCCGCTCTAGTGCATCGAGCAACCCGTGCCACAAGGCGCTGGCAACAGGCTCACGTGTGCCAGTCAATAGGATTGGCCATAAGCCTTCCTCCGCTTCGTTAAACAACAGGTCTGTCAAGGCGGGTTCTTGTTCACAGGCCGCCTTACGCAGATTTGGCTCACCACTCAGGGTCGTTGCCAGCACTCTAGCGGCAAACATACCAAAAGCGGACTTGCCTGATCCATAAGGTCCTGTAAGCGTAAACGCACGCGCGTAACTCTTGTGTATGCCTGTGCTGATACGCTGGAGAGCAGACAAGGCGGAGGGCGTCTTGATATATCCGTCCAGCGGATCATCAGTATAAAAGTCCCGTTTCAAATTGACAGATCGCAGGAAGCGCCGTCGCACCCGTACGACTTCAGTCAGCACCACCCCATCTGCCCCCGTCTGCTCATCGAGGATAGTAGGCATCGAGAATAGTCCTCCCTTGGATTTCGCCGCTTCTCACCACATGCCTCACAATCGCATCGTCATTAAACACCAGGTTGCCGTGGGATAATTTGGCCAGACCATCTAAGTACCCCAAGACGGCATCCTCATCGAGTCGGAAAACCCGCCCTGGGCTCCCGCTGTCATGAGTGATTTCGCGCAAACTCAACGTCATCTGGCCCGCATGTCTTCTATCCCAACTTTCAAGAAGGGCATAGGCGAAGATGGCTGTGGGAAGTCCAGGTTTTGGACCGTTGTTGAACCTATAGCGCTTTTTCCCGTCCGCTAACGTAGGCAGTTCCGTGAACAAGCCTAGGGAAGTAAGTGGACAGTCGAGCGTGTCCTCTGTAGTAGCGGTCGGCCCACGGCGGGTCGGGACATAAGTGCGCAGGAAGCAAGAAACATCGTTACTGAGCGACGAGTTGGATACGGTGATGCGGTCACTGACATCCACCCACCGCCTGAGCGCTTGGTTGAACTCATCAAGGGTGAATTCCTGCTCTTTGAAGTGATTAAAGGCCCACCACCATGTCGTAGCGCGAACTGGATTGGTTGCAATATTCCAATGGAGAAGCCAAAGCGAGGCATCATCCTGTAGATAAGTGTCCCATCCTCTCTCGTTCAGCAATGCTTCACCAAAGGCAGATGGCACGATATGATGCGAGCGGCCATTAGAAGTCCCCTCACATTCCTCTGCGACGCGCGTGGCAAGACACCAGTGGCGGATGGAACGCACCATGTTTTTTCCGACGCCTAATTGCACCATCGCATCTTCGGCAGTGAAAATGTCTGACCGTTTCCCCAAGCCGTCAATACCCTTCTTCAGCCAAGCATAACGAAACGGAAAAGTTTCATGGCCTGCGAAGTTGGCTTGACGCCCAGGCAAAGGTTGAGCAGTAACATTAAACAGCGCTGTCACAGTAGTACCCTCATACCAAAATTGAATTCACAACACCTTGTAGTAGCGCGATTGAATCGCGCCATATATTGATATTATACGCTATAGAGATGTTTTTTGCAAGTGCATAACGAACAGGAGCGCTTTTTACACCTCGCATCGTCTTCCTATTGGACGATTTCGCTCAGAGTAGCAAAGTCCGTCTAGTTTCCACCGTAGGTCATTTCGTCCCCTGAGGCAGATCGACCACATCACGTTGCTTCGTCTAGTGCGTCCCCCGATGCGGTCTGCCGCTTTGCGATGATCCTATCGCGGTTGAAGCGCACGAGGCGCTCCAAGCCATGACGCATTTTGCGAAATTCGGCGGGCACATCGTTCCGCGCATCCGCGTCCAGCGCGGCCTTGTCAACCTCGCAGAGCGCGTCGTAGTAGACCTGGCAGGCATCCCGCGCCAGAGGCGGCGCAGGGGCCTCCTGACGGGGCGCACACCGCGCCTGACGGGTCATAGCAGCGCCCCCAGGCCCATACAGAGGCGGACGGCCTGCGCCACCGCCGCCTTCCGCATGGCCTCGCCCACGGGCCGTCTGCGGGCCTCCATCGGCACCTTCTTCTCGGCGTCGTCCAGGATCGTCATCCAGGCGTCGGGGTCGTCCTGCTGGAGCGCGGCGGTGAATTCGGCCACCTGCGCGGTCAGGGCCTCCGCCCTGACCGCGCGCGCCTCCGCCTCGGCCACACGCGCCGCCCTGCGCCCTGCGCTGGCTTCAGCCTCCGCCTTGACCTTCTGCGCCGCCAGGTAGCCAGTAGGAGCGCCCCAGCCCTCGGTCAGGGCCTTGAAGAGGTATCCGCCCGCGTTGGCCTTGACGGTCTGATGTGGGAACCATTCGATGTGCCGCTTGACGAGCGCGAGGTCTTCCAGGACGAAGCGCTGGGCGTCGGCACGGCTAACCCCGTGCTCCAGGAGCCAGTCCGAGGCCGTCCGCTGGTCTTCGGTCAAGACAGGTCGTCCTGCGGTCAAGACAGGTCGTCCTGCGGTCATGACGGGTCGTCCTGCGGCTCCCAGCGCCTCCTGCACGGCCTTATAGACGGGCGTGGGCGCGGCGGCGGGGGTGTCCCCGTATCGGTCCAGAGAAGACCTCCCAGGTGCGTGTGAAGCCATTGAGATAGGCTCTTCGTCGTCCCAGTCATCGGCGAACGGGTCCTCCATGATCGAGTCGTCTTCGTCTTCATCACCAGCCTCGTGCTGGTCCCAGCCCTCGCCCTCTTCTTCTTCCAAAGCGCCAGCGTCAAAAACAGCAACAACAGGTCCGCCCGCCGCGTCCTCGCGTGCGCGGGACTCTTCGACACCAGCCTCGCCAGCGGGGTTCGGTGTGGTTGTTGTTTCACCGACTGATTCAACACTAATACCAGGACTGATTCCCCCCCCGTCTCCCATCTGAACGGGAGGGAAAATTTTCCCGTCCTCACTGCAAAACTTTCCCGCGCGGTCGTCATTATCTTGCACGCCTTCGGGAATGTTTTCAGCAGAAGACGTAGAATTTTCTGCGGGCGGCGTAGAATTTTCAGGCTCTTCGGGAATGTTTTCTGCGGCTTCGGCGGCGAGATGGGCCAGATCGCGGAACGCCTGGCGCTCCTGCTCCTGGCGCTCCTGGACGGCCTGGGCGACGCGGCGGGCCGAAGCCTCGGCTTCGGCGATCTCGGCGGTCTTGGCCCTGTACACCTGTTCCATGCGCGCAGGAGAGGCATCGGCGATCAGGATGGTCTTGCCGCGCACGTCAGTGGCCTGGAGGACGAACCCCTCCGCGATGACGTGGCGCAGGTAGCGGCGGGCGGTGTCGGCGGCAATGTGGCGCTTGTTCTTGCGGCTGGCGACGAAATTTGCGACAAACTTGTCCTTACCGCAGTAGCCAAAGGTCTTGCAACTGAACCTGGCATACGCCACCAGATCGGTCTGGCCGCTGTTCAGGTCGAGGTCGTTCTGGAGGGCCATGGTTTTGGTGACGTAGCGGTCCACTTCTGCCTGAATAAGTTCGGCCTCTGTGAGCGGTCGGCCAGAAATTTCTGCCGAATTTTTGGCGTTGGGTTGCGAATTACCGCCGTTTTGCGGTATAGTAGAAACAGTCATGTTAGGTCCAATCTGATGTGGTGAGCCGCGCCGCCTGAACTTTACGAGGGCTAAGGCGACGCAGCGAGAAAAAACGACTTTATTGTCACGGGAGCGGCCTGTTAGAAGCAGGCCGCTTTTGTGCGTTTTAAGGATCACACGAGACGAGGCGCAAGTTGCTTTTTCGCATTCTCCGCCGTCCGCGTTTTGCGAAATATTCCAACGAGCGGATCGTTGTCTGCGTGGGGCTTGCGAATTGCCTCCATCTTCACTTTAACATAATGCTTCTCGGCGGTGCGAGCGTTGTTTCCAAGCAACAAGGCAGCATGATAAATGTCACTACCAGAGGCAATCGCGCTTCCTGCGACGTGGCGCAGGGAGTAGAGAGTGATCCTGGGCAGGACATGCCCCTCCGAGCGGGCGAACTCTAGGTAGCGCTGAAACTGGTGACCCCACGAGTCCAAATGTAATTGGGTGCCGCGATCAGTCACAAACAGAAAGTCGGTCGGCGCGTTGACAGGCCGTGATTCCAGGTACTCATCGATGATTTCTGCCAGTTTATCCGTCACGGGCACATAGCGCTGTTTGCGCGTTTTGCTGTTGGCGACAAACAGGGAGCGCTCGTCTTGATTGTAGTGTGATAATTCAAGCGAAAACGTCTCGCCTGGCCGCAGGCCCACCGACACCTGCACGGCGACGATGGCCTGGTCGCGCCGTCGAAAAAACGTACGCGATTTTGCCGACCTGTACCGCGATTTTCGATTGTGAATTTCCGACCAGTGCCGCGCGATTGCATCATACACGATCCGCACCTCTTGCAGGGTAGGGACATAGACGTTGAGCGGCTCCGCCTTGACGATCTCGTAGCCGTACAATCGTTCACTGGCGATGTATTTGCATCTATGCGCGTACTTCAAAAGTTGCTGGAGCACAACGGCGCGGTTACGGCGAGACGAGATGGCCTTGCCCTCCTGCTTCTGCTGAAGCAGGTAGCCCTCCACGTCGCGCGTTTTAGCGAGGCGGACGAATGGCAAACCCTTTGCCTCACAGTATTTGTGCCAGGGCACCAGGTCATACTTATAAGAGCGGAGCGTGCTGTCCCGTATTCCGCCCGCCTCCCTCGCCCGCAGGAACTCGTCTATGAGCGTTTGCCAGTCTACATCCCGTTCACCCGCCCCCAAACCCGTAATGAGCGACCTGCGCTTTTTGAGCGTACGGGGCTCAGGTTCTAAAGCCAAAAGAAACCTCCTTCTAAAGTCCGCAATCATGTTGAGCTGTATTGCTCAATATAATACCACGGCGCACAAAAAAAGTCAACCCCTTCGTAAAGAGGTTGACTTATTTGCTTGATCCTGGTATCAGGACTTTTAGGGCGAACGATGGGACTTGAACCCACGGCCTCCAGTGCCACAAACTGGCGTTCTAACCAACTGAACTACGCTCGCCATGCTCGGCTTTGGTGTGCCGCGCCTGTATTATACCCGGCGTGCGGAAATTGTCAACTGTGCCCGGCCGCCTCGCCGAAAATCCCCTTTGTTTTTCACCGATTTAGCTGCCGTTTCAGTTGACTTTTGCCTGCCGTTTGGGTATAGTTCTTGTGCGCTCCAGAGTGGGTCGGTAGCTCAGCGGTAGAGCATCTTACTTTTAATGAGAGGGTCCTGGGTTCGAGACCCAGCCGGCCCACTGCAAGCGCCCGGAAAAGCCGGTCTGTGGAACAGACCGGCTTTTCGGCTGTCTGCCTTATGGAACTTTCCAGCGACGCTGCTTGTAAAACAGTCAGTAAGACGCCCGCCGTGGGCGTTTTCAGGAGCTGCCCCATGAACCGAGCCATTTTCGCCGCTGCGGCGGTTTTCGCCCTGATCGCCGCCCCCCGCCCGGCGTCGCCGGCGCGGCCCCGCCCGGTGGAGACAATCCCCGTGATTGTCGAATTGTTCACATCGGAAGGCTGCTCGAGCTGCCCGCCGGCCGATGCGCTTTTGTCTCAATACGCCGAGTCTTCTCCGGTTGCCGGTGTCCGGGTGATTGCCCTCGGCGAGCATGTGGATTACTGGAACCACGGCGGCTGGGCGGACCCCTTCTCGGCGGCGGCGTATTCCGCCCGGCAAAGCGAGTATTCCCGCGCGTTTCATCTTTCCTCGGTTTACACGCCTCAGATCGTGGTGGACGGGCAGGCGCAGACGGTCGGAAGCGACGGCGATGCGGTCCGGGCGGCGATTGTGCGGGCGGCGCGGCGGCCCAAAGCCACGGTCACGCTGTCTGAAACCGCGCCGGGGCGGCTGGCGGTCTCAGTCGGTTCCCTGCCGCCGGCGGAACACAGCGACCTTGCCGACGTGTTTCTTGCCGTGACGGAAGATGATTTAAGCTCGGCGGTCGGCGGCGGCGAGAACAGCGGCCGGCATCTGGGGCACCGCGCCGTGGTCCGCGCCCTGCGGCCCCTCGGCGCAGTTTCGGGCGCTGCGTTTGCCGCGTCGCCGCCGGTGGCGCTGAAGCCGGGCTGGCGGCGGGGGCATCTGCACGCCGTGGTGTTCGTGCAGGAGCGGCGCAGCCGCCGGATTGTCGGCGCGGCGCAGATTTCGCTGTAGCGCCCGGCGGGAAAGCGTCCTCAGTGAAGCTTTTGCCGGCGTTCCGGGTATCATGACACTGCTTGCTTCCGCGAGCGCCGCTATCCCCGCGCATAGCTGCGCCGGAAAAGACTTTTTATGAAACTGATCGCACTTGCCGCCGCCGTTGTTGTGCTGGCCGGCGCGTCCGTCGCCGGCGCGGGCAGGCAGCGACTTTCGGAAGGAACTTAGCATGGCCGTGACCGCCGCCCCCGCCCCTCGCGCCGCCCAATCCGTCGCCGTTGTCCGCAAGCATCACTGGCTGGTGCGCGTGACCCACTGGGCGAACATTCCGCTTTTGACCGGCCTGACCCTCAGCGGCCTGTCTGTTTACTGGGCCGCGCCGGTTTACAAGCATGCGCCGGACGCCGGCGGCAACGAGGATTACCTCAACGACATCGGATTTTGGATTGCGCGGCATGAACCCTGGCGGCAGTCCTACGGGACGCCTGAAAACTGGGTTCCGGGCACGCACTATGCAAATTCCTGGCTGTACGACCATTTCAGCCTCGGCACCGGCCTGCTGTCGTCGGCGCTCGCTTTGCACTGGCTGTTTGCGTATTTATTTCTGCTGAACGGCCTGCTTTACATTATCGGCCTCGGCCTCGGCGGCGGCTATAAATCGCTGCTGCCCCGCCGGACCGACTTCAAAGAAGCCATTCAAATGCAGATTTACTATCTCGGCCTGCCGCTGGCCAAACTTCGCCGCCGCCCCTGGCGTCACCCCGTCATCACGACCAAGTACAACGCCTTGCAGCGCGGGGCGTATTTTTCCATGCCGATCTTCGGCGCGATTTCGGTGCTCACGGGCTGGGCGATCCACAAGCCGCAGCAGCTCGGCTGGCTGCAAGCGCTGTTCGGCGGCTACGATTATGCCCGCGTGTGGCATTTCTGGCTGATCGGGATTTTCGCCGCGTTTGTGGTTCCCCACGTCATTTTGGTTCTCGCCGACGGCTGGGACACGCTGCGCTCGATGTTTGTCGGCTGGTCGGACCGCATTGCCCCGGAAAAGTAAGCCATGAAACTCACTGCGATTTCCGGCAGCCTGCGGGCGGGTTCGTCGAACACGGCGCTGGTGCGGGCCGTGATTGCCTCGGCCCCGCCGGGGGTCGAGGTCTCGCTTTGGAGCGGTCTCGGCGATCTGCCGCATTTCAGCCCGGAGCGGGACGGCGACGCCGCCCCGCCGCCGGTCCGGGAGTTCCGCGCCGGGATCGCCGCCGCCGCCGGCGTTCTCTTTTGCACCCCGGAGTACGCTTACGGCATCCCCGGCAGCCTCAAAAACGCCCTGGACTGGCTGGTCACATCGGGCGAGCTGTGGCGCAAGCCGGTCGCGGCGCTCAGCGCGTCGCCGTCGGCCCTCGGCGGGCGAAAAGCGCACGCGTCGCTCGTGCAGACGCTGTCGGGATTGGAAGCCGAGATCGTTTCAGCCGCCTCGTTGCAAATCCCGTTTGTGTCCACCCATCTGAATGCCGCCGGGGAGGTTTCGGACCCGGACACGCAGGCCGCGCTGGCCGCAAGCCTGCTGGCGCTGATGCGGGCGGTGTCGGGGAGGAGTTTGAGCGGTGAGTGAGGGCGTGAGCGGCGGCGCTGATGGCTGAGAGGACATAAAGAAACGAGGGCATAATTAACGAGGGCGTGAACGCCCTCGCTGGGGGGCGCGGACGCCGAGCCGCCACCTGCGTGGCGGAAGATATAACTCTTTTTCTGTTTCCTGTCCTATTCTTGTCCCGCGCAGGCGGGACCTTAGCGCTTCGCTCCCCAGCGAGGGCGTTCACGCCCTCGTTACCAATGCCCGCGCAAAACATAAACGCCCGCGCAAAATATAAACGCCTTCGTTATCTATGCCCCCTTCTTCGCGCCGCTCCGCGATCCCTATGAAATTCGATTACACCCGCGATTACAAAAATCTGGACCTTCGCGCCCATCCCGAGCTGTACTCGGTCGGGGTCGGCGAGCAGGGCGTTCTCTTGGTCGAGCCGTACAAAAGCGAAATCCTGCCGTTTTGGCGGTTCGCGACGCCCGAGGCCGCCCGCGAGTCGTCCGCCGCCATTACCAAGCTGTTCCACGACTACAAAGCCGCCGGCGATGTTGTCGGCATGGACATGGCCCGCAAGTTTTTGCAGATGGGCATGACCCGCGCCCGCCGCTATGCCAACCACAAAGGCGGCAAAAAGTACGACGGCCCGGTGCCCGACGATAAAAAAGGCCAAAGCGGGGCGCATGGCCGCGAAACCCTGCCGTATACGAATGACCCCGTGAAAGCCGAGTCCGCCGCCATTTTCCGCGCCGCCTGGGAGGTCGTGAAAGCCGACCCGGAGTATCAGGCGCAGATGAAGGCGCATAAAGCCAAGTTCGGGTGATTTCTCGGCTTGGGTAAAGTCTTGACAAGCCCGCGCCGATATGTCAAGATAGAAGTGGAAGTGTACGATTTGCTGCCGCCGGGCAGCAAAAAGAAGGGAACCGCCGCCAAGCGATCCCCTTCTTCTTACCGAACCTTAAAACCCGAGAGGCTCTAAGAATTCGGAAAATCGCTGCGATTGTTGTTGCAATCGCCGCGACCGTTTGGGCGACGGGGCGCACTTGAATGAATGCCCGCCGCACTTTGTTGGACATAAGGACCACCTCCTTTCTGTCCAAGTTGGAAAGACAGCCCCTAACTGGGCTGTCTTTTCCACTTTACCCTGTTTCCATGCCTGCCTGCCACGGGCGGCGTTTGACAAGCCCCCGGCAAACATGCTATCCTGCATTGGTAAACGCTTCGGGCGTCAAACTGTATGGTAAGGCGGCGGTTATGTCTTCCTCTAGTGTCTCCTCCTCGCTCGGCACGTTTTCGCTGGTGCTGCACTCGCACATCCCCTATGTCCTCGCCCACGGGCGCTCGCCCCACGGCACCGACTGGCTGTCGGAAGCCGCCGCTGAAACCTACCTGCCCCTGCTGGCTGTGTGTCATAAGCTGATTGCCGAAGGCATCTCGCCCAAAATTACCCTCGGCCTGACCCCCGTACTGGTCGAGCAGCTCGCCGACCCGAGCTTTCAGGACGAGTTTTCGGAGTATCTGCGCGGCAAAGTCGAGGCGGCGTCGGCCAACGGCGCTCAGTTCCGGCAGCAGGGCGATTACCACCTGGCCTATTTAGCCCGGTACTGGGAAGACTGGTACGGCCAAACTCTCGCGGACTTTGAGGGTGTTTACGGGCGGGACATTGCCGGGGCGTTCAAAGCGCTGCAAGACGCCGGGCACATCGAGATCATTACCAGCAGCGCCACCCACGGCTACTCGGCGCTGCTGGCCCAGGACACCAGCGTTCAAATGCAGGTCAAGACCGGGGTGCAGGCGTACACGCGGCATTTCGGACGCGCTCCGCGCGGCTACTGGCTGCCGGAGTGCGCGTACCGCCCCCGCTACCGCTGGTCGCCTTCGGTGACTGTCCCCGAGGTCGAGTACGATCCCATTCTCCGCAAAGGCACCGATGAGTTTCTGGCCGAAAACGGCCTCCGCTACTTTTTTGTCGAGGGAAGTCTGCTCCACGGCGGCGAGGCGCTCGGGGTCTACGGCGACAAGTTCGGGCCGCTGCAAGAGCTGTACAAGCAGTTCCAAAAAGAAACCGTCAAGACCGAGTACCGGCCGTACACCACCTATCACCCCTACTTGGTGGACTCGTCGGGGCAAAAAGAGCGCCCCGCGCTCGCCGTGTTCGGGCGCGACTCGGCGACGGGTCAGCAGGTGTGGAGCGGCGACCACGGCTACCCCGGCGACGAATGGTACTTGGAGTTCCACAAAAAGTTCGTCCGGGCCGGCGAAAAGTCTTTGGGGCTGCGCTTTTGGCGCATCAGCGCCGACAAAGCCGACATGGACGCCAAAGCCCCCTACGAGCCGCACCGGGCCGAAGAGCGCACGGCCGCCCACGCCGCCCATTTCGCCCGATTAGTCAAAGAAACGCTGGCAGCCCAAAGTGACTCGTCGGCGATTATCACATCGGTCTACGACACTGAGCTATTCGGCCACTGGTGGTTCGAGGGGCCGCAATTTTTGTACCATGCCCTGAAAGCCATTGCCGAAGACCCTGCCGTCACGCTCCAAACCGTCTCCGAATACCTGGACGCCCACCCCGCGACCCTGCCTGTCACCCTGCCCGAAGGCTCGTGGGGCGAAGGCGGGTTCCACTATATCTGGCTCAACGCGCAGACGGCGTGGTCCTGGACGCTGGTGTACGAAGTCGAAGCCGAAGTGTCCGCGCTGGCCCGCGATTGCGGGCACAGCGCCGCCGCCGCGCCGATCCTCAAACAAGCCGCCCGCGAGGCCCTGCTGCTGATGGCCTCCGACTGGCAGTTCTGCATCTCCACCGGCGGCGCGAAAGACTACTCCGAAGTGCGTTTGCGGAACCATTACGATAGCTTTCAGGCATTGGCAAAGCTGACCCGCCGTGCCGCTGATGGCGAAACGCTGTCGGTCGGCGACTGGAAAAACATCGCCGAGTGCGAAGCCCGCGACAGCGTCTTCCCCAACATCGAGCCATTGTGGTTCGCGGCTTTGGAGCATCCGGCGGAGTAGAAATTATGAGCGAGAGTCCGTACCATCAAAGCCTGCGCCTCAGAAACTTCACGGCGTTCCGCGAAGCCGAGTTTGACTTCGTGCCGGGCGTTAATGTGTTTGTCGGTGAGAACGGCACCGGCAAAACCCATGTGATGAAGGCTTTGTATGCAGTGCAGCTCGCACAGTCGCGCCAACTAGGCGATGTTCGTCCGATCTTGGAAGACCTATTTCAAACTCAAGATGCGGCTGATGTCGTTCGGTTGGGAACCGGCAAAACTGCGATTGCGGATGTGAGCGGGCACTATTCTGGGGAACCGTGGGGTTATTCGGGACAGCGCAACCTCTACGCAATCACTCCTGTTGAGATGCCTAAGCCGGAACGCCCGGTCTTCATTCCCGCGATTGACATGATGGGGCATACCAAAGGCTTCACGGAAGCGTATGACGAAGTACGGTTGGACTTCGACTTGACCTGCCGCGATGTTGTGAACCTGCTGCGGCTGGAGCGCAAAAACGGCACCACCAAGTTAAGCACAAGTGCCGACGAGCCGCTGGCGCGTCTGTTGAACGGCGAGATCGAGCGCGACGACGCAGGCCGTTTTTATCTCGCGACCCGGCAGGGGCGACTGCCGATGCCGATGGTGGCCGAAGGCTTGCGGAAGATCGCGACACTGGTGCAGCTTGAGCGCAACGGCTGGCTGGCGTCCGGGACGACTCTCTTCTGGGACGAGCCTGAAGTCAACCTGAACCCCATTCTGATGGGCGCGGTTGTCGGCGCGATTTTAGCGCTTACGCGCCGAGGAGTCCAAGTGTTTCTCGCGACCCACAGCTACGTTATCTTGAAAGAGCTTGACCTGCAAGCGCAGCGCGAAGACGCCGTGCGCTTTTTCGCGTTTCAGCCGGGCGAAAACGGCACGACAATCCGCGCAACCGAAGACTTTGCGCTCATCGCGCCGAACCCGATTTTGGACCAGTATGCTTCGCTCTATGACCGTGATCTGACCCGTTCCACCGGAAGGAGCCGTGCCGGTGAGCGTGTTCGTTGAAAGCCGTATCGAGTTTGACTTCACCCGTGCCGTCGCCGTCATGCCGCACGACAAGCCCGCGCCCGGCGGTCAGGGCAACAATCTTTGGCCCGGTGTGGACTTCTGCGTGCAGGACGGGCCGGACCAGCTCTGGCTGGAAGTGAAAAGCTGGAACCCGGCGCACCTTGCCCCCAAAGACCGAGGCGGCAGCCGCCGGTCGTTTCTGTGCAGGCTCAAAAGCAAAGCGTTCACCCAGGAAGTGCGAAATAAGTTTCTCGGCACAACCGCGTTTCTCGCCTGGACTGAACAGTTCACGCTCGCGCCGACCCGCTTTGTTCTGCTGTTCCAGCCGCCACGCCCGCTCGACGCCGCGCTTTTGGGGACGTTCCAATCTCGGATCAAGTCGCAGGTTCCCAGCCTCAAAATTTGGCACGAACCAATTTCCGTCGCCGTGCTTGACCTCGACGAATGGAACCGCCGCTACCCGGACTATCCGGCGCGGCTGCTGTAGAGAGCGAAAATGAATGACTATCGCCGAAACACCAAGACTACAACTGCGCTATTTTGTGCCGGAAGACGTAGCACTGCTGTCGCAGATTTTAGCCGATCCGGAAGTCATGCGCTTTTCTGTGGCCGGGCCGAAAACCCTTGAACAAACGCAGTCGCTTGTTGATGTTTGCCGCGCCGAGTACGAGACGAACGGGTATGCGCTCTATGCTGTCATTCATAAAGAAGACAACCGACTGATCGGCTACTGCGGGTTCATGCCTCAAATGGTCAGCGACACGCCGGAAGTTGAGCTGGGATACCGCCTGCATCGTGCCTATTGGGGGCGCGGTCTCGGCACGGAGGCCGCGCAGGCAGCAGTAAAGTATGCGGCGGATACACTTAAGCTGACACGCTTGGTTGCTGTCATTGAAGCTGATAATATCGGCTCGGTGCAAGTGGCTCTGCGGGCTGGGTTTCACGAGGAAACGGAAACTGAATGGCGCGGCTTATCAGTGGGAGTGTATGCAGTGACATTACCGATTGGTTCCTAATTTCGGCGAAGTGGGAACAACCAAGTCAGCGAAAGAAGCATAGACAACAAAACGTAAAGCAAACGACGCAGGGGCGAAGGAGAATGACCGATGAAAGCTGTTGTGATGGCGGGCGGGGAGGGAACACGGCTTCGGCCGCTGACATCGTCCCGGCCTAAGCCGCTGGTTCCCATTTTAAACAAGCCCTGCATGCAGCACACGATTGAGCTGCTGAAACGGTACGGCATTACGGACATTGTCGTGACCCTGTACTATCTGGCCGACGAGATTGAAGGCTACTTCGGCGACGGCTCGGAGCTTGGCGTCAATCTCATCTACACCGTCGAAGATACACCATTAGGCACGGCGGGCAGCGTCAAAAAGGCCGAGGAATACCTCAAAGACGACACGTTTATTATCGTCTCGGGCGACGCTTTGACCGATTTGGACGTGGAAAAAGCGCTGGCCTATCACAAAGAAAAGCAGTCGGTCGCGACTTTGGTGCTTCAGCATGTAGACAACCCCTTGGAGTTCGGCGTGGTCATCACCGACGATAACGGGCGCATTCGTCGGTTCCTAGAGAAGCCGAGCTGGGGGGAAGTCTTCTCGGACACCGTGAATACCGGCATGTACATTCTCGAGCCGTCCATCTTTGAGTATATGCAGCCTGAGAAAAGCTACGACTGGTCGCAGGACATTTTCCCGCAGATACTTCAAGAAGAAAAGCCGATGTTCGGCTATGTTCTGGGCGAATACTGGACTGATGTGGGGTCTTTGCAGCAGTACCGGCAGGCGCAGTACGAGATGCTCGGCGGCATGACCCGTCTGCCGATTGAAGGCCGGCGCGAAGGCGGCGACATCTGGATCGGGGCGGGCACCGAGATTGACCCGAACGCCCGGCTGGTCGGGCCGCTTTGCATCGGCAAAAACTGCCGGGTCAAGGCCGACGCCCATCTCGGGCCGGATACGGTGGTCGGCGACAACTGCTTGATTGAAGAAGGCGCGACCTTGCAGCGGGCGATTGTCTGGGACTCGAACTACATCGGCGCACGCTCGCGCCTCACGGGCTGCACGGTGTGCTTCCGCTCGACCATCAAAGAAGATGTGGACATTCAGGAAGGCGCGGTGGTCGGCGACCGCTGCCATATCGAAGCGGGGTCTACGGTTCGGCCACTCATCAAGCTGTGGCCCGACAAGATTATCGAAGCCGGGTCGGTCGTGACCATGAGCCTGATCTGGGGGTCCAAGTGGCAGGGAGCGCTGTTCCGCAATCTCGGGGTCTCGGGCATTGCGAACGTGGAGATGACCCCCGATTTCGCCTGCAAGCTGGGCGCAAGCTACGGGGCGTTTCTGAAAAAAGGCGCGACGGTGATTACGTCGCGCGATGCCACGCTGGTCTGCCGGATGCTGAAGCGCGGCTTGATTGCGGGCCTCGTTTCGGTCGGAGTCAACGTTTTAGACAACGAAGGCATGCCGCTGCCGGTCAGCCGGCATACGATCCGGTCGTCGAATGCCGCCGGCGGGGTGCATATTCGTTTGGCCCCCGATCAGCCCAATCTGGCATTGGTCGAGTTCTTCGACAAAAACGGCATTTATTTGTCTACCAACGGGCAGCGCAAGATCGAGACGATCTTTTACCGGGAAGACTTTGGGCGCACGGCGGCGGACGAAGTCGGGGCGATTGAGTTTGTGCCCCGCGCGATTGAGCAGTACTCGCAGGACTTTTTCCGGCTGCTGGATACCGAGGCCGTGCAGAAGCGCGGCTTCAAAGTGATTGTAGATTATGCCTACAACCGAATTTCAGGCGTCCTGCCGCAGATGCTGGGGCAGCTTGAAGCCGAGACGATTGCGCTGAACGCGTACACCGATGCCAAAAAATCGCCGAAGACCGAGGGCGAGCAGCGGGAATTCGTGCAAAGTTTGAGCGAGTATCTGCTGACGCTCAAAGCCGATATGGGGGTCTATCTCGGTGACGACGGCGAGCGATTGACGGTGGTGGACGAGACCGGCTCGATTTTGTCCGGTCCCGACCTGCTGGCGGTGTTCGCCCTGCTGGTCGCCCGCGCGTCGCCGGGCGCACAAGTGGCGGTGCCGGTGACTGCGCCGTCCACGATTGAGCGTATTTTGGCCGCGCACGGCGGCGGGGTCATCCGCACCAAGACCGATGTGCGGGCGCTGATGAGCACGGCGGCGGAAGGCAAAGACGAAATCGCGCTGGCCGGGGACACGTCAGGCGGCTTCATCTTCCCCGAGTTCCATCCGGCGTTCGACGGCTTGTTTTCGTTCGCCAAGCTGCTGGAGCTGCTGGCGGTGCAGGGGACGACCCTCAGCGAAGTCCGTCAATTACTGCCGTCCTACTTCATGGCGTCGGAAACGGTCGGCTGCCCGTGGGAAGTCAAAGGCCGGATTATGCGGGTGCTCACGGCGGAGTCCGAAGGCACGCGCACGGAATTGGTGGACGGCATCAAAACCTACAGCGACGACGGCTCGTGGGTGCTGGTTTTGCCTGATGCGTCCGAGCCGAACTTTCGGATTTACGCCGAAGCGCCGAGCCAAGACGCCGCCAATGAGATGGTTCACCGGGCCGTGCTCCGCATCAGCGGCTTGAAATAGCGGACGTGATAAGCACGGGCATAAGCGCGGGAGGGTCGAATGACTGAAAAAGAAGTCTGGCCGCCGGCCCCCGACGGCCGGAAGACGCCCGCGAAGCCGAAGCGCCGCTTTCCGCGCTGGGCGTCGGTACTACTCGGCGCACTGGCCGGCTCGCTCAGCTTGGCGGCTTTGGTGGTGCTGCTGATCGTTGGATTTCATGCCTGCCGCGATGCGGGCTACTCTTTCGGCTGCGACAATGAAGGGGCGTACAATCTTACGTTTTTCGCCGTCTTGGGCGTCCTGCCTGCCGCTGCCGTAGTCGGCTTCCTTGCCGGCGGGATCATTGGAGCGGTCCGGGGCCGGACGCGGGTTTCAGGCTCCGTTCAAAGCTGCGAGTAGATAAAAGAGCGAGTAAATTATGACCGCGACACAAGACGCGCCGCCGGAAGAATTCCTGCGGCCTCGGCGGTGGACGACCACCGACTACTACCATATGAACGATCTCGGTCTTTTTGACGACGAGCGGGTGGAGCTGCTGGACGGGGAGATATGGACATTGCCTTCGCAAAAAACGCCGCATTTTTATTCCACCGACGTTGCCGGCGATGCGCTGCTGGAGGCTTTCGGCAGCGGCTTCATCGTTCGCCGTCACGGGCCGATCACGCTGCAAGACGGCACCGAGCCGGAGCCGGACGTGGTTATCGTTCCCGGCAGAAAGCTTGATTATATTCCCGCGCACCCTGTTCCAACCCAAATTCGTCTTCTTGTCGAAGTTTCCGATGCCACGCTGCGAAAAGATCGGGGTGAGAAAGTCCGCCTGTATGCCCGCGCAGGCATCGCCGATTATTGGATTATCAATTTGGTTCAGCGCCAGCTGGAAGTCTACCGCAACCCGATTACCGCTGCTGACGGCTATGCTTACGACGCCCCGCTGATCCTGACTGACGGCGACCGCATCGCGCCGCTGGCCGCCCCAAACGGCAGCGTCGCCGTCGCCGACCTTTTTCCGCCGCTAAGTACGCAAACGCCATGAAAATTCTGTCCCTCCAAATCGGCCGGCCTGCCGAGCATACGTCGCGCATCAAAGACGGCCAAGAAGCCGAGTGGGTCTCGTCCATTTGGCGCGAACCCGTTTCGGGCCGCCTCCATTTGGGCCGCACCGACCTCGCCGGCAACGCGCAGGCGGACCTGAAAAACCACGGCGGGGCTGACAAAGCCGTCTGCTGCTATTCCGCCGAGCATTACCCCGCCTGGCGCACGGCGCTGGAACTCTCCGAGGCCGACTTCGCGTCCGGCGCATTCGGCGAGAACTGGACGCTCGCGGGCCTGACCGAAGACGCCGCCTGCCTCGGCGATGTGTACGCGGTCGGCACGGCAAAAGTGCAGATCAGTCAGCCCCGGATGCCCTGCTGGAAAGTCGGCCGCCGGTGGGACCGCCCGGACCTGCCCGGCGAGATGACCCGCACGGGCCGGACGGGCTTTTACCTGCGGGTGCTGGAAGAAGGCGAAGTCGGGGCCGGGGACACGCTGACGCTGCTGGAGCGCCCGCTGCCCGCGCACACGGTCGCCCGGCTCAACGACGCCTTGTATGTCTACAAGACCGATGCAGCTCAGGACGAGGAGCTGTCCCGCCTGCCGCTTCTCGCCGAAGCCTGGCGGCGGACATTCCGCCGCCGCGCGGGGCTGCTGAAATACCGCGCCAATCTTAAGAAAACCCAACCATGAAACTAATTATTCCCCTGCTTGCCGTGACGCTTTTGCCGCTTTCTGCTCACGCCGACACAAGCCAAGTGCCGGACGCGGCGGGAACGATTACGGTGGACCGCGCCGAAAACGGCTGCGAGATTACTTTGCCGCCGGATAAAGCAAAAACGCTGACGGACCAGCTTTTTCTGGTCATAGACGGCAAGTCCGAAGGCTTTGGCGGTGACTTTTATCTTTCTGAGATGGCTTCCAAGCCGGTTCATTACACGGCAAGCGTCGGCAATGATCTAGATGACCAAGTGAAAGACATCCTTAAAGCGCAGGGCGTTCCTGTCAAACTAAATGTCACGACCTATCGTATTGCCTGCGGGGTCAATGTCCCGAACAACATCAGCATGTCCCGCTCGCTCACTTTCCGCCATGCGTCCAATGTTTTGGCATACACGCATTACCCTGCTCATGCAATCTACAAAATCGGCGACAAAATCCCGCTTTTTGAGGCAGTGGCGCTGGACTCCGGCATCTCACCCTCGGGAACACTCTTCCAAAGCGCTGAAAAGCAGGACCAAGTGCCTCATGACCTGCTGCACCGGATCACAATCCAGGTACAGTTCGTGCCGAAGGCGACACGGTGACACTCAGGCGAAGCCGGCTGAATAAAGGCCGTAATTAACACCTTGCCATCGGTGGCACGGCGACACGGCAGCAAAAAGCCACGGAATGAATTCCGAGGCTTATGCAAACCCGCGTCGCGGCGACGCAAGAAAAGCCTCTGTTTCAATCCCGTGTCGCCTCGACACCGTGCTTTTGTGAGCCTCGGCATTCATGCCGTGGCAGTAATCGTGACGCAAAAGACTATTTCGCCGTGTGCAGGCCGCACTCGCGGCCGAGGCCAAAGAAGCGGGTATCTTCCTCGCTCATGCCTTCGGTCAGCGGGCGGGAGGTCATCACGTCGCCGATGGAAACGTAGCCCTGCTCCCACAGCGGGTGGTACGGCAGGCCGTGTCGGGTCAAATACTGGTGAACGTCGCGGTTCGACCAGTCGTAGATCGGATGCACCTTGACCCGGCCGTCTTGCAGCGCCAATGCCTGCAAATCGGCCCGCGTGGACGACTGCGACCGGCGCAGGCCCGTAATCCAGGCGTCGGCCCCAAGCTCCGTGAGCGCCCGCGCCATCGGCTCGGTTTTGTTCATGGCATTGAACCGATGGATGCCCTCGGCCCCCTGCTCCCACAGCTTCCCGTGCCGCACTTCCTGCCATTCCCGGCTGACGAAGCTCTGGTAGACTCTCAGGTTCAGCCCGAGCCGCGCCGTGAGTTCATCCGCAAACTTGTACGTTTCCGGGAACAAATACTGCGTGTCGAGCAGCACCACGGGAATGTCGGGGCGCTGCCGCGTGACCATATGGAGCAGCACAGCGGCCTGTGCGCCGAAGCTCGACGACAGCACGATGTTCGGCTGCCAGCGCTCCAGCGCAAACGCCACCCGTTCTTCGGCGGCCGCCCCCGCCAATGTTTGATTGAGTTGTTCCAGTTCAGAAATCTGCATACGCTAAGAATGCCGGATGAGGGGGCGGGAGTTCCTTTAACGGCTCACTCTCGCTGAAACCAACTTGCGCGTCCCGCTGTACGCATCATAGCAGCCTTCTTCTAGGATAAACGATGGCAGCAGCCCGTTCCCGGCCAGAAGCTCAATCGCCCCGCAGCGGCACATCGTACAATAGCCGCGCTCGTAAAAGAGAAGCAGAGACGGCTCGGCGCTCGGCGTCAGGTTCTTTTCAAAGACCCGCCGTATGCTTCGACCGACCGTTTCCACTTCATATGCGTCCCAAGTCCTTTGGAGGACACGCTCAATCGCTGCCTCGTCGCCGGGCTGAAAGTTCAGCGTCAGCAGCTCGATCAGCTCACCGGGCCGCGCGTCCGTTTCCAGCAGTTCCAATGCCAGGGCGCGGACCGACGGGGCCGTGAGTTGCGCTAAAGCCGCGCGAGCCGGCGTCGCCGTTGCGGCATCAGCGCTTCGAGCCAGCGCCAGCAGAAGTGTGGGGTCAAGCGGAAACGCCCGCCGGTGAAACAAGTGCAGGTATCGCCTTAATCGCTGCGGGTCGGTCTCCGCCAGCAGTTCAGACGCAAGCTGACGAGCATCGGCCTTGCTCATCTTTTCGCCCTCGCGCCAAAAGCGCGGTCGGTTGAAGGGGCTGTCCGTGTCGGAAATCATCTGCCTCAGTGCGGCATAGTCGGGCTGAGGCAGTGCCGGGCCGGTGCCGCGCTGCGCTTCCCACGTGATCAAATCCGCGTGTACCCGCTCAAAATACGCGCCGACGGCGGGTTCTACGGATGCCGCCTGTGCCATGAACGCCTGCACTGGGCCGGCCCCAAAGCGCTCCTCAACGTCCCGGAGCAGAGACGTTTCGTACCAAGCGTCATCTTCCTCCAGCGGCCGCTGAAGCCATTGACGCACGACAAACAAATAGCCTTCCAGGCCGTCTGTATCTACCAGGGCTTCCCCGCCGAAGATGCCAGAATGCTGCGCGTATTTGATCGCATACAGCGGCAAAAGCGACTGCCGGGCGGCCGGGTCGCCGCTTTTTGCCAGCAGGCCGAGCAGGTCAAACATCTGGTCAATGGATCGCTCGTCATCCGCCTCGTTATTCCCTTCACCGAATTCCGACAGCGCTTGAATGACAGCCCGCGCGTAAAAGTCCGGCTCGCCGGTCGCCTGCACGATGTCAAACATATACCGGGCACGGTTATCCTCGGTCTGGCGGTCGTAGGCCAAATTATGCGTGCAGGCATAAGAAATAAATGCGCGGTCGGGGACGACTTCGCCGCGCGTCAGCCACAAAACGGCCCGACCCAGGCCGCGCCGAACGGCGGCTTCAAATTGTTCAGAAGTAGTTTGCATCCGCAGTGATTGTACCCGCCTCTGTTTTTTCTCTGCTTTTTGTCGGCGTCGGGGCGGGCCTCGGGTATAATCTCCCAAGACTGATTACAGCGAGGAACCCAATGCCGCCGCTCTCCGAAGCGAAAAAACTTCTTGGCGCTTGGGCAAAAGACCCTGTGACCGGCAGGCGAGCCGATTCGATCCGCTACCATTTTGATCTGCATGGCGGCGCAGACATCTGGCAGTATCTTCGAGAGGCACGGAAAGCAAGGCTCAATTTGAGCGGGCCGGGCGTACCAATTTATGGGCGAACTCCCAGCGTGCAGGGATACAAGCTCAAAGGTGGCGGTTACATTCATGTCGCGCCCGGCGGTATCGTGTCGTTCGGCTACTGAGAGAAATCAAGATGAAAACACTCGCCCCTGCTTCCCGTCTGGAAGAAATACAACGCGCGGCCAAAGCGGTGCAGACGCCGTTTCCCTATGCGGAGTGCCGAGCGCTTGCGCGGAACACCGGCACCGACTATCAAAGTTTGGTGTCCGATTTGGATACCTACTTTTACGATGTTTGGTCGCCCGCCAACGGAGCAGGAAGGCTGCCGCAGAAGCCGGAAGCATGGCTGTGTGATTTGCAGAAAGACTTAACGCTGTCTTTTTTCGAGCGCTATCCGCAGTACGCCGCGCTGGAAAAAGCAATTAACTCTGAAGATGCACCGCTGCTTTCCCGCCGCCTCGCAGACTTTGACATGCTCCGGCGGATGCTTAGGGCTTATCTGTCGGAACGGCTGTAATCTATGACGATTTTCAACGTGACGCACCGCTCGGCGGACACAGGGGCGCGGGGCGGGCTGCTGTCGCTGCCGCATGCGCCGGAGCCGATCCAAACGCCGGTGTTTATGCCGGTGGGGACGCGCGGGACGGTGAAGGCGATGACGCAGGAGGAGGTCTGGGAGCTGGGCTTTCGGCTGATCCTGGGCAACACGTATCACTTGTACCTGCGGCCGGGGCCGGACCTGGTGCAGTCGGCGGGCGGGCTGCACCGGTTTATTAGCTGGGACGGGGCGATGCTGACCGACAGCGGGGGCTTTCAAGTGTTCTCGCTGGAAGAGCTGCGTGTAATCAGCGAAGACGGCGTGAAGTTCAAGTCGCACCTGGACGGATCGGAGCACTTTTTCAGCCCGGAGCGCTCGATTGCCGTGCAGCATGCGCTCGGCGCGGATGTTATCATGGCGTTTGATGAGTGCCCGCCGTTTCCGTGCACCGAGGAAGCGACGCGGGCGGCGACCGAGCGTACCCATCGGTGGCTGACTCGGTGTGTTCAGTATCATAACGCCCAAGATACCCGCCAATTATTGTTCGGGATCGCGCAGGGCGGGACTTATGAAAACTTAAGGGTGGAGAGCGCCCAGTTTGTCGCCGCGATGGATACGCCGGGGATTGCGGTCGGGGGCGTGTCAGTGGGGGAGTCGCCGGAGCAGATGCAGGAAGCGGTCGGGTGGAGTGTCCCGCACCTGCCGGAACATAAGCCGCGCTATTTGATGGGGGTCGGGACCCCGCGCGACCTGCTGGACGCGGTCGCGCAGGGGATTGACATGTTCGACTGCGTCCTGCCGACGCGCTTGGGCCGCAACGGGACGCTGTACACGACGCTCGGCAGAATTAATATCAAGGGCAGTAAATACACCGATGATTTCGGCCCGGTAGACCCGAACTGCGCGTGCCGGGTGTGTCAAAAGTATTCGGCGGCGTACCTGCGCCATCTCTACAAATGCGACGAGATCTTGGCGTCGCGCCTGGCGACTTATCACAACTTGGCCCATTACGCACAGCTTATGGCCGGCATACGCGCGGCGATTGCCGCCGGCACCTACGCGCAGTTCCGGCGGGAAACTTTGGCGCGGTATGCCGGCTAAACCGGCGCTTGCCGCGCCGGTTTATTGTTTCGGTTTATTGTTTCGGTTTACTTTTTCCCCGCCGGCACGACAAACAGGGTCAGGCTTTGGGCGGGCAGGGTCGCTGCGATTGTTCCGGCCCGGCTGGCCGTGTCGGGCAGGCGGGTGATGACGTTGTTCGCCGTGAGCTGCCAGACCTGCACGGGGCCGGACGGCGCGAAATGGCGCACGGCCAGCCTCAGCGGGGTCTCGCCGGACAAGGCTTTGGAGATGACCAGCACGGTCAACGCGCCGTCGGAGCGGCGCACTGCCGCGAACGATGCCAGCGTGTCGGGGTCGGGCACGGTGTCGGCAACGCTGACGGAGCCGAACGCGCCGCCGTGGTTGTCGTAGTTGCGGAACATCTGAAACGCATGAAAGACCGGGGTGCCGGCCGCCGGGGCGGCAAAGCGGGTCGCCATCTCAATGCCGCCTTCGCGCCCGAGAATGCCCAGCACGTCCGCCTGGGCGGTCGCGCCGCTCATAAAGTCGTCCGCGCCCCAGTTGTACTCGGTGTACGCCAGCTTCAGGCCCGGATAATGCGCGGCGACGTACCCCTTCATGCGCGGCAGCATGGCGATATAATCATTGACCCAGCTTTCGGCTTTGTAATGCGTGTCCCACAGCGAGCGGGTCGAGCGGTTGCGCCGAAGCTGCATGGCTTCGGACACATCCGCGTCGTTGCCTTCCTGCGGGTAATAGTGGAACGAGGCGATGTCTACCAGCTTCCCGCCGGTTTTTTGGTCGTGGAGGCGGAGCTGATCTAAAATCCACGGGAAAAACTCGGCGTCGCCGTGCGCTTTTTTGTCCGGCATGACCGCCCAGCTTCCGCCGTGGCTGGCCTGGTAAATGTCGGCATCGGAGTATTTGGCCCCGTTGTAGTCCCACGACTCGGGGCCGACGACCAGGGCCGACGGGTCCACGCGTTTGACCATTTCGGCATAGGCGAAGAGTCGGTTCCGGTACTCGTCCATCCCGATCCCATGCGGGTCCACGTCCCGGTGGGTCAGGTGCCACAAGTTCGGCTCGTTGTCCATCACATAATACTTGACCCCGCCGTGCGCCGCCGTGCCCCATTTACTGACCAGATGCTCCACCCAGCCGCGCATAAACGCCGGGTCGGTCGGCGTGCTGGCATCGTTCGGGTCGTTGCCCTGAACGGGGCTGCCGTCGGGCTTGATTCCTTTGCCGGCGTCGGGCATCCACTGCGTGTCGGTGTCTTTCTGCGGGCCGTACTTTTTGACCGAAAACGCCGCCAGCTTTTCGCGGTTCGGGCCGAGCTTCGCGACCCACCCGATCAGCGGGATCGTAATCATCGGCTCCGCGCCGATGGCTTTGGACGCCGCCACAAAGTCGTCGGCCTGCTTGCCCGGCACCGGGTCGCCGACCGGAACGCTCTCAAAGAAGTAATCGTTGCCGATGGCGTGGGCGTTTTCTTTCCAGTTGTAGCGCGATTCGGTATCGCCGCCGTTGCGGTTCACCGGCACTTGCAGCCGCGTATGCGCCGCCGCCGCAAAGTTCATGCCGTAGATGCCCGGCGGGATCGAGTGGCGATCAAGCGCGGCGTCCACCGTGACCGACACGGCCGCAAGCTTCGCCTGCGCCGGGGGCGGCGCTCCGCTGTCGGTCTGCCCGTCCCCGGTCGTCGCGGCAGCCAGCGCGGCGTCGTCCACCGAGAACGCCGCCCCGTGGCCCGACGCATCCTGTATCCAAAAGCCCGCAAAGTCTTGAATGGCGCCCGCGCCGAGCGCGGCCAGCGGCACCACATAATGCCGCCATTTGTTTCCGGCAGGGGCCGGCAGGGCGAACTCCGGCCCGGCGTCGGGCTTGGCCCCGCGCAGGGCTTGCAGCTTCAGCTTGGTGTCGGGCGACGCTTTAAGCCAGAACGAGATCGCCGCGAACGGGGCGGTGTCCAGCGGCGGGTGGCGCAGCGCCAGGGCTTCCCACGGCCCGGCGGCGACGGCAATGGCCGCTTTGCCGCTGTGCACGGGGACTGCGCTGTCCGCCGCGACGGATTTGGCCCACCCGCCGAACGACCAGCCGTTTTGGTACGCATCCGTGTAAATCATCTGCGTCCCCGGCGCGTCTGCAAGGGCCGTCCGGGCATAGCCGCCGGTCAGCGCGAGAGCGGCAGCAAACGAAGCGGAAAGAAGGGGTCTGGAAAGCATAGGGAACATTCTCTGAGAAAACTGGGCAAAGAAAAAGGGGCGGCGCGAGAAGCGCCGCCCCCAATTCTCTCCACAACTCTGTTTCAGCACGACCGACCAAAAATCAATGTGTTTTACTTGCGCTGGGGGGAGTGCTTGTCTGTTTCGGGGCCGCCGGAGGACCTGGGGGCTGCTTGGCCGCCTCGGAAGCCGCTTCCTGGTCCGCAGCGTTCGGTTGAGCGCCGCCGGTGGCGCTTGTGTTGTCTGTATGTCCGCATCCGGCAAGAAGCGAGACAATTAGCGCCGCCAGAAGTGCGGCGTAGCGTCGTCGAAGGGTCATCGTGGGTCCTTTCAATCAGGTTTCATGCACGTCTCGGCGATCTGAGTAGGACGCCGCGCTGGTGACGGCTCCCGGCATTTGTCAAAGCTGACGCCTTGTCTTCTGCCGGATGCCATCCCCACTTTTCAGCCGGTCGGTGAATTACCGGATGTTGAATGTCGCAGAAATCGTGCTGTCTCCACAATCCGTCGTCGAGGCGTTTGATCCTGGTGTGTTAGGAGCGCCGAACCATCCACCGCAATCGCCCAGCGGAGAACTGCCATTCTGACCGGCGCTGACCATCATCGGACGGAAGAACTTCGCGTGGGTGTCGGCCATCAAGAAATTGGAACCGTCAGTATGCCGGCCTGTCGCGGCTGTGAACTGAACCGTCTGGCCGCTGAAGCGCATGTACCCGGTCGCATACTTCATGCGGGTAGGAGTTGCCGTTGCAATGGCGGCATTGTGGAAGCCGTATGGGTCGTAATCGCCCCCGTAGCCTCTGCCGGAAGGAGAGCCGCCACTGTATTGGAAGTCCGAAGTGAAGCCGTTGACGGCAGCGCCGGTTGTGTTGGACGGATCGTAACCGGAGCTGTTGGCGACTTCAAAGAACATCACCGTTTTTGCCGGCGCACTGAACTCCGCGAGCGCATGCCCGGTGCAGGTCCCCGGAACGCCATTTGGAGCGGTCGTCGCATCGTAGCCGCAAGGCTTGGAAGGAGCGCTGTCAAACGGGTTGATCACAAAGTTGGCGTTGTAGGCGTAGGAAGATGCCCGCTCTCCTCTGCCCGAGTCGTCGGGGCACTGGAAAACGCCGACGCTTTGAACATACGAATAGATACAGCCTGCCCATCCGGTGGCGGAACCGTATTGGTTGTTGCCGTTCGGCTCCTTTTCATCGAAGTCCTGGTTGTACTGAACAATGCCGAGACCGATCTGTTTGAGATTGGACAGACAAGCAGTGCGGCGGGCGTTTTCGCGCACTTTTTGGAACACGGGAAACAAGATCGCCGCAAGGATAGCGATGATGGCGATGACGACGAGCAGTTCAATGAGCGTAAAGCCTTTGCTGCGTTTCATGGGTCTTCTCCTTCGGAACTAGGAACAAAAGCCGCGCGGGCGGCGGAGCGAAAGACAGGGCAAAAAGAGGAATAAATGAATTGCAAAAATGGCTTGCAAAACTAAAACGCCGAACAAAAACGCTGAAACAGCGGTTAGGCCGTTTCGCCGGCAACCAGCGTCACCGGAAGCACGGTCTCGGCAGGGACGGACTCTCCTTTCGTCATCGCGGACACCAGGCCCACAGCGGTAAACGCACATTCTTCCCAGGGCGCCCGCACCGTCGTCAAGCGCAGCGGCAGGCCGAGCGGCGGCGGGAAATCGTCAAAGCCGGTCACGGCCAGGTCGCCCGGCACCGACAAGCCGTGCCGGCGGCAGAACACCAGGGTTTGATACGCAAAGCGGTCGTTCCAGCAGGCGGCGGCGGTCGGACGCTGCGCGGGCGGCCCGAGCAGCAGCGCTTCCTCCTGAGCCGTCAAGCTGCCGTCGTCGCTTGACTCGCAGACCGTGACTTCCAGTCCGTGCGCCGCGCCGGCGGCTTCAAACGCCTGCCGCCGGGGCCGCAGGTCGTCAATATCGGTCAGCAGGTCCAGCCGCTGGCTGCGGTACAGTACCCGCTTGTGTCCCCGGCCGGCCAGCAGCGCGGCGATCTGCCGGAAGCCGTCGGGGCTGTCCACAAACACCGTCGGCAGGCCGGCATCCGGGGCGGCGATGCCGACCGCCGGAAACGACGCCGCCGCCAGTCGCTGCACAATCAAGTCGTCGCACTGCGCCGGAAGCACGATGCCGTCTACTTTGCGGTTCGAGAGGTCTTTGTAGACATCTTCCGGCGCATGGCGGTCGAACTTGCGGTGCAGCAGCAGGTCTTTGCCGTGCGCCTGGCAGCCTTTCTGGAGGCCGTTCAGCACCTGGGCTTGAAACGGGTCGGTCATGTCCACGCAGATCAACCCAGTATAAAACCCGATAATGTCCGTGCGCCGGCTGCGAAGCGACTGCGCCACGGCATTGGGCCGGTAGCCCAGCTCTTCGGCGGCCAGCACGATCCGCCGCCGCGTTTCCGCCGCCGTCCGGTCGCCCGGCCGGTCGTTGAGGACTTTGGAGACGGTGGTAAACGAAACCCCGGCACGGGACGCGACATCGCGGATGGAAACGGCCAAAAGAGGCACCTCGGAAACGCGGGCGATTTGCCCAATCGGTTGGACAGATTATACAGCAGTTATTGGATTGTGTCAAGGGCTTTAGGAAAAAAGTTTTTGAGGGGCAGGGGGGAGGCCCAAAATTGAAATCTTGGGCCTTCAATTTTGGGCCTTCAATTTTGAGCTTCCAGCACCAGCGCCCAGTCGGGCGCGGCGTCCGGGTCGGCGCTTGGGGTGGCGAACACCTGCACCCCCGCCGCCGGATACACGCCGAGCGCGGCGGCTTCCCGGCCTGTGCGCGGGTCCAGCCAGGCCGCCCGCACCGACCGCCCGGCCAGCCGCCCCAAATCCACCTCGACGGCCTGCCCCGGCAGGGGCGCATACACCAGCGCCGCGCGGCCGTCCTCGCGCCGCAGGGCGCACTGGTGTTCGGCGGGGCCGGCAGGGCCTGCGGGGAGCAGCGCGGGGCACGGCACGCCCCAGCCGCCGGGGCGGGACTGGAGAACACGGCGCAGGCAGCCCATCTGCGCCGCGCCGGGCCGGCGGAGGGCGTCGCGCCAGGGCCGGTCGGGGAAGTTGATCGGGGCGCGGACGCCGTCCCAGAACTGCCACACCGCATGGTGGCCGTAGATCACCCCGCAGCCGCCGGAAAACACCGACCGCCAGGCTTGTTTTCGGACTTCATAATCCCGGAAATAGCCCAGCGCGGGCTTGAAGTCCGGCCACGGGTTGACCGGATGGTCTTCGTAGTTCGGCTCGCCGTCCAGGGTCGGCTTCACCGGGGAAAGCGCATAGTCGCGGGCGATCCACTCCCAAACCGGCGCGTCTTTTTGGCCGTGCCCGGACTGCATCATGTTGACCGCCAGCCAGGGTTCGGCATGGAGCATCTGCGACGACGACAGCGGGCCGCCCTGCGGATGGTAGGAGATCAGCGCCCGCCCGTCCGTTCCTTCCAAAATGCCCTCGGCCATCGCCCGCCACAGCGGGGTCCAATCGGTGCTCGGGGAAAACCCGGCGTCCCACGGGTACGGCCACGCGGGGTCAATGCCGCTCAGCGCGGCGGGCCGGTCGCCGCCTAAAATCCAAAACAGGTGGGAAGCGTCCCTGTACCGCGCCCCGAGCCGGCGGCCATAGGCCCGCGCGGTGTCGGGGTCGCCGGCATGGAAAATGCGTGGGCCGTCGCCCCACGGCGCGGTCAGCTTGTCGCCCCAGGTCGGCAGCAGGCCGACATACAGCCCGTGCGCCGCCGCCTGCGCGATTTGGGTGTCCATCCCCGCGAAATACGCTTCGTTGGGAGTGCGCGGGTTGTCGCTGTGCAGGGGGCGCTCGCCTGCCGCATTGGGCGTGTGCAGGCCGTCGAACTCCGCCAGCGCCGCCGCGCAGACCAAGTTGAAGCCCTGCGCGGCCCGCACGCCGAAGTAAAAGTCCGACTCGGCCGGCGTCAGCCGGTGGAACAGCTCCCAGGCCGTGTCGCCGAGCAGAAACAGGGGGTCGCCGGAGTCACCGGCGCAAAGCAGGTGCGGGTTCCGGGCGCAAACGCGCAAGGGGGGCAAAGCAGTCATGCGGTATCATACCCCGGCGGCGGGGCAGCGCAAGCCCGAGGGCGGCGCAAAAAAACGCCCGGCCTGCATGGGCAGCGCAGGCCGGGCGTCGGGTCTCCCCATCTGAGAAAGCCGGTTACGAAGGCCGGTTACGAAGGCCGGTACACAAAGCCGGCCGGGCCGGAAATGGCGGGGGTGACGCCATTGGTGGCCGGCAGCAGGTCCGGGAAGACCTGGCCGCCGGTGTTCAGCACCTGGTCGGCGGTCAGCGGCTGATCTGCGCCGCTGATGCCGGGGCCGACGCTGTTTTTGTCGGTCGCCAGCGGGGCGGTCGAAATCTTCGCCGGGGTCAAGTTCAGCGCGTTCAAGGCATACGCCAGGCCGGCGGCATGGCGGGCTTCGACGCCGAGAAACGACGCCGACGGGGCCAAAAACGGCGACTTGATTTGAAGCAGGCCGGAGCCGCCGAGGTACGCGCCGATGCCGATGGTTTCAGCGGTGTGGACGCTGGCGACGGCGGCCCCGCGATCCAGGGCATTGATGCCGAAGTCGTACAAGTATTTTGTTTTGTCCAGAAACGGGTTCGCGCTCGGGCTGCCGTACAGCGTGGTGGAGATGATGTCCCGCTGCTGGCCTTCGGTGGCGGCGAAGCCGATCAAAAGCGTCAAGTCCAGATTACTTGTTGTGTTCGGGGACAAGCCGAGACCGGCAATCGGACGGCCGAACATGTCGGTGCCGCCGCCGGTCAGCCGGGCGATGACCTGGCGGTAGCGCTCGGCTTCAATGGTTTCCACGGCCAGCGCAAAGTTCAGGATTTGAACGTCGGTGCTCGGGCTGGTGTAGTTTGTGGACACACTCGGGATTTTGACGACGTTCGGGTCGCTTGCCGCCGCGCCGGCGGGCAGAGCGCTGAAGTAGAACGTCACATGCGTTGTGGGAACGGCGGCCGCCGCCGGACGCGCGGCCAGCAGGCTTGCGGCGGCGACTCCGGCGGCGGTGAGGGCTGCGCCGGAAAGAATTTTATCGCTCATGGACAAAGGGTGCCTTTCAATAAACAAAAATAAATCCTACAGGAAGAACGGCTTGATCGCCGCCAGCACCTGCTTCGGGGTCAGCGCAAATTCGGCCGTGCCGGGGTAGGGGGCCGTGCTGCCGTCCAAAAACGCGCTCGGGATTTTGGCGCTTGCGGTCGGCTGAGCGCCCGCGCCGGTCGGGTTCGACGGGCCGGGGGCGGCGCTGGCGAGCGGGCTGCCGCTGATGTTGCCGAGCGCCAGGTTGATGGTCGCCGAATGCCGCGACTCGGTGGAATAAATCGTCGAAGCCGCCTGCACCAGCGTCTGGTTGTCCAAAAAGCCCGCCGCGCCGAGGTACGCCGAAACGCCGGTTTCTTCAGCGGTCAGGATGACATTCAAAATGGTCGGCAGCGCCGCGCCCGGCACCAGCCCGGCGGAAGCCGCCGAGTAGCCGTTGGGGTTGGCCGGAACGGCAGTGCCGCCCAGGGTCGGGATAAACGCCCGCAGGAAGTCGCGGTGGGCGGCTTCCACATACGCGTACTGCTGCAAGTAGGCAAAGCCGGCGGCGGCCTGGGTCGCCGACAGCGGGCCGGGCGAAACGGCCAGCGTGTACGCGTTCGCATTGGCCGCCGGCAGGGCGGCGGAGATCGGGACTCCGGCGGCGACATTGAGCGCCTGGCGGTACAAGTCGGCTTCCAGGGTTTCCAGGGTCAGGGCGTAGTTCAAGACGACGAGGTCCTCGTTCTGGCCCGGAATGTTCGGAAAGTTGGCCTGGTCGGCGAACGAGGTCAAGCCGCCGCCGCTGACCGGGTTGCCGCCGGTGCCGCCGCCGCTGCTGCTGGAGCCGCCGCAGCCGGCGAGAAGCGCGGCGGCGGCGGTGCCGAGTCCGGCGGCGCTCATGCGGGCCAGAAACGTGCGCCGGCTGACCGCATCGTTGAGGAGGTCATGGGACATGGGATAAGTTCCTTTTCTAAAGGCGGCTTGAAAGCCGGGTTGTCGGGACAAAGCGCCGCCCCAGCCCGGAGCATTCCGGGAAGGGGAGCAGGCGCGGAGGAAGCCGAACAAAAGTTTTTTACGGCGGTTTTATTATACAGAAAAAAGTGTCAAACGAAACCAAATTTTTTGCACATCTTAACATACGTTTTGTCGGGGATCAGGACACAAAAAAACGCCCGGCCTGCTCACAAAGAGCAGGCCGGGCGTTTTGTCTTTATTCAATCGGCAGTGGGCTAGATAAAGACAAAGCCTTTGGGGCCGGAGATCGGGTTGATGACTCCATCACCTTTGACTGTCGTGTCTTTCGCGACGACCCCGCCCTGGTTCAAGATGGCGTCCGGGGCAAGCGCAGTGTCGAGGCCGGGGCCATTGGCCGTGCCGGGGTCGCTGGACAGCGGCGCGGTGGCGAGTTTCGGGTTCTCGTTAAACAGCGGGCCGTTCAGCAGGATCGCGACCGCCGTGGTATGGCGGGCTTCGGTGCCGAGGATGGACGCAGCGACGCCGAGGTAGGGGCCGCCGGGGGTCAGGCCGCCGGGGCCGGCACCGCCGAGGTAGGCCGAGATGCCGGTCTGCTCGGCGGCGTAGACAAGCTGCACCGTCTGAAGACGGGTCAGGGGCGCGGTGCCGAAGTTGTTGGTGTTGGCAAACCCGAAGTCAAACTTCGCGCCCGCCGAAAGCGCCCAGTTGCCGCCGAGCTGGCTTTCCAGAAACGCCTGATGCTCCGCTTCGACCGTGCCGAAGTTTTGGAGGTAGGTCACGTCCGCACCGCTGACGCCCAGGCCGGTAATGGTCTGGCCGAACATGTCGGTGCCGCCGGTGGTGAGGCGGGCGAGAGCGTCTTTGTAAAGCCGGGCTTCCAGGGTTTCCAGGGCCAGCGCAAAGTTCAGAACTTTGATGTCCGGGGAAGGCGCGGAAGTCAGCGCGGAAAACGGCCCGGTCGGGATGGGGACCGCAGTGGTCCCGGCCGTGCCCGGATTGGTCGTAAAATACAAGGTGACATGCGTCGGCATGGGAGATAATTCCTTTCGTTTATTCGCCGTAATTTATATTCGCCGTAATTCAAGCAATTACGCAACAAAGAACGGCTTGACGGCGGCGAGGACCGCTTTCGGCGTCTGGGCAAACTCAAATTCGTTCGCCGCGCCGGCCACCGGCTGCTTGCCGCCGACATCGCCGGTCGGGCCGGTCGGCAGGCCGAGCGTGTAGTTGACGCCTGACGAATGCCGCGCTTCGGTTGTGTAGATGCTGGACGCGATCTGGACATAAGCCGCGCTTGTCAGGAAACCCGCCGCGCCGAGGTAGGCGGTGACGCCGGTTTCCTCGACGGTGCGGATCAGCTTCATAATGGTGTACAAGTCGGTGCCGGCCGCTAGGCCCGTCGTGTAGCCGTTGGGGTTCGCCGGAACCGGGGTCGCCCCGGCGGCGGTGATCGCCGCGCGGAGAAAGTCGCGGTGCGCGGCTTCAACCGCCGAATACTGCTGGAGGTACAGAAACGCAATGGGAGCGAGCGAGGTGTCCGGGAACGCGCCGTTGGGGACAGCTTGCGTGTAGGACGCGCCGCCGTCCGCCGGCAGGGCGGTCGCGACCGGCTTGCCCGCCGCGATGTTGAGCGCCTGGCGGTACAAGTCGGCTTCGACCGTTTCCAGCGTCAGCGCGTAGTTGAGTACGACCACGTTCTCGTTAGCGCCGGGAATGCCGGGAAAGTTTGCGGGGTCGGCAAACGAGGTCAGCCCGGTGCCGCTGACCGGGTTGCCGGCGCCCGAGCCGCCGTTGCCCGAGCCGCCGCAGCCGGCGATGAGGGCGGCGGCCGCCGTCCCGAGACCGGCGGCGGTCATGCGGGTTAAAAACGTGCGCCGGCTGACGGCGTCGCGCAGGAACCCGAGCGGAGCCTGCTCCGTGGATTGATCGAGAGAATCAGACATGGTGAAAGCCTTTCTGCTGTGCCGCGCTGGGCAATCTTCGTCACGATTGAGTATACACCGTTCGCGTGCCGTTCTCCTGCTTGCGGGTTAATACCCGGTTACAATGTGTCCTAAGATGGGCAAAAAACGGCAGCAAAGCCGCAAACACCGCCAAGCCTGCCGGCAGGCTGTCCGCCGGCAGGCTGCCTTGCGGCGGGCAGGGACGGGGCGGCTCCTCTTGACACTCCCCCCGGAATCGGTTACACTAGACGGGAACGCGGCGGCGCGGCTAAGGAGTAAGGATCAACATGGCGGCGGGCAAGCTGACATTGGGGTATGTGCTGTCGCAGGCGGTGGCGGACGATGTGTTTATGGGCGGCGCGATGGTCACGGACGCGTCCGGCCTGCCGCTGGAATTCCGCTACACCGAGCCGGTGCGGGCGACCAAATTGCAGCGCATCTTGTACGGCGACGTTTTGGAAAAATATATTCACGGCGAAGTGATTGCCGGCAACTTGATCGGGCGGCTGGACCAGAAGCCCGAGCTGTTTCTGGTGTCCGACCCGGCGGTTTTGGACGCCGTTGCGGGAGCGGGCCGCCGGGCGGTGCTGCTGACCCCGAGCCGGGTGCCGCCGCTGAAAGAGTTCGGCGCGGTGCAGGACGTGTCCGACACGGAGTTTTTTTTGCAGGTCACGGACAGCGGCTCGCCGGTGCGGGTGCGCCTGCCGGGGCGCGGCGCGGACCCGGCGGGGCGCACCGATGCGGTCCGCCTGCTGTCCGAGATCGGGCGAACGATGGACCCGACCGAGCCGGTGGCGCGGATTGACGCCGCGATTAAGATGTTATGGACCGACGAGCAGACCCCGCCCCCGGCGTAGACGACGCACGCAGTGGCGTAGACGACCCGAGCGATGCAGCCCCGGACGACCCGAAAGAGTCCAAAAAAGAGTCCAAAGCCTGGGCGGCAGTGCGCCGGGCGCTGGGACGCGTGCTGGGCCGGGCCGGGGTGCGAAGCCTCAGCGACGCGGAGCGGACCATTGCCGCGCCGCTGCGGGAAGGAGCGCTGACTTTTCCGCCGCCCGCCGTTTCGCGCGGCGACGCGTGGAAGCCGTCGGCGGCGACCGCTCTGGCCCCGGTGCCGTCGGCCGGCGCGGGCCTGCGCGAAAGCGATTTGCTGCCGCGCGTGACCCTGGCGGCGGGCGACTATGCGGTCGGCTCGCCGCCGATTGCCGCCATGCCGGGCGCGGACACTTTGAAGGCGGCGCTCGGCGAAATCCCGCTGCTGTGGCCGCTGACCGTGATTGCTTTGCCGGAGTCGTTTGTGCGCCTGCCCGAGTCGCCGGTGAAAATCGGCCGCGCGGCACTGCCGGCGGAGCCGAAAACAACGGCGCTGGGCGGGTGGGGCCTGCCGGTGCCGGCCGGGGCGAAACTGCTGCGCCTGCCGCGCTTTGCCGAGCCGCGCATCAAGTGGGGCGGCGACAGCGTCCTGCGCCGGATGCCGGTGGTCCGCCGCAGCCGCCCTGTGGCCGGCGGGGGACAGGCCGAGCGCCGCCGCCTGGCGGAAACGGTCTCGCTGGCCCCGGACGAAGTGACCCTGCTGGGGGTGTACCCGGACGTGCCGATCCTCGCGGTGGAGCGGATTGTGGTGGAAGACGAAGGCCGCCGCCTCAAAGTGTGGCTGAAGCCGGAGGTGCTGCGGGGCCGCTCGGGAGCGCATCGGATCACGCTGCTGGTCGGGCGGCAGGCGGCCACGGGGAAAATGCTGCAAGCAGCGCTGTGACTGGGTAAACAATGGCAATTGAAGTGCTGCTGGCGCAGGGGCTGGTACTGGTGTTCACGGCAGCGCTGTGGTGGATCGCCCGGCGCGATTTAGCCGCGCGGTCCGCCGCGCCGCCGGACACGGCGAAAAGCGCCGAGACCAACGCGGAAATGGCGGAGCTGGAGCAGCTTTGCGCGACTCTCGAGACACTGGTAACCAGTCTCGCCCGGCGCTTGGACGCCGTGGAGCGAGCCGTGGCAGAGCCGTTTGTGCCCGCACCCCCCATGCCGGCAATGCCGAGCGTCCTGCCCATGCCGAGCGTCTCGCCCCTGCCGAGTATGCCGCTGCCGCCGGCGGTGCCGGTGATCAATGCCGCGCCGCCGGACACGCCGCCTGACCCGCGCTATGCGCCGGTGTATGCCCTGCTGGCGGCGGGCGTCTCCGACCCCGCCGAGCTGGCGCGGCGCACCGGGCTGGGACGCGGCGAAGTGGACCTGATTTTAAGCCTGCAAAGCCGCCGGGCGTTTTGATTTCGCGGGCGTTTTGATTTTGCCGTAGATTGTTCGCCATTCAAAGGAGCGCTTTTCTTATCATGCCATTGACTTTCCACACACGCCGCGCCGGGCGGCTGCTTTCGCTGGCCGCGCTGTCGTCGCTGGCCGCCCTGCCGCTGGCGCTTTCCGGCTGCGCCCATTCCGACAGCAGCGCCGAAGGCGGCGGCGGCAACACGATTGCCGCCGCCGGCGGTCAAGCCGGGCCGGTCGCGACCCTGACGACTCCTAAAAACAACACGCTGACCTTGTCCCAGGCTGAGTTTTATGCCCAGCTTCAAAGCTTCGTCCCCAACAACGGCCAGCAGTCGTTTGCTCCCGCCGGTCAGCCCGCCGGCAAGCTGGTGTTCCAGCAGGCGCTCCAATCGCTGATGTTTGAGGGCTTGGCCCAGGACCAGGGGGTCGCGCCCACCGATGCCGAAGTCAGCCGGCAGTACGATGTCGTTAAAACCATCAGCGATTACAAAAGCACCAAGCCGTTCGACCAGGCCCTCGCCGATGCCGGGCTGACCCCCGACCTCTTCAAAAGCCTGCAAGTCAAGCCGCAGCTTGCCCAGCTCAAGCTGGCGACCAAAGGCGCGACCGTTTCCGATGCGGACATTCAAACGTTCTACAACAGCAACAAAGACAAAGCGTTCACCGCTCCGCCGCGCATTCACATCGCCGTGATTGTGGTCGGCACCCTGCCGGAAGCCCAGCAGATCGCCAAAGCCGTCAGCGGCGGCCAGACCTTTGCCAGCCAGGCCGCCCAGTCGCTGGAAAAAGGCACGCCCGACGGCGACCTGCCCAAGTGGTTCCCGCTGGACAGCCCGCCGCCGGAAGTCGCGCCGCTGATTAAAGCGGTCCGCACGGCGGCGGTCGGCACGGTCAGCGCCCCGATCCCGCTGCCGCTGCCGACCGGCCAGACCCGCTATGTGCTGGTCAAAGTGGTGGATAAAGTGGACAAAAAGCAGACGCTGACGCTGGACCAAGTCAAAGAGCTGATCCGCGCCCAGTTGTTGCAGCAAAAAGCGCAGGCGGACCCCGCCGCCCAGCAGACCCTTCAGCAGCAGCTTCGGGACTTCCAAACCGGCGTGAAGATCACTGCCGCGCCCCAGTACGCGTCGGTGGTGCAGATTTTGACCCACCCGGCCCCGCCGCAGCCCGCGCCGTTTTCGCCCGGCCCCGGCGGCCCGGCCCCCGGCGCACCTGCACCCGGCGGCCCCGCGCCCGGCGGCGCTCCGGCACCGGGCGGCTCGCCGTTCGCTCCCGCCAAGCCGTAACCTACCCCGGCGCTCCGCGCCCGCCCCTCCCGCAGCGGGAAGGGCAAGAGTGATATAGAAAGCTTTCTTCTCAGGCTCCGGCCCTTCCCGCTGCGGGAGGGGCAGCGAGCCTAAGCGAGCGGGGTAGGTATGCTCACACTCATCGGCCTCGGGCCGGCGGACACCGCCGCCGGCCTCAGCTTCGGCGCATTGGACGCCCTGCAAGCGGCTTCCGGTCCGGTGTTTGTTCGCGCCGGGGCGCACGCGGCTCTGGCACGGCTGTCGTCGGTGCGCGTCCAGGCCCGCCTCGAGGCGCTGTCCGACGCCGACGCCGCCCAGACTGTGCTGGAAGCTGCACGGGGCGGCGATGCGGCGTATGTCGTTTCCGGCCATCCCCTGACTGGCGACCCGTCGTGCCTGCCGCTTTTGGAGGCCGTCCGGCGCGAGGGTTTGTCCCTGCGCGTCTTTGCCCCCGCGCCCCCGCCGAGCGAGACCCCTGCCGATTTCGCCGCCCTGGCCGCCGTTATGGCCCGCCTGCGCGGCCCCGGCGGCTGCCCGTGGGACCGCGAGCAGACCCCGCTCTCGCTTCGGAAATATGTGATCGAAGAAGCCTATGAAGTGGTGGAAGCGATTGATTCGGGGTCGGCGACGAAGCTGGCCGAGGAGCTTGGCGACCTGCTGCTGCAAGTGGTGTTTCATGCCCAGCTTGCGTCGGAAGCCGGAGAGTTCGCCGTCGGCGATGTGACCCAGGCGATTGTCGAGAAACTTATCCGCCGGCACCCGCATGTGTTCGGGACAGTCTCGGTATCGGGCAGCGACGAAGTTTTGACCAACTGGGACGCGATCAAGCGGGCCGAGCCGGGGTACGAGGACCGAAAAAGCATTCTCGACGGCATCCCGCCGGCCCTGCCGGCGCTGATGCGGGCGCTGGAAGTCTCGAAGCGTGTGGTAAAAGCCGGCTTTGAGTGGCCGAGCGCTTTGGAGGTGCTGGATAAAGTCGAGGAAGAAATCGCCGAGCTGCGGGCCGAGATTGCGCTTGGAAAAACCGAGCGGGCCGCCGCCGAGCTTGGCGACCTGCTGTTCACCCTGGTCAATCTCGCCCGGCATTTGAAGATAGACCCGGAAGACGCCCTGCGGCAGATGACCGGGCGGTTCACACGGCGGTTCGGGCGCATTGAGCGCGTCGCGGCGGACACGGGCCGCGCCGTGTCCGAGATGACGCTGCCCGAGATGGAAGCGGCCTGGCAGGCGGCCAAGCGGGACGAGTAAGCCCCCCGGCCCCCAATAATGGGGGAGCAGAAACCCCTCCCGGCTCGTTCCTCGCCACCCTCCCCGAAGCGGAGAGGGGAAAGAGGCTACCAGCACAGCTTCTTCGTCCTCCCGAAGCGGGAGGACCCCTGCGAAGCGAAGAATGAGCGAAGCAAGGAGGTGGGTTCTGCTCCCCCATTATTGGGGGTGAGGGGCCATTTCCCTACGCCCCAGCGTCCGCCGCCAGCATCATCGCTTCGGCGGTCGGCTGCTGCTCGGTGGCCTGCGGGTCGCCCGCCGTTTGGGTCATCTTGCCCTTGTCGGCAGCCTGAGCGTTGGCCCGCGACTCTTCGGCCCGCTCTTCCATCTCCTCCACTGTGGCCGTGTGCAGACGCGCCGCGCCCTGGGTTTCGACTGTCTTGACCCGCGTGCCGTTTGCCTCGGCGTCGTCGAGGCGGCGGGCGGCGGCTTTGATTTCCCCGGCATACTGCGGCAGCCATTCGGCCTGCGCGACCAGCATCTCGTCAGCCATCTGCCAGACTTCTTCGGGGTTGCAGACCGCGCCGACCAGCGGGTCGTGCAGCATGGCCTGCTTGAGCAGCAGAACGTCGCCGTGCACCGCCGCCTCGACCCCCATCTGCTGCACACGGACACTCGCCGAGCAGGTCGCGGCGCACGCCAGCGGCAGGTCGCCGACCACAGGCATATTAATCCCCATCTTATCCACATACCCCGGAATCTCGACGATGCAGCCGTCGGGCAGGTTCGTGATATGGCCTCGGTTGACAATGTTGAAGTGGCCCCGGTAGATGCGCCCCGTTTCCAGCCCTTCGATGATAAACGAGCCGTGCTCTTCCGACCGGCCTTCGGAGGTGTATTTGGGCGGGTCCTGGGTCATCCAGTTCGGGAAATCTTTCTCAAACCAGTTGCGGCCCTCGGTGCAGACCCGCAGGTAGCCGCCGGTTTCGCCGTTGATCCACGACGACAAGTCAATCCAGTCGTTGATCTCGCCGACCCGCTTGCGATACCAGGGCAGGTACTCGGACAAATGCCCGTTGCTTTCGGTGGAATAATAGCCGAAGCGCCGGAGAACGTCAATCCGCACTTTTTCGGTCTTGGAATACTCCGCGTGGTCTTCAAACGCTTCCAATAAATTCGGGATCATGTCAATCCCGCGCCATTCGGCTTTGACGCACCAGGTTTGGTGGTTGATGCCGGCAAAGACCACGTCCACCTCCTCGCGCCGGTGGATGGTTTCGTCGGCCCCGAGATGCCCGTGCTTTTTGGCCCACTGCTCGGTGACGTTTTTGATCTGCCAGTGCGCCCCCTGCACCCCGTGGCAAAGGCCGACCGTGTTGACGCCGCCGTATTGGTTGCAGGCCCAGGTCAGCATCGCCATCGGATTGGCGTAATTCAGGAGTAAAACATCGGGCTTCGCCAGCTCTTTGATATCGCGGCAGAAGTCCAGCATGGCGGCGACCCCGCGCTGGGCGTACATCAGGCCCCCCGCGCAGAGCGTGTCCCCGACGCACTGGTCCACGCCGTATTTCAGGGGGATGTCAATGTCCGACGCGAACGCCTCCAAGCCGCCCTGCCGGATCATGCACAGCACATAATCGGCGTCCGTCACCGCTTCCCGGCGGTTCAATGTCGGCGTCACCGTCGCGGAGAGGCCGTTGGCTTCAATGTCCCGGCGGCAAAGCTGTGTCACCATGTCCATGTTGTGCTCGGACAGATCATGGAACGCAAAGTGCGTGTCTCCCAGCTCGGGCACGGACAAAATATCCTGCACCAGCCGCCGGGTGAACCCGACCGATCCGGCCCCGATCATGGCAATTTTCAGCGTCATTGTTTGGTCTCCTCTAAAAAGTTATCCCCGTTGTGAGCGGAAGGGAATTGGCGATAGTTCATTATAACAGAGAGCGTATCAACCGGCAAGGGGACAAACGGGCTTTTCATAGTCTCTTTGTGCTAAAATGCTGGAAAGACACCGGCACTAAAAATGCCGGTCTGCTTTGGAATGAAAGTATGCCTGCGGCACTGCTCCGTATCGAAGTGACCAAGGACTGTAATTAGCGTCCTTTCTTACTTAGGAGTTACGCAGTTGAAGAGTAATCCGGCGTGCCAGTGAGAGCAAAACGTGTCAAACAGGGCAGCAGGAGAACAATCAACTGGTGTTGAAAGATGCCGCAAAGTTTGAAGGATTGTCGCGAACTGTGCATCTTTAATATTGCACAATTGGCTAAGGCTCAGAGACGCTAGGGTGCGCTCGTTTTCTGCGTCGGGGCTGCAGTGACCGGCTGTAACCCTCGGCGCATATCTTCAATAAACTCATTCGAGTAACCGATGTTTGGGTCGCCTTTGAACGTCAGCTTGCAGAAGCGCGTCAGGTACAAAATCCCATTCTCGGCGTCTGCCTTTGATCTAGATTTTATCCAGCTCATGTAATAAACCCCCCCCATCTCTCCATAGCCACGCGGGTTCGAGGGATCATTTCTAATTTGTCTATTTATCAGTTGAAGCGCCATTTTTTTATCTTCCGGGACACCTGTGAAGATAAGAAGCCTTGCGAAGGATTGTACCACTGCAATATCGTCGGCATCATGCTCAATCAGGCGTTTCGCCAAAGGCTTCATCACGGCGGGTGCTGCTGGCATGGAAACCGACTCAACAAGGAACGCGAGACGACAGTACTCGACAGAAGACCAAGGCGCATGCGGGATGTTGACAGAAGGAAGATCCGGCGAAGAAGCTATCAAAACTGGCTGCCCGGCGAGAGCCCGAGATGTGGCAGCATAAGCCCATCGGAATACGGCTTTGGGGTCATCAGGATGTGCTTTATAGGCCAAAAAGTACCGCTGGATTGCTTCGGAAGTAAGCTTGTGGCTTCGAAGAAGTGCATCGACCTCAGACCGAATAAGATGATACGGTTGATTTTCTTGAGCGGACCAGGGGTGCTGCATCCAATCCTTTGGAAACTCGTCGAGATGTGATATTTTTGTTAAGACTTCCTCCTCTGACGCAGAGTTGGTATTTCCACTTCCGAGAGGTGATTGCTGTGTGTCAGTAGGATTGCTAGCAATAAGCGCGTGCGGTGTGGAAGCAACAGCCGCGTGAGCCATCCAGCCAAAGGACAAGCAAACAAGGATCAAGCGCGGCAGAAAGCCGGAGATCCACTGTTTGTTCGAAGCAGTCCGGTCTTGTGATGTTTTAGGCATGTCTGCGGGTCCATCTATTCTTTCGTTGACTTCATTTCGGGCGTACCAATTTGTTCTTCAAGTGTGTAAGTCCTATTGCTCTTGAGTCGCTTCGATACGCAGTCATGCCGCAGGCATACTTTCACGCAACAGTAGACCGGCATTTCCAATGCCGGTGCTTTCGGAAGAACCCTATGAGCAGTCTATGGGACCGCCTGCAAAAAGCGTCCGTCGCGGCGCAAGCCGCCGGCGCGGACTTTGCGCCCGTCCCGCCCGTGTTTGCCGGCCTGGAAACCCGCACCGACCCGGCGGCGTACCGATGGGACGGCTTAAAGCGCGGCGCGGACCCCGCGCATCCGTTTGTCGTGTTTCAGTATACCCTAGCCGGCGAAGGCGAGTACACGGCGGGCGGGGAAACCCATCGCCTCCCGCCGGGCCGGGCGTTTGCCGCCGTGATCCCTTCGGCTCACACTTACCGCCTGCCGCCCGGCTCCGCATCGTGGACTTTCTTTTTTCTGCTGATCAGCCACCCCTACGCGGTTCAAAGACTTCGCGCGGCGCAGGCGGAAAGCGGGCCGGTGCTGACCCTCGCCGAGACCGACCCGCTGCTTGCCCGCGCCGCGACCCTCTGCGAAAGTGTCCTGACGCGGGCCTACCGCGACCCCTGGGCGCTGGAATTGTCCCTGCTGGACTTTGCGTTTGAATACGAGCGCTTGACCCAAAAGCGGCGGTACCCGCAGGCGGAGCGCGACGCCTGGCTGGCCGAAGTCCGGCGTCAGGTGCTGGCCCGGCCCCGCGATGCGGGCCTGGAAGCGCTGGCCGCCGCCCACGGCCTCAGCCGCAGCCGGTTCTCGCACCGCTTCAAGGCCGTCACCGGCCTGTCCCCCGCCCGCTGGGTCAAGCAAGTGCAATTAGAGGACGCCGCCCGGCGTCTGCTCGACACCGAAGGCAAGCTCGAAGCCATCGCCCGCGCGTCCGGCTTCGCCGACGCCAACCACCTGTGCAAAGTCTTCCGCCGCGTCTACCACCTGTCCCCCGCCGAATTCCGCCGCCAGATGAAGTAATTGATATTACGCGCGGAAACATGGGCGTTTATGTGTACGAGGGCGTGTTGATTGTTGCAAGGGCGTTGATTGTTGCGGGGGCGTGAACGCCCTCGCTGGGGAGCGAAGCGCTAAGGTCCCGCCTGCGCGGGACAAGAATAGGATAAACTCTTCTCATAATCTTCCGCCACGCAGGTGGCGGCTTGGCGTCTGCGCCCCCCAGCGAGGGCGTTTACGCCCTCGTAACAACCAACGCCCTCGCAACAACCAACGCCCTCGCAACAAACAAACGCTCGTGCAAAACACCAACGCCCTCGTTGTTTATGCCCGCGTATCTGCGTAACATCAGCCAATCAAGTCGCCTGCATTAATTCTCCCCGAACTTGAACTGTGCATCGGGGCGGTAAAACTTGCCGCGCACGGCACCGACCCAATCTTCATCTTTCGTCTCCGGAATGTCGGAGAAGTCAATGTCCTCATCGGATATCCCCGCCAGTGCCGCGAGTTCTTGCCGAACTGACTCAGGGATTGGTCTCGGCTTGGAATTTGCGCTCAATGTGTCTGGAGAGTTATCCAGTTTATCGGCTGTTTTCATATCTTCTCCTCTCATTTTTGCTTGCAGGTCGCGCTGAAATAATGCGGATGTGTTCCTCATTGTCGTCATCAATCCAGGTGTGGGCCACTATCAATAAAGCTGCTCCGGCAGCCAGTCCGATTGCCTGCCATCGTTCTTCGCCGTCCACAAACCGGTCTTGCTGTGAGAAAACCAGAGGATCACTAAAGACAAATTGCGCTGTCTCAAAGCTGACGCCATGCTTCTTTTTATTGGCTTCGTTCTTGTTTTTGTCCCAAGTAACCTTCAAATTCGACTCCAAGACGGCAGCTTCATTATTGTACCACACGAGGCAGGAAAGCCGTTCGGCTTTGCCGAACTGACGGCTATGAATACCCCGTTTGCTTACCCCTCGGCCCGCGTTTCCGACCAAAAAGACGACTACCACGGCACCGAAGTGGCGGACCCGTATCGGTGGCTGGAAGACCCGGACTCGCCGGAGTCGCGGGCGTGGATTGAGGCCGAGAACGCGCTGACGTTTTCGTTTTTGGAGAGCATCCCGGCGCGGCAGGAAATTCGGGAGCGCATCACGGCGCTGTGGAACTATGAGCGCTTCGGAGCGCCGTCGCAGCGCGGCGGGCGGTACTTTTACGGGCGCAACGACGGGCTGCAAAACCAAAGCGTCCTGCTGGTCGCCGAAACGCTGGAGGCCGCGCCGCGCGTGCTGCTGGACCCGAACGCGCTGTCTGACGACGGCACGGTGGCGCTGGCGGGGACGGCGATCAGCGACGATGGCAAGTGGCTCGCTTACGGGCTGTCGGCGGCGGGGTCGGACTGGACAGAGTGGCGGGTTCGCGACATAAACACCGGGCAGGACACGGACGATCACCTGCGCTGGGTCAAGTTCTCGGGGGCGTCGTGGGCCAAAGACGGCTCAGGCTTCTACTACAGCCGCTACGATGCGCCCGCCGAAGGCGAGGAATTGCAGCAGGCGAACTATTTCCAAAAGCTGTTCTTTCACAAACTGGGCACGGAGCAAAGCGGCGATGCGCTAATCTATGACCGGCCCGACGAAAAAGAATGGGGCTTCAGCGGCTTTGTCTCGGAAGACGGCGCGTATCTCATCATTTCGGTCCGGCAGGGCACCGAGCCGAAAAATCGGCTGTTTTACAAGGCGCTGCAAGAGCCGAATACCGCAGTCGTGGAACTTATTCCCGCGCTGGAAGCGCAGTATCGCTTCTTGGGCAACGACGGCCCGGTCTTCTGGCTGCAAACAAACTGGGACGCGCCGAAAAACCGGGTGATCGCCGTGGATACCCGGACGCCTGAAAAACCGCACTGGGTCGAGGTCATTCCCGAAGCGGGCGACTTGCTGGAAAGCGTCAGCCTGGTCGGCGAAAAGTTCATTGCCGAGTACCTCCGCGATGCCGCGACGCAAATCAAAGTGTTTGCGCTCGATGGAACGCTTGAGCGTGAAGTCGCCCTGCCGGGGATCGGGTCGGCGGGCGGCTTCGGCGGCAGGCGGACCGACACCGAGACGTTTTACAGCTTCACGTCGTTTACGACCCCGACATCTATTTACCGCTACGATGTCGCGACAGGCGAGAGCACGCTGTACCGTCAGCCGCACGTCGCGTTCCGCTCTGAAGACTACGAGACCACGCAAATCTTTTACGCCTCAAAAGACGGCACGCGCATTCCGATGTTTCTGACCCATCGCAAGGGCCTGACTTTGGACGGCCTAAACCCGACCTATCTGTACGGCTACGGGGGCTTCGACGTGTCTCTGACGCCGTCGTTCAGCCCTGCGCTGATTGCGTGGATGGAGCGGGGCGGGGTGCTGGCGATCCCGAACCTGCGCGGCGGGGGCGAATACGGCGCGGCGTGGCACGAGGCCGGCACCAAAGAAAACAAGCAGAACGTCTTTGATGATTTTATTTCTGCCGCCGAGTGGCTCATCGCGAACAAGTATACTTCGGTCCCGAAGCTCGCCCTCGGCGGCGGCTCCAACGGCGGGCTTTTGGTCGGCGCGTGCTTGACTCAGCGTCCGGACCTGTTCGGCGCGTGCCTGCCCGCCGTGGGCGTTTTGGACATGCTGCGCTTCCAAAAGTTCACCATCGGCTGGGCCTGGACTTCCGACTACGGCTCCGCCGACAACCCCGCCGACTTTCCGTACCTGTATGCGTACTCCCCGCTGCACAATCTGAAGCCCGGCACGGCCTACCCCGCGACGCTGATTACCACCGGCGACCACGACGACCGGGTGGTCCCCACCCACTCGTTCAAATTCGCCGCCGCCCTTCAAGCCGCGCAGGGCGGCCCCGCCCCGGCGCTTATCCGCATCGAGACCCGCGCCGGCCACGGAGCCGGCAAGCCCACGGCCAAAGTCATCGAAGAAACCGCCGACTGCTGGGCGTTTTTGGTGGAAGTGCTGGGGCTGGACTGAGAACACCGCGACAACGACGCTTTTGGAAAAGGCGCTTGCTCGGTGTGGCAAATAAAGAAAGGGGGTAGATAAAAGGGGCCGATACGAGGCCGTCTGCGCCGGAACTGGGGGGAAGCACAAATCCCCGTATTCCGCTCAGGAGCGGCGGGCGCAAACTGCGGCAAAATCACTTCAAGAGACACCCGCGCTGCCGCCGCTCATCTCGACTTTTCTGCCCTAACTCAATTCTTATCAAAGGAACCTCTGCCTATGTTTTTCTCTGCCAAATCGCGCCGGACTTCGCCGCGCCGAATTTCTTTGCTGGCCGGAGCGGCGTGTGCGCTGCTGGCGGCGACGGGAGCGGCGCGGGCCGACCAGAGTGTCTACACGGACTCGCTGCAAAACGGGTGGACCAACTGGAGCTGGGCCGGCGTGAACTTTTCGGCGGCCGGCACCGTCCACAGCGGCGCGGACGCAATTTCGGCGCAGGCGGGGCCGTACCAGGCGCTTTACCTCCACCATGCCGCGCAGTCCGCCGCCAGGTTGACCGCGCTGCGGTTTTGGATTCACGGCGGGGTGTCGGGCGGGCAAAAGCTGCAAGTGCAGGCGACCCTCGGCGGCGCGGCGCAGCCGGCTTACGCGCTTTCGCCGCTGCGGGCGAATGCCTGGACGCTGGTGACGATCCCGCTGGCGGCGCTGGGGGTGACGACGCAAACCGATTTCGACGGCTTTTGGGTTCAAGACAGCAGCGGACAGGCCGGAGCGGGAACGTTTTTTGTGGACGACGCCGCGCTGCTCACCGCGCCGGCCGGGACGACGATTACCATTGACGCCGCCGCCGGCCGCCGCGCGATCAGCCCGCTGATTTATGGGGTCGCTTACGCCGACGCCCAAAGCCTCGCGCTTTTGAATGCCCCGCTGAACCGGCAGGGCGGCAACAATACCACCCGCTACAACTGGCTGCTGAACGCCGACAGCAAGGGCGCGGACTATTTTTTTGAGAGCCTCGGCGACCCGAGCGCGACCCCCGGCGAGCGCGGGGACACGTTTATCGCCGCCTCGAAAGCCGGCGGCGCTCAGCCGATGCTGACTGTGCCGATGATCGGCTGGACCGCCAAGCTCGGCCCGAGCCGGGGCAAGCTGTCGTCGTTCTCGGTCGCCAAGTACGGCCCGCAAAAAGCCGCCGATGTGCAGTGGATGCCCGATGCCGGCAGCGGCGTGCGTCCCGACGGCACGCTGATTACGGGCAATGACCCGAGCGACGCTTCGGCCCCTGCGACGCCTGACTTTCAAGCCGGCTGGGTCAGCCACCTGGTTGGCAAATGGGGCCAAGCCGCAAAAGGCGGCCTCCGGTACTACCTGCTGGACAACGAGCCGAGCTTGTGGCACCAAACGCACCGGGACGTTCACCCGCAGCCGGCGACGCTGGACGAGATCAAAGCCGATGTGCTGGCGTACAGCGCCAAAATCAAAAGCGCCGACCCGTCGGCGGTTGTGGTCGGTCCCGAGGAATGGGGCTGGCCGGGCTTTTTGTATTCCGGGGCCGATCAGCAGTACCGCAGCACGCACGGCTACGCGGCAGCGCCCGACAAAAACGCGCACGGCGGCCTCGATGCCCTGCCCTGGCTTTTGGACCAGGTCCGCAAAAACGACGCGGCGACGGGGCACCGGTCGCTGGATGTTCTCAGCGTCCACTTTTACCCGCAGGGCGGCGAGTTCAGCGCTGCCGCCGACACGGCGACGACGCTTTTGCGGAACCGCTCCACCCGGCAGCTTTGGGACCCGAATTATGTGTCGGAAAGCTGGATCGGCGACAAAGTCATGCTGATCCCCCGGCTGCAAGCCTGGTCCGCCGCGTACTACCCCGGCACGGGAACCGCCATCACCGAATACAACTGGGGCTCGGAAAACTCCATGAGCGGCGCGACGGCGCAGGCCGACGTGCTCGGCATTTTCGGGCGCGAGGGTCTGTCCCTGGCCGCCCGGTGGACCACGCCGGACCCGTCCACGCCGACGTTTAAAGCGATGCAGATGTTTCGCAACTACGACGGCAAAAAGTCCGGCTTCGGCGAAACGAGCGTGGCTGACGCCGCGCCGGACCCCGACACGCTGTCGTCGTTTGCGGCGCTGCGCCGGCTCGACGGGGCGCTGACCGTGATGGTAATCAACAAAAGCCCGTTTGCGGCAAGCGCCGCCGGCGTGTCGCTGCTGCATTTCGCGCCCGGCCCGGCGGCGCAGGTCTGGCAGCTCACCTCCGCCAACGCCGTCACGCGCCTGCCCGACGCGCCGGTTTCCGGCAGCACGCTCGCCCTCACCGTCCCCGCGCAAAGCATCACGCTGCTGGTCATTCCGAGAGCCAAATAGCCCCGCAAGCCGGCAAAGCCGCTTCGGTCTTTTTGCAGACCGAAGCGGCTTTTTCGGGTATCATAGACGCATGACACTCACTCTGACAAAGCCGCAAGGCACAAGCGTCGCCGCAGACCCCGCGCAAACGCGGCAGGAGTGGGAAAAGGAGGCGGCGCGGCTCGCCGACGACGTTCAAGCGTGGGCGAATGAGGCGGCGCGTGGCTGGCGCGTGGAGCGCGACGAGAAAGAATTGTCCGAGGAAGCGGTCGGCGGGGTCTACCGCGTGCCGATGGTGACAATTCACGCGCCGCAGGGCCGGCTCATTTTAGAGCCGGTCGCGCGGGCAGCCTTCAGGGCGGAAGGCCGGGTAGACCTCTCCGCCTGGCCGAGCTTATTCCGCGTCATGCTGCTGCACAAGCCGACTGGCCGGAACGGGGCATTGGAATGGGTTGTGCGGACCGAGTCCGGCCTGGACTGGCCGCAGCCGTGGAGCCGTGAGACGTTCCTAACGCTGGCCGATGGGCTGCTGAAAGCGTAGTGAGCTACCTTCATGTGCAGCGGCTGGTAGTCATTGCAGAGGACTACGCGGCGGTGCGGCAGGCTGTCCTTCGATCTCTCCAAGACGCCAGCCTTCCCGGTTATGCTCAGCTAAACCGGGCGGAAGGCAGCCTGGAAACGGCTTATATCGCCCGGATGTTCACCGAGTTTGAGGGAATTCTGCGTCTGCATCTCAGTACGAACGACCCGCGCGGGCGCGTCGTCCCGCGAAGCATCTATGAAGTCATCAATCGTACCGCGTCCGTTTGGCGCATTCCAAACGCTGTCCGCGACGATGTGCAGCGGGCGCGGGAATACCGCAATTCCGTCGTTCATCCCGACAGTACGACCCATGCCGCAATCCCATTCAACGACGCTCGGAGCATTTTAAGCAAGTTCTTAGCGCGGTTGCCCTAAATCCGGCGCAGGGTGAGGACGGCGACATCGTCGCGGAAAATGCCGCCGCTGGAGTCGGCGGCGGCGCGGACGAGCGCTTCGGCCTGCGCCTCGACCGGAAGGTCTGTAGGCAGGGCGGCCAGCAGGCGGCGCAGGCCGGCGGTGCCGAGCAGCTCGCGGCGGCTCGGGCCGGCTTCGGACAGGCCGTCGGTATAAAGCAGCAGCAGGTCGCCGGGGCCGAGGGTCAGAAGGCTTTCGGTGTAGGCGGCGTTCTGGTCTACCCCGAGCGGCGGGCCGGTCGGCTCCAGCTCTTCGATGCGTCCGTCACTGCGCCGGACCAGGCCCGGCTCGTGGCCGCAGGACGCATACACAATCGTGCCGGCGGCGGCATCGTAGACCCCGACAAAGGCCGTCACGAAGCCCGCCAGCAAATCGTGCGCGGTGACAATCGTGTTCAGACTGGCGGCGGCGGCAGCAGGCCGCCGGGACAGGTACAGGGTGGTGCGGAGCGAGTTGCGGACCAGCGCAAGCTGGGCGGCGGCGGCCAGGCCCTTGCCGGAAACGTCGCCGATCACCACGGCATACAGCTCTTTGTCCAATGCAAACAAGTCGAAAAAGTCGCCGCCGACCTGCGCTTCCTGCAAAGCCGGGCGGGTGTACGATGCCACGTCCAGGCCCGGCACCGACGGCGGCAGAGGCGGCTGCAAGGCGTCCTGAAGCTGCGAGGCGATGTTGCGCTCCCGCGCGGCCAGCCGCTCGCGCTCGGCTTCCAGCGCCTTGCGCTCGGTGATGTCCTGAAAAAACACCGACAAGCCGCCGGGCGACGGAAACAAGCGCACGGCCCGCCACGACGCAAGCGGCGCGTAGTAATCTTCCACCGTCAGCGGCTCGTTCTGCGCCATCGCCCGGTGATACTCGGCGTAAAACGAGCTGCCGACCGCTTCCGGGAACTCGTCCCAAACCACGCGCCCGACCAGCTCGCCGCGTGTCCGGCGCAGCATCGCTTCCGCCTGCGCGTTGACATAAGTAAAGCGCCAGTCGCGGTCCAGGGCATAAAAGCCGTCGGTGATGCTTTCCAGCGTGTGGGCGATGGCTTCCGCTTCGCGGGCCAGGGCGCGGGCCTGCCGGGTGACTTCCACAGTCAGCCAGGTGCGCTCGACCACGGTTTGCAGCAGGGCGACTTCGTCAGGCGTCCAGCGGCGCGGGACCGGGCTGTGGACTCCGATGCAGGAAACCAAGCGGTCCGAGTGGACCACCGGCACGCCGATATGGGCGCGGATGCCGAGGGCGTCATAAGCCGGAAGGCTGTCCGGCGGCACCTGCACCGGGTCCGCGCGAACATCTTCCACCACCACCGCCCGGCCCGCCGTGTAGGCCGCCCCGACATACTCGCCGAACGATGAAATCGGAAACACGCCGGCCATGCTGGCGACCGACGGGTCGGCGCGGTAATCCGGCTGGGTCGTGCAGGTATCGGCCTCGATGTCAATGTCCACAAAGACGCAGCGGGCGACGCCCAGGAACTCGCCGACCGACCGCAGGGCATCGGCGACTACCTCGTCGGGGTCGGACACGCGCCGCGCCCGCTCGGCCAGGCCGGCGAGAAACTCTTCGCGCCGCCGCCGCTCGGCCAGCGCGGTGGTGTCGCTGAAAAAGACCGAAAGACCGTCGGCGGTCGGAAACGCCCGCGCTTCAAACCAGGCGGAGAGCGGGGGAAAGTATTCTTCCGCCGAAACGGCGGCTCCCTCGGCGGCGGCCCGGCGGTAAGCCCGCTCAAAGGCCGTGCCGATTACCTGCGGAAACTCATTCCAAATCACCTGCCCGAGCAGCCCCTCGCGCGGGCGGCCCAGCAGCCGCTCGGCATGGGCATTGACATAGGTGAAGCGCCAGGCGGTGTCGAGGGCGAAAAACGCATCGGCGATGCCTTCCAAGATGCGGGCGGCGGCGCTGCCCGGCAGCAGGGATAAATCGGGGTGGGACAAATTGGGCTGGGGCGGCATTTGGGGGTCGTTCACGGGTCCTGGCCTTGTCAAAAACTCTTTGCTGAAAACTTTGCGCTGACTGCCTGCATTATACCACAGCTTATGCCGCTTGCCGGTCGAAATTAAGCCGCCTGCCAGTCGGCGGCCGGGGCGAGTGTGTCTTGTTCCAACACAACTGTGGTGCCGGCCCCGCCGGTCAGCAGGGCCACCCGGTCGGCGGTCATCAAAATCATGGTGAAGCCGTGCCCCATCGTGCCGGCCGTGCTGTAGCCGCGCCGCAGGGTCGCATTCGGCAGATCGGCTATGGGAATGCCTGCGCCGGTGTCTTGAATCCGCACCTGCACCGTCCCCGGCGCGTCTGCTGAGACCCAGCCTTCGCCGCCGCCGGTGTGCACCACGGCGTTCATGGCCGCCTCGCCGACCGCCGTTTCCAGGTCGAATGCGCGAATGCCGGCGACTCCCGCCGCGCCGCAGGCGGCGGCGGCCTGCCGGCGCAGCTCGCGGACTCCGCCGCCGTCGCCGCGCAGAGAAATCGGCCCGGCAAAGGCCGCTCGCGCCGGCGGCAGGTCGGCTTCGGTCAGACACAAGGTCAGACGGCCGTCGGTGGCCCCCGCCAAGAGGTCCCGCAGCAGGCGCTCGCGGTCCGAGATCAAGGCGGTTTGCAGCGCGACATGCCGGCGCGTTTCGACCTCCGCTGCGAGCTGCCGGGCCAGCAGCCGCGCCTGGGCGTCGGTCAGCGCGTGCGGGACGCGGTCTACGATGCACAGCGACCCGACGGCATAGCCTTCGGTCGTGACAATCGGCGCTCCGGCGTAAAAGCGCACAAACGGCTCGCCGGCGACCAGCGGGTTGTCGGCAAAGCGGGGGTCGGCGCGGGCATCAGGCACGACCAGCAGGTCCGGCTCCAGAATGGTGTGGGCGCAGAACGAGACTTCGCGCGGGTCCTCGGTTTTGTCCTGGCCGACGGCGGCTTTGGACCACTGCCGGTCCCGGTCAACAAAGTTCACCACCGCTGTCGGCACTTCGCAAAGCTGCGCGGCCAGCTCGACCGCTTCGGTGAACACGGCTTCCGGCAGGGTGTCCAAAATCGCGCATTCACGCAGCCAGCGCAGCCGCTGTTCTTCGTTTTCAGGAATAGGAGCGGTCATTACCCCATTGTTCCCGATTTTGAGTGTTTTTTGCGCGGTTCGCGTGTTTTGGAGTATAATAAGCGCAAAACTCCTATGAACGCTTCGGTAAACGCTTTGGTAAACGCTTCGGTAAACGCTTTTTTCGCCCCGCGCCGGGGTCGGCCGGCCGCCTGGCTGCTGCTGTTCGGCCTGCTGCTGCTCGGCGCTCCGCCGCGCCCGGCCTGCGCCGACGCGCCTGTGACCCTGCGGTTCCGCTACTGGGGGGATTTCAAGGAAATCGGGGTCATCCACAAGACCATTCAAGCGTTTGAGCGCGACCATCCGGGCGTGAAAGTGCATGACGAGCGCATTCCGGCAGGCGACGAGTACGCGCAAAAGCTGCTGGTGGAGCAGGCGGCGGGGCTGACCCCGGATGTGATCTTTTGCGGCGGCAATTATGCCAGCTTTGCCGGCCGGGGGGTTCTGGCGGACCTTGCGCCGTATGCCGCCGGTGACCCGTCGGTGCATCTCCGCGAGTATTACCCGCAGATGGTGCGGCAGTTTCAGCGCGACGGCCGCTTGTACGCCCTGCCGCGCGACATCGCCCCCTGCGGCCTGGTGTACTACAACAAGTCGCTGTTCGACAAAGCGCATCTGCCGTACCCGGACGGCTCGTGGCGGTGGGACTACGCGCCGCACCCCGAGCGCGGCGCTCAGGACTTTCTCACGGCGGCGCGGCTGCTGACCAAGCACGGCGCGTCGTCGTCGGACACGGTTTACGGCTACGCCGCCGGCGACAACTCGTTTACCTTGAACAATTTGGTGTTTTCGTCCGGCGCGGCGTTTGTGGACGATGTGCAGAACCCGAAAACGCTGCTGTATGACGACCCGCGCGTTGTCAAGGCGATCCAGCTCACGCAGGATTTAAGCGGCAAGTACAATGTTTCGCCGTCGGCGGTGGACCTGGCGTCGTCCGGGGTCGGCTCGCACGACCTGTTCGCGCAGGGCCGGGTCGCGCTGTATGTGACGGGCATTTGGGAAGTGCCGCGCTTTCGCACCGAAATCAAAGACTTCGACTGGGACATCGCCGCGTTTCCGGCAGGTCCGACCGGCCTGCGGGGAGTCATGTCGGGCGGCTCCGGCTACGGCATGGCGGCGTCCAGCCGCCACAAACAAGAAGCCTGGGAGCTGGTGAAATACCTGGCGGGTCCGGTCGGCCTCGGCAACCTCGCGCAAAGCGGCCTGGCGCAGCCGGCGATTGCCCGGCTGGCCGACTCGCCGCTGTGGCTCGACGACGCCCGCCCGCGAAACCGCAAGCTCACGGTGGAAGAAGTGCCTTACGGGCACTTTGATATTGCGTCGCCGGTGTGGACCGAGGTGGCGGCGGTGATCAACCCGAAATTGCAGCTTGTGTGGAGCGGCACGCTGTCCGCGCAGCAGGCGGTGGCGGCGTTTCAGGGACCGGCGCAGGCGAAGCTCGACGAACTCAATCACCCGCCGGCGCATCCCCGGCTGAGCTGGGGCTGGGGCGGGCTGGCAATGGCGGCGCTGACGCTGGGCCTGGCGGGCTGGGTCTGGCAGGGGGCGCGGGCGGACATCAAAGCCGGCCGGGTGAGCGCCTCCGGCGAGGAAACCCGCGCCGGCTGGGCGTTTGTGTCCCCGTGGCTCGCCGGCACGGGCTTGTTCCTGCTCGGCCCGATGCTGGTGTCCCTGCTGCTGGCGTTTTCGTCGTGGGACATGATTTCGCCCGCCCGGTGGGTCGGCGGCGGCAACTTCGCCGAGATGGGGCATGACGACCGCTTTTGGAAAAGCTTGTCGGTGACGCTTTTGTACACGGTCTTCAGCGTCCCGCTCGGCGTCGCCGGCTCGCTCGGCCTGGCGCTGCTGCTCAACACCAAAATCAAAGGCCAGTCGGTTTTTCGGACGCTGTATTACCTGCCGGCGGTCGCGTCGGCGGTTGCTGCGTCGCTGATCTGGCTGCGCTTGTTTAACCCGGAAAGCGGGCTGCTCAACTACGGCCTCGGCGTGCTCCATCTCAACGGCCTGATGGGCGCTTTGGGCCTGACCGACCCGGCCAAAGGGTATGTGAACTGGCTCGGCTCGGAGAAAACCGCGCTCGGCAGCCTGGTTGTGATGAGCCTCTGGGGCATCGGCGGCGGCATGGTGATTTACCTCGCGGGCTTGCAGGGCATTCCGCAGTCGTATTATGAAGCCGCCGAGCTGGACGGCGCAAATGTCTGGCAGAAGTTCAAGCATGTGACGCTGCCGCTGCTGACGCCGACCATCTTTTTCACGCTGATTATCGGCCTCATCGCGTCGTTTCAAACGTTCACCCAGGGCTTTGTGATGACTCAGGGCGGCCCGAACAACGCCACGCTGTTTTACGCCCTGTACTTATACCAAAACGCCTTCCAGTTCCTGAAAATGGGCTATGCCAGCGCCCTCGCCTGGGTGCTGTTTTTGATTATTCTGGTCTTCACGGCCATTCAAATGAAGCTGTCCGGCTGGGTCCACTACGAAGGGCAGACGAAGTAGATAGTGAGATAACGCAGGTCGGATACCACGCAATAAATTGCGAGGCTGAACAAATCAATGTCGAAGCGACATAAGATGCCTGAACATATAGTCGTCCGTCGCTGCGGCGGTGAGTTATCCAAGCCTCGGGTTTCAACCCGTGCTCGTCTCCAGAGCAGCACTAAGAGAGCAGTATACATTGACCGCTGTCATGTTTGACTATGCTCAGATGAGTAGTATGGTCCGCGAAACGCTCCAAGAAGCATTTGGGCCGAATGCGGCGGTTCGCACAGACGAAGGCAATTCCGGCAATGTTTACGTCCGCATCGTCTCTGATCGGTTTGATGGCCTTAACGAGCGAGCGAAGCAGGAATTAATTTGGGATGTCCTGCGGCAAAATCTCAAAGAAGAGTCGCAGGCGGTCGCACTCGTGCTGGCGTTCGGCACCGACCAAATCTAGCCGCAAATCAGCCAATTACACAAGAAAGCAATTATGAGCACAACAGTCGCGCCGCCGCCGGCAAAACCGGCGACGGAAAAGAAAATGCAGACCGGCGCGAAAACGCGCTCGCTCAGCGACCGCCGCGCGGCGGGGCTGCTGTTCGGGCTGGCCTGCGCCGGGGCGGCGCTGACCCTGGTGCCGTTTTACCTGATGCTTGCGCTGTCGCTGAAAACTGATGCCGAAGTGGCCCAAAGCCCGTGGGCGCTGCCGCACACGCCGCAGTGGAGCAACTACGTCCATGCATGGACGCTCGACGGCACGGATGTCACGTTTGCGGCGTTTTTTCGCAACACCCTGGTCATCGCCGTTCTCACCACGGTCGGCACCGTATTGTCGTCGAGCTTTGTGGCGTTCGGCTTTTCCCGCCTGCGGTTTCCGGGCCGCGACCGCCTTTTTTTGCTGCTGCTCGCCACGATGATGCTGCCGAGCATCGTCACGCTGATTCCTTCGTACATCGGCTTTCGGTATCTGCACTGGATTGACACGCTGTACCCGCTGGTGGTCCCGGCGTTTTTCGCGGGCGCGTTCAACGTCTTTTTGCTGCGCCAGTTCTTTTTGACCCTGCCGCGCGAGCTGGACGAAGCCGCGCGGCTCGACGGCGCATCGTATTTCCAGGTGTACTGGCTGATACTGCTGCCGCTGTGCCGCCCGGCGTTAGTGACCGTCGGCTTGTTCGCGTTTATCTACGCCTGGAAAGACTTGATGGCTCCGCTGATTTATTTGAACTCCCCTGAAAAGCAAACGCTCGAGCTTGGCCTGCGGACATTTCAGACGATCCACGGCACGCAGTGGAACCTGCTGATGGCCGGCTCGGTGTTTGTCTTGATCCCCCTGCTTGCGCTGTTTTTCGCCGGCCAGCGCTACTTCATTCGCGGCATCGTCATGTCCGGCCTCAAAGATTAGGACTTAAAAGGCGGGGGGGTGGGAATGTTCAGGTTCCTGAAGCGCCGCGCTGCCATGTCTTCCGCCGACTGGGAGAGTTCCGGGCTGCTGTCCGCGCTGTCGGAGCGAACCGTGTTCGTCCTGAGCCTCAACCCGAGCGGCGAGTATCGCGGCGACCCTGCCGACACCGACGCGGTGCTGGCCTGGATGGACCAAAACGCGCGGGAGACATCCGCTCCCCGCTCCCTTGACATCTACTGCTACGAAGAGGGCGGGCGGCGTGTCAGGCCCTTCTTCTCCGCCGCCGCGCATGTCGGCACGTTTATCAATTCCGATCCCGCTCACAAATGGAAAGCGTTTACCGGCGCGGGGCTGACCGGCGCGAAGCTCTTTTCTGCCCTGTGTCAAGCGGCATCGTTAGGGACGCAAATCATTCTGAACCCGCGCTCGCCCGAAGAGCGGCTTATCGCTGCCGATGCGCTGCCACGGGGCTGAACCCCCGTGCTTCAAAAGGCAAGCGCCCGCCTGCGCGGGCGAAGATTAAAGTCCAGCGAAGATTAAAGTCCAGCTTCGCTGGTGCCCGCGCAGGCGGGGAATTGCCCTTTGAAGCACGGGGGTTCAGCCCCGTGGCCTGGGAAAATGCTCACGCCCACTAGCCTTATTATACTTAGGTATCATTAGGCGCTGCGTTATTATACTTTGGTGCCTTTTAAGTGCCCGAACGTAAATAAGTTAAACTATCCTAAGTCGAGCCGAGCGCATTTTACTCGGACGAAAGCGGCTTGGCGCAAAGCGGATACTTTAACTTATTTCGGATTGACTACTTAGTATAATAACGATGCCGGAAAATGTCAATCCACAAGCGTCTGCGGCGTTCTCCCGACGCAAGGCATTCGGGTATCATGGAGCCGAAGTCTCCGCAGGAAAAGAGAACGCTGTTATCGCACCGATAGAAGCGCCGGAAGAAAACAAAGCACGGCAGGAAAGCGAGGCGCACACGGACGCAGCGCGACAGGGGGCGGGCCGAGCGGGGATCGCTCTCGCGTTGTTTGCGACCTATGTGGTCTGGGGATCAACGTTTCTCGGGATGCGGATCGCTTTGGAGGGCCTGCCGCCGTTTTTGATGGCCGGGGCGCGGTTTGCGCTGGCGGGCGGGGCGATGCTGCTGGTTTTGCGCGGGCGGGGCGGTCCCTGGCCGGCAAAAAGGCAGTGGGGCGGGGCGGCTTTGGTGGGGGCGCTGCTGCTCGGCGGGGGCAACGGCGGGGTGGTGATGGCGGAGCACCTCGGGGTATCGTCGGGCCTGGCCGCGCTCGGGGCGGCGACCGTGCCGCTGTGGGCGTCGCTGTTTGCCGGCCTGTGGGGCGAGTGGCCGACCCGGCGCGAGGGCTTGGGCCTCGGGGTCGGCTTTGCGGGCGTTTTGTGCCTGAGCCTCGAAGGCGGCCTGCGGGCGAGTCCCTGGGGGGCGATGTCGCTTTTGGTGTCGTCGGTCTGCTGGGCGGGCGGCTCGATCTGGAGCCGACGCCTGCCGCTGCCGCCGGGATTGTCCGCGCCGGGGGCGCAGATGCTCTGCGGGGGAGTGCTGTTGTTGTCCGCGAGCGCCCTGTCGCGGGAGCACGCGCCGGCCGCGCTGTCTCTCCGAACGGGACTGGCGTTTGCCTACTTGGTGGCAGCGGCGGCGGTCGGCTACGGCGCGTATGCGTTTCTTTTGGCGCGGGTCCGCCCGGCGCTGGCGACCTCCAACGCGTATGTCAACCCCGTCATCGCCGTCGCCCTCGGCGCGGCATTCGCCGGGGAGCGCGTTTCCCCGCTGGCGCTGGCCGCCCTCGCGCTGATTTTGGCCGGGGTCGCGCTGACCGCGTTCACTAAACAGTCGAGAAGGCAGTGAAGGCCGCTGCCACGGATTGAAAGCCACGGCATAAATGCCGAGGCTGGAATAAACCAGTGTCGCTGCCACACAAAAATTCGGGTCAACAAGAACGCAGGGCATACAATCTCCGTTTTGCGTCGCCGCGACTGCACCGGCAGACCCGGAGGGCGCTGGTTTATTCCAGCCTCGGCATTTATGCCGTGGCTCTTGTGAAAGCCGCTGTTATGATTATTCGCTCGCCGGGCTATCGGACCGACTTGTTTTTTCCGCGCTTTGACCGGCCTCCCATCGCCGGAGATTTGGGCCGCTGGCGGGCGCTGTTCGCGAAAGAAATTAGGGGGTGCGATGCCGACCCATAAAGCGACTGCCGAGGCAATTCTCACGCGGGTCTCCGCTGTCGCCGACGCGCGGCTGCGGCCGATGTTCGGCGAGTATGTGCTGTATGTGGACGAAAAAGTGATCGGCCAGATCAATGAAGGCCGGCTGTTCGTAAAAACAACGGCATTCGGCGAAACCTTTGCGCCGGAGCTTGCGCGGGAGTCGCCGTACCCCGGCGCGAAGCCGGCATTCGTAGTACCGCCGGACAAGCAGGCCGATCCGGCCTGGCTGCGGGCGTTTGTCCACGGCACGCGCCGTCAGGTGAAGTGATCGTCAGGTGAAGTGAATGGGGCCGCAGGGATTGACAAGCCCGGTTGTCCTGAGTATAATCACTGCGTAAGGCGGCGTAGCTCAGTTGGTTAGAGCAGCGGATTCATACCCCGCAGGTCCCCAGTTCGAGTCTGGGCGCCGCTAGTTATTGATAGAAAATGCCGTCAAGGCTCAGGCCCCATCTCTTTGGGCCTGAGCCTTTTTGTCGTTTCAAGCCTTTTTCGGAGGGGCGTATGCACCTTGACAACGATCAACTTGTTATGCTGATTTACTCTGCGCCGGGGGGGCGCATCATGCGGCCGGCAATCCGGGCAGTCAGCGCACGCGGGGTGAACCGGGCCGCGAGAGACTGGGCGTAGTTGCCTGCGCCGGGAACCACATAGCTGCGGCCCCGCGCCAGCGCGTGCAGGGCGACGGCAGCGACCCGGTCTGCGGTCATGCCTTTTCCCGCCAGGTGCGTCCCGGCGACGCCGGCAAATCCGGTGTTCACCACGCCGGGACAAAACGCCAGCACGCGGACGCCGCGTCCTCGGTTCTCCGCCCACAGCGCCTCGCTGAACGACAGCACAAACGCTTTGGTCGCCCCGTAGACCGCCATGTACGGGACCGGCTGAAACGCCGCCGTGGAGGCGACATTGATCACCGCGCCGCGCTTCTGCGCCAGCATCGGCGGCAGGAACAAATGGGTCAGCGCCACCACCGCCGTCGCATTCAGCGCAATTTCCTCGAGTTCCCGCGCCAGCGGAAGCGCGTCAAACACGCCGTTGGTGCCGAACCCGGCGTTGTTGACGAGTATATCCACGGCCAGGCCGCGCTTCTGCGCTTCTTCCCACACTTCCTGCGCCGCGCCGGGGGCTGACAAGTCGGCGGCGATGACCTCGGCCCGGATGCCGTGCTTCGCCGTCAGCTCGCCCGCCAGCGCGTTCAGCTTGTCCGCCGAGCGGGCCACCAGCGCCAGGTCGGTCCCGGCGGCGGCCAGCCGCCGCGCAAACGCTTCGCCAATCCCGGAAGACGCGCCGGTAATCAGCGCCGTGGTGTATGTCATTTGTTCTCCTGCGTTTATGATCTTTATATGACACAGCGCGGGCGATTTGTCAAGTGTTGACAAATTTCCCCGGAAACGCTTATACTCTTATCAGCTTGGGAATAAAACGGCCAGCACATAGGCGCGAAAGAGAGTTATTTCCATGCAGCATCGCCCGCTGGGACGCACCAAAATTCAGATCAGCCCGATCCTCTTCGGCGGCTGGCAGGCCGGCAAGTCCGGCTGGACCGGCATTGACGACGGCGAAACAATCGCCGCCCACCGGGCGGCGTTTGACGCCGGCGTGACGACGTTCGACACTGCCGAAGCCTACGGCGAAGGCCACTCGGAGCGCATTCTTCAGCAGGCGCTGGGAAACAAGCGCGACGAGATCGTCATCGCCACCAAAGTTTTTGCCGACCATTTGAAGCGCGATCAAGTGGCCGAAGCCTGCGAGCGCTCGCTGCGAAACCTCGGCACGGACCGCATTGACTTGTACCAAATCCACTGGCCTTCCGGGTCGTTCGGCTCGGACATTGTGCCGATTGAGGAAACCATGGGGGCGCTCCTGCATCTTAAAGAGCAGGGCAAGATTCGGGCCATCGGCGTGTCCAATTTCAGCCGCACTCAGCTTCAGGAAGCCGCGCAGTTCGGGCGCATTGACAGCCTTCAGCCGCCCTATTCGCTGTTCTGGCGGCAGATCGAAGCCGATGCCGGCGCGTACTGCGCGGAAAACAAAATCTCGATTTTGGCCTACTCGCCGCTGGCACAGGGGCTTTTGACGGGCAAGTTTAAGCGCGGGCATACGTTTGAAGAGGGCGACAACCGGGCGTCGAACAAGCTGTTTTCAGGCGAGAATTACGAGCGTGCTCAAAACGCTCTCGATAAGCTGCGCCCGCTGGCCGACAAATACGGCGTCTCGGTCGGACAGCTTGCGCTGGCCTGGCTGATTGCCCAGCCGCAGGCGTCCGCGATTGTCGGCGCTCGCAATGCCGAGCAGGCGGCGCAGAACGCCGCCGCCGGGGATGTCGAGCTGGACCCGGATGATTTGGACGCGATTGACGAGATCGGCCGCGCCGTCACCGACCGCCTGGACAGCAACCCGGTTTTGTGGAACTGGGGCGGGTAGGGGCCGGCTCGTGCCCGCCGGGTCACTTATGACACGCACCTACTACACGCATTCCGCCGCTGAGACCCGCGCCCTTGCCGCGCGGCTCGGCGGCCTGCTCGGTCCGGGCGACACGCTTTGCTTGATTGGCGACTTAGGCGCAGGCAAGACGACGTGGACACAAGGGCTGGCGCTCGGCCTCGGCCTGCCGCCAGATGAACCCGTCAACTCGCCGACCTTTACGCTGGTTTCCGAACACCCCGGCGGGCGTGTTCCGCTGTTTCATTTCGACGTGTACCGCTTGGACAGCGCGGCGGGCTTGTACGACCTGGCCTTTGACGAGTACCTTAGCGGCGACGGCGTGGTTGTGATTGAATGGGCCGACAAAATTGCCGATGCCCTGCCCGCCGACCGCTTGGAGATTACGCTGACCCCGGAAAGCCCCGACTCCCGGCGAGTGGTCGTCGCGGCGCGGGGCCGCCGGGCGGAAGCATTGCTGGCAGAATTATAGTCAGCAAGCCGCGAGGGAGTAAACTCCTCTCGCTGAAAAAGTCGTCCTTCGGACGAAGGATGAAAAAACCGTTCGCAGCTCTCCATAGCCATCGGGACCCTCCATGCCATTATGACCTTTTTAGCCTTAGACACAAGCGGGACGTTCTGCGTTCTTGCCCTGGCGGAAGACGACGGCACTGTGCAGGCCGTGAGCTTGTTTCAAAGCCGGCGCAGCTTGTCGCGGCGGCTGCTCGGCGAGGTGGACGGACTGCTGTCGCGCTGTGGGCTGACGCTGGCCGAGATGACGGCGTTTGCGGTGGGCCTCGGTCCCGGCTCGTTTACCGGCGTGCGGGTCGGGGTCACGACGGCAAAAACGCTGGCCCAAGTTTTGGAAAAGCCGCTGGTCGGCGTCGGAACCCTCGATGCTTACGCCGACGCGCTGGCGGGCCTGGACGGGGCCGTGCTGCCCGTGCTGCCGTCGCGCCGGGGCGAAGCCTACGCGGCGGTGTATGCGCGGGGCGAGTGCCTCGAAGCGCCGTTTGCGGCGTCTTTTGAGGCGATTGAGGAGCGCCGAAACGTGACCTTGTGCGGCGACGCGGGGCTGGTTGCCGGCTGGGCCGGGCCGAAAGTTGTTCAGCCCTGGACGCCGCCCGACGGCCTGTGCCGGCTGGCCGCGCGGCGGCTCGAACGCGCCGACACCGATGACCCGTTCAGCCTCGCGCCGCTCTATGTAGTCGCGCCGACCATCACGACGCCCAAAGCGGGGCTTGGCTGATGCCGATGATGCCGGGCCGGTATTTGTCGTTTGACCGGGCTGCGGGCGATTACGACCGAACACGGGTCATGCCGAGCGCCCAGCGGGACGCGGTCGCGCGGCTTTTGGGCCGCGAAGCGCAGCTTGCCGCCGGCGGCCTGTTTTTAGACGCCGGGGTCGGCACGGGCCGGCTTGCCGCGCCGCTGGCGGCGCTGCATCCGGGGCAGGTGGTCGGCGCGGACGTTTCCGGGGCGATGATGGCGCAGGTTCGCCTTAAGTCTCCGCCCGGCAGCATCGCGCTGGCGCAGGCCGACTTGCAGCGGCTGCCGTTCCGCGCGGGCGTCTTTCGCGGCGTTCTGATGGTTCATATCCTGCATCTGCTGGAGCGCTGGCCGCTGGCGCTGACTGAAGCCCGGCGCGTTCTCGCGCCCGGCGGCACGCTGTTTCTCGGGCTGGAAAGCGGCGGCCGCTCGGCGCTGGTGGACTTTTACTTTGAGCGTGCCCGCGCCCGGCGGGCGCTGGCCCCGAGCCTCGGGGCGGCGGGCCTTTCGCCCGCGCTGGCCCTGCTGCGCCGGCGGGAGCGCGACGGCGGCCTCGGCGCAAGCGTCGTGCTGCTGGAGCTGCCTGCGCCGGCCTGGAAGCGCACCGTGCCGGTCGCGGACACGCTCGACGCCCTGGCCCGGCGGACGTATTCGCAGATGTGGGCGATGTCCGAGGGCGAGCATGCTGAAATCTTCGCCGAAACGCAGCGCTACGCGCGGCAGACATTTCCCAAAGCCGCCGCCGAGACTTTGCCGTCGCGCTTTTCGCTGTATGCGGCCCGGTGGAGATGATGGATCTCAGTATGACGGAGTTGAGTATGATGGAGTTGATTTGGACTGGCCTCCACGATCTTTCCCCTCAAGCCAAGCGGGTCCGCCTCAAGCGGTATGCCCGCGAGGAGCACGGGCACGACTGCTTCCGCCTCCGCAGCGGCCGGGTCTGCGAGGGGTACATTCTGCGGATCGAGAAAGAAGCCCTGGTGTTTGTCGAAGCGTTCAGCCCCATTTTCCCGGTGGACGACCCTGACCAAGAAGCAATCCCGCTGGCGGACATCGTAGCCGTGCGGTAGCCTGCACGCCGTTTTTAAATTTTTTGCAGCGCTTGACACCTCCGGTTCCAGCGGGTATAATCCCCGGCACAATCAAATACGCTTATGAACTGCATTGACGAGGACCGCGTCGGGATGCACTTGCTTTCAGAGAGCCGTCGCTTGGTGCGAGGCGGCAGCAAGTCTTCCCGAACCTCCCCTCCGAGCAGGTATTCCGAACGCGAGCGCCGTGATGCCGCCGCCATTAAGAATATCCGGTTCGCGCCCGTCACCGCGCTCCAAGTGCAGTCTGTCGCTTCTACGAAAGAAGTCTCGGGCTGAACAAGGGTGGTACCGCGTGATGCTTTTAGAACGCTAAAAAGCCTCTCGTCCCTTGCCTCTCGGCAATTCGTGGACGAGAGGCTTTTTTGTATTTTAGTTTTCGGCCTTAGAAACGAGCAAAAACAATGAAAATGACCGGCAGCCGCGCCTTGTTGGAATGCCTTAAGCGCGAAGGCGTGGATACGATTTTCGGCTACCCCGGCGGGGCCGTCATCCCGCTTTACGACACGCTGTACCAGTTCCCGGACATCCGGCATATTCTGGTGCGCCACGAGCAGGGCGCGGGCCACATGGCCGAAGGCTACGCGCTCGCCACCGGCAAAGTCGGCGTCTGCCTCGCGACTTCGGGGCCGGGCGCGACCAACTTAGTGACGCCGATTGCCGACGCCATGATGGACTCGGTGCCGCTGGTGGCGATCACGGGCCAGGTCAAGACCAATCTCATCGGCACCGACGCGTTTCAGGAAGCCGACATCACCGGCATCACCATGCCGATCACCAAGCACAACTGGCTGATCAAAGATGTCGAAAAACTGCCCGGCATCATTGCCGAAGCGTTCCACATCGCCCGCTCGGGCCGCCCCGGCCCGGTTTTGGTGGACATCCCGCAGGACATTCTTCGCGCCGAGTTTGAATACACGCCCGTCGAAGAAGTTCATATCCCGAGCTTCAAGCCGACTGTCAAAGGCCACTCCCGGCAGATCGGGCGGGCGGCGGAGCTGATCGGCGAGGCCCAGCGCCCGCTGCTGTATGTCGGGGGCGGCGCGATTTATTCGGGGGCAAACGAGGAGGTGCGAGCGCTGGCCGAAGCCGCCGACATTCCCGTCGCGACGACTTTGAAGGGCCTGGGCGCGTTTCCTGAAACCCATGCGCTGTCGCTCGGCATGCTCGGCATGCACGGCACGGCGTACTCGAACTACGCGGTCAGCGAGTGCGATTTACTCATTGCGGTCGGCGCACGGTTCGACGACCGCGTGACGGGCAAAGTGGACTCGTGGGTGCCGAATGCCAAGATCATCCATATTGACGTGGACCCCGCCGAGATCGGCAAAGTGCTGCCCGCCGATGTCCCGATTGTCGGCGATGTGAAGGCCGTCCTGACCGAGCTTTTGAAAGCCGTCGCGCCGATGAAGCACGACGAGTGGAATGCCCGTGTCCGGCAGTGGAAGGCCGACTTTCCGCTGCACTACCCCAATGACGGGGTCCTGCACGGCCAGTATGTGATTGAGCAGATCGGCGAAGTCGCGGACCACAACGGCATTGTCGTCACCGATGTCGGCCAGCACCAGATGTGGGCCGCCCAGTTTTACAAATGCCGCCGCCCGCGCCAGTTTGTGACTTCCGGCGGCCTCGGCACGATGGGCTTCGGCCTGCCGGCGTCCATCGGGGCGCAGTTCGGCTCCCCTGACACGCCGGTCTTCTGCGTTTCCGGCGACGGCTCGATCCAAATGTGCATCCAAGAGCTGATGGTCGCGACGATTTACAAGCTGCCGATCAAAATCTGCATTTTGAACAATACGTATCTCGGCATGGTCCGCCAGTGGCAGGAATTGTTCTGGGACTCGCACTATTCCAGCGTTGACCTCGAAGCGTCCCCGGACTTCCTGAAGCTGGCCGAAGCCTACGGCGCTCACGGCCTGCGCTGCTCCACGCCGTCGGCCGTCAAAGCGACTTTGGAAGAAGCCATGTCCATCACCGACCGCCCGACCGTGATTGATTTCCGCATTGCCAAAGAAGAAAACGTCTACCCGATGATCCCGAGCGGCGGCACCATTTCCCAAATGGTCGTCTCCCGCCCCGAAGGCATGGTCCCGCTGGACACCTACATGGCAAGCGAAGTTTACATGGACGACGAAGACACGCGCCCGGCTCGCGAAGACGAAAAAACCGAGCGCATCCCCGCCTACGCCGGCCAGGAAGCGCTAGGGTAATCACTTTGGATTATGTCGCGATTTATGATCAGGAAACCTACCTCTTTGAGACGGTGCATAATCGTTTTCACGAGCAAGGTTTCCTATCAGCCTTTGACTTTTTTTGCATCATTATCTGGAAGGCAAATCGCGCCAAATCAAAAATAGCAAAGAGGTTATTAGCGAACGGATACAACAGTTTAGATATTGCTGTTCACGACCTGACAAAAGGGGTTTTTGGTTGCGCTTCATCAAAAGAAAGGCTACAGTATCTTTGGAATGGCGGGTTCTATTTACCGATGGCTTCCGCTATTCTGACTGTGTTGTACCCGGATGAGTTCAGCGTCTATGATGTGCGCGTCTGCGGAGAGTTGGGTGGCTTCTCAGAACTGAGCAACATTACCAAGTTCGAGAGATTATGGCCTCGTTACTTGGAGTTTTTGCAGGCTGTGGAAAGAGCTGCTCCTGAAGGGCTGACGCTTCGTGATAAAGATCGCTATCTGTGGGGCAAGTCGTTCAGTTGCCAACTGGTTAATGACATTGGCAGCAAGTTCTCAACACTCTCAGAGGAGATTGAAATATGACCATGACGATTGACATTTCGCCGGAAGTTCAGGCGAGGCTCGAAGCGGAAGCGGCGAAGCGGAAGCAGACACCGGAAGAATATGCACGAGCTTTAGTCGAAAAGAGTCTGCCGCTTACGGCGCGGCCGGGCCGTGCGTGGAGCGAAATCGCAGGGACAGTACCGTATCCGATGGTTGGGGAAGATGCACAGGCTTGGGTGACGCGGACGCGCCGAGAAGGTGACGAGCACCGCGAGCGCATGCTCAACCGGGGCGGAACGCCGGACGCTTCCCAGGATAAACCATGACAATCACTGACGCTTTTGATGGCGTCTCGCGCCTATTCTTAGATACGGCACCTGTGATCTACTTTGTCGAGCGGAATCTTGCTTATGTTGACATTGTGGATGCTGCCTTTCGTTACATTGATCAAAGCCTGCTGGAAGCAGTTGCGTCTCCAGTTACTTTGGCAGAATGTCTGATCTATCCAATTCGTCAGCAAGACATCGCCTCGCAGCAGAATTTTATTGACCTCATCACGGCGGGCAATAACACAGAGTTTGTTGTCATAGATCAAGACATGGCTCGAAGGGCGGCGGAACTGCGGGCACGGTACAATCTCTTGCTGCCAGACGCTTTTCAAGCAGCGGTGGCGATTGTTTCTGGGTGCGATGCACTCTTGACCAATGATCGCGGCTTTCAGCGTGTCGGTGAATTGAAGATACTGCTTTTAGACGACCTGACGCTATGACAACGCCTAATCAGCCCCCGGCGGAACCGACGCCTCTTTATGAGCCGATGACGCTTGCGGATATGGGCGAAAACGAGACGGAAGAAGAGGAATGGGCAGGCTGGCAGGCGCTTTCTTACCGCTCACTTTGGGAGTTGTGGGACAACGAACAAGACGCAATCTACGACACACTTTGACGGCATGAGGCCGCAGATACAAGGAGCAAAGGCGCTTTGCAGCAGCAGATGACAACTAATCAGCATACCATCACAGTTTTGGTAGACAACAAGCCGGGGGTGCTTTCGCGCGTTTCCGGGCTGTTCTCGCGCCGGGGCTACAATATCGAAAGCCTTGCGGTTTCGATTACCGAGAACCCGGAGCTGTCGCGGATGACCCTGGTGGTCAACGGCGACGAGGGGGAAGTGGAGCAGATCACGAAGCAGCTTCATAAGCTGATTGAAGTGTCCAAAGTCCAGGACTACATCAATATCCCGATCATTGCCCGCGAGCTGGCCTTGATCAAAGTCAACGCTTTGGTGGAGAATCGGACCGCGCTTTTGCAGCTTGTGGAAGTCTTTCGGGGCCGGGTGATTGACATGTCCGAAAAGACCTTTGTGATTGAGCTGACCGGCGCGGGCGACAAAATTGATGCGTTTGAAAAGCTGCTGGAGCCTTACGGCATCCGGGAATTAGTCCGCACGGGCCGGATCGCGATGGCGCGGGGCGTCCGGGGCATTTAAGCGCAGTTCAAGCCATGAAAGAGCTGATTAGTCTCCCTCAAGCCCATCTGCTGATGCTCGGCATTCTGGCACTGGCCCCGTTACTCGGGTTAGGCTGGGGCTTTGCCAACAAGCGCCTTGCGCTCGGCCTGGCCGTCGGCGTTTTAGCCGGCGGCGGCAACTACGCCCTTTGGACGGTCTACAACGCCGTCACGCAGAAGCTGGGCCTCGACACGGTTGCCAATCTGCTGGTCAATTTGGGCTTGTTTATCGCGATTGGGATTATCTTCGGGATCGGCGCAGGCGTTTACTCGGCGCGAAAACAGACACTTCACGGAGGAGACGGCGATGGCGACGTGGCAGGAGATCGGGAGCAATAACTTTCGCGCGGCGGTCGCGCTGTACGACGGCGGGTACTACCGGAACGCGGTCAGCCGCTTTTACTACGCGGCGTTTTCGGCGCTGACGCATGAGCTGATACGTCGCGGCGCACGCCCGGCATTTCGTGACAACCGGAACACTCCCGGCCATACCGAGCTGCCCCGGCTGATCCGTGCGTATTTCACGCACCTGAGCACGGGGCGTGCAGCAAATTTTACGGTGCTTGTGACGGCATTGTATTTGGACCGGCTGGCCGCAGACTACTCGCTGATTCGCGTGGACAAGCAAAGCTGCCGGGACTCGTATTTAGCGGCAAAAAAGATTTTCAACTACCTGGGGGTGCCGGTATGAGCGAAGCGGAAACGATGAACGAGACATTAAATATTGTTGAAGAGTACGTCAACCGGCATCAGCCGAGCGACTATCGCCTCAATGTGTCTCGCCTCGGGGCGCAGCATGAAGGCGACTGGTGGTATGTGGTCGTCACCCCCGAGCCGCCGGACATCCGCCTGCGCGATTACCGAGATTTGATGGAACAAGTCGAAGAAGACATCGAAAGCGAGAAGCAGCTTAAAGTTTTGCTCGTGCCGAACCTGCCCGGCGACTAGGGAATTTTTACAGGGAATTTTCATCACGGAGGAGAAGACAATGGCGACATGGCGGGAGATCGGAACTGACAGCTTTCGGGCCGGGCAGGAGGCATTGACCGGCAGGCGCTACCGCAGCAGCGTCAGCCGCTCTTATTATGCCGCCTTTTCGCTGCTGACTCATGAGCTGGCGCGGACCGGAGTGGTTTTCAGGCACGGGCGTCAGACTCCCTCCCATGCCGAGATGGCTGATCTTGTTACTACGCACCTCTTGTTACTACGCACCTCACACAGTTCACGGAAGTGCGTCGCCGCGCGATTGCCCTTCTTGCCCTGCGGCTATATCGCCTCCGGCTGGATGCGGATTACTCCGTTCAGCGTATAGACCGCCGCAATGCCGAAAACGCCATACGCGACGCGGCGAAGATTTTTCGCTATTTTGGAGTGAATCCATGAACCTGACTGTTGCCGAACAAAACAACACGGGACAAAACTACAAAGCCCAGGAAGTTGCTGAACGTGTCCAAACACGCCTTACACCTTACCAGCCTGCCGAGGCCGCGCTGGAAGTGCTGCCAAATTATGTGCATCAGGAAGGCCGCTGGTGGTATGTCGTTGTTCCCGCCAGCAAAGGCATCGTGAGCGCCTCCGATTACAACCGACGTATCGAGAAAGCGGAGCGCGACCTTTATAAGATGGATGCCCTGCGCGTCGGCATCCTGCCGGTCGTGCCGGACTGGATGGACACGCACAAGTAGCACGGAAAACGGCTATGTTCAGCGCACAAGATTTCGCCGCCCGCCTGTCCGCCCGTACAGATCGCTGGTCTCTGCTTAAAGACTTTGTCGCCGAGTGGCATAAGCCGCTTGAAGAGGGCGACGGCTACTCAGCGGCAGAGATTGACGCGGCGGAAAAGCGGCTCGGAGTGAAGTTGCCGGAAGCGCTGCGGGAATGGTATACGCTTGCGGGGCGGCGAAAAGACATCACTGCCGCGCAAAATTTCCTGCGCCTGCCGGAGCGCTTGTATCAGGCGCAGGAATATCTGGAACAAAGCATCTGCGAAGTTATCTACTTTTACACGGAAAATCAGGCAGTTGTCAATTGGGGCGTCCTTGTCAGCGATCTTATTTTGGATGACCCGCCGGTCTATCTTGACGAAACCGGAGCTATCGAGAACCAAACCCTGTCCGAGTTTATTACGCAGATGGTTGTTCTGGAAACGGCGTGTTTCGGCACTGCGTTCGGCGGAAACAGTGCCGCAGACTTGAAGGCGCTTGAAACTGTCGAGCAGAATTTCGTGCCGCTCGGCTTTCCAAAATGGCGCTGGCCGGCTTCTTCTTCCTGCTTGTATGGCGGAAAGGATGTTTTAATAGAAACCGAAACTTCGCCGAACGGCTACCGTTGGATTTGGGTCGGCGCAGGCAGCCGCGAAGTGTTGCAGAAAACTGCAAGCCTATTTTCCCTGGACTGGGAATGCCTCAATTTAGACTGAAATTTAGACTGATAACACGAGGAGAATACACAAACACATGGCCGCGAAGGTTTATTACGACACTGATGCCGATTTAGGGTTTTTAGAGGGCAAGAAGCTCGCCGTCATCGGCTACGGCTCGCAGGGACACGCGCACTCGCTGAACCTCCGCGACAGCGGGATGGATGTGCGGGTCGGGCTGCGGCCCGGCTCGAAGCGCTGGGCGCAGGCCGAGGAAGCGGGATTGGTAGTAAAGAGCGTCGAGGACGCCGCCCAAGAAGCCGATGTCGTGATGGTGCTCATCAACGACGAAGTGCAGGGCGATGTTTATAAACAAAGCATTGCGCCCAATCTCGTGCCGGGCAATGCGCTGGCGTTCGGCCACGGCTTCAACATTCATTTCGGGCAAATCCCGCTGAAAGACGGCGTGGATGTGTTTATGACCGCGCCGAAAGGGCCGGGGCACTTGGTCCGGCGGACCTACACCGAAGGGAAAGGCGTCCCGTGTCTCATCGCGGTCGCGCAGGATGCGACGGGCCATGCCAAAGAGGTCGCGCTGGCGTGGGCCAAAGGCATCGGCGGCAGCCGGGCGGGGGTCTTGGAGACGACGTTTAAAGAAGAAACCGAGACGGACCTGTTCGGCGAGCAGGCGGTTTTGTGCGGCGGCACGACCGCGCTGGTCAAAGCGGGATTTGAAACGCTGGTCAACGCCGGGTATCAGCCGGAGATCGCCTACTTTGAGTGTCTGCATGAGCTGAAGCTGATTGTGGATTTGATGTACGAAGCGGGCATCGGCGGGATGCGCTACTCGATCTCGGACACGGCGCAGTACGGCGACATGACGCGCGGCCCGCGCATCATCACCGACGCGACCAAAGCGGAGATGGCCCAAATCCTCAAAGAAATTCAAACGGGACAGTTCGCCCGCGACTGGATTTTGGAGAACAAAGCCAACCGCCCGATGTTCAATGCCCTGGCGGCGATTGACAATGCGTCGCAGCTTGAATCGGTCGGCAAGCAGCTTCGCGGCCTGATGTCCTGGGTCAAGAAGCCGGACACGGTGAGCGATTGAGAACCCACCCCGCTCGTTCCTCGCGACCCTCCCGAAGCGGGAAGGTGAAGAGGTTCGGAATGGATGCACAAGCACCGCTTGCTACGTCCTCCTGCTCTGGCCTCTTCACCTTCCCGCTTCGGGAGGGTCGCGAGGAACGAGCGGGGTGGGTTCTGGCGTCTTCTAGGATAAACCAATGCTGACACTCGACCTCACAAACAAAATCGCGGTGGTCACCGGCGGGACCAGCCAACTCGGGCGGGTCATGGTGCGGACCCTGGCGGCCTGCGGCGCGGATGTTGCCGTCCATTATTACAAAAATACAGAACTGGCACACGCGCTGAAAGCCGAAGCGGAAGCGCTGGGGCGGCGGGCAATCGCCGTGCAGGCGGATGTGACAAACAAAAACAGTGTCACCGCGCTGTGTGACACTGTGACGCAGCAGCTCGGCACGGCAGACATTATTGTCAGCAATGCCGTCAGCCAGTCACCCTGGCTCAGCGTCTTGGAGCAGTCCGTGGACAGCTACGAAAGCCAGTTCCGGTCCTCCGTCCTGCACAACGTCTTGATGGCGCAGGCGTTTGTGCCGGGCATGATCGCGGCGGCCCGGGGCGGGCGGATCATCGGCATCAATACCGAGTGCGCGATGCAGCTTTTTCCGGGCCAGTCGGCGTATGTCTCCGGCAAGCGCGGCATGGACGGGGTTCTGCGCGTTCTCGCCAAAGAAATCGGCGAGCACGGCATCACGGTCAATCAAGTCGCGCCGGGGTGGACAATCAGCGAGAACGACCGCAATGCCGGGACGGTCTCGGCCCCGGACTACGAAAAAACGGTGCCCTTAAGGCGGCGCGGCACCGACCGGGAAATCGCCCAGGTGGTCGCGTTCCTGGCGTCGGATTTGGCGAGCTATATCACCGGGGCCTATGTCCCCGTCTGCGGCGGCAATGTCATGCCGGCGATTTAGACACCGACCCCGGTTCGTTCCGGGGTCGGTAGGTTCCGAAAGTACTTTTTATGAACACCACACGCCCAGTACAGATTTTCGACACCACCCTGCGGGACGGCGAGCAGTCGCCGGGGGCGTCGCTCAACGTAGACGAGAAAGTCGAGATTGCCCGGCAGCTGGTTCGGCTCGGCGTAGACGTGATCGAAGCGGGCTTTCCGGTGTCGTCGCCCGGCGACTTTGAGGCCGTGCGCCGGGTCGCGGCGGCGGTCGGCGACCGCGCGACGGTCTGCGGGCTGACCCGCGCTGTCCCTAAAGACATTGATGTCGCGTGGGACGCGCTCAAAGGCGCGGCGCGGCCGCGTATCCATACGGGCCTCGGAGTCAGCGAAAGCCATTTGAAGCACAAGCTGAAAAAGACCGGCGATGAGGCATTGGCAATCGGCGTTGCCGCCGTCAAGCACGCCCGAAGTCTGGGCTGCGAAGACATTGAATACTTCACCGAGGACAGCGGGCGGGCCAACCCGGAGTATCTGTACCGGGTCATCGAAGCGGTCATCAAAGCCGGCGCAACAGTCATCAATGTTCCCGATACGACCGGGTACATGTCGCCGGAAGAATACGGGGCGCTGTTTGCGGGCATTTTGGAGCATGTCCCCGGCAGCGAGAATATCACACTGTCGGCGCACTGCCATAACGACCTCGGCATGGCGACCGCGAATGCCCTCGCGGCGGTGCGGGCGGGGGCGCGGCAGGTGGAGTGCACGGTCAACGGGATCGGCGAGCGGGCGGGGAACACGTCGCTGGAAGAAGTGGTCATGGCGCTCTACACGCGCGGCGATGTCTACGGGGTCGGCACACGCATCAAGACCGAGGAGATTTACAAAACGTCCCGCATGGTCTCGACCATGACCGGGATTTTGGTTCAGCCGAACAAAGCCATTGTCGGGGCCAATGCGTTCGCGCACTCGTCGGGCATCCATCAGGACGGCGTGCTCAAAGAGCGCTCGACGTATGAAATTATTGACCCCAAGACAGTCGGCATCGGCGAAAGCAAAATCATTCTCTCGGCCCGCTCGGGCCGCGCCGGGGTCCGGCATCGCCTCACCGAGCTAGGACACACGTTTGGGTCTGAGGACGAATTTGAGAAAGTTTACACGCGCTTCTTATCGGTCGCCGACTCTAAAAAAGTGGTGTACGATGAAGACTTAGATGCGATTGTCGGCGACGAGCTGACAATCGTGCCGCAGACGTATGAGCTGGTGCAGGTGCAGGTCTCGTGCGGCGATCAGGCTATCCCGACCGCGACGGTGAAGCTGCGCCATGCCGATAAAGCTATTCTGATGGACGCCGACACCGGCAACGGCCCGGTGGACTCGATCTACCGGGCGATCAATAGAATCGTCCAAGTCCCCAATGAGCTGATTGAGTTCACGGTGCAGAGCGTCACCGAAGGGATTGACGCGATGGCCGATGTGACTATTCGGATTAAAGCCGAGGGCAACATGATTTATACGGGCCACGCGGCGAACACGGATATTTTTGTCGCCTCTACGAAAGCCTATTTGCAGGCGCTCAATAAGCAGATTGCCCGGTCGAGCGGGCGCGTCGAGACCGAGCAGTTGGAGCATGTGTAGAGGCGAGAAGAGTGGCATTGGGTGAAGAAAGTGGCATCAATGGTTGCGGGGGCGTAGGTAACGAGGGCGTGTGTGCGAGGGCGTGAACGCCCGCGCTGGGGGGCGCGGACGCCAAGCCGCCACCTGCGTGGCGGAAGATGTAAATAAGTCCGTTCTTATCCTATTCTTGTCCCGCGCAGGCGGGACCTTAGCGCTTCGCTCCCCAGCGAGGGCGTTCACGCCCTCGCACACACGCCCTCGCGCACACGCCCCCGGCTACAATTTCGCACATAATGCTGCCGCTCAACAACTGTGCCGCTTGATAACTATGCCTGTTGACAACTATGCCTGAAACCGAAATCCGCCCCGCCGAGACGCTTGACCTGCCCGCTATTCTGACCCTCTGGCGTGCCCTTCAAGACAGCAATGCGGCTTATGACCCGCGCTTGACTTTGAACAGCGAGGCCGAGGCGTGGTTCCTCGGCTACCTGCGGGACAATTTGGACAACCCGAACATGGCGGTCTTTGTCGCCGACTGCGGCGGCAGCGTGGTCGGATACACGTTCGGCCAGGTCATGCTCCGCCCGACGCTGAAGTCCGGCGACACCGGCTACATCGCCGATGTCTGCGTCAAGGACGGACGGCGGCGCGAAGGCATCGGGCGTCAGCTTCACAGCCGCCTCAAAGCCTGGTTTCTGTCGCGCGGCATCACGGCGGTGGAAGTGCAGGTGGTCCGGGCAAACCCGGCGTCGCAGGCATTCTGGCGCAAGATGGGGTACAACGACTTTCTAAGAACGCTCAGAAGCGAGTAACACTTTTTATGGCACACATCGCAGTTATGGCCGGCGACGGCATCGGGCCGGAAATTATCGCCGAAGGGCTGAAAGTTCTCCGCGCGGCCCAGACGAAGTATAGCCTGACGCTGGACTTTACCGACGCGCTGGTCGGCGGGGCGGCGTATGATGCGACCGGCCACCCGCTGCCGCCGGAAACGCTGGCCCTGGCCGAAAGCGCCGATGCGATTTATTTCGGCGCGGTCGGCGGGCCGCAGTACGACGCTATCCCCGACCCCAACCTGCGCCCTGAGCGCGGCGCTTTGCTGCCCCTGCGCCAAAAATTGTCGCTGTATGCCAACCTGCGCCCGTGCGTTTTGTACCCTGCGCTGGCGTCGGCCTGCCCGCTGCGGGCCGATTTGGTCGAGGGCGGCTTTGACATTCTGGTCGTCCGCGAGCTGACCGGCGGCCTGTATTTCGGCCAGCCGAAGGGGTGGGAAGGCGACCGGGCGGTGGATACCTGCGTTTACACCAAAGACGAAATCACGCGCATTGCCCGTGTCGGGTTCGAGGCCGCCGCAAAGCGCGGGCGCAGATTACTCAGCGTGGACAAAGCCAATGTCTTGGAAACGTCCCGCTTGTGGCGCGAGACGGTCACGCAGCTCGCCGCCGAGTACCCGCATATTGAATTGTCTCACCAATTAGTTGACGCAACTGCGATGGACTTAGTGCGCCGCCCGCAGTCGTTCGATACGATTGTCACGGAAAACTTGTTCGGCGATATTTTGAGCGATGAAGCCGCCCAGCTTACCGGCTCGCTCGGCATGCTGCCGTCGGCGTCTTTGGGGGCTAAGCGGACCGAGTACGGCACGTTCGGCCTGTACGAGCCGAGCCACGGCAGCGCTCCCGACATTGCAGGCACGGGCAAAGCCAATCCCCTCGCGACCATTTTGTCCGCCGCCCTGCTTCTGCGCTACTCGCTCGGCGCGGAAGCCGCCGCCTGCGGGATCGAAGCCGCCGTCGCCAAAATCCTCGGGGCCGGCTACCGCACATCGGACATTCTTGAAGACGCCCCCGGCGCGGTGCATGTCAACTGCCGCCAGATGGGCGATTTGATTGCCGGCGCGGTGATGATGGGCGAGGACCCGCGCGACTAGCCGCCATGCAAAAAATCGAAGCCATTATTCGGCCCCTGCGCCTCGACCAAGTCAAAGAAGCCCTCGAAGACCTCGGCGTCGTCGGCCTGACCGTGACCGATGTGCGCGGATACGGGCATCAGCGCGGCCACACGGAAAAGTACCGGGGCAACACGTATGTCGTCAACCTGCTGCCCAAATTGAAGCTGGAATTGGTGGTCGCCGACAGTGTGGCCGAAGCCGCCATGGCGGCGATTGAAGACGCCGCCCGCACCGGCGAAATCGGCGACGGCAAAATCTTTGCGTACCCGGTCGAGCGGGCGATCCGCATCCGCACCGGCGACGAAGGGGATGAGGCGCTTTGACGGAGGCAGCTAAGAGAGAAGCGAGGGAATAAATTCCTCTCGCTGAATAACATGCTTCGCATGAAGAGAAGCCAAATGCACAGCACTCGTTCGTCCGAAGGACGCCGTTTAGCGAGAGGAATTCATTCCCTCGCTTTCTCACTCTTTTCCAAACATCTATCTATGACTAAAATAGACATCTACGACACCACGCTGCGGGACGGCTCGCAGGGGGAAGGCATCTCGTTCAGCGTGGAAGACAAAGTCAAGATCGCGAAGCGCCTCGACGCCTTCGGGATTGACTATATCGAAGGCGGCTGGCCGGGATCAAATCCTAAAGACATTGAGTTCTTTGAGCGCATGAAGTCGGTGACGCTCTCTCACGCCAAGCTGGCGGCGTTTGGAAGTACGCGCCGTCCAAACCGACGCGCGGAAGACGACCCGAACTTGCAGCAGCTTCTCGACGCCGGAACGCCGGTGATTACGTTTGTCGGGAAGTCGTGGGATTTTCATGTCACCGAAGCGCTGCGGCTGCCGCTCGAAGAGAACCTCGCGATGATCGCCGACACCGTGCGGTTCTACAAAGCGCATGGCAAAGAAACAATCTTCGATGCCGAGCACTTTTTCGACGGCTGGAAGCGCAACCCCGCGTATGCCGGGGAGTGCCTGGACGCCGCGCTGGCGGCGGGCGTAGACTGCATTGCGCTCTGCGACACCAACGGCGGGACGCTGCCGGGGGAGATTGAGAAGATTGTCGGCGAAGTGACGGCGCAGTTTGCGGCAGGCAAATTCGCCATTCATACGCACAACGATACCGAATGCGGAGTCGCGAACAGCCTGGTCGGCATCGAGCGCGGCTGCCGGCAGGTGCAGGGGACAATCAATGGGCTGGGGGAGCGGACCGGCAACGCCAATTTGACTTCCATTATTCCGTCGCTTTCGCTGAAGCTGGGGTACACGCTGAGTTGCGCCAAGAACTTGACCGAGCTGTCCGAGCTGTCGGCGTACCTGGACGAGATTGCAAACGTGACCCCGCGCACGTCGGCGGCGTATGTCGGCCGGTCGGCGTTTGCCCACAAAGCCGGGCTGCATATTGACGCCATGCGGAAGAACCCGGAAACCTATATTCATCTGGACCCGGCACTGGTCGGCAACGAGAACCGGATTTTGGTGTCCGAGCATTCGGGGTCGTCGGCCATTCTCGAAAAAGTCCAAAAAACGGGATTGGACCTTCGCAAAGACAGCCCGGAAACCAAAGAGATTTTGTCCCAATTAACGGCTTTGGAGCATCAAGGCTACTCGTTTGAAGGCGCGGAAGCGTCGTTTGCGCTTCTCGTGAAGAAAGCGACCGGCAGCTACCGGCAGTTGTTCGAATTGGTCGGCTACCGGGTGATTGTCGAAAAGCGGGCCGACGACAAAGAAGCCATCACCGAGGCGACCCTGAAACTGAAAGTCGGCGCGGAAGAAGTGCTGACCGTGGCGGAGGGCGACGGCCCGGTGAACGCCCTCGACAGTGCTCTGCGCTTGGCGCTGACCCCGCGCTACCCGGAAATTGACGCCATTCGGCTGACCGACTTCAAAGTGCGGGTCGTCAATGTCAAAGAAGGCACGGCCGCCAAAGTCCGCGCCGTGGTAGACTACGCCGACGCCGGCGAAACCTGGTCCACCATCGGCGTGTCCACCAACATCATTGACGCGTCGTGGCACGCCGTCGTGGACAGCATCGAGTACGGCCTGCTGCGCGTGAAATAACTTGACTTTCGGCGGCCCGCCGGGTACACTTTCGGGGCTGCACTCGTAGCTCAGTGGATAGAGCAATCGCCTTCGGAGCGATCGGTCGGGCGTTCGAATCGCTCCGGGTGCATTCTGATTTTCCTGAAGCCTGATTTCCCGCGACCTGCCTGCCGCCGCCGGCGCAGGTCGCTTTTTTGCCGTCTTTGCTGAGTATTTTATGCCTGTTTTGTTAAGCTGCGCGGCGCTTTCCAAGTCCTACGGGGCGCGGCCCCTGTTTAAAGACATCTCGCTCGGCGTCAATGACGGCGAGAAGCTCGGGCTGATCGGGCCGAACGGGGCGGGCAAGTCCACGCTGCTGAAACTGTTTGCCGGAGCCGAAAAGCCGGACAGCGGGACCGTTTCGGCCCGGCGCGGCCTGCGGGTCGCCTACATTGCTCAGGAAGATGCGTTCCCAAGCGGCGCGACGGTCGGCAGTGTGCTGTCCGATGCGCTTTCGGGCGAGCATTTGGACGAGGTCGAGCGGGACGTTCGCATTGAAGTCGCGCTGGGCAAAGTCGGCTTTGACGGGCGGGATCAGGCGGTGGAAACGCTGTCCGGCGGCTGGAAAAAGCGGCTGGCGCTGGCGCGGGCGCTGGTGCAGGACGCCGAGCTGCTGCTGATAGACGAGCCGACGAACCATTTGGACCTGGAAGGCGTTTTGTGGCTCGAGAGTCTTCTGCAAGACGCCGGGTTTGCATTTGTGCTCATCAGCCATGACCGCGTGTTTTTGGAGCATGTCGCCAGCCGCGTCGTCGAGCTGCACCCGGCGTATGCCGAAGGCTTTTTAAGTGTCAGCGGCGCGTACAGCGACTTTTTGGTTCAGCGTGAAGACTATCTGGCCGCCCAGGCGCACCGGGAAGACGCGCTGCAAACTCAGGTCAAGCGCGAGATTGAGTGGCTCCGGCGCGGGCCGCAGGCGCGGGGCACGAAAGCCCAAAGCCGCATCCAGCAGGCCGGGCAGATGATTGACGAGCTGGCCGAGCTGAAATTCCGCAATGCCCAGGGCAAAACCGCCGGGATTGACTTCAATGCGTCGGGCCGCCAAACCCGCGACCTCTTGGTCGGCAAAGATTTGGAAAAAACGCTTGGCGGCAGAACGCTTTTTTCTGGCCTCGACGTGACCCTTGCGCCGGGCACGCGGCTCGGGCTGATCGGGCCGAACGGCAGCGGCAAAACGACGCTGATTAAGGTGCTGACGGGGGAGACGGCCCCCGACGGCGGCGCGATCAAGCGTGCCGACGGCCTGCGGGTGGTGCTGTTTGACCAGGCCCGGCAGCAGCTTGACAAGTCGCTGTCGCTCCGCGACGCCCTCAGCCCCAACTCGGACACGGTGACGTATCGGGGAAATCCGATGCACGTTTCAGCGTGGGCCAAGCGGTTTTTGTTCAAGACCGATCAGCTCCATACGCCCTTGCGGGTGCTGTCCGGCGGCGAGCAGGCCCGTATTTTGATTGCAAACCTGATGCTTCAGCCCGCCGATGTGCTGATTCTCGACGAGCCGACCAATGACCTGGACATTCCGACCCTGGAAGTGCTGGAAGACAGCCTGGTGTCGTTCCCCGGCGCGTTGATTTTGGTGACGCACGACCGCTATTTATTGGACCGCGTCTCGACCGACCTGCTGGCGCTGGACGGGCGCGGGGGCACGGCCTATTTTTCGGGCCTGGGGCAGTGGGAAGCCGCGCAGAAGCCCGCGCCGCCCGCCGCCCCGCCGCCTGCCGCTGCCCGTCCGGCCGCCGCGCCTGCGCCGAGTCGCTTGTCTACGTCCGAGCGGCGCGAGCTGAGTCAAATCGAAGCCAAAATCGAAGCCGCCGACGCCGTTGTCGCCGAACTGGAGCGTCAGCTTGAGGACCCGGCAGTGGCGTCGGACGCCGCCCGCCTCCATGATGTTTGGAACGCCCTGCCCGCCGCCCGCGACGCCGTTTCCGCGCTGTATGCCCGCTGGGAAGCGCTGGAAGCGAAGCGGGGTTAGCGCGAAAAGAAGCGAGGAAGTAAACTTCTCTATGCCTTCGGCATTACTGCGTATCTGCTGTTAAGGTCGTCCTTCGGACGAAGGAATAGTACACAAGGCTTTCTCCTCATCCGAAGGATGAAATTCAGCGAGAGGAATTTATTCCCTCGCTTCTTGATCTTCTTTTCCTGCTTCGCCATTAGAAACGAGTTTCACTCATGCCGCTCGATCAGCCCACCGATGCCCTCGCCGACTTCTACCCGGCCGGCACCGTTCGCGCTCTGCTGGACACAGATTTAGTTACCCCCGCCACCCGCGCCGTGCTGCAAGCCCGGCTTGATCCCGACGGGAGCGGCAGCGCCCCGCGCTTTTTCGCCGACGCCGACTTTTGGACGCTGACGGCGGCGCTGGACCGGCTGCTGGCAAGTCCCGCCGCGCCGACCGCCCGCGACATGGCGCTGGCGATAGATGCCCGGCTGGCCGCCGGCAAAAGCGACGGCTGGCGCTACAGCGAAATGCCGCCGGACGGCGATGCGGCGCGTCTTGGGTTACAAGGCTTGAACCAAGCCGCGCTAAGTTTGTACCAAAACGACTTTGTCTCGCTGACCTCCGCCGAGCAGGACGCGGTTCTGTCCGCCGTGCAGGCGGGCGAGGCACCCGGCGAAATTTGGCGGACACTGCCCGGCCCGCACTACTTTGAAGACCTGCTGGCCGAGGCGGTGGAATGCTTTTATTCGCACCCGCTGGCTCAGGAAGAAATCGGCTACGCCGGCCTGGCCGACGGGCGCGGCTGGGCGAAGATCAAAATGGGCGAGCGCGAAGCCTGGGAGCCGGCGGCGAACACCGCCAAGTATGAACTGCCGGTGGTCGGCGCGGCGCAGGAAGCGGCCGCCCCGAGCGTCCCCGTGAATATCAAGGCTTACCCGCTGACCGAGACCGTGGACGCCGTCGTGGTCGGCACCGGCGCGGGCGGAGCGCCCCTGCTCGCGCGGCTGGCGGCGGCGGGGCGCAGCGTGGTCGCGCTGGAAGCCGGCCGTTTTTGGGACCCGAAAACCGACTTTGCCACCGACGAGCGGGCGCAGGCGAAGCTGTTTTGGAACGACGAGCGGCTTTCGGCGGGCGGCAATCCGGTCGCGTTCGGCGCAAACAACTCCGGCATCGGGGTCGGCGGCTCGACTCTGCACTACACGGCGTACACGCCCCGCGCCCATTCCGGCGATTTCACCCTGCGCTCGGATTTCGGCGTCGGCGTGGACTGGCCGTTCGGCTACGGAGCGCTGGCCCCCTATTACACCGAGCTGGAGCAGTTTCTCGGCATTTCCGGGCCGTCGCCGTACCCGTGGGACGCTCACGACGCCCCGTATCCGCTGGCCCCGCTGCCGCTGAACGGGGCCGCGCAGCTTATGGAGTCGGCCTGCGCCGCCCTCGGCATCCGAACATCGCCTGCGCCGAACGCCGCCTTGTCCGCGCCGTATTTCCAGCCGGGGGCCGGGTGGCGGCAGGCTTGCACCAACCGGGGCTTCTGCCAGGCCGGCTGCACGGTCGGCGCGAAGGCCAGCATGGACGTGACATTTCTCCCCGTCGCGCTCCAAAACGGCGCGGAGATACGCTCCGAGTGCTTTGTCACCCAAATCGAGACCGATAAAGCCGGAGCCGTCACGGGCGTAGTCTACACACAGGACGGACGGGAGCACCGGCAGCCGTGCCGGAACGTCTTTTTGTGCGGCGGCGCGATTGAAACCCCGCGCCTGCTGCTGCTGAACAACTTAGCCAACCGCAGCGGGCAGGTCGGCAAAAACTTCATGGCGCACACGGCGATCCAGTTATGGGGCCAGTTTGCGGGCGACATCCGGCCCTCCAAAGGCATTCCCGGCGGCTTGATCTCCGAAGACACGCACCGGCCGAAAGACGCCGACTTCGCCGGCGGCTACCTGCTGCAATCTATCGGCGTCATGCCCGTCACCTATGCGACTCAGCTTGCGCGGGCCGAAAAGCTGTGGGGCGAGCCGCTGCGGACCCATATGCGCGGCTACAACCATGTGGCGGGGATCAACATCTGCGGCGACTGTTTGCCGTATGAGCAGAACTTTCTGGAATTGTCCGAGGAAACCGATGCGCGGGGCCTGCCGAAGCCGCGCATCCACTTCACGGCGGGAGAAAACGAGAAGCGGATGACCGCGCACGGCGAAAAGCTCATGCGGGCGATCTGGGCGGAAGCCGGGGCGAAAAACGTCTGGGCGCTGGAGCGCTACGCCCACATCATCGGCACCTGCCGCCTCGGTGACGACCCGGCGTCGTCGGTCGTGGACGCCGGCTGCAAATCGCACGATGTGCCGGGCCTGTACATCGTGGACAACTCGGTTTTCCCGAGCGCGTTGTCCGTCAACCCCGCGCTGACTATCATGGCGCTCAGCCTGCGGGCGGCGGACAAATTTCTAGTCCAGCGCCAGCAGTAAATCCAAATCGAAGTCGGCGCTTTTGATTTCGTCTTTCAAGTCGTCCACATCGGGCCGGACACGCGGCAGCTTTCGCAGCGTGTCGTACAGCTCCGGCGGCGGGTTGACCGAAATCACCATCACGACCCGGTTGTTTTCGTCGAGATACAGCTCGTCGAAGCGGTTGGTGTCCGGGTCGCCGTGAAACAAGCCGCCTTTGCCGCCCTGCGGGTCGCCGAACAGCTCAAAGTGAATGTCCAGCGCATCCGAGAAAAAGTTCGGCACATGGTCGTAGGCGATGCGCTGCCCGGCCATGTTCGCCCCGGCGATCTCGCCGTGCCACCGGGCATTGTTCCAGTGCTCGACCCGCCACTGCTTGCCGAGCACCGGGTCCCGAAAGCCCGCCACATCCCCGGCGGCGTAGACATCGGGAACCGATGACCGCAAAAACTCGCTGACCAAAACGCCGTTTTTCTCGTCCACATCTACCCCGGCCGCCCGCGCAAACTCCGAGTTGGGCGTGACCCCGACGCCAATCAGCACAAGGTCGCCGCTGATCTCCCGGCCCGATTTCGTTTTGACCCCCGACGGCGTGATTTCCGTGACTTCATCGCCTAGAATCACTTCGGCCCCGGCGGCTTCGAGCTTTTTTCGGAGAAACGCGCCGTATTCGGGCGAAGCAAACTTGCTCCACAGATGGCCGGTCGGCTCGACTATTACCGCCTGTCCGCCTCGGGTCAGATAGCCCGCCGCCACTTCCACCCCGAGGTAGCCGCCGCCGACAAGAACAATTTTTTTGCCGAGAGAGGCGCTGAGCGCGTCGCTGTCTTCCCACGTCCGCAGGGTGCGGACATGGGGGCCGTCTGCGCCGGGAATGTCCAGAGTTTTCGGCGACGACCCCGTCGCAATCAGCAGCTTTTCGTAGGAAACCGTGCCGCCGTTTTCCAGCGTCACCACTTTTGTCTTGGTGTTCGCCCCGGTCGCTGTGGCGCTTGTCAGCAGCGTCACGCTGTTTTGGGCATACCACTCGGCCGGCTGAACCGGCAGAACGTCTTCGGCTCTCGCTTCCCCGCGCAGGTATCCTTTGGACAGCGGCGGGCGGTGATACGGGGGGTGCGGCTCGGAGCCGATGATCACGATCTCGCCTTTCAGGTCATATTTGCGGATGGTTTCCGCCGCCGTCGCCGACGCGACGCCGCCGCCGACAAGAACGTAGCGGGCGGAATGCTGTGTCATAAAAAACCTCCGGGAAGCAGGCGGGTAGATGCAGCGAGTTTACCCGCGCCGGGGGCAGGGTCAATCACCAGCGCACTTCCAAATCGCTGCCGCCGGGCACGGCGTATTCGCGGACATCGTCCTGGGTTTCCCGCGCTTCCAATTCTTTGCCGCCGCAGCGCAGCGAAACAGTCGGCGGCAGGCCATCATCGCCCAGCGCAATCAGCTTGAGGCGGCAGGAAAACTGCGAAACGCCGTGAACGCGTGCCTCAGCGCAGCCGGGGGCGGTCGCCGTGATCGTCAGCGGGTAATCGCAGGCGATTTGCAGCGGAGCGCCGGGCGGAGTCTGAAACGAGCGCACGGCAAGCGCGAACGCCGCCCCGGCCCCGTAGATTTCCTGGCCGACCTGCCCGGCGGGGTCGCCGGCCGGGTACAAATCTTCCATCGGGACCGCCAAGTTTCGGTCCAAGCGCCCGTTGCGGATGTCGGTCGCCAGCGCGTCTTCGGGCAGCTCGCCGGGATAATAAAACCAGGCCCGGTTCAAGAGGTGCCGGCAGTATTCGGTAATCAGCAGCCGGGCCGACGCGGGCAGGGCGTCGCCGGCATGAGCGAATATCTGGTGGAACGCCGCAAACGATTCAAACGCCTCAAAGATCGCTGTGTACTCGGCATCGTGGAGGCAGAGAACGCCGCCGAACGCCGGGAAAAACTTCGCCGTGCCGAGCGTGCAGTCGTAAAACGTGGTGTGCTGGAAAAACGATGCCAGCAGCAGCAGGCTTTGGTCCCGGAAAAAGTCGTCGCCGGTCGCCGACCAGACCCGCAAAGCCGCCGCCGCGCCGATGGCGGTGATGTTGAACTGGTAGCCGACCGCGAACCGATACCCGGTCAGCGCCCGCAGCGCGGCCTGGGCTTCTTCCAAGTACCGCGTGTCGGCGGTCAAGTCCCAGGCTTCAATCATCACGGCGGCATAAATCCCGCCGACATCCGACTGCCCCGGCTCGCCGTCTTTGCGAACGTCGGTGAGCACTTCCAGCGTTTCCAGGTTAAACTTGACGGGCCAGCGGTACCCGAAGTGCTGCCCGGCTTTGATGGCATAGTCCAGCGAGCCGAGCAGCAGGCGGCGGGCTTCGTCGTCGCCGCGCTTGGCGAGCCGGGCCAAGTCCAGCAGGGGATGATATAAATACCACGAATCGGACTCGGCGCGGTCTTTGTCTTCGGGCGCATCGGGCAGGTAGCGCCGCATCAAGCCGAGTTCGGCGTCGAAAAACGCCGGGACGCCGGCCCGGAGCGCGTCGGCAAACGGCATCGGCCGGCCCAGCCACTCGCCGTACTCGGCAATCGGCAGGGTCAGGGCGAGCTGAACCATGCTGTCCGGCTCTTCGGCTCCGAGGTACGGCCGGGCATAGGTCAGGCCGTGGTTTTGCACGGTGCAGCCGTCGCCGTGTTGCAGGTCCGCCAGCGTGTCGGCGGCCCGCGCGGGCCAGTCGCGCCACTCGGTGTCCGGCTGCGGCAGATGGGGATACACCGCCGCCAGGCTGTCCAAATACAGCCGGGCGGCGTCGCGCTCGTTTTGCGGAATTTGCGGGCTGACCAGGGCAAACGCGTCGGCGAGGACCACCGGCTGCCCGGCGGGCAGGACGGCCTCCGACGCCGGAAGCTGAAAGCCGAGCTGCGGCCACTGCCCGCCGACCAGGCCCAGGGGCTTGGTGCCGAGCGCCTCAAACAGCGGGTTCAGCGCGGAAAAGTTGTGCAGGTAAAAGACCGACCCGAACGCCGGCTCGGCCAGCGTGAACAGCAGCGCCGCCGCGCCCGCCGACGGCTGCCCGGCATGGGCCGTGCCGCGCGTTCCGAGCGGGCTGCCGCTGCCGTTTATCGGATACACATCGGGCGGCAGGTAGGGCAGGGTCAAATCCGCCGCCGGGGTCAGCGTCGCCGCCCAGTGCAGCAGACCGCTGTCCAAAATCTCCACCCGGACTTCATACCGGCCCGTCGGCGCGGTCAGCGCGACCTGCACGGCGTTTTCTTCGGCCTTCCTGTCCCCAATGGCAAGGCTGCCGCCGGGGGCATAGGCCAGCCGAAACGCCGTCCCGCCCTGCTCGCTATTGCTTTGCTCGCGCACGGTCAGCCAGAGCGAGTCGCGCCCGAGCCGCACGTCCGCCGTGTATTCCGGCAGCCGGGCCGACCACAGCGGCGCATGGGCCGACAGTTCCGCCGCCACCGCCGCCGTCCACGGGTCAATTCCCGCGATTTTGTCCGATTCAATTCGTTCTTCGTGCATTGTGTCTTCTTTTCTTGCAGAAACGTGCTGGCCTAGTTTTCCCAAAAAGCCGCCGGGGTATACCGATTTCGGCAAAAAAATCCTTCACCAACGAAAGACACACTCATGCGTAAAGAAGTAGTCCCGACACGCCTGCAAGGCAAAGCCGTGGTCGTCACCGGCGGCACGACCGGAATTGGCCGCGCCACCGCCGAGCTTTTGGCCGCGCACGGCGCACATGTTCTGATCTTAGGGCGGCACGAGGCCGAGCTGAGCGAAGCGCTGGCCGACATGCCTTCGGAGGGCAAAGTTTATGGAATTGTCGCCGATACGACCAAAGCCGAAGACCTGACGCGTATTTTCGCCGAAGCCGACGCGAAGCTCGGCGGGGTGGACATTCTCATCAACAATGCCGCCGAGGCCGCCGGCAGCATTCTGGACAGCGAGTACGACGAATGGCAGTATGTGGTGCAGGCCAACATTCTGGGCTACATGGGCTGTGCCCGGCAGGCGATTGACCGGATGAAGCCTCGAGGCAGCGGGCATATCGTCAACATCGGCTCGCTCAGCGCCAAGCTCCGCAATGAAGGCGCGGACGTGTATGTCGCCACCAAGTCGGCGATTGAAGGTTTTTCCGAGTCGCTCAGGAAGCAGGTCAACGAAATGGGCATCAAAGTGTCTTTGGTGGAGCCGGGCAAAGTCGGCGCGGATTTTCCCAATTCCACGCCGGAAGAGCAGCCCGGCGAGATCGCCGAAGGCAAAATGCTGATGGCGGAAGACATTGCCGCCGCCGTGCATTTCTGCCTGATTCAGCCGGACCGCAGCGATGTGATTCTGCTGCAAATCCGGCCCCACGCGCAGAGCATCTGACCAAGAGTTTAAAACTTGGCATGGATTATGCAGGGGGAACGCTTTATGACTGCTTCCCCCCGCCCTGCTCCCTCCGCCCCGCCGAAAACGATTTTATACTTGGACCACACCGCAAAGCTCGGCGGCGGCGAGATCGCCCTGCTGAACTTGATCATGGCGCTTGACCCGGCCCGGTTCCGTCCGCTGGTGCTGCTGGCGGAAGACGGGCCGCTGGCCCGGAAGCTGCGGGCGGCGCAGATCGAGACCGTGATCCTGCCGCTTGATGCCGCCGTGCGCGAGACCCGCAAAGACACGCTCGGGGTCGGCTCGCTGCTGAAGCTGCGGCAGGCGCGAATTCTGCTGAGTTACAGCCGCCAGGTAGCCCAGTTTGCACAGTCGCGCGGGGCGAACTTGATCCACACCAACTCGCTCAAATCCGACATTTACGGCGGGGTCGCCGGGCGGCTGGCCGGTGTTCCCGTGCTGTGGCATGTGCGGGACGCCATCAACCGCGATTACCTGCCGGGGCCGGTGGCGGCGGGCTTTCGCCTGCTGTCGCGGGTGCTGCCGCAGGTGGTGGTCGCCAATTCTCGCAGCACCCTGCGCCAGCTTTGGCCGAAGCGGCCCCGGTCCGGCGCGGTGGTCTACAGCGGCGTCCCGACCGAAGTGGTGCATGACGGCTATGTGGAAGAAAGCGTCGTGCCGTCCGCGCCCGGCGAGCCGGGCGCGTGGGACCATCCGCCGGTGGCCGCGCTGATCGGGCGGATCGCCGAGTGGAAAGGGCAGCATGTGTTTCTGCGGGCGGCGGCGGCGGCCCGGCAGCGCTTTCCCGACGCCCGCTACTGGATCATCGGCGCTCCGCTGTTCGGCGAGCACGAGTACGAAAAATCGCTGCACGCGCTGTGTGAGCAGCTTGGTTTGAACGACCGGGTGGAGTTTCTCGGCTTTCGGGACGATGTGGCGGCGCTGATGCCGCAGATTGACATCGTCGTGCATGCGTCTACCCTCGGCGAGCCGTTCGGCCAGGTCGTCATTGAAGGCATGGCGGCAGGCAAGCCGCTGATTGCGACCGACGGCGGGGCGCTGCCGGAGATTGTGGTGCCCGGCGAAACCGGGTATCTGGTCGCGATGGGCAGCGCCGATGAGATGGCGGCGGCGCTGGAGCGCCTGCTGGCCGCGCCGAGCCTCGCGCGGGCGATGGGCCGCGCCGGCCGGGGCCGGGTAGAGCGCATGTTTACGATCCGCCATTCCGCCCGCAAAATGGAGTCGGTGTACGATGCCCTGTTCGAGCGCCGCCGCCAGGACGCCGCCGAGCCGTTCGGCCCGGAGTAGGCGCAGCCCGCCGCCGGCGCGGTAGATTTTCCGGGCCGCCGCAAGGTATAGTAGCGCCATGAAAACGGCGGTCAGTGTCAGCTTGGGGTCGCCCGCCGGCGATTTTGTCCGCGAAATCACGCTGGCCGGGCAGGCGGTCCGGCTGACCCGCGAAGGCATGGACGGCGACATGAGCCGGGCGCGGCGGCGGCTGGAAGCGCTGGACGGCACGGTGGACGCGCTCGGCCTCGGCGGGATTGACCTTTCGCTGTCGGTGGGCGGCGAGCGGTTTTTGGTCGGCGACGGCGTGCGGCTGGCCGATGCCGTCACGCAGACCCCGGTGGTGGACGGCAGCGGGCTGAAAAACACGCTGGAGCGGCGGGTCGTGCGTGAATTAGCGGCGGCAGGCCATCTTACGCCGCAGTCTCCCGTGCTGATGGTCAGCGCCCTGGACCGCTTCGGCATGGCCGAGGCATTTACAGAACTCGGCTGCCCGTGCGTGTTCGGCGATTTGATCTTCAACATCGGCCTGGATTTTCCCCTCACGACGCTTCCCGAGATACACGACCTGGCAAAAAAGTATCGCTCGCGCCTCCTGACGACCCCGTTTCATCAGCTTTACCCGACCGGCGCGGCGCAGGACCGCGCCGAAGCCGACCCGCGCTATGCCAAGTATTACGACGCGGCGGAGGTGATCGCCGGCGACGGCCATTTGATTTTGCGCCACCTGCCGCCGTCGCTGCCGCCCGGCAAAGGGGTCGTCACCAACACGACCCGCCCTAAATCGCTGGCCCGCCTGGCCGCCGCCGGAATTGAATGGCTGGCGACGACGACTCCTGAAATGGACGGGCTTTCCGGCGGCACCAATTTGATGGAAGCGGCTTTAGTCGCCGTTATCGGCCTGCCGCCGGCCGAGATCACGCCTGCCGTGTACGAGGCGTGGATTGAAAAGCTCGGCTGGCACGGGTCGTTTCAGCGGCTAGAGCCACGATAGGAACCGGCACTGGCCTCGCCGGTTTCCAAAATGCCGACAAGGAGCATCTTTCACATGGCAACCGCCGAAGAATTGACCGACAGCCTGCGCTCGTTCGCCGAAAGCTGCAACGAAAACGCGAAGCTGATGGCGATGATCAAAGACTGGAACCGGGTCATGCACATCCGCGCGACCGACCTGGGGGCCGAGGCCGGACTGACGACATCCAGCGGCGTCGTCACGGCCCTGCCGGGCGCTCCGCCGTCGCCCAATTTGGTTCTGGAAGCGGACAGCGAGATTTTAACCTCCATCTTTTACGGCGAGCTGTCGCCGAACGACCCGTACAACGCCGGGACGCTGCGAATACAGGGACCCGAAGAAGACATCGTGCGGCTCGACTTTGTGATCGCGATGCTGTGGGAATAATTTGGGAGTAGAGCAAACGCCGGGATTGAAGCGCTCCCTCGGGCTGGCGGCGGTGGTGTCTACCAGCGCAGGGCTGACCTTTGCGTCGTCCACGTTTCTGGTGGTCGTGCAGATGGCGTGTTTTCTGGCGGGCGACGCCGCCTGGATCGCCATTGCCCTTGCGGGAGCGCTTTGCGCCCTGGCCGCCGCCGCGTTTTCGGAGCTGAACGGGCAGTGGCCGAGCGTCAACGGCATCCGTCTGTATCTGTACCAGGCGTTCGGCGAGCGGGTGTCGCTGGTCGCCGCGCTGGCGTATATGTCGGTCGTGACGCTCGTGGTCGGCACCGAAGCGTATGTGCTGTCGCATGTGCTGAGCGCCGCGCTGCCTGCCGTTCAGCCGCCCTGGTGGATATTTTTGATGCTCACCGCCGCCACGGCGGTCAACTTCTGCGGCCTCAAAATCGCCGGGACGTTTCAAAGCGTCCTGACTTACTCGGTCGTTTTGTCCATTGTGACCCTGAGCGTGCTGGCGCTGGCCCACGCGCACTTCCAGGTTCCCGCCCCGGCCCGGACGGGGGGCGTCGGGCCGCTGTTTTCGGCGGTCGGGGTGGCGGTGTTCTTGTTTGTCGGCTTTGAGTGGGTGACGCCGCTGGCCGATGAAGTCAAGTCCCCGAAAGCGATCCCGGCCGGCATGTTTCTTGCGGTCGGCCTGCTGACGCTTGTGTATGCGCTGGCGACAACCGCGCTGTTTTCCGGCATTGTCCCGCGCGGCTTGCTGCTGGGCCTGCCCGGAGCGCGGGAGCCGATCCCGCATGTCGTGTTCGCTCGCGCCGTGCTCGGTCCTGCCGGCGGCTGGGCGATGATCGGGACGAGTCTGTGCATGTCGCTGACGACGTTCAACGCCGGCCTGATGGGGGTCAGCCGGTTTTTGTACGGCATGGCGCGGGACAAAGTGCTGCCGCCGGGGCTGGCAAGTCTTTCAGCGAAATTCGCCACTCCCGACCGGGCTGTTTTGGTGGTGTACGCTGTCGCGCTTTTGGTTTCGGGCCTGGTCTACTGGACCCAGAAGTTTGTGCTGCTGGTCAACCTGGCCGCCGCGACCGAGGCATTGATTTACGCTTTGGCCGCCGCCGCCGTCCTCAGACTGCGCGTCAAAGACCCCGCGCGTCCGCGTCCGTTTCGCATGAGCGGCGGCGTGTGGCTGCCGGCGCTGACCGCGCTGGTGTTTACGGCGCTCGGGATCGGCGTCTTTGCTCAGCCGGCGTTTGAATCGTGGGGCGCAGGCGTTTTGCTGGCGCTGCTGGCGCTGGGGTGGGGCGGCTACATTCACTGTGTCGCCCTGCCGCGCCTGGCGCGGCTGCGGCAGGAAGCCGCCGCGCGTCCGTCCCGCCGGCCTGTTTCTCCCGCGCCCGAAGAATAACTCGACTGGAAACCCACCTATGCTGATTTTTCCCCTTCGTTTTTGCACGGCGGCTGTTTGCGCCGTCTGCCTCGGCGGCCTGATCGCCCCTGCTCATGCCGAGTCACCCGCCCGCAAAGCCGCCGACTTTGAGTCCGGCAGCGGCAACATTATTTACCTGGCGGCGGCGGTCGGCCTGCCGCTGTTGTCGGACGGCGCGGACGGCAGAAACCATGCGCTGCGGGCCGCCGACGCCATCGGCACGAGCGTGCTCCTCAGCGAAGGGCTGAAGCACTTGTTTCGCGAAAAACGGCCCGACTCCAATGCCCACGACAGCTTTCCGAGCGGCCATGCTACGGCGGCCTTTGCGGCGGCGACGGTGGAAAGCGACCTGCACCCCAAAGAAGCGCCGCTGTGGTTTCTCGGCGCGGCCTTGATTTCCTATTCGCGGGTGCGCCTGCACCGGCATTATGAGCGGGACATTGTTGCCGGCGCTCTGCTCGGCTACGGCACGGCGCGGCTGGAACTCTCGTCGCCGCGCGGCCTTTTGCTGTCGCCGCTGATCCAGCCGCAAAGCCGCGCGATGGGCGTGCAGATGACATTTTCCTTGCGATAATTTCGTTGCCAACTTTCTGCGGAAGGTGGAATAAATACCGTGAAAGCCGGCAGGCAGGTTTGCCTGTTTTTTCGGCCTCGCTGCGCCGATACTAAAGTATTCTTAACATCTGGCGCAGGAATTTATGGCCCAAGCACGACAAAACGACTTCCTTACGATAATTTTTCAGCATGCCTCCGCCGCCCGTCAGAGCCGGAGGCCCGCATGAAAGCGCCTTTGCCCGACAATGAAGCGGCGCGGCTGGCCGTGCTGCGCGAGCACCGGATTTTAGACACCGCCCCGACAGCGGAGTTCGACGACCTGGTGCGGCTGGCCGCCCAGCTTTGCGGCGTCCCGATTGCCGCCGTGTCCTTGATTGATGAAGACCGGCAGTGGTTCAAGTCTATCACGGGCCTTGACGGCGGCCAAACCCCGCGCGAAGTCGCCTTCTGCGCTTACACAATTCTCGGCTCCGACCTTTTGATCGTGCCCGACGCGCATGCCGACGCCCGGTTTGCCGACAATCCCCAGGTCACCGGCGATCCGCATATCCGCTTTTATGCCGGTGCGCCGCTGCTGACCGAGGACGGCCACTGCCTCGGCTCGCTGTGCATCATTGACCGCAAATCCCGGCTGCTGCCCCCCGACCAGGCCGAAACTCTGCGCCTGCTGGCCCGCCAAGCGGCGTTTCACTTGCAGGCCGCCCGGCGGCTGGCCGAGCGCGAGCAGCTTGCGGCGGAAAACGCCCGGCTGGCCGCGATTGTGAGCACCAGCGGCGACGCCATTTACAGCAAAACCCTGAGCGGCGACGTGCTGAGCTGGAACAAAGGCGCGGAGCGATTGTACGGCTACACGGCGGCGGAAATCGTCGGCAAAACTGTGGACGTGATCATTCCCCCGGAGCTGCGGCAGGAAATGGCGGACTGCATGGAGCAAATCCGGCAGGGCGCGGCGGTTCCCGTGCTGGAAACCGTGCGGCTGACCAAAACCGGTGAGCGTCTCCATGTGCTGCTCAGTTTGTCGCCGGTGCCGGCCGCCGACGGCAGCGGCAGGGTAATCGGCGCGTCGCTGATTGCCAGCGACATCACGCCGCGAAAACAAGTCGAGGAAAAGCTGGACGCCGAGCGCGAGTTCACTCATGCCCTGCTGGAAAGCATGCAGGAAGGGATCGTAGCCTGCGACGCCGACGGCGTCTTGTCCATGTTCAACCCGGCGGCCCGCAGCTTTCACGGCTTGTCGGAAGAAGCGCTGAAGGCAGACAAGTGGGCCGAGCGCTTCAGCTTGTACCGGGCCGACGGCCTCACGCCGCTGCCGACCGAGGAAATCCCGCTGTTTCGGGCCTTCAGCGGCGAATCGGTGCGGGACGCCGAGATAGTCATCGCGCCGCAGGGCGCTCCGAGCCGGACCATTTTGTCGTCCGGGCAGGCGATTTACAGCCGCAGCGGCAAAAAGCTCGGCGCGGTGGTCGCTATGCACGACATCACTGTCCGGCGGCGGATCGCGCAGGAACTGTCGCGGCTGGCCGCGATTGTGGAGTCGTCGGAAGAAGCGATCTTTGCGATGACGCTGGACGGCACGATTGCAAGCTGGAACGGCGGCGCGGCGCGGCTGTACGGCTACGGCGAAGAAGAAATGATCGGACGGCACGCGTCGGCGCTGGCCGTGCCCGGCGAAAGCCGCGCTATTGATGAAGTCGTGGCATCCCTCCTGGCCGGCAAAACCCTCGCGCCGCTCGAAGGGGTGCGCCGCCGCCGCGACGGCAGCAATGTCCAGGTGGGGCTGACCTACTCGCCGATTCGCGACGGCGGGGGCCGGATCATTGGGCTGTCGTGCATTGCGCGGGACATCACGGCCCGGCGCGAGGCCGAAGCCGCGCTGCGCGAAAGCGAAGCCCGCCTGCGGCACCTGTCCGATGCCGCGTTTGAGGGGATTGCCGTCAGCCAAAACGGCGTGATGATCGACGCCAATCCGGCGTTTTTGACGCTGTACGGGTACGATTCGCAGGACCAAGTTGCCGGCCTTTCTGTTGAGCAGTTTGCCGTGCCGGAAGTGCGGGAGATAGTCCGGCAGAAAGTACTATCGGACAACGAGGACGCTTACGAAGCACTCTGCCTGCGCCGCGACGGCAGTACGTTCCCCGCCGAAGTGCGCGGACGGCGGGCGGTTTGGAACGGGCAGCCGGCGCGGGTCACCGCTATTCGCGACATCACCGAGCGCCGGGCGATGGAGGACGCGCTTCAAGAAAGCCGCCGTTTCGCCCTAAGCATCGCCGAAAACTCAGCGTCTATTATTTATGTGTATGATTTGCAGTCGCAAAAAAATGTTTACGCGAATCGTAACGTGATGGACCTGCTGGGATATACTTCGAAAGAAATGACGGCCCTGGGGGCGGAATTCTTGACGACCGTGATTCATCCCGACGACCTGCCGCGTGTGAAGGCCCATTTGGAGCGCTTTCACACGCTGAAAGACGGCGATGTGATCGAGCTGGAATACCGGGCCAAAAACGCCGGCGGAGAATACTGCTGGCTATGGAAACGGGAAGTGGTTTTCAAGCGCACACCCGACGGTGCGCCCTGGCAGATACTCAGCAACGCTCAGGACATCACCGAGCGCAAGGCGATGGAAGACGCGCTGCGCCGCAGCGAGGAAGCCATGCGGGCGGTTCTCGGCGCGGCCCCGGTGATTTTGTATGCCGCCGACACCGACGGCACGATTACGCTGTCGGAAGGCACGGGGCTGGCGTCGCTCGGCTTGAAGCCCGGCGAAGCTGTGGGCCGCTCGGTTTGGGAGTTCAGCACCGGCAGTCCCGAAGCGCTGGAAAAGACGCGGCGGGCGCTGGCCGGGGAAACGGTTTCCTATGACATGCGCCTCGGGGCGCTCTGCCTGCATATCGAGCTGCGGCCTCAGCGCGACAGCGAGGGGGCGGTCTGCGGCATCATCGGCGTCTCGTTCGATGTCACCGAGCGCAAAAAAATCGAAGAGCAGCTTCAAGATTACATGGTTGTGCTGGAACACCAGAAAATCCAGCTTGAAGAATCCAACCGCGAGCTTGAGTCGCTGGCGACGACCGACGGCCTGACGGGGCTGAAGAACCACCGGACATTCCAAGCCAAGCTGGCCGAGGAGTTTGCCCGGTCGGTCCGCTACCAGCAGCCGCTGTCGCTGCTGCTGCTCGACGTGGACCATTTCAAGCGCTACAACGACAGCTTCGGGCATCCCGCCGGCGACGCCGTTTTGCGGCAGGTCGCCGACGCGCTGCGCGGCTCGGCCCGCGACACGGATGTTCCGGCCCGCTACGGCGGCGAGGAGTTTGTGGTGATCCTGCCGCTGACCGACGAAGCCGGCGCGTTGGCGTTCGCCGAGCGGGTCCGCCTGGCGATTGCCGGCGCGGACTGGGCGCAGCGGCCCGTCACGGTCAGCCTCGGGGTCAGCACTCTGACTCTCGACACCCCAAGCGCGGCGTCGCTGATCGCCCTGGCCGACGGGGCGCTGTACCTGTCCAAAGAAGCGGGCCGCAACTGCGCCACCCACGGCAACCCGGCGGCCCCGCTGCTGCCGCTTCCGAAGCCGCCCCGCCGCAGACGCCCTGTGCCTGCGATTTAGGCCGCGCCGCAGATGCAAAAAAAGGCGTTGATTGTTGCGAGGGCGTTTGTTGTTGACGAGGGCGTTGGTGTTGACGAGGGCGTGTGTGCGAGGGCTTGAACGCCCTCGCAACAATCAACGCCCTCGCAACAACAAACGCCCTCACAATCAAACAGGTTGCGTTATCCCCAAAGTTCTGATAAAATACAAGCAGCATGGACACACGCACGCCGCTTCGTATCACCAAAAACGCCCTGGCCGCGTCGGCCAACCCGGTCGCATCCCTCATCGGCATTGAAATCCTGCGGGCCGGAGGCAACGCCGCCGACGCCGCCGTTGCAATGGGCGCGGCGCTGGCCGTGATGGAGCCGCACAACTCGCACCTCGGCGGGGACGCGTTCGCCCAAATCTGGGACGCGCCCGCGCGGAAGCTGACGGCGCTGAACGGCTCCGGCGCGGCCCCGGCAGGGGCGACCCCCGCCGCGATGGGCGGCGCAATCCCGGAGCGCGGCATCCGGGCGGCGGCGGTGCCGGGCGCGGTGGACGCCTGGCTGACTCTGCTCGGGCGCTGGGGCACCATGGCGGCGACGGAAGTGCTGGCCCCGGCGATTGCCCTCGCGGAAGACGGCTACGCCCTGCCGGCCCGGCAGACGGCGCTGCTCGGGGAATACGCCGAAGTGCTGGCGGCGTATCCGCACACTGGCGCGGTTCTCGCGCCGGCCACGCTGCGGCCCGGCGCGACCCTGTACCAGCCGGACCTGGCCGAAACTCTGCGGCAGATCGCCGCCGGGGGCCGGGCGGCGTTTTATGACGGCGAATTCGCCGAGCGCCTGCTGGCGTACTCGGGCGAAAACGGCGGCTTTTTTGCGCCGTCCGACCTCGCCGATCACCGGACAATTCTCACCGACCCGATCCAAACCACTTACCGGGGCGTCACGGTTTCGGAGCAGCCGCCGGTTTCGCAGGGCTGCCTGCTGCTGCAAATGCTGAACCTCCTGGAAGGCTACGACCTGGCCGCACTGCCGCCGGAAAGCGCCGACGCGGTGCATCTGATGGCGGAAGCCAAAAAGCTGGCGTTCGCCGACCGCCAGGCGTACCTCGGCGACCTGCCCCGCACGCCGCTGGCGACGCTGCTGTCCAAAGACTACGCGGCCAATCAGCGCAAGCGGATCACGCAGGCCGCCGCTGCGACCTATGCGCCGGGCCGGCTGCCTGCCGAACCCGTCGGCGGCACGGACACGACCTCGTTCTGCGTCGCCGACTCCCACGGCAATGTCGTGTCCTGGATACAAAGCGTGTTTCACCGCTACGGCAGCGGCGTGGTCGTGCCCGGCACGGGGGTGCTCCTCAACAACCGCATGACCGGCTTCAGCCTCGACCCGAAAAGCCCCAACGTGCTCGCTCCCGGCAAAAAACCGATCCACACGCTGAACACCTGGATGCTGCTGCGGGACGGCGAGTTTTGGGCGGCCGGCGGGACTCCCGGCGCGGATGTGCAGGTGCAGACGAATTTGCAGACCATCACGCAGATGATTGACCACAGGCGCAGCCCGCAGGAAGCAATTGAAAGCCCCAAGTGGCACGACCTGCCCGGCGGCCCGCTGCTGGCTGTGGAAGACCGCCTGCCGCTCGATACCTGCTACGAGCTGCGCCGCCGAGGCCACGCCCTCACCGTCGGCGGGGCCTGGTCGGCCCCCTGCGCGTCGCAGATCATCGTCCGCGACCCCGAAACCGACACCCTGCACGGCGGCTCCGACCCGCGCACCGACGGGTTAGCATTAGGATATTAGCCATAAAACTTGCCCCGCCAATTCTGCGTGACTTGCCCGACGAATGGCTCGGGCCGCGCGTTCTGCTGCGCCCGGTGCGGCCCGGCGACGGCGCGGCGCTCTTTGAGGCGGTGGACGAATCCCGCGCCGAGATCGGTCCGTGGCTGCCGTGGGTCGAGAAAACGCTTGCGCCGAGCGACAGTGAGGAAGCCGTGCGGCGGGCGGCGGCCCGCTGGCGGCTGCGGGAAGATTTGATGGTCGGGATTTGGGACCGCGACACGGGCCGGTATCTCGGCGGGAGCGGCCTGCATCGCATTGACTGGGCTGTGCCGTCGTTTGAGATCGGCTACTGGCTGCGGGTTTCGGCGTGGGGCCGGGGCTATGCGGCCGAAGCGGTGCAGACGCTGTGCGCGTTTGCGTTCGGCACGCTCGGCGCAAGCCGGGTCGAGATTCGGTGCGATCCCGAGAATACGCGCAGCCGGGCCGTTCCCGCGCGTGTCGGCTTCGTGCTTGAAGCCCGGCTGCGAAACGACACGCGCGATGCGGGCGTCTGCGCGACACGCTCGTGTTCGCGCTGACTCCGGACGATTACCAGCGTTTCCTCAGCCTCGGTGATGGTCCACCGGCTGCCAGTGTTTCGCCGCCATGATTTCCTTGACCCGCGCATAAGAAATCGGCGTGTAATCGTGGAGCATGCAGCCGGCGTCGAACGACCGCGCATGCGGGTCGTCGGGCAGGGAGCCGTGCGAGTGGCCGTACAGGTGAAACGAGCCGTGGTGCGAGCGGTTCCAGACCCGGAACGCGTAGTGGCAAAGCACCAAAAGCCGCTTGCCGTTTTCGGCGTCGGGATCGGGCACTTTCAGCTCGTAGTAATCTTTGATCCAGTCAAAGCCGTCTTTCATGCTGTCGGCGACGCCGTCGTGGTTGCCGTGAATGAGCCGAATGGTGCCATGAAGCCGGGCGCGGACCGCGCGGGCGTCGGCCGCTTTTTTGTAGAGGAAGATGTCGCCGAGATGATAGACAATGTCGCCCGGCTGAACCACGCGGTTCCACCGGGCGATGAGGTCCTCGTCTATTTCTTCGACGCTGCCGTAAGGCCGCCCGTCATAGCGCATGATGTTGGCGTGTCCGAAGTGGGATTTTCAAGAGTCCGACGTGAACCAAATCATCGGCTCAGACGATTTGGACGTCGGACTCAGGTAACCATTGCTCATTTTGAGCACCTTTCCAGTTGATTTCTTTGGTTAGTTGGCACACATGGGCGCAGGATATCCCAAGTTTTTGCGCGATCTGCCTCTGCGACATCTTCTGTATCAGCCTAGCGACTGCTTGCTTATTGAGATGTCTCTGTTCTCGTCGCCCAACAATTTTCGGATCTACTTTTTTCCATTTTCTCATCAAAACAGGAAGATTTTGTGTATCCACGAGACGGCGCATATGCTGTATCGGAATCATATTGCTCCAACAAAGCACGGCATAACCATGCTTTTCTATTCGCGGCAACACAGGATGTGTCCCTGTTATGCGGGCTACCCGATGACATATCAAAGTCAACGCTGGCACCCAGGAAGAATGCATCTTTACGATAATGTTGCAATCATTCCGGTCTTTGAGATTCCTAATGTGGCCGTCGCCGTCAATTATACCAATAACGAGGCAGAGAAACAGCACGTCGTCCTCGATATTTTCCAGGCAGGGCGGGTGATACGTCTTTGTGGTTGAAATACTGAACTTATGCATTATTGCTTGGATTGACTCTTTGTTCATGACCGAAACTGTGGAAAATTCGGCACCTGGCTTCCAGCCACCCATTCTTTGTTCGATTCTAATCTTTGCCCCTGCAAACGCAGCAAACTCCTCCAAGTGCTCGGTGTCGCAAAGGGCCGCACTAACTCTTACTCTGCCTCGCGCGTCAAAACTACCGTCAGCTAAAAGATAACCCAGCCAATAATAGGCTAGAGGTGTTTCTCCGCAAAGGTTGCTGACTGTGTTACACCAAGCGCTGTTTCCCGGACGCAATAGTCCGAGGCTTCTCGCCTGCAACTTGATGGCGTTCCAAGTTCTCCCCGGTAACCCTGTCTGTAGCTCACTGGGAGTTGCTTTGCTGTGATAATTTAGAGCCAGAAAGGCTTGCTCTTCTTCATTCCACCGCTTTTTGCTTGTCAATACGAGCATCTGAATGTTTCTTAGTCTTCCTCCGCCGCTTTGTATTTAAGCTGACTTAACACGCAGTCGGCGGGGTCTAAATCGTCGCGTTCGCCGAGATACGCCGGCTGATACAGCGAGCCGCCTTTGTAGGCGTATAGGTAGCGTATCTCGGCCAATGCCCCGGCGGCGGGAACGGGTTTGTTGACGGGAATGGTCACGCTGCCGACCGGGACAGGTGCGCCGCTGCTGTCCCAAAGATGCAGGCGGACGGAGCGCTGATCGTTTTGGGCGGAAACGACGCAGGTACAGGTCGCGTAGAATTTGCACTTGATTTGAGAGCCGCCCGACGCCGGGCGGCCCGCAGCACTTTGGCCGTCGCGCCGCTTAAACACCACCCCTTCGCCCCCGGCGTCGGCAATGCGCTTGTACAGCGCCCGCTTGGCGTCGCTGTCCCACGCCGTTTCGGCCACGCGGACCCGCGGGCCGCTCGGCACCGCCGCCGCCAGCCGGGCATAGCGCTCGGCATACGGCAGCCCGCGCCCGTCGTCCGCGCCGAGCGACAGCAGGTCAAACACGACATACCCGCCGCCGAGCAGCTCGCCGTCCAGCACGCAGTCCGGCAAAGCGCCGAGCGCGTCGCTGATCTCCTGCGGCATTGAAACAAACAAGCCTTTGCGGTTGGACCCTTCCGCCGTGCCGTTCGTGACCACAGCCAGAATGCGCTTGCCGTCGAACTTTTCTTGCAGGCACCAGGCATCATCGGCAAGATAGGCTTCGGCGGCGTCCGCCCCAATCGAGTTCAGTAGCTGCGGGTGCAGGCCGGAGACCCGCCCGGCGTGATCGCTCTGCGCGAACAATGCCCCGGAGCCGTCGGGCGTGTACCCTTTGGCGGTTTTTTCCGCGACCAATTTATCGTAAATCGCCTGCGCTTTTTCGCGCGGCACTGGGGAACTCGTCTTGGTCCCCGCCGACAGCGCCGTGCCGCGCCGCCCGAACGCAAACGTCACGGTCCATCCGCCCTCGACTTCGTTCATGGCCGCGTGATACTCTTTGTCCGAAGACCCGTCTTTGTAAAACAAGCGCGTGCTCGTCATGGCGCGTTTCCTTCCGGGGCGTCGTCGGGCGGGAATGTAAACTGGGCGGCGGCGGCGACCAGCGGGGCGCGGTCCTGCCCGTAGGCCGCGAGGCGCCGGCGCCGGGCGGCGGTCCAGCCGTCCGAAGTGGCGGCTCCCGCCGTCAGCGCGGCCACGGCCAGGCGGCGCAGGCCGGGGTCGGGGCTTGCCGCCAGCGCGGCTTCCAGCGTGTCCCACTCGGCAGCGGCGCGGGAGCGCAGGCTGCCGACCGCCTGCGCGGCCGCTTCCAGCGCGTCGGCATGCAGCACGCCGCCGGCGGCCAGCGCCGCCAGGGCGTCGGCCGTTTCGCCCGGCGGCAGGGCGAGAACGATCAGCTCGGCCCGCACCGAGGCCGTGACGGAATCGGGGGCCAGCGCGGCGAGCAAAGCCCGGACCAGCGCCCGCTGCCGCTCGGTCTGCTGGACAAGCTGCGCTTTGAGGGCGCTGACGGCGGTTTGCAGCGCTTTTCGGTTCGGGCCGAGCGCCGCCAGCGCCCCGGCGACGGCGGCGGCCTGCGCGGGATAAGTCGCAAAAACCGCCTGCGCCGCCCACCGCGATTCGTCGGGCAGGCGCGAGCCGAGCGATGCCAGCAGCGGGGATAAAAGCGTTTGTCCGGGGTCGGACAGGGGCAGCTCGGCGCAGCGCAGCAGCGTGTCCACGCGCACTTTCGGGTCCGGGTGCCGCAGCAGCGCCGCGATCAAATTCAGCAGCCGCGCCTGCGCCCGAGGCGAAACCCGGTCGGCGGGAACCCGCACGACGCCGCCCGCCACCGCCGCGTCGGGGTCCGCCGCCGCCGCGTCCAAAACCGGCCACGTCCGGTCGTCTTCCAAATGGTCCCACAGCGCCCGCAGCAGGGCGACCCGGATGTCCCGGTGCAGGGGTTCCGCCCCGAGCGCCAGCAGCGCGGGGTAGGCGTCGGGCGACTTGATTTCGCCGAGCAGCCGGACCACTTCTTTTGCCACGGTGACTTTGTCGCGCGGCACGGCCCGCAGCAGGGCCAGCGCGGCGGCGGGCGGCATTTCCAGCAGCGCGGTCCGCAGGGCGTAAATGGCGATCCGCGCCCGCGCGTCGCCGAGCGAGGCGATCAGCTCGGGGACGCCCCGCTCGCCGTCCAGCCGGGCCAGGGCCTGCAAGGCGTAATCGCGGGTCGCCGGCTGCTCGCCGCGCCGGGCCAGCGCAATCAGCCGGGCCGGCTCGACGGCCGGCAGGGCGGCAAGCTGGCCGATCACGCTGATCACCGACGGCGTATCGCGGCCCGTGTCCCGCGTGACTTCGTCCAGTGTCCGGGCAAACATTTCCTGCTGAGCCGCCGTCCAGCGCTCAAACCCGGACCGCACCGGCAAAACAAAGCGGGTCTGGCCGGTGCTGAACCGGCCTTTGTACGCCGTGTGCCCGAGAAACGGCGTCAGTAAATCCTGCCGCCGCCGGTGCAGGAACTCATGCACTTCGGAAAGCACAATGCTGCTGGGGTCCTGGGCGATCAATGCCGGCACCCGCGCGGCCAGGCGCTCCGGGCAGTGCGCGGACAGCAGCGCGAGAATTTGCGATGCCGCGTAAGCATTGGTCGTTACGGCCAGGCGCCGCTCCATCATCTCGGTCAGCGCGGGAAACACGCGCAGGCGGCGGCCGAAGCTGCGGGCGGCGCTGAGAAGCAGGGTTTCGCGCTCCCGCGTTTCCCACGACGCCAGCACCGGGGCCAGCGCCGGCGCGATGCGCTCCACCTCCCGGTCGCTGAGCGTGGCGGCTAAATTGGAAAACTGAACTTCGCCGCGCTCTTTTGCCAGCGTGCCGAGCCATTCCGCCGCCCAGGCGGGGTGAAACGGCACCAGGGCCGTCACCAGCCTTTCCGCGTACCGGGCCGTGGCGGACGACAAATCGGCGGCGCTGAGGGCGGCCCGCAGAATGCGGCCCAGCGGGTCCAAATCCGCCGCCGCCCACCGCCCCGGCGGCAGGGCGGCCAGGGCGGCCAGCAGGCGCAGCCGGATCGGGTCCTGCTCGTTGGAACGCGCTTCGGTCAGCGCCAGGGCGTCCGGCAGATGCGCCCGCTCATACCGCGCCGCCCCAATCAGCGCCGCCAGGGCCGCCGCCCGCTGCTCCGGGTCCGGGCTGCCGGCAAACGGCTTCAAGGCGGCCTGCGCTTCGTCCCACGGCAAAAGCGACGCATACGGCAGGCGGGCGGCGAAGCGGGTAAGGAGCGCAGGCAGGCCGAAGCACCGCCGGCCTTCGTCGGCCCGCAGCGTGCCCGGCAGCAGCGCGGCCAGGGCCGGGTCGAGCTTGCCTTCGCTGTCGCGCCAGCCCTGCCCGGCGGCGGCGTACACCGCCCGCCGTGTGTCCGGCCCAAGCCGCTTCAGCCAAAGGGCCGTCCAGCCGAGCGTTTCCGGCCGCCGCGCCAGCAGCGCCAAAAGCCGCTCCGGGGTCAGCTTATGGACCGATTTTCCGAACTGCACCGCCGCGCGGTCGCCTGACCCCAGCGCCAGGTCGGCGACTTCGTTCGGCCTGGTCTCGGCCAGCGCTTGCAGCGGCACCTGAGAAATCGAGTCGTGCCGAAGCCGCGCCCGCACCAGGGTCAGCGCCCCGTCGGGCCGGCGCTCGGCCAAAAGCGGCAGGGCGGCGTTTGCCTGCATCCGCCCGCGCACATCCGGCCCGGTCTGCGCGTCCGCCGCCGCCTGCAACCGGCGCAGCACGGCGTCCGGGTGCCGGCCCGCCAGCCGCCGCCAGTCGGTCAGGCCGTACAGCGGGGCGACACGCTCCCAGTGGGCTTCCACGATGGCGGGCGAGCCGAACGCCAGCAGCGGCCCGAGCGCGGGGCTGCCGGCCCCCGCCAGCCGGCCCAAAAACGCTTCCACCGGACCGCGCCTCCCCCGCCGGACCAGCCGCCCGAGCAGCGCCTTTTGCGCGGAGAGCGGCACGGCGTCCAGCGCGTCCCCGACCTGCGCGTCGGTGCAGAGCAGGGGGACCAGGCACAAAGCCAGCCCGCGCAGCAGCCGGGACGGGTCGGACACCATCGCCAGCGGCAGGCTGCCGTCGCGGCTGCCCGCGCAGGCCAGCAGCGCCAGCCGCCGCGCGTAAAACCCGCCGCCGGCCAGTGCCCGCAGCGCCGCCGCCGTTTCCGGCTCGGCCTCTGCCTGCCGCCCCAGCGCCCGCATCCGCCGGATACGCTCGCCGTCACTCCGCGTCTCCACGTCCGCCAAAATCTGTTCGGGTGTCATAGCGCCAGGGTTCGCCGCCGCCCGCCGCAATTCCTCCACGCCGCACGTCCCGAGCCTTGAAGGTCACACCTGCGGCGCAGGCAGCTTGCGTGCTTCCAATGTCAGGCCGTGCTGCTTGAGGAGAGATTGAAATTGGTCGCAGTCGTCAAGAAGCGCCGAAAACTCGAACGACCCCTGCGTCGTTTCCACGGCAAACGTCCAGCGCCAGAGTTCGGTTTTTGACGACGACCGCGCCGTTGCCCGGAACACGCGATGCCGAGAGGCTTCCGACGGCTGAAGAAAGTAGCCCGTCACTTCGTCCCAGCGGGCCGTGAACTCCCGCCGCCTGTTGCTGAACGTGAGTCCGCCTGGCCGTGTTGTAATGCGCTCGCTGCGTCGCCGTCGCACGTCTATTAACTGCGGTACCATCGAGACAAAAACCAGCAGTGGGAGACTAAAAATGACCACACCCCCGGCAGTGAGCAGCCCGAGGAACACGGCAATGACCAAATCAATCCAAAACTCTCCCGGTGCCCAAAACGCGGATGATAACTGCGCGGCAGCGGGCGAATTTGAACGAGAGCCATTTGCGAGCAAGAGCCAAATAGAAGCGATGTAAACCGGCAGGATAACCAACCAAACCGCCAGCGTATTCCAAAACTCTTTTTGCGGGTAGGTGAATATCCGTGTGCCGGTCTTTGTCGTGCGGTCGCCGAGAACACCCCAGCCCAGCGCGTCGGCTGCCGTCGCCCGCGCTTCAATCCACTGCCGCGCTTCGGCGCTTTCGGGCCAGCGGCGATCAGCAAGCACGGCTCCCAGGCTTGTCTCGATCCGCATCAGCTTGCCCTCGCCGTCTTTTGGATCGTAGGGAAGATCGTAATAATCGGTCACCGCGTCCCACGACACCTGCCGCCACTCGCCCCAGGTGCGCCAGCGCAGGCCGGCTTCGGTCAGCGCCAGCCGGGCATGGAGGCGGTAAAACACGCAGGCCAGCGCCGGAGTCAACACCGCGACCGAGACGAGAACGGCCGCCCATTTTTCCCACGCCGTCAGCGGCGGTCCCGGCGCAAAATGCGCCAGAAAAAACATGCCCCAGCCGAACGCGATAATAAACGCCAGCAGCGAGGCGAACCCCACCGCGTTGGTATTGGGTCGCAGCGGAATTGTGAGTTCGGACGCGGCAGGTCTCATCGGCGGCTCCTGGAAAACAAACGCCTGAGCGCATTCGCCGTGTTATCATACCCCGCCGGGCAGGAATTCGCGGGGCGGCTGCCGAACCGGCAGAGCGGCAGGGAATTTCGCTGGGACTGCCGAAGATTTGCGGAGAAGAGCCGATGACTTATCGTGTGGCGCTGATTGGGGCCGGAGCCGCCGGGCGGGCGCATGCGGAGCGCTGGAGGGCGCTGCCCGGCGCGGAGCTTGTCGGGGCGCTGGACCCGGACGGGGATGCGGCCCGCGCGGTGGGGGGGGCGGCGTTTTCGGATTGGAACACGCTGCTGGCCCAGGCGCGGCCCGATATCGTAGACATTTGCACGCCGACCCCCTCCCATAAAGAGTATGTCGAAAAAGCGGCGGCGGCGGGCAAAGCCGTGTTTGTCGAAGCGCCGCTGGCCCGCACGCTGGCGGGCTGTGATGCGATGGCGGCGGCGGTGGAGCGGGCCGGGGTGCCGGCGATGGCGGGTCACAGGCTGCGCTTTGCCCCCGAGTACGCCGCCGCGAAGCGTTTGGTGGACGCCGGCGCGGCCGGGACTCCGGCGGCGATCCGCCTGGCCCGAACTGTCGCTTTTCCCGGCGGCTTGCCCGGCCCCGGCGAGCGCCCAAATTGGCAGGCCGATCCCGCGCAAAGCGGCGGGGTCGTGCTGGACCTTTTGGGACATGAGTTTGACTGGCTCCGGGCGGCGTTCGGCCCGGTCCTGCGGGTGTATGCCAAAGGGCTGCCGGCGCGGGCCGACCTGCGCGGGCGGCTGGATTACGCGCTGGTGACCCTGCGCTTTGTGTCCGGCGCGGTGGGCCATGTCACGGGGTCGTGGGCGCAGTCCGGGGGCGGCGCTTGCTCCGCGCTGGAAATCGCGGGCGACGGCGGGCTGATTGAGCATGATTCGGCCCGCAGCGCCCCGCTGCTCCTGTCATTGCGGACCGGCAGCGGCGAAGCTGCTGTCCCGGCGGGCATCGAGAGTTTTGCCGAGGACCCGTGTTTTCTGGCCCTAGCCGCGTTTGTGTCGGCTTTGGAGCGCAGTCAGCCGCCGCCGGTGACTCTGGGCGACGGCCGCGCCGCCGCCGAGATTGCCCTGGCTGCGCTGCGCTCCATAGACACCGGAAAGGCGGTGACGCTTTGAGCCAAAAACTGAAAATCGGCATTTTCTCGTTTGCCCACATGCACGCGCTGTCGTATGCCGCCGCGCTTCGGCAAAATCCCGATGCCGTCTTGACCGGCATTGCCGACCCGGACCCGGCACGCGGGCAGGCGATGGCCGCCGAGTTCGGCACGGCGTATTTCCCGTCGGAAGCCGCGCTTTTGGAACAGCGTTTGGACGGGGTCATTGTTGCCAGCGAAAATATCCATCACCGGCGGTTGACGGCGCTTGCCGCCGGGGCGGGGGTAGGGGCGGTTCTGTGCGAAAAGCCGCTGGCGACCACGCTGGCCGATGCCCGCGCCATGATCGCCGCCTGCGCGGCGGCGGGGACGCGCCTCGCAACGGCGTTCCCCTGCCGCTACTCCCCGGCGTTCCGGCAGATGAAAGCGTTGGTGGAGGCGGGAGCGCTCGGCGAGGTGCTTGCCCTGCGCGGCACCAACCACGGCAAAATGCCCGGCGGCTGGTTCACCGACCGGGCGCTCTCGGGCGGCGGGGCGGTGCTGGACCACACGGTTCATGTCGCCGACCTGAACTTTGTGCTGCTGGGCCGGGAAGCCGCCGAAGTGTATGCCGAAATCGGCAGCGGTTTTCATCACCAAGCGTGGGACGACACCGGGTTTCTGACCATCGGGTACAGCGGCGGCGTGTTTGCGACCCTCGACACAAGCTGGTCCCGCCCGCCGTCGTACCCGACCTGGGGCGATGTGACTTTGCAGGTGGTCGGCACCGAAGGGGTGATAACCCTAGATATGTTTGCCCAAAACCTGGTGCAGTACGGCGGGGCGGGGGGCGTAAGCTGGGAGCACTGGGGCGGCAGCCTTGATGCGGGCCTGATTGCGGACTTTCTCAGGCTGACGCGCGGCGGGGCCGCTCCCGATCTGGCGACCGGCGAAGACGGCCTGCGGGCGCTGGCCGTGGCCGAAGCCGCCTACCGCTCGGCGGCTTCGGGGGAGCCGGCGGCGGTGGAGCAAGCCTGACTTATGCTGCTTGTAACGATTGCGCCGGACTACCCGGCGCTGTGCGCTCTGGTGGCGGGCCGCCTTGCCGCGCTTGTCCGCGCCAAGCCGGACGCCGTGCTGGGCCTCGCGACCGGCGCGACCCCGCTGGGGGTCTACGAGCGCCTGGGGCGTTTGTATCAGCGCGGCGAGCTGGATTTTTCGGGTGTTCGATGTTTCAACCTTGATGAGTACTACCCGATGGCGGCGATGTCCCCGCACTCGTATCATGCGTTCATGAAGGAGCATTTGTTTCGGCACATCAACTGCACGCGCTGGGCTGTGCCGGACGGCTCGCCGGGGACCATGGCGGAGATCGCCGAGCGGTGCCGCCGCTACGAGGCGGCGATTGCCGAGGCGGGCGGGATTGACTGGCAGCTTCTCGGGATTGGGCGCACGGGCCATCTCGGCTTTAACGAGCCGGGCAGCCCGCCGGAGTCGCGCACCCGGCTGGTGTCTTTAGACCCGCTGACCCGCGCCGACGCCGCGCCGGAGTTCGGCGGCCTCCCCTTTGTCCCGACTCAGGCCGTTTCGATGGGCCTCGGGACGATTTTGGAAGCGCGGGAAATCGCCCTGATGGCAAGCGGCGCGGCGAAAGCCGAGATTGTGCAGGCCGTGTGCGCCGGCGAACCCACCGCAGACATTCCGGCGTCCTGGCTGCACCGTCACCCGAACGCCCGTTTATACACAGATAAACGCGCGGCGGAGCGGGTAAAATAGAGGCATGAAACTGTGCTGTCTGCCGGGTCTTTTGGCGCTTCTGCTTGTGGCCTCGGCGGCGCAGGCCGCGCCGGGCGTGCCCCAAGCCGCGCCGGAGCGGCAGGTTTTCGCGCTCGGCGTCGCCTTGTCCCGCGCCTGCTTTGCATATGCCCCGCTGGCCAAGCAGGCCGCCGGGATCGAGAAAACCCGCAGCAAGACCGAGCAGGTCCGGCAGCTCAGCCGCCTGGACCCCGTGGCCGGGCAAAACCGCGCTCGCGCCCGCGAGCAGATGGACCGGGCGCTGGCGCTGATGCGCGGGCTGCATGCCCCGGACGCCGCCCTTGCGCCGGTCGCCGCCGCCGCCGCGCGGCTGGCCGGACCGCTGCCGCTGACCGATGACGCCCGGTACTTGGCGTTTTTCAGCCGCCCCGCCGCCCGCACTGTCGCGTCGCTGGCCGAGTTCCAAATCCTGTCGTCGCTGCCCGAGGACCCGGCCGTCCGCCGCTGGCTTCAAGCCCTGCCGCCGGCCCGCGCGGCGGAGCGCTGGTACAGCGCCGGCACCCTGGCCGGGGTGTCGGAGATCGCCGCCGCCCACGACATGCCGGACCTGCTGCCGCCGCCCGCGCAGGTGTTCTCGGTGCTGCGTGCCCTGCCGGCCCGGCCCGCCGCGCCGGCGCTGCAAAGCGAAGTGGACGCGTTCCTCCGCGCCGCTCCGTCCCCGCGCTTTGCAGCGCCGCAGGTGCAGGCGCTCGGGCGAATCAGCCGCCGCTTGCAGTCGGAAGTGCTCGGCGCGGAAGCCGAAAGCGCCGAAGTCCCGGCCGGCCCGATTTAAGACTTCCGCTCTAAAATACTTCGTCTTCGCCCAGCACCGGGTTTTCCAGCGTGCCGATCTCGGGAATACGCACTTCCACCAAATCGCCGGGATGGAGCGGGCCGACCCCCGGCGGGGTGCCGGTGGCGATCACGTCGCCGGGATGCAGCGCCAGGTGCGCGGACAGAAACGCGATCAGCGCCGGGACCGAAAACAGCATTTCGGAGACCTGCGCCTGCTGCTTGACTTCGCCGTTGACGCTCAAAGTCAGCGTCAGGGCGCTTGGGTCGGGAATTTCATCGGCCGTGACCAGGCACGGGCCGAGCGGGCCGAACGTGTCGTAGCTTTTGGACAAAAACCAGGGCAGGCTTTTCCCGAGGGCACGCTTTTGGGCGTCGCGGGCCGTGACATCGTTTAAAAGCGTGTATCCGGCGACATGCCCCAGCGCTTCCGCTTCGGTCAAATTGCGCCCGCCGGTGCCGATGACCACGGCCAGCTCGCCTTCATAGTCCACCCGCCCGATGTCGCGGGGCAGCACAATCGGCTGCCCCGAAGCGATTACCGAAGTAGAGGCTTTCTGAAACACAATCGGCTCGTCCGGCACTTCGCTGCCCAGCTCTCTCGCATGCTCGCTGTAGTTGCGCCCGATGGCGAGAATTCGATTTGGTGACGGCAGCGGGGCGAGCAGGGCGACGCCCGCTTCGAGCCAGAGCTTGTCCAGCACCCGCGCTTTTTCCAGGTCTTTGACTACGGCGGTGTAGCTTTGCATCCGGGCCACGACGGCGTTTAAGTCGCGGGGCACGGAAACGCCTTTCGGGGCCAGCGCTTCGGCGACGGCGACGGCGCGTTCCAGCGGCAGCACTTTTCCCGCCCGAAAGATGCCCGGCAGGATCGGCTCCTGCGGGTCGTCGAACTCTTTGTAGCAGACAAATTTCACGCGCGTGTTTCCTTTGTTTCTTTCCGAAAGCCCATCCGCCGCTCCGGCGCGTCTTCAGGCCGGCCGGCCGCCGGGGCTTCGATCATCAGCCGAATGGCTTCAAACACTTGGGCGAACTGCCGGTCGTATTTTTCTTCCAGCGTCAAAATGCGCCGGGCCAGGTCGCTGTCCTGCGTCAGCAGCCCGCGCAGGGACACAAACGCCCGCATGATCGCGATGTTGACCTGCACCGCCCGGTCGCTCCGCCGAACGCTGGACAGCATGGCAATTCCTTGTTCTGTGAAAGCGTAGGGCAAATAGCGTCTGCCGCCGCGCCCGATGTTTGAGATCACAATTTGTGATCTCAAACTTTCCACCTCTTCGCCCGTCAACTGGAACATAAAATCGCCTGGAAAGCGCTGTATGTTGCGTTTCACCGACTGAATGAGTGTTCGTGGTTCGACGCTATAAAGAGCAGCCAAATCGCTGTCCAGCATCACGTTTTGGCCGCGCACTGACTAAATCTGCCGCTTAAGCTGAAGCGGCGCAAGCTCTGTCGTTTCTTCCATAAAGCCCTCCCTGGGTTTTGGTCAATCTTGAAATCACAATGTGTGACCTCAAACACTGTCCGGCTGCTTATCATACCAGACTAAGTAGCGCTCGGCAAGCTCTTTGATGGTCGAGTACGGCGCTTCGGCGCAGCGCTCGCCGCGAAACAGGAAAGTCGGGACATGGGTGATGTCGGCGGCGTAAGCGTCGTCGTCAAAGCGGACAATCCGGTCGTAATAGGCTTTCGCCGAGACGGCGGCAAGAAACTCGGTTTTATCCAAGCCTGCGCCTTCGGCAAGCGCCCCAAGCACTTCCAGCTCGCTGATGTCCTCGGAGCGCTCCCAGAACGCCCGGTAAACGGCTTCGTTGTAGGCATCGAAGCGCTCAGGAAACTTGTCCTGCACATACGCCGCGCCTTCCAGGGCAAAATGCGTGCGGACAATGCCGATTGTTCTGTTTGCGGGCACGGGAGCGCCTTCAGCGGCGGAAAACAAGTCAAAGCGGCTCGGCGGGGCCTCGGGGTCTTTGGGGTGCGGGTCAAACACCGGCAGCGGGCCAAGCTCCTCGGGCAGCAGCTCATAGCCCTGCCAGACCTGCTTGATTTGCGGAAACTCTTCCCTAAGTTTTTGGGCCTGAAAAAAGCCGACCCAGCACCAGGGGCATAAAATGTCATGTGCGATAATTACACTCAAAGTTTTGTCTTGATTCATGGTAGATTTCCTTGTGACACGAGAGAACTAAGGCCTCAATACCCGATTTTGCCTGTTTTTTTCTTCCAACAGGCAAAGATCACATATCGTTAACACTATCACCCTCTCTAATCTTTGGTGATATTGCGATATTGATTCATAATCTGTGACGGGGGATGGATTTTCTGAAACCGTGTGCCACTGTTTAGGGCGATCTCTCAACACACATGAGGTGTGCATGGGGCATGGCACATTTGGCGCATTTATGCCCACTCAGTGGCACGTTCGGCACATTATTCAGAGTTTGTGACTAGAAGATCATCTTGTCCATCCCGAAAAGTGCTGGCGCAATCGTGGCGTTCGGTTTGCACTATAATGCACAGGTGGCACATTTATGGCTCATTAGATGTCTTATTTGTCCCATTCTCCGATATGACTGTAGGCGGTTGTGCCATTGTGTAGCGAACCGTACGCCCTGACTGGGTGGAACGGTTCATCAATTCTGCCTCTACCAACTGTTCCAAATCACGCGCTGCTGTGCGCCGCGTTGCTCCTGTGAGGCGTTGGTGTTCAGAGTTGCTAATACTACCGTTTTGACGAACATAGTGGATCGCCTGAATCTGGCGTGGGTTCATGCCCACCTGCCGCAGTCGTTCGTCTGAGAGGTTGTCCTTCCGCAATGTCACAGTGAAGCTGTTCGCCGTCGATTGAAATATAGGATCGGGCAGACCCTGTGCGCGGCACGCTGTCTTCATCCGAATCGTGCCACTGCCCCACTGCTCAACCAGCCTAGCATAGTAGCAGACTTGGGCCAGGATAGGATTGCGCGGCAGAGAGTCGTGTGGTTCGCGCAACAGGTCGCCCACTGTCAGACCCGCTGGCAATCCGCCAGGATTGCTAATGACCATACGGTCATCATAGACGCGAATCTGTACGCGCCCCGTGCTTGAGTAGTCGCGATGGATTAAGGCATTGATGACTGCCTCGCGTATCGCCTTATACGGGAACTCCCAAACTTCTTCCCGTTGCATAGCCCCTCCGCCCAGCCTTCCTTCTCGGCCAGCAGGAAACTCATAGCGGATGAAAAAGTAATTACGCAGGATTTGTTCTACCTGATTGACCTGTTGGAAAAGATTGCCGTCCACGCGTTTATCGTCAAGGATCGCATCGCCATCTTTGAAGCGGCCCACCTGCACCTGAGCCGTGGGGGTGAGACGCTGTGGGTCTTGGCCGAACAGCAGAAACGTCGCTCGCTTGACCCGCTTGTCAGATAACACCAGCTTGAGTTTGGAGAGAATGACTTCGGTAGTGTCGGATGGGGCGAGTTCGGGAATCCGCTCACGCGCCAGCACTTTGAAATCATCAAGAGTCTTCGCGGACAGCTCCTCCATGCCATACTCAGCAGGGAGCGCATCCCATGTCTGACCCGTGCGTTCGAGGAGGAAGCGCGGGAGTTCTTCGGTGGGTAACTCGCGTGAAGAGTTACCTACGCGGCGATAGAAACGGCCACGCAGGGCAACAGGAGCCGCCGCCTGGTGCATACGGATCACCAATATGGGCAGTCCATTCCGTTCCTCAATAAGAATAGAAGCAGGGTGAATCTGAAGAATGGACACGATCTGACTGGAGATCGCTTCCTGATCCTTACCATCGCCTTGCCAGCCCAGAACGCTCCCGTTATCGCGAACGCCCACACGCAACGTACCACCACGAGTGTTCGCGAGGGCGGCTAATGCTTTGAGACATTCGTCATTCCAAGATTCTTTGAGTTCCTCAGTCTCCGATTCCATCACGTCAAACAAACTCAGCGTCTTGGTCAATCTATCTGCTCCAATAATTTCCGTATCTCGCTAGAAAGTTATAAATAGTATAGCATAAGGCAGGTAGCCGAATGAGACAGTGCTAGAATGGAAAGTAACCCTTCCGCTTGATGAGCAAGCATTAATTCATCCCAATACAATCCCTGAACCAAGCTATGACCCTCATAATGTCACACATTAGCAGTACCAGGGGCATAAATAATCGTGACAAATGGTAACTTTCATAACTCTATTATAGTGCTTTCTGCACAATATGGCACAGGAGGGTGAAAAGTTTTGTCGGAACACGATGCGTAGCAGGTCTTCAAGCCTATAGTGGATAAATAACGCATTTATCCATCAAAAAATGCTATAATATGATGAGTAAATGAGGCTTTTATTCATCATGTGGAATTGGCAAAAACAGGATTGGCCTGAATTTCGATGGGATGCTTCGCGCCTCTCGCAAGCAGAACGGCAATTTCTCATCGGCGGCGGACTGATTCTCGCGTCCGTAGAGCAGTTGGGGGCCGAGACGCGCGATACTGTCACCGTCGAGCTGATGAGTGAGGGGGCATATACTACCGCCGAGATTGAGGGCGAGACCCTTGATCGCCTCAGCATCCAGTCCTCGATTAAGCGGCAGCTTGGCCTCGCTTCCGACCATCGGCGCGTCCAGCCAGGGGAGCAAGGGATCGCCGAGATGACGGTCACTGCCTATCAGAATTTCGCCGCACCACTGACGGGGGAAGCTCTGTTTGCCTGGCATGAAATGATTATGAATGGGCGGCGGGACCTGACAGCCATCGGACGTTACCGCACACACTCTGAACCAATGCAGGTGGTCTCTGGATGGCTCGACAGACCCACAGTTCACTTCGAAGCGCCGCCGTCGGCGCGGATTCCGTCTGAAATGGCAGGGTTCCTGGACTGGTTCAATGAGGCAGAAAAAACCCTCCCTCCATTGACACGGGCTGGCCTCGCCCACCTGTACTTCGTAAGCATCCACCCATTCGAGGACGGCAATGGCCGCGTGGCGCGGACGGTGGCGGAGAAAGCACTCCTGCAAGGCGTCGGACAACCGACGCTCCTCATCCTGTCGCCCACCATCCTTGCCCGCCGAAAGAGCTACTATGCGTCTTTGGAGGCTGCTAACAAATCCAATGAGGTAACCGACTGGCTCGTGTGGTTCGCAGGAATTGCGCTGGAGTCCCAGCACCGCACATTGGCGCAGGTGCTGTTCCTGCTGGACAAGGCCAAATTCCTCGACAAGTATCGAGGTACCTTCAATGATCGGCAAGACAAGGCTTTGCTTCGTATGTTCCGCGAAGGCCCAGGTGGTTTCAGTGGCGGTCTCAGCGCCAGCAAGTACATCTCTATCACGGGGGCGGCATCGGCGACTGCCACCCGTGACCTGGGCGTCTTAGTGGAGAAGGGGGCGCTAACCGCCACGGGAGAACTGAAGGGGAGGCGATACCACTTGAATGTGCCGCTGAGACCGACGCCGCGCGTGACGATTGACGAACAGGGCAAAGTGATTGAACTGCAATCGGGCTAGTGAGAACTGCTTCAAATACCACCAGTTTTGACTGCTTTTCGGCGATGTGCGGGGAGATGACTTGCGAATGGAGCGCGTAAGGGGCAAGAGCCGGGGAACCTCCGGTGCGGCATTTTCCCGTAGTAAAGCCCAAACGGCCAAGAATTGAGGCACAAATGGAAATCACGGCGGAGATTGAAACGCGCTTTGCGGCGATTGAGCGGCAGCGGCAAATGCTCACGGACTGCGTTTGTGCGCTTTCCGACGCGCAGCTTCGGCAGGCTAAGCCCGGCGGGTGGAGCAGCGTGCAGACCATTGAACACTTGGTGCTGAGCGATGAGACGGTCGGGCAGGCGCAGGAAACGCCTGCGTCCGAAGACGTTATGTTCCGCGTCCTGCCCCGCGCCCTTCGCCGGGCATTGGTGCTTGCGGCCCTTCGGCGCGACGCCGTCCTGCCGCTGCCGTCGCCCGCCCTGGAGCCGGCGGGCACGGCCCCGCTGCCGGCGCTTTTGGAGCGCTGGGACACCGCCCGCGCCGGGATGCGCCGCGCATTGGAGGTGTTTCCCGGCGGCGAGCCGCGCTGGTCGCACCCCGTGCTCGGCCCGCTGACCGCCCTTCAAATGCTGACGCTCTCCGAAGTCCACACGGCGTACCACACGCGGCAGATGGAGCGGACTACCGGCGCACAAGCGGAAAAAAACCTGACACGAAGCTGCGGAAAAGCCACGGATTGAAATCCGTGGCTCGGAAAAACCAGTGTCGAAGCGACACAAGACGCAAGCGCCAGAACGTCAGGGCTGTTTTTCGTCGCCGCGACGATGGTTCCTCCGAGCCACGGATTTCAATCCGTGGCCCTGTTTGTCTCCGGCTCACCCCGGCAAAACCACCGGGACGCCGCCGGGGTTGTACTTGTCCGGGTTGTGGTCGGGATACTCATAAAGCCGGGCCTGGCTCCAGCGCATCCATTTCGCGTGGCCGTCGTAGAACAGATAGTTTGCGCCGCCGTTGTGCCGCTTGTAGGCAATCCAGCCTTCATCGGGATGGGAAGTTCCAGTGCCGTTCCGCACCAAGCTCGCTTCGCCGGGCCAGGTATCGTAATCGTCCTGCGGGACATAGCCCCAGCCGCCGTTGGGGCACTCCGTATCATTGCCGTTCGCGCAGTCGTCCAAAGCCGCCGAGTTGCGCTCGGAAAACATGATAATGTTCTGGTCGGGCAGCGCGTTCAGCGCCGCTTCGGTCGCGTAAGTCGGCAGGACGCCGGTGGTCGCGTAGCGGCAGGATTTGTGCGTGAAGATCGAATTCAGCAGGTAGCTCCACATCGCGTAGCGATGGGTGGCCTGCTCGGATTGACACTGCTCGCCGTTCGGCGACACTTTGCATTCCTGGCCCAAATCGGCGATGCCGCCGTTGTACGCGTCAAGCGTGCTGACTTTCTGCGGCGAGCGGAGCGCGGAGTCGTCGGGGCAGTAGATCACGTCGCGGCTCGATAAATATGGCTGAAAAAAGATCGCCCAGGGCTTTTCGGCGTTGGAGTTGCCCGCGCCGCCGCCCACGCACGCGTCAGGGGTGGCCGGCAGGGTATGGGTCTGCGTGCCGTCGTCCAAAACATAATCTTCGTGGTGGTGGTACAAGCCGCCGTCGTTGTCGTTCATGTACTGGGTCGCGGCCAGGCCGATCTGCTTTTCGTTGGACAAGCAGGCGGACCGCCGGGCGTTTTCGCGGACTTTCTGAAAGACGGGAAACAAAATCGCGGCGAGAATCGCGACAATGGCGATGACGACGAGCAGCTCAATCAGTGTAAATGCTTGGCGGGAAGCGCAGGGTTTGCGGCACATAAGTCAGGACTCGTTTTCTAAGGCTATGAAGAGCCGGAAACAGTGTGGCACACTTCGGGCAAAAATCGTTCATTTTTGCCGAAGATTGTAAGAAATTCGAAAACAGCGTAATTGCGTCTGTAATATGCTATGATGAGGAGAGCTATGACCGGACATGAGTTTGAAAGCGAAAGCGGCCTTCAGGACTGGATCAAGCACGAGCTGAGCCATCTGGCCGCGCAGGAACAAGAGCGGCTGGCGGGGACCGCCCTCGGCTCGCGCAACTTGTCGCTGCGCGTCCCGCTGGCGCTGCATTTGATGCTGGCGCGGATCAGCGACAAGCTGGACCGCTCCAAAAGCGCCGTGTCCGAAGAAGTGCTGACCTGGGCCGTCCGCGATGTGTACAAGCAGTTTGATCTGCCGCCTGTCACGCAGGCCGATTTGGAAGAGTTTGCCGCGCTGCTCGAAAAAGCGCCCGCCGACAAAAAAGCCTCCCGCTCGTCTTGATTAGAATTGACCCTTTCATGCGAACCCGTACCCGAATTACGCTGCTGATGACTTTGCTGGTCGCCGCCAATGCCCTGTTTTGGCTGCTGACCTGGCATGCTTCCCACTCGTTCGCGCTTTTGATGTCTACCGGCCTGCTGGCCTACGGCTTCGGATTAAGACACGCGGTAGACGCCGACCATATCTCGGCGATTGACAACACGACCCGAAAATTGATGCAGGAAGGCAAAAAGCCCCTCGGAGTCGGCTTTTACTTTTCGCTCGGGCACTCCACGATTGTGGTCCTGCTCTGCGCGGCGCTGGCGCTTTCGACCGCGTATGTGCAGCACCATCTGCCGCAGTGGAAAAGTGTCGGCGGGGTCATCGGCACGGTTATCTCAGGCTGCTTTTTGTATCTCATCGGCATCATCAATTTGATTGTGATGATTGACTTGTTCCGGGCGTTCAAGCGGGTCGCCGGGGGCGAGCAGTACGACGATCTGGACGTAGATCAGTACCTGGCGAACCGGGGGCTGATCGGGCGCTTTTTCCGGCCTTTGTTTCGCATGGTCAGCCGAAGCTGGCACATGTACCTGATCGGGTTTTTGTTCGGGCTGGGCTTCGACACGGCCACCGAAGTCGGCATTCTGGCCGTGTCCGCGAACGGCGGGCAGACCGGGATGCCGTTTTGGACCATCATGCTGCTGCCGGCGCTGTTCACAGTCGGCATGTGCCTGGTGGACACCGCCGACGGGATACTGATGCTCGGCGCTTATGGCTGGGCGTTCATCAAGCCGATCCGCAAGCTGTACTACAACCTGTGTATTACGCTCCTGTCGGTTCTGGTGGCGTTTGTGGTCGGCACTTACGAGCTGCTGCAAATCGTGCAGGCGCAGTTTCACCTGCGCGGGGCGTTTTGGGATACGGTCGGGCGGCTCAACTTCGACAATTTGGGCTTTGTGATTATCGGGACATTTGTGCTCGGCTGGCTGATCTCGATGCTGGTTTACAAGTGGAAAAAGTACGAGACGGCCGGCGACTCCCCTGCGGTAAGGTTTGTGACCGAGAAAAGCGGCCAGGGGCGCGACGCCGAAACCAAAGAAGACCGAGAAGCCGCCGTTGCCGTAGGCCCGCGATAAGGCCGCCCGGAGCCACGGATTTCAATCCGTGGAATCGGGATTGAAATCCGTGGCATCGTTTGCCGTTTCGCTTCAAAAACGCCCGTTGACTTTGCCCTCGGTTTCGTGTATGATAACTGCCATCCTACGGCAGCGATTTCCACGCGCAGAGGAGCATTGTTAGAGGAGCATTATGAGCACATCCCCGTCCCCCGTCAAAGTCGGCATTGTCGGCTGCGGCAACATCAGCAACGCGTATTTCGAGACCCCCAAGCGCCTGCCGGTTTTCACGGTCGCCGCCTGCGCCGATTTGGACTTGGACCGGGCCAAAGCCAAAGCCGCCGAGCACGGCGTTCCGAAAGCCTGCACCGTCGCCGAGCTGCTGGCCGATCCCGAAATTGAAATCGTCGTCAACCTCACCATCCCCAAAGCCCATTACGAAGTCTGCTTGGCGGCCCTCCATGCCGGCAAAAGCGCCTATGTCGAGAAGCCGCTGGCTTTGACCCGCGACGAAGGGCGCGAATTGCTGCGGGTCGCCGCCGAACACGGGGTGCTCATCGGCGGCGCTCCCGATACGTTTCTCGGCGCAGGGCTGCAAACCTGCCGCAAAGTGATTGACGACGGCTTGATCGGCGAGCCGGTGGCGGCGACGGCGTTTATGCTCTGCCGTGGGCATGAGTCCTGGCATCCCGACCCGGAATTCTACTACAAAGCCGGCGGCGGACCGCTGTTTGACATGGGGCCGTATTATCTCACGGCCTTGGTGTCTCTGCTGGGGCCGATTGTGCGGATTTCCGGGTCGGCCCGCAAGACATTTCCCGAGCGCACAATCACGAGCGCCCCGAAGAACGGCCAGACCATCACGGTAGACACGCCGACCCATATCTCCGGCACGGCGGACTTCGCCAACGGCGCGGCGGCGACGCTGATTATGTCGTTCGATACCTGGGCCTCGACCCTGCCGCCGATTGAACTCCACGGCACGCGCGGCTCGCTGCTGGTGCCTGACCCGAACTCGTTCGGCGGCCCGGTCCAGCTCAACCGGGGCGGCGGGAGCGGCTGGGAAGACGTGCCCTTGACCCACGGCTATGCCGACCCGAGCCGGGGCCTCGGGGTCGCCGACATGGCGTATGCTCTGCGCGAAAATCGCCCGGCGCGGGCGGGCGGGGCGCTGACGTTTCATGTGCTGGAAGCCATGTGGGGCTTTCTCGATTCGTCGGAGCAGTCCAAATACTACGCCATGCAAAGCACCGCCGAGCGCCCCGCCGCCCTGCCGCAAGTCTGGCCCGCTCCTTAAAAACTCCATGCCAGAAAACCAGTTAAAGATCAACGGCGACGCGCTGACCTGGAACGGCCTCGCCCTGCTGGCGGGCCTGCCGGACACGGTGACGGCGGAAGCCGACCCCGGCGGCGTCGGGGTGTTTCTGCGCTTCGCCGCGCCCGCCCCCGCCGCTCGTCATGTCTTCGCCGCCGGAACACTGCCGGGCCTGTGCCGCTTCACGGGCGGCCATCGGTACGAGCCGTACTGGATGCGGCCCCGCGCGGGGACGCGGACCGGCGACGTGCCGGCGGAAACGCAGTTTCTGCTGGCGGAGCGGGAAGGCGGCGTGTGCGTTCTGCTCGTGCCGCTGCTTGACGGCGCGTTCCGCATGGCCCTGCAAGGCACCGAAACCGACGCTCTGGAAGTAGTCGCCGAATCGGGCGATCCCGCGACGGTTACGGACAGCGTCACCGGCCTGTTTGTCGCGGCGGGCCGCGACCCGTACCCGCTGCTGGAAGCGGCGGCGCACAGCGTCGCCGCCCGGCTCGGCGGGAACCCCTTGCGGCGGGACAAGCCGCTGCCGCTGTTTGCCGATCAATTCGGCTGGTGCACCTGGGATGCGTTCTACGGCGAAGTCTCGCACGACAAAGTGCGCGAGGGCCTGGAAAGCTTTCGCGGCTCCGGCGCAGCGCCGAAGTATCTGATTTTAGACGACGGCTGGCAGAGCGTCCAAACCGCGCCGTCGGGCGAGACTCGTTTGACGGGGTTTGCGGCAAACGCCAAGTTCCCCGGCGACCTCGGCCCGACCGTGCGAATGAGCAAGGCCGAGTTCGGCATCGAGACATTTCTGGTCTGGCACGCCATGAACGGCTACTGGGGCGGGGTAGACGATGCGGCTCTGCCGGGGTATGAAGCCCAGCCGAAGCGGCGGCATAGCTCGCCGGGCATTTTGGGTCATATGCCGGACATGGACGACTACTTCGGCGGCTTTGTCGGGACAATTTCGCCGCGCCATATCGCGCGGTTTTTCCACGATTACCACCGGCACTTGCGCGGGCAGGGCGTGGACGGGGTCAAAGTAGACAGCCAGGCGACTTTGGAATCGGTGGCGTCGGGCCTCGGCGGCCGGGTGGCTTTGATGCAGCGGTACCGGGAAGCGCTGGAAGGGTCGGCGCAGGCTCATTTCCGGGGCAATCTGATCAACTGCATGTCGTGCGCGAGCGAGATGCTGTACTCGGCCCCGGCGTCCACGCTGACCCGCACGTCTACCGATTTCTGGCCGAACGACCCGGCGTCGCACGGCCTCCATTTGTACACCAACGCGCAGGTCGGGGCGTGGTTCGGCGAGTTTGTCCATCCCGACTGGGATATGTTCCAATCGGGCCATCCGGCGGGGGCGTTTCATGCCGCCGGCCGGGCGGTCAGCGGCGGCCCGGTGTATGTATCGGACAAGCCGGGCAGCCAGGACTTCGCCCTGCTTCGCACGCTGGTCCTGCCGGACGGCGCGGCGCTGCGGGCCGACCTGCCGGGCCGTCCGACGCCCGACTGCTTGTTTGCCGACCCGACCCGCGACGATGTTCTCTTGAAAATCTTTAATCGGTGCGGGGACGCCGGCCTGGTCGGCGTCTTCAACGCCCGCTATGACCCGTCGGCATCTTTGGTGCTTTCGGGAGCCGTCTCGCCCGCCGATGTGCCGGGGCTGCGCGGCGAGCGCTTTGCCGTGTACGCCCACACCCGCAGCGAGCTGCGAACGCTCGGCCCGAACGACTCCTGGGCGCTGTCCCTGCCGCCGCTGGGCTTTGAGATTTTCACGCTGGTTCCGATTGTCGGCAGTGTCACGCCGATTGGCCTTGCCGACAAGCTCAACTCATTCGGCGCGATTGCCGCGCACGGCTCGGAGCCGGGCGGCGGGTACGCCGTCACCCTGCGTGGCGGCGGCCCGCTGGCCGCCCGGTGCGACGCGCCGCCTGCCGGTGTGTCGCAGGACGGCGCTCCGGTGCCGTTCACTTTCGACCCCGAAACGCGCCTGCTGCGGGCGGAAGTTTCGCGCTCCGGCACGGTTTTGATTCACCCGTCCTAGAAAGTCCCCTATGCCCTTGAACTTTGACCTGCTGAAAAAAACTTTGCGAGACGCCCGGCGTTTCCGGCCGCGAAGACAAAGTGCGCGACCTGGTGATTGCCGAGCTGACCCCGCTGACCGACGAAATCTCGACGGACACGCTCGGCAATGTGATTGCAATCAAAAAGGGCACGATTAAAAACGGCAGCGGCGGGCCGCGCGTCATGCTGGCGGCGCACACCGACGAAATCGGCTTTTTGGTCAAGTATGTGGACGACAAAGGCTTTCTGCGGGTCCAGCCGGTCGGCGGCTGGGACCCGCGCACGATGGTCGCCCAGCGGGTGCATGTTCACGGGTTTGCCGGCGAAACTCTGCTGGGGACACTGATGCCTGCCGCGAAGCCGATCCATCTGCTGACCCCCGAGGAGCTGGCAAAGCCGCCGAAAATGGCGGAGTTTTTCATAGACTTAGGACTGCCGGCCGAAGAGGTCAAAGCCAAAGTGGAGATCGGCGATATGGTGACGATGGCTCGGACCACCGAGCGGATCGGCAGCAACGTCGTTTCCAAGTGTTTGGATGACCGCCTCAGCGTCTTTGTGATGATTGAAGCGCTGCGGGCGGTCGGCCCGCATGCCGCCGAGATCGCGGCGGTGGCGACTGTGCAGGAGGAAGTCGGCCTGCGCGGCGCCCGAACCGCTGCTTATGCCCTGCAGCCCGACATCGGCATCGCGCTCGACGTGATCATCGCAAGCGACTTTCCCGGCGTGGACGGCCCTGACCAAGTGACCCGCCTCGGCGGCGGCCCCGCGCTGAAAATCATGGACGGCATGGCTCTCAGCGATCCGAAGCTGCTGCGCCGGTTTCGGGACCTGGCCGAAACGCACGGCATCCCGTACCAATTAGAGATTTTGTCCGGCGGCGGCACCGATGCCGGCGCGATCCACTTGTCCCGCGCCGGGGTGCCGACTTTTACGCTGTCTCTGCCGACCCGCTATATCCACACCGTCAACGAAACCGCCAGCATCGCCGATATTGAAGCCGCGACCACGCTGCTGACCCGATATTTAGAAGACGCGCATCATGCCGCATCTTGACTTTTCCGTCACTGCCCGGCTACAATAAAAGCATATTCCAGACCGCTGGGGGTGCCGCTCCTTCAAACTTGCTTTGAAGGGGCGGCTGAGAGGCACTGCCAACCCCACGAACCTGATCCGGGTCATGCCGGCGTAGGGAAGCGGGAGGCCGGACTTCTCCGCAAAACCCTTTGCAGATTTTGGCCGCCGCTCCCCGTTGTTCCTCGGGGCCGGCGGCCTTTTTTGCGTCACGCTTTACGGACGCTCACTGCAAAGGAAATCAACTTGAAGTCTCTTGCCCGCGCGTTTACACTCATTGAGCTGCTGGTCGTCATCGCGATTATCTCGATTCTCGCCGCGATTTTGTTTCCCGTCTTTCAAGGCGTCCGCGAGAATGCCCGCCGGACGGCGTGCGTCTCGAACGGCAGGCAGATTGGGCTGGCTGTGACCCAGTACCTGCAAGATGCCGACGAAGCCATGCCGATCTTTCAAGCGTACAACACAGTAGTCTCGGGCGGTGCGCCGGGGACGCCGGGCCACAAAGGCGTCGAAGATGCGCTGGCGTCGTTTACCAAGTCGCCCGCGCTGTTCGGGTGCCCCGACGACGGCGGCGGGCCGGCGACGGGCGGCAAGTCTTACCATGACACTTACGGCTCGTCGTATCGGTTCACCCAGGCGTGCTACACGATTGCCGGCGGGCCGAGCGGCTCGCATGAAGACAATGTGCAGATGGACGACAGCGCGGCGATGACGGCGGCGGGCCTGACGCCTGCCGTGCCGCACACCGTCGCCAATGCCGACTTTGCCGCGCCGTCGAACACGCGCCTGATGCGCGATGAGATGATGCCGTGGGCCGCTGCCGACCAAGACCCCGGCAACCAATACGGCTACGCGGGCTATTACCGGCAGTGGCATCCGCGCGGGGCGACGTTTATCTTTGAAGACGGCCATGCAAAGTTTCTGACTTCGGCGGCGGAGTTCAACAAAACCGCCGCGACGCCCGACGGCAAAACGTTCAGCGACGGCTATTACTACGGCTATGATTAGAAGAAGCCCCCCCGCCCCAATTCTGGGGAGCCGGAGTCGGAAAAGAGATGGGGAGCGCCGCGCCTCGCGCCCTTCCTCTCTGTATGGCTCCCCAGAATTGGGGCGGGGGGGTCCATGCGCGTTTTTATTTTAGCCAACGGCGAGCCGCCGAGCGCGGGGTTTCTGGCCCAAGCGGTGGCGTCGCATGACCTCTTTCTCGCGACCGACGGCGCGGCGCTGACGGCGGCGCGGCTTGACGTCCGCCCGGACGTTGTCAGCGGGGACTTCGACTCGCTGGAGTTGGACGCTGCCAAATTGGCCCTGCCCGACGCCGAGTTTCTCGCGACCCCCGATCAGAACCGCACCGATTTAGAAAAAGCCGTGGAGATCGCGCGGGAGCGAGGCGCGGACTTTCTGACCATCGCCGGGGCCGCGGGGCGGCGGATAGACCACACGCTCGGCAATCTGGCGCTGCTGCTGCGTTGGCGGGCCGAGCACCCGGCGTTGCCCATAGTGTTTGTGTCCGACGGCGCTGAAACGCTGGCCGTGCGGGGCGAGATGGTTCTGGAAACCGCGCCCGGCGATGCGGTCTCGCTGCTGTCGTTTGACGGCCTGGCCCGCGTCAGCCTCGGCGGCGTCCGCTGGCCGCTGGACAATCATCCGCTGGCGGTGGGGGCGGGGGGGCTGCTCAACGAAGCGCTGGGGAAGCGCGTGACGCTGCGCGTCGAAGGCGGCATTGCTGTTGTTTGCCGCCTTGATGCCGCGCTGCGGCGGCAGCCGCCGGGGTAGCGCCGTGCCGCAATTCCTTCGGGACGAGCAACAATTCCTCTGGGACCGGCGGGGTTGGCATGGTTTTTGCAGAAGAAGAAGACTAAGAGAAGCAGAAGACTCAGCGGGAATGTGGTAAAATACCTGCGCCCTGCCCGTGAGCGCGACTCTTCGAACGGAGCTTTATGGAGACAATTTCCCCGAAACCTCACTTGACGATCCAGCCGACAGCGGGCTGGCAGGCGATCAACCTGCGTGAGCTGTGGCAGTTCCGTGATTTATTGACCACCCTCGCCCAGCGCGACGTGAAGCTGCGCTACCGGCAGACCGCGCTCGGCGTGGTCTGGGTCGTTTTGCAGCCCCTCATCGCTGCCGGCATCTTTTCCTTTGTGTTCGGCAAAGTCGCCAAGCTGCCTGCGCCCGCCGGCGTTCCCTACCTGGTTTTCTCCTATGCGGGCCTGCTGGCATGGAACGCGTTTTCTTCCACCCTGACCAAAACCAGCGGGTGCCTGCTGCAAAACTCCAATTTGGTGTCTAAAGTTTACTTTCCCCGCCTGGCTTTGCCGCTGTCCACGGTTTTCTCGACCTTGATAGACTTCGGGGTCGCGCTGGTGATGATGGTCGCGCTGATGGCGATCAACCATGTCGTGCCGACCGCCGCCGTGCTGCTGCTGCCGGTCTGGCTGCTGCTGGTGATCCTGCTCGCCACCGGCATCGGCCTGTACACGTCGGCGCTGATGGTGTCCTACCGCGACGTGCAGTTTATTCTGCCGGTGCTGACCCAGTTTCTTTTGTATGCGTCCCCGGTCGCTTACTCCGCCGCGCTGATTCCCGCCAAGTACAAGGTGATCTTCGAGATCAACCCGCTGACCGGCCTGCTGGAAGCGTTCCGCTGGTCTCTGCTGGGCACAAGCGCTCCGGCCTGGAACAATGTCGCTTACGCCGTCGCCGTCACGCTCACGGTGTTTGTGCTCGGGGCGTTTTCGTTCAAAAAGATGGAAAAGAAGTTTGCGGATGTTATTTAAGAGAAGCGGCGGGAGCAAGCGCCGATGAAGCTGCTGGTGACGGGCAGCCGGGGGTTTGTCGGCGGCTCGGTCGGACGCTGGGCGGCGGCGGCGGGGCATGACGTTCTCGGGATTGCCCGGTCGAGCCAGCCGGAAGCGGACTGGCCGGGGCGGTACATGCAGGCCGATGTGCTGTCCGCGCCGCTGGCCGAGACGATCCGGGAGTTTGCGCCCGACGCCGTTCTGCACGGGGCGGGGACGGCGTCGGTCGGCGGCTCGCTGACTGCGCCGCTGGAAGACCTGCGGGCGGCGGTGCTGACCTGGGCGAACACCCTGGAAAGCATTCGCCTGTCGGGGGTGCGTCCGGTGATCTTGTTTCCGTCCAGCGCGGCGGTGTACGGCAACCCGGCGGCGCTGCCGGTCGGCGAGGACGCCCCGGTGTCGCCGGTGTCGCCGTATGGGTTCCACAAAGCCGCCTGCGAGCTGCTGGCGCGGGAGTATGCCGAGTGCTTCGGCTTGTCGGTGGCCGTGTGCCGGGTGTTTTCGGTGTTCGGCCCGCGTCAGCGGCGGCTTTTAGTGTGGGAATTGTTTTCCCAGATGACCGGGCCGTCGCCGGGGGTCGCGCTTCAGGGAACCGGGCGGGAGTCGCGCGATTACCTGTCGGTGGACGAGATTGCCGAAGCCCTGCTGGGGCTGGCGGCGCATCCCCGCTTGACCCAGCCCGGCGCGTCGGTGATCAATTTGTGCCGGGGCGAGGAAACGCCGGTGCTGGAGCTGGCGCATCTGCTGTCCGCCGCCTGCGGCTCCGGCAAGCCGGTGACCTGCCGGGGGGCGGCGCAGACCGGAAACCCGGTGCGCTGGGCGGGGGATGCGTCCCGCCTGCGCTCGCTGCTGCCGCTTTGGCAGCCCGAGCCTTTGGCCGACGGCCTGCGCCGCTGCGCCGCCGCCTGGCGCGACAAGTAACTGCCGCTGAAAGTGAGCCTGCCCATGTCCCGAACGACCCTGCCCGAAACGAGCCTGCCCGAGACCGTCCTGCCCGCTGCCCGGCCCGCCGCTGCCGCCGGCCTCTCGGACGCGGCGTCCGATGTCGCGGTTTCCGTGCGCGGGCTGTCCAAATCGTACACCATCGCCAAAAACGCCGAGCAGCACTCGACCATGGGCGAGGCGCTGATGCACAAGCTGAAAAACCCGCTGGCCCGCATTGAAAAAGACACGTTCTGGGCGCTGACCGATCTGGACTTCGACATCAAAAAAGGCGATGTCGTCGGGGTGGTCGGCCGCAACGGCGCGGGCAAAAGCACGCTTCTGAAGATTTTGTCGCGCATCACCGAGCCGACACGGGGCAAAATTGATTTGTACGGGCGGGTCGGCAGCCTGCTGGAAGTCGGCACGGGCTTTCACCCGGAATTGACGGGCCGGGAAAACATCTTTCTCAACGGCGCGATTTTGGGCATGAAAAAAAGCGAGATTTCCCGGCAGTTCGATGAGATTGTCGAGTTTTCGGGGGTCGCCAAGTTTTTGGACACGCCGGTCAAGCGGTATTCGTCGGGCATGTATGTCCGGCTGGCGTTCGCCGTCGCCGCCCACCTGAACCCGGAAATTTTGATTATTGACGAAGTGCTGGCGGTCGGCGACGCCGAGTTCCAGAAGAAATGCCTCGGCAAGATGCAGGATGTGGCGAGCAGCGGCCGGACCGTGCTGTTTGTCAGCCACAACATGCAGTCGGTGTCCCTGCTGTGCACCCAGGGCATCTTCCTGAAAAACGGCAAGCTGCTGTATCAGGGCGACATCAAAAAAGTGATTGACTTGTACCTCGGCGAGTTTTCCGGTCCGGGCGCGGCGGCAAACAGCGACCCGGACCGCCGGCCCGGCACCGGGGAATACCGCTTCGACCGCATCGCGGCGGAAAAAGACTTGTTCACCGGCGCGGAAGAAAAAAAGTTCCGGTTCTCCCTGAGCCGCCGCCGGGAAACGCTGGGTCAGATGTATCTCGGCGCTCATATCATGAACAGCAAAGGGGAAATGGTCGCGCAGTGCGACTCGCGGCTGATGGAGCACCGAGTGGTAGACGGCCAGACGATTCGCGGCGAGTTTTCGTTCCGCACCCCCTGGCTGAAGCCCGGCTCGTACTGGCTGGACTTGTCGCTCTGCACGCCGGGCATCGTGATTGACTTCTACGAAAGCGCCTGCCATTTCGATGTTTCGCCTGTCATGCCGTATCCGGGAACCATCACCGAAGACGGCACGGCGCATGGGGCCGTGTTTGCGGACTTTTCCTGGAACACCGAGGCGTTTTAGCTTATGCCGCTCGAGACGCCGGTGGCGTTTATCATCTTCAATCGCGCGGACACGGCGGCGCGGGTCTTTGCCGAGATTCGCCGGGCGCAGCCGAAGACGCTGCTGGTGATTGCGGACGGGCCGCGCACGCCGGACGAAGCCGAAAAATGCCGCGCGGCGCGGGCGGTGATCGACGGGGTGGACTGGGACTGCGAGGTTCTGCGAAACTATTCCGACATCAACCTGGGCTGCGGCCCGCGCGTTTCGTCGGGCTTGTCCTGGGTCTTTGAGCAGGTCGAGGAAGCGATTATTTTGGAAGACGACTGCCTGCCCGACCCGTCGTTTTTTCCGTTCTGCCGGCAGATGCTGGAAGAGTACCGGAGCGACGAGCGGGTGATGCTGGTGGCCGGAACCAATGTCCTGCCGGACGAGCGCCTTGCGGAAAGCTATCGGTTCTGCCGCCTGGTTTCCATTTGGGGCTGGGCGTCCTGGCGGCGTGCCTGGCGGCATTACGATTACGAGATGAGTGCCTGGCCGGACTACAAAAAAACAAGCGATTTGGACTATTACGGCCCGCAGAAGATCAAAGTTGCTGAGGCGTTTGAAGCGCAGTCCCGGATGGTCAACAACACCTGGGACACGCAGTGGTGGTTTAGCTGCGCTGTTCGCCGGGGCCTCAGCCTCACGCCGAAAGTCAACCTGGTCAGCAACATCGGCTTTCGGCCGGATGCGACCCACACGGCGGAGTCAAATGCCCTGAGCTGTCTTCCCGTGTCCGCCCTGACTTTTCCGCTGGTTAGGCCCGGCCGCGAGTCGCCCGACCCGAAGTTCGATCAAGCGTTCCTGGAGCGCTGCTGGGGAGCGCCCCCGACGGCGCTGGCCCAAGCCGCCGGCCGGCTTCGCGCCCTGAAGTCCAGGCTCAATCTGCGTGCCCGGCTTTCGGGCGCGGCGCGTTGAAAGTGCTGAACGTTAAAAGTGCTGAACGTTAAAAGTGCTGAACGTTAAAAGTGCTGAACGTTAAAATTGCTGAACTAGAATGAACGGACCCGCCGCCAAACTTAAGACCCGCCTGCTCGGACGGCCCAAAGCGAAGATTGTCCGCTGGATCGCCGGAAGCCTGGCCGCGCATGCCCGCGAAGCGCAGCAGGCGGGCTTCTGCGCCACCCTGTCGCCGGCCGCCGAGATCGCGCCGGAAGGCCGGATCGAAAACGGCTCCGGGGACGCCGCCCGGATCGCGGTCGGCGGCGGCTCGCTGATTTTGGGCAAGCTGCTGGTGTTTCCGCACGGCGGCCGGATCACGGTCGGCGACGGGTGTTATGTCGGGCACCGAAGCGAGATTTGGGCGATGGAGTCGGTTCAGATCGGAAACCGGGTGCTGATTTCGCACAATGTCAGCATCACCGACAACACCGCGCATTCTTTGGATGCCCAGGAGCGGCACCGGCACCACACGCGCAGCGTGAGCGGCGATACCCCGCGCTCCTGGGACGAGCTGCCGGGAGTCAGCGCCGCTCCGGTGGTGATTGAGGACGATGTTTGGATCAGCTTCGGCGTTTCGATTTTGAAAGGCGTCCGCATCGGCGCGGGCAGCGTGATCGCCGCCGGGTCCCTGGTGACCAAAGATGTCCCGCCGGGGGTGCTGTACCGCTGCGAGGTCACGCCGATCATCCGGCCGCTGCGGGCGGGGTGAAACGCAACTGTTTATGAAAGTGATTCTGCGAAAAATTGTCCGGCGCATCCGGCGGTACGCCGCCGCCGAGCCGGACCAAAGAACGGTTTGGACCCGCCTGCTCGGCTCGCGGCTGGAAGTGGGGGCCGGGGCCGTAACCGGGGCCTGCTACCTGACCGCACGCGAGCCGGAAGGGTGCTCGCTGGCAATCGGAGCGCAGAGCGATGTCGAGTGCCAGATTGCGCTGGAAAACGCGCATGCGGCGGTGCGGATCGGCGCTCGCTGCCACCTCGGCGGCGGAACACTGCTGGCGGCGGCCTGCAAAATCACCGTCGGCGATGATGTCCAGATTGCCTATCAGGGATTGATAATGGACCATGATTCACACGCGCTGGCGTTTTCGCAGCGCAAAAACGATGTTTTAGACTGGCAGCAGGGCCGAAAAGACTGGTCGCATGTCGCCATGGCCCCGGTGACGATCTGCGACAAAGCCTGGATCGGGGCGCGGGTGACAATTCTTAAAGGCGTGACGGTCGGCGAGGGCGCCGTAGTGGGGGCAGGCAGCGTCGTCACCAAAAGCGTCGCCCCCTGGACGGTCGTGGCCGGCAACCCGGCGCGAGTAATCCGCGAGCTGTCGGAATCGGAGCGATAACTGTTGAATCTTGCCGTCAGCTACATTGATGGAATGTATTGGACCGGAGGAACGGTTTACCTCAAAAATCTGCTGACCGCGCTGAAATCCCTTGAGGACGCCGAGCGCCCGCAGGTCAGCGTGTTCGCCTCGGAAGCCGATGCCGCCGGGGTGGCCGGTCTGCGGTCCTACGCGGACGCCGTGCTGATGCGTCCCGACCTGCGGGCGCGGACCCTGCCGGCGCGTGTTCTCCGCCGGCTGCGCGGCGTCCGGGGACAGCGGCGGCAGACCGGGCGGTTTCTGAAAGCCGCCGGAGTGAGCTGCGTTTTCGGGCGGGAAAGCTACGGCCCGGATTTTGCCGTGCCGGTGATCACCTGGCTGTACGATTTTCAGCACCTGCACTACCCGGAAATGTTTACGCCGGAAGAAAACGCCGACCGAAGCCGCTTGTTCGCCGAGGCGGCTCAGGACGCGGCCCGGATTGCGGTCAGCAGCCGGGACGCTTTAAACGATTTCGCCCGGTTTGCTCCGGCCTCGGCGGCCAAAGGCCGGGTGCTGTCGTTTGTCGCTCAGGTGCCGTCCGATATTTACGCCGCCGACCCCGGCGGCATGTGCCGGGAGTACGCTCTGCCGGAGCGCTTTTTTTATCTGCCTAACCAGTTCTGGAAGCACAAAAACCATTCTGTCGTGATTGAAGCGCTCGCCCTGCTGACGCAGTCCGCCCCGGACATTGCCGTTGTCTGCACCGGCAACACATATGATGTCCGCCACCCCGGCCACTTCGCGGGGCTGCTGACGGAAATCGCCCGCCACGGCCTGCGCGACCGGATGATCCTGCTCGGCATGGTTCCGCATGCCCACACGTTCCAGCTCATGCGCCAGTCGCTGGCCGTTTTGCAGCCGTCGCTGTTTGAGGGATGGAGCACCACGGTGGAAGAAGCCAAATCGGTCGGCAAGCCGATGCTGCTGTCGTCGCTGGCCGTTCACCGCGAGCAGGACCCGCCGGAGTCGGTCTACTTCGACCCACGCGACGCCGCCGCGCTGGCGGCAGCGATGCGCGAGGTTGACGCGGCGGCGAAGCCCGGTCCGAGCCTGCACTTGGAAGAGCAGGCGCGGGCCTGCCTGCTGCCGCGAACGCAGGCGTTCGGCAGAGCTTTTGTCGAAATCGCGCAGGAGGCGGCATGACTACCCCTAAGATCACCATCGTGACGCCGTCGTACAATCAAGGGCAGTTTCTCGGCGATACCATCCAGTCGGTGCTCGGGCAGGGGTATCCCAATTTGGAGTATATTGTCATGGACGGCGGCTCGACCGACAACAGCGTCGAAGTGATCAAAAAGCATGAAAAGCACCTGGCGTACTGGGTCAGCGAGAAAGACGGCGGGCAGGCGGCGGCGATCAATGCCGGGTTCGCCCGCGCGACCGGCGAGATTTTAGGCTGGCTGAACTCCGACGACATGTACCTGCCGGGAGCGCTGGCCTTTGCGGCGGGGCGGCTTTCCCCTGCCGAAGTGGGGATCGTGTTCGGGAACTGCCTGCATCTCAGCGAAGGCAGCCCGCAGATCAGCGGCAGTGATGTGGCGGGGCGGCACCAGCGCATGCCGCTGACGCTCCATGACTATATTATTCAGCCCAGCGCGTTTTGGACCAAGACCGCCTGGGACAAGATCGGGCCGCTCGATCAAGCGCTGCACTTCAGCTTCGACTGGGACTGGTTCCTGCGGGCCGAGAAAGCCGGGGCCGCGTTTACGGCTGTGGACAAATACTTGTCGGTGTACCGCCTGCATGACGCCCACAAGACCGGGACCGGCGGCGGCCGGCGGCAGGCCGAGCTGGCCGAAATTTACGGACGGCACGCCGGCCCGGCGACGCGGGCGCTGTACGAAGAATGCTGCAAGTCGGGCGAGGCCGTGGATGCGTTTATGGCCGGGCTGAAGCGCCGCCGCCTGCTGCGCCTGGCCGGGCCGCTCCTGCGCCGGAAGTTCCCGCAAATCTTCGGCAAAGCGCCCGCGCAGGACGTGTGGCCGGTGATGGAAATGCGCTGAAATTTTTATGGAAATGCGCTGAAAGTCCAATGATCAAACGCCAGACTGTTTACAATGCCCTGCTGCGGTCCAAGCTGCGCGGGCGGCATTTCACCATTGTTTCGAACAACTGCTGGGGCGCTCATGTCTACCAGGACCTCGGCATACCTTACGAGACGCCGTTTGTCGGCTTGTTTCTTGACCCCGACTGCTACCTTAATCTGCTGTCCCGGTTCCGCGATGTGATCAACCGGCCGCTGACCTTCGCAGGCGAATCCCGGCGGCCCGCCATCAACGCCTACCGCCGGGACCATGCCGGGGAGTATCCTATCGGCAAGCTCGACGACGACATTGAAATCCAGTTTCTGCACAGCAAAACCGAGGCCGAAGCGCGGGACAAATGGGAGCGCCGGGTCGCCCGCATCCCCGCCGCCGACGACACGCTGTTTGTGAAGTTCTGCGATCACGACAACCATTACCGCCTCGACGGCGCGGACCGGGTGACTCAGGCGCACCTGGAAGCGTTCGACCGGCTGCCGTTCGCCCACAAAGTCTGCTTTGTGGGCACGCCGCAGCCGGCGCTCCGAAGCGCCGTCTGGATACCCGGCCAGGCGGAGGGGCATGTCCCGCACGGGGCCGCCTTGCAGCGGGCCGCTATGCCTTATTTTGATGCCGGCGACTGGCTGTCGGGCGGCTCCGGGAAGGCGGCGTGGGCCAGCCTGCGCTGCCGCCTCTGGCCGCGCTGATTGTTTGGATGGAGCTGCCATGACCCTGCCGAAAAGCATCCTGCCGAAGATTTCCGTCGTCACGCCGTCGTTTAACCAGGCACAGTTCGTCGAAGCCACGCTGACTTCCGTGCTGGGGCAGGGATACCCCAACTTAGAATACATCGTCATTGACGGCGGCTCGACCGACGGCAGCGCACAGATTATCGAAAAGTACGCGGACAAGCTCGCGTACTGGGTCAGCGAAAAAGACCGGGGGCAAAGCCACGCCATCAACAAAGGCTTGCAGCGGGCGACCGGAGACATCGTGTGCTGGCTGAACTCCGACGATTCGTTTCTGCCGGGCACGCTCGCTTTTGTCGCCGAGCAGCTTGCCGACGGCAGCGGGACCTATGCCATTGTCGGCGACTGCTCGGTGGTGTATCCCGACGGCCGCCCTTCGGTGATCATGAAAGGCGGGTACGGCGGCCACCGGCAGCTTTTGAAGTTCTGGGAAGGCTACACGATGCACCAGCCGACAATCTTTTGGCGGCGGGAAGTGCTGGAAAAAGTCGGGCTGCTCGATGAAAGCCTGCACTACATCATGGATTTCGACTACTGGACCCGTATCTCCAAAGAATTCGGATTTAAGACCGTGGACCGCATTTTGGCCTGCGTCACCTACCACGCCGCCGCAAAGACCGGGGACGATTTCGCGCGGTACAACGCCGACCTGCGGAAACGCGCCCCGCGCTACTGGGGCAGCCCCCTGACGCCGGGGTACTGGAGCCTCGCCTTCGGCCTGTGGAGCCGCTGCACCGCGCTTCCCGCTCTTCGCCGCCTGCAAGCCAAAGTGCGCCGTCAACCCGCTTCCTAACCCGCCGCTATGAACCCTATACCGCGTGTTTCCATTATTCTCTGCACGGCCAACCGCGCGGACGACCTGCGGCAGACCCTCGCGGCTATTGCCGCGCTGTCGCCGCCTGCCGATCTGCCCTGCGAGCTGCTGGTCGTAGACAACGGTTCCTCCGACGGCACAGCGGAGATCGTCCGCGCCTGCGTGATGGACAGCATCGCCCTGCGTTACCTTTCCGAGCCTCGGCGCGGCAAAGGGTATGCGTACAACCGGGGAATGGCGGAAGCGGCGGGGGAGATTTTTTTGTTTACCGACGACGACCTGCGCCCGCCGCCGAACTGGATCGCGGGTATGTGTGCGCCGATCCTGGCGGGCCGGGCGGACGCTGTCGCGGGCGGGGTCACACTGGCGGCGCATCTTCAGCGACCCTGGCTGAAGCCCGAGCATGCCCGCTGGCTGGCGTCCACCGAATATCTGCCGCCGGATGTCCCGATCAACCTGGTCGGGGCCAACATGGCGTTTTCGCGGCGGGTGCTGGAGCGGGTTCCGCAGTTTGATGTCGAGCTGGGTCCCGGCGCGACCGGGGTGGGGGATGAAACGCTGTTTTCGCAGCAGCTCACGGAGGCCGGCTACCGAACGGCGCTGGCGCTGGATGTGGCCGCCGAGCACCATTTTGACCCGTCGCGGCTGACCCGGCAGGGGTTCAGCGCGATGGCGCGGAAGCTGGGCGCGTCCAATGCGTATATTTCCTGGCACTGGGCTTACGACGGCCCGAAATCGGCGCGGCTGGCTCTGCTCCGCGCCTGGGCCGCCCTGTGGGTGCGCCGGGCGCAGCATTTCCCGGAATGGGCCGTCTGCCCGACCGTGCCCGCCTGGGAATTGCAGCTTTTGGACACCCTGCATACCAAACGGTATTATCTGCGGGAGCAGCACCGCCCGCGCAACTACGAAAGAAAGGGCTTGCGGAAGCTCCGAGGCAAAGAGCCGTACCCGGCAATCTTTGCGGGCGAATGAATTCGCGGCAACAAGGGCGCGAATTCATTCGCCTATTTGTTGAAGCCTGCAAAGGCGCTGCTTAAAACACCACTTCGCGCAGCTCGGTGTCGTGCTGCCGGAACCAGGCGACGGTCTTGGCGATGCCCTGCCGGAGCGTGTTCTGCGCCCGGAAGCCCAGCAGCGCTTCGGCGCGGGTCACATCGAGGCAGCGGCGCGGCTGACCGTTGGGCTTGGTCGTGTCCCAAATGATTTCGCCGGAAAAGCCGACTTCGGCGGCGATCACGGCGGCGAGGTCTTTGATGTGGATTTCCTCGCCCGTCCCCAGATTGACCGGCAGGTCGCCGCTGTAGCGCTCGGCGGCCCGGATCAGCCCTTCGGCGGCATCCTCCACATACAAAAACTCGCGGGTCGGGGTGCCGTCGCCCCACAGCGTGATCTCGGCGCGGCCGGCGGCTTTGGCTTCGGCGCATTTGCGGATCAGCGCGGGGATGACGTGCGACGTATTCAGGTCGAAGTTGTCGCGCGGGCCGTACAAGTTCACCGGCAGAAGAAAAATGCCGTTGAAGCCGTACTGCTGCCGGTACGCCTGCGTCTGCACCAGCATCATCTTTTTCGCCAGGCCGTAAGGCGCGTTGGTTTCTTCCGGGTAGCCGTCCCACAGCGCGTCTTCGTGGAACGGGATCGGGGTGAACTTCGGGTACGCGCAGATTGTCCCGGTGGCGACAAACTTTTTGACCCCCATCTGCCGCGCATACTCAATAAGCTGAATGCCCATAATCGCGTTGTCGTAAAAGAAGCGTCCGGGGTTGCCTTGATTGGCCCCGATGCCGCCGACCACGGCGGCGAGGTGCAGGACCACGTCGGGCTTCGCTTCTTCGTACAGCCGCACAATGTCGTCGCGGTCGCGCAGGTCGTACTCCGCCGACCGGGGGACGATCACGGTGCGGCAGCCGCGCTCCCGCAGCTTATCTACGACAAACGAGCCGAGGAAGCCCGCGCCGCCGGTGACGACGGCGCGGGTGTCGGGCCAGGAGATTTCAGTTTGGGTTTCGCTCATCGGCTCCCTACCAGTACGTTCGGGCGGGTCTGAAGCTGCGACAGGGACGCGATCTCCTCGTCCACCATCAGCCGGACCAGGTCATGGAAGGTCGTGCGCGGCTCCCAGCCGAGTTTGGCTTTGGCTTTGCTCGGGTCGCCGATCAGCAGGTCCACTTCGGCAGGCCGCTCGTAGCGGGCATCGTGCTCGACGTAGTCCTTCCAGTTCATGCCGGCATGGGAGAACGCTTCTTCCAGAAACTCGCGGACGGTGTGGGTCTCGCCGGTCGCGACCACATAATCGTCGGGCTGGTCCTGCTGAAGCATCAGCCACATCGCTTCCACATATTCTTTGGCGTAGCCCCAGTCGCGCTTGGCGTCGAGGTTGCCTAAATACAGCTTGTCCTGCAAGCCTGCTTTAATCTGAGCGACCGCCCGCGTGATTTTGCGGGTCACGAAGGTTTCGCCGCGCCGGGGGGATTCATGGTTGAACAAAATGCCGTTGCAGGCGAACAGTCCGTAGCTTTCGCGGTAGTTGACCGTGATCCAGTGGGCGTAGACTTTGGCCGCGCCGTAAGGCGAGCGCGGATAAAACGGGGTGGTTTCTTTTTGGGGCACTTCCTGCACCAAGCCGTACATCTCCGACGATCCGGCCTGGTAGTAGCGGGTTTTGAGGCCGACTTCGCGGATAGCTTCCAGAATGCGGACCGTGCCGATGCCGGTCACGTCGCCGGTGTATTCGGGGATGTCGAACGAGACGCGGACATGGCTTTGGGCGGCCAGGTGATACACTTCATCGGGCTGAATTCGGTACAGCAGCTTGATCAAGTTGGTCGAGTCGGAAATGTCGCCGTAGTGAAGGAACAGATGGACGCCGTTGATGTGCGGGTCTTCGTACAGGGAGTTGATCCGGCTGGTGTTGAACGTGGAAGCGCGGCGGATAATCCCGTGGACTTCATAGCCCTTCGCCAGCAGCAGTTCGGCGAGGTAGGAACCGTCCTGGCCGGTAATCCCCGTAATAAGCGCTTTTTTCATGCAATGGCCTTTCTCGGTCGCGTGGTGTCTTTGTCTCGTGCGATGTTTTTGTCTTGTGCGGTGTCTGTCTCGCGGCAGATAGGACGGCTCGGCGGAGCCGCGCAATCGCCCGTTACTTCTCTTGCAAGAACCATGCCAAAAACGAGCGCAGCGCGGCGGGGGCAAAAAAATGGGCGGCGGCGGCGAAAAAACACGAGATTTTTGCGCCTCCGCCGCCCTCGAACCCCCGACTTGGCATGGTTCTTGTAGGTTAAGTAACGCAGCATCGGGGAACAAAAGAAAGCCGTTCTCCTGTAAAAGAGCCACCATGCGTATCTGTATCGTCAATGAATTCTTCTACCCGGACAACACCGGCGGCACCGGCACGGTGCTGTCGGACCTGGTCCGGTCCCTGCGCGAGTTTGATCCCGCGCTGGAGATTGATGTGGTCACGTCCACCAATCTGTACCGGCGGGCGAAAACCAAGCTGCCGGCGGCTGAAGACTGGGACGGAGTCAAGATTTATCGGGTGGGCACCCCGCATCCGAATTCGCTGCCGATGGCGCTGCGCCTCGGGGCCAATCTCTTGTTCAGCGTGGCCGCCTTTTCCAAGCTGATGTCGCTGCGCCCGTATGATGTCGTGCTGGTCGGAACCGCGCCGCCGATGTGCGCCCTGGCCGCCCAGGCGCTGCGGCAGGTGCGCGGGACGCCGTTTGTGTATATCATCTATGATTTGGAGCCGGACCGCTCGGTGACAATGAAAGTGCTGCCGGAGCGGCACCCGTTTGTGCGCGTTTTCGGAGCCGCGCAGCGCTACTGGCTGCAAGCCGCCGAAAAGATCGTCGTTTTGGGTGAGCACATGGGCGAGCATCTGACCCGCACTTACGGCGTGTCCGCGCAGAAGATCGCCGCGATCCCCATCGGCTCGAACCCGGACGAGATCGTGCCCGGCCCCAAAGCCAGCCGGTTCCGGGCGGCGCACGGGATTGATGGCTTTTTGGTGCTGTACTCGGGCAATTTCGGGCGCTACCACAATTTCGACACGGTGCTGGACGCCGCCGGGATGCTGCGGGACACGCACCCGCAGATTTCGTTTGCGCTGGTCGGCGACGGGGCGCAAAAAGCGCATATTGCCGGGCGGGTTGCGGGCGAGTCGCTGTCCAATGTGCGCTTGTTCGAGTTTGTGCCCAAGTCTGAGTACGGCGACCTGCTGGCGTCTGCCGATTTGTCGTTTGTAACGCTGGAGCCGGGCATGGAAGGCTTGTGCGTCCCGAGCAAGTTTTACAGCATTCTGGCTTCGGGCCGTCCGGTGCTGGCGACAGTCTCGCCGCTGTCGGAAGTGGCGCGGGTGATTGACGAAGCGGATGCCGGGGTGCATATGGAGCAGTCGGAGTCGGCCCGCCTGGCCGAAGCGGTGGTGGCGCTGTCGGAGGACCCCGACCGCGCCGCGCGTTTGGGCCGCAATGCCCGCCGTGTGCTCGAAGAGCAGTATTCGATGGCGCGGGTCGCCCGTCAGTACCATGCCGTCCTCGGGGCTGCCTGCCGCCGCCCGGAAGCCGCGCCGCGCGGCGCGGCGCTTTCGCCGCCCGAGCCTGCCGTGAAAAAATAGGCGGCCCAAAAAATAGGCCCGTCAAAAAATAAAAGCCGCCGCTCCGAATGGAGCGGCGGCTTTTTTGCCGGGGCAAGAAGCTGACTAGGCAGCATTCTTGACAGCCGACTTGCGGCGCAGGACGGCGACGCCGCCCAGGGCGAGCAGAGCGCCGAACGACAGCACGGTGCTGGCTTCGGGAACCGGGCTGCCGAGCGGGCCGACGCTCACACGGTCGCCGGTCACGCCGCCGAAGGCGGTGGTGTCGGTGATGTGGAAGTTGGAGTAGCTGGGCGTGGTGCCGAAGTCAACGGCGGTCACGGTGGTGACGCCGCTTTCCGTCACGTCCTTCAGGCCCGGCTCGGTGCTGGTGAAGTTCAGAACGGTCGCGTAGCGGTTCAGACCTTCCAGGGTGCCGTTGGTCAGGGTGCCGGTCAGCTTCAGGTCGCCGGCAAGCGTGCCGTTGAAGAACGACGGGGCTTCAAAGAAGTAGCCGGTGGCGGTCGTCGTGAAAACGCCGGCCGGCGGGTTCACGAAGTCGGTGCTGAAAGTGCCCTGCGCGAACGCCGGGGCGATGCTGGTTCCGGCGACAAGCGCCAGGCCGGCAAGGGTGGTGGTAAGTTTGTTCATGCGTGTTTTCCTGTGTCGTACTTGAATGGACGTTGGTGCGCTTCGGCAAGCGCGTTTAAGAGAAGGCGCGTCTTTATGGGGACAATCAAAGCCGACACGCTTTGTTGTACCACATAATCGGTGAAATCACCCCTCTGCCCCGAAAAAAATAAAGGCAGATCAAGCGCGGCTTCGCTGTATTGAAGTGCAAATTTTATGCCAACTTCGGTGTTTTGTTCCCCAAAGCCGGAAAATCGGCAATTAAATTTACGGTGATTTTTCACGGCAGGCAGCCGCTTAATCTTGACCTCCTAGTGCGCGGCAACCACTTTTTGGTACTGCGGCCAGAACGCCTGCAAGTTGGAGGTGTGCTGGAAATCGGCGAATTCCTGCTGGATGCGCTTGGAATTCAGCGCCGTTCCCTTGATCAGCTTCGCGCCCGTAAGGCACTGCTCCTGCACGTCGGCATACGGCACCGTTACGGCGGCGGCCTTGTCCTGGCAGCGGAAAATCCACCACTGGTTGGCGAAAAAGACCGGCCCGAGCTGGTCGCCGACTTTCATCGCAAAGACGCTCGCTTCCAGCGGCGGGCTGCGGTGCAGGGGAGAGCGCCCGAACGACAGCGGGGCCAGCAAGCCGCCGTTGGTTTTGGACGTGTCCACGCTGTAGGTGGTCGCGACCAGCTCAAACGGCGTTTGGCCGGACAGCTCGGCCAGCGCCTGCCGGGCCTGCGGCTCGGTGGCGGTAGCAATCGCCCGCAGGCTGACCGCCGCCGGGCGATAAAACTGAGCGCTCGGATTGCCGGGGCTGGACTGGGCGCGGTAATACGCCTGGGCATCGGTGTCCGTCGCCGTCACCCCCTGCGTGATGACATTGGTTTCGGCGAGCTGCACCCGCAGGTTCTGCTTGAAGTCGCCTTCCAGCATGCCGCTTTGGGCCAGCGCCTGGGAGAAGTTCGGACGCTTTTTCAGCTTTGCGTATTCTTTTTCGACATCGCCTTCGCTCGGGGCCAGGTTCTTTTTGCGGGCGAACTGAAGCTGAAGCATGTTCTGGACCATTTTGTGCATGGTCTGTGCGCCGTACACATCCTGCATCTGGTTGAACAAGTCATCGCGCGTGATGTTTTCGCCGTTGACCGAGACGATGATGGTCTGGGTGCGGGCACGCTGGCGCATCACCGTGACGCCGATCAGCAGGCCGAGCGCGAGCATGCCGGCGCCGACCAGCCACAGCGGGGGGCGGAACTGTTTTCGCGGGCGCGGCGGCTCCGGGGCGCGGGGCTGCGGAAACGGCGGCAGCGTGTCCATCGGCGCAAGGCCGGTGGGCGCGGCGCTTGCGGCAGCGCGGGGCGAAGAAGCGCGGTCAGACGAGTCGCCGTCGGGCAAAGGTGTTCCGCCGTCGGCGGCAGAGGTGTCTTGCGTCACTGGGGTTCGGTTCCCTTCTTGAAGTAGGTCTTCGATGAAATTTCAACGGCGGCTCAGGCGCGTGCCTGCAAAGGCGCGGCGTCCGATGTGGGCCGGGCGGAAAGCTGCTCGCCGGGCCGGCGGCCGGCTTCCAGCAGCGCCTGGACCGGCGGCAGGACTTCGGCGGCCAGCCCGGTAATCTCGGCGTCCGCGCCTGCGCCTTGCGGCACCATCAGCCGGACAAACAGCGAGACTTCCTGGCGGCGCGGCACGATCTTGTTTCGCAGCGCCACGGCCTGCCGCGCCAGCAGCGAGCGCGGCGCGGGCGGCGTGTAAATCCCGGTGGTCCAGTACAGCACGGTCATTTTCTGCTCGCCGAGCTGGGCGTCCATCATCGTCACGGCCTGCCCGCCGACGGTTTTATCCCGGCTATTGGTCAGCAGCCAGCCCTGCGACGGGAAACAGTCTTTCGGGTTGTGAATGTCGAGATCGTCGGATGCCGTGACCAGCATGACATCGGCGCTTCGGCCCGCCCCCGTGGCGTACACGCGGTCCACAATGGACGATGTACGCAGCCGGGCCTGGATTTCCGGGTCCACCGGCGCGGTCGCCCCGCCCTGCCAGGGGCCGAGGCGGGCCGGAAACGTTTCGACAGCCAGCTTGCGCGGATGCGGCACAGCGAGAGGCCCGGAAAGATATTCCAGCGCGGCGACCCCGAATACCAGGCCGAGGCAGAGCGCGGCAGCGACAGAGTGTAGTTTCATAAAAACGATTTGCCTCCGAGGGCTTTGCCGGCCAGCACAAACAGCACAAACGACAGGCAGATGGCGACAATCTCCGCCGGGTCGTGCGCCGCGTGCAGCGCCGGCAGGCCGCCGTAAATGGTCGCGGCGACCAGGCCGCAGATTCGCAGCACATTGACCAGCAGGGCAATCGGCGCGGCCAGCGCGATCAGCAGGGTGCGCTTGGCGAGGGTCGGCAGAAACAAATGGCCGTAGATCGCCGCAAACGCCAGCAGGCTGATCAATTTGTGGAAGCCGCTGCACGCGGTCGCGACTTCCAGCGATGCGCCCGGCACTTGAAGCACATTGCCGTTCTGCATCACCGGAAAGCCGAGCGTGCCCATGATGGCCGCCGCGCCGCAGGTGCTCAGGTACTGGATTTGGCCGGTGATGGGGCCGAGAAACGAGTTTGGGATCGGGGCGGCGAACAGCAGAAACCAAACGGGAAACTGCACGGTGCGCCAGAGCGCCCGCCCGTGCAGGGCGAAGATGCCGCCGGCCAGGGTCGGGATCAGCGACCACATGCCGACATACTTGACTTGCAGCAGGTAGCCGCCGATGGCCCCGAGGAGGCCCAGGACGACCAGCCCCACTCCCCACGCTTCGGGCCGGCGCTCGGCGGACGCAATCGAGTCGCGGCGCATCCAGCACAGCCCGATGGCGACGGGGAAGATAAAAAACCCGTGGGCGTAGTTGTCGTTGGAATACCACTGCCGGCCTGCGTCCAGAATGATCGGCGCGTAAGCCAGGGCGACTCCGGCAAGAAACAGCCACATCGCGCCGGGCCAGGCCAGCGGGTCGAAGCGGGCGCGGGTTTGCCGCGCCGCCGCCTTTGTGGACACTTGGACGGCCATGTTAATGCTCCTCGCGCGTCAGCGGGATGGTCGTCAGGTCGTGCGCGTCGCTGCCCGCTTCGGCCAGCGGGTCGGTGCCGTTGAGGTGGCCCGGCGTGTACCCGGAAACATTGCCGTACATCATCAGCGTTTGGTCTTTCGCCAGCGCCGCCGGCTGGGCCAGGCCGTCGGGCAGGGCGGGCGCGGCCAGGGTCGCGGCGAACGACCGGGCGACTTCGTAGGCCGGCGCGTTTCTTTTCGAAGTTCGGTTGATGAACAAGCCCAGCGGGGCCAGCCCCGACAGCACACTGGAAGTCGAATTCACTGCGTCTTCGTTGGCCCGGCCCAGGTCAATCACTTGCAGCACATAATCCACCGACGGCGCGAGCAGCAGCGGGTCCACGACCGTACACGACGGCGTATCCAGCACGACAACATCGGCGCGGCTGCGGATCATCGCCAGAAAGTTCGTCATGTGCGGCGACACAATGATGTCTGCCGAGTTGACCCGCGCGGAATGGTTGAACAGCACCGACAAGTTGGGCGTTTCCGTCGGCGCGAGCGCATCGTCGAGCAGCGCTTTTCCCGACAGCACTTCAATCAAGCCGTCGCTCGGCGCATCGTCGAACAGCGTGTTCTGCACCGGCTCGCGCATGTCGGCGTCCACCAAGATCACGCGCTTGCCGGAGCGGGCCAGCGACCGGGCCAGCTCGGCGGCGGTCAGCGACTTGCCTTCGCCCGGCTGGGCGCTGGTGACCATCACAAGCCGTCCCCGGCCCGCCGGCGGCGCACCGAGCACCCGCAGCAGGTTTGCGCCGGCGAGGCTGTAGGCTTCGGCGACCGGCACCGGAAGCTGTCGGCGGCTGAGCAGCGACAGGGACGCGCGGGACAAGCGGGGCAGCGCCCCCAAAATCGGGCCGCTGCCGAGCCGTTCCACTTGGTCTTCAGTCCGCACGCGGCGGTCTATCTGCTCAATCGTGAAGATCAGCGCCAGCGACACCAGCAGGCCGAGCACCCCGCCGAGCAGCAGGTTAAGCTGCAAAACCGGCTTGGCCGGGCTGAGCGGCGCGACCGCCTGCTGGGTGATCCGCGCGTCGCCGTTGATCTGGCTTTCTTTCATGCGGGCCGAAACCAGTGTCCGGTACAGCCCGGCGTAGTTGTCGGCGGCATCCTGGGCGGCTTGGGCGACCTGGTCGAAGCTGGAGCCGGTCTGGACCAGCGGGGTCAAGCTGGCTTCGGCCTGGCTTTGGAGCGCCAGCGCCTGGGCCAGCCGCGCTTTGAGCGTGTTAAGCTGGACCGTGGCCCCCTGGTACTGCTGCTGCAAGCCGGCCTGGGCGCTGAGGGCCGGGTTGTTGGGGTTTTTCGTCGCGGCCAGCGCTTTGTTGAGCTGGTCCTGCACTTCTTTGATATGGGCGTCCAGCGGCGCAAGCTGTCCGGGGAACTCCGGGGTGACTTTGCGGGCCAGGTCGCTGCGCTGCTGCTTCAAGTCGCTGAGCTGCCCTGTGAGCTTTTCGGTCAGGGCGTCGGAGCGCGGGCCGAGCTGGGCGATGCTTTGGTTGTTGGCGGCAAGCTGCTTTGCCAGCGCGTCCACGGTGGCCTGCTGGCCGCTCATTTCCTGCCGGATGGCAGCGACGGTGTCTTCGCGCTGGGACAGCCGGGTGATGGCGACGCGGGCCTGCGAGCCGGAGTCGAGAATTGCGTGGCCTTTTTGGTAGGCCAGCTTTTTCAGCCGGGTCGCGATCATGGCTTTGCGGGCGGCGGCGACCTGGCCGGTCAATCGCGCTTCGGTGGTCTGGATGTCTTTGGTGGCTTCTTCTTTTTTCCACTGGACAAACGACTGCGCGACGGCGTCGGTGAGCAGCAGGGCCTGGTCGCGGCTGGCGCCGAGGACCTGGATGTTGATCAGCGACGAGTCGGTCGGGCTGGATACCGTGACGGCGCTTTGGAGGCCGCCGGGGGTGACGCCGCTGGTGTCGAGGGTCTGGCCGGTGGTCAATTCTTTGTTTTTCAGCCAGCTCAGCGCCCGGTCGGCCATGGCGGCGGTGCGGAGCATGCCGATCTGGGTGGAAACCGATTCCGGGGGCGGCGGGATATAGGCCGCGCCGGGCGGGCCGGCAATGCCGCCGTCGGGGCGCTGGATCAGCAGAATTTGGGCGTCGGCCTGCCACTGCTTCGGCAGATGCTGAGTGTAAAAGTACGCGCCGACCAGAAACAGCGGAACCGTCAGCAGAATGATCCATTTGCGTCGCCACAAAGCGCGGACGACATCAGCCAGGCTGGTTTCCGTCTGGTGGCTCGCGGAGTGAATGTCGTTCATTGAAATCCTTTTTTGTCTCTTAATGCCGAGGGTCTGCTGTGGTCTTGTGCAAAAAACGTGCCAAGCCGGGCTGTTTTGTGCTATTTTCGGGTTTTGTGCAACTGCAATACGGATTTTTTCGGCCGCCGGTTCCGCAATCGTCGCGCTTCCTGCGGCAGATTTTCGGGCGGATTTTTTAAAAGAACCCAGTACAATTACCGGGTTTTCGCAAAACGTATGGTAAGATAAGGGGGCCGCTTTCAGCCGTTTCATTTTTCAGCCGTTTCATTTTTTTCGATCTTCTGCACTTTTACCTGATTTTAGCTTCGCCGCCGCGTTTCGGACGGCTCGGGCTGAAACCCCGTAACATGGACGAAAACAAAGTGCCGACAGTTAAAGCAGTCGTTCCCCTTACCGGGGCGGCTGCTTAACAAAAAAATCTAACGGAGACCCCCATATTTTGTGCCAACGCTCCCTGTGCAAGACCCTGCTCTTGACGACCGCTTGTGCGCTGCTGCTGTCGGGAAGGATGCCCGGTTACGCGCAGTCAGCCGGCCCTGCCGATTTCAATGCCGACTCCGCTTCGGCGGCCGTTTCGATTGATCGTTTTTATGTGTCGCCGCTCGGCAGCGACACCTGGTCCGGCCAGTCCCCCGTCCCGTCCGCCGGCTCGTTTTCCGGCGGCGAGTTTTCCGGCGGCCCGTTTCAGACCCTGACGCATGCCGCCGAAACCCTGACCGCGCTGTCCGCCGCCGGGCTGACCCGCCCGGTCGAAGTGTCCGTAGAGCCGTCGGTCTGCGCTCCCCAAGAGTTTCTCGCCCGCTGGTTCCCGGCCCCGCCGCGCACGCCGGTCATCTGGCATGCCGATCCCACTCGGACGGTGCTGATTTACACGCCCGGCGCGGCGCAGCAGAATGAAGCCCTGGCGGCGGAAGATTACGCCGCCGGCGGCGCTCCCATTGCCCGCTTTTATGTGGCGTCGTTCGGCAGCGACTCGTGGCGCGGCCGGGCGCCGGTGGAAGACGGCGACAATGGGCCGTTTCGCACCGTGGCCCACGCGCAGGAGATGGTCGGCGCGTTTTTGTCCGACAACCCCGGCCGGCCCGTGGAAGTGGTGTTTGCGGCGGCCCCCGCTCCCAAAGCGACCTTGACCTTCGCCCATGCCGCCCGTGCGCCCCGTGCCGCCGCCGCTCCGGCGGCCCGGCGCTCGGCCGGCCGCGCGAGCGGCTGGGGGACTCAGTCGGGGCTGCCGGTGCGAAAAGCCCCCATCGGCCTTTCCGCCGCGCCTTCGTCCAAGCTGGTGTTCGCGCACTACATGGTCTGCAACCGCAATTACGGCGGCTCGGTGGCAGGCTACGAGCGCGACATTCAGGAAGCGAAAGCCAGCGGAATTGACGGCTTTGCGCTCAACTGCGGGTCGTGGAACTCGGCGTTCTACAAGCAGGACACGGCGGCGATCTTTCAAGCGGCGCGGGCGGTCGCGCCCGACGGCAGCTTCAAGCTGTTTTTCTCGGCGGACATGACCGGCCTGCACTTCGACGAAGTGGTGGACATGATGACCGCGTATGCGTCGCACCCCAATTACTGGCGTGTTCTGCAAACTTCCGGCCGGGTGACGACGCAGCGGCCGGTGCTTTCCACCTGGAGTGGTGAAAGCGTCTCGTTCGACCATACCAAAACCGAGTGGACCAACAGCGTCATCAGCCCGCTGCGGAAGTCCGGCATCAACATCTATTTTATGCCGTTCTTCTTCACGCGCGACGCCAATTCGTTTCAGATCGTTGCGGATACCCCCCAGGCGGCGGTCACTCAGGTCAGCGGCCTGATGAAAGGGCTGGCCGACGGCATGTTTTATTCCCCGGCAGTGGTCTGCCCGGTGGACGGCGCGAAGCCGGTCTTTGCCGGCCCGGAAGCGTATGCCGCCGCGCTGAAGAAAAACGGGCTGGGAACGATGGGCGGGATCGCTCCGCAGTATTGGGGCAGCAAGCAGCTTTCCCTCGGACGGCGGTACATCGAATACTTCGGCGGCGAAGGCATGACCGCCCAGTGGAACTCGGTGATCAATGTTCAAAAGCCCGACTGGGTGGAGTGCTTCACTTGGAACGATTTCGACGAAGCGACTTACCTTTCGCCGATTGACGATGTCAACAAGTACTGGCCGTATCTGGCTCATTCCGCACGCGGCTTTTACAAGTCCCATGCCGGCGCGGCCAAGCTCAACCAGTATTTCATCAACTGGTACAAGTCGGGCCGGCAGCCGGTCCCGGCGAGCGACAGCTTGGTTGCGATGTACCGCACACACCCGAAAAATGCGGTCGCGCCCAGCGACAAAGTCGGCCCGATCAACTGGTTCATCGGCGACTGCCAGGACACGCTGTTCGTGACCACCATTCTGACCGCGCCGGCGACCCTTGCGGTCACGTCCGGTTCGCAGACGACCACTTACTCGGTGCCGGCGGGCCTGCAAAACACCCGCATTCCGTTCCGGCCCGGCGCACAGTCGTTTCAGATTGTCCGGGCCGGAAAAACGGTGCTGTCGCAGGCCGGCGACCCGATCACGGCGACGCCTGCCGAGTACAACTTCAACTACTACACGGTCGCCGCGTCCAATTAACGTGTTTAGTCCCGGAGCGTAGCTCGCCGAAAAGACCTGCCGCTGTTTAAGCGGCAGGTCTTTTCCTGCCGCTGGGCGGGTTTGCCGTCAGTTGGCATAATTCTTGCATGTGTCATAGTCTGGCGACATTGAGAATTGGGTGACGTTTGCGGCAAATTGGCCGTAACATTGTTTGCGTCCGCGTTTTTTGTCCGCGTGTTTTTGCTTATGCACATTGCTTTTATCTCCTATGAATACCCCCCTGACACCGCCGCCGGCGGGATCGCGACTTATGTGAAGCAGGCCGCCGCCATGCTGGCCGAGCGCGGGCATGACGTAGAAGTGTTCGCCGCCGGGCGCGGGCGCGGCGGCACGGACACCGAGCACGGCGTTCTCGTGCATCGCCTTCAAGACCCCGATGCGGAAGGCGACGGCACGGCGGACTTCTCGGCGCGGATCGCGCCGGTCTTCGCCGCCCGGCACCGCGCCGCGCCGTTTGATGTGCTGGAAGGCCCCGAATACCGGGCGGAAGCGCGGGATGCCGTGCGGCTCGTGCCGGACATTCCGCTGGTAGTCAAGCTGCATACCCCGACGTTTCAGCTTCGCCGGCTCAACACCGCGCTGTACGGCCCGGCTCGGCGCACGCTGTCGGCGGCCAAATCGCTGCTCCGGGGCGAGCGCCCGTTTTATGCTTATGCCCCCGAAGCCGACCCCGAGCGGGCGCACTGCCTCGACGCCGACGAAGTCGCTGCGCCGTCGGGAGCCGTGGCCGAGACGGTCCGGGACGTGTGGCATTTGGACCCGGCGCGGATTTCCGTGTTTCCGCTGGCGTATACTCCGTCCGACGCCCTGCTGCAAGTGCCGGTGGAGACCGAAACGCAGACGGTGCTGTATTACGGGCGGCTGGAAATTCGAAAAGGGGTGGTGGACCTAGCCGCCGCCGTGCCGCTGATTTTAGCCGCCTGTCCCGACGCGAAATTCCGGTTTGTCGGACGCTCGCTGCCGTCGCCTAAGATGGGGCAGGAGATGCGCGAATTTTTAGCGCAAAAACTCTCGCCCGTGTCCCGCTCGGTCGAGCTGCGCGAGCCGGTCCCGGCGGCGGCGGTCCCGGCGCTGCTGGCCGAAGCCGACCTCTGCGTGTTTCCGAGCTTGTGGGAAAGTTTCGGCTACACCTGCTTGGAGTCGATGGCCGCCGGGCGGGGCGTGGTCGCGACGGAGCCGAGCGGCATGGCGGAGATGCTCAGAGGCGAAGACGGGACCGAGTACGGGCTGCTCACGCCGCCGCAGTCGCCGGAGCGGATCGCGGCCGCAGTGATCGCGCTGCTGCAAGCCCCGGCCCGGCGCAGGGCGCTCGGCGCGGCCGCCCGGCAGCGGGTGCTGGACGGGTACAATCAAAGCCGGGTCGGCGCGATGCAGGAAGAAAGCTACCGGCGAGCGATGCAGCGCCGCGCGGCCGCCGGACCGCGCCGTCCGCCGTCTTCGGCCAAATAAGCGCCGGCAAACGAAAGAAATGCCGGCAAACAAAAAAGCGCGGGCGAAAGAGGAACAGTTGAGCGTGCAAAATGCCTTGTCGTCGGTTCAAATCGGGATCGCCACCAAAAACCGCTGGGCCGATTTGAAAGTCACCCTGGAAAAAGTGGCGGAGTTCGGCCTCGGCGAGCTGCGGATTTTGATTTTCGACGACTGCTCGGACCAGCCCTGCCCGTTTGATGTCCGGGCGATCTGCCCCGGCGCGGAGCTGACGCGGTTTGCGGCCTCGCGCGGCTACATCACCCGGCGCAACGAAATCGCGCGGGAAATGAACGGGAAATACTACCTCAGCCTTGACGACGACTCGTTCCCGCATGCGGGGTCGCTGGAAGCCGCCGTGGAATACGCCGAGTCGCTGCCGGATAACTTTTGCCTGGGGTTTCCGATTTACGAGCCGTCCGTCAACAAGTCTTTCAGCGAGTCGCTGCTGGCGAAGCCCCACCCGGTGCGGGCATTTATCGGCTGCGCTCACCTCTTGGACCGGCAGAAGTTTTTGGATGTCGGGGGCTACCGGGAAGAGCTGATTCACCAGACCGAGGAAGGCGATGTGGCCGTGCGGGCATTTCAAGCGGGCCTGCGGTGCCGCCGCTTTCCCGGCTTTCAGATCACGCACCTGGTGACGAATGTGGGCCGGAACCACAACCGGATTGCGTTTTTCAGCGCCCGAAACACGCTGCTGTGGAACGACTGGTATCTGCCCCGGCGTCAAAAGTTCATCCGGCAGGGCCGGGCCATCGCCAACCGGGCGTTTGCGTTTGGGATGACCCGCCGCATCGGGCATGTGCAGGGCAGCCTGGCGGGCCTCAAAGACATTGCCCGGTTTAAATCGCTTCGCCAGCCGTTGTCGCTTGCTCAGTACCGCAAATGGATGAGCCTGCCGCCGTCCTAAAATTGACGATCAAACTGCTATGAACCCAATCACAATCGCACTTGTCGTAGATTTGATAACGCTGACGGTCTGCACCGCAATTTTGCTGAAGGCGGCGCGGCTTTCCGCCATGCACCCGGCGACCACTTACCTGTTTTTTCATGTGTGGACGGTCACCAAGCGGCTGATCGAGCTGAACCTCGGCGCTCCGCTGTCCACGGCGTTTCCGCATCAGCCGATCAACCTTTCGGAGCTGACGCGGGCGGGCTTGATGTTTGACTTGACGCTGGCGGTGATGACTGCCGGATGGCTGATCGCGTCGGCGGCGGACGCCAAAAAAAACGGGCCGCTGCCGCTGCCGGGCCGCGAAAAAGCGCCGAACCTTTCTAAAACCTACCTGGTCGGCTTTGTGTGGCTGATGGTGCCGCTGGCGCTGTTCGGCATGCTGCGCGGGGGCGGGGGCGGGCCGGCTGCCGACGCGGGGGTCGGCGGCACGGTTCTGGGCGTGTTCAACTTGTGGCTGCCGCTGTCGCTGATGCCGCTGTTTTACTGGTACGGCCCGCGTCCGGGGCTGATCGCAGCCGCGCTGGTGGTGATCGCCCTGTGCGAAAAGTTCATGGGCAACACGCGCTGGCTGATGCTGCTGCCGACCATCTTTTTCTGCTTTGCGTATTTGTCGCGCTCCGGCTACCGGTGGCCGCCGCGCAAAGTCGTTTTTGTTCTGCTGATTGCCGGTGTGCTCTGGCTGCCCGGAAAGCAGATCAGCGTGGTGCTGGGAAACGGCGGCGGCCTGCCGGAAGTGATGGGGGCGGTGACCCGTGTGTGGACCACTTCGGCAACGGAAAGCAATCACCCGGACAACCAGTTTCTGGACATGGGGGCGATGACGCTGTCGCTGGTAGACGACAAGCGGAAATTTTACTATGGCGGCACGGTGTTCCCGTTCGTGTACAATTTCATCCCGCGTGCGATCTGGCCGGACAAGCCGCTGTCGTCGCAGTGGGAGATAGACATCTCTACGAAAGACCGCCCGATGATGACTTACGGCATGACGGCGTCTTTGATGGGGGCGGCGTATGTGGACTTCGGCGTTTACGGCGTCGTGCTGATCCCGTTTCTGTTTGCGCTGTTTCTCGGCTGGGTGTATTTCAAGGCGTTCCGCTGCGCCCATTATTCGGTGGGCCGGTTTGCGTATCTAGTCATGGCCTGTGTTTTGATCCAGCCGTACCGGGACGGCCTGTATACGTTCTTTATTTTCAATTACTTGTGCATGATGCCGATGTATATGATTGTGCTGCTGCATTTGATCCTGCCGACCAAGCCTTATGCTCAGCGGCCCCGGTATCCCCGGTTTCCGCGCTTGTCGCCTGCCGACCGCAGCCCGCAGCCTGCGCCGTCGCGGCCCGCACCGGTGCCGCAGGCCAGGCGGCCCGGCGCATGAAGACGGCCCTATTTTCAGCAGCCTCTATTAACCGCCCATGAGTAATACCAACCCGAAAACCGTGATCGGAACCTGGCTGTACGCCGAGCCGAAGGGCACGGAAAGCTTGTACCCGCAGGTCGGCGGCGCGTCGTCGTCGTCGGCTTTTCAGGAAACCTACTGGCGGTGCGTCATGCTGTTTTATGCGTCCAGCGTGCGCCACAACCCGGACGCCGTGCATCGGTTTTACACGACGGTGCCGCGCGTGCCCGATGTGGGCGATTTCTCCACATCGGCGTTTCTGAAGCGGCTGAACGTGGAAGTGGTCCAAGTGCCTTTCACTTACCTGCCGCCGCCGGGGTATCACGGCGCGTGGCGCAACCAGTTCTACATTCTCGACATTATCAAGCACTTGAAGACGTGTGCGCCCGACGAGCAGTTTCTGGTGCTCGACTCCGACTGCGTTTTCACGGCGTCGGTTGCGCCGCTCAGCCGGCAGCTTCGCGCGGCGGGCCTGCTGGCGCTGGATTTGGACCTGCCACTGGGCGAAGACATCAACGGCCTGACGCAGCGGGACATGAAGCGGATTTTCGAGGAGATCGGACTGCCCTGCCCCGGCGACGCGGCGAAATACTACGGCGGCGAGTTTTTTGCCGCCACTTCGGAGGCCGTCCGCCGGCTGGCCGAGGAAATCGAGCCGCTGTGGGAAACGTGCCTGGCCCGGTTTGAGGCCGGCAAGCCGAAGTTCAACGAGGAAGCGCATTTTTTGAGCTTTTTGTACGCCAAGCTCGGCTACGGCGGGGCGACGGCCAACCCGTTCGTGGGCCGGATTTGGACCGGCATGAAGTTTCGGAATTCGTCGCCGCAGGACTTCGCTCTGGCGATATGGCATGTTCCGGCGGAAAAAAAGCACGGCATCAAGCGGCTGTACCCGCAGGTGATCCGCCCCGACTCGCGCTTTTGGACTGTGCCGCCCGGCCCGGAGTTCGCGCGGTACATCGCCGGGTATCTCGGCATCCCGAAAAGCAGCCTCGTCAAAAAATCGCGTGATTTGTATGACACGGTGCTGTGGCGGCTCAAAGACAAAGCCGCGCAAACGAAACGCGCGGCGAAAAACAGTTCGGTGTAACAAACAGTTCGGTGTAACAAACAGTTCGGCTTTGTCAGGGCCGTTCAGGGAGCGCGTGATGATTTCCGTAGTGATTCCGGTTTATAACGCGGCGAAGTATTTGCCTCGCACCGTCGCCAGTGTGCAGGCCCAAACACGCGCCGACTGGGAAATCGTGCTGGTGGATGACGGCTCGAAAGACAGCTCCGCCGAAGTGGCCGCCGCGCTGTGCGCGGGGGACGCGCGGATTTCGCTGCGCCGCCAGACCAATGCCGGCGCGGCGGCGGCCCGCAACCACGGCCTGCGCGAGTCGAACCCATCGTTTCCTTTTGCGCTGTGCCTCGACAGCGACGACCTGTTGGTGCCTGACGCGCTGCAAACGCTGCTGACGCTGCTGGAAGCGCACCCGGACGCGCCCGCCGCCTGCGGGTTTTTGCGGGACATTGACGGCGACGAGGCGCTGCTGCCGGACGGCAGCCGCCTTGAGCCGCTGACAGATCGGCGCGGGGTGGAAGGCCGCCGCCTGGTGCGGCGTGCGCCGGAGTCGCCGGTGGTGTTCGGCGACCTGTGCTATCGCAACCATATCATCACGCCCGGTCAGGTGCTGATCCGTAAAGCCGCGCTGAACGCTGTCGGGGCGTTCGACGAGTCGCTGGTGTATGTGGAGGATTACGACCTTTGGTGGCGGCTGACCATGCAGGCCGGGCCGATCCCGGTCACGCCACAGGTGGTGCTGCTGTACCGGCATCATGCCGCCAGCATTTCCGGCAACCGCGCCGCCGTCCGCCGGGGCGTCGAAGCCTTTCGCTGGCGTTTGCTGACCCACCCGGACATGACCGCCGCCCAGAAGTCCACGGCTCGGCTCGGCTACTTCTACGATTGCGTCTCGCATTTCCGGTTCGCGCTCCATTACCTGGCGCAGCGCGATTTCCGGTGGGGCATCAAGCATCTCGGCCTCGGCGCACGCGACACGCTGCGCTTTTTCCGGCACTGCGTTCTCGCCCGCCGCTATGGTGCCGCGCATGCAAACAAAACGGCATAAGCCGTGCTTGAAAGCGGGCCTGAAAGAAGGGTGAATGCGCGTCGTTTTTTGGCAGAACATTCTGTCGTTTTACCAGGTGCCGCATCTGGCGGCGCTGGCGGCGCAGCCGGACACGGAAGTGGTCTGGGTGGTGCAGGAGGCGATCACGCCCGACCGGGTGGCGCAGGGCTGGAAAGTGCCCGAAGTGCCCGGCGTCCGGGTGGTTGTCGCTCCCGAGGACGCGGCGGTGGCGGGCTTGGTGGCCGAGAGTCCTGAAAGCAGCGTCCATGTCTTTTCGGGCATTCATCAGGACCCCGTGGCCCGCCGGGCGTTTTACTTGTGCGTCAAAACCCCGGCGCAGATCGGGCTTTTGAACGAGCCGCCGTTTCCGGGCCGGGTCCGGGATTTAGTTTCGCCGCCGTTTCACCGCGCCCATCGCCTGGTGTACGGCCGGCATATTGATTTTGTGCTGGCTATCGGGCACATGGCCGTGGACTTTTATCGGTCGATCGGCTTTCCCGAGCGTGCCGTGTTTCCTTACGGCTACTTTCCGCCCGCGCCGGGCGGCACGCCCCCGGCCCGCACGGGCGACGGCGGCGGCGGCGGCCCGGTCGAAATCATGTATCTGGGCCAGCTGATCGAGCGCAAAGGCGTGGATGTTCTGCTGCGGGCGCTGGGGACGCTGAAAGACATGGATTGGCGTGTGACCCTGCTCGGCGGCGGGGACCAAAAAGACGCGCTGGCAGGGTTAGCAAGCGAACTCGGCATCGGCGAGCGTGTGACGTTTCAAGCGCCGCAGGAGAACGCCCAGGCGATGCGGCAGATGGAGCAAAGCGACATGTTTGTCCTGCCGAGCCGGCACGACGGCTGGGGGGTGGTGGTCAACGAAGCGCTGCTGCGAGGCGTCCCGGTGGTTTGCAGCGACCGCTGCGGGGCGTCGGACCTGCTCGCCGCCCCGTGGCGCGGCGAAACGTTTCCCGCCGGCTCCGCCGAGGGATTGGCCGAAAGCCTGCGCCGGTGGATTGCAAAGGGCCGGCGGACGCCCGCAGACACGCAGCGTGTCCGCGACTGGTCCCGGCGGTCCCTGGAAGGCACGGTCGTGGCTGCTTATCTCCGCGAAGTGATTAGCTTTACGAAGCCGGGCGCAAACGCAGCGGGGGCGCGGCCCGTGCCGCCGTGGGAGCGTCAATAACCGCCGGAGTTTTCTGCAATCCCGGCACTGCGTCCCCCTGTATTGAAATTGCTTATGAAAACCCGCCTATGAAACTCTGCTTTGTCGCCGACGGGCGCAGCGTCATCGCTAAAAACTGGATACGCTATTTTATCGAGCAGGGGCATGATGTTCACCTGATCTCGACATTCCCCTGCGACCCGAAAAACCCGCCGGTGGCATCGCTCCATGTCGCGCCGCTGGACTTTTCCGCCAAAGCGCGGGCCGCCCCGATTGGCGGCTCGGCGGGCGGGCTGACCACCCACGGCTCCCCGTTTTTCGCCCGCCTGCGCGGCAGCCTGCTGTGGAAAACCCTGGCGAAGCTGCGTGACCTGCTCAACCCCTTCGCGGTGGCGCTCCAGCAGCGCAAAGTGCGGCAGATTTTGCGGGAAATGCAGCCGGATTTGGTTCACGCCATGCGGATACCGTTTGAAGGCATTCTCGCCGCGCGGGCATTGGAAGGCGAGCGCTTTCCGCTGCTGGTGTCCGTGTGGGGCAACGATTTCACGCTGTTCGCCCAGGACTCGCCCGAGATCGCCCGCTTGACCCGCCGGGCGATGGGCCGGGCCGACGCTCTGCACCCGGACTGCGTGCGCGACCTGCACCTGGCCCGCGAGTACGGGCTGGATGCCGAAAAGCCGTTCGCCGTCCTGCCCGGCAACGGCGGGGTCCGCACCGACGTGTTTTGTCCCGGCCCGGTGGACCCGGACCTGCGCCGCCGCTGGAACATCCCGGAGAATGCCCTCGTGGTGCTGAACCCGCGCGGGGTCAAGCCGTACATCCGCACCGACACGTTTTTTCAAGCCATTCCGCTGGTGCTGGCCGAAAACCCCCATGTTTTTTTCTTAGGGGCGATGATGGACGGCAACTCGGTGGCCGAAGGCTGGATCAGCCGGCTTGGGATCGAGAAGTCGGTCGGCTGCCTGCCGTTTGTCTCGCACGACGAGATGGCTCAGTTTTTTCGCCTGGCATCGGTGACGGTTTCCCCGGCGGACCACGACGGCACGCCGAACACGCTGCTCGAGGCCATGTCCTGCGGGACATTCCCGGTGGCGGGCAATATCGAGTCGGTGCGCGAGTGGATCACGCCGGGCGAAAACGGCCTGCTGTTCGATCAGTCGGACCCCCAGGCGCTGGCGGCGGCGCTTCTGGCCGCCCTGCGCGACGATGCTCTGCGGGAGCGGGCCGTGCCGCTCAATCAAGCGCTGATCGCCGCGCGGGCCGATTACGCCGTTTCGATGGGCAAAGCCGACGCGTTTTACCGTGAATTGATTTCGCACAGCAAAGGAGAGGGCCATGAGCGAGCCGCTGCCCGCTGACCTTGTCCCTGTGGATTTAGGGAGTTATCGCAACCCGCCGTGGCACGACAAAGGCCGGGGGATCGCTGTGCGGGTCGTCTGGCACTTTGTCAACGCCCTGTTTTTCGAGAACTCGCTGAACCCGTCGTCGGGCCTGAAAATCGCGCTTTTGAGGCTGTTCGGCGCAAAAGTCGGGCGCGGGGTGATTGTCAAGCCGGGCGTCAACATCAAGCACCCGTGGTTTTTGACGGTCGGCGACAACACCTGGATCGGCGAGCGGGTCTGGCTGGACAACACGTTTGCGCCGATCACGCTGGGGCCGAATGTGTGCTTGTCGCAGGGCGTGTATTTGTGTACGGGGAACCATGACTGGACCGACCCGGCGTTTGGGCTTTTGGAGCGTCCGCTGACGATTGACGCGGGGGCGTGGATTGGGGCGGGGGCAAAAGTCCTGCCCGGCGCACGGGTGGCCAGCCATGCAGTTGTCGCAGGCGGCGCGGTGCTGTCGAAACCGACCGAGCCGTATACGATTTATGCCGGCAATCCGGCGTCGGCAGTCAAAACGCGGGTGATTGGGGAGAAGTAAGAACCTACCCTCGGCACCTGTGCCGGGGGTAGGTGAAAACAGCCCGCGCCGGACGGCGCGGGCTGTTTGTGCTGAACTGTCTGTGCTGGGCTACTTGTTTTGCAGCACGCGGCTTGTGTAGGCAACCGAGCCGAGGCCGGCGAAAATGTTGAACACGTCGGCGAGCGAGGTGGAGTGGTGCTTGTCCGGGATATACAGCGAGTCGCCGGGCTGGATCAGCGGATTGCCCGACGGATCATTTCGCAGCAGGAAGTCATTGAGGTTCACGCGGGTCAGGACCGAAACCTTGCGGGCTTTGTCGTTGTGCAGCAGATTGATCTTGCCGAGGTCTGCCGCGCCGGTCGGGCCGCCGAGGGCGCTGATGGCATCGAGCACCCGGTCGCCGGCGCGGTAGTAGTAGTAACCGCTGCGGTTCACATCGCCCATCACAAAGGTGCGGACTTTCTCGGGAATGGAAATCTGGTCGCCGGGGACCATCACGACATTGGCCGCCATGTCGCCGTGCAGCAGCATCGGCTCGAGATTGATCGGCGAAGTCCGGCCGGCATGCGTAATGGTGGCGTTGGTGAGGTCCGCCGTGTCGGGATTGTAGCCGCCGGTGAACGAGATCGCATCAAAAACCGTGATGTTGTCCCGGTAGGGCAGGACGCCGGGGGAGCGGACTTGGCCGACCACATTGATTTTGCCGAGCTGCTGCGGGACATACACAATGTCGCCGGGGGCCAGGGCGATGTCGGCGGCGGACCCGGACAGCGTTTCGGGATGGGTCAAGTCGAACGTGTCTTTGGACGCGTCGGCATGGGTCACGGTAACATGGGTCGGGTCGGCGATGGTGGTCTGCTGGCCGGGGCCGGTCGAAGCGCCGGCGGCGGGGCTGCCGGTGATGACAAAGCCGCCGACTTCGGCCAGCGCTTCCAGCAGATGCAGGCCGGGGCGGTACTCCATCGGGCCGGGCCGGTTGACCGCGCCGCTGAAGACAATAATCTGCGAGTGCTTGGTGAGCAGCGAAACCGTGACCACGGGGTCCACGATGAAGCGCCTCAGCCGGGTTCGGAGCAGCGCCGTCGTCTGGGTCAGCGTCAGTCCGGTCACGGAAATTTGGTTCAGCATCGGCACGGTCACGGTGCCGTCGGGCGCGACGGCGGACTGGGTGCTGACGCTGGGGAATTCGGCGACGCCGATGCTGATGACATCGCCTTCGGCCAGCTTGTAGCTGGGGGTGACGGCCATCGGCTTGGCGGCGGGCGCGGCAGCGCCGGTTTGGGCGAGCACGGGGACGGCTGCGCCCAGGCTGCCGAGCAGCAGCACGCCGGCGAGCCGCCAGCCGGTGCGGTGTGGTTTTTTAGGTGACTGCATTTTAGGTGACTGCATTTTAGGTGACTGCATTTTAGGTGACTGCATTTTAGGTGACTGCATTTTAGGTGACTGCATAAAGGTTTCCTTTGAAGGCCGTCCGCCGTCTGCGGCACGGGAAAAGTGCGCCGGCAGCGCTTTGACGGACTTATCTGCAAAATTCGTGCCAACCGTCTTTGTTGGGCCGACTTCTATACTGTGCCGGCTTCGGTTTGAGTTCCTTTTGTTCCGCCGGGCCGCCGGAAAAATAATCCGGCGATTTAAGGCGCTTTCCGCCGGAAACGGCCTGCTTGGCATGGTTTCTGCACAGTATGACTACGGGAATACCGCGAAGCCGGAGCGTCCGCTGAGGAACACACTATGAGCGTCACCACCATTACAAATCCGTCCGCCGCCCACGCCGCCGGCCAAACCGAGCTGCCGCCGGAGCCGCTTGTGCTGCCTCAAACGTCCGCCGCCGATGCGTTTTTGCGCCGCGCCCTCGACGTGTCCGTGTCGCTTGTGGCCCTGCTGCTTTTGCTGCCCCTCTTGGCCCTCATCGCCCTGCTCATCCGCCTTGACAGCCCCGGACCCGTCTTGTTTGTCCAAACCCGCGTCGGCAAGCACGGCCGCGAGTTCCCCGTCTTCAAGTTCCGCTCCATGTTCACCGATGCCGAAGCCCGCCTCCACTCGGTGCTGGCCGATAACGAGCGCACCGGCCCGGTCTTCAAGATGAAGCAGGACCCGCGCGTCACCCGCGTCGGCCGCCCGCTGCGCCGGTGCTCGCTTGACGAGCTTCCGCAGCTTCTGAACGTTCTGCGGGGGGAAATGTCTTTGGTGGGTCCGCGTCCGGCCCTGCCGCGCGAGGTGGCGTTGTACACGCCGTTGCAGCGGGGGCGCTTGTCGGTGACGCCGGGGTTGACGGGGTTGTGGCAGGTGTCGGGTCGTGCGACCTTGTCGTTTGAGCAGTCGGTGGCTTTGGACTTGGAGTATGTGCGTCGTCAGTCGGTGGGGCTGAACGTGGTGCTGATATTGAAGACCGTTCCTGCGGTTTTGACCGGACACGGGGCGTACTGACGCGCACGGGAGCTTCCCAATGACCCTGCGCGATGAAGAAAGCGTAGATATTCCGACCCCGACCGGGCCGATGCGGACCGCTGTGTTCCGGCCCGCCGCCGACCGGCGCTTTCCCGCCGTTCTTCTGTTCTCCGAAATCTTCCAAATCACCGCCCCGATCCGCCGCATGGCGGCGACTTTGGCCGGACACGGCTTTCTGGTCGCCGTGCCTGAAGTATATCACGAGCTGGAAGCGCCGGGAACCGTGCTGGCCTACGACAGCGCCGGGGCGGACCGGGGCAACGCCGACAAAATCACCAAACCCCTCCCAAGCTACGACAGCGATGCTCGCGCCGTTTTGGAGTATTTGAAATCGCGCCCGGACTGCACCGGCAGGCTCGGCACAATGGGCGTCTGCCTCGGCGGGCACCTGGCGCTGCGGGCCGCACTGAACCCGGACGTTTCCGCCGGGGTCTGCTTTTACGCCACCGATGTCCACACAAGGACGCTGGGCGCGGGCCGGCACGACGACACGCTGGACCGTATCCCCGAGATCAAAGGCGAGCTGCTGCTGGCGTGGGGCCGGCAGGACCCGCATGTCCCGCGCGAAGGCCGGCGCGTGATTTACGATGCCCTCAGCGATGCCGGGGTCACAATGCAGTGGCACGAGTTCAACGGCGCTCATGCGTTTCTGCGCGACGAAGGCCCGCGCTTCGACCCGGCCCTGTCGCGCCTGGCCTGGACGCTGATTTTGGAGCTGTTCGGACGAGCGCTGGCCTGATTTTCCCCTTGTTTCCTATTATTTCCTCTTGGGTTTGGGTATACTGTTGTCTGTAGACACGGTTTTGTAGACGCGATTTCCCGGACAACGAACTCCCATGCTTGACCCGAACACATTGGATGCCCGCTGGACCCTGCTGGTTGGCCTGCCGCTGATTGCCTGGCTCGGCATTCGCGCTTGGCGGCGCTCCCGCGCGGTCGCGGCGCGTATCCGCGCGGTGCGCGAGGAAATGGCGCGTCACCCGCAGGACCCGTATCAAGCGCTGGCCGGGCTGATGGCCGACGAGGAGCCGCCGGCTCGGAGGCGCTTATGGCCAAAGGAGTGACTGACCGGCAGCAGGAAGTGTTTAATTTTATTGTCGCATATTTAGAAGACAAAGGCTACCCGCCGACCATCCGCGAGATGCAGCTCGGCCTCGGGATCGGCTCGCTGCGGGGCGTGACGATCCACCTTGACGCCCTGCAAAAAAAAGGCTATATCGAGCGTTTGTCGGCCAAAGAAGGCCCGCGCACGTCGCGCGGCATCCGCATCCTGGCGCGGCTTGAGTCCCGCGCTCGGGACGAAGAATCGGGCCTGCGCCGCCTGCCGCTGATCGGCACCATCGCCGCCGGGACGCCGCTGTTGGCGAACCAAAACATCGAAGACATTGTCGCCGTGCCGAACCAGCTTTTGCGGACTCCGGCCCCGGACTGCTTTTTATTGAGAGTGCAGGGCGACAGCATGACCGGCGCTCATATTCTGCCCGGCGATTTGGTGCTGATTCAGCCGCAGGCGACGGCGGAAAACGGCGACATTGTGGCGGTGCGTCTCGGCGAAGAAGCGACGGTGAAAAAGTTTGCCCGGCACGGCAACCGGATCGAGCTGCAAGCGCAGAACCCGAATTATGCGCCGATCCCCTTGCGGAAATCCGACAACGCCGCGATTATCGGCAAAGTCATCGGGCTGCTGAGGGGCTATGCGTAATTTACGGGAAGAGGCGAGGCAGCAAGGGAACAAATTCCTCTATGCCTTCGGCATGACTTCGTATCTGCTGAACAGCGTCCTGCGGACGTAAGAGTATCACACGATGGCTTTTCTCCTCATCCGAAGGATGCAATTCAGCGAGAGGAATTTATTCCCTCGCCATTTCTCACCGCTCTGCACCGCAGCGCTGCTTCTGGCCGGCTGCTCGCACCCCGCCGCGCCGGCGGCGGCGCACAAGACTATCGGCGACCTGGCCGTCTCGTTTCTCGCCGACCCGCCGCCGCATGTCGGGGACAACAGCTTCCGGGTCACGGTCGCCGAGTTCCCGGCGCAAACCCTGGTCGGCAATGCCAACATCACCGCCGACCCGCAGATGCTGTCCCACAATGCGACCGGCAGCAAAACCAGCGGGCGGTCGCAGGGCAACGGCGTGTACCTGGTCCCGGTCCGCCTCGGGGTGGCGACCCGCTACGACATCCGCCTGCATATCGAGCGCCCCGGCCATCCGCCCGCCGAAGCTGCGTTTCCCATCGAAGCCGCCCAATAATCCCACTTCAGGAGACAGTTATGGTTGAAATCGAAGCCCGCTACGACGGCGGCAAAAAATGCTCGCTGACCCACCCCGAAGGCGCGGCGCTTGCCACCGACGCCCCCAAAGACATCGGCGGGGACGCGTCGGCATTTAGCCCGACCGATCTCGTCGCGGCGGGCCTGGCGTCGTGCGTCTTGACCACCGTGGCGATGTACGCCGAGCGGCACGATTTGAACCTCGACGGCATGACCGCGCATATCGGCAAGGAGATGACGGCGTCGCCGCGCCGGATCGGCCACCTGCCGCTGACGGTGCATTTGCCGTCGTCGGTTGCCGAAGACGTGCGGCCTCATATCGAGCGCATTGCGTATGCCTGCCCGGTCCATGCCAGCCTGCACCCGGACATTGACGCCCCGATTACGCTGGTTTACGATTTGTGATACGATTTGTGATTGGACTTTCATTTTGCCGATTGATTTCGTTCGCGCGTACCCGCCCGCCGCGCCCGCGCCCGGCCCGGCGATCTGGCTGCCGTTCTCCAAAGGCGACCTGCTGACCCGCACCGGCGCTGCCGGAGAGATTGCTTTGTGGCGCGGCTCGGCGGGCGAAACGGACGCACTGGGGCTGAACGCGCCGCTGTATCTGGGGACGCTCGGCGGCCTGCCGTGCCTAGCCGCCGATGCCGACCCGGACGGCGAGCTGCCGGCGGGGTGGGCGGCGACGAATTTACGGAGCTTGTTCGGCGTAGTCGGCGACAGCGAATACAGCCTGGCGGGGTACGCGTCGCAGATTTTGCGCTGGCGGCGGTCGTCGGTCTTTTGCCCGGTCTGCGGGCACCGGACCGAGGCCAAAGCCGGCGACTGGGGGCGGGTCTGCCCTGAGTGCGGCCATGTCGGCTACCCGCCGGTGTCGCCGGCGACGCTGATTTTGGTGGAAGACGGCCCGAGATTGCTGCTGGCGCAGAAGCCGGGGTGGGGGACGCGGTGGAGCATTCTTGCCGGCTTTGTCGAGCCGGGCGAGTCGCTGGAAGAGTGTGTCCGGCGGGAAGTGCGGGAAGAAGTCGGGGTCGAAGTCGGGGTCGAAGTCGGGGCAACGGCCTATGCGGGCAGTCAGCCGTGGCCGTTTCCGCATCAGATCATGGTCGGGTTCACGGCGCGGTATCTGTCGGGCGAGCTGACCCCGGACGGCGTGGAGCTGGAGCGGGCGGCGTGGTTCACGCGCGGCACGCTGCCGGACCTGCCGCCGCCGGTCAGCTTGTCCCGGCAGATGATTGACGCCTGGGCGAAAGGCCGAAGCTAGGCGGCGGCGGGGGCGGAAATGGCGGCGGCGGCCCGCTTCATGAGGCGGGACTTGCGGCGGGCGGCGGCGTTTTTATGGATAATGCCGCGCTTCCACGCTTTGTCAATCACCGACACGGTTTTGGAGACGCTGGCGGCGACTTCCTCGGGCTGGCCGGTGCCGGTGGCGATCAATGTCCGGCTTTTCTTCATGTAGGTTTTGATCTGCGACTTCGTGGCCTGGTTGCGAAGCTGCCGCTGGCGCGAGCGCTTGACATCTTTGATGACGGATTTGATATTGGGCATGGCGTCTGTAAAAGCTCCTAGGGGGCGTGCGTGCAGCCGGGCTGCATCTCAGCGATTGCGCGTTAGTATACCCGACCCGGCGGCGAATTGCAACTGCCCGAAAATTTTGCGCGGCTTCTCCGGCGAAAAATATATTTTCGCTGCTTCGGTCCTAAAGAAACACTTGGCATGCTTTATGCAATCAAGCAAAGTATGAACTGCGGCCGAAGAGGAGACAGGCACGATGATCAGCGGAAAAGTCAAATGGTTCAACGACACGAAAGGGTACGGGTTTATTGAGCTGGCACAGGGCAAAGATGTGTTTGTCCATTACTCAGTGATTGAGGCGGACGGCTACCGTTCCCTGCGCGAAGGTCAGGAAGTGGCCTTTGAGCTGGAAAACGGTCCCAAAGGCGACCATGCGACAAAAGTTGTCGCTGCCGAGCCGCTTGCGGCCTAGCCGCCGTCACGCGCCGGAGCGCCGGGTTAGCTGTCCCGGCCCCGCTTTATTTCCGACTTCGGCACCTATTTTTGCACTTGTTTTTGCACTTATTTTTTCGCGCCGCTGCTCTAAGAGGACAGCGGCGCGTTTTGTTAGTCATTCCTGTCGCCATCTGCACGGCTTTGATACCACGTCGTGCTTCGGGCCGATCTGTATTTGCCTCGCCGGCCCCAACCAATCTGCGCGGCATTTACCGCGTAGCGCGGAATGAGCATTCGCAGCCATTCGTAGTTTGCGATCGTGCTGACGAAGTCCCGTTCCCCCTGTGTCGTAACAATTACTGAGCGGTTTCCCTGACAGTAAAAGTCTGTAATGTCGCCCCAGGCGACGGCTGTTTGCGCGTTTCCGTCAATAAATCTCAGCCCGTCCATGTCCGCCTTGATTTTTCGGGTTAGATACGGCACGGTGCGGCGCGTGCTTGGATACAGCGCTGCTAGGCCGAACTGCTTGCTGAGAAACAAAAAGCCCATTGGGGTCAGCAGCCAGGCCCAGCCGAGGAATGTATGCGCTGTCACCCAAGCCCAAGCGAAATACCCGGAAACAGCAGCAATCCCCGCCCAATGCCATTGGCGCAGCCATCGGAGGCTGTTACGGTTAAACCAGGTGTCATAGTGAAATACGCCCGGCCAGTCGTCCGGGTCACGCCGCAGACAGCCCCACTTCCGCATGGTCGCCGAGGTCGCATACCGCTGTATTCTGCCTCGCAGCGAACGCTCATTGTTCCATGTCTCCCTCAGTACCAGTGTTGCTTGCCGGGTCTGCACGACGAGTTGCCACGGCGCGATGGCGAACTGAGTGAACGGGCTAGCTGTCGGACAGCGTTGGTCGTAATAGCCGACAACTTCGTCCCACGGCGTGTGATGCTTCTGACGCCCTACTGTCCAGGATAACCCGGTTTCGTCAGCGGCCATATCCGCTACAGCAGTCTTTACAGCAAACATTGGCCTACCGAATAAACAGAATCGGGCACACGTTGAGTGAAACAATGCGGTCGAACTCGTGATGGTCGGAAGTGACCAGTGTTCCCTTTTCCTGCTGTGCCAGCGCCAGCGCGAAGCAGTCGGCCAGCGAAAGCCTGCCGGGGTTGATTTTAAGTTCGCCGACGCTCTGCCAAAACGCTGTGTCTAAATCGGTCCTCAGCATAAGGCCGCCTGCCAGCAGGGCAGCCATATCCTGCCGCGCCGTCGAGGCATCTGTTCGGCGCACGGCATCATAATATACTTCGCAGAGATTGACGGCGTGAATAGAGCAGAGATTGTTCGGATCAGCCAGCAGACCGGCAACAACGGCACCTCCCGCCTCGCCGGTCAAAAACGCAATGACGGCGCAGGCATCAATGATATAAATGATCATAACTCCGCCTGCCAAAACCGTGCCTCACGCGCTTTCTCATCTTCTTTTGATGCGGCGAACTCGTCACTGCCGCCCGGCAGGCCCGCGTATTTTCCGTGCAGACGACTTAAAATTGCCATGCGCTGCTGCCGGACGGCTTCCGGGTCCTGCGCGGCCGGGCGCGGCAGAGCTTGTTCCAAAATGCTTTGCAGATAATTTTCGACCGCGACGCCCTGGGCCTGCGCCTGCGCTTTGGCGGCGGCTTCAACCGTCGGCTTCAGTTCCAGCGTGATTGCCATAGTAAATTCTTTCTTGAATCCTTTCTTATAGGCGGCTGTAATCCAGCGGGGTCAGCGGCGGAAACGAATGCGAGCTTTGCAGGGCGGCGATCCGCTCTTGGGTGTGCTTGATCCGGTCGGAGGTTAGCGGGTGGTCGGACAGGAAATCGCCGCCGAGGCCGCCGCCGTTGCCGCTGACTTTTTCCAATGCTTGAAAAAGCTGGATCATGCCCTGCGGATTGTAGCCCGCCGCGACCATGTTTTGCAGGCCGCCCTGGTCGGCTTGGTCTTCCTCGCCGCGCGAAAAGCGCTTGCTGATCGCCGTGTCCGCCAGGCCCGCGATGGTTTGGGCGACGCGCCCGGCATGGAAAATCCCCAGCAGCACCCCAATCCCGACCTGCCGCTCCTGCTCTTTGGCATTGGCTTTGGCCCAGTGCTGCAAACGAACATGGGTCATTTCGTGGCCCGTCACCCCCGCCAGGGCGTCATCGGTGCTTAAAAGCTGATACAGCCCTGTGAACATAAACATGTTGCCGCCGGGCAGCGCAAAGGCATTGACGGTTTTGCTGTCGAGCACATGGAACTTGAAGTCCCAGGTCTGGCGGTCCGACGGCGGCAGGGCGCGGACCAGCCGCTGGCCGATTTGGTTGAAGTGCTTCGCGCGGCTGTCGAACACTTCCGGGTACTGCTTCAAAATCTGCGCGGCGGCCTGATCGCCGATCTTTTTTTGGTCGTCGGCGCTGACCGCCGAAAACAGGCCGCCCGCCTGCGCCGGGGCCGGCAGCAGCGGCATCGCCGCGATCCCAAGTCCCGTCAGCGCGGCGCTCCGTAAAAACCGCCGCCGTCCGTTGTCTGTCGTTTTTTCCAACTGCGCCATGATGTCCCCCAAATTGAAGTGGATTGGTTTTGCTTGGTTTAGTGACGTTATACCCGCCCCGAAGGTTCCGCGCACATCCGCAAATACTTGGGCTTTCCCGCTGCCGAAGCAGGAAAAGCGCCGCGCCGTCGCGAACAGCGTACCCCAAGATGCTTGCTATGCCGCCTGATGAATCTCTGCCGGACGAAACAGCCTTGCTTCAGGAAGCCGCCGGACTGCTCGGGCGGACCCTGGACCCGGCTGTGATTTACCGCACCCTGCGGGATATGGTCCGCCAGGCGATGGACTGCGCCGGCCTGCTGGTGTCTATTTATACCCCGGAAGACGGCTTGATTCGCTGCGCGTATGCGGCTGAAGAAGACCGCGTCCTGGACACGACGGCGTTTCCCCCGCTGCCGCTGAATGCGGACGGCGGCGGCATGCAGAGCCGGGTGCTTCGGTCGGGCCTGCCGCTGATTATTTCCGATGCGCTCGCCGCCGAAGAAACGCAAAGCAGCCGGTTTTATGCCCACGGCGACGGCACCGTTTCCGCCCTGCCGGACCCGGAAGCGCCGCGCGTTCGCTCGCTGGTGATTGTTCCGATCCGTCTGGAAGAGGAGGTGCTCGGCACGGCGCAGGTGATGAGCTACCGGCCGGACGCGTATACGCCGGCGCATCTGCGGCTGCTGGATTCCCTGCTGATCCAGGTCGCCGCGGCGACCCGCAACGCGTTTTTGTTTCAGAAAATGCGCGGAGAGCTGACCGAGCGTGCCCGCGTCGAAGCGGAGAATGTCCGGCTGCTGCGCGAAGCCGGGGAAAACGCGCTGCGGCAGCGGGTGTTTCTGCGCGACGTGCTGGCAAGCGTCACCGACGGCCGCTTGCAGCTTTGCGACTCCGCCGCCGGGCTGCCCGCTCCGCCCCCGCTGTTTTCCCCGCCGGTGGCGCTGACCCGCACCGCCGGGCTGTCCCAGCTTCGGCATGAAGCGCTGGCGGCGGCGGCGGCAGTGGGGCTGCCGGAAGCGCGGCGCTGGGACTTTGTGCTGGCGGTCGGCGAGGCGGGCATGAATGCCGTGGTGCATGCCGGGGCGGGAACGGGACAAGTGTTTTGGGACACGGCGCAGCAGCGCGTCCAAGTGCGGATAGACGACCGGGGCGAAGGAATCTCGGTTGAAAATCTGCCGCAGGCGACGCTGAAGCGCGGCTACAGCACCAAGTCCACGCTCGGGCACGGCATGAAAATTATTCTGCAAACCGCCGGATGCTTGTGGCTCTTGACCGGCCCGACCGGCACGACGGTGGTGCTGGAACAAGACGCAGCGCCGTCCGACGACGGGGATGTTTCCGCCTGGCTGTGATGTTTCCGCTTGGCTGTAGCGGGGTACTGTGTTCTTAGCATACACCGCCGAAAGGACCGAGGAACATGGCAAACGAAGATGTGATTGAAGGCAAGATCAAGCAGGCCGAAGGCAAAGCGCAGGACGCCGCCGGCGACGTGACCGGCAATACCGACGACGATCTCGCCGGCAAGGCCAAGCAGGTGGAAGGCAAAGCGCAGGAATTGTTCGGCAAGGCCAAAGAAGCCATTCACGACGCGACGAAGTAGCGCCGAAAACAGATAAAACCTATGGAAAGCGACCAAGCATCTATGCTTGGTCGCTTTTTTGCATGTTCCCGTGTTATAATGGACCTATGACCCTGCCGCGCCCGCCCGGCGGCCGGGCATACTGTCTTCGAAAGACAGTTTGGAAAGGAATTTATGCTATCATGAGCGCTGTCAGTGAATTCAAGGATTTTATTCTGCGCGGAAACGTGATTGACCTCGCCGTGGGCGTCATCATCGGCGCGGCGTTCGCCAAAATTGTGGATGCGTTTGTCAAGGACATTGTGACCCCCATGATCGGCATGGCGGGGAAAGTTGACCTCAGCAACTTGAACACGACCATCAACGGCGCAAAGTTTGCGTTCGGCGATTTTCTGAACGTCGTCGTCAGCTTCATTATCTTGGCAGCGGTCGTGTTCTTTTTGATCGTCAAGCCGATCAATCATCTGATGTCGCTTCGCAAGACCGATACCGCTGTGGACGCCGTCACGCGCGAGTGCCCGCAGTGCCTCAGCAGCATTCCCGTCAAAGCCTCCCGGTGCGCGTTCTGCACCGCCGAAGTGGCGAGGGCCTAGCGCAGCGCCCCCGCGTCTTGAAAAAGACGCGGGGGCGCACTTTCATCGCACAAACTTACCACACGAAATCCACAGCGCTTAAAAACGCCCGCGCCAGCACCATTTGGCCCGTTTGGGTCGGATGCACCCGGTCCCAGGCCAAAGTCGCCGGATAATACGCCGTCAGCACGGCGTCGAACGCCGCCTGCGTGTCGGCAAAAAGCGTGCCGTGCTTAGCTGCTGCCGCCTTCACAATCGCCCCGTACTCGTCCATCCGGCGGCGCATCGGGTCGGCGCGGTTCGGCTCCAAATAAAACGGCGTCATCAGGACAATGTTCGGCACCGACGGCCGGGTGCGGGCAATCAGCGCGTCCAGTGTTTGAGTGTATTCTTCGGGCAGCACATGCCATTCGGTCTGCCGGGGCGAATCAAACTGCCGCCAGACATCGTTGGTGCCGATCATCACCGAAAGCCAGTCCGGCTTTAAGTCTAAAACATCGGTCTGCCAGCGGGCCGACAAATCCCGGACCGTGTTGCCGCTGATCCCCATGTTGACGACCCGCACCCCGAGTTCGGGGTACGCCGCGCCGAGCAGCGCATCCACGGCGCTGACATAGCCTTTCCCCAGCGCATCGAATAACCCTTCGCCGACCGGCTGCGTCCGCCCGCCGTCGGTGATTGAGTCGCCGATCATCACCAGCTTGCTGTTTTTTTGGAGCTTCATGCCGCCAGTATACCCCGCGAGATTATTTTGTGGCTGTGTATCTCGTCGGATCGGGAAAAGTCGGCTGGGGCGGGGCGGGGTCAAGGGCGGCGAAATGGGGCAGGAGGAAAGATCGCAGCAGGGCGAGGGGCAGGCCGACGACGTTGAAATAATCGCCGTGGATCGCCGGGATGAACGAAAGCGCTTCGCCTTGAATGCCGTAAGCGCCGGCTTTGTCAAGCGGCTCGCCGCCGGCGACATAAGCGTCAATCACGGCATCCGAAAGCGTGTCGAAGGTTACTTCAGTCACGGCGCAGTCGGTTTGCGCCGTCGGCCCGGAGAGGACGCACAGGCCGGTGTAGACCGCGTGGGTGCGCCCGCTGAGGCGGCGGAGCATACGCCGAGCATCTTCAGCATCGGCGGGCTTGTTAAGTACGTCGCCGTCCAAGACAACCGTGGTGTCGGCCCCGAGGACCAGGGCGTCGGGACCGGCTCGCCGGGCGACTTCCGACGCTTTGCCGGCGGCAAGCCGGGTCACATAGTCGCAGGGCGGCAGGCCGATTGGGGAAATCAGCTCCTCGTCGTAAGCGCTGCCGATCACGTCGAACGGGACGCCGAGCCGCGCGAGCAGCTCCCGGCGGCGGGGAGAGGTAGACGCCAGCACCAAACGGGGCATTAAGACTTCACCCCGGCGGCGGGGGCGCGGCCCACCTTCACCTTCGGCTCGGTGCCGGCCTTGAGGCGGGCAAAGTTCGGGCGGTGCTTCAGCGCGACGAAAGCCGCGACTAAAACCGCAAACAGCGAGTGCGGCAGGTCGTGGAAGTAGGCGATCAGCAGTACAGAGGTGACGGCGGCGGCGATCACCGACGATACGGAGATATACTTGGTGACCGCCAGGCAGGCCAGCCACACGGCAAAGCCGGCCAGCGCGGCGGCCCACGCCAGGCCGAAGACGACCCCAAGCGAAGTTGCGACCCCTTTGCCGCCCTTGAAGCGCAGAAATGGGCTGAAGTTGTGGCCGAGAATTGCCGCCAGGCCGACCGCCACCGGCAGCCAGGGGGAAACCCCGTGCATTTGGCCGGTCAGCAGGGTCGGCATGTAGCCTTTGCAGAAGTCAATCAAAAACACGGCGACGCCCCAAATCGGCCCCATCGTGCGCCAGACATTGGACGCCCCAATGTTGCCGCTGCCGTAGTCGCGGACATCAATGTTTTTGACCATACGGCCCACCAGCAGGCCGATAGGCAGCGAGCCGAACAGGTACGACAGCAGCAGGAGCAAAAAATGAGAAAGTGTCATGGAAACTCCCCGTGCGGCAGGATAACGTGCGCTTTAAAGAGAAAGATTGCCCGCACTTCAGTATACCAGCCTTCCGCTCAGCCCTGTGTCATAAAGCGCAGGATGCCTAAAATCTTGTCCACGTCCTCGATAAAATACTCCGCCAAGTCCGCTTCGGCGTGCTGCCCGCGCAGGCGCAGAAAACGCCAGTTCGTGCCGCTGGTCACCGCCCCATAGAGCGCCTCGCGCGGCTCGCCGTCGCGGGCATTCAGCAGCGCCGCAGCATACATCTCGGCGATGCACTGGGCAACTCCTGCGGTTAAATCCTCGCGCTTGGCCTCGACCACGGCCAGAATCGGCGCGGTGACGGCGAGAAGCGAGGGGGAGCGTGAGACTAGAAAGTCGCAGAAGCCGTACAGCCCCAGAGTGGGGTCGGCGCTCATTTCAACGCCGGAAAAGACTGCAATCTCATGCCCGGCCTGCTCCCGCAGCTCGACCAGCAGCGGCGCGATAATCATTTCCGACCGCGCTTTTTCGGTGCCCTGTCCGCGTGCAATCGGCAGGTGCCGGACCAGCAGAGTGCGGAAGAAGTCGGAAGCGGGAAGCGGCGGAACATCGGCAAACAGATCGTCGGCATCGGTGACGGTGATGCCGAAGCGGTCTTTCAAAAGCCGCAGGGTAAATTCACTGTAAGCCATAAAGAATTCTCCTACTTGGCGTTGACGGGCATCTCTAACGCGAACTTGGAGACGCGGACGTGGGCGGGGATTTCGATGGGGTATTTGCCGTCGAAGCAGGCGCGGCAGAACTTGTCTTTGCTGATGCCGATGGCTTTGGCGACGCCGTTCAAGCTGAGGTAGCCGAGGGACGTGGCCCCGATCATTTGGCGTATCTCTTCCACCGTGTGCTTGGCGGCGACTAAATCTTCCTGGTTTGCCATGTCAATGCCGTAAAAGCACGGATAGGCGACCGGCGGGGCGGTGATCCGCACATGCACTTCGGCGGCCCCGGCATCGAAGAGGCGCTTGACGACCTGCCCGGTGGTGGTGCCGCGCACAATGCTGTCGTCTACCATCACGACCCGCTTGCCGGCCAGCGCTTCTTTGATCGGCATCAGCTTCATACGCACGCCGGCTTCGCGCATGCGCTGGTCCGGTTGGATAAACGTTCGCTGGATATAGCGGTTCTTGACGACCCCTTCGCCGTAAGGGATGCCGGACGCTTCGGCGTAGCCGATGGCGGCGGGAGTGGCGGCGTCGGGGATCGGCATGACCAGGTGGCAGCCGGGGGCGGGGTGCTCGCGGGCCAGCTCCTGCCCCATCCGGCGGCGGCAGTCGTGGAGGCCGCGTCCGTACATGGCGCTGTCCGGGCGGGCAAAGTAGATAAACTCAAACAAACAGGTCGCATGCGCGGCTATCGGCACCGCCTGCCGCTCACGCATGCCGTTTCGGTCAATCACAATCATCTCGCCCGGCTCGACTTCGCGCAGGTACACCGCGCCGATGGTCTCAAGGGCGCACGTTTCCGACGCCAAAACATAATGCTTGTTGTCGAGAAGGCCGATGCAGAGCGGGCGGACGCCGTAAGGGTCGCGGATGCCGATCAGGGCGTCTTCGGTCAAAATCGCCACCGAGTACGCCCCGCGCAGGCGGGTCATGGTGTGCGCGACCGCGTCTTCCAGCGTTTTGTCCTGCTGGGTGGCGATCATGCGGGCAATCACTTCGCTGTCGTTGGTGGTGCCGAACGGCACTCCCTCGGCTTCCATTTCGGCGCGAAGCTCCTCGGTGTTGATCAAGTTGCCGTTGTGAGCGATGGCGACGGTGCCGTCGCCCCACGCGCAGTGCAGCGGCTGGGCGTTTCGCAGGACGCTGGACCCGGTGGTGGAGTAGCGGGTGTGGCCGATGGCGAGGTGGCCCTGAAGCTGGGCGAGCGTCTGCTCGTCGAAGATTTGGGTCACGAGGCCCATTTCTTTGTACCACTTGATCTGGGAGCCGTCGGAGACCATGATGCCCGCCGACTCCTGGCCCCGGTGCTGCAAGGCGAACAAGCCGTAAAAGGTCAGCTTGGCGACCGGCTCGCCGGGCGCAAAAATGCCGAAGACGCCGCATTCTTCGCGCGGCGCGTCGTTTTCTTCTGCAATTTCCACAAGCGGCGTGTCATCATTGAACATATCGCCTGTAGTATACCAGATTGCACCCGGCGATTCGCGCGGCGCGTGCCTAATTGAAGTTCAAGGCAAGCTGGCCGTTTTTTTCGACGATCTGCTGCTCCAAATACACTTCGGGGTCGGCGGCATCGGACTGATGGAGGGTATGAGTGAGGTAGCCGCGCTCCCACAGGTGATCGCGGGAGATAGGGCGGCCTTGAAATGTCTGGGCTTGGTGGGAGATTGCCAGAGCGCCGGCCTCCTGAGCCATGCGGGCGACATCGGACACGGACAGGGAGGGATGAAGCTGGGCGATGAGCTGAATGCGTCCGGCCGTGCCGCCGATGGCCAGAACGCGGCAGAAGCGGCTGCGGGCGCGGGTGGTGATGGCATGGTACGCGGCCTGGCGCAGCTCCTCGCAGCCGAGCACCGGCAGCCCGCCGCGCGTGTCCCAGGCCAGATACACATAAAGCGCAGCGTCTTGACTTTGTAAATGCGGCATAAACGACCTCCCTGCGTTGCTCTCCAATGGTTTGGAGTTTTGGAATTGAAATAAAGATGAGTCTGCCTGAGCGCGGAGCGCGTTTCAGGCAACCAAACACACTGCAAAAACCGTGCCAACAAGCAGGCAATAATACAGGGAAATAAATTTATTTTGGAGGCGGCAAGCGAGGATACTGTTCGTTTGTGCTGATGAATACAAAAGCAGCCCAAACTGTAAGGTTATGCACATCGCCAAAAATCTTTGTCACGGATGTTACGCGCACAAAGGACGAAGGAGTGAACTCCCTCATCCTTTATGCTTAACATCAATTTATAGGTCGTCTTGTGTCAGCCCTGCTTGCTTCAACAGAGCCGCGAGTATTCCCGTCTTCAGGTCATCGTTGTTGTGAACCGGAACTGAGACTGTTACCGTGCCGGTCGGCGACTCATAGATATGGTGCTTTGTAATTCGCACAAGAGTCCAGCCATGATCGCGCAGGACTTTGGCGAACTTCTTCCCTGAAACAGTCTTCACCGTTTTGCCCTTTATGCTGCCAGTTCAAGTGTCCGAACGCGGGGCAAAATGCGAGGTTGTTCGGTTTCCTGCGGAACGGCAGTAAATTGGACGCCTTTTGCCTGAAGTGACTCCTTCGTCTGCACACTGAGCCAGCCGTCAATCGCGTCGTTCAGGTTCTCCACCACTTCATCCAAAGTTTCACCCTGCGTCAAGCAGCCGGGAAGCGCAGGTACTTCCGCCCAGTAGCCGCCCTCCTCGGCAGAATGGACATACGCCGTCAAATCGTCAATCCGAATATCCATGCCGTTCATTATTCGCTCCTCACGCTACGCTCTCGACTTCATTCATCGCCGCCGGGATCGTGCCTTCGTAGGCATCGCGCAGGCTGGTGACAGGCAATTCTAACTTCAGTTCGTAACTGTCTTGAAGCGCATTGTAAACTCGCAGATTGACTTCAAGGCTTTCTTCTTGAACTCTGCCGCACCAATAAGCATCAACCCCATATGCAGCCGATAGTTGCGTTAGTCTTTGTGTCGCTTGCTCGGCAACAGACACGATAACCAAAGCATTCGTTTCTCCAAACAATGACTTCGCATCAGTATCCAACAAGGTGACGGCTGCCCCGCGTTCGCCTGCGATGCAGCACTCCGCCAGTGCAATGGCAAGGCCGCCGTCGGAAACGTCGTGGGCGGATTGCAGCAAGCCTTGATCAATGGCGTCGCGCAGAAACGCTTGCAGCTTCTTTTCGGCCTCGATGTCGAGCGCAGGCGGGCTGCCCGCTTCCAGGCCGTGAATGAGCGACAGGTATTCGGAGCCGCCGAGCGACGGCTTGCCCTCGCCGACCAGATACACCAAATCGCCCTCGTTCTTGAAGGCCATCGTGACGCGCTTGCCCGCGTCGGGCAATGATCCCACCATGCCGACGGTGGGGGTGGGGTGGATCGCGCCTTCCGGGGTCTCGTTGTAGAACGAAACGTTGCCGGAGATGACCGGGGTGCCGAACGCCTCGCAGGCGTCGGCGAGGCCCGCGACGGCCCGCTCGAACTGCCAGAAGCCTTCGGGCTTTTCCGGGGACGCAAAGTTCAGGCAGTCGGTGACAGCAAGGGGCGTCGCGCCGACGCAGCTTAAGTTGCGGGCGGCTTCGGCGACGGCGATCTGCGCTCCTAAGTAGGGGTCCAAGTAGCAGTAGCGCGGGTTGCAGTCGGTGGTCAGCGCCAGCGCTTTATTGCCGGAGTCCCGCAGGCGCAGGACAGCGGCGTCGGCCGCGCCGGGCAGAACGGTCGTTTGAGTCTGCACCATCGAGTCGTACTGATCATAGACCCAGCGCTTCGACGCGATAGTCGGCGACGCCAGCAGTTTAAGCAGAACCGCGTTGTAGTCGTCGGGTTCGGGCAGATGAGATAAATCCGCCGATTGAACTTCGGCGATATAGGCGGGTTCCGACGCTGCCAAAGAGTAGGTCGGGCAGTCGTCGGTCAGCGACTTCGCCGGGACATCGGCGACGATTGTGCCATTATCGGTCAGCACCACCCGCCCCGTGTCCGTCACCGTGCCGATGACCACGGCGCTGAGGCCCCATTTATGAAAGACCGCCGCCACTTCGTCTTCATGGCCTTTAGCGATCACCGCCAGCATCCGCTCCTGCGACTCGGACAGCATGATCTCATACGGAGTCATGCCCGCTTCGCGCTGCGGGACTTTTCGCACGTCCACGTCCATGCCGACGCTGCCTTTGGCGGACATCTCGCAGGTCGAGCAGGTCAGCCCCGCCGCGCCCATGTCCTGAATGCCGACCACATAGCCCGTCGCCAGCGCTTCCAGTGTCGCTTCGATCAGCAGTTTTTCGGCGAACGGGTCGCCCATCTGGACATTGGGCCGCTTGCTTTCCGAGTCCGGCCCCAGCTCCACCGACGCAAATGTCGCCCCGTGAATGCCGTCCTTCCCGGTCGCCGACCCCACATACAGCACCGGGTTCCCAATCCCCTTCGACTCCGCCGACGCGATCTTGTCTAGCGGCACCACGCCCACCGCCATTGCGTTCACTAACGGATTGCCGGTGTACGACGGGTGAAAATAAATCTCTCCGCCCACCGTCGGCACCCCGACGCAGTTCCCGTAGTGCGAAATTCCTGCCACAACCCGCTCAAACAAGTACCGCGTGTGCGCGTTTTCCGCGCCTTCAATCGGCCCGAAGCGCAGGGAGTTGAGAATGGCGATAGGCCGCGCCCCCATCGTAAAGATGTCCCGCAGAATGCCGCCCACGCCTGTCGCCGCGCCCTGGAACGGCTCGACCGCCGACGGGTGGTTATGGGACTCCATCTTCATCACCACCCCGATGTTGCCGCCGATGTCAATGACTCCGGCGTTCTCCACCGCCCCGGTGTCCATCGCTTCCTTGTACTTCTTGAACAGCCGCAGCACAGGCTTCGAGTACTTATAACCGCAATGCTCCGACCACATGACCGCGTACATGCCAAGCTCGGTGATACTCGGCTCGCGGCCTAACGCCTCCAAAATCAGCGCATATTCCGAGTCGTTCAGCCCCATCTCACGGTAAATCGCCTTGTCAATCATGGTGTATCCTAAAGTGCGTTATTCATCGTCTTCCGGCCAGTACGTCAGCGGAGCCTGTGCGCCGTGCCGCAGCATTTGGACACGCACTGTCGGTGGGTCGTTTGCGTCGGCTTCATGAACGGTGAATAAAATGCGCCAAGCGGCGCTGTTCCGCGTCGGCTGATGCACAAACTGCCGCAGAGTGACGCCGGGGTAAACCCGCTGGAATAATCTATCTTCCGGCGCATCATGGCAGCGTTTGGAAAGAGTTGCGAGCGACGCAATAGCATCTGCGAGAGCGTCTTCCCAGGCGTCCGCCGTCGCCGGACCGCGCAGTTTTTGCAGCCGTTTGTGTTCCGCTTCAATCCGGTCTGCGACACGGTCTGATTGCCGAACTACATAGACGGTCAGGTCATCTTTATCCACGGTCACGCACCTGACGCCGTGTAAGCGCTTTTGTCCGGTACTCGTCAATCGTCATGCTGCGTCCTGCGGCATGGTCGTCCACACTGGCTTGCAGTTCGGCAAGTATTTCATCGTCATTAAAGAGGTTAATTTCTGCCGCTGCTTGCGCTTCTGCCAGTACCATTTCGATAGTCTTCTCAGGCGGCAAGCCGCGCTGAGCCGAAACTGAGCGCAGCAGCGCTTCCGCATTAGGAGTAAGTGTCAGTGTCATCGCGTACCTCCGGGGCGTCTTTTGCTTATTGTACCTCAACGGTGCCTGCGTTGAAGTTTTGTTACATCCCGAGAAACGCCAGTGAAAAGGCCATATACAGTAGGCCGCCGACCGCGAGACTCAAGCCAACTATTTTTGATTTCCGAAAGAAGACTGCGGCTGTAGCAATCATAATGACTGAAGTAAACGCTGTTTTCAAGAGTTCGGTGGGGATCTCACTGACCGGCGGTTTAGAGTGCCAAGTGTGTTCTGGGACAAAAGGAGACAGCAAGATAGCGCTCACTCCCACAGTGAGATGGCTGAGAACTAGCCCGCCGATGAACTGGCTGACACAAATACAGACCTGCTCTAATCGGTCCGGCGGAGGCTGAACCTGTTTGACCCGGCGCGGCGTTACCTGCCCGGTGGGAGGCGGCGGCCAAACAGAGCTTTTATCGCGCCATTTGCCTGTAAGCGTCAAAGCGGCTGCACGGCGGGCGGCTGCCTGACGGGATGCTGCCGAGGGCTTTGAATGCTCGTTGTCTTCCATTGCTGGGTCTTAGTTCAAGACGATTTATGCCTCTGCGTCATCCAACGCCTCAAAGTACGCAATCTCTTGGAAGGCGCGGTAGCGGGCGGCGATGTCGGCTTTGGTCAGGGTACGGAGGCGGTTCAGAGAGAAGTCCTCGACGTTGTAGGAGGCCATGACAGAGCCGTAAATGACGGCGCGGCGGAGCGTGGCAAACGACGTGTCGTTCTGGGAGGCGACGTAGCCGATGAAGCCGCCGGCGAACGAGTCGCCTGCGCCGGTCGGGTCGGCGATCTCTTCTAACGGGTAGGACGGGGCGGCAAAGTGGCGGTCGCCCTGGAACAGCAAAGCACCGTGCTCGCCTTTTTTGATGATGACGGTCTTTGGGCCAAGCGCCATGAGCGCTTTGGCGGCTTTGATGACCGACAATTCCCCCGTGAGCTGCCGCGCTTCGGCATCGTTCATAAACGCGATGTCCACGCGCTTCAAGACTTCCAGCAGCGCGTCCCGCTTGCCTTCAATCCAGAAATTCATCGTGTCGCAGACGGTCAGCGCCGGGTTCTCAACTTGATTGACGACTTCAAGCTGGAGCGTGGGGTCAATGTTGGCGAGAAAGACGTACTTGGCTTTCTTGTAGCTTTCCGGCAGCGACGGCTGGAAGTCGGCGAAGACGTTAAGCTGCGTGTCGAGCGTGTGGGCGACGTTGAGGTCGAAATCGTAGTAGCCCGCCCAGCGGAATGTCTTGCCGCCCGGCACAATCTGCACGCCGGCGAGGTCAATCCCGCGCGACCCTAAAAAGTCCAAATGCGCTTGGGGAAAATCGTCGCCGACCACGCCGACAAGCTGCACGGGGGCGAAAAACGACGCCGCGACGCCGGAATAATCGGCGGCCCCGCCGAGCGTGTCTTTTACTTCCCCCTTCGGCGTTTTCACCGAGTCCAGGGCCATCGAGCCGACAATGAGCACAGGCGTCTCAGACATAATTTCTCCTCTTTTCGGTACACACGCGAGTCAAAAAGAAAGCCCGCCGCAAGGCGCGGCGGGCGGGTTTTTCGATGGCTATTAACAATTATTGAGTGACCCTGGCGGGATTCGAACCTGCGGCCTTCTCCTTCGGAGGGAGACGCTCTAATCCGCTGAGCTACAGAGCCTCGTCATATGTTCGCCACGAAAGATGGTTGTAATTCTTGATGCGGTGGCAGTTGGAGCAGCGCACCTCACATTTTTCGATTTCTGCCTGGATGGTTTCCCAGCAGAAGTGCATGCTCTTTAGGTCGCTGACGTTATGCTTTTTTACCCCACGCACATGGTCAAAGTCAAGCACGCGCGGGTCGGCAATGCCGCAGTCAACGCATGGGTGCTGCCGCAGATACTCCCAAACCAGCATCCGCGTCTTTTCCCAAAGCGCATCGTTATAACGCTTGGCCTTGTCGAGATAATACTGCTTGTTGTTTTGGTAATGGCGGCGGCCATATTCCAAGTAGCATTTTTTGCACGGCTGCTTCAGTTTTCCGTCACGAACACGAAACACGGACAGCAGGCGGTACTCGCCGCATTTGGTGCAGACCATTCCGTCGTGTGCCGCCGTTTCCTCCATGAACCTGTCCTTGATGCCGCGATAGCCGATTGTACCCAAGCGGCGCAGGGCTTGTCAAGCGAAAAACGCTTATGTGAAAACAGGCAATGATTCGCTGCCTTTATGCCAACAATGTGAACTGTCGTATATCCAAGAGGTCTACTGTACACACAAGTTAGGGTATACTGTGTATACAAGCTGAAGTCGCCAATCGTCACCGAATACCCGCCCTCAGCGGCGGGGTAGCAGGTTTTGCCTGATTAGGAACGATGGCGACTTTGCTTCTTTTTACCGCCTCTTTCAATCCCCTGCGTTTGGAAATTGAAATTTCCAGATGCTGAACTTGGTGTCCTTCCCCTGATGGTCTCTTAGCCTCTCACAGCCGATGCGTTTCTCAATGTGCTTGACCATCTCCACTTTGGCTAGGCTTTCTGCTCGCTCCTCAAGATCATAACCGACAGCTCCCAGCCGTATATCGGCGATTTGCAGCAGGTTTTCTGACTTAGAAATGCGCGGCTCCAAGTTGCGAACAATGTTTTCCTTTGCGCCCCGCATCAGCCAGTGATAGTTTATTTTGGCCTTCAAATCCGTCAAACGATTAGACTGCCTGTTCTGCCGACTGTCTGTGAAAACCAAGTACTGATGTGCCAAGTCCAGATTCCGCGCAATGGCATGAAAGTAAAAGTCGTAAAACGCTGTTTCGTGGTCGTTCTGGTAATGCGCTTGATAATCAATCTTGCTTTTGTCCACTATCAAGCAGCGAAAGCCGGCTTCGGCGTGATCAAAAAAGATGTCTACGAACTCTTTGTAAACGTGCAGTTTTCCCTGCGAAACTTTTTCCCATTTGAACTCGCCCGTCCCCCAGCGATGCCGCTCCCTCAAAGAGTCGCACTTCAGGCGGAGACTGTTTTCTGAAGCCTCTCTCGGAACAATCAGCAGCCCATACAGCATATTGGGATGCGCCTGCTGTCGGCTTTCGTCGGCGTACATATGGTAGAAGGTCACAGCCTATATTCTACCCGTACTTTCTTGACAACCCGCCCGGAAATGCGTTATGATAGGGGGTCGGCAAACACGGCAGAGGCAACGGCGTCTCTTTCTTGGTTCCGGCGGCGCTTTGCCGCACCGAAGCAGGGGAGAGGCTTTTTTGTGCCTGCCGCCAATCTTTGCCCTCGGGTTTTCCCGGTAATTTGCCGAGGATAGGGGTACTATGACTCTTCGCCTCATTGACACGCAAACGAGCGACGCTCGCACGACGACAACGCGCACAGGAGCCGGCATGAAACATGTGGATATGGTCGTCATCGGCAGCGGGCCGGCAGGGCAGAAAGCCGCCATTCAGGCCGCCAAGCTCGGCAAAAGCGTCACGCTGATTGAGCGCAATCGAATACTCGGGGGCGCGTGCACGCACACAGGCACAATCCCCTCGAAAGCGCTGCGGGAAGCGGTGCTGCACCTCTCGGGCATCCAGCAGCGCGGCTTTTACGGCGACGGCGGCGGGAGCGGCGGACGGGGCAAGCCCGAGATTACGATTGAAGATTTGATCGCGCGGGGGCAGCAGGTGATTCGGACCGAAATGGAAGTTATTCGGGAGCACATGGTCCGCAACGAAGTGGAAATCATCTGCGGCGAAGCCAAATTCGAGGACCCGCACACGCTGTCGGTCACACGCCAAAACGCCACCGAGCTGCTGGAATTCGACCATGTAGTTATCGCCACGGGAACGGTCCCCGCCCGGCCGCCGAGCGTACCGTTCGACAGCACCCATGTTCTCGACAGCGACAATCTTTTGGAGCTGTCGCACCTGCCGAAAAGCATGATCATTGTCGGCGGCGGGGTCATCGGCACCGAATACGCGTGCATGATGGCGACCCTGGGCGTCCGGGTGATTTTAACCGAAGCCCGGCCGTCGCTGCTGGACTTTGTGGACTCGGAAATCAGCGAAGCGCTGCAATATAGGATGCGGGCGATGGGAGTGACGCTGAGATTAGGCGAGCGGGTGGACGATATTCAGGTGCAGCCCGACGGCTTGGTTCAGGCCACGCTGCAATCGGGGAAGCACCTGCGGGCGGATACGCTCCTTTACTGCATCGGGCGGCAGGGGACAACCGAATCGCTCGGCTTGGACAAAGTCGGCATCGTCCCCGACAACCGGGGACGGCTGAAAGTCAACGAAAATTATCAAACCGATGTGCCGCATCTCTACGCGGTCGGCGATGTGGTCGGCTTCCCGGCCCTGGCGTCCACGTCGATGGAGCAGGGCCGGCGGGCGTCGTGCCATATCTACGGCGAGCCGACGACGTCGATTCCCGAACTCTTTCCCCTGGGCATCTACGCGATCCCCGAGATCAGCATGGTCGGCAAGACCGAAGCGCAGCTCACCGCCGACGGCATTCCTTACGAAGCGGGGGTCGCGCAGTACCGGGAAATCGCGCGGGGCCAGCTACTCGGCGACGAAGTCGGCATGCTGAAGCTCTTGATCCACGAGCGGACGCGGCAAATCTTGGGAGTTCACGCCATCGGCACCGGCGCGACCGAGCTGATCCATATCGGCCAGGCCGTGATGACATTCGGCGGCACCGTGGATTACTTCATCAATAATGTCTTCAATTATCCGACTTTGGCCGAGTGCTACAAAGTGGCCGCGCTGAACGGCTCGAATAAGCTGCGCCTGCTCTGGCACGAGGATTACGAAGCCGGCGGGCTGCGGGAAGCGGCATAGAAGCCCTAGCGAGCCGGGAGGGGTTCTTTCACCCCCGACTGCGACAAGCGCGTCAAAACGTCGCGCACCACGGCATCCGCGCCGACCCCCTCCGCTTCGCCCTCAAAGTTCAGGATCAAGCGGTGCCGCAGGGCCGCCGGGGCGACCGCCGAGATGTCGTCATACGCGACATTGTAGCGGCCGTCGAGAAGCGCCCGAATCTTTGCCGCCAGCACCAAAGCCTGTGCGCCGCGCGGGGACGCGCCGAAGCGCACGAATTGGTTCACCATCGGGGTCGCCACTTCCGAGCGGGGGTGGGTCGCTAGGATCACACGCACGGCGAAGTCGCGGACATGCGACGCAATCGGCACTTCGCGGGCCACCTGCCGCATGGCGAGAATCTGGCTGCCGTCCAAAACTTTGTTGATCTCCGGCGTCACCGCCCCGGTCGTCCGCTCGACAATCGTAGACAGCTCGGCCAGCGTCGGCGACGGCACGATCAACTTAAACAAAAAGCGGTCAAGCTGCGCTTCCGGCAGGGGATAGGTCCCTTCCATTTCAATCGGGTTCTGGGTCGCCAGCACGAAAAACGGCTCCCCGAGCTGATACATCTTGCCCGCCACCGTGACCGAGTGCTCCTGCATCGCTTCCAGCATCGCCGACTGCGTTTTCGGGGTCGCCCGGTTGATTTCGTCGGCCAGCACGATGTTGGCGAAGATCGGCCCCGGCTGGAACTGGAACAGCTTGCGCCCGCTGTCGTCCTCCATCAAGATATTTGTCCCGGTGATGTCTGCGGGCATCAAGTCCGGCGTAAACTGCACCCGGTTGAACGACAAATCCAGCACTCGCGAAAGTGTCCGAACCAGCAAAGTCTTCCCAAGTCCCGGCACCCCTTCAAGCAGCGCATGGCCCCCCGAAAGCAGACAAATCAGCACCCCGTCCACAATATCCGTGTTGCCGACAATCACTTTGCCGCATTCGGCCCGCACCCGCGCAAACTCGCCCTTAAACTGCGTAATCGTTTCTTCATTGATGTCCATAGCTGCCCTCGCGTGTAAGTTCGCGGCGCTGGGGCGTTCTCCCTGCTTGACGAGGCTGTGCCACGGAATAAATTCCGTGGCTCATGTCCTGACGCGGCAATTCGCCGCGCTCAGGCAGGAACATTTCGGCGCGGCCGCGAATCGTACTCCTATGCGAACACCAATCACAATCACTGCTGCGCTTTGGCTCGCGCTGCCGGTTTTAGCCGCAGACACGGCGGGGGCGGTGCAAAAGGCGCTGCAAGCAAGTTATGACAGCCGGGACAAGGCGGTGGCGCGGCGGGACATCAGCGGGACGCTGGCGGGGTACGCGCCGGAGTTTGTCGGGGTCAGCCGGACCGGCAGGACGCACACGCTGGCGGAGGAGCGTGCGGATTTTGCCAAGACATTTGCCCTGCCGGCGCAGACGACGACCACGCAGTCGGCAATCGAAGCGCTGACGCTGGCGAAGTCGGGCACGGAGGCGGAGGTGACGCTGCGGCGGCACGGGACGCTGACTCTGGCCGACCCGGCGGCCCGCGCCGTGCGGACCGTGGTGCTGGACGGCGTGTACCGGGACACCTGGGCCAAAAAGCCCGGCGGCTGGCGCTTGGTCCGCGAGCAGGTGATTTCCACCCGCGCGGCCCTAGACGGCAAACCGCTATGAAATGTTCCCGCGCCCACGAAATAAATTTGATTTCCGGTAATAATCGTGGTATAGTAAAGCGTATCCTTCTTATTCTGGCGTTTCGCTGCGGGGCGACGCGCGTTTTTCTTCCCTCCCGTTTCGATGCAGTTTTGTTGTTCGGAGGAGAATTCTCATGGCCTACGTTGTGTACGACACCCTGCTCAGCACCGATGCTGTAGCCCACTGCCGCAAAATTCGGGTTGACAAGCATGTCAGCCTCGAAGAAGCCAAGCGCTCGGCGCAGCTTCGCTTTATCCGCTTCGCCCGCGCCCCTCAGATTGACGAAAAAGCGAGCCTCGAGCGCGTGACTGTGGAAACGTCCGACGGTCAGATTGTCTTTGAGCTGCCGTCCGCGTCGGTGCATTAACCCGGAAGCGGGCCGCGAATCGTTCGGCGCGGCGTGTGCGCTCCTTCTTTGCACCCCTTTTTTGTCAAGGAGCTTTTATGAGCACACGCTTGTTCCGGTTTCGCGGCCCGCGCCGCCTGCCGGGGCCGCCGGCCCCGGCCCGCGCATGACGGCACGCGACCGAACAGCGGCCGCTGCCCTGCTTGCCGCCGCGCTTTGCCTTTTCCCCCTCACTTCCTGCCGTGCGCCGGCCCCCGCGCCGCGTGCCGCCTCCTTGCCGCCCGTTTTCCCGGATTTCGTACTTATCCCGCAGCCGAAATCGGTCCGCTTGACCGGAAGCGCTTTGCGGCTGAATAACGGCGTGCGCCTTACGGTCGCGCCCGGCGCAAGCTCGCTGGACCGGCTGGCGATGCTGTCGGTCGGGCTGGAATTACGGCGCTTGGGGCAGCCGCCCCCGGCGAAAAACGGCGGCGGGGTGGAGATTGTGCTCGGCGAGCCGGCGCGAATGCCGCGTGTGGCCCGGCTGCTGGCGGCGGCGGGGGCGATGCCCTGCGCTCATGCCGAAGGGTATGTTCTGCTTGTCGAGGCCGGGCGGATCGTGGTTGCCGGGCATGACCCGCACGGGACATTCTACGGAGCGCAGACCCTGTGCCAGATGCTCGGGCGGGACGCGCACGGCGTGTCTGCCCGCGCCGGACGGGTGGACGATTACCCGTCGCTTCCCTGGCGCGGGGTGCATCTGTTTGTCGGCAGCCATGCCCTGCCGTTCCACGAAAAATTGGTCTCGCGGGTCTTGGCGCGGCTGAAGATGAACCATCTCGTGCTGCAATGCGAGCAGGCCCGCTGGGACAATCTAGGCAAAGCGGCCCCGCCCTGGGCGATGTCCAAACGCGATCTGAGAACCGACATTGCCTACGCCCGGCGCTATGGACTGACCGTCACCCCGCTGGTAAACTCGGCGGGGCACCTGCCCTGGCTTTTCAAGGACCCCCAAAACCTGCCGCTGGCCGAAGACCCCGACACGCCGTATGCCGCCAATGTCTCCAACCCGGCCACCTATGTCAAGCTGTTTGCGCTGTACGACGAAGTTTTGGACACATTCGGATCAGACACGCTCGGGGTCGGCGGCGACGAGATCACCCTGCGCGGGCGGTTTCCGTATCGCAGCAAGCGGAAGTACCCGACTGTCGCGGCCGCCTACACCGCGCACGTCACCCGCCTCCATGACCACCTGAAAGCGCGGGGCGTCCGAACGCTCCTGTGGGCCGACATGCTGCTTGCGCCCGGCGATGCCCTGGACGCCACAAATGCGCCAAGCCGGGCGCAGGCGGCGGAGATGCGGGCGGCATTGCCCAAAGACATCGAGCTGGCCGACTGGCATTACCGGACGAGTGACCCGTTTACCAGCCCTTTGATCCTGCGCCGGGCCGGCTTCGGGCCGACCCTCGGCGGGACGTGGGCCGTGCCGGGCAACATCGTCAGCTTCAGCCGGGCGCTGACCGCGCAGGGGCAGCGCGGGCTTTTGCAGACGACATGGGCGGGCTACAACTCGTCGGAAGCCAATCTAAAACACGAAAAAGCCCAATTTGCCGCGTTTGTCCTCGCCGCCGACTGCGCGTGGAACGGCGGCACGCTCGACCCCAAGCGCCTGCCGTATGACCCGAGCGCCGTCTTTGACCGGCTGTATCAACAAGCTAATTAAGCCCCCCCGCCCCAATTCTGGGGAGCAATGCGGAAAGAAAGACGCAAGGCGCGGAGCAACGCTCCTAGTCCGGCTCCCCAGAATTGGGGCGGGGGGGCGTCTTGTGGGTATAATCGCCCCATGACAAATTCGACCCTCGCGCCCCCCATCGCCAAAATCCTCCCGAAAACCGATACCCTGCACGGCGACACGCGCACCGACCCGTACTTCTGGATGCGCGAAAAAAGCAATCCCGAAGTGACGGCGTATCTGGAAGCCGAGAACGCTTACACCGATGCCGTGCTGGCTCCGACCGCCGATTTGCAGGAAACGCTTTATTCGGAGATGAAAGGCCGCATTCAGGAAACCGACCTGAGCGTGCCCTACAAATACGGCGACTATTTTTACTATTCGCGCACCGAAGAAGGCCGGCAGTACCCGCTGCGCTGCCGCAGGCGCGGCTCGCTCGACGGCCCCGAAGAAGTCACGCTGGATTTGAACGCGCTGGCCGAAGGGCATTCGTACTTGGGACTGGGTGCGTATGAAGTCAGCGACGACGGCAATCTGCTGGCGTTTTCGACCGACACCACGGGGTTCCGGCAGTACACGCTGCAAGTCAAAGACCTGCGGACGGGCGAGCTGCTGCCGGACAAAATCGAAAGAACCGTGTCTGTGGACTGGGCTGCCGACAGCAAAACTTTGTTTTACACGGTGGAAGACGACGCCAAGCGGCCTTACCGGCTGTACAAGCACACGCTTGGCCTGGCCGAAGACAGGCTGCTGTACGAGGAAGCCGACGCGCTGTTTAATTTGACCGCCGGGCGCTCCCGCTCCAAAGCCTATTTGTTTGTTTTGTCGGAAAGCTCGGACACGACCGAAGTGCGGTATCTTCCAAGCGATGCCCCGGACAGCGACCCGGCGCTGTATCGCCCGCGCGAAGACGGGCACCGCTACTACGCCGACCATCACGCAGATAAGTTTTTTGTGCGGACCGACAAGGACGCCAAGAACTTTCGCATCGTCTCCGCCCCGGTCAGCGCCCCGAACGACTGGGCGGAGTTTCTCGCGCACAACCCCGAGATCACCCGCGAGGAGATGGACTTTTTCCAAAACCATGCGGTCATCTCGGAGCGGCAGGGCGGCCTGGAGCAGCTTCGGGTGGTGGACATGGCGACCGGCGCGGACCATTTGATTACGTTCCCGGAAGCCGCCTACGCCGTGTCGCTGGACACCAATCCCGAGTACAAGGCCCAAGCCGTCCGCTATCGCTATCAGTCCCCGGTCACGCCGCCGTCGGTTTATGACTACGGCATGGACACGCGGGCGCAGGCGCTTCTCAAGCAGACCCCGGTGCTCGGCGGCTACGACCCGGACGATTACACGGTGGAGCGGCTTCACGCCCCGGCGGCCGACGGCACGCGGGTTCCGATTTCTTTAGTCTATAAAAAGGGCTTCCAGAAAAACGGGGCGGGGCCGCTGCTGCTGTACGGCTACGGCTCTTACGGCCTCTCGATGCCCGCCGGGTTTTCGTCCAATCGCCTGAGCCTGCTCAATCGGGGGGTCGCGTTCGCCGTCGCGCATATTCGGGGCGGCGGCGAGCTGGGCGAAGAATGGCGCGACGCGGGCAAGCTGGCGCTGAAGATGAACACATTCACCGACTTCATTGCCTGCGCCGAGTTTTTAGTGGCCGAGAAGTATACGTCGCCGGAGCGGCTTGCCATTCAAGGCGGCAGCGCGGGCGGCCTCTTGATGGGCGCGACAATCAACCTGCGGCCCGAGCTGTTTCACGCCGTGCTGTCGCAGGTGCCGTTTGTGGATGTGCTGAACACGATGCTCGACGATACCCTGCCGCTGACGGTGGGGGAGTATCTGGAGTGGGGCAACCCGAATGTTCGGGCCGACTACGAGTATATGCGGACGTACTGCCCGTATACCAACTTGGAAGCCAAAGACTACCCGGCGATGCTGGTCAAAACCTCGCTTAACGACAGCCAGGTCATGTACTGGGAAGCGGCCAAATACACAGCCAAGCTGCGCTCGCTCAAAACCGACTTGCACCCGCTGCTGCTGAAGGTCAACATGGACGCAGGTCACGGCGGCGCGTCGGGCCGCTACGACGCCCTGCGCGAGACGGCGCTGGACTATGCGTTTCTGCTGACCGAGCTAGGGGCGGCGTAGGCGCTGCCGCATGACTTCAAACGCCAAAATGGCCGCTGCCGACGCCGTGCCGAGCGAGTGGGGCAGGGGACGGCCGTAGGGAATGCGTAATTTGAGATCGGCGCGGTCGAGAAACGAGCGGGTGATGCCGCGCTTTTCGCCGCCGATCAAAAGAAACAGCGGGCGCGTGAGATCGGCGTCGTAAACCGAGACGCTGCCCGGCGCGTCGGTCGCGCAGGCGATGAGCAGCCCCGAGGCGCGGAAAACTTCGGCGGCGTCGGCCGCCGTTTCGGCCAGCGCGGTCGGGATCAGCTCGGACGTTCCCGCCGATGCCCGCGCGACAATGCCCGCCGCCAACAGCCAGTTGCGGGGGCGGACCACGAGGCCGTCCGCCCCGGCGGCATAAAGCGCCCGCACCGATGCGCCGAAGTTGAACGGGTCTTCCACGCCGTCAATCATGGCGACAAACGCCGCTTCCGTGCCGGCCGCCAGACCGCCGAGGTCGGCAAATCGGTACGGCCCGACCTGCGCCAGCACCCCGCCGTGAGTTTTGCCGCCGGCCAGCCGCTCGATTTCTTTTGCCGAGACCCGCGACACGGGGATGCCGCGCTTTGCCGCCGTCTGCGCCAGATGCCGCGTCTGCCCGTCTTCTTTGCCGGCGCGAAGGTGGATCGCGTGAACAATTCTGTGTCCCCCCGCCAAAGCGGCCTGCACGGAGATGAAGCCTTCCAAAAGCGCGATGTCCGGGTCTTGGGTTTCCTCTGCCATGCAGGCATTGTACCCGGCAAAGGACTGGTCGCAAAAAAGAAGCCGCTGCGCTGGGCGCGGCGGCTTGAAGGATTAGGGGATGAGCAATGGGAGGTCTCTCAACCTCGGCCATGCGTCTATTATGGGGGGCGTTCGTTAAGAGCACGTTAAGAGAAGATTAAGTTTGTGTTAAGAATTGCTGTTACGCGCGGGCGTTTGTGTTGGCACGGGCGTTTATGCGAGTGCGTTGATTGTTGACGAGGGCGTGTTGATTGTTACGAGGGCGTGAACGCCCTCGCTGGGGGGCGCGGACGCCAAGCCGCCACCTGCGTGGCGGAAGAGTCCGATTGATTGTCTGTTTCCTGTCCCGCGCAGGCGGGACCTTAGCGTCTGCGCTCCCCAGCGCGGGCGTTCACGCCCTCGCACACACGCCCTCGTCACAATCAACACGCCCTCGCCACCCATCAACGCCCTCGTTGCCGCGCCTAACAGCAGTTCGGTATTGCGGACTGGCGGCCGCAGGCGCTTTACTCCCCGCGCCGAATTGACCTCCCCGCGCCGAATTGACTTTGGCGGCCTGCGTGTGCTACACTTGGCCTGTCATGCCATCACCGTATTCCCGCACGCCTCTCACCGAATTGTCACTTGACGAGCAGATTGCCCTGCTTCAGCGCGGCACCGCCGACATTGTTCCGCTGCCCGAGCTGAAAGCCAAACTGCAAAAGTCCGCCAAAGACGGACGGCCGCTGCAAGTCAAGCTCGGGCTGGACCCGACCGCGCCGGACATCCATCTGGGCTTTGCCGTGGTCCTGCGAAAGCTGCGGCAGTTTCAGGACCTGGGCCACGAAGTCGTGATCATTATCGGCGACTACACCGCGCTGATCGGGGACCCGTCGGGCCGCTCGTCCACCCGGCCCATGCTGTCGTCCGCCGAAATCGAGGCCAACGGGCGCACTTATGTCGAGCAGCTTGCCAAAGTGCTGGACCGCGAAAAAACCGTAATCCGTTTCAACAGCGAATGGCTGGGGAAACTTTCTTTTGCCGACCTCGTGGGCTTGGCCTCCAAGATGACCGTCGCGCAGGTGCTTCAGCGCGAAGATTTCGCGAACCGCTACCGGGAGGGGCTGCCGATCAGCCTCCACGAGCTGCTGTACCCGCTGGCGCAGGCGTATGACAGCGTCGCCATCCGGGCCGATATTGAGATGGGCGGGCAGGACCAGACGTTTAACAACCTGGCGGGCCGAATGCTGCAAAAAGAAATGGGGCAGGAGCCGCAGGTGGTGCTTCTGATGCCGCTTTTGGTGGGCTTAGACGGCGTCAAAAAGATGAGCAAGTCGCTCGGCAACTATGTCGGCATCTCCGAAGCGCCTGCCGAGATGTTCGGCAAGCTGATGTCGCTGTCGGACGACTTGATGCCGACGTATTTTGAGCTGTGCACCGATGTTCCGATGGACGAAGTCGGCGTTTTAACCGACCCGGCGCGGACGCACCCGCGCGATGCCAAAAAGCGGCTGGCCCGCGAGATTATTGCCCTGTATCACGGCGCGGACGCCGGGCAGGGGGCTGACGATGAATTTGAGCGGGTGCATAAAGACCACCTTGTCCCCGAAGACATCCCGGAGTTTGCCGTGCCCGCCGACCTTTGCGACCCGGCCGGAGACGCCCGCGTCACCGCGCTCTTGGTCGCCGCGAAGCTTGCGCCGTCGTCGGCGGAAGCCAAGCGCCTGATTGCCGGCGGCGGGGTGAGCCTCGACGGCGAGAAAATCGCCGACGCCGCTGCAATGGTGCGGGTGCAGACCGGGCAGGTCGTCAAAGTCGGCAAAAACCGTTTTGTGCAGCTTGTCGCTCCCGCCGGGGCTTAGGCGTCCCGGCATCGCGCGTGAGCATCAATGATTAGGAAGCCGCATGGTCGAACTGGAAACACAACCGATGTTACTTGAACCGCCCCCGCCGACCCCGGCCGCGCCCCCGCCGCCGACCGATCCGGCGCTGTTTGAGGCCGAGATGAACCCGCATCTCGACGCCCTGTACCGCAATGCTCTGCGGCTGACGGGCAATGCCAACGATGCCGAAGACCTGCTGCAAGACACTTATCTTCGCGCGTATCGGTTTTTTTACCAGTATCAGCCGGGAACCAACGCCAAAGCATGGCTGTTCCGAATCATGAACACGGTTTTTCTCAACGACTACCGTAAAAAGTCCCGGCAGGGCGAAACCGTCTCGTATGACGGCCTGGAAGATTTCTATCTGTATAACCGCCTGAGCGAAGACGGCCTCGGCGGGGACCACCCGGAAACGGAAAACCCCGAAAAAGCGGTTCTCGAAAAGCTCGACATTGAGATTATCCAGCAGGCGATCCAGGCGCTGCCGCCGGAGTTTCGGGACACGGTGGCTTTAGCAACCGTGGAAGAATTATCCTACCAGGAAATCGCCGACACGCTGGAAATCCCGGTCGGCACAGTCCGGTCGCGGCTCTCGCGGGGCCGCAAGCTGCTGCAAAAGGCTTTGTGGGAGTATCTCAGCGGCGAGGAAATCCGGGTCGGCGAGCCGGCAAACTGACGACCCTCGAAGCAGCAACGCTGGGTGAGGCAAGAATGTGGAACCAGAATTGAACGACGCAATGAAACTGGGCGCGGCGCGTGAGGCCGACTGCGCGGACTTTTACTCGTGCGAGGAAGCTGTCAAGCGCCTCAATGAGTATTTGGACCATGAAGAAACGGCGGACGAGCGGGTCGTCGTTTTGAAGCACTTGGAACTCTGCCATTCGTGCTTGTCGCGCTTCACGTTTGAGCAGACCCTGGTGGTCTCGCTGCGCCAGAAAGTCACGCTGCTTTGCATCCCGCCGGCCCTGCGCGAAAAGCTGTTTCTGCTGCTGCGCGAAGAGCAATAGCCGAAAAAAGCCGAAAAACGAAAGCCCCCGCTTCTGCACAAGAAGCGGGGGCTTTTGCTGTTTCTCGCCCTTCCCTATGAAGAAAGGCGGAAGGGGCTAATTGTCCGCAAACGGGTCGTCGAGATCGTCGTCCGCCGGCGGCTGGTATCGCCCGCCACCGCCGGCGGCCGGGCGGGCCGGAGCGGCATTGTTTGCGGCAGGCCGGGCCGGCGCGGCGGCCGGACGGGCGGCCGGGGCGCGGGCCGGGGGCGGGGATGCCGGGGCATCGTCGCCGTAGCCGGTGTCGCCGCCGGGATCGGCATCGGCATAATTGTCGCGGCCGCGTCCGCCGCCGCCGCTATTGGCGCTGTAGCCCCCGCCGCCGTAGCTGCCGCCACCGCCGCCTTCTTCGCCTTCTTTCGGGCGATCCAGCGACTTCAAGTTGTCCACCACCACTTCGGTATCGCGGCGCTTTTGGCCGTCCTGGGTGACATATTCCCGCACTTGAAGCCGCCCTTCGACAGCGACCAGGCGGCCTTTGCCGAGGTAATTGGCGGCATATTCCGCCGACTGACGCCAGGCGACGATGCTGAAAAAGTCGGCCTGCTTTTCCTGGCCGTTGGTGCGGGCTTCCGCCGACATCGGGCGGTTGACGGCGAGGCGGAACGAAGTCACGGCAATGCCGCTCGGCGTGTACTTCAGCTCGGGGTCGTTGGCCAGCCGGCCAATCAAAATCACGCGGTTCAGGTCCATTGTCTAAGCTCCTTTAGCTGTTCTCGTAAACCAATGCAGTTGTCGGATGAGCAAGTATTCAGCAGTGCGAGTAGGGCAGGAGGCGGGTGTTTGAGAGCCGCCCGCTCCTGACGGTTGCCGGCTTAAACAACCGGGTTCGGTGTTTCTTCGGTCTGGGTCGTGTCCCCCGCCGGGGCGGGCTGGACTGCGTCCGGCTCCACGGCGGCAGCCGCCGGGGCAGGGACTTCCGCTTCGGCCTGGGGCGTTTCCGCCGCTTCCGGGGCCGGTGCGGCGACCGCAGCCGGGGCCGGCGCGGGGGCAGCGACCGCCGGCTCAGGGGCGGCGACGGGCAGCAGGGCTTCTTCGTCGTCGCGCCGAATAATCAAAAAGCGAATCTGGTCTTCGCTGATCTGGAAAATGCGCCGCAGCTCGGCTTCCACGGCGGGCTTGGACGAAAACTGCATGACGGCATAAATGCCTTCGGTGCGGCCTTTGATCTCATAAGCCAAGCGGCGGCGCTCCCAAACGTCGAGCTTTTCGAATGTCCCGCCGCCGGTTTCGACAATTCCCCGGTACTTCGCGGTGATGGCGCTGATGCGCTCGTCGCCCAAATCGGGGTCCATAATGAAAACGGCCTCGTAAGGCTGCGTGATGGCGATGGACGGCATAAAATGCCTCCTCTCTCTGGGCTTGGATTTTTGGCCCGCCCCGGTTCGCCACCGGCACGGGCAGAGAGGAACGAAAAACAAATCCCGTTCAACAATCGGACTTTTCAGTCGGCAATCGGATTATTATAGCACAACAAAGGCGAAATTCGGCTTGTCTTAGACTGCCCCCCCCGCCCCCAATAATGGGGGAGCCGGAAAGATTCAAACGCTTCTTCTGGATATTGTCATGCTCCCCCATTATTGGGGGCGGGGGGGCCGCGTGCGCTTACGCCCGGCGGGCCAGCAAAACGCAGGCGTCGTCTTGAAACGCGCCGCCGGCCCACTCGCGCACGGCTTCAATCAGCGCCTGCCCGGCGTCGCGCAGGGGATGGCCCGGCAGCAAAGCGGCGGCACGCTCCAGCAGGGCGTCAGCGCCGAACAGCTCGCGGGCACGGCGGGCTTCGGTCAGGCCGTCGGTCGCCAGCAGCAGCGTATCGCCGGGCGCAAGCGCCGCTTCGGCGGCGGTGTAGGCGGCGTCGGGGAGGACACCCAGCAGCAGGCCGTTGGTCCCGACGCTTTCCGCCGCGCTTTCCGCCGCGCTTTCCGCCGCGCTTTCCGCCGCGCTTTCCGCCGCGCTTTCCGCCGCGCTTTCCGCCGCGCTTTCCGCCGCGCTTTCCGCTCGAATTACGAGCAGCGGCTCGCCGCCGACTGTGACATAAAAAAGGCGGCTCGTTTCCGGGTCGAACACGGCCAGCGACAGCACGACCTGATAATCGCTGCTGAAATCGCCCTGACGCTGCGCCTCGCAGATGAAGTCGTTCAGCCGGGCCAGCGCGACTTCAGGCCGGAAGTGCTCCCGCAAAATCGTCCGCAGCGCGTATTTGATTTCGGCAATCAGCGATGCGGCCTTTAATCCTTTCCCGGAAATGTCGCCGACGACCAGCGCGACCTTGCCGCCGTCATAAGTGAACACATCGGAAAAATCGCCGCCGACAGCGGCTTCGCTGGACGCCGCCTCGTAAAACGTTTCCACGGCCAATCCGGGATGGGATTCCGACGGCGGCGTGTGCAGCAAAATCTCCTGCAAAGTCTCGGCGATGCGCCGCTCGCGCTCGTACCCGGCCCGCAGGGCGGCTTCCGCCTCTTTGCGCTCGGTCACATCGGCGGAATACAGCGCCACCCCGTCCGGGCGGGGAAACACGCGCACTTGATACCAGCGGCCGACTTTGCGGGAAAACGCTTCAAACTCCACGGTTTGCCCGGCGGTGACCGCCTGCATGGTCTCGGCTTCAAACTCGCGGCCCTGCTCGGTCGGGTCCACTTCCCACAGCACCTGCCCGTAGAGCGTCGCCGGGTCCACCCCGGCCCGCTGCACGGCCCGCAGGGCGCTGGCGTTCATGGACACGATCCGCCAGTCGAAATCCAGGCTCAAATGGATGTCGGTGATGGTTTCCAGGATTTCGGTGGTCTGCCGCCGCACTTCTTCCGCTTCCGCCCGCGCGGCCTCGGCGCGAAGCAGCGCCGCGCGGGCCGCTTCGGCTTCCAAACGGTCGGTGATGTCCCGGATCAGCCAGCGCAGGGTCGGCGGATCGCCGAGCGCCCCGCCGTAAAACGCGGCGGTGACGGCGGCGGGAAACCGGGCCGACGGGCGGCGGCGCATGGAAACGGTCCACTCGGCGGGCGCGGCCCGGCCCGGCTCGGCCAGCGATTTCAGCCGCGACTGGAACTCCGCCGCGTCGGGCGGCGCAATCAGTGTCCCGAGGCTGCGCTTTTTCAGAAAGCGCGGCGAAATGTTCAGCAGGCGCGACGCCGCCCGGTTGGCTTCCAGAATCACGCCGCTGAGATCGGTGACCAAATAGCCGTCGGGGGCAAACTCAAACAAGTCCTGATACCGCTGACGCTCGGCTTCCAGCCGCAGGCGGCTGCGGGACAGCTCTTCGTTCTGCACCCGCATTTCTTCGTCGGCGACCCGCAGCTCTTCCACCGACAGCTGAAGCTCTTCCAGGGCCTGCGGCAGCAGGCCGCGCGGACGGCTCTCGCTTTTCGGAGCGCTTGCGCTGACCGCGCCGTTTGCTGCTCCATTCCCGTCTTTTGCTCCGTTTCCGGTCTTGCTCAGATGGTTCGGCATGGGGATTCACACTTTCAAGCCGCTGGGGAAGAAGGCTGCTCCATCAAAAGGATGATGCCGCGCACGGTGTTGTGCTGGCCGCGCAGGGCGCTGACCGTGACCCGGCAGGTGAAGCGCCGGCCGCGCCGGTTGCGGGTTTCCAGAACCAAATCCCGATGTCCCGTCGCGCCCTGAAGGCAGGACTCAATCGCCGGCATCAGCGCCTGCACCGGCAGGCCGATGTCAAGACCGGCAAACGGCATTTTTTCCACTTCATCGGGCCGCAGGCCCCACAGCTCCGACGACTGGGCGTTCCAAATCTGCACTTTCAAGTCGGCGTCCAGCACAATCACCCCGCCGCGCAGGCTGGCGAGAATGCTTTCCATGTACGCATTGACCTGGTTCAGCTCCTCCGAGCGCTGCTGAAGCTCCAAATTAACCGTGCGAAGCTCCTCGTTGATGGACTGCGACTCTTCCGAAGTCGTTTCCAGCTCCTCGTTGATGGACTGAAGCTCTTCGTTGGTGGTTTCCAGCTCTTCCACCGTGGACTGCAATTCCTCGTTGGTGGTTTCCAGCTCCTCGTTAGCCGACTGAAGCTCGGCGTAGGCCGTTTCCATTTCGTGGTTTGCCGCTTGCAGCTCTTCCGACAACTGCCGGTAGCGGGAAACATCGGTAAACGACACGCTGACCCCGAGCGTTTCGCCGTTTTCCGACAGCGGCACGATCAAGGCTTCCAGGTACACGGTCTTCGCGCCGCCGCTGGCCCAGGGAACGTCTTTCACGCTGACCGTTCGCCGCTCCGTCAGCGCCTGCTCGATCCGCGAGCGCAGCTCAAAGGGCCGGTAGGAGATTTCCAGGTCCTGCACCGGCCGTCCGAGGTCGCGTGCCGTCAAATGAAACAGCGCCCGCGCCCGCTCGTTGACCATCGCCAGGTGCCCGCCGGAGTCCAGCACGACCTGGGCGGTCGGGGTGGATTGAAACGCCGCTTCCCAGAGCCGCAGCGGGTTGTCGGGCGGCAGCGACGCCGCTTCGACCCCCGACTGGGCCATCAAAAGAAGCTGATCGCGCAGGCCGGGCCGGGACACTTTGACAAACACCCGCCGCCGCAAATCCAGCGGCATAAACAGGCCGGTGTGCGCGAACAGCATTTCGGCTTTGCCGAGAAACAAAAAGCCGCTGTCTTTGATCGCAAAGTGGAACCGGGCCAGAATGCCGCTCTGCACTTCGCTGTTGAAGTACATCAGCGTGTTGCGGCACAGCAGCAGGTCAATGCGGGAGATCGGCGAGTCTTGCAGCAGGTCGTGCCGCCCGAAAATCAGCAGGCGGCGCAGCTCTTTTGTAAACACATAGCGGTCGCCTTCGCGGTCAAAGTACTTTTCCAGCAGGGCCGCCGGCAGGCTCTGCACTTCGCGGTCCGAGTACGAGGCCGACCGGGCCTGCGCCAGCGCGTCTTCGTCAATGTCGGTGGCGTAAATCTTGACACGGGATTTGAAGGCGTCCCAGCCCATGCGCTCGGCCAGCGCGATGGCGAGCGAGTACGGCTCCTGGCCCGCCGCGCACCCGGCGCTCCACAAGCGCACCGGGTCGCCGTCGGCTTTGGAGGCCAGCAGGCGCGGCAGGATTTCCTCGGACAGATACTCCCACGCGGGAGCGTCCCGAAAAAACGTTGTCACATTGATCAAAATGGTGTTAAACAGCCGCGCGAACTCGTCCGGGTGAACTTCCAGAAAATCGGTATAGGCGGCATAATCCCGGCAGCCGACTTCCGCCAGGCGCTTGTCCAGGCGGCGGCGCAGGCTGGCCGGCTTGTAGCCGGAAAAGTCAAAGCCCCGGCTGCGCTTGATGTAGTCCAGCAGCGCCGCAAACTCCGGCTCGCCGTCGGTCGGTGTCGGACCGTTCGAGGTCATAAAAGAAGGCTGCTTTCTGGGGGCGGTGCGCCGGAAGACGCGGCAATCTGGCCGCCTGTCAGCACGCCGTGGATGATCTGCGCCCGGTGGCGGGCGTCCGACGCTTGACTGCCGAACTGCTGGGCGGACAGCACATGCCCGCGCTCGGACGCGCGGGCTTGCAGCCGCTCGGCCATGGAGGCGCTTTCTTCCAGGGCGCGAAGCGCGGCCCAAAGCGCTTCTTCTAGGTTCTCGGACTGCGATGCCAGCAGGCTTTGCGGGGAATACGCATGGCCGACCCGGCACCGGTAGCGCACCAGATCGCCTTCGGAGATTTCCCACAAGACGCCGTGGCAGTCCGGGCAGCTAAACGCCGACGGGCTGCCTTCGGTGCGGTTGTCAAGCCGTCCCAAATCCATTTCGGCCACCGCGACATCTTCTTCCAGGTCAGGAGTCACGGAACCTTCTTTCTGCGCGGCGGGCGCTTGCTCGCCGGACAAGCGCGTGATTGTCCGCGCCAGGCCCGCCAGGGTCTCGACGGCGTCCACCGCGACATTTTCAATCGCCGACAGCGGCATGCCGGTAAACGGCGCTTCGGCGGGGTCCTGCACCAGCGCCAGGCCGCCGCGCGATTTAATGGACTGCAAGCCCGCCGTGCCGTCGTCCAGCGTTCCCGTCAGGACCACTCCCACCACGCGCGTGCCGTAAGCGCGGGCCGCCGACCGAAACAGGGCGTCAATCGCCGGCCGGTGGTTGTTTTCCGCCGGGCCGCGCGTCAATCGCACCTGGCCGTCGCGCACCAGCAGGTGATGGTCGGGCGGCGCGACATAAATCCGTCCGGCTTCAATCTTTTGTCCGTCCACGGCGTGCACGGCGGGCAGGGAGCCGCGCCGGCTCAGGATGTCCGGCAGGACCGAGTGGCCGTAGGCGGGCATGTGCAGGACCACCAGAACGGCGGCGGGCAGGCGGGCGGGCAGCAAGGCGGCCAGCTCGGCCAGCGCTTCGACCCCGCCGGCGGAAGCGCCGACAGCGACAATGTCGCGGCGCGGTGTTGTTGTTTCAAGCGGCATAATCTTTTGCAGGGAATCGGTCGCAAACGGGTATTGATGGTGTTTATGTAAGGGATATTTTACAATCTTTTGTCGGTTCTGTCAAGAAAAAGCAAAGATGCGCGGTCACACGCCGTAAATCGCGCCGAATTTGTCGGTTAAATACGCCAAATACGGCGCAGGGTCGAGCGGCCGGCCGGCGGCGCGGACAATCAGCTCCTTCGGCCCGTATTTGCGGCCCGGCGCATGGACATGGTCGCGGAGCCAGCCGAGCAGCGGCGCAAAGTCGCCCGTGCCGATCTGCGCGGCCAGCCGCCCGCCCGTGCTTTTGTCCGCTTCCGCATAAAGCTGAACCGAAAGGATATTGCCTAAAGTATACGTCGGAAAGTACCCGATTAAACCTGCCGACCAGTGAACGTCCTGCAAAACCCCCGCCGCGTCGTCCGGCGGGGTCAAGCCGAAGTACTCCTGCATTTTGGCGTTCCACGCGGCAGGCGCGTCGGCGACGCTCAGCTCGCCGGATAAAAGCGCGGTTTCCAGCTCAAAGCGCAGCAGAACGTGCAGGTTATAGGTCACTTCATCGGCTTCCACCCGGATCAGCGACGGCGCGACTTTGTTGACCGCCCGGTAAAATGCGTCTTCGGGCACGCTGCCGAGCGCGTCCGGGAAGGCGTCTTTCAGCTTCGGAAAATAACACTGCCAAAACGGCCGGGAGCGCCCGACCAAATTCTCCCACAAGCGCGACTGGCTTTCATGGACCCCGAGCGACGCCGCCGCGCCGAGAATGCCGGGGTAGCGCCGGGTCACGCCCTGCTCATACAGCGCATGGCCTGCTTCGTGCATGGTCCCGAACAGCGCGGTCGGCAAAAAGCGCGGGTCGAAACGGGTCGTGATCCGCACATCGCCCGCGCCGAACGACGCGCAGAACGGGTGCAGCGCCCGGTCCTGCCGGCCCCGCTGGAAATCGAACCCGAAGTCTTGGATGACGCTTTCGCCGAACCGCTGCTGCGCGGCTTCCTCGAAGTCTGCGCTTAACGCCGAGTCGTCCACGGCGTCCGGGCCGAGCGCCGCAATCCGCCGCACCAGCGCGACCGTGTCCGGCTTGATCGCCTCAAAGACCGCCCGCACTTCGGCGGTCGTCATGCCCGGCTCGTACTGGTCTAACAGCGCATCGTACCGCTCCCCGCCGTGCCCGAGATGGTCGGCAGTCTGCCGCGTGAGGTCCAAAATCTGCGTCAGCCACGGGGCAAACTCGCCCCAGTCGCGGTGCGCCCGCGCGTCGGCCCAGTGGGCATGGGCCAGCGCCGTGACGCGGGCGAACTCCGAGACCAGCGTGCCGGGCACTTTGGTCGCCTGGTCGAAGTCCCGCCGCACGACCCGCACGAGCGCCGCCTCGTCGCTGTCCGGGTCCGAATTCCGCGCCGCCGCTTCGGCGGCTTCCAATCGCCGCTGCGTCTCGCGTCCCGTCAATTTCTCATGGATGACCCCGCTGAGGGCCGCCATCTGCGCCGCCCGGCTGTCCGCGCCGCCGGGCGGCATGTACGTCTGCTGGTCCCAGCCCAGCAGCTCCGCCGCTTCGGACAGCGCCTGCAACTCCGCCATCCGCTCTTCGAGCGCCTCAATTTCCTGCATTCCGAATTCCTGCATTCCATCCGCCCCTTCGTCTTCGTCTTTCCGCAGGTTCTTCACGGCTTCCCGGTTATCCTGCCTCGGCCGGCCGCTTCCAAAAAACAATCCACTGGGAGCCGTGAAAATTTAATCTTCTCTTAACATAAACCGTCGGCAATGCGGCGTATACTAAGGCCGATTTCTTTGCAGTCGGGAATTGTCCCCGCTGCGCCTTTTCATAGAAAGACCTTTTTTATGCCGCACCCCTCGCCGTCCCGCCGCGCGTTCACCTTGATTGAACTGCTCGTCGTCATCGCCATTATCGCGATTCTCGCCGCCATTCTGTTCCCGGTCTTTCAGCAGGTGCGCGAAAACGCCCGCCGCGCCACCTGCCAGTCCAACTTCAAGCAGCTCGGCACCGCGTTTATCCTCTACAGCAACGATTTTGACGGGACACTGCCGATGCCGATTACCAACAATTTCCCGGTCCTGCCCGGCTCGCCGCCGACATGGATCATCGGGCAGATCATTGACGCCGCCGGCAACCCGCTGCCGTCGTCGGCTCCCGCCACGGCGACCGGAACCTACCGAGATGTCGGCGGTATTTTTCCTTACATCAAAACCCGTGCCAACGGCGGAACAAGCAACTTGTTCGGCTGCCCGGACGCGTCCCCCGGAAATCCGATTTCCTACAAAGCAAATTTCTCGGCTCCTCCCGGCGCCAACTATATTATGAACCAGTTTTTGCAGGCTGGCTGGCACAGCGATGGAATGCTGAACGGTAACTACATCAGCAAATTTCAAAAGTCCACCGACTGCGGCGTTACCAATGGGTGCACTTACGATAACGGCAAATATCCCGGCTTTGCCGCCGATCAAGTGGAAAGCTCCGCGCAGACAATTCTGCTGTATGAAGGCGCTCAGGAAGTGGATGTCTCAACCTCCGCTTACAACGGCACCGTAAACCGCTACGGCACGCCGTTTCACCCGGTTTCCGGTCAGAAAGGGCCGGGGGCCGTCAAGGCAGGGGATTTAGGCTCGTACAAAACCTACACTGCCGATGCCGTGCCGTTTGAAGCTCCCGTGGACTGGCATGCCGGACGCAGCAACTTTTTGTTTCTGGACGGTCATGTGAAAACGATGCTGCCCAGCTCAACTTGGACTGCTTATGACACGAAGCTGGCAACCGCCGGCACGAACAACCACCCGAACGGTGCTGACTTCTACAGCAAAGTCAAGGGCGGACCGAATGGAACCCGCAACATGTGGTATCCCTTCGGCAATGGTGTGTTCTATCTTGACGGCAAGGTTTATTCTAATCCTGCCGATGTCCCGGCAAGCTAACACAAAAGCGGCAGGCTTTTCGAGCCTGCCGCTTTTCTTTGGGTACCATTTTATGTTGAAACCAGCTTTGCTTTTCGCGGCCTGCGCCGCTTGTCTGCCGCTCGCTCTGCCCGCGTCTGCGATTCCCGCCGTGCCGGCCCCGCCGGCCGCCGCGCCGAAGCCGGCTCCCGCCCAAGCGTCGGTGGCGGCCAAGACCGCGTTCGGCACGGTCCCGGCATTGGACAAGTCGGTAGTGTCCGCGCTGGACGCCAAAGCGCTGGCCGAGGCAAAAAAACGGGTGGGGCAGGCGGGATCATTTCAGGGCACGGTGACGCAGGTGTACTCGCCCAAGTCCCACAGCTTTGTCGCGCTGGACTTTGCGCCGAATTACCACGACGCCCTGACCGCCGACATCGCTTCGGCGGACTTTGCCAAGTTTCCCGACCTGACTCAGCTTACGGGAAAGCATGTGGTCGTGTCCGGCATGTTTGTCCGGCACGGCGACTCGGTGCAGCTTGCCGTTTCCCGCCCCGACGGCATCAAGATCGTGCCGTAGTCCCGAACCTACCCCCGCTCGTTCCTCGCGACCCCTCCCGCGACGGGAAGGGTAGGAGATTAGAACCCCGGTCCTCTGAGTCTTTTTCTTCACCCTTCCCGTTTCGGGAGGGGTCGCGAGGAACGAGCGGGGGTAGGTTCGAAGCCGACAAGTGAAAAAAACTTCCCACACGCGAAAAACTTAACATTTTCTTAACATAACGCGGCGAAAAGCGGTGTATGATGAGCAGGCTTTTTATATAAAAGCCGTGCGACCACGGGAACATGCATCGTTTTCGGAGATTGTGTGCGAAAAATAATCTGCGTCGAAACCTTTCCGAAACATTTCTTTCTCCGGCCTGCTGTATAATCCAACTGTAAGGCTGATTGCTCGTTTTCATTGTTCCCGTGCCGCCGCCGTTGTGTCCAAAGGAGTTTGTTATGTCATCCCAAAAACGCCGCTCGACCTCGGGGTTTACCCTGATTGAGCTGCTCGTCGTCATCGCCATTATCGCGATTCTTGCCGCCATTCTTTTCCCGGTCTTCCAGAAAGTACGCGAAAACGCCCGCCGGACCACTTGTACGTCCAACATGAAGCAGTTCGCGCTGTCTATTCTGATGTATGCCCAGGACAACGACGAAGGGCTGATGCCGGCGTCGGTAGACGCTTGGTGTATCGGACCGGCCACAAGCAAAGCGAACGGAGTCGCCGAGCGCGGCCCGCATATCTTTTTGAAGGGCTACGGGGCCTCCCAGGGCATGTACGCCTGCCCGGACGACAGCGGCATCGGAACAAACCTGGCGACGGCGACGGCAACCGCCGACAAAAACGCGCCGAACCCCGGTCAGGACAAAACCACCGCATTTGTCGGCTATGTGATGCCCGCCGGAACGACCTTTGCCGATGCTTACGGGCATTCGTACAAATTCACCAAAGAAAACTACTCGATCACTAACTGCAATGCGGTCAGCGGAAACTGCTACGGCGGCATCAAGCTCAAGCCTGCGGAGGATTATTTGGTTGGCCTCGGAACGCCGAGCGGCACAGATCCGGTCAGCGGAAACCCAAAGTTCACCCCGGCTTCGGCGACTGGCTCACTGCCGCCGAATGTGATGACGCTGAACTACTTCGCGCAGCCCGCGCAGACAAAAATGATGCGTGACCAGAACTGTCCGTGGGATGCAGCCGGCGGCAACCTGATCCCATTCGGTCAGTCCGTCTGGCACAGCGGCGGCGGCAACTGGGGCTTTGCGGACGGCCACGTCAAGTTCCTCAGCGCATCGGACAAAGTCATCGCCTCCAAAAACGCCGGCGGCGGCGCAGCGATCTACGAAACGAACCGCTTCTGTGACGGCCCGACCGGCGCTCCGCCGGCCGGCACGACGGAACCCTGCAACTCGGCGGGAGCGGTTCGCTTGAAGCCGTAACTTCGCTTCCTCGCCGTGCCCCGTCTTCTTCGCCGAAGGCGGGGCTTTTTCTCGCCGCCTGAAAACCACCTATGAAAACAACCATGCTTTTGCTGACGCTTGCGCTCGGCGCATTCGCCGCTGTCCCGGTGGTTGCCTCAACCACCGAGCTTCTTGCCCCCGCGCCCACCGGGGCATCCGCCGCCGTTGCCGCGCCCGCCGACCCGGACCACTTTTTGTTTATGGTCGGCGGCGACAACCGCTCCACCGGCCACGGCTACCCGATGCCGCCGGTCTGGGCCACCATCTGCCGCGAAATCGGCTACATTCACCCGGCGCTGGTGCTGACCACCGGCGATGCGATTGAAGGCTACGGGGATACGCCCGCTGAGGCGAATGCCGAGTACGATGTGTTTCTCCAAGACATTGCGCTGGCGGGAGTGCCCGTCTACTGCGCCGCCGGCAACCATGAGTTCAGCCTCGACCCGGCCCTGCTGCCCGTCTACACCAAGCGCATCGGCAAGCTGTACGGCTCATTCGATTACGGCCACAGCCACTTTGTCGCCGTCAACACCAATCCCGTGCTGCCCGACGGCTCGGTCAAAGGCGGCTCGATTGACGACGCGCAGCTTGCCTGGCTTCAAGCCGACCTGGAAGCCAACAAAGGCGCGGCGAATACATTTGTGTTTCTCCATCATTATGTGTTCGGCCCGCCCGACCCGGACACGCCCAAAGTGTCCAGCGGCTTTATAGATTTAGCCGCGCGGGACAAGTTTCATGCGCTGATGAGCCGCTACAAAGTGCGGGCGGTTTTTGCGGGCCACAACCATATCTACTACCATACAACTCAGGACGGCGTGGATTATTACATCTCCGGCGGCGGCGGCGCACCGCTCGACGCCGACCCCGAGCACGGCGGCTACCTGCATTATGTGGGAGTCCAAGTGGACGGCACAAAAATCACTCCGACCGTTTACCAGCCCGAGCACCTGGAAGTGGCCTACCCCGACGGCGAGAATAAGACCGGGCCGTCGCAGCGGATGTGGGCGACCAACACCAACTTCAATCCCGTCACGGCCACGCACCTTGTCTTCCATGTCGCCGCCCCGCCCGCCGGCCACCCGCTTGCGGTGTCGTCGGTGCTGGCCTACAAAAAGAAAAACAAGCCCGGCACGGTCGCGATCCTGTCGTCATCGCCCGGCAAGCAGCCCGGCACGGTAGATGTGGTCGTTTCCGCTCTGCTGCCGCATGCGCGGACGGCGGAGATCACGGTGGGGCCGAAGTAAGGCCCCCCGCCCCAATTCTGGGGAGCCGGATAAAGACAAAAAGAGGGCGCGGCGGGGGCAAGAGGGCACGGCAGGGGCAAGAGGGCGCGGCAAGCAGCGCCCCTACGGGCGTCTTTTCTCCGGCTCCCCAGAATTGGGGCGGGGGGGCGAAATTCCCCGAATCCGTGCTACAATAGACGTATTCTAGTGCAGGAGACCGAACCCCGTGTTACGCTGGTCGCGCGTGCGGCTGTACCTTTCTATTTTAAGCTGCGAAGGACTGTTCGCCACCCTGCGCGAGCGGGTGCAGTTTGCGCCGCCTGCCCCGCCCCGGCCGCCGAAAGGCGAAGGGCGCGGCGGGCAGACCCTGTCCCTACCGCGCTTTTACGACTACGCCGGGGCCGTCCATGTCCACTCGACCTACAGCGACGGGGCGGGCACTGTCGAAGAAGTGGCGGCGGCGGCGAACCGGGCCGGGCTGGACTTTGTCGTGCTGTGCGACCATTCTAGCCTCGCCGCGCATGCCGACGGCAAAGACGGCTGGCGGGGGCGGACCCTGGTGCTGACCGGCACCGAGATCACGACCGATGCCGGGCACCTGCTGGCCCTCGGAGTCCCCGATTCGTTTCTGCCCGCCCCGCACGACGCCGAAGCGGCGCAGGCGGCGATCCAAAGCAGCGGCGGGCAGGGCTTTGTCGCCCTGCCGTGCGACCTCAAAGACCACTGGAAAGACTTCGGGCGGATGGCGGGCGGCACCGGCCTGGAAGTGTTCAACCTCAGCGCCATCGCCCGGACCAAGATCAACCTGCCGACCTTGGCCGAAGTCTGGCGGCGCTACCACAGCCGCACCCCGCAGCGGGCCTTTCACTTGGTGTCCGCCCGCCCCGCCCCGGAACTGAGGCTGTGGGACATGCTGACCGCTCCGCCCGCGCCCGGCAAGCCCGCCCGGCAGGTGGTCGGGATCGCGTCGCTCGATGCCCATGCCGTGATGAAGTTCGGCGGGCGCTCGTATCCGTTTCCGACCTATGAAGAAACGTTTCGCACTCTTCGCACCCACTTGGTCATGGCCGAGCCGCTGCGGGGCGGCGACGCGCCGGACCGCAAAGCGGCGTCGGACACCGACAGCCGCCGGGTGCATGCGGCGCTGTCACGCGGCCACTGCTACATGGCGTATGACAACTTCGCCGACCCGACCGGGTTTACGTTTGAAGCCAAGCCGCTGGAAGACCGGCCTGCGGAAGCCCGGCACGGCGGCGACCTCGCGGTCCCGACCGCGCTGATGGGCGACGCCGTCGAGATGCCCGCAGCCGGCAGCGGCGGCGAGGGCGGATTTTTGCTTTCCGCCCGAACCCCGCGCACCCGGTCGCTGGTCCGGCTGTACTGCAACGGCCGGCTGGTCGCGGCGGCTCGGGGCGGGCGGCTGGATTATGCGGCAAGCGCCCCCGGCGTATACCGGATTGAAGCGTACTTGTACCGCCGCCGCATCGGCTCCGTCTGCTTCGGCGCAAAACCCTGGATTTTCAGCAACCCCCTGTACCTTCAGCCCGCCGCCGTGCCCGCACCGGCCTCCCCCCTCGCGCAAAACGCCGATGCTTCGGCGCAGACGCGCACAAATTCGTGAAGTTTCCGTAAAGTCTTAACATTCTCTTAACATAAGGCAGGTAAAATCGCCCCCGTTGAAGAAACAGGCAGCGAGTCTGCCAGCGTGCACTCTCTTTCTACCATTTTCGAGGAGGACTGATTTGAAAATTTGGACTGCGGCACTCGCCGGCGGCCTTGTAGCCGTCGGCGCGGCCCTCGCCACTCCTTCCGCCTCGGCGCAGGCTGCGCCGTTTTTGGACACGCCGACCAACCACTGGGCCTATGAAGCCGTCCAGGACCTTGCCAAAAAAGGCATCGTGATCGGCTACCCCGACGGCACCTACGGCGGCAAGCGCCCGATGACGCGCTACGAGTTCGCCGTCGCCCTCGACCGCGCCCTCCGCACCGTCGCGGACATGAACTCGGCCAACCCGCCCGCCGGCACCCCCGGCGTCGGCACCGTGACGCAGGATGACCTGAACCGCCTGCAAGCGCTGATTGACAAGTTCCGCCCGGAGCTTGACACCATCGGCGCAAACTTGCAGACCGCCCAGGACAACATTGACGCGCTGCGGGCCGACGTTCTCGACGCCAAAGCGCTGGCGGTCAAAGCCCAGGACACGGCAAACAACTCCTACGGCGTCGGCTCCGACCGCAAGTTCCAGATTTCCGGCTACATCCAGGCCCGCTTTCAAAGCGCCGACGGCTACGGCAAAGGGTCTTTGGACCGCTTCCCGCAGGGCATCGGCGGCAAAGCCGGCTCCTACAACGGCAACTACGCCCAGGGTGCCAATGTTTCCTCGCTGGAGCTGCGCCGCTCGCGCCTGAAATTCACCGGCGCGATCAGCGGCAACACCAAATACGGCATCCAGATTGACGCGTCCGGCGCAGTCACCGCCGGCGTCGGCCAGACCGTCAACCAGCAGGTCACGGTCCGCGAAGGCTATGTGGCGTATACGTTCGGCGACGGCGACGCGTCGAAGAACCTGACCATGACGGCGGGGCAGTTCGCGACCCCGTTCGGCTACATCCTGCCGGTGTCTTCGGCCACTTACCTGACCCCGGAGCGCCCGCTGGCGTTCAGCGAAAGCAACTACGGCTTGTTCAACGCCCAGGACTACGACAAGGGCATCCAGCTCGGCTACAACACGCCCAGCCAGCTTGCGTTTCTGCCTGCCGGCATCAAGCTCACCATCGCCGGCGTCAACGGCGCAGGCCGCGTCGGCGAGAACTCCGACCGCAAAATTGACACGATCTACCGGATCGCGTACCAGACCCCGAACAAGCTGCTGTCGCTCGGCTCGTCCTACTACCTGGGCCAGATCAAGGACCCGAACACCGGCATTGCCGCGACTTCGCTCCTGAACAACATCGGCTCGCGCTACACCGGCGCGAAAAAAGAGCTGCTCGGCTTTGACGGCCAGCTTGCCATCCCGACGGGAACGTCGCAGCTTTTCGTCAACGCCGAGTACGTCGGCGGCATCTACGAAGAGCGGACATTCTTCACGGGCACGGGCAACGCGCTGACCAACGGCTCGGCCTTGCAGACGGTTTACGCCAAAGGCAACCGCGTGGACGGTTACTACATCCAGGGCGGCTACACGTTCGGTGCGACCGGCACCCATGCGTTGACCCTGGCGGCGAACTACGATGTCCTGAAGCGCGGCGAAGGCAGAGCCAACGCGTTTAACACCGGCGGCAGCGGCGCATACAAAGATGAGAATGTCGGCTACGGCGCGTTGTACCAGCTCGACAAAGCCACCCGCCTGCGGGTTTGGTATCTTCGCCCGACGGCGGTTGCCCACGACCCGGCGTTTCCCGCCCCGCCCAAGTACGGCCTGTTGACCGGCGAAGTCCAGGTGAAATTCTAGCACCTGTTCCCGCACTACCTTTAAGGAGAAAGTTTTACCAGATGATCAAAGCATTTACGCTGACAGTGAAGACAGCCGCTGCGGCGGTCCTCAGCTTCGCCGTTCTCGGCGGCGTTTCGGCCCAGGCGCAGGACCTGACCGGCGCGGGCGCGACCTTCCCCGCGCCCCTGTACCTGAAATGGTTCCAGGAATACAAAGCCGCTACCGGCGTGCAGATCAACTACCAGGCCATCGGCTCCGGCGGCGGCATCAAAGCCATCACCGGACACACCGTGGACTTTGGGGCGTCCGACGCCCCGATGAACGCCGATGAGCTGCGGGCCGCGCCGGGCATCCTGCACATCCCGACCGTCGCCGGTCCGGTGTGCGTCGCTTACAACATTCCCGGCATCGGCCCCGGCCTGAGCCTGAGCGGCGACGTGATCGCCGACATCTTCGAAGGCAAAATCACCAAGTGGAACGACTCGCGCATTGCGCGGGAAAATCCCGGCACGAAGATGCCCAACACCAACATCTTCACCGCGCACCGCTCCGACGGCTCGGGCACGACCAACATCTTCACCACCTACTTGAGCCAGGTCAGCCCGTCGTGGGCCGCCAATGTCAAGGCCGGTAAGTCCGTCCACTGGCCTATCGGCCTCGGCGGCAAGGGCAACCAGGGCGTCGCCCAGCTTATCAAGCAGAATGAAGGCGGCATCGGGTATGTGGAGCTGGCCTACGCGGTCACCAACAACATCTCGTATGCTGCGGTCCGCAATGCCAAAGGCAAGTTCGTCTACCCGAGCGTTGAGACGACCACCCTGGCCGCGTCCGGCGTTTCTCTGCCGGCGGACTTCCGCAAGGTTATCACCAACACCGAAGCGCCCGGCGGCTACCCGATCACCGGGTTCACCTTCCTGCTGGTTTACAAAAACGGCACCAAGCCGGCGGTCAAAAAGTTCCTTCAGTGGGCGCTGACCACCGGGCAGAAAGATGCCGGCCCGAGCCAGTACGCGCCGCTGCCGGCGAATGTCAAGACCCGCGCCCTGGCCGCTGTCGCCAGCATTCAGTAACCAGCCTTTGGCTGCTTGTTTTTCCCGTGCCGGCTGTTTCGAGCCGGCACGGGAAGAGCGCTTTCTGGAGTATCCGTTATGGCTGACCGCGTTTCCGGCGCTTCTCTCGGCAGCGCTTCCTCCCCCGCGCCTGCGGCGGCGGCAGTGAAGCCGAAGCGCACCCGGCCGACTTCGCCGGCGGCCCGAGTCGGCGATGCCATTTATGTCGGCGTGACTTCTCTCGCGTCGCTGAGCATTTTCGTGATTATTCTGTGGCTGCTCTGGCAGCTTGTTTCCGCCAGCCAGCAGTCTATTCACCACAGCGGCTGGAACTTTGTGACCGGGTCGGACTGGAACGAGGAAACCAACAGCTTCCACGCCAAGTCGTTCATCTTCGGCACCTTGTTTTCGTCGTTTATCGCCCTGGTGCTGGCTGTTCCCGTGTCGGTCGGCGCGGCCATCTTTTTGTCCGAGCTGGCCCCGCGCTGGATACGCACCCCCGCCACCTTTTTGATTGAGCTGCTTGCGGCGATCCCCAGCGTCATTTACGGCCTGTGGGGCATCTTCATTTTGATCCCGTTTCTGAAAGTGGCCGTTGTCGCGCCGGTCAACCGGGCGAACCTGGCGCACAAGCCGGTCATCGGGCCGCTGTTTGAAGGCCAGTCGGCCGGGTACTCGATGCTGGCGGCGGGCGTCTTGCTGGCGATCATGGTGACGCCTTTTATCACGGCGGTGACGCGCGATATTCTGCGGGCGATCCCGCGCTCGCAGCGCGAAGGCTCGTATGCGCTCGGGGCGACCCAGTGGGAGACCATCGCGCGGGTTGTCATCCCCTACGCCAAGTCCGGCATCATCGGCGCGATTGTGCTCGGCCTCGGGCGGGCGCTCGGCGAGACCATGGCCGTGACTATGGTAATCGGCAACCAGTCGCCGAACACGGCATCGGGCATCTCGTTTTCCCTGCTGTCGTCGGGCTACACCATGTCCAGCGTTTTGGCGAACAAGTTCAATGAAGCGACTCCGGGCCTGAACCTTTCAGCGCTGGTTGAGATTGCACTGGTGCTGTTTTGCGTCACGATTGTCGTGAACATCGGAGCGCGTCTGCTGGTGTTTTACACCGCAAAAGACGTGCAGGGGCGAAAATAATGAGCGTTTCTGTTTCTCCAAGCGTGAAGCGTCCGGCCCGCAGCGGCAATGTCGCCGGGCGCAAGCTGGTCAACCAGGTCATGCTGGCGCTGTGCATTCTGGCGGCGACGCTGGCAATCGGCATTCTGGGCCTGGTGCTGTATTTCCTAGTGACCAAAGGCTTTTCCTCGCTGCATCTCAGCTTGTTTACCAAGCTGCCCGACAACATCAACACCGAAAAAGGCGGCATGTCCCAGTCCATCTTCGGCACACTGGTGCTGCTCGGGATTGCGTCGGTGATCGGCCTGCCGCTCGGCATTTTGGGCGGCATTTACCAGCTCGAAGCAAACGGCAAGTTTGCGTTTCTGGTCCGCTTTTTTACCGATGTCCTGAACGGCATTCCTTCGATTGTCATCGGCATCTTTGCGTATGCCGCCGTGGTGTACCCGATTGCCCAGAAAGCGCTGGCCGAAGGCAAGCCGGTCGCCGGGTATTCGGCGTATGCCGGCGGGTTTGCGCTCGGCATTTTGATGGTGCCGACCGTTATGCGGACCACCGAGGAGATTTTGCGGCTGGTGCCGCAGTCGCTTCGCGAAGCGTCGCTCGGTCTCGGCGCGACCCGCTGGCGGACCATGTGGAGCGTGGTGCTTCCGGCGGCCAAAGGCGGCATCATCACCGGAATCATGCTGGCGCTGGCCCGGATCGCCGGCGAGACCGCGCCGCTGCTGTTTACAATTTTGGGGTCTGAGTTCTTCGCGACCCACACGGTCGGCCACACCAAGCTGCATGTGCCGACCCTGAACGCCCCGATTGACGCCCTGCCGCTACGCATTTACAACTACTCGCAGGATGTGGATGTCAACCACAACGCGCAGGCATGGGCCGGCGCAGTGGTTCTGATTACGCTCATTTTGATCCTCAGCATCGCCGCGCGGTTTGCGACGCGCGGCAACGTAATGGAAGAAAAATAGGAGAATGAATATGGCTGAAGGCTATTCAAACGAGCCGCTTTCGCTGGAGCCGAAGACCGGGGCAGACAAAGCCGGCAGCATTGCCGAGCTGGCCCGCGCACAAAATCCTGTTTCGACGACCCCGAAAGTGGTTGCCGACAACGTTGACTTTTACTACAGCGACTTTCATGCGCTCAAAAATATCAACTTAGTGGTTCCCGACCGGCAGGTCACGGCCCTGATTGGGCCGTCGGGCTGCGGCAAGTCCACGTTTCTGCGGACCTTGAACCGCATGAACGATTTGATTGACGGCACTCGCCTGACCGGCAAAATCCGGGTGGACCAAGACGACATCTACGAAAAGCGCGTGGACGTGGTAGACCTCCGCAAGCGGGTCGGCATGGTGTTCCAGAAGCCGAACCCGTTTCCGATGTCCATCTACGACAACATCGCCTACGGCCCGCGCATTCACGGCCTGACCAACCGCAAAAAACTCAATGAAATTGTCGAGCGCACCCTGCGCGGCTCGGCGCTGTGGGATGAAGTCAAAGACAAGCTGAAAGCGTCGGCCTTTGCCCTCTCCGGCGGCCAGCAGCAGCGGCTCTGCATCGCCCGCACCCTGGCGGTCGAACCGGAAGTGATTTTGATGGACGAGCCGTGCTCGGCGCTCGACCCGAACTCGACCTTTCGGATTGAGCAGCTCATGGAAGACCTTAAAAAAGACTACACGATTGTGATTGTCACCCACAACATGCAGCAGGCCGCCCGCGTCTCCCAGCGCACCGGCTTTTTTCTGCGCGGCGAGCTGAAAGAGTTCGGCGACACCGACCAGATTTTCACCAATCCGAAAGACAAAGACACCGAAGCCTACGTTTCGGGCCGCTTCGGATGAAGAACCCCTAGCGAGGCGGGAGGGGTTCTTCGGGTACAATATCCCATGCCCGGCCTCCATATCATTCTCTGCGACACCCACCTGCCGCTGGTCGAAGCCTGGCAGGTGTATTTTGCCGGCCTGCTTGATGTTTCCGTCACCTGCGACAGCCTGTTTACGCTGGAAGCCGACGCCCTTGTGTCCCCCGCCAACTCATTCGGACGCATGGACGGCGGCTTGGACGCGCAGATTGTTGAGTTTCTCGGCGAAGACTTGGAAATCGAAGTCCAGCAGATGATTAGAGGCCGCCACGACGGCGAGCTGGTGGTCGGGCTGGCCGAAGTCGTCATCACCCAAGCCTCGCAGTTCCCGTTTCTCGTCGTCGCCCCGACCCTGCGCGTCCCGCAGAACATCAGCCGCACGGTCAATTCCTACCTCGCCTTCCGCGCCGCCCTGCGCTCCGTCTTTGCGTTCAACGCCCTCCACGGCGACCCCATTCAGACTTTGCTTGTGCCGGGCCTCGGCACCGACAACGGCTTCATGCCGCCATTAAGAGCCGCCCGCCAGATGCGGGCCGCGTATGAAGTCGTGATAAACGGCGCGTCCCCCAATTTAGACATTTCGCTCGACGCCGGGGCCGACAGCGACGACAAAAGCAAAGTCCGCGCGAGCGAGGCGCGGGGGTAATGCACCGGCACTAAAAGTGCCGGTGCTCAATGACCGCCATGACACCCACAAAAGCCATCGAAACCATCATCGCGACACTGGAACACGCGCAGGCTCGGCCCGCGATGCTCATGCACAAAGAATACCGATGACAGAGCAAGACCAATTTTTACGGGACCAATTTTCGGCGGACCTGCTCGCGTGGTACGACGGCTGCAAGCGGGATTTGCCCTGGCGGCGGCTGGGGCATGACCCGTATGCGGTTTGGGTGTCGGAGATTATGTTGCAGCAGACCACCGTGGCCGCCGTAATCCCGTTCTACAACAAGTGGATGGCGCGGTTTCCGACCGTGGAAGCGCTGGCCGATGCGCCATTAGACGATGTGCTGAAACATTGGGCGGGGCTGGGCTATTATGCCCGTGCCCGGAACCTGCACAAAGGGGCGCAGCGGGTAGTTTTGGAGTTCGGCGGGCGGGTGCCGTCGGACCCGGCAACGCTGCTGTCGCTGCCGGGGATCGGGCGGTATACGGCTGGAGCGATACTTTCGATTGCGTTCAACTTAGACGCGCCGATCTTAGACGCCAATGTGATCAGAGTCATGGCCCGTGTCCATGCCGTCGCCGGGGACCCGAAAACATCCGCGCAGACGCAAAGCGAGCTGTGGCGGCTGGCGGAGGAGGCTATTCCGAGCGGCCGGGCAGGGGACTTCAATCAAGCGCTGATGGAGCTGGGCGCGACGGTCTGCGAAAGCGGAGCGCCGAAGTGCGGCACCTGCCCGGTTCACGACCATTGCCGGGCGCGGCGGCTCGGGGAGCCGACGGCGTTTCCGCAGTTTATGGGTGTCAAGAAATGGACCGAGGTGGAAGATGTCTCGGTTGCCCTGCGCGACCCCCGCAGGCCCGGCGAAACCCTGATCGTGCAGCGCTCGCCCGACCTGCCGCTGTGGGGCGGGCTATGGGAAACGCCGCGCGGCACCCGGCAGCTTGGCGAGAGTTTGGAAGCCTGCGCCGCGCGGGCGGCCTGCGAGAGCGCCGGGGTCAAGCTCTATGGGCCGAGGCCGTTCGGCACGATCAAGCACGTCGTCGCTAACCGAAAAATCACCCTGCACGGGTTCGAGGCGGAGTTTGACGGAGAAATCGCCGAGAGCGTGCGCGGCGTCTGGGTCTCGGCAGAGACCGTCGGCAGCTATGCGCTGCCGACCCCGCAGGTGCGTCTGCTGGAACGGCTGTGGCAGGGCGACGCCCAGGGGCGATTGGAATTGTGAGTAGGAAAGCGAGGAAGTAAACTTCACTCGCTGATTAAAGGCGTCCTTCGGACGCAGGATTTGCACACGACGGCTTTCTGTTCTTTCGTCCGCAGGACGACTTTGAGCAGCGAGTGAAGTTTACTTCCTCGCAACCTCTTCGCTCCTTCCCGCAATAACGCCATGACCATTGCACTTGCCCTGATTTTGCACCCCGGCGACGACGCGCGAATTCTCATCGCGCAGCGCCAAGACAGCGCCCATCAAGGCGGCTTGTGGGAGTTTCCCGGCGGCAAGTGCCGGCCCGGCGAAGCGCCGGCAGACTGCGCGGTGCGGGAAACGCGCGAGGAAACCGGCCTGGAAATCGCCGTGCTGGAAGCCTGGCCGACGGTTACCCATGTCTACGCCGACCGGACTGTGGCCCTCCACCCCTTTTTGTGCCGGGCTGTAAGCGCGGAGGCAAAGCCGATAAGCAGCAAGCAAGTTGTTTGGGCCGCGCGGGCCGACCTGTACGGGTATCCGTTCCCGGAAGCCAATGCCCCGCTGCTCGAGCGCTTGGGACGCAATCCACGCGGCTTTACCGGGTAACGCCCGCTTCGCGCCGGCCCATAATTAAGCCTAATGAACGAGCTGCTCCCGACAAAACCGCGTGTGCTGGTGGTGGACCATGACGCCATGAGCCGGACCCTGCTGGACGCCGTGCTGCGGACCGATCAGCGGTACGAAGTCTTGACCGCCTGCGCGGGGCAGTCGGCGCTGGACATTGCGCGGGCGGCCCGGCCCGATCTGGTCATGCTCAGCCCGCTGCTGGCGGGCGAGCTGGATGGCCTGGCGGTCTGCCGGGCGCTCCGGGGCGAAAACCGCACCCGCCACATTCCGATCCTGCTGATTATGACCCACACGACCACGCAGGACCGGGTGCAGGGCTTTGAGGCCGGGGCCGACGACTTTGTCACCAAGCCGTTCAACCGGGTCGAGCTGCTGGCGCGGGTGCGCTCGCTGCTGCGGATCAAAGCGCTCAACGATCAGCTTGACGAAGTGGAAGACGTGATTTATTCGCTCAGCCGGGCGATGGAAGCCCGCGAAGGCGACCTCGACTCCGGCGGCTCGGCCCGGATCGCCGCGTATGCTCAGGCGCTGGGCCGGGCGCTGAACTTTTCCGATGAAAGCCTGCGCCTGCTCGGGCAGGCGGCGCTGCTGCATGATGTCGGCAAAATCGGCCTGCCCGACAGCCTGCTGCAAAAAGCCGGCGCTCTCAGCGACGGCGAGCGCCAGACCATGCAGCGCCATACGGTTCTCGGCGAGCAGATCATCGCCCCGCTGCGCTCGACGGCTGCGTTGCTGCCGATTGTCCGCCATCACCACGAGCGCTGGGACGGCAAAGGCTACCCCGACGGCCTGGCGGGCGAGCAAATCCCTCTCGGCGCACGGATCATCGCCGTGGCCGATGCGTACAACGCTATGCTTTCCCCCCGGCCCTACCGCCCGGCGATGTCCCCCGAAAAAGCGCGTCAAACCCTGCGGGCCGGCGCGGGCCGGCAGTGGGACGCGCGTTTGGTCGCGCTGTTTGTCGCTTGGGCCGATCAAGCGCCCCGCCCCGTGCCCTCGGCAAAATAATCCTCGGCAAAACAACACCTGGCAAAATAATCCTCAGCACAACCACCACGATTTCCCCGCCGTCCCGGATTGAAAACAACGCCTGCCGGGTACTAACTCAACTCATGCGCGTGCGCCGCCGCGATAATTTTATATAAACGTAAGCCAGATTACTGAAATAATTGGGTTTATTTGTGACAATTAAGGGCCTGCTTCCGTAGAAGAAGGCGAGCGAAGCGCACAACGGTTATCAACGCGCAGGAAAAATGCCGCCGGGCGTGGAACTGCGCTTTCACCGAGCGTGTTTTATTATCGGCATTAACTCTCAGTAATTATTCTTGGGTTGGACATAGCTTCGACTGAGTGTTTGGGCGGGCGAATTGGTCAGGTGATTGGGGGACATCAATGGGGAGCAGCACAGCATTAAGAGACAGCACAGAAGCGGCAGCGCTGCCGCATGGCCTGGTCGCGGGAAGCGAGCGGCGTCCGGGATCGGATTACAGCGGCGATGAGTCCGCGCTTGCGGCGGGCGGGGCTTTGGACGATCCCGATGCGATCCGCTTTTTGGCGCTGGCCGCCGGCGGCGACGACGACATGGGCAGTCCGCTTTTGGAGAACGCCTCGGGCGACGACGACTCCGAGGACATCGCCGAAGATGAGCCGCAGGAAACCGTCTATGCGCCGGTGGAAGAAAACCCGCGCGACGAATCGCTTCAAATGTGGATGCGGAAAACCAAAAGCACGAAGCTTTTGAGCGCCGCCGAGGAGATTGACCTGGCGCGGAAAGTCGCCGACGGCGACCAGCGGGCCAAAGATATCTTGACCGAGGCCAACCTGCGCCTAGTCGTGTCCATCGCCCGGCGCTACTCGGTGCCCGGCATCAGCCTGGCGGACTTGATTCAGGAGGGCAACATCGGTCTGATCCGTGCGGTCGAGAAGTTCGACTACACTAAAGGCTATCGGTTCAGCACCTACGCGACCTGGTGGATTCGCCGGGCGATTGCCCGCGCGGTCATCAACCAGGGCCGGACCATCCGTATTCCGGTGTATGTCGCCGAGACGATCCACAAGCTGGTTCGCACCGAGGGCCTGCTGCGCCAGCAGTTGTCGCGCGAGCCGACCCAGGACGAGCTGGCCGCCGAAATGGAAGTGCCGGTGGAGCGGGTCAACGAGATCAAGCGGATCGCCTCGGAGCCGCTGTCTTTGGAGACCCCGGTGGGCGAGAAAGATTCGGCGCAGCTTGCGGACTTCATCCAAAGCAACGCCAACCAGTCGCCGTCGGATGCCGCCGTGAACCTGATCCGCCGCGAGCAGCTTGACGCCGTGCTGGACAAGCTGACCCCGCGCGAGCGCGATGTGGTCCGTATGCGCTTCGGCCTCGACGACGGCTATGCGCACACGCTGGAAGAAGTCGGCCAGCGCTTCGCCGTCACCCGCGAGCGCGTCCGCCAGATCGAGCTGCGGGCGCTGAAGAAGCTCCGCCGCATGGGACCCGTAGACATCCGGGCCTAACGAGACAGCCAAATGGCCTCCGTTCTCAAAAAAGAGCGGAGGCTTTTTTCGTAGAAGGGACCGAAATGAGCGAAAACTCAAACCGACAAACTTGCCGAGGCATCAATTTCAGCCGGGCATGGGCGACCACCCGCTCTGGCAGACTTAGAGCTTGCTGACCTCGCTCAGTTGAAGCTGTCATTGTGATGGGGGTGCACCATAAGAGACCCTGTCCTAAAGGACACGGCTATTGGGCGCGGACGCCGCGAACCCCCACTTCGTGGGGCTGAGAGCCGGAAAAGACAATTCCGAGTGCCGCAAAGCGGTACGGCCCGGCGTCCGCGCCCAATAGCCGTGTCCTTCAGGACAGGGTCTTGAAGCCCTAAGTGCCTGACCCGAAATACGTTAGACTATAACCCCGATTTTCTTGTAAATCCGGTGGCTTGCTCGCCCTCCGTACCTCGCGAAAACCCACCCGTCCGCCTCAATCCGTGTGATTTCACACTATGCCCCCTGAAGTTTTCCGGCGTGCCTGCCGAAATGTTTAGAAAGCCGAATTCGCGCGGTATACTGTTGACATAAGTGGCATTGATGTTGTATAATAGTGTCAATGGCAAAGAATGATGAACTGCAAAAGCAGACGCTGCGGGTGCTGTGCGAGCTGGGAACCCCCGAAAAGCCGCTGTCCGCGCGGGCTGCCGGGGAAAAGCTCGCTATCGGATACAACCAGATCGCCGACATGGCGAAAGGGAAGTCGCCGGGGGAAAAAACCCTGATCAAATTCGCGGGCGCTCTCGGCGAGTCCCCCGCCGACTGGCTGCGGTACGCCGGCAAGCACGATTTCGCCCGAAACATCAGCAGCGGCGACTCAAAGGAGATACCGCCCGAGCAGCATTGGGTCCAGCAGGTTGTCCGGGAGCTGGAAGAAGTGCCGCCGGAAACACACGCGTTGCTCCGAAAGCAGATACTCGCCTTGATCCGAGCCGCTCGCAGTCACGAGTGACCCGGAGTGAACTTGGAAGGAAGCAAGACCATGACACCGATGATGACACGCACCCCGCCGCCGGCAGCAGACACGCGGCTGAAGAAGATGATGGCCGGACTGCGGGCCTTTTGGAGCCGCATGAACGAAGGCCCGCAGGCGGAATGGGACCGGGCGTATCTCTGCTCGATGGCCCCAATCAGCGCCGAAGCCCTGCGCGAGAATGAGGAAGCAGGCCAAAGCCACAGTTAAAGACCCCCCGCCTCAATTTCGGGGAGCCATATGGAGCAAGACAAAAGCAGGGGCGCTGGTTGCAGCGCCCCGGCGCTTTAAGCTCCGGCTCCGGGAATTGGGGCGGCGAGATTTTTGTCTTATTGCGATAATCGCAATAAAAAGGGAGGGAAGCAATGCGACTTTTGAGAAGGCTCGGCTCGGTATTCGGAGTGCCTCTGCTCGGCCTGGCGGGCCTTTTGGTCTGTCTCCGGCAGCCGGCGCTCGGCCCCGAGGCCGCCGCGCATGGGCCGGAAACAGTGTACCTGCTCCAGCCCAGCCCGCGCATAGACAAGAGCATGACCATTTTTCTGCGGCAGGAAGCGCGGAATGTCGCCTACAGCCGCGCTCACGACGGCCCGGCGATGCAGGCGCGGGCCGTCGCCGGCTACAATATCATTGCCCGCGAATGCACCCCGGCGGTCTTCCAGGAAACGCATCTGCCGCCGCTGATGGCCTCGGAATAAGCGCTTCCGCCCCCGCGCTTTATTTTGCCGGAGCGCTTTGGTTGACGCCGGCCCCGCGCGTGTGTTATAATACACTACATCTTGACGGCACGGCGGGGCGGGGCGCGAAATATGGCACTGAGCAATGGAAAGAACGGGCATTCGGCGGCGGGCGACCTGCGTTACGCCCTGCCCCCGCCCGAGGCTGCTCCTCAGCCGCGCTCCGTGATGGGCAGCGTCGTGCGCGGCTCGCTTCAAGCCGGAATGCAGATGAAGCTTTCGGGGTCGGTGGAAGAAATCCGCGCCGGCAAATTTGTGGTGGTAGACGGGGCCAAGCACGAGTTTTTTGCGATGATTACCGACGTGTCTTTGGACTGCGTCGCGCCCGGCGTGCTCGCCAACCCGCCGAGCGGCGCTGAGCCTGCAAACGCATTTCTGCGGTCGGTGCTGGCCGGCACTTCGGCCTACGGCACGGTCACGCTGAAGCCGCTGTTGATGCGGGTCAAAGGCGTGGGCGGCGAGTTCGAGCCGGTCAAAACCGTGCCGACCCATTTCAGCGGGGTGGGGGAAGCGACCGAAGACGACATTGCGGATATTTTCGGGGCGGAAACCGACGGCGGGAAGCATTTCCATGTCGGAGCGCCGCTGGACATGGAACACATTCCCGTTTGTTTAGACTTAGAAAAGCTGGTGGAGCGCTCCAACGGTATTTTCGGCAAGTCCGGCACCGGCAAAACGTTTCTGACCCGCATCTGCCTGTGCGGCATGATCAAGCACAAAAAAGCAGTCAATTTGGTGTTTGACATGCACGGCGAGTACGGCTGGCAGGGCACCAGCGAGGAGCCGGGCCGGGCGGGGGTGGACGGCCTGAAAAAATACTTCGGCAGCCGGGTCAGTGTCTTCACGCTCGACCGGGAGTCGTCGGCCCGCCGCAAAGTGCCGGTGGAAAACGAGGTGCGTATCCCCTACAGCCAGATCAGCGTCGAGGATATTTTGCTTCTCGCCGACGAGCTGAACTTGAACCAAAGCGCGGCGGAGACGACCTTTCTCCTGGAGCAGCATTACAAGCACAAATGGCTGGCGGCGCTTTTGAAGATGGACACCGAGGCGCTCAAAGAGTTTGCCGAAGCGAGCGGCGCAAATGCCATGTCGCTCAGCGCTCTGAAGCGCAAATTAGGGCGCATGGTGGACGACTGCAAGGGATTTTTGATTGAAGACGCGGCCGAGGCCGACGATGCCGTGCGTCAGATCATGGGCTGCCTGCTCAAAGACATCCATGTCGTTTTGGAGTTCGGCTCGTACCATAAGCCGCTGCAATATATGCTGGTGGCGAACATCCTGACCCGCAAAATCCACGCCGAGTATATCAAGCTGTCCGAAGCGGCGATGGGCGACAAGGCCAAAAAGCCGACCCCGCTCGTGATCACGATTGAGGAAGCGCACAAGTTTTTGTCGCCGCACCTCGCGCACCAAACCACGTTCGGCACGATTGCGCGGGAGCTGCGAAAATACAATGTCACGCTTTTGGTGGTGGACCAGCGGCCTTCGGGCATTGACTCGGAAGTGCTGTCGCAGCTTGGGACGCGCATCACCTGCCTTTTGAACGACGAGCGCGATATTGACGCCGTGCTGACCGGCATTTCGGGGGCGTCGTCGCTCCGCAGCGTGCTCGCGTCGCTCGACTCCAAGCAGCAGGCGCTTCTTTTGGGCCATGCGGTTCCCATGCCGGTCGTGATCCATTCGCGCACCTACGACGATGCGGCGTTTAAAGCGAGCATGGGGGCCGGGGCGAAGCCGAGCGCGGGATTGGACCTCAGTGCCTGGAAATAACCTTGCCGCCTGCGTGCTGCTGTGGCTGCTGGCCGCTTCCGCCTCCGCCCAGCTTCCGAACGGCACCGGGGCCGGGCCGGACGCGCCGCCGCTTGCGGCTCCCGCCCCGACCGCCGACGCCCCCGACCCTGCCGAGCTGCCCGTGACCGGCCCGCTTCGCCCGGCGCTGCCGCCGGCGCTTGATATTCAATACGCCCATTCGTCGGGCACGGCGGACCGCCCGCAGCTCGACGCCGTCCATGTCACCTACGGCGGCGAGCTGACCCTCAGCGCCGACAAAGCCGACGGCGACCTTGCGGCCGGCACATACCGCCTGCGCGGGGGTGTTCGCGCCCACGAAGCCGATACCACCCTGCAAGCCGCCGAGATCGCGTTTGAAGGGCGCAGCGGGAGCGCCGACGCGACCGACGCCCGGCTGTTTCGCGGCTTTTATACCCTCCGCGCCCCGCGCATTATCGGAACGCCGGAGCTGATCACGGCTTACGGCGGCGACTTTACCACGGTGCCGAACGGCGGTCCCGCCGATTATTATTTTCGGGCGCAGACGATCACGCTGGACTCGCAGAAGCATCGGGGGACACTGAAAAACGCCGCGCTGTATCTGTTCGGGGCGCGACTTTTGACCCTGCCCCGGCTGTCGTTCGGCCTCGGCGGGCCGGGGCAGGGCACAAAAAAAGCGCTGGCGATCCCGGCCATCGGAGCATCGTCGCGCTACGGGACATTTCTCGCGTTCGGCAATACCACCCGGATCATGCGTCTGCCGCTTCAGTACCGCCTGCTGCTGCCGGCCCGGTCCACGGTGGAAGCGGCCGTGACCAGCGGGCAGGCGCTTTACACGCCGCCGCGCCGCCCCGCGCCCGCCGCGCCGTACTCTGGCCCGGTGACGCTGCTGGACCGGCTGCGGGCCGCCGCGACTGTCCCTTCCGGCCCGCTGCCGCCCGGCGACCCTTTGCGCTTTGTGGACTTTCTGCCGGACCCGAACCCGATCTCGCTGTTTAATGCCCCGTCGCACGGCGGCTTGTATCTCAGCGAGGAGCTGTCCACGCACATCGCCGCCAGCGGCCGCCGCCGCAATGACTTGTATGTCAGCCGCCTGCCGGAAGTCTCGCTCAGCGGCGACCTGCCGCTGACCCCCGTGCCGCATGACCCGGTGTTCGGCGACCCGCAGTCGTTTCGGGCGGCGCTTCGGCACATTGTCCTCTACGCGCAGGCGCGGGAGACCGTCGGGTACTACCGCGAGCAGTTGTCCGCCGCGCCGTACCACATTTACGCCCGGCGCATCGAGCACCAGGCCGGCTTGTCCCTGCGTCCGCTGCTGATTTCGCCGGACACCGTGCTGCTGCCGAGCGTTTCCGTCCACACCAGCAGCTACAGCGGCGACAAGGCCGCGTACCGCTACGACCAGATCAACATCGCCGTGAACCACTACTTTTCGCCGCTCACGGCGGTCGGAGTGCAGTTTCTCGCCAGCAGCACCAGCGGCAATTCACCGTTTAATTTCGATGTCCTGGACACGTCGCGCGAGCTGGACCTGCGCTTTCAAGCCGGCACCGCCAGGTTTGTCGCCGCCGGGCGCATCCGCTACGACCTTGCGGCGGGCGGCGTGATAGATTATCAAGCCGCGCTCGGCCCGGCGGCACGCGGCTTCATCCCGGTTCTCTCGTACAACTTCCGCACCCGCAGCGTCGGCCTCGGCCTGCAAGTGCAGGGGCTGACATTTTAATTTTTTGCTATTTCAACGCTTTGCTATTTTGTTATGCTGTAGTTTTTGTTGTTGACAAAACTTGTTTCCTAAGATATACTCTTTTTGATGCCTTTTCAACACAATTCGCCGCTCGCCGGCCGCGCGTGGATCGCCCTGCGGGCGTGGAGCAGCGCGTTTCTCCTTGCCGCCTTCGGCGCAGCCGCCGTGTATTTTCTGCCGTCGCCCGCGCGGATTTCTCCGTCAGCCCCCGCCGCGCCGCCGCCCGCCGCGCTCCCGGCCCCGCTGCGCGACTCCGCGCTCGGCACCGATTTGGTCAACCCGCAGTCGCCGCTTCTTGTCATACAAGCCCGAAAAGCGGGTGTTCCCTTTATTTTGATTGAAGGCGGCGTCCCGCAGACCCGCCGGTCGGCGTTCCGCTGCGGGGTAGGCGACATGGTGGCGCAGGCCGGGGCGCAGGCGGGCCTCAACGGCACGTTTTTTGTGGATGCGTCGGTCGCGGGCACGGACAACATGCTCATCGGCCCGTCGCTGTGCGGCAACGAGACCCAGGCCGTCTTCAACCCGGAAGACCGCGTTAATCTGCTGACCGGCCGTCCGCTGGTGCTGCTGTCCAAGACGCGCACCCGCCTTGTGCCTTACCAGCCGCGCGAAATGGGGACTCAGCGTGATTTGGAAACCTGGCTGCCCGGCCTCACCGATGCGTTTCTCGGCGGCGTCTGGCTGGTCCACAACGGCGTGGCCGCCGACCGCGCCGGGATTGACAAGTTTCAGGTGCATGACGCCGAAGACCCGCGCCGCCGGGCGTTCTTCTGCCTGCTGCCCGACGGCCGCCCGGCTCTCGGCGCGACTACCTATGTCACGCCCTCGGCTAACCTGGCCCGCGCTTTGCAGCAGCTCGGCGTCCATGAAGCCGTGCTGCTCGACTCCGGCTTCAGCACGTCGCTGGTTTACGGCAAGCAAATACTGGTCACCGGCCACACATCCCCCGGCATCCCCAGCCGCCCGGTCCCCCACGCGCTCGTGCTGTTCGGTAAGCCTGCTTCCCCCGCTCCCATCCTGCCGCGCTCGGTGTTGGTCGCAAGCCGCCGGACGGTCCCCTAAACCCGCCGCTGTTGTCTCCTTCGTTTCCCGCGCCGAAGCAATGCAGGAGATCGCGTCAAAGCCGGCGAAATTGCCGCTCGGCACAATCCCGGAATTGCCTCGTGGGAGCGCATGGCGGCAGGCGGGAAATAGAATTTTGGACGATGTGTCAAAGAACCATGCCATGAATGGCACGGCTGTCCGGCGCGGACGCCAGGAAACGCCCGCTTCGCGGGGTTCCGCTATTTCCGAGATTTTTCGAGTCCCGCGAAGCGGCACTTTTTAGCGTCTTCGCTGTGTAGCCGTGCGTTTTAACGCACGGTTCTTTGACATATGGCGTTCAGGCCGAAGAATTAGCGCATGAATGCAATAAACTTAGACCTCGACGCCCTGCGGCGGTATGCTGCCGAAAACATTCCCGACTTGCTGTTTGTGTCGGTCAGCGGGGCGCATCTGTACGGCTTCCCGTCGCCGGACAGCGATGTGGATTTGCGCGGGACATTCGCCGCGCCGCTGGCGTCGGTTGTCGGGCTGGACCCGCCGCCGCAGACGACCCAAGCAGCCGGAATAGTCGGCGGGGTCGAAGTCGAGGCGGTCGCGCACGAGATCGCGAAGTACCTGAAGCTGCTGGTCAAGCCCAACGGCTACGTTTTGGAGCAGATTATGTCGCCGCTTGCCGTGCTGACTTCGCCCGCGCATGCCGAGCTGCAAGCGCTGGCGCAGGGCAGCCTCAGCAAGCGCTTGTATTTTCACTATGCCGGGTTCGCGCGGGGCGAGTGGCGAGACTACCAAAAATCGGACGCAAATAAAACGGTCAAGCGGCTGCTTTATATTTACCGAGTCTTGATGACCGGAACTGTTTTGCTGACCGAAGGCGTGGTCGAGGCGGACGTTTCGGCGCTGAGTGCACGGCTCCATTTAGACCACGATTTCGGCTTGGAACGGCTGCGGGCGATGAAAACGGAGGAGAAAGCCTTTGTCGAAGGGGACGACAACGCGTTTGTGTCGGGTATCATAAGCCTGTTCGAGCGCCTCGACGCCGCGCGGGACCGTTCCCCGCTGCCGGAACGCGTGCCGAACCGGGCGGCGATCCATGATTTTTTGGTCCGTCTGCGCCTGTCGAGTTTGTAACGGGGAGAGTTTCTTATGGCCGCTGCGGAGATGGGAATGGAAGACGACATCGCACAAGTGCTGCTCACCGAAGCGCAGATTAAAACGCGGGTGGCGGAGCTGGGAGCGCAGATTTCGGCGGACTATGCCGGCAAAGAGCTGATGCTGGTCTGCATCTTGAAGGGCGCGAACATCTTTCTCGCCGACCTGGTGCGGGAAATCACCGTGCCGCTGTCGTATGACTTTGTCGCTGTGTCGTCCTACGGCGCGGATACCAAGTCGTCGGGCGTCGTGCGTATCTTGAAAGACTTAGATGAAAGCGTCGAAAGCAAGCATGTCTTGGTGGTGGAAGACATTGTAGACACGGGCCTGACCCTGCGATTGTCGTACCTGCTGGAAAACCTGCGCTCGCGCCGGGCGGCGTCGGTCAAAATCTGCACGCTGCTGGACAAGCCGAGCCGGCGGCGGATGGATGTGCCGATTGATTACCACGGCTTTCAAATCGAAGACCATTTTGTGATCGGCTACGGGCTGGACTATGCCGGCATGTACCGCAACTTGCGCTATATCGGTGTTTTAAAGCCGGAAATCTACGGCGGCGGGTAAAGGCAGCGCGGCCGGCACATTTTCAGCGGCAACTTGCGTTTCGTGTGGTAAATCGCGTTTAGTGTGGTATAATAACGCTGAAACCGGCCGGCTCTCCAGGTTTCAGCGGGGCTTGCCGCCGCCCCCACTTGTTTTTCGGGCCGCTCCCGGCCCGGCGTCACCCCGTCCACCATCATTTTTCAGCAGATTTTCTCGTGTTTCAGCACAAGTTCTCGAGCTTCAGCAGAATTTCTCCCGCTTTTTTGTGATCCCGCACCGGCCGCTCCGCGCAGCTCCCGCTTTTATTTTCAGCATCTCGCTCATCATCTCTATTTCCACATCTTGACTTCCAAAGGTAACCACACAGCACATGGCAAACGACGCTTCTGAAAGCACGCCCGTCCGCCCCCCGCAGGCGGAAAACCCCATCCCCCCGCTCACCCCCCGCGCCCCCCGAAACGGCAGCGCCGCCCGCGAGCCGCGCGAAGCGCGTGAACCCCGCGCGTCTTCCCGTGAGCCGCGCGAACCCCGCGATTCCGCCCGTGAGCCGCGTGACTCCGCCCGTGAGCCGCGCGACGGAGCGCGGGACAGCGCCCGCGACGGGGCTTCGCGGGAGCCGCAGGACGACGGCGGGGATTTGGCGCGGGGCGACGACGCCAATGCGCTGACCAAATCGGGCGTGCTGGAAATCTTGCAGGAAGGCTGGGGATTTCTGCGCCAAAACAACTTTGACCCCGGCAGCCAGGATATTTATGTCGCCCAGGCCCAGATCAAGCGCTTCAATCTGAAAACCGGCGACACCGTGACCGGGCAGGTGCGCCCGCCCAAAGACACCGAAAAGTATTACGGCCTGCTCCGGGTCGAATCAGTCAACGGCGCATCGCCCGATCAGGCCCGCAGCCGGGTCAATTTCGACGACCTCGTGCCGATCTATCCCGACGAGCGCTTTCAACTGGAAACCGACGCGAAAAATCTCACTGCCCGCGTCATTGATTTGATCGCCCCCATCGGCAAAGGCCAGCGGGCGATTGTCGTCGCCCCGCCGAAAGCGGGCAAAACGACTATTCTGAAATCCATCGCCAATTCCATCACGACGAACCATCCCGACGTTCATCTTGTTGTTTTGTTAATTGACGAGCGCCCCGAGGAAGTCACCGACATCCGGCGCTCGGTCAACGGCGAAGTGGTGTCGTCTACATTTGACGAGCTGCCCGAGAACCACATGCGGGTCGCCGACATGGTGCTGGAAAAAGCCAAGCGCCTGGTAGAATCGGGCCGGGATGTGGTGGTGCTGCTCGACAGCCTGACCCGGCTGTCGCGGGCGTCCAACTTGACCGTCACGCCGTCGGGCCGGACCTTGCAGGGCGGCCTCGACCCGGCGGCGATCTACCGCCCGAAACGATTTTTCGGCGCAGCGCGTAACATAGAATCCGGCGGCAGCTTGACGATTATCGCGTCGGCCCTGGTCGAGACCGGCTCGCGCATGGACGATATTATCTTTGAGGAGTTCAAGGGAACCGGCAACTCGGAACTCAAATTGGACCGGGACATCGCCAACCGGCGCATCTTCCCGGCCATCAATGTCAAAGAATCCAGCACCCGCAAAGAAGAATTGCTGTACGGCGAGGAAGAACTCAAATCCGTGTATCAGCTTCACCGGGTGCTGGCCGGCCTCGGCGCGGTGGAAGCGACCGAGCTGCTTTTGGACCGGCTTTCGAACAGCAAAAGCAACAAAGAATTTCTAAAGACGGTCAGCAAAACCGGCCGGCGCGAAGACTAATTTCTCCTGCCCCGCAGGAGAGCGGCAATAGGAAGTGAGGAAAAGGTGGCAGGCGATTTCGATAAATTGTTTGACGACGATTGGCGGCCCCAGGACAGCGACCCCGACGGGCTGGCGTCCCTGCGCGGTCACAGCCGCGAGGAGCTTGCCCGCGACGCGCGGGAGGTCCCCGGCGAGTTTACATCGGAAACCGAGAACACCCAGCCGCGCTCGCTGAACGAAAAAGAAGTCAAAGTGATGGGGGTCTATGCCCACCAGGAGCAGGGCACGATTGCCAACCATTTTGTCCTGCTGCGCGACAACCGGGGCCGCCGCGTCCCGATCTTTGTCGGCCAGTTTGAAGCGTGGGCCATCTCGCTGGCGCTGGAAGGCGACTCGCCCGACCGGCCCTTCACCCATGACTTGATCAAGCAGATGCTGGAGCGCCTCGACGCCAAAGTCGAGCGGATCATCATTGACGATTTGTGGAACGAGACGTTTTACGCCAAAATCGGCCTTGCTAAGCCCGGCGGCGAGACTTTGGAGCTGGACGCCCGCCCGTCGGACGCCATTGCGCTGGCGCTCCGCGTCCGCGCCCCGATCTACATGGCCGAAACGGTGCTGGAAGCGACGATCCGCACGGAGTAGCAAGCGCATAAGAGCGAGAAAGTGAACCTCACTCGCTGATTAACTGATGTTACGCAATGGCCTCCAGTCACGAGGGCGTGAACGCCCTCGCTGGGGAGCGCGGACGCTAAGGTCCCGCCTGCGCGGGACAAGATTAGGATAGATTGACATCTTCCGCCACGCAGGTGGCGGCTTGGCGTCTTCGCCCCCCAGCGAGGGCGTTCACGCCCTCGTAACTGGAGGGCCATTGCGTAACATCAGTGATTAAGGTCGTCCTTCGGACGAAAGAGCGGCGATTATCCCGCCTGCTTCTGTCCGAAGGACAGCTTTAATCAGCGAGTGAACTTCACTTTCTCGCTCGAAAACATTCTTTCCATGCCCCACCGCCTCCGATTTTGGCTCGGCCTGCTCTTCGGCGCACTCGCCGCGCTGCGCCTTCTCCGCCCTGCCTTGTCCCCGGCATTTTCTCCTGCCGACTTTGCCGATGCGCTGCTGCTCTGCGACCGCGCCGGAACTTTCACGCCCGGAAACCCTGCCGCCGAGGCGCTGCTTGGCCCGAGCGGCGCTCCGGCCCTGCGCTACCCCACCGGACAACCCGTGCCGCCGGGGCAGCATCCGATTTCTCGCGCGGCGCGAACTCGCGAAGCCGTGTCCGGCGTTTACCGCCTGACAAACGCCGCCGGCGCGGAGCGTGTGGTCGAGATCGCGGCTTGGCCTCTGCCGCGCGGGCGGGCGGCGGCGACCCTGCGGGATGTCACCCGTGAGCACGAAAGCGAGGCGCGGGCGCAGGCTGCCGAAGCCCGGCAGGCGCGGCTGTGTGCGCTGGCACGCCGCGTGTCGCAGGCAAAAAGCGGCGAAGAAATCGCGCAGGCCGTGATTGAAAGCGTCGGCACCCTGCCGGGCGCGATGCCCGGCCTGGAAGCGCGGCTTTACGGGCTGAGCCGGCAGGCCGAAACGCTGACCTGCCTGGCGTCGTCGCCGCCGTCCCGGTCCGCCGCGCCGCCGGTGCGCTTTGACGCTCGCGACCCCGCGCTGTGGCGGCTGTATGTGGAGCGCACGCCGGCGGCGGGCAGCCTGCCGCTGGTGGCCGGCGGCCTCGCCCTCGGCCACTTGACTGTCTTGTCGGCGGACCCGGCCTGGCGGGCGGCGCACGAGGAAACGCTGACGCTGATTGCCGCTTTGGCCGCATCGGCGCTGGCCGGCCCGGCGGCGGCGTCGGAGACTGCCGCCTTGACCGCGCAGGCCGCCGCCCTGCGGGAGATCGCCGGAGCCGTCAGTCGCGGCTCCGGCGATAGCGCTCTGGCCGATTTGGTCACGGCGGCGATTAAACGTCTGACGCCCGCCGCCGCCGTCTGCACGGTCAGCCGGCTCGATAACCTGCTGACCGTAACCGGGCAGGCATGGACCGACGACCTGCTGCGCCCGCAGACCGCGCCGCAGGACCCGCGCCTGCACGGCAAAGCAGTCCAAAAAGCCTTGCGAACCCGGAAAATCGTGGTTCAAACAGGAATTGCAAACCCCAGCTTTGAGACGGGACCCTGGCGGGCCTTTGCGGGCACCGCCGGGCGGCACACCGTCACCGCCCTGCCGCTGCCGGGCGGGCGCGGCGTTTTGACGGTGTATACGCCGGGCGACGCGGCCCTGCCCGATGCCCAGATTAAGTTTTTGGAAACGCTTGCCGCCCTGCTGCCGCTTCGCCTTGTCCCGTCCACCGAGCCAGCAGGCCGCGCAGAGCCATCTGCGTAGCGCCGTCGCCGGGCCGCAGGCAGAGCGCCCCGACAGCGGCCTCGGGACCCTGCCCGTAGGCGATCTCGGCCCGGTTGGGAAAATCGGTCAGCCCGGCATAGAGGCACCAGGCGGCAGACACGATCCGCCGGCCGCCGCTGCCCGCGCCGACAATCGCATCCCGGTAGGCGTGCATTTGATTGATGTCCGCGCCTTCCTCACCCGGCTCCGTGTACGGCTTAAACTTGGCGTCCAAAATCCAAATCCGCGCCCCGTCCGAAAGCGTCAGGTCCGGCTGCATGGCATGGGAAAGCGAGTCGCGCCCTTCGGCGAAAGTCCGGCGATAGGTCAGGGTCAGCTTCCGGCCCGGCGGCGACCAAAGCACGATTTCCGACGCTGCGCCCGCTTCCAGGGTCAAGGCAAGCCGCCCCGCTTGAACCGCCAGAAGGCTTCCGCCGGACAGTGTGCGCCAGCCGAGGCTTCGCAGGGCGTCCAGCGCTGAAAACAAGCACCAAAGCTCGTAGATGCGCCAGGTTTCGCGCGGCGGCAGGGTCAGCAGCGGGGTATCCCACTCAAACCCAAAGCCGCGCCGGTAGTCGTTCCGCGCCGCCGCCAGCCGGGCATACTCGGGCCGGGCAATCTCCCGCGCCGCCGGCGGCCGGGTCCAGTCGCCGCGCCCGGCGGGGACACGCTCCCACCAGTCCGCGCCGCACAGCCGGTGCAGACGCCGGACGCACTGCGCCGCCCGCCCTGCCGCCTCAAAAGCCTCCTCGGCCTCGGCCAGCCGCTCAATCGCGCCGCAGTCCCGTTGCAGCGTTTCGGCAAACGATTTCACGGCCCGGTGCTCCGGCGTGTCATGCGAAACGGTCGTCACGGTCTCGTCCACGGTGCGCCGCGCCGGGCTGCGCCGGGCATGGGCCATCCACGCGGCGGGCGAGACACGCCGCGCCTGCACCGGCAGCGCCGCCCGCGCCGACCCCCGCGCCGCCGTCAGCGGCGACCGCTCGACTTGTGCAAATGCGGCGGAAAGCGACGGCAGCCTGTCTTCGATCCAGCCGAGCTGCTCCAGCGGCGACTTCGCCGGCGCGTCCGGGTCCGGGCGAACGCCGAAGCTCGCCCAGGGCTGCTCCGGGAACAGCTCCGCGCCGACCACCAGCGCGACACGGGCGATGCCGGCGAGCATCTGCGCCCGCTCCGCCGCCGAAAGCAGCCGCCGCCAGTCTTGAATTTCGGTGTGCATCGGTGGTTTTTGCGCGGGCATCAAAAGGAACCGGCTTCTGTCACTTATTCATAAAAGCGAATAAATCCCGTGTCGGCGGCGTGCGCCCGCATTCGGGCCAGCTTGGCTGCCGCGAGGCCGAAGCCGGCCCCCTCGGCCCAGGCTTGCAGACGCGCCAGCAGGGGCAGCAGCGCGTCGCTTTGCCCGTGCAGCTTCGGCAGGACCTTCTGCGTCATCTGCAAATCCAGGCCGAGCCTGAAGTTTGCTTCGGCATCACTTGTCAGCAATCCGGCGTCGGTCTCGCCGTCAAAACTGTTCGCTAAAAACAGCAGCACATCGTCGCGCACCCGGTACGCAAAGTGCAGCCGGTGCGCGTACAGCATATCGTTGACCGCTTGCAGGGCGGCGACGGCCCGGTCGGGAAAGGCTGCGTCCACCCGCGCCAGCCGCTCCCGCGCCTTGCCGACCGCCGGCACGCGCGACCCCAAAAACACGGCCTGCCGCTCTGCCGCCGCCGCGCCGCCGAGCGCCGCGCGGCCTTTGGCCGGCGGGGGCATCTGCGCCAGCCGGGGCGGCTCGTCGAAATCAAACGTGTTGGCCCGGTCCAGCACTTTGCGCGAAAAGCCGTGGGTGGTTTCGTCCACATTGACCGTGCCGGTTACAAACAAATTGGGCGGCAGAACTAAATCAGGCACGCCCTCGTGCAGCGGAACGCGATGAGCGCGGGACTCCAGCGCGGACAAATAGTCGGCCAGATAATGCTCGACGCGGGCGAGATTCATCTCGTCAAGGCACACAAAGAACGCCTTGCGGCGGTTCTCCGGCAGACCTGCCGCCCGCACCATGTCGAGAAACGGGGTCGAGACATACCGATTCGCCAGCACGTTCTGGTAGCCGAACAGCGCCGTGCCGTCGTTCCAGTCGGGCCGAACGGGGATCAACCGAAATTGCTTCGGGGCCGGGCCGGTCAGGGCCTCGGCGAACAATTCCGCCAGCCGCGTTTTGCCGGTGCCGGAAACGCCGGACAGAATGGCAAACGGCTTAGTTTTCAGCGCCGCATAGTACGACCGCAGGCGATAAGGGGGAAACGTGAACCCGAGGCCCAGCGCGTAGTCTTCCAAGTCCGCCAGCAGGCGGCTTTCGGTCAGCGCGGGCGGCGGAGCGGCATACGCGGCTTTCGGCTCGCGCACGGCGCGTCTCGCGATCTCCGGCAGAGGGGCGGGGCTTCGCAGGCCGTCATCCACTTCCGGGTAGGATTTCGCGCCTAAAATCTCCCGTACCTGCGCGTAGACCACAAACAGCGCGAGAAGGTGCGCCGCCGGGGGCGGCGGGCCGGTTTCCGGCAGGGCGAAGCCGTAGCGGTCGGCGGCTTCTTCCAGCGCCTCCTGCTTTTGCGCCGGGGTCAGCGCCAGACGCTTCAAAGCCGGCCGGGTCACGAGGGGATACGTTTCCGGGTCAAACGCGCAAAGCAGGCTGGACGCCGTCAGCGGGCCGGCGCCGCGCGGGGCGAGAAACGCCGACAATCGCTCATAAAGGGAAGACGCGCCAAGCAGCGTCCGCAGGCGATTGTCAAAGCCGCTCGGGTCGGCGGCAAACAAGCGCCGGGACAGATTGGCGTTCGGGGCCAGCGCCGACGCCGCCCGGAGCAGGGCCGCACGGCCCTCCGCCGTCAGAGGCCGCCCGCCCGCAAGGCCGCTGCCGGCCAGCCGCGCGGCGAATGTTTCTGCGGCGGCTTCCTGCGCTTCGCGGCGGGACCAGAACTCAAAGCGCCGCTCGCCTTCTTCCTGCCAGGCCCGGACCGCTTCCAAAAAGCCAATCTGTGTTTCGCTGAGTGTAACCATTCTTGATGCTTAACAACTATCGGCAGTTGTTACGCTTCAATTATACCTAAAACCCGCCGCTAATCGGCGCTTTTTGTCCCAACCACGGCATACAGCGGGTCCGAGCGGTTTGGGCGCGGGCTGAGGTTGAACGCCTCGGCGCTGCCCCAGCCGGCCTCCTCAAAGTAAAGCTGCACCAGCGAGAGATGCTGGGCATCGTCGGTCGAAAGCCAGAGCCGCGTCGCTTTGGTCGGAAAGCAGCGGTTTGAGAACGAGACAACGAACTGCCCGCCGGGCCGCAGCACGCGCCGGACTTCGGCAAACACATCGGCGGGACGCAACAGGTATTGGACACTGACCGTGCAAAGCGCCAGGTCAAACGCTTCGTCGGGGTAGGGGAGAGCGGGATCGTCGTTCAGCGAATGCACTAAATACTCGGTAAGCTGCCCGTTCGCCGCCATCTCGGCCTCGTTCATGCCCAGCCCTGCCACCCGGCGGCACTTCGCCCGCGCGTCCGGCGGCAGATGGGTCAGATACGCCGACATCAAGTCCAGCACATCGGCGCTGCCGGGCACGCGCGGGCGCAGAAAGCTGCCGAGAGCCGCAATCGCGTCGTCGTCAATATGGGCCACGAGGCGCGGCGCATGGTAAAAATGAGCATCGGGGCTTTCGTCCTGCCGCCGGAAATACTCGGCGGGGATTTCTTGCAGTCGCATCGGACACGCTTTCTAAAGCATGCTGCTTCAGCTAAGCGCAGCGCTCGGTCTTAAGCGCAGCGCTCAGTCTTAATCACAGCGCTCGGTTTGGAAGCACTCAATCAAAAATGCCGCCAGCCGCTGATAACCCTCGTCGCTGAGATGCGCGGCGTCGGCGGACAGTGCGGCGAAGTTTCGGGCGTCAATCCCGCTGCCGCTCCACGCGTCGGCCAGCTCCAGCCCGTAGCGCTCGGCAAGCTGACGAATGGCGCGGTTGTAATCTTCCAACACCAGCCCCCGCGCGTTCAGCGTTTCGGCATCCCCCCGGTACTGACACGTCGCCAGGATCAGCCGCGCTCCCGGCAGGTTTTCAATCAGCCCGCGCAGGATGGTATCGTAGTCCGACACAAAGGTTCCCGGCTGAAACCGCCCGATCTCGCCGAGCGGGCAGCTCAGCGCAAAATCATTCGCGCCGTAGGAGATAAACACCACCTCGGGCTTGGCATGCAGAATATCCGGCACCCGCCCAATCCCACTGTCGTCGGCCGCAATCAGCCCGTCGTCCCCGCGCCCGGTCAGCGTCGTGCCGCCGATGCCGAGGTTGACTTCTTCCCAGCCCAAAGCGCGGCACACCAGCGTCGAAAACCGCTTTTCCGGCGACGACGCCCCCGCGCCCTCGACCGACGACGCCCCAAAAAATACTGCTTTGATCATAGGAGAGTGTTCCCGCAAATGGGAGCCGGTCAATCGGGGCGGTATTATCGGTAGATGTCGCGCCGGTTCCCGATGCGAACAACCGTGATCAGCAGTTCCCGGTCATTGATGCCATATATCACGCGATAATCCCCAATTCGTATCCGCCATCCGTCGCGCCCCGTGAGTTTTTTACATCCCGATGGTCGCGGGTTATTGGCAAGGCCCGCAATCGCATTACGAACCCGCTCATAATCGGTGTTCGGTAGACTCTCGAGTTCTCTCTGCGCCCGCCTCAGGAAAACGACGGTATAAATCATTTACGGCTCTGTTCAATTTCCGCGATTGCCTGATCGAATGGAACAACTTCATCGCCGGCGGCCATTGCCGTATCATAAGCGCGGATGTCTTCCAGTTCTTCCAGTTCTTCGACAATCCGCTGGAACTGTTCCAAGTCAAGAACAACCCCGACCCGCTTGCCTTCCCGGTCCGTCAAATACTGTTCCTGCACCACTGTCATAGATTTGCCTCCGTATCTACTTGATACCATAAATCCGCGTTTTGTGTTTTCTGACTCTCCAATGAACGCGGCCTTGAACCGAGCACACATGGTAAAGCCTCACGCCCTACGCAGACCAAAATCCCAGCCCGCGAAGCGGTGCTTCCCGACGTCCGCGCCGGGTAGCCGTGTGCTTTAGCGCATGGTTCTTGGTAGCCGCTAACGCAGTTGCCAGTTGATTCCTTTCTTCTCGAACAAGCAGAGACCGCAAGATGCACAGCAGCCCGGCTTGCGGGGTGTCGAGAAATCTAATCCGCCGCTGTACGACTTTTCGCAGCGTGGACACCGGAAAGCGTCGGCGTAAAGTGAGGCGGCGGTGACGGAACCGAAACCGAATATGGCCCACAGCCAGAACGGCAGCAGGGTTAAGACTGCAAAAGCGTGAAGCCCTGCCGGCCCCTCTTGGTGCGCCCGCCATGCGGCACACATGAAAATCAGCGGGACGAGAGACACGAAACGCAGCAGCAGGCGTCGGCGAAAGTCTTTCTTCGCAGTGGCATAAACAGCCAAAGTGTTCACAGCGTCACCGTCTCAAACGCATTCTCGCACGGGACGCCGTCGGTGAGCAGCATTGTCTTCGCGGTCACGTCCATGATGACCGACGTGACAGTGATGGAGTGGCTTGCCGGCGGCTCTAAACCGACGGCCGCGTGGCGGCAGATGCCGTAGGGGTAGCCGAGGTGGTCCGTGAGATCGGCCTGCAAATCGGCAATGCTCACGGCCTTGCGCTGCGCCAAAAGCTCGGAAAGGCGGGTGCGGCGGCCAATGGAATACTCGCGCTTGGGGTTGACCGGCTCGACCACGCCGATTTCGGCGGGATCGGTGAAGTTATTCGTATGCACCAGGCAGCCGCCGGCGCACTCCAAAAAGCGCATCTGGTCGGGGGCGGCTTCGATGTCTACGACTTTATCGGGAGTCTGGGCAATCAGAAAGTTGGTCGAGCAGGCGCGGGCCTCGGCTGTCACGACCGACACGGCGGCGTCGAAGTCCGGGGCACGCAAAATCTCGTAGCAGCGGACATGGAACGGCTTCGCCAGCTTCGACCAGTCGTCGGCGGTGCTCATCATGCCGTTGATGGCGAGCGCGACCCCGGCGCTGCTGAAGCCGATCTTGCCGCCGAAAATGCCCGCTTCGGTGAACGCCAGTGTCTCAAAGCCGTCCGGGTGGGTCGTCTTCACGACCGCGCCCAAAACCTGCGGTATCCAGTCCCAGTTCTGGCCGACCAGCAGGTGTCCGTTGGCGGACGCTTCCGGCAAAACGGCAAACGCCGTGCACCCGTCTACGTCGTCTTCGGTCGCGTGCCCGTATTGATAATAAAGTATTTCGTAGCGCACTTGCAGCGCGGCGATCTCTTCAAGCGAAAAGCCCGACCCATCGGCGAGGCCCTGCATGCCGCTGAAATAGTCCGGGTTCTGCCCGGCAATCGCGCCGGCGTAGCGGGCCGCCCGCGCCAAAATCTCGGGGCGCGGCAGGCCGGCTTCGGTCTCAAAGCGGGCAAAGTAAACGCCGAGATTATGCGCGATGCGCTCTTTGAGCTGACGGCCATGCGCGATGCCCTGGTCGTAGGGCGTCCCCGTAAGCGCGATAACTGGAAGTGTCATGGCGTCCTTTTCGCCGTGCGGGAACAAAATCCCTGCCGTTTGCGCCGAAACGGGGTATAACAGCGCGATTGTGTCGAAACGGAGGATGGGGGAGCGAGATGCCGAAATTTACACTGCCGCTGAAAGCCGTGCCGGGCCATGCACGGGGAGCGTTCCAGCTTTGGAACTTGGTCAAGGGGCTGAACGTCGCCGACCTGGCGCGTCTGGCCGAAGCGCCGTTTCATCTGGCGCTGATTGGGACCGAAGACCACACGCGGCTGCTGGCGGCCCGGCTGGCGCTGGAGTCGCCGGAGCCGCAGGATTTAGGGGCGAGCGGCCCGCCCGATTTGGGTGCATTTGTGCAGTCCTACCGAGCGCTGCCGGACGTGCCTTCGGGCAGCCTGACGCTGGATGCCGACGCGCTGACCGGAAGCGAAGCCGCGCTGGCCGCGACCCTAGCCGGCATGGCGGCGGCGCACCCCGACCTGCGGATTTCGCTGGCCCGGCATGTCCCGGCGTTCCGCCCGGCCGTGTCGGCGCTGCTGATTAACGAGTCGGCCAAAGAAAACGCCAAAATGGCGATGCTGTCCGCCCTGCCGGGCGTACTGCCGTTTACCGATCTGCTGCTGCCGGCGACCTCGCTCGGCGACATGATTTTGCTGACGAAAAACCAGGGCCTGCTGCTGCTGGCGCTGGCAGCGGCTTACGGCAAAGAAGTGGACCTGAAAGCGCGGACCCGCGAGCTGCTGCCCGTGCTCGGGTCGGCGTTCGGCTGGCGCACCGCCGCGCGTCAGCTCCTCGGCCTGGTGCCCGGCGGGGTGGGGGTCGCGGTCAAAGGCGCGGTCGCCTACGCGGGGACCTACACCGTCGGCAAGTCGGCGTCGCTGTATTATTCGACGGGGCAGACGCTTTCCGGGCCGCGCTTGCAGCAGATGTACCGCGAGGCGCTCGGGCAGGCCGCCGCCCGCGTCCTGCCGCTCACCGACTCGGTCACAAAGCGCTTTCAGCGCAAATAGCACGGAGCGCGGTTGACTTTGGGAGCCGAATAAGGGTATACTGACGCCCAATTCGGCAAAAAAGACAACCCGGACATGAGACAAACGCGAGTAACAACTCCGAGGCAAGGAGACTGACTGACTTGGGTGACATTGAAGAGATCGTCCTGACGCCCGCCGGGTACAAGGAAATCGCCGATGAGCTGGAAACGCTCCGCACGACCGAGCGGCGCGACGTGGCGGAGCGCATTCGGGACGCCATCACCTACGGCGAACTGACCGAAAACTCGGAATACGAGGACGCCAAAAACGCCCAGGCGTTTCTGGAAGGCCGCATTGAAGACTTAAAACATATCATGCAGATCGCCCGGCCCCTCGACCCGGCGGAAATTCCCACCGACCATGTCGGCATCGGCTCGGTGGTCACCATCAACGACGACGACGAAGACTGGGAGTTTACGCTGGTGTCGCCCGTGGAAGCGAACCCGAACCGCGAGAAGATCAGCGACGAATCCCCGGTCGGCGAAGCGCTCATGGGCAAAAAAGTCGGCGACTCGGTCAGCGTCACTACCCCCGCCGGCAAGACCAAATACAAAATCGTCGCCATCCGCAAGTAGTCCCCCTTCTTAGGAGCAGCATTGGAAACGCATCCATTCGAGAAAACTTTAAGCGTTGCCAACTACGACACTGATTTAGAACTTCATGGTTTCAGCAGCCTCGCGTGGGCGGATTTTTGGCTTAATCCACGCCGATTGCGGGGCAGTGATTTTCTGATGCGCTGGTCGCAGGGGCAGTGGAGCGAAGAGCGGCTTGTTCAGGCGGTCGGGGATACGGGCCGCTACTTTGCGCTGCCTTACGGTCCCAGCGGTGTTGCGCCTGAAGGGGATGTTCGTGCATTCGAGCTTTACTTCGAGCGTCTGGAAGCAGCAGGGTTGGGCCAGCTCAAACGGCCTGACCTGTTGGTTTTTCGTCAGCAAGATGACTCCATTGTGCAATCTCTGGTTGCCGGTCTTGGCGGGATTTCCGAGCTTCCCTTCACATCGGAAGATAATGCGTCCATTGTTTCTTTGCTGTCGCTTGCTTTGATCGCTGTGGAGTGCGAGAACAGTCTTTGGGTCGCAAGGCAAATGCCGAGCTACGGTACCCCGCTCACTCCTCAGCGTCGCCTGGGCGCACAGCTTGGGCTGAAAAAAAGCGCTGTTGTCCCAACCGTCATTCTGAAAGACGAAGACCTCGCGTTTCTTAAACGATGGCAAACCCAGAATAGAGTCAAGCTTCATATCTGGCACGCTTTTTATGACCTTGCCTTCGGCTTGTCTTTTGATGACGCCGAAAAACTCATTGCCGACAAGAAAATCGAGCCGACGGTTCAGGTCTTTCAAGCGCCCGGCGGTGCGACAACAAAGAAATCTCTTTACAAGTTCTACTACCATTATGCGTATCCACTTGGTGAGATGCAAGCGTCACCAATCTTGGTCGCGGATCAAATCACGGATAAAAACGGACACATTTTGCCTTTCGTGCGTTTTCAGGGTGGAACCATGAAACTGTCTCCCGACGCTGAACAGGTTCTGGCGACTTCGGTTCCAAAGCCGGAGCAAAAATAATGAGCACCCCAATTTCGGCCCGAAGAGTTCTTCAAGAAAAAGGGCAGTTCTGGACGCCTGCTTGGGTCGCGGAGGCAATGGTTGCTTATGTGCTTCCTGAAGGCCAAACCCAGATTTTCGACCCGGCGGTCGGCTCCGGTGCATTTCTGCTGGCGGCAAAAAAATTAACGGCGTCGCGCGGCAAGACTACGCGCTTTCAGGGAATGGAGCTGGACCCGGCGGCTCTTGCAGGGGCTTTAGACAACGGCCTGACTCGGTCCGAGCTGCAAGGGGTTCAGCTTGGCGACTTTATCACCTCGCCGCCGCTGACTCAATTTTCTGCGATTGTCGCCAATCCGCCTTACATCCGCCATCACCGATTGTCAGCCGAAACAAAAGCTTTTTTGAAAGACTTCACAAAACAACTGATTGGTATGACGCTTGACGGCCGGGCAGGGCTGCATGTTTTCTTTCTGCTGCGGGCCTTGCAGCTTCTCAAGGCCGGAGGGCGTCTCGCGTTTATTCTGCCGGCAGACACCTGCGAAGGTGTTTTTGCCGAAACACTTTGGACATGGATCGCTCAAAAATTTCGTCTTGATGCCGTCATCACGTTCGCCCCGACAGCAACGCCCTTTCCCGGCGTTGACACAAATGCGGTCGTTTTGATGATCGGGAATGAGCCGCCTCAAAAAGAGTTCCTTTGGGCGAGGTGTCTAAAAGAGACCTCCAATCAGCTTGCAGAATGGGTACAGTCCGATTTCAAGGAGCCGGGCGGCGTTTTGGAAGTTTCGGGCGGCGTTTTGGAAGTTTGCTGTCGTTCGGTCAGTGAAGGCTTGCGGACCGGACTGACACGGCGGATGCAGACGAAGGAGCACGATGGACTGCTTCTGCGGAACCTTGCATCTGTGCAGCGCGGCATTGCGACCGGCGCGAACGACTTCTTTTTTATGACGGCGGCGCAAGCCGCCGAACGCGGCATTCCGGCGGAATGCCTTATGCGGGCAGTCGGGCGCACACGGGATGTCGAAGGGGAAGAAATCACGGCGGAGCGCTTGCAGGCGCTCGACGCGCTCGGCAGACCGACGTATCTTCTGAGCTTGGGGAGAACCGACAGTGCCTCGCTGCCGCCTGCGGTTCAAGAGTACCTCAAAGTCGGCGAGCATCTTGGCCTGCCGGCGAGGCCGCTCATCGCTCAGCGCAAGCCGTGGTATAAAATGGAAACGAGAACGCCGCCGCCGTTTTTGTTTGCCTATCTTGGGCGCCGCCACGCCCGGTTTATTCGAAACAAAGCAGGCATTCTGCCGCTGACCGGCTTTTTGTGTGTCTACCCGCATCGCCAGGAGGCTGCCGCTTTAGAAGAACTATGGCAGCTCTTGCGGAACCCGGCGACAGTGGAAAATCTTGCGCGTGTGGGGAAATCGTATGGTTCCGGGGCCATCAAAGTCGAGCCGCGCTCGCTGGAAAAACTGCCTATTCCCGAATTTCTTGTCGGCGGCACGGAATTGACACCTCAGCGAAAAGCGGTGCAACTGCCGCTCCGCTTTTACGAAAAGAAGCCTGCGCTCTCGTCTCTTGAGCGATAATAGAAAGCCTTACTTCATTGTCTGAAGAAACGATCCAATATGTGCCCGACCGCGCGGACCCGGTGCGGCTCCAAAAACTGGACGCGCTGCGGGCCGCCGGCCGCGACCCGTTTGCCGCCGAGCGGTTTGACGTGACCCATCATGCCGCCGGGATTATCGCCGACTTTGAAGCGCTGGACACGCACACGGTGTTTCTGGCCGGACGCCTCACGGCCATTCGCATTCAAGGCAAAGTGGCGTTTTTGGATTTGACCGACAGCACCGGGCGAATTCAGCTTTATGTCCGAAAAGACGAAGTCGGCGACGCGCTGTTTGACGACATCAAGCACCATTTAGATTTAGGCGACATTGCCGGCGTTTCCGGCTTTGTGTTTCGCACGCAGCGCGGCGAAATCTCGGTGCATGTGCGCGAGTGGACCCTGCTCGCGAAGTCCCTGCGCTCCCTGCCGCTCGGCAAAGAATACGAAACCGACGACGGCGAGGAAAAGCAGTCCGGCGGGCTGAAAGACCCGGAAGTGCGCTACCGGCAGCGCTCGGTGGACCTGCTGGTCAACAAAGAGTCGCGTGAGCGGCTGCTCGGGCGCATGAAAGTCGCCCGCGCGATGCGCGAGTATCTGGATACCCTGGGGTATCTGGAAGTCGAGACCCCGGTGCTGCAAGCGGTCGCCGGCGGCGCGGCGGCGCGTCCATTTTTGACCCACCACAACGCGCTGGATTTGGAGCTGCATCTGCGGATTTCGCTTGAGCTGTACTTGAAGCGTTTGATCATCGGCGGCATAGACAAAGTTTATGAGCTGGGCCGGGTGTTTCGCAATGAAGGCATCTCGCCCCGGCACTCGCCGGAGTTTACGATGATGGAAGTCTATGCGGCTTATGCGAACCTCGACGACATGATGACGCTGGTGGAGGGCATGTACCGGTTTATCTGCCGAGCGCTGCACGGGCGCGAGCAGTTCACTTACGCCGGGCAGGACGTGGATTTGGCCCCGAATTTTGCCCGCCTGCCGATGCTGGCGGGGATACAGCAGTACGCCGGGGTCGCGCCGGAAGAGCTGGCGACGCTCGAGTCGGCGCACGGCGTTTTAGCGCGGCTCGGGCTGCCGACCGAAAACGAGCCGACCGTCGGCGGGATCATTGAAAAGCTGCACGAGCGGTTTACCCAGCCGAACCTCATCCAGCCGACGTTTATCACCGACTTTCCGACTGAAACGTCGCCGCTCGCTAAGAAAATGCCCGGCAATCCGAATTTGACCCGCCGCTTTGAGATTTACATGGCCGGGGCGGAGCTTGGCAATGCGTTCAGCGAGATCAATGACCCGCTCGATCAGCGCGAGCGGTTCACCGCGCAGGCGGCGCTGCGGCAGGGCGGCGATGCCGAAGCGCACCCGATGGACGAGGAATTCTTAAAGGCGATGGAGTACGGCATGCCCCCGACCGGCGGCTTCGGCGGCGGGGTGGACCGGCTGGCCGTGATCCTCACCGATGCGCCGTCTATCCGCGACGTGATTTTATTCCCGCTGCTGCGGCCGGAGCGCGGTTAGCCGGGTAATTCTGGGTATCATCCAAGCAGGCACGCAAGACTTCTATGAACAGACCACTGCCTCAAAAAGCCAACACGGCTGTCTGCGCCCTGCTGACCCTGCTGCTGCTTTGCCTCTGCACCTGGCTGGAAGTCAGCTTGGAGCAGATCGCCGGGATCAACCGCCCGTACACAATCTTTTACTTGATCCCGGTCGCGGTCGGCGCGGCGCTGATGGGAATGTGGGGCGGCATCGGGACCGCGCTGGCGGCCCTGGTGCTGGCGCGGGTGTACCTCTTTGCCGACAACAAGCACGGCCTCGACCTGCTCTCGTTTCCCGATACTGCTGAAGGGGTTGAGTTCGGCGCGATGCTGCTCGGCACGATCACAATCGCCGTGATTACCGGAGCGCTGCGCTCGGCTTTAAGCCGCTACAATCAGTCCAACACCGACTTGTCGGCGGCCAATGCGAAGCTGCAAGACAGCGAAGAGCAGCGGCGGGCCTTCAACCGCGACGTTCTGCTGGCCGTCACCGGCGGCAAGCTGCGGCTGGTCGAGCCGGGCGAAATCCCGCCGGCCGAGCTGGCACACCTTTCCCCGGTGTTCACGCAGACGCTGACCGACCCCGGCGATGCCAGCGCACTGCGGCATACCCTAAACCGCATCGGGCAGGAATGCGGCATGGACCGCGACCGGATTGACGATCTTTGCACGGCGACCACGGAAGCGGCCACCAACGCGGTCAAGCACGGCAGCGGCGGCGAAGCGACAGTCTGGGCGATTGGGGATTCGGTCACGGTGCAGATTGCCGACAACGGCGCGGGCATCGCCCCGGCGCACCTCGCGCGGGCGACGCTGGAGCAGGGCTTTTCCACGCGCGTTTCGCTCGGCATGGGGTTTCATCTTATGCTGCAATCCACCGACACGCTGGCGCTCTGCACGGATGTTCACGGCACGATCGTGTTTCTGCAAGTGTCCAATAAATCCCGCCCCACGGTTCAGGAATCGGTCCTGGCCCGTTACGCGGGGATCGAGTAACCCCTCATTATGCCTTTTGAACCTAAATCCCTGACCCGGCGCGAAGTTTTGACCACGGCCGCCGCCGGGCTTGCCTTGGCGCTTGCGGGCCGCGCCGACGCCGCCCCCGACGGGTGGACCGCCGTGGGCCGCTCCGCCGACTTCGCCCCCGGCACGCCGAAGCGCGTTTCCGTCCCGCACGGCGGCGTTTTGTTTGTCACCCGCACCGATGCAAAGACTTTAATTGCCGTGTCCGCCAAGTGTACCCACCGGGGCTGCGAAGTCGGCTGGGCCGAAGATGCCAAGCAGCTTCAATGCCCCTGCCACGGGGCGGCGTTCGCCCCGACCGGCAAAAACATCCACGGCACCCGCCGCCATCCCGAAGAAGTCCTCCCCGCCCTTGTCTCCCCAACGGTTCGCGAAAAAGCCGGCTTCGTCGAAGTCAATTTAAGCTCCGTTGCGCCCGACGACATCGAGCCGGCGGAAGACTAATCCCGAAACCAGGCATGGGACGCCGCCGGCAGGGTCGTCTTCGGATCGGCTTCGCTGCGAACGCCGCTCACGGTCAGCGTGTACAGCGTCCCCGGCACGAGCGGCGTGGTCGTCAGGCGCACGGTGCGGGCGCTGCGGCCCCGCCGCGCTTTCAGGACTCGCCCGCCGTTGTCGAGCGCGTAGTTTTCCGGGCGAAGAGCGCTGCGGGCCTCGACCGGCCGGCTGAATGTCACCGTGACGGCGGCGGCGGCGGCGGCAGCCTGCCCGGACACGGGCGCGGCCCCGCGCACGGCAAGCGCGGCCCCGCCGAGCAGGCCGTACACCCCAAGCTGATTGCCGAATGTGGACAAATACACGCGGCCGTTGACCACGGTGGGGGCACAGAACTTAGCGAACAGGCCGCTGCTGTCGCGAACCGGGTTCATTCGTGAGTTCCACAGCTCATGTCCCAAATCAGACGCATCGTAAGCCCGCAAAATCCCCGGCACGGTTTCCCAGTTCGCGTTGGCGTCATACGGGGCCGACGACCAGACAATCCCCGTGCCCGCTTTGTTTCCCTCGGCGGAAACCGACAAAAATGCGCCGGGCATGCCGTCGGGAACCGATAGGGCGCTCTCAGACGCCGGGGTCGTATCGAGCCGGCCGCCATGAACCCGAAACGCCATCAAGTGCGCGAACTCGGGCCAGATGTACACCTGCGGTCCGCGCGGGCCGTTCCAGTAAACCGGGGAGCCGTGGCAGTTGCCGCGCGTGATTTGAAACGACTGCACAATCTGGCTGTCGTCCGTGCTTTGGTAATGCCCCATTTTGCCGGTTTGGGTCAGGTACAGCCAGCCGTTTTTGCCGCCGCCGAGCAGCAGGTCCGTGCCGGGGATCAGCAGCGGCCCCGACGCGCCGGTGTCCTGGTCGTTTTCGCTGAGCGTTTCCTGGTTGTAGGGCGTGAAATAATCGGCGACCGCCAGCGTGCCGGGCTTCGGGGTCAGCTTCAGAATGCTGCTGCCGTAGTCCGCGCCGCCGCTGCCGGCATCAAACGTGCCGTTGCCGGCCATCGCATACACAAAGCCGCTTTTGTCCGCCGCCATGCCCATCCCCGCCTGCCAGATCGCCCCTTCGTCGCCGTTGGGCGTGAGATTGAACACGCACGTCTGGGCCAGCGTCCGGGCATCGTACCCTAAAACCCAGCCGTGAAACGGCGGGCTGTCGGCATGCGAGCCGAACGCCAGATACACCGTGCCGTTTGCCAGCAGCAGCGCGGGCCGCTGAAGCTGCTTCACGGGATCAAAGGCAATCTGCCCGCCGGCGCTTGCCATGCCGGTTCCGGGCACGCTCGCTTTGATTTCGGCCGGGCTGCCCGGCTTTTCCGCCCCGGTCGCAAGGTCCAGCGCATGAAGCCGCTGCACATAAGTTCCATGCTCTTTGGTCTTGGCCTCGACAAAAATTGTTTGGGTCGCCGGGTCAATGACCGGAGTGCTGGTGATGCCGATCTCGACCCGCATGTCGGTCCAATGAGTCGTGTAGATTTCGGCGGCGGGCACCGACGGTCCCAAGTTCACTTTCCAAAGCGGCGGGGCGGCCAAATCGTCGGCGTCAAACGCATACACGCTGTTGTGCGCGGTCGCGAGAAACACGGCGTTGTGCAGGCCCTTGCCCGGCACGGCCAGGTTCGGCATATATAAAGGCTGCGCGTACAAGTAGCCGTCTACGCGGAGCGTCCCGATCTTGCCGAACGTCTTAGGATTGACATTCGCCGTAGTCAGCCGCGTTTCCGCTAAATTTGCGCCCGTCCGGGCCGCGTCGTTGTGCTGCGTCAGCACCGCCGGCGGCAGCGCCAGGGAATGCGCCGCGCTGAGGCCGGAGGCTGCCGCCAGGAGGATTGATGCTGCGAGAGTCTGTCGTCGCATGGTGCGGGGTATTTCTATGCAAGCTGCAATGCGGCCCTCACTTGATATCGTTTGGGTGAACGACCGTAATTCCCAGCGGGACGTAGCGCTGAAAATCTTTGACATTGAATGTAAGTATGTGCGTCAGCCCATGCGCCAGCATCGCGGCTGCCAGACGTGCATCGTGAACCTGTATGCCGGTGATGCCGAGGGTTAAGACGGTCGCACGCCACCTTCGGTAGACCTCGGCCGTGTCGTACTTCATCGGAAAGTCTAGCTCAAGCTGCTGAATTTTGAGATCCGCTTCGGTGACAGTCCAGCCGAACCCGCCGCGCTGCTGGTCCAGCGGAGCCGTGACGACACGCCAAAACTCATTCATGGTCTGCGGGACAAGGAAAATGTCATCAGTTTCTAAAACTGTCTGAACCGCCGTGGTGGCCGCCGGGTGCATGGGATGTGCCGGCTCGCTGCTTCGGAGCCAAACGTTGGAATCGGCAAGCCAGTCAATCATTCAGCGCTCCCCATAAATTGTGCTGCGGCTGATCGCGTCGTCGGAAAGCAGCGGCGTATCATAACCGCTGCTCTGCGCCCATTGCTGAAATCGCTGAATACGCGCCGTTCGTGCCATCGCCGTTTGCTGTTCGGTTGCTCTCGTTTCGGCCAACGCTGCCCGGAGCAAATCCTCATGCAGCTTTTCAGGCGCGACCCCGCGCTCATCGGCTACGCTTCGCAGGCGCACTTCGATCTCCGGGTTCAATGTCAGTGTCATGGCTTCCTCTCGTTTCTGGACATTTGACGGCTTACACTTCCGCCAAAATCGCCTTGCGCCGCTCGTCGAACTCGTCCTGCGTGATGATGTCCTCGGCGCGAAGCTCTTTCAAGTCATTCAACCGCTCTTTCAGCGACCGGGTTCCGCTGCCGGGGGCCGGCGCGGCGGCCGGTGCGCCGGGAATGACGACCGGCATGGCGGATGTTTCGCCGGACGCGGCGGCGACGGCCGCCGTGCTGCCGGCGTAGTTGATTTCTTCCAGATAATGGGTCAGCACCAAGTAGTAGGCATTGTAGAACGCCGGGGGCCAGGCCGGCTTCTGCGCCGACGCATGGGCGACCAGGCGGTCGCCGAGCGCTTTGCCGCCGAGGTCGCGCAGGCGCTCGTCAATCGCGGCGGCGATCTGCGCCGCCATCCGGCGGTCGTCGCACAGCCGCTGCACAATATCGCGGGCCTCCATCGGCGGCCGGTCCGGGCTGCCGGCTTCGGCTTTCAGGCCGGCCACGGGCGTCTCGACCGCGTTGAAGCCGCCCAGCGCGTCGGACTTCGGCATGCCGAACTTATCCACATAGCTCGCGACAAACCGAAGCTGCGTCCGGGTCCCGACACTGGTGTATTTCGACTCGCGCTCTTCGGAGATCACGCCCGACGCCCACCCAACCACGAATGTCCGCCAGGCCGCTTTTTGGTCTTCGGCGGACGGCGGCGAGATACGCACCCATTCGGCGACATCGGTGCGGGTGTGGATCGGGTTCGCCGCCGCGCCCTGCGACTTCACCTGGTCATACGCATACCGATACGAGTCCATGCCCTGCAAAAGCCGCAGAGGAAACGCCGCCCGCTCATGCAGAAACAAGACTTGGTCGGGTTCGTTGGAATTGGTGATCTGCTGGTCTTTGATGTTCTGCACCGACTCGGTCAGCATCGCGCCGAACCGCTGCTCGGTCTCGGAGCGCGGGGCCGATCCGTGCAGGACGCCCACAATGGTCTGCTCTTTGTTCATGTTGTGGGTGTAGTTGGGCGCGTTTTCCTGCAAATGCAGAAACGGCCGGGACAGCGAGACGACCCGGCGCAGCGTTTGAACGGTCCGGTCAGTGTCCAGGCCGTACTTGGCGTAAAACTTGTCCAAAACGCTTTCCTCGGCGACCGGCTGAAACACGGCGCGGGCATGGTCCAAAATCACTTCGGCCAGGCGCGATAATTCCCCGTCTTTGATGCCCCAAATGTCGCCGCGCGTCCCGAGCGTTTCAAGTATATCGGTGACCAAATTATTGACGACCGTGGACGCGGGGTCCTGCGCGTTGCCGACATAAAACGCATACCGCTCGTCAATATCGCCCCCGACATACCGATCTACGCCTGTGTTCGGGTCGGTTTCCCGCCGTCCGGGATTGAACAAGACTTCGCCGTTGACATCTACGGGTTCTTGGACGGCATGGCGCTCGGCCCGCTCAAACCGCGCCCGCAGCGAGTCCATCCGCTCAACGTATCGGTCCATGTCCGCCCGCAGCGCCCCGACAGTCTCAATCATATGCCCGTAAAAGACCGCCGCCGCGCCGGCCGCCTTGAATTCCAGCGCTTCGGCGTCAAAACGCCGGGCGGCAGCGAGGTACAAATCTTTCTGCTCGTCAATCTCCCGCCGCTTGGCGGTGGCGATGAGGCTCAGCATGAAGTCGCTCGACAAGCGGTTAATCGCGGTCAGAGCATCGTCGCGCTGCTTGGCGATCAGCAGCGCGTTGTTTTTCAGTTCTTCCTGCTGCCGCTCAAGCTGCGTCAAGTAGCCCCGAAACCGATCCGCCATGGTGTCCAAAGACGCCGCCGCGACGGTGTGCCGGTGGTTCGGGTCGTTGACCCGCGCCGAAACCCAGTCCCGCAGCGCTTTGTCTTTGGCGCGAATGGCCGCGCCCAAATTCTGCTGGATTTGAAACACCGATTCGCCGAGGTTGGTCCGGCGCTTGGCGAGTAAATCCGGGTTCGGGTCGGTGTCGGCGACCCGCGCTTCCGACTCTTTCTGCCGGGCGGTCAGATACCCGACCACGCTGCCGTGACCGGGGTAGGCCGTCGCATACTGCCGGTCCACCGCCTGCCAGTACGCGAGCGCCGAGTCGCGCAGGGTCTCGCCGGTCTCCGAGTTTCCCAGCAGGACTTGGCGCTGCACGGCGTCGGGGGCCATGCCGAGCCGCCCGAGTTCCTGGTCGGTAAACGCCCCGACATTGACCGTGCGCTCCAGCGGCGTGGTCCACCGCCGGACAATATCGCCCGCCAGGCGGTTGGAGCACGCCGCCATGACTTTGTCTTTCGGGAACTGGATCGCCGACAGCCCAAAGCCGAGATAGTTCTGCGGGCAGCCCAGCCCGTCTGATGTGATCAAAAACTGGTCGAAGTTGTTGCGGTTGGACTTCTTTTGCCGCTGGAACTCCGAAGTCAAATCGAGAAAGATTGAATGCCCGATCATCTCGACTAAATCTTTGACCGAGTCGAGCTGGGCCGCCGGGGACGACGTATCCGCAAGATACGTATACCGAAACGGCGGGTCGGCATCTTCCATCGGCGGAATGTCCGCCTGGTACTGGGCGGTAAATGTCGTGGTCGGGTCGGTGTAGTGGTTCAGCTCCAGCAGCGCCGCATACGCATTGGGCCGATTATCTACGGCCACCGCCTCGGAGTTCGGCGGGATCGAGAACATGCCGACCGTTTCCAGCATTCGCTGGTTCTTGAACTTATTTCTGACGGTATACGCCAAATCCAAAAACATGCCCGACCCGGTGCCGCCGAGCAGCGACCCGACCACATAGACCGTGATGCCTTCGCCGACTTGCAGCCCGTTCCGAATCGCCGTCTCTTTTGACGAGTCTTTGGTAATCTGTAGCATCTGCTCTTCCAGCCGCCGCGCGATCTGGTTGTAGTTCCAGAAATACGCCAGCCGCCCCCGCGCCCGGACCGCCCCCGCGCCCTGGTCAATATCGCCGGTCAATACCCGCTGGTCCAGCCAGCCGCGCAAGTGGGGATGCTCTCTTAAATTCTTCCGAAGCGAGTCCACGCCATGCACCGACGTATGGATTTTATCGGCGTTGTCCAAGTTGACTTCATCGTCATAATCCGGGTGCTTGGAAAAGATCGCCTGGTCCGTGTCGAGCAGCAGAAACGACACAATCGGCAGCTTGTCCAGCGCTCCATATTTGTCTACGAGTCGCTTGCGGATGTCCAGCATGATCTGATGCCCGGTCCCGCCGACCCCGATAATCAGCGACCGCGAGATGCCCCGCAGCCGCCCATCCTCCGCCTGTGGCCCCGTCGTAGACGCCGCCCCCGCCGTGCCGTTCGTTCCGTTTGTCGGTGTTTGTATGATTTCTGCCATAGTGTTTGTGTCGCGTGCCGTCAAAAGTTCTTCCGGTGCCGTCAAAAATTCTTCCGGGTAATGTGCAGTGTGTCTTCTTTTACTGTCTCTGGCCCCAATTTTTCCGGTTTCAGTTCCGGTCGGAGAGGCAAGGCGGCGTCCATCTCAGCACGAGCGGCGGCAAGAATGTCCGCTTCCGCCGTGATGCCCTGGATCGCGTCGGCGAGAAGAGCCAAAGCGTCCGCCTCGCCGGTGTCCGTCCGCAGGCCGGTGAGGCTGAGGCGCAGGGTGCGGATCTGCGCCGCTGCTTCTTCCCGAAGCGCCGCCGTGCGCCGGGCCAGCCTCTGCGAGTGGGCCGCCGTCTCTGCCGCGTGGACGAGCGTCTCCGCCCGCCTCCGGTGCGACGCTGCGACCACCGGATCGGTTTCGCCACTTGCCGCCTCCGCCGCCCGGACTGCTTCCGAGCGGAGCGTCTGGGGGTCGGGGTCGATGAGGCCATCCGGGATCTGCTGCATGGCTGTCCCAAGCATACACAGTGCCGCCCGCATTTCTGACTCGGTTTCCGGCCCGGCCTGTCTTCCGGCCGCCTCGGCGGCCAGCGCTAGGTATTCGCTCGCAAGGCCGCCGACGGACGCTCGCAGTTCTTCGATCTCGGCCTGCGTGACCGGGGTGCCGACAGCCCGCCGCACAGCCATCCTCGGCATCGCCAGGTACAGCCCCGTTAAGGCCGTCCCGCCGGCCTCAAGCGCTGCCGCGCCGGGGACATGACCGTGCGCTGTCAGCAAGGCCGCTATCCCTGTCGTGGCCGCCTCAATGATGATCCCAAACCCGACCGACAGCCCCGCCGAGCCGCCGTCACGCAGTGCTGCGAGAACAGTCCGCTGTGCCTGCGGCGACCGGGTCACTCCCTGCGTCCACCAGCGCCCCAGCAGGCCGATCCGTTTCACGGGTGCTGGGTGGTCGGAAAGGCCACTGCCCGCCGGGAGCCGGCGGCGCAGCAGCATTTCTTGCCAGCCCGGTCCTAGATCTTCCGGGTAGATGTTCATGCTATTCTTCAGGCACATCTCCAAAACAAGGTAAAGCCCCTACTCCTTCCGTAAATGCCGCCCCCGCCGCACCGTTCGTTCTGATTGTTGTTTGCATAATTTCTGCCATAGTATCTTTTGTCAGTAGAGGTAGCCGGTAGAGCGTGGAACTGAAGTTCTACGCTATGGAGCGAAGCGCCGAATGACCGCCTGCGCGGGCAAAGAATAGAACGATAATCAAAGAACAGGGCAAGACTTGTGGTCTGATTTCTTTTTCCTGTACCCGCGAAGGCGGCTACTCGGCGTCTGCGCCCCACAGCGTAGGAGTTTACTCCCGTGTTCCTGTGCTTCTCTCAGTTAACCGTAACCCCGTGCGCGGCAATCTCGTCCGCCAGACGGTCGGCGTCGCCGATGCCTTTCCAGAACTTAATTGTGCCGCCCATGCCCTCGGCGCAGCCCCAAGTCAAATCTTGGCCGCCGCGCCACCGAAACGCGCGAACTTGGCTCCAGGCCAGAAAGCGCCGACCGAACACGCCCTGCTGCGTGATGCCATCTTCATTGGTACGGATCGCCGCGCGGAAGTAGTTTCCCCAAAGCCAAAGAACCGCTAGGACGGCGAGCAGGCTGCCAATCGCCAGGCCCGCTTCGCGCGGGTTCGGCACCCCGCCGCTCTGCCACGCAATCAGCGCCGGGCCGCCGGCGATCCCGGTCAGGAACAGCGCCCCCAGCGTCAGGCCCCACAGCTTGCCGCCGTTTTCTAGCGACCGATACCGATAAATGCATTCAACCGCCTGCTGCCCGTCTTTCGCGGCAATCTCTTGGCGGCGGACAGTTCCGGTACGCCAGCCCCGATACCCGGCGTTGACCGCAAGGCGCGGAATGACCAGCTTCAGTCGTTCCACATCGGTCAGCGTGCTCAAAAAGTCGTGTTCGGTGCCGTCCCGCGTTACGACCACCGAGCGGATGCCGACCGAATACAAGTCGGTGATGTCGTTCCAGGCGACTTCGGCCTCCTGCCTATCGGTGACAAACCGCAGGCCGTCTTTGTCGGCGAACACTTTGTCGCCGAGGCGCGGCTGTGTCGCCCGGTACGTCGGGCGCAGCAGAAACGGCAGGGTCTGCTTGGCAATGACAAACAGCCCCGTCGGCGTCAGCAGCCAGCCCCAGCCGGGGAGGGTGCGGGTCGTAAACCATTGCACGGCGAAATAGACGGCGACCGTCAGCAGTCCGTACTTATGGATTTTCTCCATCCACCCCAAAATGTTCCGGTTGACCGTCGTGTCGTATCGGCACTTCAAAGGAAGGTACTGCAGCGTCCCGGTGACAAGCCAGCGCGATTGGTTAGTCGCTGTCGCCTTTTGCTGAACATATTCGCGCAGCTCCACCGCTGCTGTCCATTGTTCGGGTGCGACAACCAATGTTCCTTTCAGCGTTCGTATTTTCAGAGACGGCTTTGTTTGCCTTGATGATGTCGTCTGCGGCCATTCTTCGGAGTACGAAACAATCTCTGCCCAGTTTGCTTTGCGCCAGCGCCCACTGTATCGCCACCGTAAGCCTTGTGCGTCGGCAATGATGCACGCTCTGGATAAATAAAAGGCTCCCCAAACTGAAAGGGGCGCAAGCCAACTGCCGCCGAGAAGACCCAAACCAGCAGCGGGCCAAAACACGCCGAGCGAAAGCATCCCTGCCGTAAAAATCAATGAAGCGAGGAACACTTGCAGTGAGATAACACACCAAAGCGCCGTGCGGAGGCTGCCGGTCGGTCGGCAGACAACGGCTGTTTCGGTTTCGGGCGCGGCGTAGCGAGTGTCCAGCATGGGCGGTGTTTCCGGGTGCGGGTTTGTGAATTGGGCCATGTCAGAACAGGGGGTAGGGGCAAGCCCTACGCCCTACAGCAAGCGAAAAATCCAGTGCCGCGAAGCGGTGCTTCCCGGCGTCTGCGCCCAATAGCCGTGTCATTCATGGCATGGTTCTTTCAACACAACGCTGTTTAGATCGCCCGACGCCGATTAAGTATCACCACCAAAAAGGCCCCGATGGCGATGGCTTCGATGCCGATGCCGATGAGCCGGGTTTCCTCGTTTTGCAGGAACAAGTACCACGCGAGGCCGCAGAATGCCAGAATGCCGATGAGAAGCGCGATGCGGGCCGCCGCGCCGGGGTCCGAGCGCTTGTTGGTGCTGCGGGCCAGCATATACACGACAAACGGCAGAAAGAACAGCGCGACGACGAGGCCGGCGGCCAGCACGATATACTTGACGACGGGGTTGGGCGTCTCAAAGCTGAGCAGCGAGCTGCCGGCAGGATACCGGGCGAAGCCGCCGGTGGACGACGTGACCTCGAAGTGGTACTGATACTGCCCGCTCTGCTCGGGCGAGTAGCTCCAAACCAGCGGAATGCCGGTTCCCGCCGTCGGGTCGCCGCCGGGGGCGGCAATCGGCTTGCTGATCTGCCCGCCGGGACCGGGAGCGTCAATGATCATCTTCAGCGTCGCCGGCGGGTCGCCTTCGGACTGCTTGTAGTTCAGCTTGAACTCGTAAGTATGGCCCGGCACAATGGAAGTCGGGAAGTCGCCGGCCGGGGTCAAGGTCGGCGGCGCGGCGAACGCTCCTGCCGCGAGTGTCAGCAGCAGGGCAAAGGTCAGGCAAAAGCGAAAAGTCAGCAGTTTCAAGGGCACGCGGCCTCCTCGGCGGGTACAAGGTGGAGTTCGACAGAGCGGAGAGTTTGTTCTGCGAATTCTCCTCCCTGATTGTGACACAAAACGGAAAAAAAGGTTGCAGGGGTTCGGTTTACGCCCCCCCCGCCCCAATTCTGGGGAGCAATATAGATTGGAGACACGGCGATTCGGCCCCCTTCTTTTCCGGCTCCCCAGAATTGGGGCGGGGGGGGCTTCTCTAAAACGCCGCGCCGTGCGGGTCCAGCACCTCAATCCGGTGCTCGCGCTCGGGGTCCGTCGCCGTCGCCGGGACAAAAACGCGCAGGTCGTCGCCGACACGCAGCGGGGCGGCCTGCTGGAGCCGCAGGCCGTTGTGCGTGAGCACCGGGCCGCCCTCGGCGGCGGGAACCAGGGTCAGCGCCCCGCGCCCTGCGCGAACGACGGCGACGGGGGAAGACAAGCCGGCCAGCGGAAACGTGTCCTGAACGCCGGAAACAGCGGACGGGGGGCCGCCGAGGGCGACGCCCGCGCCGGGCGGCAAGCGGTAATCGCGCGGCAGGGACTTCGCGCCGAGGCGCAGGCGGACCGGGACCGGGCGGCGGCTCAGAAAGTACCACAGCAGGCCCAAAAGAAGCAGGGCGGCCAGCAGCGCGCCGAGCAGAAGCGGCAGCGGAGACGACGGCTTGGCCCCGCCGGTAGACGACAGCATGGTCGGGGCTTCCGTCGTGGTCTCGGCGCTGTCGCCCTGGCTGGGTCCGGCCGGCAGGCGCTCCACCGGGCGGCCGTCGGCGGCCAGCGTCACCCCGACCCCGTACTGATGCAGGCAGCCCGAGCGTTTCAGCTTCAGCAGCAGGCGCTCGTAGTCGGCGTTCTCCGGCGTGTCCGGGTAAACGGTCAGGCCCTTCAGCGTGTAGTAGTCCAGATATTTGGGATAATTCGGGTCGGTCAAATCGGGCCGGTCGTTGAATGAATCGGTCAGCAGGACCACAACGACCGGGCACAGGTTTTCCCGCGCGGCGAGCTTCAGGGCTTCGTGGTGCGGCCAGCGGATATCGGTGCCGTGGCCCGGTGCGGGCGCGGTCGGGAGCTGGTCAATCAGCGTGTCCGCATCGCTCGGCTTTGTCCACTTGGCATCAAAAACGGTCTTGTACCCGGTGCCGAACGGCAGCAAAATCACCCGGTCGCCCGGCGAGCAGCCTTGCCGAAGCAGGGTCGCCGACGCCGCCCGCTCCTGGGCGAACACCCCGCCGTGGCGGGTGCTTTCGGTGACATCAAACACCAAAATCAGCGTTTTGGCGGGAAGCCGCTTGATCTGCCCTGCGATGGCCTGCGCGGAAAGTGTTTGGGCACGGCCCGGCCCGGCGAGCAGCAGCAGCAGGGCAAGTGCGGCGAAAAATGCCTTCATAAAGTGCCTTCAAAGTGTACAAAAAGACAATACGCCCCGGCGGCGAGTGTCAGCAGGGCGGGCACGCAGCCGGCGCGGCCTGCGCCCGGCGGCAGGGCGTCGGAAGCGCCGCGCACGACCCGGACGCGCACTTCGCAGGCCATGTCCCGCCACACCGGCTTCGGGCCGAGCAGGGTTTCGGCGACACTGGTGGTCGTGAACGTAATCTGCGCGGCATAATCGCCGCCGGCTAAGTTCACGGCGTCCAGCGCAAAGCCGAGAAAGCGGGTTTCGCCCGGCTCGACCCAGACGGCCCGCAGGTCGCCGGGATAAGTCAGCCATTTCGGGCGCGTGTGGATTTTTTCAATCCGCAGGCGCACCGGGCCGATGTTCTGAACCCCGATATGCACCACGCCCGCCGACCCGCCGCGCACGACCGCCGGGTCGGGCTGCTGCACGCAGGCAATTCCCGGCAGGTCGCCCGCCTGCGGCGGGTCGGCAGGCGGCAGGCGCTCGGCCAGCGGCACGGCCGGCGGGGCCTCCGGCGCGGCGGCGTCCGCCCCCGCCGCCTGCACCAGCACCGGCAGGGCGATCTTTTGCTCGGCCCAGTCGCCGCTGATCGCAAGAGGACGCAGGGACGGAGAGCCGTCGCTGGATTTGATGCTTAGGGTCGCGCTGTATGCGCCGGGGGTCAGCCGCGCCGCGCTCACGGTCCACACCAGGTCGCCGCCGGTGCCGGGGTCCAAATCCACCGGCGTGAAGCCGTTCGGCAGGTTCAGCCAGATAGCGTCCGACGTGACCGACTCGAGATGCAGCGGGCTGTCGCCTTCGTTGTCCAGCGACAGGGTGACACTCGTGCCGCCGCCGGGCGCGACCGTCGCCGTCGGCGGGGACACCGCGCAGACCAGGCGCGAGCCGGCGCGGGGGCGAGGGGTGGCGTCGGCTTCCAAATCGCCGGCGTTGAAGCCGAGCAGGGCGGCCATGCGGGCAATCGCATCGAGCTTGTACCGCAGCTCGTCGGCGGACACCGTGGTTTCCTGCGTTTCGGTCAAGTTCCGAAGCAGCCGGGTCCGCGCTTCGGCCCCCGCCTCGTCGCCGGCGGGCCGGGCCGGAAGAAATTCTTTGTACAGGCCGCACAGCGCGGCAAAGTCCATCCGGGGCAGGGATTCGGCGGGAAGGCGAACGGCGGCGAAGTCGGACAGCAGGGCAAACTCGGGATGCTGCTCCGCCGCCAGGATGTTCTCGGCCCGGACCGCCCCGTGGGCCAGCCCCGCCGCGTGGGCGTAGTCCAAAGCATCGAGCAGCGGCAGCAGGCGGGCATGAAGGCGGTCAAAGGCCCGCTGCGACTTTTCCGCCAGCGACTCGGCGAGGTTGCGCCCCGGCACAAAGTCGCGCACCACATACAGCGCCCCGCTGTCGGCCATCCACCGCCGGGTCGGGACAATGCGCGGGTGCTGCAAAGACAATGCCTGCGTCGCCCGCGTTTTGGCCGTGTCCCCCGCCAGTTTTTTAATCCGCACGCGCCGCCCGCCGCCGGCTTCCCGCGCCGTCCACGCCGCCCCGGCGGCCGCCGGCACGGCCTGAACGTCCTCAAACTGCGCCAGCACTCTGTCCGTCAGCACACTCATAGATAGCATCAGTATACCCGATGCTTAACCCTCCCGATGCTTAACCCCGCCGCCCTCTGGGTAAAACGGGCGCGGAGGCCGAAAGCATGATTGTTCAGGATTTAATGACCGCGTACCCCGAAGCGCTGACCGCCGGGGACACCATCCAAAAAGCCGCCGCGCTGATGCGGGACCACGACTACGGGGTTATCCCCATCCTGGACGGCTTGGACGCGCTGGTCGGCATTGTCACCGACCGGGACATTGTGGTTCAAGCGGTCGCCAAAGGCCACGGCCCGGATACGCCGATTGAGTCGTGCATGTCGGTTCAGCCCGACACCGTGCCGAAGGACCTGCCGATTGCCCAGGCCCTGCATCTGATGAACACCCGCCAAATCCGCCGCCTGCCGGTGGTGGAAAACGGCCGCTTGATCGGCATGATCTCGCTCGGCGACATCGCCAAAGCCCAAATCCCCGAAGCCGAAAAAGCCAAAGCCCTGGAAAGCGTCTCGGCGGGCGGCGCGGACATCCGCCCCGGCGCAGACCTGCCGGAAGCATAAAAAAGCCCCCCGCCCACCCCAATAAAATCTCAATTCCGGGGAGCAATACAGACAAAGATCAGACAAGGGCGCGGCAAGGCAAAAGGGCGCGGCAAGCAGCGCCCCTACGGGCGTCTTTTCTCCGGCTCCCCAGAATTGAGACTTTATTGGGGTGGGCGGGGGGCTTCTTGACAATTCTTCCCTGCGCCCGGTACACTCGCTGCATGACTGCTGCCGAAATTGCCGCGACACTCCGGGGCGGCTTGATTGTCTCTTGCCAGGCCCTGCCCGGCGAAGCGCTGTTCGGCGCGGAGATCATGGCCCGGCTGGCGCTCGCCGCCGCCGAAGGCGGGGCCGCCGGCATTCGCGCCAACAGCCCGGCCGATATTGCGGCCATCCGGGCCGTGACGACGCTGCCGATTATCGGCTTGTCTAAAACGGACGTTCCCGGCTTCGATGTGTACATCACCCCGACACTGGCCGATGCCGTAGCTGTCGGGGAAGTCGGGGCGGATGTGATCGCGCTGGACGCGACGCACCGGCCGCACCCCGAAGGAGACCTCGCGGCGTTTATCCGGCGCGTGCAGGATGCCACCGGAAAGCCGGTGCTGGCCGATATTTCCACCGACGACGAAGCCCTGGCGGCGCAGGACGCCGGGGCGGAGTTTGTTTCAACCACCATGTCCGGCTACACCCCGCACAGCCCGCAGCTTGCCGACCCGGACTTGGCGCTGGTCCGGCGGCTGGCTTCCGTGCTTTCCGTGCCCCTTCTGGCCGAAGGCCGGATTGCGACCCCCGCGCAGGCCCGCGCGGCGCTGGACTCCGGCGCGTGGGCGGTGGTGGTCGGCGGCGCGATTACCCGGCCCCGGCAGATCACCGAGCGCTTCCTCCGGGCCATCGCTTCTCCATGAGCATCTATTTGGGGATTGACATCGGCGGCACCAAAATCGCCGCCGGGCTGGTGACGGGCGGCGGCGAAGTTGTCCGGCAGTCCCGTGTTACGACCCCGCTTTCAGGCGGCACGGCGATACTCGAGGCCGCGCTCCGGCTGGCCGAAGAGTACCGTGACGCCCCGATTGCCGCCGTTGGGGTCGGCTCCGGCGGGCAGGTCAACAGTGCCCAGGGCACCATTGCTTCGGCCACCGATCTTTTGCCCGGCTGGGCCGGAACCGCCGTTAAAGCGGCGTTTGAGGCTGTCTTCAGCGTGCCGTGCTTTGCCGGCAACGATGTTAATGCCCTGGCGCTCGGGGAATATCGCTTCGGCGCGGCGCGGCACCTCAGCACCGTCGTGTTTCTCGCCCTCGGCACGGGGGTCGGCGGGGCTTTGCTCCTGGAAGGCCGGCTGCACCACGGGGCGCACTGGGCCGGGGCCGAGTTCGGGCATCTTTGGCTGACGGCGGACCCGAACGCGCCGCGCCGGACCCTGGAAGACTTCGCCGGCGGGCCGGGCCTCGCGCAGACTTACCGCGAACTCAGCGGCTTTCGGGAAGACATCACCGGCGAAGGGGTGGCCGCCGAGGCGGCGCGGGACCCCCAAAGCCTTGCCGCGCAGGCGGTCGCCCGCACCGGCGAGATGCTCGGCTTCGGGCTGGTCAGCCTCGCCAATCTTTTGGACCCCGACTTGATTGTGATCGGCGGCGGCGTGTCCGCCCTCGGCGACCGGCTGCTTGCGCCCGCCCGGCGCGTGCTGGCCGCACAGGCGCTGCCCGGCCCCGCCCTCTGCCCGGTCGTCCCCGCCGCGCTCGGAGCCGATGCGCCGCTGGTCGGCGCGGCATCGCTGGCAATGACTTTTTTATGACTCTTCAAATCGCTTTAATTCCGCTTGATGAGCGGCCTGTCAACACCCGCTATCCGCAGATGCTCGGGACTATCGGCGGCGCGGAAGTTTTGCTGCCGCCGCCGGCTGTGCGCGGCTTAGGCCGTGGTCCGGCCGATTTGGAGGCCGTTTCGCGCTGGCTGCAAGACGCTGCGGAAACCGCCGACGCCGCGATTGTGTCCTGCGAGCTTTTAGGCTTCGGCAATCTGATCGCATCGCGGATTTCCGGGGACAGCGCGGCGGCGGCGCTGGCGCGGCTGGCCGTGCTGGAAGACATCAACGCCCGCTGCCCGGTGCATGCGTTTTCGCTGATCACGCGCGTGTCCAATGCCGACGATGCCGTGGAAGAGCCGGCGTACTGGGCGGAGTGGGGGACGGCGTTTCATCGCTACGCCCGCCTGGCCCATCAAGCCGAATGCGGCGTGCTGGAAGATGCCGCTGCCCTGGCGGAATCGGAAGCGCGGCTGCCGGCGGACCTCAAAGCCGACTGGCTGACCCGGCGGCTGCGGAACCACACGGTCAACCTCGGCCTGCTGGACCTGGCCGCGCGGGGCAGCGTCGCCTCGCTGCGGCTGACTTCCGATGATACTGGGGTGTACGGCTTTCCGTCGCGCGAGCGGGCGTGGCTTGCGGGCTGGCCGGCGCTGATCGGCGGGTCGCTGCCGGCGCGTGTCCGCATGCACCCCGGCGCGGACGAAGTCGGCTCGGCGATTTTGGCGAAGCTGCTGATGGCGCACGCCGGGAAAGCCCCCCGCGTGTTTGTGGTCTACAGCCACGCGCAGGGCGACGCTCTGATTGCGCCCTACGAAGACCGGCCTCTGCGCGAAACCGTGGCCGGCCAGATTGACTCCTGCGGCGGCCGGCTGGCCGAAGGTTTGGACGACTGCGATTTGGTTCTCGGCGTCGCCACTCCCGTGCCGGGCCGGACCGCCTGGCATCCGGGATGCCTGGCTGAAGACCGCGCCGCCCGGACTGCCGGGTATCAGTTGTTTCTTGAAACGCTGGCCGAAGCGCAGGCCGCCGGACTGCCGGCGGCGCTGGCCGACACGGCGTACCCGAACGGAGCCGATCCGCTCTTGACCGAGCGGCTGCTCGGCGGCGCGGGTCTGGATTTAGGGTCGCTGGCAGCTTACGGCGCGTGGAACACGGCAGGGAACACGCTGGGGGTTGTCGTCGCGCAGGCGTTCTGCGCCGGATTGATCGGCAGTGACCCGGCCCGCCGCGCCGCCCAAAGCGCGTTTCTCGCGCATCGGTTTTTGGAAGACTGGGGCTACCAGGCGGAAACAAGGCGGGCCGCCCGCGCCGAAGCCGCCCGGCTTTGGGGCCGGCCCGAGCCGGACCCCGGCAGCGACGCCGAGCAGGCCAATCTCTGCGCGTTTATCGAAGGCCGCCTCACCGGACAGCTTGAAGTCTTGCAGGCGCACGGCGTCGGCAGGGGGCTGACACTCACGCCCGGCAGCACGCGCCTCCCGTGGGGGCGGACATTTGAGGTGGACTTTGAGCTAAGCGGAGATGCGAAGTGAAGAGGCGGGGCGAAAAATGGGCAGTAAGGGATTCGAACCCCTGACCCCTTCCGTGTGAAGGAAGTGCTCTACCACTGAGCCAACTGCCCGCGAACACCCTCATTATACCGCCCCCGAGAAAGTTTTGCAAGGGGCGCGTCGGTTTTTTTGCACCCGGAACTTTTCGGCGGCTTGGAACGCTTTCGGGACAAGACCAAAGTCTTTAACGGCACAGAACCGAAAGGAAACACTTATGAAGCTGACGACATTTGCGGCATTGCTGCCCGCCGCCGCCGTGCTTTTGACCGCGACTCTGCCGGCGCAGGCCGACCTGCTGCACAAGCACCCGGTCGCCGCCGGGGCGGCGGCCGGACTGGCCGCCCATCACTTCGCCAAAAAAGGCGCGGCGGGACGCGCGGCGCGGGGCCAAAAGCCGAACTTCGCCGAGCGGCACCCGGTCGCCGCCGGGGTCGGCGCGGGCGTTGCAGCGCACCACTTGCTGCATCACTAACCCAAACCGCGCCCTGCCGGAGCGGTCCGGCAGGGCGCGATTTGCGCTTAAGCCCCGCCGTGCGCCGAAAGCGCAACATCAATGTTGTTTTTGACGGCGTTTGAATACGGGCACACTTGGTGGGCGTCACGGACCAGCGCTTCGGCGTCGGCCTGCGACAGCGCGGGAACGGTCACGTCCAGCGCGGCGGACAAAGAAAACGAGCCGGTGTCGTTCGGGCCGATCCCCACGGACGCCGTGACGCTGACCGCGCCGGTCTCGATTTTGCGCTGTTTTGCCAGGTAATCCAAAGCGCCGCCGAAGCAAGCGGCGTAGCCCGCCGCGAACATCTGCTCCGGGTTCGTGCCTTGTTTGCCGCCGTCGCCGCCCATCTCCTGCGGCACGGCCAGGTCCACGGCCAATGCCCCGTCGCTGCTTTCGGCATGACCCGCCCGGCCCCCAACAGCGGTTGCGGCCGCCGTGTACAATGTTTTCATCGGTAAATCTCCCTGCCCCCATAACCCCGCGTTTTTGCCGCCGGTTCCTGCCCCAACAAGCGCCGGGGAACAATTCGCGACCCCGCTGCGTCTTTTGGAAAGACGCGCCGGGTTTAGTTTCCGTGCCCGGCGGATACGAATCACACAACACGCACTGCGACGACACGCATTTAGACCATACGCATTGAAAGGACACCAACCATGAATACCACCCAGCGCCTCGGCGTCAGCGCCGCCCTCAGCGGCCTGCTGCTTGCCGGTCCCTTCAGCGCCCTTGCCCCGGCCTTCGCTCAGTCGGACAGCACAATCCAGATGCCGAAGCACCAAATCGCCGCCGGCACCGAAGTCAAAGTCAAGCTGCTTCGGGACATCAGCTCGGAAAGCGCCCAAACCGGCGATCATGTCAAAGTGCAGGTTGCCGGCAGCGACTCGTCGGGCATTCCGCAGGGCACCGTGCTGAACGGGGTCGTCACCTCGGTCACGCCCGCCACGCCCAAGACCGCCGGCGTACTGTATGTCCGGTTCGGTACCGGCTCCGGCGGCTCGTCGTCCTCGTACAACCTTGCCACCGGCCAGTTCACCGGCAAAAAATCCAGCGGCGACAAGTCCAACTACACCGCCATCGGCGCAGGCGCGGGCGCGGTGATCGGTTTGTCGCGCAAGCGCAAGCTCGGGGACGCCATCGGCGGCGCGGTGCTCGGCGGCCTCGGCGGCTATGCGGCCAACCAGGCGCAGAAGCGCAATGCCAGCGATATTGACCTCAAAAGCGGCTCGGAAGTGACGATTAAAACGACCCGCCCGCTGACGCTGCAAACGCAGATTATCAACAACTACTAATGGATTGGCCCAGGATTGTAATCTTAGGCCAAATTGAGGTTCAGCGAAACGCCTTCTCAACCACTCAAAAAGAAGCCCCTCCGGCAAGACTGCCGAAGGGGCTTTTTGCGTTAATTCGGCAGCCGGTGCAGATGCCCGCCGGGCGTGAGCACCGTGTTGTGCCGGGCCGCGCCGTTTTTGCGCCGCTCCACCGAGTTTTTGCCGGTGACGACCCGGTGCGTGGTGACACTCAAATTCTGGCTGTTTTTGCGCGTGCCGTACTGCACATCTTTTGCGCCTTTTCGGGTGGACTTGCTGACATTCTCGCCGGCTTTGCGGACCGGGTACTGGATGGACTTGCCGAGCTTGTGCAGCGAATTGCTGTCATGCGGCTCCGGCACCGCGCCCCGCTCGGGGGTCTGAGCCAGCGCCGGAACGGCCAGCAGCAGCAGCAGGGCGGCGGCGAGGGAATTCAACTTGGTCATGGGTCTTTCTCCTGTGGTTTAGAAATCGGGGCGGACGGCTGCGAGATCAGCCGGTCCAGCAAAAGGCGCGGCGGGTGCGGATGCGGCCAGGCGAACGCATGCCGAAAGGCGGCGTCCTGACAGGCGGCAAGCTGATTAAAGTCTATCACATCCTGCGTCAGCAGATTTTCAAACTCCCACGGCAGCCGGACATTGTGCAGGCCGGCGTTGTCCGTGCAGATGACCACATCCACGCCCGCCGCCTCGCAGCGCTCAAACACCGTGCGAAGCGCCGTGAGGTCTTGCAGCGTGCCAGTTTTCAGGTACGTCGTCGGGCATACTTCCAGGCACTGCCCCCGCGCGGCGACTTCCGGCAGCAGCTCCGGGAACCGCAGCGCGATTTGTATGCCGTGCCCGATCCGCGACAAAAACGGCAGCAGCGCCGGATGGCAGCCGTCGGGCGTTTCATACAAATGCCCCGTCGTCTTCATTCCCCGCTCCCGCGCCGACCGAAACAGTTCCACCCATTCGGGAAGCCGCGCGGCATAATAAATGTCCGGTCCGGCCAGGTCCACGCCGCAGACGTATTGGGGCAGCGCAACGGCGAGGTCTAAAATCGCCTGGTTGACTTCGCGCGGCAGGCGGGAGTGCATGCACAAAATCTGGCGCATCAGCAGCGGGTAGCGCGGGTCCCGGCCCGACTCGCCGACCGCAATCACCACATCGCGCATTTGGGCAATTCGATCTTGAGCGGAAAGCGCCGGGTCGGTGCGGTAAAACGGCGTGTGGCGCAGCTCCAGGTAACAGATGCCTTCAAAGACATACGCGCCGCGCACGAGCTTGGAAACAAAATACGGCAGGGTTTCCAGCGTTTGAAACGGCTCCACCAGCGCATGCAGCTCCAGGTACTCGGCCAGCGACGCGCGGGGCTTGGTGACAAACGCTTCAAAGTCTTCGTAGACGGGGAATTCGGCGGCGAGGGGATGCTGGTTCCGCACCAGAAAGCGCCAAAAAACGCGCGGCACGACCGCCCCGCCGAGGTGGCGGTGAAGCTCAGCGTAAAGGGACATAGCCGACAGTGTACCCGAAAACGGCGCGGGGACAAAAGTGGTCTGTTTTGCGGTATCTTATGCTACACAGCACAGTCGAAAGAAAACACAGTCGAAAGACAAGAAAGCAGGGCCGTATGAGAGAGTCCTATGAAACCGAGACAATCAGCCGAACATTGCAGCAGGGGCTGGCGGACTGGAACCCGAACCCGCTGGTGCCGCGAGCCTTTCAGCAGCCGGTGCAAAGCGAAGCGCTGAACGCCGCGATCGCCGCGATTGCCGCGCTCGCCCGTGCGCCGCTCGAGGAAGCCCTGCGCTGCCAGCAGCAGCAGATTGAAGGACTGGAAGCTACTGTGAAGCATTTGCAACAAACGCTGCACAAATAAACCCCCGGCGTGAACATTGCGAAATTTCCCGCGTCTGTTGAACTGCTGCCGCCGAGTGAGCGCTCACCCGGCGGCAGCAGTTCAACCGACACAAAAGATAGGAAATACGATGACCACACCGAAAACGCTTTTGCTCGCTTCGACGGCCCTGGCCGTGCTCGGCGCGTCCACCGCCGTCTTCGCGCCGTCCGCCTCGGCCCAGGTTCCGCCGCCCCCGGCGGCAAACGGTCCGCGCCGGGGCGGCGAGCGCCATCCCGAGCTGCGCCGCGCCCTGCGCTCGCTCGAGCGCACCGAGTACGACCTGCGCCATGCCGCCCATGACTTCGGCGGGCATCGCCAAAAAGCCGCCGACCTGTGCCGCCAAGCCCAGCAGGAAATCTAGCAAGCGCTGCAATCCGACCGAAGCTAAGCCAAAAACGCCGCGCCGGCTCCTACAAGCCGGCGCGGCGCTCTTCAATTCTGCCGTCGCTGAAACCGACGATCAAATGCTGGCACAGGCCGATGAATAAGCCGACTTCGACCACCCCGACCACGGTTTTCAGTCGCGCTTCCAGCGTGTCGGGGTCCGGCAGCAGCCCGCCGAACGCCACATCCAAAATGTAAAAGCCGTCGTCGCTCCGAAACGGCTCCCCGGCGGGAGTTTCGCGGCGCGGCGCGGGAACCCCCAGACGCGCTTCCAAACGGGCCTGCGTCCACTCCCACGCATACGGCAAAATCGCGACCGGCAGCGGACAAGCGCCGAGCGCGGCGACAACTTTGCCGTCGTCCACGACAATGATCTCGGTTTTGGTGGCCGCCGCGACGATCTTTTCCCGGACCAATGCCCCGCCGCGCCCTTTGATCAGGCGAAACTTTCCGTCCACTTCATCTGCGCCGTCAATGGTCAGGTCAAACTCGGAAACATCGGCAAAGGCGGCGAAGGGGAGACCGTAGGAGCGGCCGAGTTCTTCGGATTCACAGGACGTGGCAATGCAGCGCACCGACAACGCTTCGCTTTGGGCGCGGCGTCCGAGCGCATGGATCGCATACGCCGCCGTGCTGCCCGTGCCGAGGCCGACCGTCATGCCGTCCTGGATATAAGACACAGCGCGTTCAGCGGCGATCTGCTTGGGGTTCATGCGGCGCACCTGTGGAAAGAAAGGCGGGAGAAAGGGAAGGAGAAGAAAAAAATGCCGAGAAAGAGACTCGAACTCTTACAGGGTTGCCCCCACAACGACCTCAACGTTGCGCGTATACCATTTCGCCACCCCGGCATCTGAACCCTATTATACAGAACGCGGCGCGGATTTGTCAAGACCCATGCCGAAATTGGCCTGGAATCAACTTCTAAAGACCGCCCGCATGGCCGCCTCGGCGGCGTCTTTGTCGGTCGTATACACGCGGATTTCTTGAAGCGACGATACGCCGCGCACTTTGACCAGCAGGCAGCCCGCGCACTCTTCGGTGAACTTGATCGCCGGCGGGCCGTTCCGCAGGGTTTTAATCAGCCCGAGCGAAATCTTCGTGACGCACGCAAGCCTTGCCGCCGCCTGCGCGGGCAACAGCGCCGCGTCAATCACGGTGGTGTGGCTGGCGGTGTACTTGCCGCCGCTGAGATGGCCCGACGCCCGGCTACCCGCCATGCTGCGCCTGCCACTTCTCCCACGCGGCGCGAACGGTCGGCCCCGGATCATCGCCGTCTATCAGCGCAGCTTGATAATCCGTCAGGGCGGAAACGGGGTCCAAAACCGTGCCGTCGGACGCCAGCGTCAGCAGCACCGCGCTTTCGCCGCCTGCGGGCCGCGCTTTCGCTTCAAACCGCTTGTCGTGGTCTTTGATAAATTCGGCGAATTGGTGAGCCTGCTGCTCGGTCATCGTATTTCCTCTCCCTGCCGTCTGCGTTTGTTCCCCGCCGCCGCCGGGGTAAAACAAGGCCAACCGAAAACAAACCCAACAGTAAACAAGGCCGATAGAAAGCGAGACCGACCGTGGAACTGACGAAAGACACCCCGACCACCGCAGAAACGCCGCCGGACGACCTGCAAAAAACAAGCAGCGGCCGCGCCGACGCGCTTGGCGGCAAAGATGCGCCCGCGCAGACCGCCAGCGACATGTCGCAAAGCGGCGAAGCTTATCCCGGCCCCCGCGCCGGCGGCGAAACCGACAAGCTCGACCCAGGAGAAGGAGACGGCCAAGTCCATGACCCCCACCGCGCCTGACCCGTCTTCCGACCTCACGGAACCTACCGTGTCGCACCCGAGCGAGTATACCCAAAGCGCCGAGGGCGATATTCCAAACACGACCACGCCGGACACCACCACGGCGGGCGACGAGCTGCCGGCGGGCGACCTCGACCCCGGCGCGACGAAATCCGCAGACGAAACCGGGCAGGGCGGCGACCCCGCTGAGCCGGCCAAAAACAAAGCCCACCCGTGGAACGGCTGACCCGAAGGCATGTGCCGGGTATAATAACGGCATGGTCCAGACATTGACGGAAAAGCCGTACCGGGGGGCGACGCCGGACCCCGCCGCCGCGACCCGCGACGCGATGGCGGCTGCCAAAAGCGGCCTGTTGCCGCTGGTCGAGATTTTTTACTCGCTGCAAGGCGAAGGACTGCGGACCGGGCAGGCGACGGTGTTTGTCCGCTTTGCCGGCTGCAACCTGGCCTGCGATTTCTGCGACACCGATTTTCGGGTCAAAGAAACATTCACTGTGGACGCTCTCGCCGAAGAAATCGCGCGGGTAGGGGGCGACTGCCGGTGGGTCTGCTTCACCGGCGGCGAGCCGACCCTGCACGACCTTCAGCCGCTCTGCGAAAAGCTGCATGCCGGGGGCTACCGGCTCCAAATCGAGACCAACGGCACGCGGCCCCGGCCCGAGTGGGGCATTGACCATGTGACCGTTTCCCCAAAGCAGCCGCAGGGCGGACGGCTGCACCCGTGGTACGAAGCGAACGCGACCGAGTTCAAGTATGTTGTGGACAGCGAAGCGGACCTCGCGCGGGCGCTGACCGGCGCACAGGGGCATGGCCGCCGAACTCTGCTTCAGCCGAACGCGCTGAACCCGGACGCGGTCCGGCTCTGCATTGACGCCGTGAAGCAGCATCCGGGGCTTTTCCGCTTGTCTCTGCAAACCCACAAGTTTCTGCACATTCGGTGATGTCCCCCCCCCGCCCCAATTCCGGCTCCCCAGAATTGGGGCGGGGGGATACTCATAGACGCAAAAAAACTGCCGCGCTGTGCGGGGATACACAGGGCGGCAGTTTTGCAGGTGCGCGGGGAAACGCACCGGGGTTCGTTCCCGCCGGCGGTGTACGTCGGCGCTGAACTTACTATATCACAACTCGCGACGGCTGTCAAGCGGTTTTCCAACATATTTTGCGGGGGAAGTTTTCATGTGCGGACGGTTCACGCTGTATCATACGCCGGACGAAATCGCGGAGCGCTTTCAAGTCTCGGACGTGCCGGAAACCGAAGCGCGGTACAACATCGCGCCGACCCAAAACGTCGCGGTGGTCACACAGAACGGCGCTCGGCACCTTGAAAATTACGTTTGGGGCCTTGTTCCGTCATGGGCCAAAGACCCGAGCATCGGCAGCCGCATGATCAACGCCCGCGCGGAAACGCTGGCCGAAAAGCCGTCGTTTCGCACCGCCCTGTCCCGCCGCCGCTGCCTGCTGCCCGCCGACGGCTTCTACGAATGGCAAGCCCCGGCGGAAGGCGCGAGCGGCAAAACCCCCACTTACCTGCACCGCCGCGACAGCGGCTTGTTTGCGTTTGCAGGCTTGTGGGACGAATGGCACGCGCCGGACGGTTCCCCGCTGCGCTCCTGCACGATTATCACGACGACTCCGAACGCCGCCGCCGCCCCTATCCACAACCGCATGCCGGTTATTCTGCGCCCGGAAGACGAAGCGTTCTGGCTCGACCCCGCCGTGTCCGACCCGCGCGATTTGCTGCCCCTGCTTGCCCCGTACCCGGCAGACTTGATGGAAACGTATCCCGTCTCGCGCCGCGTCAATGTCCCGACAGTGGACGACGCCGCGCTGATTGCGGCGGCCTGATCATTTCTGAGCAATCAGCGCATACAGTCCCGCGCGGCTCGGGTCGTCGGGGTCGTACAAGACAGACACCGGCTGGCCGACATGAAAGGTGCGCCACTGCTCGGCGCTGACCTGCTCTTCGCGGCCGGTGTCGGGGCCGCCGGGGTAGCCGTAGCGCACAAAGTATCGCGGGCTGTCTTCGGCTTCGGACCGGGCGTGCGTGATTGTGCCGACCGCCGCCGTGCCCCGGCGCAGCAGAAACACGCGGCTGCCGGTCCAGCGGGTCAAGCGCCGAAACAAAAAAGCGCTGACGGCCAGCACCAGGCCGCCGGTCAGAACCAATGCCCCAATGCGGCTGCCCGCGCCGGGTCCCCAGGGCTGACACAGCACCGCGCCGCCGAGCCGGGCGACCCGCAGGGGGACATGCTGACCGAGCCGCAGCGGCGGCGGGGCGGCCGGGGCGGAAGGCCGTCCGGGCTGCGGCCCGGCGGGCGGCTCGCCGAGCGCAACCCACCCGGTTTCGGAGACAGGGCCGCGCGGGCCGGGAACCAGGGCCGCGTAGCGAACCGCGATTTGCCGAGGGGCGGGGTCTTTCGGGCCGAGCGGCGGCGCGGTGCGGATTTCAATGATTTGGCCCGATACGGGCCAGCCGGCGGCGGCCAGCCACGTCAGCGTGCCGGCTTCCCACAGGGCGCGGGCGCTGCCGAGCGCGAACACGCCGAGCAGCAGCCCGGCGACCCCCAGCAGCAGCCGGGTCCGCAGCGGCAGGCGCAGGCGGCGCGGAGCCGGCCCGGCAATTTCCGGCTCGAGCATGTGTTCAATCACGGCTTCCATCAAGCGTCTCCAAATCCAAAAAAGCAGGCGAATCCAAAAAAGCGAGCAGGGCGACATCGTCGGGCACGGTTTCGGCCCCGGCGGCCAGCAGCGCGGCCCAGAGTTTCAGCGCCGCGCCGCCGCTGAAGTCCCGCGCCTCAAAGCCGCCGGGGTGGACGCAGACCACGGCCCTTCCGGCCCGGCGCAGGCTCAGGGCGGCTTCCAAATTGGCAAGGTTGGCCCGCCCGAACGGCACGTCCGTCAAGACAACAGCGGAAGCGTCGGCGGCCAGCCGGGCGGCGGCTTCCAGGGCGGCATACGACAGCAGCGAAAACGGCGACTCGGCGCTGAACGCGATGCCGAGCCGCCGGGCGGCGTCGGCATCGGCGTCGTCCGCGTGCAGCGCTCCGGCCGTAAGCGTATACCCGCGCCCGTGCAGCAGCATCAGCCGCGCCGCGCCGGTGCCGCCGCCGCAGATCACATGAACGCGTTTAAGAACGGTCGGCTTCGGCGCAGGCGGCAGGGCGGGCAGGGGCAGCGCCCAGGGCCGCCCGGTGGCCGGATGCGGGCGGACCCAGACCCGTGCGCCGTAGACTTCGGCGAGGTTTGTTTCCGTGAGCACTGCGGCGGGCGTGCCCGACGCCGCAATCTCGCCGCCCCGGAGCAGGGTCAGCGTGTCGCAGTAGGCCGCCGCCAAGTTGACATCGTGCAGCACGGCCAGCACGGCCAGCCCGCGCTCGTGCGCTAGATCGCGGGCCAAAGTCAGCGTTTCGGCTTGATGCCGCAGGTCCAAATTGGCCGTCGGCTCATCCAACAGTAAAACACGCGGCTTCTGCGCGAGGGCGCGGGCCAGCAGGACGCGCTGACGCTCGCCGCCGGACAGGGTCGTCACGGCCCGCTCGGCCAGCGCGTCCACCCCGGCGGATTTCATAGCGTCCGCGACGATGTCTTCATCGGCAGGCGTTTCCGACGCAAACGGGCGGGGCGGCAGGTGCGGGGCGCGGCCCATGCGGACCACGTCGCGCACGGAAAAGTCCAGCGAAATCCCCGTGTCCTGCGGCACCACGGCGATTGCTTGCGCCGACTCCCGCGCGGAATAAGCGGCGTAAAGGTCCGCCTCGTCCAGCAGCACCGCGCCCTGCGACGGCCTCAGCGCCCGCGACAAAGCCCGGACCAGGGTGGACTTGCCGGAGCCGTTCGGGCCGATGACGGCGTGAAAGACGCCGGGCGCAAGGGCCAGCGACAGCGCCGCCAGCGCCGGCGGGGCGTCCGCCGCGTAGCGCAGGGTGATTTGGTCGGCGGCCAGCCGGGCCGGTGTGTTCGGGGTCGTCACTTGGCATCATTGTAGCAGAATTCGCCGAGATAAAATGATTCAAGCGAAATTGCGGGGAGGAATCGGGCGGGCGCATGCCGAACACATTCCCACAGCCTCAGCGTTGAGCACAGCCGGGCCGTAACACCTTCCAGCCGAGCGTGAGACCAAGCAGCGCATGACCACAGCAGCCGATCAGTATTTCAGCGGCCTGCCCGAAGACGACTCGCGTGAGGCGATGGCTTTGGGCCGCTCGCTCGCGTCCGAGCCGCTGCCCGGCGGGTCGCTGGCCGACGACCTGGCGTCGTACATCAACCGCCTGACCCGCACCCGGCTGCTCACGGCGACCGAGGAAAAGTCTCTGTCCCGCCGCGCCCGCTACGGCGACGGGTCCGCCAAAGAGCGCCTCATTGAAGCCAACATGCGCCTGGTGGTGTCTATCGCCAAAAATTACCTGGCAAGCGGCATTCCCCTCGAAGATTTGATTCAGGAAGGCGCAATCGGTTTAATGACCGCCACCGAGCGGTTTGACCCGCGCATGGGCTATCGGTTCAGCACCTACGCCACCCAGTGGATACGCCAAAGCATCGGCCGGGCGATTGACAACAAAGCCAAAGCCATCCGCCTGCCCGCGCATATCTCCGAGTCGCTGCGAAAAATAGACAAGTCCAAAGCCGAGCTTCAGCGCTCGCTCGGGCACGAGCCGACCACGGAAGAAATCGCCGAGCATTCGGGATTGTCGGTGAAAAAAACCAACAGCCTGCTTCAAACCACGCAGGAGCCGGTGTCGCTCGACATGACGGTCGGCGACGACGACAGCACATCGCTCGGCAGCTTGGTTCTCGACCGCAACTCGCCCAACCCGCAGGACGAGCTGATTGCGCAGGAGATGCGCGGCGAGATCGAAGCGATTTTGAATACTCTGGACGACCGCGAAAAAATCATCATGCGAAAGCGGTTCGGGTTCGACGAGGACGACAAATCGGTTTTGCAGCAGATCGGCGACGAGCTGCATATCTCCCGCGAGCGGGTCCGCCAGATTGAGTCCCAGGCTCTCCGCAAGCTGCGCTCCGCCGCCCGCAAAAAGCGCCTCCGCGATTATTTGCAGTCGTAAGGCCAAACGAAAATCAAGCGAGCGGAGCAGCGAGGAAGTAAACTTTGCTCGCTGCTCTGCTCGCCTCACCCTCGCTCTCTTCGCGCCCTGTTATTCTTCCCCCTCCAAAGGCCCGAAAGCCGGGGCGCGGGCGAGGCTGGCTTTAATCGAGTCTTCCACAAACTGCGCCACCACTTCCTCGGTTTCCAGCGCCGCTACTTGACGGCGGAGCGCCGCCACCTGCGTTTCCAGCGCCGCCCGCGCCGCCGGGTCGGCCTCGGCGTCGCGCGACACCACCATCGCCTTTAACCGCTCCCGCAGGGCGTCCCGGAGCGCCCGCCACTCGGTCGCGCGGGGCGTGTCGCCGAGAAACTCTTCCAAAATATCATCGCTGCGGTGATTGCTGTGCGCCATGCCGTATCATACCCCGCTTTGGTGAAATCCTCGTGAAAACCCCGCATTCTTCTCCCTAATGAAACCGACAACCCGCGCCGATAATCGGGGTGGGAGACTTTTTTTATGACACGCGGAGTTTACACCGCCGCCGCCGGCATGCTGGCAAACCAGGCCGCGCAGGACACCATCGCGCAGAACCTGGCGAATGCGGGGACGACCGGCTACAAAGAGCAGGTGCCGCGCTTTGAATCGTTTTTAAGCGAACCCGTCTCGCGCTTGTCCCCCGCCGACCGGGCCGCCCTCGGCACGCTCGGCAGCGGCGGCGGCCTGAAAGACGAAACCACCAACTTCAGCCCCGGCGGCCTGCAAGCCTCGGGCAATCCGCTTGATGTAGCGCTCACCGGCGACGGGGCGCTGGTGATCCAAACACCGGCGGGGCCGCGCCTGAGCCGCGACGGGGCGCTGACCTTGACTGCCCAGGGAACTTTGGTGCAGGCGGGCACCGGCCAGGCCGTGCTTACTGACCGCAATGCGCCGCTGACAATCCCCGCCCGGACAAAAGCCGTCGTGATCGGCCCGGCGGGCGAAGTGAGCGCCGACGGCGTAAGGCTCGGACGCCTCCGGCTGGCGTCGCTGTCCGCCGCCGTCAGCCCGGTCCGGGTCGGCGACAACCAGTACGCGGTTTCCAGCATTCAGCCCGCGTCGCGAGCCGCGACTGTGCGGCAGGGCTACTTGGAAGCGTCCAATGTCAGCATCGTCAAAGAAATGGTTTCGATGATCTCCATCATGCGGGCTTACGAAACCAACCAAAAGATGCTGCAAGCCGAAGACGACACGACCGGCAAAGCGACGGGTGAAGTCGGGAAATTGTAGAAACTGAGCGAAGATGGAGCGAGTGAAGTTTACTTTCTCGCCTTCTGCTTCTGACATCTCACGGCTGGACTGCCTTCTGCCCCGGCGCAGAGGCGGAAGCCGACGACCCGCGCTTCTCGACCGAGAAGCGCACGGAAGGAACCACGGCTTATGATGCGTGCCCTCTACACGGCCGCCACCGGCATGGAAGCCCAGCAGCTCAACATGGATGTCATCGCCAACAACCTGGCGAATGTCAACACCGTCGGCTTCAAAAAAGCCCGCGCGGACTTCCAGGACCTGCTGTACCAGGAAATGCGGCCCGCCGGCGCAACCGTCGCCCAGGGCGCGACTTCGCCCACCGGCCTCGAAGTCGGCCTCGGGGTCAAGCCCGCGTCCACCGAGACCATGTTCGACCAGGGAACGCTCCAAGAAACCGGCAACAACACCGACATCGCTATTGAAGGCGACGGCTTTTACAAAGTCCTGCTGCCCGACGGCACCAGCGGATACACCCGCGACGGCGCGTTTAAGCGCGATGCCCAGGGCAAGCTGGTCAATTCCGACGGCTTCGCGCTTCAGCCCGAAATCACCATCCCCGCCGATGCGACTTCCATTGCGGTCGGCAAAGACGGCACGGTCAATATCACGCGCGGCGGCTCCAACACCCCGCAGGCGGTCGGCAAGATTACTTTGTCCCGCTTCTCAAACCCCGCCGGCCTGCTCCATCTCGGCGGCAACAATTTCCAGGAAACGGCGGCGTCGGGCACCCCCACCGACGGCACCCCCGGCCAGACCGGCTTCGGCCAGCTCGCCCAGGGCACATTGGAGATGTCCAATGTCCAGATTGTGCAGGAGATGGTCAACATGATCACCGCCCAGCGGGCGTATGAAGTCAACTCCAAAGCCATTCAAACGTCCGACGAAATGCTGCAAACGGCCAACGGGCTGAAGCGCTAACCTGAACGCTCGTTTTGGAGACCCGCCATGAAACTCCCGCTCGTTTGCGCCCTTGCCCTGCTCCCAATGCCCATTATCTGCGCCGCCGCGCCGGTGCATGTCGCCCTGAAAGCGGCGGCGTCGGCGACCCCCAACGCCGACGGCTTTTTGACCCTCGGCGCTTTGGCAGGGATCACCGGCGGCGACAAGGCCGCCCGCGCCCGGTTCGCCGCCGTGCCGGTCGCCCGCGCCCCGCTGCCCGGCGAAACCCGCCGCCTGACGCGCGGCGACCTGGCCTTGAAGCTGCGGCAGGCGGGCATCAACCCGGACACGCAGGCGGTTCTTGAAGGCGCGGACCGCGCCGAGGTGACCACGGAAGAAGTCCCCCCGGCCCCCAATCATGGGGGAGTCGGAGCGGATAAGAATAGGAGGGAGGGCGCGGAAACAAAGGGCGCAGCAAGCAGCGCCCCTACGGGCACATCTTTTCAGACTCCCCCATTATTGGGGGCCGGGGGGACTCCCCTCGTAATCCACAGTGGCGACGCCGTGACGATTTTGATCCAATCCGGCGCGATGACCGTCACCGCGCCGGCCACCGCCCGCGAAAACGGACGGGCGGGGGATACCATCCGGGTCCAGCGGCCCGGCCTCAGCGCCGATTTATCCGTCCAAGTGCTCGATGCCCAAACCGTTCAAATGGAGATTTAACCGATGAAAGCCCTGCTTCATTCGCTGGCCCTGCTGGCAATCGCGGCCAGCATGGCCGCGTCGGCCCAGGCCGACTCGCTGTATCCCGGCTCGTCCACCGACGCCGCCCGCAATGACAGCAACGCCGCGTCGCTGTTCGCCGACAACAAAGCCCGCCAGGTGGGGGACACGCTGACGGTCGTGATCACCGAAACCGGCGCGGCGTCGTCGGTCGCCGCCACCAAAACGTCCAAAAACGAAAGCCTTAACTACGGCCCCGGCTTCGGACCGCTCTTGTTCAACATCAAAAACTTCGGCGTTTCCGGCGGCATCAACTCGGCGGCCTCGGGCACGACTACTCGCACGGATAATCTGTCGGCGTCTATCGGAGTCACGGTCAAACAAGTCCTGCCGAACGGAAATTTACTTGTGGAAGGCAGGCGCAAAGTCGGCATGAACGCCGAAACACAGGAAATCACGCTCACAGGCGTCGTCCGCCCGACCGACATTGCGCCGAACAATACCATTGCGTCGCCGCTGGTGGCCGACGCCCAGATCAAGTACGGAGGGCGCGGCCCGGTCGGCGACAAGCAGCACGACGGCATCCTCTCGCGCTTGTTCAAGGTGCTGTTTTGATCTTCTCAGCCGGGGCGGAGCCACGGACTCTTGTGTCTTTCTGAGGCTTGTGTCGCTTCGACACTGGTTTAACCCAGCCTCGGATTTTAATCCGTGGCTTCTGTGTCGGCGAAATGTTGCCCTAAAGAACTCCTGCACGCTCACCGATAAATATACCAGGTTTACTTGATACTCCAAGACTGCGCCCAAAGACTGCACTTATGAACACTGCCCCGAAAACTTTTGCCCTGCTGCCGATGCTGCTGGCCCTCGCCGCCCTTGCGCCGGGCGCGGCGGCGCAGGCCCGCTTGAAAGACATCGCCGCCGTGCAGGGCGTCCGGGGCAACCAATTAGTCGGCTACGGGCTGGTCGTGGGATTGGACGGCAGCGGCGACGGCAGCGGAGCAGTGTTTACCCCGCAGTCGGTCGCTTCGATGCTGCAAAAGTTCGGCATCACCGTTGCGCCCGGCGCTTTGCAATTAAAAAATGTCGCGGCGGTCATGGTCACGGCGACCCTACCGCCGTATGCCAAAAACGGCAGCGCGATTGATGTCACCGTCAGCAGCCTCGGCGATGCCAAATCTTTGCAGGGCGGAACACTGCTGCAAACCCCGCTGCAAGCCGCCAACAACCGGGTCTACGCCGTCGCGCAGGGCGCGATCTCGGTCGGCGGCTTTCTCGCCGGCGGCGGCGGGGGCGGCTCGGTTGCCAAAAACTTTGTGACGGCGGGCCGGGTGCCCGGCGGCGCTTTGGTCGAGCAGGATGTTCCCATGACCCTGCTCGGGGCGTCGTCCGGCACGCTGGACGTGACGCTGTCCCATCCCGATTTCACCACCGCTGCCCGGCTGGCGAATGCCATCAACGACCACAAGCCTTACGGGGTGACGATGGCGGTCGCCGCCGACGCCGGAACGGTCCGGGTCGGCTTCCATCCCGGCTCCGACCCGGTTTCGGTCATCGCCGGCCTCGAAAACGTCCCCGTGGAAACCGACGAGGTCGCCAAAGTCGTCATCAACGAGCGCACCGGCACGGTGGTCATGGGCGGCAATGTTGAAGTGTCCGCCTGCGCGGTGGCCCACGGCAATTTGACGGTCTCTATCGCCAATGCTCCGATTATCTCGCAGCCGTCGCCCTTGAGCCGCCGGGGCCAAACCGTGGTCGCGCCGCGAAAAATCATCACGGTCGCCGAAGGCAGCGAGCGCTTGATTCCCGTGCCGGCGTCCACCAATCTAAACAGCGTCGTGCGCTCCCTGAACGCCCTCGGGGTGACGCCGCGCGACTTGATCGCCATTTTGCAGGCGATGAAAGAAGCCGGGGCGCTGCACGCCGAAATCGAGATTCAATAACAAGGCCCAATCATATGCTGCGTATAGACATTCCCGCCGCCGCGCCGCTCGACAAAGCGCATTTGGACTTGAAAAAAGCGACACAGCAGTTTGAAGGCTATTTTCTGCATCAGCTTTTAACCGAGATGCGGAAAACCGTTCCGAAAGACACGCTGCTGGCCGATGACGGCAACGGCAAGCAAATCTTTCAAGACATGATGGACCAGACCGTGTCCGACAACATGGCGAAGCGCGGCGACCTCGGCATGGCAAAGATGATGTACGACCAGCTCGCCCCGTCGCTCGGCAAATCGCTCGACCGCACCAAGTAACGAAAGAAGCGTCACCAAGTAACGAAAGAAGCGTCCCATGACCGAACCGCAACACATCAAGCCTATTCTGAAAGCCCTGCGCGATGAGCTGGCGCTGCAAACCCGCCACCTGAAGCTGCTGGAAAGCCAGCAGCTTGCGCTGCTGGCCTGCGACCGGGCACGCTTCGCCGCGCTGCAAGAAGATTACGCGCTGGTTTTAGTTCAGCTTGAAGCCCAGGACACCGCCCGCCGGGCCGCCCTGACCGGCGATGACGGCGAGCCGCTGACGCTGGCCGCGCTGAAAGACCAGTGCGGCGAGCGCAGCCGAGCCGTCCTGCAAGGACTGGAAGACAGCCTGCGCCGCACGCTCGACAGCGTGCAGCTTTTAACCAAGCGCAATCAAACATTGATCCAAAACGAGCTGGATTATCTCGCGTTCTCGCTGGACCTCTTTGTGGAGGCGGGACGCTCCGCAGACAACGGCTACGGGACAAACCCCATCCGCAGCCGGGCGGGCCGCGCCGCCAGCCTGCTGCTTTTGGACCGCCGGGCCTAGACCCGCACAAGGAGGAATTTATGCCGGGAACATTTTTCGGGATTACCATCGGACAAAGCGGGCTGGCCGCCGCGCAGCTCGGCGAGGACATCACCGGGCAGAACATCGCCAACGCCGGCACGCCCGGCTACTCGGTGCAGACGCTCGATCAAACGGCCTCCGACCCGTACACCAATGCCGACCGGGCGACCCTGCTGACGCCGGGCCTGATCGGGACGGGCGTTTCCATTCGCTCCATTCAGCGGGCCGGCGACCAGTTTTTAGACACGCAGGTCCGGGACGCCAATTCCGGCCTGCAAGGGCAGACGGCCCAAAGCGACGCGCTGAAACAAGTCGGCAGCGTCTTCGGGGAGCCGTCGGCGACCGGCCTGAATGCCGCCTTGACCTCGTTCTTTAATGCGTTCCACGACCTCGCCAATTCTCCTGAAAGCGCCGGGGTGCGGGCGGCGACCGTGCAGCAGGGCGTCTCGCTCGCGCACACATTCGGCACCGTCTCGGCGGGCCTGGCATCGGTCGCGTCGGGCGTGGCGGGCCGGACGGCGTCTGCCGTGTCGGAGATCAACTCCGACAGCGCCCAAATCGCCGCGCTTAATGTCAGCATCCGGGCAAGCACGCGCGGCGGGCAGACGCCGAACGATCTGGTGGACCGGCGCGGCGTGCTGCTCGACAAGCTGGCGGGGCTGACTAATATCTTGGTTCAGAACACCGCCGACGGCGGCGTCAATGTGTCGGTCGGCAGCACGGCGCTTGTGGCCGGCTCCGATTCGTTTGCCGCCTCGCTGCCGAGCCTGCTGGCCGCCGGCGTGTCGGGCGGCACGCTCGGCGGGCTGCACGCCGCAAGCCTCCAGGTCGCTGCGCTGCAAACCCAGCTTCATGCCGCCGCCGCTTCGGTGGCGTCCCAGGTCAACGCCGCCCAGGCCAATGGACTGGATTTGAGCGGCAATCCCGGCACGCCGTTTTTCACTGCCACGGCGGGCAGCGAGGCGGGCACGCTGGCAGTTTCGGCAGATTTACTGGCCCATCCCGACCACCTTGCGGCGGCTTCCGTGCCGGCCCCGCCGGCGACATTCGGCGCGGGCGACGGCTCCAACGCCCAGGCGGTCGCGGGGCTGCTGACCAGGACCGTCACAGCCGCCGGCGACCCGCTGGCCGGGCAAAGCATCCAAAGCTTTTACCAGGCGACGGTTTCCACGGCGGGCAGCGAGGCCGCCGCCGCGCTGGCGGGCCAAAAAACCGCCCAGGCGATCCAAACCCAGTTTTCCAATCAGCGGTCGTCCGAGACCGGCGTTTCCACCGACACCGAGCTGGCAAACCTCTTGAAGTACCAGCGGGCATACCAGGCGTCGGCGCGGGTCATCACGACCGCCGACGATTTAATCGGAACACTGATCAACAATTTGTTCTCCGGGCGCTAATCCCGCCGAGCTAATCCCGCCGACTTGAAGGGCTACTTCCATGCGAATTACGACCGGCCTGCGCGACCAAAACTTATCGTCGAACATCGAATCCAGCCTGGAAGCGCTGAACACGGTGCAAAGCCAGATTTCGTCAGGGAAAAAGCTGCAAGCGTTTTCCGACGATGCCGCCGGGGCGTCCCAGGCGCTTGTGCTGCGAAGCGCACTCGGCGACACGGCCCAGTACAGCCGCAATGCGTCGGCGGCGACTGCATTTCTCACCGCGACCGAGGGGGCTTTGTCAAGCGCGACTTCGGCGCTGCACTCGGCGCGGCAGATTGCCGTGGCCGGCGCGAACTCCACCCAGACCCCGGACAGCCTCGCCGCGCTCGGCGCTCAGGTGGACGGTATCGTGCAGCAGCTTTCGCAGCAGGCCAACGCCCAGCTCGGCGGGCGCTACTTGTTCGGCGGCACCAAAACCACCGCGCCGCCGTTTGACGCCGCCCAGGCGTTTCAAGGCAACTCCGGCGCGATCAATTCTGTCATCGGCCCGAATGCGTCCCTTCAGATCAACGCCGACGGGGCGGCGGCGTTCGGCCCGGCCTTTGCCGCGCTGCAAAGCCTCAAAACGCACTTGGCGGCGGGCGACGCCGTGGCCGTTTCCGGCGACATCGGCGCGGTAGACACCGCCCTGTCCGCCCTGAACGCGGCGTCGGCCACGGCCGGCGTGAAAGCGAACCAGGCGTCGGCGGCGACCCAGCAGCTTTCCCGCGCCCAGGGCGACTACCAAAGCGCCGTGTCCAATATCGAGGATGTGGATTTGGCCCAGGCGTATATTCAGTTCCAAAGCGCGACCAACATTTACCAGGCTTCGCTGTCCGCCAGCGCAAAATCGTTCCAGTACAGCCTGGCTGACTATTTGCATTAAACGCTTCAATTATCGCTTTTGATTGTTTTCGCACCAGGGATGAAACGCTTTGTGCCGGATGCACTTTTTTTCTCGCACACTTAGGAGTATTCAGACCCATGCAGATCGAAACCACCCGCTTCGGCGCTCTCTCTGTCGAAGCGCCCAAAACCGTGACTTTTCCCGACGGCCTGCCCGGCTTTGAGGAGTGCCGGCTGTTCACCGTGCTGCCGCACCACATGGCCGAAGGCGGCAAAGGCAGCCCGTTTGTTTGGCTGCAATCGCTCGAGCGCGGCGACCTGGCGTTTCTCGCCATTGAGCCGCACCAAGTGTTCCCGGACTACGCCCCGCGCGTCCCCCGCGCCGAGCTGGACGACCTGTGCTTGACCGAAGACGGGGCGACTCCCCGGCTGTACACGCTGCTGACCGTGCCGCACGGCGACCCGGCGGGGATCACGGCCAATCTGATGGCCCCGATTTTGATCAACACCAGCCGCCGGGTCGCTAGGCAGGTCGTGCTCAATACCGACCAATACGGCCTGCGGCACCGCCTCATCCCGGCGGAATAAACCCGGCAAAACGACGGCGAAAAAATAATTCGCCGCGCCCGGTAAAATTGGTTGCTTTTCGGGGACAAATGGGGATAAAATGCTGTATCTAAGGCAGGCGCCAGGCACCTAACCCAAAAATCCAATCCAAGTGCGCTGTGCCAGGGAGGGCTGTATGTTAGTCTTAACTCGAAAACTCAACCAAAGCATCAAAATCGGCGACGAAGTCGAAATCACCGTGATTGAAGTCCGGGGCGACCAAGTCCGCCTCGGCGTCACCGCCCCGCGCGACGTGGCCGTCCACCGCAAGGAAGTCTACCTGCAAATCCAGCAGGAAAACCGCGCGGCGTCGTCCGCCCCCGACGCCAAAAGCCTCGACGCCCTCAGCGATGCCGTCACCCGCCAGGGCAAAGTCAAATAAAACAAGTCCTTGAAAGCCGCCGGCTCCCAACGGAGCCGGCGGCTTTATTTTGTATGACCCTTGACATTGGGCCTTTTATCGCGTATACTGCGCTTGTCCTTCACCAAACACCTTTTCGGCGCGAGGCTGCGCTACATTCACAGTTGTTCTTTTGCTGTCCGTCCGAGTGGAGCCAGACATGCCATGCTTTCTTCGCGCCCTTTTCTTCGCGCCCTTTTCTTCGCGCTGATCAGCAGCAGCTTTCCGCTGACTTCGGCTTGCCGTGCCGATGTGTCCCCCTGGAACGCTGATGCACAGGGGCAGTTCATCACCGCCCTCTGCCGCGATACCCACGGCATCACCTGGGTCGGCACTGAAGACAACGGACTCTGGCGCTGTGACCCGTCCGCCCCCAAAGACCGGCAATACACCCGCTACACAACCCAAGACGGCCTCGGCGACAACAACGCCTATGCGCTTGTCTGCGACAAGGCAGGCCGCGTCTGGGCTGGAACGCTCAATCACGGCGTCTCGGTCTTCAACGGCAAAGCGTGGCGCACTTACGGCCCCCTCGACGGCTCGCTTGGCTCGCGCGTGTTTGCGCTGGCGGTCAGCCCCAAAGACGGCGGCGTGTGGGGCGCGACCGACGCCGGGCTATTCCGTTACAAAGCCTCCCGCTGGACGTATTTCACCCGCGCGGACGGCCTGCCGTCGGACCAGGCCAACGCTCTGGCGTTCGCCCCGGACGGGACGCTGTATGTCGGGACGCAGTGCGACGGCATCGCGATTGCCTCCCCCGCCGACGGCTACAAAGTATGGCGCATCGTGCCCGGCCCGAAAAAGCAGCAGAAAACGGCTACGGGCGTCGGCCTGCCATCGGCTTTGATCAACTGCCTCCTCGTGGCAAGCAGCGGCACGGTGTACGCGGGAACACCCTTCGGACTCGCGGGAAGCCGGGACAAAGGCAGGAAATGGACGTTTCTGCGCGGCGCGGACTGGAAGGCCAAGCTTGCCGGCCTGCTGCACCCGGTCGCGCCGGTGGTCACCCGCCTTTCCACTGATCTGCTGTCGGAAGATTATGTGACGTGCCTGGCGGAAGGCGGGGACGGGCGGCTGTTCGTGGGGCATCGTCAGACAGGCTTAGAAGCGTTCAACGCCAGAACGGGGCAGCGGCTCCAGTCCGGGGAAAGCGGCAGCAAGGCAGACAGTGACATCTTCGGCCTGCTGGCATCCGGGCGGTCTGTGTGGGTAGCCCAGTACGGCGGCGGCTTGCTGACGCCGGTCTCTGCGCCTACAGTTTCGAGTTCCTCTGTACCAACTCCTCCCCTGCCGACGCCTGCCGCGCCGCCGACGCTTGCGGGGCTGAATGCGATGCTCGAAGCCGTCAGTGCTGTCGTACCGGACAAAAATGAGCTTGCGCCCAAAGTCACGGCTTTGGATGACGACTGGGTGACTGAGGGCGACTGGCTGGGTCGCTATGGGCGCTACTGGGCCTGCCTGAACGCCATCTGCTCGCCGCAGGATTATCTTTGGGGCGCGGGGTGGGAGACCGTGAGCTATCTTTCGCAGATTGGCCCGAAAGCCGATCCCGATGACAGCCTGCGCTACTTTGTCACCTCGCTTTACACGACCAATCCGCGCACGTTGGAGATGCCGCCGACTTATCTGGACAGCCGAGTTCAGAAAGGACTCACAACGCAGGACAAAAACCGCCGGGAAGCGGAGATTGACGATCACGGCGAAAGCTATTCGCAGGCATTGGATGGCCCCAACGTTTACCAAACGGTGACAGTGCCGAGCGGCCTGTTTTACTTGTCTTTGTATGACTTCAACAAAGATGGGCACGATGACTACAACCGTTTTCGGGATTATCGGCTCTCGGTTCGCACTCAGAGCGGAAAAGCGATTGACAATAACCTTGATGTTGTGACAGCGCCGGAGCTGGCGCACGGGCGGGTTCGTGACTTTTGGGGCGGGGTTTGGAATCGATTTCTCGTGCGCGGACCGCTGACCCTGACCGTGGAGCTATCCCGCAACAACTCGTTCAACACAATTTTGCAGGCCGCAATGCTGGATTTGGTGGACGAGCTGCCGCCGCCTTACTTCGGCACAGTGGATCAGTGGAATGAGGCGCAGGCGCATCAGGAAGGGCAGCGTCGGCAAGCGCGGCTTTCCGGCCGGATTGCTTTGTTCCAGCCTGCCGCCACGGAGCGGGACGCTGCGGACCGTCTTCTCGCGGTGCTTGGCAGAGCGCAGTTTATGAACTCCCGGTGGTGGAGCGCAAACAATCGGCGTTTCTACGTCCCATTACTGCGTTGGTATACTCAGGCTGCCGAAAATGTTCCGAAGGAGCGGCAGGTGGCTTTTAACAAACAATTTGCTACTTGTTACTACGAGACAGGACAATACAAAGAATGGGAGGAGGTACAAAAACAAAGCAATTTGACTCCGGCGCGTGATGTTGAAAAAGCACTGCGCTGGGATGGGATCAGTGACGGAGGACAGGGGTATGACGTTATCAACGATTACCTGTCTAACCATGACACCGCAAAAGTAGGACTCGCGGATAGAAAGAATTGAAAATGGCCCAAAAAGAGACAGTTTTGATGCCTCTGACACTCAACAAAGTCTGCAAAAAGACCTTCAAACGGACTGCTTTGATACTGCTGTTACTTTGTGGAATGCAACTCTCAGTTGCTGTTCATGCTCAAAACAGTGGCGGTGATCCCGGATCAGGTATTGAAGATGGCAGTACTCGTATTCCAGTGAAGGTGGCGGTGCGTTTCGATACATCACCCAACCAATCCGATGGTGGTCACAACACCTCATACACCGGCCCGACAATCTGGGGCCATGTTACTTCATACGACCTCAAGTTGTTAGACAACAAAGGAAACTTTTATGGGTTGGGGGACGTTTCTGAGCAGTTCTTGAACAGTAAAGATGCGATCTACACCTGGTGCGCGGGAGCACCAAATAATCCCTCTACTTGGCACAATGGGCAGGATTTTGTGGCTGGAAAGTTCACTGACACAAATGGTGTCACAGAAGGCTCCCAAGATACCGGAGCCGGTACGTTCTGGTACAGCTTTGATCAGGTGTGGCACTCGACTAATTCGTCAGCGGGTTCTGTCACCCTAAACACTCATCACGTACAACATGTTCAAGCACACGCTACTCGTACCGCAAATTAATCAGCGCTTGACTAGGTCTGCCAGAAGGTTTTTCTCGATTTTATGCCTTCTGGCTGCCTTCAACTTGAGGTTCACAATGAAACACATCCAAATATTTCTAATCATCGTAGGGTTGTTAGTTATTTCTTGCTGTAGTGCCTGGTCCGATGCGGTTCCACAACCTCAATTGTTGTCATCTTCAATTCAAGAAGCAACCGTAATCGTGTTTGGAAAACTAGAAGATTTTGTGCCGCGTGAAGCCTCTACAAATACTTTTCCAAAATCGGAAACACTGAAAGCTATAGCATTAAGTGCCTCTTACTCTTCAGGGACTTATACTCTTACCTCAGTTCAGGTAGTGAAAGGCAATGTTCAGAACAAAAAAGCTTTACAAGTGGTTTTACCGAGCATTTTGTCTTTCTACTATGGCAGTAAGGTTAACCTTGATAAGGGCAGCAATGTACTGCTTCTTTTCAACAGAGGCACGAACGGTCAACTCGTTCCCGTTGACGCGACCATTCCTATAATACCATTAGGCTTTGCTAAGTTTCCCGCATCCGTGCTAGCATCCCATAGTTTGCAAGAAGCAAACAGTTTGGTAATTAAACTTGTAGTATCTACGCTTGACGAGTCAGCAGTACGCAAGGTGAATATGTACTTGCTACGATCTGTAGTAAGCGATTATCTTCCTGCCAAATTAATACCGCTTGAGAATGATCCCGACACAGATTTCCGGGATGATGTATTACATTGCCTTATAATAAATCAGCAAGTCCAAGCAATTCCCTTAATGGCTAAACTATCAGAATTACGGTTGAAGGAAACAGGGGGTGCTGCCTCAGTAGGGGCATTCGAAAATCTAAAAACAAGAGAGGCTGTACCTTACCTAAACCCATTGCTGCTTAATGTCTCTCCTTTCACACGCCAAGCGACGGCGTTTGCGCTCAGAAGGTTGGCTGACAGAACAAGTCTCCCCTTCCTTTTTAAGGCTCTGGAGCAGCCTGATCCAGAAGGGATAACTCTGTATGAAGAATATGCAACTCTTCATCGTCTGCTGTCTCGGCTAGGTACGACAAAATCTTTGCCAGAGTTTTTGGATCAGAAAGAAGCTACCTTGCATGCGACTCAATTATGGTGGTCAAAACATCAACAAGAGTTTCATCTTGATTCTTCAAAGCCATGACGTCATTGAGCGTCAAGCCGCCGGCTCCGAGTGGAGCCGGCGGCTTTTTGCTTGACAAATCCCCGCCGGAACGCTTATACTAATCCCAATCTTTTCAGCGTTGGAGGCTATTCAATTTTGGCGTATCAAGTGACACTTATTCGCGGCGACGGCACCGGCCCGGAGCTGGTCGAGGCCACCCGGCGCGTCCTCGAAGGCACCGGGGTCGCGTTTGAATGGGATGTGGTCGAAGCGGGCGTGGACATCATGGAGACGGCGGGGACGCCGCTGCCGGATAACGTGCTGGCCTCCATCCGCAAAAACAAAATCGCGCTGAAAGGCCCGATTACCACGCCCATTGGCACCGGCTTTCGCTCGGTCAATGTCGCGCTCCGCAAAGAGCTGGATTTGTACGCCTGCATCCGCCCCTGCAAGTCGTATGTGGGCGTCCGGTCGCGCTACACGGATGTGGATTTGGTCATCGTCCGCGAAAACACCGAAGACCTCTACGCGGGCGTGGAATATCCCGTGGACAGCGCCGAGGCCGGGCAGATCATCGGCATGGCAAGCGGCAAGATACGCCAAGACTCGGCCATCTCCATCAAGCCCATCTCCCGCACCGGGTCACGGCAGATCGTAAAGGCCGCGTTTGATTACGCCGTCGAAAACAACCGCAAAAAAGTCACGGCGGTCGCCAAAGCGAACATCATGAAGTACACCGACGGCTTGTTTTACGAAGTCGCCCGCGAAGTCGCCAAAGACTACGAAGGCCGGGTCGAGTACGACGAGTGGCTGGTGGACGCGATGTGCATGCAGCTTGTCCAGAAGCCCGAGAATTACGATGTTCTGGTCATGGAAAACCTGTACGGCGACATTCTGTCCGACCTCTGCGCCGGCCTCGTCGGCGGCCTCGGAGTCGCGCCCGGCGCAAACATCGGCGCAGACACGGCCCTGTTTGAAGCCACCCACGGCTCCGCCCCCAAATACAAAGGGCAAAACAAAGTCAACCCGACCGCGCTGATTTTGTCCGGCTACCTCATGCTGAAATATTTGAAAGAAAACGACGCCGCCGCCCGGCTGGAAAACGCCGTCGCCGCCGTGATCGCCGAAGGCAAAAACGTCACCTACGACATGAAAGCCGACCGCAGCGACCCGTCCGCCGTCGGCACCGCCGAAATGGCCGACGCCATCATCGCCAAGATGCAGGCGGGGTAGAACAGACGAAACTAAAGCTATGGCTATTGCTGAGCAGGGCTACGATACTTACCGAGCGGAATTGCGGCGTTTGACTAAAGACCCGTATTACCGTCTTTCAGAAATGGGATGGTTTATGGACATAAAGGTAGAACTTATACACAGTGTCATCGCCCTGGACCGCAACGCAGTATCACGAAATTTCGGATATGGCATGGCTGGACGAAACGCGAGTCGAGCTGATCAACTGAGACATTATTGAAATGCCGCTAATCGGAACCAAACACATGACAGCGGTGATGCTGGCAACACGCGCTTTAGAAGATGTCTTTGGAAAGCAGCACGCGATCAGCGTTCAAAGTGCCTTGTTCAAAGTGCCTTGTTCAAAGTGCCTTTCCTGTCGGCGTCCGGGCAGAGCCGCAGCCGGACATTGCCGTACTGCCCGGCTCCATCCGTGAGTATGTGGACCAGATGCCCAGCGAGGCTTTGCTGATTGTTGAAGTTTCAGACACGACCCTTGCCAATGACCGTACTTGGAAGAAGGCGCTTTATGCCCAAGCAGGCATTGTGGAATACTGGATTGTCAACTTGAATGAGCATCAGGCTCGGCGAAGCAATCGCGCCGCCGGCTGCGCCGAGCGATTCGGTGTCGGTCGCTGATTTGCTGCCTTGAATCAACAACGAAAAGAGAACGAAGAATGGCTGGAAAGAAAAAAGTAAGCGTCATCGGCGCAGGCAATGTCGGCGCGACGGTGGCGTTTCATGTGGCGCAGCAGGGATACGCGGATGTGGTTCTGCTGGACCTGCCCGATGACTTGACGCTCGAAAAGCCGCGCAAAACCGGCTCGATGGCGCAGGGCAAAGCGCTTGACCTCAACCAAGTCGCGCCGATTGTGGGCTACGACGGGCGGCTGACGGGAACGTCGGACTACGTGGAGACGGCCGGCAGCGACGTGGTCGTGATCACGTCGGGCCGGCCCCGCACGCCGGGCATGTCCCGCGAGGATTTGCTGGCCGTCAACGCCGACATCGTGCAGAGCGTCGCCGCGCAGGCCGCCGCCGCCAGCCCCGACGCCGTGTTTATCGTCGTGTCCAACCCGCTCGACGCCATGTGCCATGTGGCGCTCCAAGCCTCGGGCCTGCCGCCCGCGCGTGTGCTCGGCCAGGCAGGCGTGCTCGACAGCACCCGCTACCGCTGCTACATCGCGGCGGCGGTCGGCGTCTCGGTCGAAGACGTGCAGGCGTATGTGCTCGGCGGCCACGGCGACCAGATGGTGCCGGTGCGCTCGCTCACCACGGTCGGCGGCATCCCCGTCCAGAAATGGATTGACTTGGGCAAGCTGACTTCCGAGCAGCTTCAAAGGATCGAAGACGATACCCGGCAGGGCGGGGGAATTCTGACGGGTCTGATCGGCACGAGCGCGTGGTACGCGCCGGGGGTCGCCACCGCCGAGATGGTCGAAGCCGTGCTGCTCGACCGCAAGCGCATTCTGGCGTGTACCGTGCTGCTCAGCGGCGAGTACGATGTCCACGGCCTGTATTTCGGCGTCCCGACCCTGCTCGGCGCGTCCGGCGTCGAAGCGGTCTACGATCTCGCGCAGCTTGCCCCGCTCACCGAAGTCGAGCGGGCCGGCATCAAAGAATCGGCCGCGAAAGTGCAGGAAACCGTCAATAGCCTTAAAACTTTGGGCAAGCTGTAAAGGGCATAAAAGAGCACTTGACTTTATAGTCAGAAACAGCCACAATAAGAAAGCAGGACCGATCTCGTCTTCAGCGGCGAGGGTAGGCCCTGCTTCCTGTTTTCAGATCGCTACAGTAATCGGCGCCAGCACGCTGAATGCTTGATCAAGCCCGTACTTCGTCTTTGATGCGAGCGGATGTTCCTGCCTAAGCAGGGCATAAGCACAGAAATCGCTCAGCTGAATGAAATAAGAGTGTGCGGAGTCCTTAAAGAATGGCTCTTCGACGATGTTGTCGGCATGGCCGCTCGCTTGCAGCAGGCGTAAAGACTTGATGTAAAATGCTTCTTTTCCTTGATCGCAAATTAGAACAGCGTAACTGTCCTCGGCTTCAAGAAATTTCTGTATTTTGAGCACTAAGCGCTCAAACCCTAACTCCTGCTGATCCGCAGCGGCAACCGCAGTAAGCAGCTTCGTTCCCGGCAAAGTCGTTGTCATGAGCAGCGTGTCATGAAACAACTGGCAGCGGCGCCCTTTTGTCACAACGCGGTCAGCGATATTTCCCCGTCCCGAAACAAACTTCCAGGCGTGCAGCTCGCAGTGAATGTCAATGCCTTCCATGTGTTGTAAGTTGAAACGAAACAAGCGAACTGTGTTATATACTGTACGCCAATGTGATGCAGGCACGGCAAGTGCTGCGACGACAAATAACTTTTCATCCGCAGATTCGTCAATGTAAAAAATATGCATTGACCCCACTCCGCTTTCTCTTGAAACTAGTTTTACACTTCTCGTCCTAACAGATAATGTGCTATACTTCTGATAAGGCCCGCAGCGGCTTCGGCGCTTTCCGTCTCGGGGAGATGAATGTGTAGATTGATGCTCACCTGTGCGACAGAAGCCGGTATGGAGACAGCCGTTTCTATTGATTTTTGCTTTGTCAAGCCATCCGTCGTTTGCTCGGCAGGATTTGCCGGTTTCTCGCCGCGACCTAAATCTTCCGGTTCATCACTTACAGTGGAAAACTCCGACATGCTACACAACATCTTAAATGTCGTTACTATTCGCTGAATTGTATCTTCACCGACTTTTGTTTTGCTTGCAATGAAATTTCGTATCTCCTCGTCCGTCCGTTCATAGGCATTTGGGTACATCGCGAACAGTTCTAAATAAGATTTCCGGGTCAATTCCGCTAAAAGCAATTTGTTGTTGCCTTTGTTACGATAGAGCGTCCAATTTTCTGTAGGAACACCTTCGTTGTCAACTAAGACGAGAAATTTCAGAACACTGAGAATTGACCTGTCATTAGTGCTCTTAAATCCGCGTGCCGCCAATTCATTGTAAGTGACTTTGTCTGGAACACCCGTGCTGGGAATTTTATCCAGGAAGTCTTTTAATTTAGCTGAAACGTGAGCATAAGGATATTCTGACATGTTAATTATCCCTTCATGGTAACTTAAGTATTGTAATCTAAAAATGTCACTGGAGTCAAGTTTTTGACGTGTTAAAATTAGTCAAAATAAAAAAATGGGTGGAAATCAAAGAGTCGGTATCCAAAGTGCAGGAAACCGTCAATAGCCTTAAAGCTCTGGGCAAGCTGTAAGATGCTTTCGAAGCGCCCCGCGTGCGAGGGTTTTATGCGCCGAGGCTTCACGCTGATTGAGCTGCTGGTGTCGCTTGCCATTGTCGGGGCGCTGGCGGCTTTGCTGCTGCCGGTCCTCGCCCGCGCCCGCCGGCAGGCGGCCAGGACCGTCTGCCTGGCCAACGAGCGGCAGCTTGGAATGGCGTTTGCGCTGTACGCCCAGGACAGCGACGGACGCCTGCCGGATTTTCATTCGGACCCGCAAAGCGCGGCGGCCGCCGCCGATGTGCCCCTATGGCATGATCGGTTCTGCCAGTGCCTCGCCCCGACTCCGGGGCAGGTATGCTTCGCGTCGCTGCTGCGCCCGCTGGTGTCTGCGCCGCCGCTGCTCTGCCCGGCGGACTCGGCCGGGCCGGCGGCAGGGCGCACCGTGACTTCCTATGAATACAAAGTGTGGCTGGCACGCGGGCACGCCCAGTCCGACATCGCCCGCCCCGCCGGCATGGCGCTGGCCTGGGAGCAGTGGGCGTATCACCTCGACGGCGGCCATTTGTCGGAATACGACCGGCGGGCAGCCATGAACATCGTGTTTGCCGACGGGCACGCGCAATGGAAGCGCCTCGGGGACGCTTCCACGGCACGCTACGGGCTGGGGCCGGACCTGCACGGGCTGTTTCGGGAAGACCTGCCCCTCGACCCGCTGTCCGGCGAGGACTTTGCGCCGCCGCGCTCTCCGTAAATTCAAAAAAAGCCCTCGACGCCCAGCAAGAGCAGTCGGGGGCTTTTTTGAGTTCTTGAACGCTGTTAAAAAACCAGCAGGCCGGTCGCGCCGGGGCCGACGCTGCCGGCCGTGCCGAGGGCCGCGAGGGTGCCGTTTCGGTTGACCCGGAACGCCGCGACTGCGCCGGACGCGCTTTCCAGCACATACAGATACCGCCCGCTCGGGTCCAGCGCCATGTCGGTCGGCTTGCTGCCTGCACCGGTGTCGGCCACCACGCCGCCGCTTTCGGTCAGGGTGAGGCGTCCGCCGGGGGATACGTCATACGCCGACACCGTGCCGCTGCCGGTGTTGGTCGTCCACGCATACGCCCCGCCCCGGCTGACGGCGATCCAGCAGGCCGCCGACTGCCCGTCGGGGGCCGACCCCGTGACCGGCAAGCTGCCGAAGTCCGAAACCAGGTACGACGACACCGCGCTTCTGCCCGCCGCGCCGCCGAACGCTTCGGAGACGATCAAGCGGCCCGCCGGGTCGAAATCAAAGCCGAACGGCGTTGCGCCGATGGAAGGGGTCACCACCGGGGTTCCGGCGAGGCCGTCGGCGTTGACGGGATACACGTCAATTTTGTTGGTAGCCCTTTCCGTAACGACAAGCTGCTCGCCGCTCGGGCTGAACCCGACCTGCGCCGCCCCGGTGCTTGCGCCGCTCAAATTTCGCGTGGACCCCGGCAGCGGGGTCAGCCCGCCGCTGCGGCCGATAAAGAAGCCGGAAATGGTGTCGGCGTTGAGCACATACAGCCAGGAGCCGTGAACCGCGAGGCTGACCGGGGTGGTGCCGCCGCTCGGGATGCGGCCGAGCAGGGACATTTTGGTCTTGCTGACGGCAAAAACGGCGATGTCGCTGCTGCCGGCGTCCACGACATACAAAAAGCGGCGGTCCGCGCTGAAGGCGAGAGCGCCCGCGTTGCTCAGCCCGCCGCCGGTGCCGCGTCCGCCGGTGAAATAGGTGCCGATAGGGGTCAGCCGGCCCGCTTTGTCTTGACGAAACATCAAAACGGCATTGCCGAGCGCGGAGTTAGTCGAAGAAAACACCGCGCCGACGGAGGACGCCGGTGCGGAAAAGTCTGCGCCCTCGGGGCTTGCCTGCGCGGCGGCCGGCAGGGCGGGAACGGCCAGGGCAAGGGCCAGCAGGGCGGCCTGTGCGCCGGCTCGTGTTTTGGCCGAGAAATTGGACGAGAAATCGGTGTGGTTCATAGTGGAGTCCTTTGCAGCCTCAGAAGCGGAAAGGCCGGGCGGCGAACGTGTTCATTTCCCGGCTTTCGATAGCTGCAATGAGCGGCCGGGGGCGAAAGTTCGGTTTTCGCGGCACGCCGACGATAAAATTTCGCGGACTTTTTTGCGGGCGCGTCAATGCTCCGGCAGGCAGCCCCGGCTGAGCTGATGCACATACGGCAAAAGCTGCGGCGGCGGCAGCGGCGCGACGGCGGCGAAGACCTGTCCGCGACTGTGCCACAGCGCCAGCGAGTTCGGCAGGTGCGGGTCCGACGCGACCCGGTACACGCCGCCGCGATACACGACCCGCGCTGTTCCGCGCGGGTCAAGGCGTGCATGCACAAAGACATGAAGCGCCACCGGGACGCCGCCCGCGCTTCGGAACAGCAGCACGCCGGCATGCCGGTCCGGGTCCGCCTGCGCTTCCACCAGCGGCGCTTTCGCTAACGCGAGGCTGACGGCGGGAATGTCTTCCCCAAGCTGCGCTGAAAGCCAGCGGGCCGCCGCGTCGGAGTCGCCTGTGGTGAGTGTCCGCTCGCGCGGGCCGGGAAGGGACGCAGCGGGCCGGCGCAGCAGCGCGGAAACAGGCACGGCGTCGGGCGGCAGCAGACGGGGGGCGGCCAGGGCGGCGCAGGCCAGGGCGGCGCAGGCCAGCGCAAGCCGCGCGGCAGGCCGGCGCAAAACGACGCGCGGCCGGAACACCCGGCCCGGCGAGCCTTGCTGCTTCGGCGCGTGCCGCCGCTGCGCGTCCTGCGCGTCCAGGCCGTCCCGAAGACGAGTCCAAAAGTGAGAGGGCAAAGCGGCGGGGGTTGTGTCCGCCCGGTAGCGGCGCAGGCGCTCTTTGCTGCGGCGCATCTCGGCGGCGGCGGCAGCGCAGCGCGGGCAGGCGGCGACATGCCGGGCCAAGCCGGTCTCGGCTTCGGTCTCGGTTTCGGAGTCGGCCGGCTCACCGTCCACCCAGGCCGCCAGGCGGCTGCCGGTTACTGCGTCACAAGGGGTCATGGTGCTGCGGCCTTTCCGGCGCTCGGCGCGGCGGCTTGGGGAGTCAGCCTGCGCTCCCGCGCGAACTCGGCCAGGCTGGTCCGAAGCTGCGCCCGGCCCCGGTTCAGGCGGGAGCGCACCGTGCCTGCCGGAATACCGAGCGCGGCGGCGGCTTCGTCGTAGGAAAACGCTTCCACATCCACCAGCAGCACGGCGAGGCGGACGCTTTCCGGCAGGCCGCCGAGCGCCGCTTCCAGGTCCGGGTCCATTGTTTTTGCCATCAAAGCCGGCTGCGGCTCTCCCGGTCCCGCGCCCTGTCCGCCGTCGCCGTCAGATGGGCCGTCCGCGCCGGGCAGGTCGTCCCAGGAAACAAAGCGGACCCGCTGCCGCCGCCGGTACAGCATCAGGTAGTTGTTGGTCAAAATCCGCAGGGTCCACGCCCGAAAGTTTGTGCCGGGCGTGAACGTATCAAACGCCGCGTAGGCTTGCAGCAGCGTGTCCTGCACCAGATCGCCCGCATCGTCGCGGTTCCGTGCCAGCCGGTGCGCCGCGCCGGAAAGGTCTGCCGCGTGACTTTGCGCCAGGCGCTCAAACGCCGCGCGGCGGCCTGCTTCTTTTTGGTTTCGCCAGGGCCACTGCCGCATCCGTCTTTCTCCCGGTCGTCCGTGTCGCCGCACTTCTTTCGGCTGCAATGCTCGGCAGCCGCTGAAAGTTCAGTGCCCGAAAGAAATTTTGCGGCCCGTCGCCGGGTATACTGCTGCCTGAAGAACTGCCCTGACGGCCGGAAAAGAGAAGCGTAAAAGCCATGCACGAGCGCCACCCGCACCTTTTAGACCCCCGACAAACCGTGCTGATTGTCGTTGACATGCAGGACGCGTTTCTTGCCGTGATGCACGAGCGCGAGCGGCTGACTGCCAATGTCCGGCTGTTGGTCCAAGCCGCTGCGGCGCTCGGCATTCCCGTGCTGCCGACAACGCAGTACGCGGGGCGCATGGGCGAGGTCGTGCCTGAAATCAGCGTGCTGTACCGGGATCATGCCGCCGCCCCGCTCACCGACAAGCTGTGCTTTTCCTGCGCGGGGGCCGGCGGCTTTTTGGACGGCCTCGCCTCTTTCGGCCGCCGCCAAGTTTTGCTGTGCGGCCTCGAAACCCATATCTGCATCTCGCAGACCGCGCTGGATTTGGTGCATCAAGGCTATCAGGTCCATGTCGCCGCCGATGCCGTTTCTTCTCGGACACTCGAAACGCACAAGCTCGGCATGGAGCGGATGCGCGACAGCGGAGTCCTGCCCTGCGCCGCCGAAGCCGCCGTTTATGAGCTGCTCGGCGAAGCCGGCACTCCGGCGTTTAAATCCCTGCTGCCGCTGATTAAATCCTAATTCTCAAGTCTTGACCTCTAGTTCCTCGCCGCCCCCGCCGACAATACGGGCATATAATACAGGCATACTGCCTTGATGGAAATTGTCACGGAATGAGGACCTACTGTGCCGACGCTCATTGAAACCAAACTGAAACAGGAACGCCTGCTGCGGATTATTGAAGACGAATTGCAGGACCTGCCCCCCCTGCCGGCGGTGATCGTGCGCGTCATGCAGACCGTCAACGACCCTACCACATCGGCGGCGGACCTGAACCGCTTGATCTCCGCCGATCAAGCCCTGGCGTCCAAAGTGCTGCGGCTGGTCAACTCGTCCTACTACGGCTTTCCGCGCAAAGTCGCCACCATCACCAACGCCGTCGTGATTCTCGGCTTCAACACCGTCCGCAACCTCACCACATCGCTCGGCGTTTTCAAGGCATTCGACTCCCAGGGCCAGCAAACGGCACTGGACCGGGACGCATTCTGGGCGCATTCGCTCGGGGTCGCGGTGGCGGCGGGCGTGATCGCCCGGCGCAAGGGGATCGGGGCCAAGTCTATCGAAGAAGTCTTTATCGGCGGGCTGCTGCACGATGTCGGCAAGCTGTTTCTGGACCAGTATTTCCCTGACCAATACTCGATTGCGCTGAAGCTGGCCGCCGCCGCGCAAATCTCCATCTGGGAGTCCGAGAAGACGGCGCTCGGCATCGGGCACGCCCTGGTCGGCAAGCGCATCGCCGAAAAGTGGAACCTGCCGGCATCGCTGACTTCCATGATCACGCTGCATCATCAGCCGATGTTCGCCAAAGAGCACTTTGAAGGCACTGCCACCATTCAGGCCGCCGACCATGTGGCCCGCAAGCTCGGCCTCGGCTCCGGCGGCGACGCCAAAATCATGCCGCTGGCCCCCGAAGTCGAAAAATGGCTGGCCTTCAGCCCCGCTGTCTGGGACGCCGTCGAGACCGACACCTGCCGCAAGTTCGACGAGTCCAAAGACTTCCTGAAGGTGATGTAACATCGCGCCCGGCATGCGGGTCGCCGGGCGTTTCAGCCGGCGGTCTACCGCCGCTCCAAATAGGTCAGCACTCCCGCGCCTTCAGTGAACCCGAACGGCTCGTACAGCCCTCGGGCCTCCTGCGTCAGCAGCGCCACCCGCCGCAGGCTTTGAAAGTCCGGGTGCGCCAGAATGCACTCCACCAGCCACTTGCCGAGGCCACGCCCCCGGAACGCTTCGTCCATCACCACATCGGTCAGGTAGGCATACGTCGCCAAATCCGAAACGACGCGCCCGAACCCGATCTGCCGCTCGTCTTCGGCGTACACCCCAAAGCAGACCGAGTTCGCCGCCGCCCGCTCCAGCACGGCTAGTGTCATCCCTGCGCCCCAGCTTGTCCCGTGCAGCAGCCGCAGCGCCGCGCCGAAATCCAGCCGCGCCCGGTCGGACGAAATCATAAACCCTTCCCGCGTGTGCACCTGCGGCTCGTCCTGCATACAACAACTCTTATCTCTGCGTGTGCTGAATAGGCAGCAAATCGGCATAAACCACGCCGGGCGTCGGCGTCTCGGGCAGCGCTGGGAGCCGCGCCGCCAAATCGCGCCATGCGACCAGCTCCGTCACCGGTGCCGCACACTCACTGTACCCGCAGCGACCACCGTTATCCGATACAGTATCCATTGTTGAAGCTCGGTGACACTGCATGCACCACGCCCACGCCTCAGTCTCCGGCGGCTCCGCATACGTCGTCGGCGCGGGCGGCCAAACGCCTTCGTGTGAGATTGCGCTTGCCTTCAGCCGCGCTTCCATCTCCTGCCGGCGGCGGTGCGGCAGGTCCGCAAACACATAAAACAGCAAAAAAAGGACAATCAGCCCCGGCACGGCCATCAAAAGCAAGGTCAGCTCAGCGCTCATGCCCAAAGCCTTTTCCTACAATCCGCCCCAGCCGCGCTTGGCCGATGCGCCGGAGGCGAAGAACGCTTCGATTTGGCGGGCGTCGCGATCCTCGACGGCAGCTTCCAAAACATCCAGCTCGCCTCGGAACGCTTGCAGGGCAGCGAGAAGGGCATCGCGGTTCGACAAGCACACGTCGCGCCAGATGTCCGGGGAGGAAGCGGCGACACGGGTGGCGTCGGCGAAGGAGCCGGCGGTCAGAAGCTGCGTTTGAGGGTGCGCTTGCTGAGTTGCAAGCGCCTGACGCATCAGGGCCGACGCCAGCACATGCGGCAGGTGGCTGGTCACGGCCAGCATCGCGTCGTGGGCGTCCGGCGGCAGCACAAGCGTGGTCGCGCCGACCCCCTGGGCCAGCCGCGCCAGCAAAGACACGGCGGCGGGATCGGTCGTTCCGGTCGGGGTGATCGCCCAGGTCGCTTCTTCAAACAGCAGGGGCGTGGCGGCTTCCACGCCCGCCTGCTCGGACCCGGCCATCGGATGCCCCCCGACGAAGTGCCCCGCGCCCGCCGCCGCCCGCACGATCTCCGCTTTCGTGGAGCCGACATCGGTGACGACCGCGCCGGGCTTGACAAGCGCCAGCGTCTCCGGCAGCGTGTCCAAAATATGCCCGACCGTGGTACACAGCACGACAACATCGGCGTCCGCCGCCGCGTCCGCCAAGCGGGTCGTGCCGGCATCAATCGCGCCGAGCGCCTGCGCCGTGTTCAGCCGCTCCCGGCTGCGTCCGACCCCGACGACGCGCTGCGCCAGCCGCCGGGACTTCAGCGCCATGCCGAGCGACCCGCCGATCAGCCCGACCCCGACAATCGCGACCGTGCCGAAGTGTCCGGGAAAGTGTGCATCCTCTGTCATGGCTGCTCCGTACCGAAGGTGACGAGTGCGTAAACGTCCGATAACTTCAGCGTCACATCTACCGATGCCAAGTGCATCTCGCTTTCCAGCCCTCGTGCCTCACGCATCTCCCAGTAACCGTTCCGGCGCGTGTACAGCAGCACTCTTGCCCGATCCTGCTCGACCAGCAGGTAATCCTGAAGGGTGGGGACGGTCTGATAGTGTTCGAATTTTTCGGTAAGGTCATAATCGCGCGTGGAGGGGGACAGCACTTCCACCACCAGCACGGGATTGATCACAACATCGTTTTTCCCGAAAGATTGCTGCTCCCCGCAGATCACGGAAATATCGGGGAACGTGGTAACGCCGTCGCTTGTGTGTATCTTGACATCCGAGCCGTAAACCCGGCAGCCGCGCGGGATCAGCGCATTGCCCAAAGCACGGACGATATTCGTGCAGATCGCCCCGTGGTCCGGCGAGCCGCCGGCCATGAGACGTACCGTACCATTCACATATTCCCAGCGACCGAACGAAGTCCGCTCAATCTCAAAATACTCTTCCTCCGTGTACCGCCGCTCCTCCACATACTGCTGTGCCAGCGCCATGGTTTGTTCCTCTTCATGCCGTCACGCTCTGCGTGCCCGGTGCCTTCGGCGCGTTTTCCGACGCCAGCAGCCAGCCGCCGCCGGCCAGCAGCAGGCCGGACGCCAGAAACGCCATGTCGGCGGCGAATTGGTGCGGGCCGGGCAGGACATGATGAATGCCGAGTATCTGATGGTCAATCAATCCTTCGACAAAGTTGAATACGCCCCAGCCGGCGAAAATAGACCCGGCAAACGCCCGCGCGGTCCAGGGCGTGTCCGGCTGCCGCGCCGCCCGAAACAGCAGCGCCGTCCCGAGGATCGTCAGCGCCCAGACCGCAAGGTGAAAAAAGCCGTCCTGCGTGTTCTGCTGCTCAATCATCGCCACCGAAGTCGGCTTGCAGTCCGGGGAATAGCAGACCAGGTGATGCCACTGCAAAATCTGATGCAGCACAATCCCGTCAAAAAAGCCGCCGATGCCGAGGCCGGTCACCAGGCCGGCGCGAGTAAGCGCAGTGAAAGTCATCGTACTTCTCCCACTCTAAAATGCCACTCTAAAAAGCCGCAGAAAAAAGCCGCAGAAAGGCGTCTGCCTCAACGCTCATTCTCTGCGGCCTGCGGATTTTCCTCTGTCCGTTACGTCACAGGCGCGGAGGGCAGGGGAAAGCGGCGCATTTGACGCCGCTGATTGGTCTGCCAAACTTCGCCGCGCTCCACGTCCAGGCACGAAAGCCAGCCGCCGCCGCAGGCGTAGGTGTCAATGCAAACGGCAAAGCCTTTGTTGTTCGGCAGGCCGCTCTTCTGGCTGGTGTGCCCGCAGACCATGATCTTCCCGGACTCATGCGGCGCGGCGTCCTCGAAGCGGCCCCAATGCAGCTTAAACGCCGGCTGCTCCGGCAGCGGGACGCTGGGGTAAGCGCCGCCGTGAACAAAAAAATGCGTCTCAGCCTCCCAAACGTCCACGCACTGCCGCTCCAAAAACCGCCAGTGCGCTTCGGGGATTTGGCGCAGCCCGCCGTATTCTTCCAGCGTAGACGTGCCGCCGTTGATTTCCCACGCTTCCCGCGCTTCCGGGTCGGTCCGAGCGGCCAGCATCATCGCGTCGTGGTTGCCGCGCAGGGCGACCAAATGCGTCTCGTCCCCGAGCCGCCGCAGCCGCTCAAGAACGCCCGGCGTGTCGGGTCCGCGGTCGCAGTAATCGCCGAGCGTCACGACCGTATCGCCGTCACCGAGCGGAAGCACGGACAGCAGCAAATCCAGCGCCAGCGAGCAGCCGTGACTGTCCCCAATGGCGAAGATGCTCATAAGCCGTCCTCCTGTGCGTTAGATCAGGCGCCGCCTTCTATTTCTTTCGCCTCCGCGCGTGTCATCCGTTTTGCTGCGCCATGCCGAACATGAATAATACGAACAAAAGGAGCATCGTCCGCTGCTTCTACGATTGTGAAAAGGACCCGGTACGCCACTGAACCGGTGCGCCGACGGTAGACAATCTGCCGGATTTCTTCCTTGAAGCGAGACTGCTCTGGGGCGATTTGCCGGTGCGGCATGAAGGCGAGCGGTGCGATGGCTTCCAGCAATCCTGCTTTCCAGTCATCAGCAATCTCGTCATCAACAAGTTCTGCGAAGCGGGCATGAGCTGCGTCAATCTCGGCTGCGGCTCGCGGAGTAATCCGCAACGCGTAAACGCGCGGTTCCTCACTCATGCCGCCGCATCGCCGGTTCTGCCGCTTTGGTTTCGTCGGCGGGCTTCCCGCTCCAGCTCGAACCGAGCCTGATAATCCTCAAAGCTGATGTCAAGCCTCGGGTCGCTTGTCAGTGAGCTTGCGATTGCCGCGCACGCCTCTTCAAAGTCGCGCTCTGCGGCTTCCACTGACGCGGCAAGCAGCACATCCACAAGGGTGGTGACATCCTGCCCTTCGCGGTCAGCCCATTCGCGCAGTTTTGTTTCCGTCTGCGGTGCGAGTGTAATAGTCACAGGAACCTCCTCAAAATGGATCTGCTGCTGTTACAGGTCTTGGACGCTCACCAAATCGCCCTCGCGGAAGCGAACACGCAGCTCTTGGTCATCCAAAAGCATGGTGCCGATGAGTGGACGGCGACCCGTTGCCAAAACATTGACTTGCTCTTGAACGCCGTTCCACAGAATTGTCAGTGAATGTATCGCTACTGTGATTATGCTTCCATCAGCAAGACTTACGGTTCGCCGGAGTACAAGAGGCAAACCCATTGCTGCGACCGCTGCTATCGGCAGTGTCAAAAACTCACTGAAGCCAGTGTCAACGACAAAATCCAACGCAAAATCAGGCTGACCTGGCAAGCAAAGCGTAACTGGTAGAGTGGCCTGCCGTCGGATGGTCGTACCACGCATCATGTGGGAAGCCGCTCCATTGAGCCGGAAATAGTGCACGATACATCGTAGCCGATTCTCATGCAGAAGACGTCTGCATCCGGGTGGCGCTGGCGTACTAACGCGGCGGCATGGAAGCCAAGCTGGTCCTCGGCGATCTCATGATCGCCGCTCACAAGGTCAAACAAAATCAGCTTGCCGATATTCTCCGGGGTCTCGATCTGCGGACGGATTTGGTAGTACAATTCCCAGGCACGGCCTATTGAGTTGAGTTCAGCAGGCGCTTGCGGCGGAGGGGCTTGCAGGATTGCCATGAGTGTCTCCTAAATATGCCGGCCGACAGCCTGGGCAATCGGGGCGATGTCGTGCATCAGCTTTTGGAAGGCTTCGGGGAGAAGCGACTGTGCGCCGTCTTTCAGGGCTTTCTCGGGGTTCGGGTGGACTTCAATGATAATGCCGTCGGCCCCGGCGGCAATCGCGCCGCGCGTGACGGCGTTGACGAGGCTCGCCCGGCCCGTGGCGTGCGACGGGTCGGCAATCACCGGCAGATGCGAGAGTTCTTTGGCGGCGGCGACGGCGTTGATGTCGAACGTGTTGCGGGTGTAGGTCTCAAAGGTCCGAATGCCGCGCTCGCACAGCATCACATTTTTGTTGCCTTTGCTGGCAATATACTCGGCGGCTTGCAGCCATTCTTCAATGGTCGCCGCCATGCCGCGCTTCAGCATCACGGGAGTCTGCGTTTTGCCGATCTCGGTCAGCAGGGGAAAGTTCGCCATGTTGCGGGTGCCGATTTGCAGAATATCGGCATACCCGCAGACCAATTCGACATCGCGCACGTCCAACACTTCGGTGATAATCGGCATGTCCAGCTCTTCCCGCGCCGCCGCCAGCATCTTCAGCGCCGGCTCGCCGTGGCCGTGGAACGAGTAAGGGGAAGTAGACGGCTTGTACGCGCCGCCCCGGAGAATATGCGCCCCGGCGGCTTTGACCGCGCGGGCCGACTCCATAAGCTGCGCTTCGGTCTCCACCGTGCAGGGGCCGGCCATGACGACCACAAACGCCGGGTCGCCGATTTTGATGCCGCGCACGTCAATCACGGTCGGGTCCGGGTGGAACTGCTTGCCGACCACTTTGTAGGGCTTAGTGACGGGGACGACTTTGTCCACATACGGCAGCGCTTCAAACTGCTGCATCACTTCGGCTTTCAGCGAAGCGTCGGCAGGCACCCCGACCGCGCCGACAATGGTGGTTTCGACGCCTTCGGAAAGATGCACCCCATAGCCGCGCTCTTCAAGCATCTGTGTCACGTGCGTTAAGTTCTCCTTCGTCGCCCCTGACGAGAGTATAATAATCATGGCCTGGCTCCTTCGACTTTTATCCTTCGGAAATGTTTTTCAGTGTACCTTGCGCCCGGTTGTTTGTCAAGAAATCGCCGGTGCTTCCGGCCGGCTTGCCGTCCTGCGCCGCGCCGCCGCGCCGCAAACCGCTTGTCAAATGTCTCATTTTGTGCTATACTAACCGTATAGGCCGAACATCTGTTGCCGAACGCCTGTTTTTCGGCACGAGGCCGTATCCGGAGGAACCGCACGATGCCGAAGCTGACTGCCGACCAGAAACCTATCTCAACACGCCAAAAACAAATCCTGAATTATATCCAGCACCACATGGACGCCCACGGCTACCCGCCGACGGTCCGCGAGATCGGCACCGCCGTCAGCTTGTCGTCGTCGTCCACCGTCCATGCCCACTTGAAAACGCTTCAAGAGCAGGGGCATATCGAGCGCGACGCCGTTTTGACCCGCGCGATCAAGCTGACCCCGAACGGCCTCGGCGAAAGCCGCCCGCTGAGCAAGTCGGTGATCCAAATCCCGATTATCGGCACAGTCGCCGCCGGCAAGCCGCGACTGGCTGTGGAGGATGTGGAGGACGTTTTCCCGCTGCCGACCGATTTTATCTCCGGCGACGGGTTCATTCTCGAAGTGCGCGGAGATTCCATGATTGACGACGGTATCCATGACGGCGATTATGTGGTCGTGCGCCGCCAGCAGACCGCCGATAACGGGGAAACCGTCGTTGCCATGATTGAAAGCGAGGCGACCGTGAAGCGCTTCTACAAAGAAAAGCAGCGCATCCGCCTTCAGCCCGCCAACAAGCGCATGAAGCCGATGTACTTCGACGACGTGCAGATCGCCGGCAAAGTCGTCGGGCTGGTCCGAAGAATGGCGTAGCGGGCGAAACGCATCGAAGGAGCGAGGGAATAAATTCCTCTATGCCTTCGGCATTACTTCGTATCTGCTGAATGGCGTCCTTCGGACGACGGATTTGTGAACGCGAACATCAGCAATTCCTACATCCGAAGGATGCAATTCAGCGAAAGGAATTTATTCCCTCGCTCTTTGTCCCAAGCAAACCCACCATGCCCCATATTGAAAACAGCGTCCTCGTCCATGCCCCGCTCCAAGCCGTCTTCGCGGCGGCCCGCGACCAGGAATCGTTTCCCCAGTTCATGCCGGATGTCGAAAGCCTGACGGTGACCGAGCGCAGCGCCGACGGCACGCGCACGGTCTCGGACTGGGTCGCCGTCGCGTCGGACTTCAAGCTGAAAGTGCGCTGGACCGAGGAAGACGTGTGGGACGAAGCCGCCCACGAGCTGCGGTTCACGCAGCTTAAAGGGGATTACACGGCCTACGGCGGGCGGTGGAAGTTTACCGAGGCCGAGGGCGGCGGGACGCTTTTCCACTCGGAGATTGATTACGACCTGGAAATCCCGCTGATTGGGGCGCTCCTGAAAGCGGTCGTCGCCCGCTTGATGCGGGACAACACGCAGAAGATTTTAGAAGCCATCAAAACCCGCGCGGAAGCGGCGTAATTCCCACGCGCTGAAGTATGTGGCTGAAGGGCGCTTCGCGCCGGCTGTCCTGCGGACAGAGGATTTCAATCCTGGGTCACTTTCCCCCTAGTTGCCGTGACGCCGGCACGCGCTCCGCGCTGCCGATTTGAGCGCCGACGTAGTAATGCGCTAAAATCTCCCGGTATCCCTTGCGGTAGGGGGCGCTCGCCATCGCGACCGCGCCGTCCTGCGACATCCCCATCCCGTGCCCCCAGCCTTTGCCGTCGAACCGATACCCGCCGCCCGGAGTCCGGGTCAGCACGACCCGCGTGCTTCGCAGCGTGTCGTAGCCTAAAATCTGCCGAAGCTGCGGGCCGGGAATTGTCTTCAGCGTGCCGTCCGCGCCGGAAACGGTTGCGGTCGTAATCCGGCCCGACGGGTCCAGGCCGTCCACCGAGAGCGAAACAAACTGCGAAACTTGGGTGCGCGGGTCCCGCGCCAGCAGCGCGGCAAGCTGCGCCGCCGTGAACGTGTACGACCAGGAGTGGTACTTGCCCCCCGCCGCGTACTCTGCGCCGTCGGACTCGTCGCAGTCTTTGACGGCCTGCAAGTAAGGGCACTCGCCGGACAAATCGCACGCGGTCATGCCGCCGCTGTCGGTGGAAAAAATGGCGTCAATCAAGCGGCCCCGGTAGGTCAGCACCTGCGAGCGTGTGCCGTCCACCGCCGCATTGGACAGCGCGGTTTCGCCGTCCAGCCCGTCGTACCCTTCGCAGCGGGTCGTGTCGTCGAGGTCGAACCCGTCGGCGGCGCATTTGCCCCGGTTTTTCAGCGCATAGGTCCGCGCCGCCACCGCCTGCGCTTTCAGCGCTTCCATCGGCACTTTCGCGCCGATCTCCGCCGGCAGCACTCCGTACAGATACGGCTCCAGGCCGACCGTGTTGACCACCCGAAAGGTCGTGTCCGGCTCGCGGCGCACCGTCAAAAAGCCCCGGTAGCGTCGCCAGGCCAGGCCCGACGCCGGGAGCGGCAGGCGGTCGGCGCGGGCAATCTTGACGAACCCGCCGGGACCCGGCAGCAGCGACACCGCCAGGCCGGGCGCAAGCAGGGTGGGAACGGCATGCACGGCGTCCAGGCGGGTCAGCGTCACACCCGCCGGGGTCGTTTGCAGGGCATAGATCGCTTCGGCGCTGCCGTGGATCAGCGGCCGATTATTGGCGGCATCGCGCAGGGTGAACGCCCGGTCGCAGGAAAGCGCGAGCAGAGTGGCGCGGCGGAACGTGCGGTCTAAGCCAATCCGCAGGGGAGGGGAAACAGCCGGGGAAAGGGAGCCGGGCGGGGCGGCAAGCGCTGACGACGCGAAGAGCAGCAGAGCCAGGGCAAAGGAGCGCATGGTTCCTCCAAAATTTAACACAGGAAAAATTCAACTAGGGAAAATCAAAAAAAGCGAGGAGCAGGCGCTCCTCGCTTTTTTGCAGTCGGGGTGACAGGACTTGAACCTGCGACCTCTCAGTCCCGAACCGAGCACTCTACCAAACTGAGCTACACCCCGAGATGCCGTCCGGGCGCATGCGCCGGAAGAAAAGTATCATAGCCGATTCGGAGCGCGTTTGTCAAGGTTTTCGGCGGCGGGCTGAAGAATTGGGCGGTTTCCGCCGACAATCGCGGCAGAAGGAACCCGTTGCCATGCGTCTTTCCCCGATTTTCCTGGCCTGCGCCGCCGGCTTGGCGACCCTAGCCGTGACCCAGGCGCTTGCGCCGACCGTTCATGCGTCGTCCCAAGCAGCCGCTCAGCGTCCCGAAAGCCCGCGCACGACGGCGCGGTAATCAAACTCGGCTTGGAAGAGCGCCCGGTCGCCCCAGCCGTAAGCCGCCGTCAGCGTGCCGCCTTCGCGGTACAGCGAGATCGGAAACGCCACCCGCTTGGTGTCGAACAGCTCGCCGAGGCCCTCGTAGCCGTGCGGCACATCGTCCGGGGTGATCGCCCGAGCGCACGCGGCAAAGTACGGCTTGCCGCCCGCGTCAAACTCCAAGCGCACCATCCAGCCTTCGTACTGTTCTTCGATTTCGGTATAAGCCGAGTCCATCGTTTCCGGGTGCGCCGGCTCGTTGCGCTCCAGCACGATATGGATGAGGCCGAGATACCCGCTGCCGTCCGAGCAGGGCAGAAAGTTCGACCCGAGGCCGACCCGGTTGACCCGCGCCCAGATATCCGGGCCGAGGGCGCTCGGCAGGCCGTCTATGAAGCCGCGCAGACCGTAGCCGCGCCGGCTTTCCGGGTCGCGCGACGCGAAATACGGCAGCAGCTTGGTTTCGCTCATGGACCGCGCCCCAATCAGCGTCTGCTCGGGCTGCGGCGACGGCAGGCGGACCGAGTTTTTGTACGACTCGACATGCAGCTCGGCGCTGACGCTGCCGACAATGCCGCGCACATAAATCCCGTCCCCCAGCTCGGTCAAAAACATGTCTTCCTGACCGCCGGTCTTCTGCGCCCCGAACTCGATCCCGCCGAACAAGTGCGACAGCTCAAGCTGACCGGGCCGCTCCTGCGGGTCGAAATACGCGCCGTAGACCCCGACATCATGGATAAACAGGCCGTCCGGCAGCATCACTTTGCCCCGGTAGCCCTGCCCGGTCACAAAAAAGCCGGCGCGTCCGTCTGGCAGGGTCGCCGGGGCCATGCGAACATCCTCCATGATGACCCCTTCGGGGTTGGCGTCGTACCACAGCCGGCCGGGCCGGGCCGGGCAGTGCGGCGGCGGCGTGCGCGGCCCGCGCAGGCGGGTAAAGGGAAAGCGTCGGGCCATGTCGTAAACATTGTGCATCTCGGTCATGTCGGCCGCGCCGAGATAAAACAGAATGTTGGTCGAATACAGCTCGCGGGTGAGCGCATCTTTGATGCGGGCCAGGCGCACGGCGACGCCGTAGACACGCTCGCCCGTGCCGTCCTCCGTCCACGTCTGGACCGGCCCGTTAAACGCCGCTTCCCAGGCTTTGCCGGGCTTTCGCGCTTCCACACCGAATTCGCGGACGGTGTGGGGGAGGGTTGGCAAATCAATCAGCGAGAATGTGGGTCGGTCTAACACTGCACAGTTGTTCAATCGGCTGGCCCTTTTCGTAGTTCTTTTTGCACTGTAGCCGCCCGGCCTGCTTGTCAAACCCGTTTTTGTTTTGTGCGGCAAGAAACGCGAAAAACCCACGCCAGCCCGGCAAAAAGAGGGACTGCCGTGTTCCGGCAGTCCCTCTTTTCTCGGCAAAACGGCCGCCGGGCGTCAGGCCGTTTTTCGGCGGCGCACGGCCAGAATGCCCGCGCCGAGCAGCGTCACCACGCCGAGCGAAACCGCCGACGACGCTTCCGGGACGGCGGCGGGGGCATCGCCGACCCGCGAGACGCCGTCAATGTTGCCGGTTCCGGTGAAGCGGATGTATTGAATACCGGTGTCGGCGAACGGTGTCCCGCCCAGCGAAAAGGCTGTGCCGCCCGCAGAGCCGTTGTAAAGCGTGTTCGCCGCATAAGCGGCGGACTGGCCGGCAAAGGCGGACAAAGTCAGCGTCGGGTCTACAGGCTTCGAGAAGTCCTGCAAGCTGCTGTCGTCCCAGCCGCTCGGGTTCTGGGCCGAGATGCCCGCCCAGCGGTACGGGTTTTCCGGGAAGAAAACGCTGTCCGCCGGGGTGAGCGTCACGAAGCTGAGGCCGTCGCTGCTGACACTGACTGTCGGGAGGGTGCCGAAAAGCAGCTTGCCGGGGTCGGCGTTCAGCAGGTACTGGCTCATGTCGGTGGTCGGGGTGACAAAGCTGCTGCCCTGGCCGGTGAAAAAGTCGTTGCTGTAAACAATGAAGTCCTCGCCGTACCAGTGGCTTGCGCTGTGAGTGATCGGCGTCTGGTCAAACTTCACGGTGAGGCTCCCCGCGCCGGTGCTGCCGAGCGAGACCAGGAGGTTGTTGCCCTGGAGGTCGGAGCCGTAGGCCGGCAGGGCGAGCGAGTCGTGAGAAATGTCGCCGAACCCATCATCGGCAATCGTCGTCGGCCGGCCGAGCGCCGCGCCGGGGCTGCTGTAGGATGGGTTGGCGCTCAAATTGCTGTAGCCCGCCACGCTGGAAGCGAACTGCTGGCTGCGGGCCGCGGCTTGTCCGCCGAGCAGCAGGGCAAGGGCGAGCAGCCCGAAGGCCGGTTTCGGTGAGTGGATCATAGTATTCTCCTGAATGTATTTGCGGTCTTTGTCGTGGTTTGAAGGTACATATCGCGGTGTTAGAGATGGTTGCACGGCATCATGCCGGGTCCATAAGCGGAGTCGTCGGCGGACAGGCCGCCGTATTGGGGAAATCGCGGATCGAGCGGGAAGCGGTCGGCGGCTGATTTGACATGGCCGTCGGCATAGCAGACATTCGCCCGCCCGTGGTGGCGGAAGTCCGCCAAGCCGGCGGCATAGGCCCCGGCGAAGACGGTGTCGCCGGGCGCTCGCAGGAAGTTATCCGGGAGCTGCGGGCCGTATCCGGCATCCGCAAAAACGGCGGTGCCGGCCGGCTGCACGATCCGGGCCAGGGCGCAGGCGGGAAAATCCCCGGCAGGCGTCGCGTAGTCGCCGCCGATATAGGTCGCGTTGTAGCCGTAGCCGTTGTAAGGACGCCGGCCTGGGACGGGCGGGAAGGGATTGTCGGGGCAGCCGTGAATCTCGCCGTCGCGGGTGTACACGCCGAGCAGCCCGGTCGTCCAAGTGTGGCTCGGGAGGCGGTGGAAGTCCCAGGCGTCGTCGGCATTGCCGGCATGGTACGACGGGCAGGCGTGTTCGTCGTAATCGGCGGCGTACAGCAGCCAGGCCAGGCCGAGCTGCTTCAGATTGGACTCGCAGACGGCCCGGCGGGCATTTTCGCGGACATGGGAAAAGACGGGAAACAAAATCGCGGCCAAAATCGAAACAATGGCGACGACCACAAGCAGCTCGATCAGCGTAAACGCCGAGCAGGTGCGGGCACGCGGGGGCGTGCCGGAGGGGGCAGGGCAGGGCAAAGCTTTTTCCTTCCGCCTGTCGCGCGCAGGCTGGAAATTCCGAAAGACGGCTGTCTTTCGGGCATCTTCGGCTGGTAGTCTGGCTGAGCGTGTTTTTCTAGAACACGCCGTCACAGTTGCGGGACAGCGCCGGAATTGCCATGCTTTTTCGACGAAGCAAAGCGCACCGAACTTCCCCATTTGAGCCGCGCGTTGACCGCGAAGCACCGAAGATGTTGACACGAGAATGTTGTTAGGACGGAAGTATAGCCGATAGCGGGAAGAGGAGTCAAGACCCCTCCCTCCTTGCTTCGCTCATTCTTCGCTTCGCAGGGTCCCTCCCCTGTTAGGGAAGGGTTTCAAAGTTCGGCCCGAGGCTTTACGTCTTGGCGGCAGGCTCCCGCCCAAGAGACGAGGCCCAAGAGACGAGGCCCAAGAGACGAGGCCCAAGAGACTATCTTGGCCCTTCCCTAACAGGGGAGGGACCCTGCGAAGCGAAGAATGAGCGAAGCAAGGAGGGAGGGGTTCTTACGCCGCGTCGCCCGCCGCGACCCCGGTGCTCCATGCCGCCTGCAAGTTGTACCCGCCGACCGGCCCGGCGATGTCGAGCACTTCGCCGCACAGAAACAGCCCGGACACGCGCTTCGACTGCATCGTCTGCGGGTCCACTTCGGACAATTCCACGCCGCCCGCAACCACTTCGCCGCGCTCGAGTGGCACTGAGCGAACGGCCCCGAGCGGCCAGCCTTTCAGCGTCGAAACTAATTTATTCAGCGACTTCGCTTTTAAGTACGCCCCGCGCGTCTCGCCGTCCATCCCCGCCGCCGCCAGCAGCGGCGCGAGCAGCCGGGCCGGCACAAACGGCGCGGCCAGCGACGCCACGGTCTTGCGCGGGTTTTCGAGCGCCTGCTTCCGCAGATGCGCCGACAATTCTTCCCACGTCTGCGCCGGGGCCAAATCGGCTTCCAACGTGCTCGGCCCGGCATCCCGCTCGGCCACTTCGCGTGAGACGCCTAAAGCGGTCGGTCCCGAGACGCCTTTGTGCGTGAACAATAAATCGCCCGACCAGCGGGCGAACTCCTTGCCGCCGACGCCGGCCCGCGCCCGCAAGGTCGTGTCCCGCAGCGCGACCCCCGACCAGTCGGGTTCGGCGTCCACCAGGTACATCGGGGCCAGCGCAGCCCGCAGCGGCACAATCGTATGCCCCAATTCCGACAGCCACCGCCAGCCGTCCCCGGTCGTCCCCGTCGCCGGGTACGACGACCCGCCCGTACAGACAACGACCCGCGACGCCGGGAGCATCCGCCCGCCGACTTCGACGCCCGCCATTCTGCCGTTCTCAGCGGCCAGCCCCGAGACCGCCGCGCCGTACTTAACGCAGACGCCCGCTTCTTCCACATACTGCGTCAAGAGCGCGACCACATCTTTGGCATTCGCCGGTTCCACGGGAAACACCCGCCCATCGGGCCGGACATACGTTTCCATGCCGCGCTCGTGCAGAATACGCAGAAAATCTTCATTGGTAGACTTGTAAAATGACGGCTTTAGAAACCGCGCTTCATTGGCCCGAAACTGCGCCCGCACGTCCTCCATCGGCCCGTCGTGGGTCAGGTTGCACTTGCCGCCGCCGGAGATCAGTATCTTCATCCCCAGCCGGTCGTTCTTTTCCAGCAGGATGACCTTTGCGCCCCGCTCCGCCGCCCGCCGCGCCGCCAGCATCCCCGCCGCCCCGCCGCCGATGACGATTACTTCAGAACCCATAGTTACCATTTTTCGTAAGCGTGTTTGTCCAGGTGAACATTGACGGCATGAAACGACGGCATATTCTCATAATCAGTACTGTACTGACTGACACTCTGTGGAGTGACCTTGAAAGCATCAACTGAAAGCGTGACCGGAACAGAATCTTGGCTATCAGGACGGCTTACGACATCCGCACCCTCTACATCCAGTACCTTGTCTGAGACCTTCGGTATCCACCCGCGAACATAGATTTTGCCGTCGTGCTTCACCAGAGTCCAGGCGGGGTTACCTGTGTTCGAGAAATAATCTGCCGCCGACGGAGTTTCACCGACCAATCGGCAATGGAAAACTTGATCGTTTCTTACCTCTGACGCAAGCACCTGTCGGCTCGAATGATCAAGGACTTTGAGTTGCTGCGGGTCAATCTGAAGCGGCTGCGCCGGAGGAACCGACAATGAGACAAGCGCCCCAAAAACAAGCGGGGCCGCACAGACAACCGCGCAGGCCAACGCGCGGTAGTCACGCCTGCGCTTCGGCTTTGCCTTCCGCCTAGACTGCACTTCCGCCAAGACTTCTTCGGGCGACACGTCCAGGCCCAGTTCTTCAACCGCGTCGCCGATGGCGATTGTTCCCGGCGACCCTTCCTTGCGGAGTTGCAGCGCCGTCACCGCCGCCGCAAGCTCCTCCGGCGTGACGCGGACTTGGGCGGCAGAGGAGGACAGTGTTTGGGCCTGTGTCTGCGGTACGTCTTCGTGTTTGAGCATGAAGTTTAGTCTCACGGCACCGGCACTTTCAATGCCGGTTTTCCTAGTGCCCCGGCGTCAGGGTTGTGTACGGGTCAGGCTGAAAGTTCGGAAGCGTGACGCTGGAATAACCTTCGTCGCCGCCGGACTTTTGCAGCGGGACGCCGTCGGCGCGGAGCGTGATGTTGGACGTTCGGTCGCCGTCCAGCTCGCCGGAGTTGTCGTCGTTGTAGACGTTTAGCGGCTTGCCGGTGATTTGGGCCAGGCTGCCGGCGCTTTCGGTGAAGCCGCGCAGGTACACATGGCCGCCGCGCTTGAAGACAGTCCAGCGGTTCCCGGCGGCGACGGTGCTGACAGACACCTGGGACAGCGGCCTGCGGTCGGAAATCTGAGTCAGCGCGGCATCGTCGGCGTAGACTTCCGCGCCGTCGGGAACGGCGGACAGCGGGCGCAGGACCGGGGCGGCGATTGGGGCGTGGGTGTGGCCCCAGGGGTGGGGGATGACGCCCGCGCTCATTAGAACCGCGATGACCAGGGCGGGGGCGACAAGAACACGCCAGCCGCGCCGCCGGGTCTTGGCGTCTATCTTCGGCGCAGTCGCCGCCGCCGGAACCGAAACTGCGGCAGCGGCTTTGGCCCGCTGCTTTTGCACCTCAGCCCAAATCTCGTCGGAAGTCGAGTCGAGATTTAGCTCGGAGACGGCCTGATCCAGCGGGATCGTCTTGGCGTCGGCCTGCCGCCGGGCCTCAATCGCGGCGAGGGCGGCGGTCAGCTCTTCGGGCGTGACCCGCGCCTGCGCGACGGAGACCGGCGGAATAGAAACAGGCGGCTCGGGCACGGCAGCATCTTGGTTTTTCAGCATGGGGCGGCCTCACAGGAAAAGCGCGAAAACAAACGGCGTCAGACTGGAACTACGCCGGCGGGCGGGGGCGAAGTTTCCTGTACCGGCGGGTCGGCGTGCCGGGTGAACAGCAGGCGGCGGATGCGGCGGCCGGTGACTTCGGCGACCGACACGTCGTAGCCGTCGAGGCGCACGCTGGCCCCGTGGCGGGGGGGAAGGCGCAGCGCATGGAGCGCATAGCCGCCGACGGTGTCGTAGTCGTCAGGGTTGTGGATCGGAATGCCCAGCGTTTCGGAAACTTCGTCCAGCGCGACCGTGCCGGCGACTGAAAACGAGCGGCCGTCGTCGCCGAGCGGCAGCAGCGGCGGCGGCTCGTCGTGCTCGTCTTGGATTTCCCCAATCAGCTCTTCAATAATATCTTCCAGCGTCACCAAGCCTGCCGTGCCGCCGTATTCGTCCACCACGACCGCTTGATGAGTATGGCTTTTTTGCAGCTCTTTGAGCAGCTCGTCAATCGGCTTGGTTTCGGGAATGCCGATGATCTCGCGCTTGATGCCGGCAATCTCGGCCTGCGGGTCGCCGGCAATCGCCAGCAGGTCTTTGATATGCACCATGCCGACCACATGGTCGCGGTCGCCGTCGCACAGCGGGTAGCGGGTGAAGCCGTTTTCGGTCGCTACTTCGATGTTGCGCCCGATACTCCACGTCGTAGACAAATACACCATGTCTACGCGCGGCACCATAATCTCTTTGGCCTGCGTATGGGCGAAGTCAAAGACATTCTCGGCGATCTCGATTTCCGACGGCCGCAGCTCCCCCTGCCGGTGCGAGTGGGCCATAATCGCAAGAATTTCTTCTTCCGAGTGCGCCTGCTCGTGGGCGTCGCCGGGTTCAATGTGCAGCGGCCGGGCGATGGCTTTGGCGGCGGATTCGAGGACAAAAATGAGGGGGTAGCCGAGCAGAAGAAACAGGGTCATCGGGCGGGACACGGCCAGCGCGGTGCGCTCGGTGTGCGCGATGACCCACCACTTCGGCAATAATTCGCCGAAGATGATATGAAAAAACGTAATCAGCACAAAGCCGAACCCGAGGGCGATCACATGCGCCGTTTCGGACTGCGGCCCGATCCCGAGCGCTTCAAACAGCCCGCGCAGAAGGTGGGCGACCGCCGGCTCGCCGACCGCGCCGAGCGCGAGCGACGCCAGGGTGACGCCCATTTGGGTCCCGGAAAGATAGGTGTCGAGCCGTGTCAGCAGCGCGGCCACGGCGCGGGCGGGGACACTGCCTTCTTCGACCAGCTCGGCGACGCGGGTTTGGCGCACGCGAATAATCGCAAACTCGGCGGCGACAAAAAAGCCGTTGGCCGCGACCAGCAGCAGCGTCAAGGCCAGCATGAGAAAGTCATGGGTCTGGGCGGCGTGGAGTTGTGATGAGGGAGGTTCCATAGCGGCGCGGGCCTTGTGCGCGGCCCGCTGCGCTTCCGGTCAATCCGTGGGTCAGTCTGCCGGAAAGAAAAATGTCCTTTGAGTTTTTGTGGCTGTATTGTACCCGATAGTGAAGGTTACAACAATAACGCTTTGCGAACAATCGTCAGCGTGTCCGCCGCCGCTGCGCGGGCGGTCTCGGCCCCGTGATTCAAAACGTCCGCGACATAGCCGGGGTCGGCTTCAAGCTTGGCCCGGCGGGCGCGGATCGGGGCGAGGCTCTCGTTGATGATCTCCGCCAGCTCTTTTTTGGACTGCCCGCAGCCCCGCGCCCCGGCCCGGCACTCATCCCACTGCGTCAAATAATTGGCGGGGTCGTACACCCGGCGCAGCTTGCACGCGACGCAGCCTTCGGGAATGCCGGGGTCGGTGAGGTGAATCTTGGTCGGGGTCGTGAACGCCGAATTGATCTTTTTCTGGGTCTGCTTCGGCGTGTCCGACAGATAAATGGCGTTGTCATACGACTTGCTCATCTTGCGCCCGTCCATTCCCGGCACTTCGCCCGAAAACTCGTTGATAACCGCGTCGGGTTCGGGGAACACGTCCTGCCCGACCAAGTGATTGAAGCGGCGGGCGATCTCACGCGAGATTTCAATGTGCGCGGCCTGGTCGCGGCCGACCGGCACGGCATGGGCGCGGTAGACGATAATATCGGCGGTTTGCAGCACCGGGTAGCCGAGCAGGCCGTAGGAAACCTGCGTGTCGTTTTCTTTCACTAAATCGCGCTTCTCTTTGTACGTCGGCACCCGCTCCAGCCAGCCGACCGGCGTGACCATAGACAGCAGCAGGTGCAGCTCCGCATGCTCGGGCACCGCCGACTGCCGGAAAATCGCGCACTTGGCGGGGTCCAGCCCGGCGGCCAGATAATCCAGCGCGGTCTGCTTGGACGCTTCGGCGATGTCGAAGCGCTTTTCGGCCACCGTGGTCAGCGCGTGCCAGTCGGCGATCATGCAGAACATCTCGAACTCGTCCTGCCGCTGCACCCAGGGCTTCAGCGCCCCTTCCAGGTTGCCCAAGTGCAGAAAGCCCCCGCCGGTCGGCTGCATGCCCGAAAGTAGTCGTTTTGTCATAGTGGTTGTCAAGAAACCCAAACAGCCACGGATTGAAACCGAGGCTGGAATAAACCAGTGTCGCGGCGACACAAGACGCAGCGTACTGGTTCTGCGTCGCCTCGCCGCTGTGCTTTGTGTCAGCTCTGGCTCGTGATGCTCCGGCTTGCGCCGGCGGCTACTCCCCCGGCCCTGCGTTTTCCGCCGCTTGCTGCGCTTCGGCCGCTGCTTTTGCCGCCCCGACGACGTTTTTGCGGCTTAACTCTTCCCGCGCGATGCTGTTCCACGCCAGGCTGATGTTGAACCAGAGGTCGTGCGGGTCGCTGCCGTGCCGCAGGCTGGCTTGGTACCACCCAATCGCCTGCGCGTAGCGCTTGCCGCTAAACTCTCGGTTTCCCTTCCACAACGTCCAGTCGCCCGACCAGGGCTGCCAGGCGCAGGCGAGAACGCACGCCGCCGTCAAAACCGCCAGCGGCGCGGCCCATGCCCACCGGCGGCGGGGCGCGTAAAACAAGTAGCCGATGCAGAGGCCGAACAAAAACCCGCCGGCATGAGCGCCGTTGGCGACATGCAGGCCGAGCCAGTGAAAATACGTCGCAAAAACGCAGAACACGCCCCAGCCGATCATATACTGCAAGTTGTCGCGCGTCGCGACTGCCCGCCACGAGTCATCGTAGCCCCGCCCGGCCCACAGGAGGCCGAACAGGGCATACACAACCCCCGACAGGCCGATCCCGGTTTGGCCCGAAAGCAAAAGCTGCGTCGCCGATCCGGCGGCGGCGGCAGCCACAACAAAGCCGAGGTACACCCAGGGCGGCAGGGTGCGCTCGAGAACGCGGCCAAGCTGCATCAGCCACAGCAGGTTAAATAGCAGGTGCAGAACCCCGCCGTGGATAAACACGGTCGTCACCAGCCCCCACACACGGCCCGACCAAATCTCCTCGGCATCGGCCAGCCCGAACGTGCCGAGGCGGGCGACCAGCGGCCCCGCCGAAGTTCCCAGCGCAGCGGCCCCGGTGATGATCACCGACAGCGCGGCCAGCACGACCGTGAAAATCGGCACATCCGCCAGCGGGTCCGCCCGTTGCCGGCGGGCCTGCGAAAAGTCCCAAGCGTCAGGCATATCGGCGTCTTTTCTTTCGTCCGAAGGACGACTTTGACAGCGAGTGGAGTTTACTCCCTCGCTCGATTTCCGGTTTCTAAGCCAGCCGGTCCGGGACGACATCCAGGCGGACAATGTCGTCCAATGTTTCGCGCCGGGACACCAAATCGGCCCGGCCGTTCTGCACAAAAACGCAGGCGGGCTTGGTGAAGCGGTTGTAATTGGACGCCATCGCGTAGTTGTACGCGCCGGTGGACTGCACGGCCAGAATGTCGCCGGTTTCAAGCGGCTGCGTCCGCGCGGCCCCGATCAAAATATCCGTTTCGCAGTGCTTTCCGGCCACCGCCACGGTCTGCGTTTTCGGCTCCCCGGCTTTATTTGCCGCAAGCACTTCATACACGGCATCGTAAAGCTGCGGGCGCGGGTTGTCCGACATGCCGCCATCAATCGCGGCGTAGATGCGCGTCCCCGGCGCTTCGGGAACGGCGACTTGTTTGATGACGCCGACCGTGTACAGCGTCGTGCCCGCTTCGCCGACCAGGGTGCGGCCCGGCTCCTGCCAGAGTTCGGGTTCAGGAACGCCGTATTTGGCGAGCGCAGTCTGGAGGGCCGTGACGACCGTTTCCGCGAATTCGTCATAAGTTGGTGGCTGCTGCTCTTCGGTGTACCGGATGCCGAGGCCGCCGCCGATGTCGAGCACTGCCGCCGTCCACCCGGTCGCGTCGGAAACTTTTTTGAGGAAGCCGACCATGATGTCAATCGCCTGCTCGTGGGTCTGCGTGTCCAGAAGCTGCGACCCGATATGGCAGTGCAGTCCCGACAAGGACAAGTGCGGGGCCGCGCCGAGCGCTTCGGTGACGGCGTCCATCGCCCCGCCGCCCGCCGCCGACAGGCCGAACTTGGTGTCTTCCTGCCCGGTGCGAATGCGCCGGTGCGTGTGCGGGTCAATGCCGGGCGTCACCCGGATCAAAATCTTTTGGGTGACGCCCAGCGCTTTCGCCCCGGCCGCCAGCCGCCGCAGCTCGGGCAGGTTGTCTACGACCACATGCCCGACCCCGTGTTCCAGGGCCATCGTCAGCTCGGCATCGGACTTGTTGTTGCCGTGCAGCAGCACCCGCTCCCTCGGAAAGCCGGCTTTGATCGCCGTGTACAGCTCGCCTGCCGACGCCACATCGAGGCTCAGCCCTTCGGACTCGATCACTTTGCAGATCGCGAGATTGAGATAGGCTTTCGACGCAAACGAAATGTCGTTTTTCGGGTAGCGCGACTCAAATGCCGCCTTGTACCGGCGGCAGTTGTCCCGGATGACCCCCTCGTCCATCACATACAGCGGCGTCCCGAACTCCCGCGCCAAATCAAGCGCATCGCACCCGCCGATCTCCAAATGCCCCTGCGCGTTGATGCGCTGGCCGCCAAGCAGCATGGTCAATTCCTCATTCCACCAAAAAAATTGTCTTCCACAAAAAAAGCCCGCTCCGCCGGAAAGCGGACGGGGTTGATAGCGTCATTTTAGCATGGAACACCGATGGAAGTCAATAATCCCGCATTGTTAGCAGGAACCCGGCAGGCCGCCCCCGCCGAACATAGGCATAGGAAATTTCCAGGAGAAACCCATGTCGCTTTCGGGTACTGTCAGCTCGGTCGCCGCCGCAAATCCCGCCGCCGGGGCGGCCGTTCAAAAACAAAGCGTCACCGGCGCGGTTCTGGCAAGCCTGACCGCCGGCACCGAGACCGACCCCGGCGCGTCGTCCCTGCTCGGGGCCGTCTTTGGGCAAGCACAGGAAGTGCAGACGCTTCTCGCAAGCCTTCAGCCGCATCTCGGCCGAAACGTCAACACGACGGCCTAAGTCCGAACGCCCGTGTCCGTCCAGAAAAAACACCATGTCCAGCACAATTCCCGCCCTGCCGGCCGCTCCGGCGGTCCCCGCCCCGCCCCAAGCGCCCGCCAAAGCGCTTGAAGCCGCGCCGCCCGCCAAAGCCGCCGACTTGAAAGCCCTCGACTTAAAAGTCTTCGACGCGAAAGCGCCGGAAAAAACAAGCGCGGACACGCCGCGCCCTGCCGAGCGCCACCCGACCGAGCGCCGCGCCGTGTCCGCGCTGTCGCCCGCCGATGTCAGCTATGTGGACTCGCTGCTCGGCATCATTCCCGCCCAGGCCATGTCCCATATTCTGCTCAAAACCGGCATCCCGCAGGCGGGCCTCGGCCACGACCTCGACACGACCGCTTGACAAATAACGACCGCTTGACAAAACCGGCCCGGCGCAGTATAACAGCGCTATGGACCACAGTGAACAGGATGTTCCCCAGGCGATTTACACCGTCGGCCATTCCAACCATGCGCCCGACGTGTTTCTGGCGCTGCTTTCGCGCCACGCCGTCGAAGTCCTCATAGACACCCGCTCGTCGCCGTTTTCGCGCTACGCCCCCCATTTCAGCCGCGCTCCCCTCAAAGCCGCTGTTCAATCTGCCGGCCTTCAGTACGGCTTTTACGGGCGTGAGCTGGGCGGCCGCCCCGAAAATCCCGCCTTTTACGACTCCGCCGGCCGGGCCGACTACGCCCAACTCGCCTCGTCCGAACCCTTTCAAGCCGCGCTCGCCCGCCTCGCCGCCGGGGCGGCAAAGCGCCGCACCGCGCTCCTGTGCAGCGAGGAAAACCCGTCCGTCTGCCACCGCCGCCTGCTCCTTGCCCGCGTTCTCTTTGAGTCCGGCCGCGCCGTCGTTCATATTCGGGGCGACGGGCGCTTGGAGTCCGAAGCCGACCTGCGGGAGCGCGATGCCCAGACCCGCCAGCAAAGCCTCTTTGACGACGACTCTGAGGCTGCCGGGTGGACTTCGCTGAAGCCGGTTTTGCCGCTTTCACTTTAACCGCACACGGAGGAACGCGCCATGCCAGGGACGGCTCTTGCTTTGCACACTGCCGCAGAAACGGTTGAAATACTTTGCCTCGCCAACTCACGCAAGCTCCAGGGCCGCTGCATTGCCGGGCTTCGCACCGACGGCGGCAGCGGGTGGGTGCGGCTTGTCGCGGCAAACGGCGACGGGACGCTGTTCCCGGCCGAGTACCGCCTGCCCGGCGGCGCGGAGCCGCAGCTTTTGGAGGTTCTCCAAATCCCCTGCGCCGGCCCGAAGCCCGCCCCGCATCAGCCGGAAAATCTCCGAATTCAGCGCGTCCCGTGGCAGCGCGGGGCCTGCCCCTCGCCCGGCGTAGTCCAAGCGCTGCTCGAGGCGCATCTTTCCAAAAGCCCGCTGCTGCTGGGAAACTTCGGCGACAAGCGCGACTACGCGCAGATTATGCTGAAGCCCGCCGCCGAGTCGCTGACACTGATCGCCCCGGACGATCTCCTGTGGCGCATTCAGCCGTCCCCGCGCGGCGCTCGCCAAACCAAAGCCGACTTTCGCCTCACCCGCACCCCCTACTGCCTTTCGATTACCGACCCCGTGTGGACACAAAAACTGGCACACCTGCCGTATGGCGTGTATCCCAAAGACGCGGCAGGAATTCCGGCCGCCGACCGCGTATTGTTCACCATCAGCCTCAGCGAGCCGACCGACTGGAACAACCACTGCTACAAATTAGTGGCCGGTGTTCTTGTTCTGCCGCCGGGTGCGCCGTGAAACGCAGGAGATTATTTATGGCCTATTATTTGGGATTGGATGTGGGAACAAGCGGCGTCAAGGCGCTTTTGATTACCGAAGACGGCCGGGCGGCGGCGGCGGACACGCAGGAGTATCCGCTGTATACGCCGCAGCCGCAGTGGGCGGAGCAGGACCCGGACGACTGGTGGTGGGGGTCTGTCAAAGCGGTGCAGAACGTGCTGGCGAAGGCGGGGGTGCGCGGGGAGGAAATCGCGGGCATCGGCCTGTCGGGGCAGATGCACGGGTCGGTGTTTCTGGACAAAGACAACCATGTGCTGCGCCGGGCGCTCTTGTGGTGCGACCAAAGAACGCAGGCCGAGTGCGATTGGATGACCGCGCGGGTGGGGCGGGAAAAGCTGGTCGAGTATATCTCCAATCCCGTCTTAACGGGCTTCACGGCCCCGAAGATTGTCTGGCTGCGGAACCATGAGCGTGAATTATATGACCAAGTGGTCAAAGTGCTGCTGCCGAAAGATTATATTCGCTTCAAGCTGACCGGCGTGCATGCGACCGAAGTGTCCGATGCCAGCGGGACGGCGCTTTTAGACGTGAAGAATCGGCGCTGGTCGCGCGAAGTGCTGGAAGCCGCCGAAATCCCGTACTCGCTGATGCCCGAGTGCGCGGAAAGTGTCGAGATTACCGGCCGGGTGCATGCCGAAGCGGCGGGCCTGACGGGCCTTGCCGCCGGAACGCCGGTGGCCGGCGGGGGCGGGGACAATGCCGCCGGAGCGGTCGGCAGCGGCGTGGTCGAAGCGGGCCTGGTGTCGTCCACGGTCGGCACCTCGGGGGTCGTGTTTGCCTACTCGGACACGCCCGCGACCGACCCCGCCCTGCGCGTGCATACGTTCTGCCATGCCGTTCCCGGCAAGTGGCACACGATGGGCGTGTCTTTGTCGGCGGGCGGCTCCCTGCGCTGGCTGGCGGACACGTTTTTCCAGCCGGAAGGGGTCGTGTCGAAAAGCACCGGCGCGGACCGCTACGCGCTGATGGCGGGCGGTGCGGCGCAGGTCCCGGCGGGTGCCGAAGGGTTGATTTTTCTGCCTTATCTGACCGGCGAGCGGACCCCGTACCCGGATGCCGACGCGCGGGGGGTCTTTTTCGGCCTGACCCTGCGGCACAAGCGGGAGCATTTCACGCGGGCCGTGATGGAGGGGGTTGCGTTTGCCCTCAGCGACTCGCTCGAAATCTTCGGCGAGCTGGGCATTCCCATCACTCAGGTCCGCGCCGGCGGCGGCGGGGCCAAGTCCGCCGTGTGGCGTCAGATTCAAGCCGATGTGACGGGCCGCTCGCATGTCACTTTGGCGGTGGACGAAGGCCCGGCCCTCGGCGCGGCCCTGCTGGCCGCCGTCGGCACCGGCGCGTACCCGAGCGTCGCCGACGCCTGCCGCGCGACAGTGCAGACGGTCGCCGTCACCGAGCCGGACCCGGCGGCTCACGCAAAGTACGCCGCGCAGTACGCCGTGTACCGGGCGCTGTACCCGGCCCTGAAAGCCCAGTTCGCCGCGATTTCGGCGATTGGGTGAGAATGCGGGCGTTTGCGGGAGCGTTGATTGTTGCGATGCCGCAAGTATGAAGGCGCATGGTTTACGAGGGCGTTGATTATTGACGAGGGCGTGAACGCCCTCGCTGGGGAGCGAAGCGCTAAGGTCCCGCCTGCGCGGGACAGGAAAGATTATCTGGAGTCCTCTGCCGCGCAGGCGGCAGCTTGGCGTCCGCGCCCCCCAGCGAGGGCGTTCACGCCCTCGCAACCATCGCGCCCTCGCCAACGCAACACGCCTTCGCAACCATCGCGCCCTCGCCAACACAAACGCCCGCGTAACAATCATGCCCTCGCCAATATGTCCCCATTATTTATCTACAGAAAGCAGAACACCAATGGCCCGCTCTTTCGGCGAACCCCTGACCAAGCTCCGCGCCGTCCCGATTGAAGACAACGGCGAGCCGCTTGTTGACCCGCGCACGCTCTCAAAGCGCCTCTACTTTGCCGAAAAGCATCCGAAATTCGAAGACATGAAGCGCACTTCCAAAGTCCGCAAAAAAGTCGCCGAAATGCTGGCCGAAGCCGCCGAGTCGCTGCCGCACTGCATTGACATCGTCATTATCGAAGGCTTCCGGCCCATGAGCAACCAGCAGTTCATGTACGAAGAGATCAAAAAAGAGTTCTCAGCGCGGCATCCCGAGTGGAACAAAGCGACCCTGATGCGGATGACCAACACCCTGTCCGCCCCGCCCGGCGACCGGTGCCCGCCGCCCCACATCACCGGCGGCGCGGTGGATTTGTCGCTGATGCGAATTCCATCGCGCGAATGGCTCGACATGACCTCGCCGTTTGAGATGGACGAAACTTCTGCCCCCGGCGACACGAAAGGCTTAAGCGAGGAAGCCCAAAAAAACCGCCGCCTGCTGTTTGACACCCTCCAAAAGACCGGCCTGACCAACTATCTCGGCGAATGGTGGCACTGGTCCTACGGCGACTCCGGCTGGGCGCTGCGGGTCGGCGCAAAGAACGCGGTGTATGATAGGCTGCCGGAAGAGTAAGCTCTTTATACGGTATTTGTACTTGGCATGATTTTTGCATTGGGGTAACATAATTATGACTGTGACGACCAAGCATTGTTCGCAGTGCGGCCTGGTGACCGCCGCCAGTTCGGCGTTTTGCGTGCAGTGCGGCGTTCCGTTTCCTCCTGCCGTCACTGAGCCTAGCCTGTACGCTTGTGAAAAATGCGAGGCGCTTTTACCGGGCGGCAGCCGGTATTGCCCGTGCTGCGGCGCAGCATTCGAGACTGCCGTGCCTGTCGCAGACCCCCGGTCTGCCCCCGATTTTACGCAGCCTCCTCTCTACCACGGCCGCACTCCGCCGCCGCCAGCCCCTCCGCCGGCTGCGTATTATCCGCCGGCTGCGTATTATCCGCCGGCTGCGTATTATCCGCCGGCTGCCGGGCCGCCTCCTTCAAGCGGCCTCAAGGCCGCCAAAGGCACTGTTTTAGTTTTTGGGTTTCTGCTGGCGGCCGTCTTCTTCGCCGCAGGCTATATTTTGATCCATCTCGCGCATCCGCAACCGACAGCAGCAACTGCGGACAGCGCTGGGCCATCGCTTTTGCCTGAGAAAGTTTCTGCCGCTCCCGCAATTCCTGCGGCGGTGGCGGTGCCTGCGAAGCAGTCCCCCGCGTCAGAGCCGCCGGCTGTTCAAGATGCTGCTCCAGGAAATGACGTGGCGGCGGACCCTGCGCCTCAGACTCTTGACACGCCTGATCCTTCCCCGGAAATCAGCAGCCGCACTTATATCCTAAGCGCTGACGATACCATGACCGCTTATGCGCCGCAAGGCTCCGGGCTAAGCGATGTTCCCCTCAGCACATCCGTGCTAAGCCGCGAGATTGTCTCCCCGCGTCAGCTCAAGCGATTGTCCCTTCGTGCCCTTAGTCTTTCTCACAACTCAATCTATGCGCTTCATGGCTATATCTTTGACAGGCCCTCCATTCAGGCTTATTTTGACGCGCAGGACGGCGTTGTTGCATAAATCGTTTTCGGTAGTTGCAGATGCGGCGGAGGTGGTGTTCTTGGAGTGTGAACCACAAAAATACCCCACACTCCAACGGCTCGCCAAAGCCGAAGAAGCGTCCCAAGTGCCTCAAAAAGAAGCACAAGTACCGCATCCGCAACTGGCCTGATTATAACACAGCCCTCGTGCAAAGGGGAAGCCTTTGCCTCTGGCTCGACGAAGCGACTTTGCAGAACTGGCGCTGTCGGGAGCGCCCAAACAAGCGCGGCAAGCCCAAAGTCTACAGCAACCAGGCCATTGCTTGTGCTTTGAGGCTGGGCGCTGTCTATCATCTGCCGCTGCGAGCCATTGAAGGGCTGCTGGCTTCACTGGTGGCCCTTGCGGGAGCAGACGTGCCTGTTCCAAATTACAGCACCCTTTGCCGCAGGCGCAAGACGATGACGGTGACGCTTTCGCCGCCTGCCCCATCGGAGCCGCTTCACCTGGTCGTGGACGGCACGGGCCTCAAAGTCTTCGGCGACGGCGAGTGGAAGGTGCGTCAGCACGGCACTTCCAAACGGCGCACCTGGCGCAAGGTGCATCTGGCCATGGACCAGAAGACAGGCATGATCCGTGCGGCGGCCACGACGACCAACAGCATCAGCGACGGTGAAATGTTACCGAAATTGCTTGACCAAATACCACAGGCGGTATGCCAAGTGTCTGCCGACGGCGGCTACGACCGGCGCACCTGCTACGCTGCGATTGCGGGGCGCGGGGCCAATGCCGCCATTCCGCCGCGCCGTGGCGCCAGGATTTGGCAGCACGGCAACCGCAAGGAGGAGCGTCTGGCCCGCGACGAGAACCTGCGGCGCATTCGCCGGGTGGGCCGTGCCAAGTGGAAGCGCGAGAGCGGCTACCATCGGCGCAGTTTGGTGGAAACCGCGATGTTTCGATTGAAGACGCTGTTCGGCAACACGCTTCGGGCCAGAAGCGAAGCCGCCCAGAACGCAGAAACATTACTGCGGCTCGACGCGATGAACAAAATGACAGCACTAGGAATGCCACAAAGTTATGCCATTTGATTTATGCAACAACGCCGCGCAGGACTGGTATCACCGCGACCCTGCGTTCTCTGCCTCCATGCTGAGCAGTCTGGAACAGCAAAATGGGCAGGCGATCAGGGCGGCGGAACGCACAAACTTCGGCTACGGACGCCGCACGTTTGACGCGCAAGGACGACTTTATGAGCCGTCCGCTTCCCAGGAAAAGCGCGACCCGCTGCGGGAGACTGCCGCCACCGGCTCCGGCCGTGACGACACGCTGCTTAGTCTCAATACACTTCAGAATACAGTTGTGACGGAGGAAGATTTGTCCGGCAAGTCACTCGCCGCGCTGAGCCTCTCGTACAATGCAATCTATGCCGCACATGGATATGTGTTCAAGAAAGCATCTTTGCAGCAAGCGTTTGGTCATGCGGCCTGGTATCACCCAAACCCGGCATTTCGAGAAACCGATATGACCTCTACCGAGCGGGCAAATTTGGAAACGATTCGCAGCTATGAGCGCAGCCGTTTTGGATACTGATCAGGCTGCCGAGTTGACAGGCGGCGGCCGAGGGCACTTAGGTCAAGCCCTGTTCCCAAAGCCGCCTTGTCTTTCCCCGCACACTTTTCCGCCAAGACGGGTATATAGGCTTGACGCTGACAACATAGGCTGCTGAGGAGGCACACGGATTATGAAGTTTTTTATTGACACGGCGAATGTGGACGAGATCAAGCAGGCGATGGCTTGGGGCATTCTCGACGGGGTGACGACGAACCCGTCGCTGATTGCCAAAGAAGGCATTCCGCACAAGACGCGGGTGATGGAAATTATTGATATTGTGGGTCAGGAAATGCCCGTCTCGGCGGAATGCGTCGAAACCGACGTGGACAAGCTGATGAAGGAAGCCCAGGACATCGCGTCGTGGTCGCCGAACATCTATGTCAAAGTCCCGATGAACGAGAACTCGATGGAAGTGGTGAAAGAGCTGTCGCCGAAGGGCATCAACTTCAATGTCACACTGATCTTCTCGCTGCCGCAAGCGCTGATTGCCGCCAAAGCCGGCGGGTCGTTTATCTCGTTCTTTGTCGGGCGCATTGACGACATGGGCAGCCTCGAAGCGCCGCTGAACATTGTGGAAGCGGTCAACATGGTCGAAACCTACGATTTCCCCAAAGACCCGGAGATTTTGGTGGCGTCTATTCGCAGCCCGCTCCAAGTGACCGAAAGCATCAAAGCGGGGGCGCACATCGCGACGATCCCGTTCAAGACAATGGAAATGCTGTTCAAGCACCCGCTGACCGACATCGGCATCAAGCGCTTCAACGACGATTACTTGAAGTCCACCGGAGGCGACAAGTCCAAGCAGGACTCGGGCCAGTCTATTGAAGAAAAAGCGAAGGTGTGAGCGTGGGCCGGGACAAGAGCGAGGAAGTAAACTTCTGTCTGCCTTTTTCTGCCTTCGGCATTACTGCGTCCCTGCTGTTAAAGCTGTCCTTCGGACAGAAGACCACGCTGCGATTACGATTCTTTCGTCCGAAGGACGACTCTAACTAGCGAGTGAAGTTCACTTCCTCGCTCTTGTCCCGGCCCACGCTTCTTTCCCCATCCGCCCCGCGCACCCCGCGCCGGGCGGCTCTTTTTTTGCCCCCTCGTTTTTCCCTCTTGTTTTCCCCCGCCCCTGCCAACAATACCAGTGACGCTTAACATTTCAGAAGGAGGTCACGATGCCCCCCGACCTTTCCGTCGGCCTGCCGGCAGCGCCTGTATCCGCGCCGCCGGGCGCTTCGAGCGCCGGGCCGACCCTGCCGGCCCCGCCCGGCGCGGCGCTGTTTGCCGCGCTTCTCGCCCAAAGCGGCCTGCCCGCCAGAAGCCAAACACCGAGTGTCAGCCTGACGCTGCTGACGCCGGTGCCGAAACCCGCAGACCTAAAAACTGCAAATCTGAAGACAATGGACACTTTGCCGATTTCCGCTCCGGCCCTGCCGAAAGCGAAAAGCAAAGCAAGTGAGTTGCCTTTTCCCGCCCCCGGCGGCCTGCCTGCGCCGGCCGATCCGCTCAGCCTGCCGCCGCCTGCCGCCGTGCCTGTGCCGCTGCTTGTCCTGCCGCCGCCGGTCCTTGCCGCTGCCCTGCCCGTGCAGGCCGCGCCGCCGGCACAAGCGCCTGGGTTCGCACCGGTCTCCGCCGGAGCAGCCCCGATTGCCTCGGCCCCGGTCAGCACTGTCCCGGTCAGCACTGTCCCGGTCAGCACTGTCCCGGTCAGCACTGTCCCGGTCAGCACTGTCCCGGTCAGCACTGTCCCGGTCAGCCCGGCTTCCGTGGGCATTGCTTCGACCGCTGCTCCTGACTTTACCCCTGCATTCCGCGCGGCCCCGCTGCCGACGGCGGCGTCACGGCCCGGCGCGTCGCTGCCGCTGAAAGCTGACGCGGCACTTGACGGCAGCCCTGCTTACGCTGCAAGTCCGGTTTCCGCTGCAAGTCCGGTTTCCGCTGCAAGTTTGGCTCTGCCGCGCACTTGGCGCTTGCCTGCTCCGGCCCCGGCGGCCTTGATAGCGCCGGGGCCGGCCGCGCCGCGTGTTCCCGCTTCGGCCCTCCCATCCGCCGCTGCGCCGCTTGACCCCGCGCTGCCGCAGCCCCCTGTATCCGGCCCCGTGCCGCCCGCAGGGCAGGACGCCGGCACCGCGCCTTCCGCCTCGCCGCCGGCACGGCCCCTGTCTGCCGCGCCGCCCGCCGTTTCGGCCCCGGCGGCGCTTCCTGCCGGACCGGCCGGCGTGCGCCCGAACACGGTCCCGGACCCGAACCCGCCGGCCGCCGCTTCCCAAGCGCCCCCGGCCGCACTTCCGCCCGAAGCCCTGCCGGCTGCCGCGCCGCCGCCGAGCGCTGCGGCTCTTGGCCTCGTTCCCGCTCCCGCCGGCCCCGCGCCCCAAGCGGCGCTTCCCGGCAAGCCGTCTCCCGACCCCGGCAAAAGCGCGGGGAAATTGGGGGCGGCGGCCCTGAAGCCGGCGGAGGGAAATGCCGATACTTCTACCAGGACGCTGCCCGTGCCGACCCCAACCGCTCTGTCCAAACCCGCCGCTGAGGCGGCAGGCTTGGCCGCCGAATTGCCCGCCCCCGAAAAGCCGGGCGAGCACCGCGCAGACGCCGACGCAGCCGGCGGCAGGCCGGACGCCGCACTGCTTCCGGCCACGGCACTGGCGACGGAAACAGCGAAAACGCCTGAACTCAGGCCGCTGACGGCGGCGGACCGGGCGGAAGTGATCGCCCAGGCCGCCGGCGGGGTGGGGGCGGCGGCGCAGGCCGCGAAACCGAACACGCCGCAGCAGATGAGCCTTCAGCTTCACCCCAAAGACTGGGGCAGCCTGCATGTCTCGGTCACGGTGACGCCGGGGCAGGACGACGGCGCGGCGAAAACCGTTTCGGCCCATATTGTCGCGGAAACGCCGCAGGTGAAAGCGGCGCTGCAAAGCGGCACCGACGCCCTGCACCATGCCCTGCGGGCCTCGGGCCTGCACTTGACGCACCTGACAGTGTCGGTGAAAGCCGCCGACCCCGCCGCACCCAATGCTTTCGTCCGGCAGGACGACGGTCCGATGCGCTTCCTGGCAGACAATGCCGGAACAGGCGGCTTCGGAGCAAACGGCTTCGGGGCAAGCAGCTTCGGCGCGGGCGGCGGGGACAACGGACGCCCCGCCCCGCCGCCGGCCGACGCCCTGCCGCTGCCGGAAGCGGACGCCGCCGATCCGGCTCCCGCCCGCCGCTTTGCGCCGGGCCGGCTCGACACGCACGCTTAATCGCTGCGAAGGCTTGAAAGAAGGAGAAAACGCTATGTTTGCCCATTCCGCCGTTTCGGCGATCCCGACCAATGCCAGCGGGACGGCGTCCAATGTCAACCCCGACGGCACCGTCAAGAAAACGTCCAACGCGGCGTCGGTCAGCCAAAACCAGTTTCTGCTGCTTTTGGTCAACGAGCTGAAAAACCAGGACCCGACCCAGCCGGTAGACCAGACCCAGACGCTGTCGCAGCTTGCCCAGTTTTCGCAGCTTCAGGAAACGACGACCCTGAACCAAACGCTGACCCAAAACCAGAGCTTCGCCAATGTCGCCCAAAGCGCCGCGCTGATCGGCAAAACCGTCTCGACCGCCACCGACACAAGCGCCGGCATCTCCGGGGTCGTGTCGTCCGTGTCGGTGCTGAACGGCAAAAATTATCTGCAAGTCGGCGGGCAGAGCATTGACGCTTCGACCGTCACCGGTATTCAGTAACGCCATGTCTACTCTTGATCTGGAAAACCGAATCCGCACCGCGCCGCCGATGGGCGCTTCCCGGACCGCGCCCGATGCCCAGGCTAGGCCCGCCGGGCCGAGCTTCGACCAAGTTCTGCAAGGCAAAGTCGGAGACACGCTGACGGCGTCCGCCGCCCGCGCCGGAATCAAATTCTCAGGCCATGCCCAGACCCGCCTCGCCTCGCGGCAGATCACGCTGTCCGACAGCGATGTCGCCCGGCTCGGCCAGGCCATGACCAAAGCCGCCGTGAAAGGAGCCAAAGATTCGCTGCTGCTGATGGACAAAACCGCGTTTGTGGTTTCGGTCGCCAACCGCACCGTGATTACCGCCGTGGCGTCCGACGCCTTGAAAGAAAACATCTTTACGAACATTGACAGCGCCATGATCCTCTAGGCGCACTTTTGAGAACGCAGCCGGACCTCCCCGGAGGACGCTGCCTGACCCCGAGGCGGTCCGCACGAATGCAGGCCGCCGACCCTCCAGGAGAACGATTTTGTTACAAGCCATGTACAGCGGGATTTCCGCGATTGAAGCCCAGCAGACCTCGATGGACGTGATCGGCAACAACATTGCCAATGTCAACACCACTGCCTACAAATCGGGCCGGGTGACATTTGAAGACCAGCTTTCGCAGACCATTCAAGGGGCCAGCTCACCGTCCAAAAACGACGGCGGCACCAACCCGCAGCAGGTCGGCCTCGGAGTGCGCGTTTCGGCCATCGCGACGGTCATGGCCCAGGGCGGCCTTCAGGCCACGGCCCGCCCGACCGACATGGCGATCCAGGGCAACGGCTACTTCATGCTCGGCAACACCAACGGCACCGGCGTTTCCTATACCCGCGACGGCTCGTTTACGCTGGACAGCGACGGCAGCCTCGTCAACGCTTCCAGCGGCGCGAACGTGCTCGGCTGGAAAGCGGACTTGAACGGCAAAATAGACACCACTCAGCAAATCTCGTCGTCGTCCAAGCTGTCCATTCCGGTCGGCGGCCTGACCGCCGTGCAGCCGACTTCCAACATGGCCTTCGGCGGCAACCTCAGCGCCGAGTCCACGCCGTATGTTCCCGCCGCCGGCGGGACCCCGGCGTCCGGCACGGCCCCGTACAACCGCACCATCAAAGTTTACGACAGCCTCGGCGAGCCGGCCAACGTCACCTTGTCGTTCACCCGTGCCGCCGCCGCGAACACCTGGGATTGGAGCGCGTCCGGCGACGCCGGCGCGGCCGGCTCCGGCACGATCACGTTTGACGCCACCGGCAAGCAGACGGCGGCCACGGGAAGCGTCACACTGTCCCCCACCGACGGCGCGACGGCCTCCCAGCCGATTGCCCCGGACTTCAGCAGCGTCACCCAGATCGCCGGGGCATCCAGCGCCGCGCCGACTTCGCAGAACGGCTTCGCGCCGGGAACGTTGCAGTCGTTTGCGGTGGATGACACCGGAGCTATCTCCGGCGTCTTCAACAACGGCCTGACCCGCGTGCTCGGCCAAATGGCGCTGGCGGACTTCCCCAACAACGCCGGCCTTCAGCGGCAGGGCGGCAACATGTACACGACTTCGATCAACTCCGGCCTGCCGACCATCGGCACCGCGCTGTCGTCGTCGCTCGGCAAGATCAGCACCGGCTACTTGGAGCAGTCCAACGTGGACTTGTCCAATGAGTTTACGTCCATGATCGTCACCCAGCGCGGCTTCCAGGCGAACACGAAAATTATCACCACCGTGGACCAGCTTTTAGACGATGTGATCCGGCTCAAGCAGTAACCTAACTCCGGCCGTCACCCGGCCCCGCCCCGGCGCATGCGCCGGGGCGGGCCGCTTTAAAGCCCAAACGCTTCAGAGAACATATCAGAGAACACCCCCTTATGATTACCGTTACCCGGTTCGACCACAGCGAGTTTATCGTCAACGCCGACCTTATCGAGATCGTCGAGTCCCTCCCGGACACCCACATCACGCTGGTCACCGGCAAAAAGATTTTGGTCAAAGAAGCCGCCGCCGAGATTGTAGACCGCGTGGTCGAGTTCCGGCGGCGGGCCGGCATTTTCCCGCGCCCGCCGGTGGCGGGGGTCCACGCCGGCGAGCTGAAAGCCGCCGCCGGCACACACGAAAAGGCAGAATAAATGGACATCGCAACACTGATCGGCCTCGTGCTCGCCTGGGGCGCGTTTCTCGGCTCCATTCTCATCGAAGGCGGCGAGCTGTCCGCGCTGCTGAACCCGTCGGCGGCGCTGCTGGTGTTCGGCGGCACGCTCGGCGCGTCCATGATCTGCTTTCCGCTGTCTACCGTCACCGGCCTGCCGGGCATCGTCAAGAACGCCTTTATGGCGAAGAAAGAAGATGTCGGGCACCTGATCAAAACGCTGGTCGGCTACGCCGAAAAAGCCCGCCGCGAAGGGCTGCTGGCACTGGAAGACGAAGTGCAGAAAATGGACGACCCGTTTCTCAAAAAAGGCGTTCAGCTTGCCATTGACGGCACCGACCCGGAGCTGGTCCGCGAGATCATGGAAACCGACATTCAGTTTCTCGGGGCGCGGCACCATGAAGGCGCGAACTTGTTCGGCACGATGGGCGGCTTCGCGCCGACGCTGGGGGTGATCGGCACGGTGTCGGGCCTGGTGCATATGCTCGCCAACTTGTCCGACCCCGGCTCGATGGGGCCGAGCATTGCGGCGGCGTTTATTGCGACTTTGTACGGCGTCTGCTCGGCAAACCTCTTGTTTCTGCCGCTCGGCAACAAGCTTAAAGCCATCTCGCACGAGGAAGTGCTGGTGCGGGAGATTATGATGGAAGGCATTCTCGCCATTCAAGCCGGCGACAACCCGCGCATTGTCGAAGAAAAGCTGAAAGCGTTCCTGTCGCCGAAAATCCGCCGCGCGATTGAAGCCGAAGCGGCGGCGGTGTAGGCAGACATCGCAGGAGCGAGGAAGTAACACTCGCTGTTAAAGTCGTCCTTCGGACGAAGTAATGCCGAGGGCATAACGAAGTTCAATTCCTCGCGCACGATAGGGAGACCAACACGCCATGGCAGGCAAAAAGAAAAAAGGCGGCGAAGCGGAGCACGAGAACTCCGAGCGCTGGCTGCTCACCTACGCCGATATGATCACGCTTCTGGTGGCGTTTTTTATCATGCTTTACTCGATGTCCGTGATGAACCAGGCCAAGTTTCAGCAGCTTGCGATTTCGGTCCGGTCGGGCTTCGGCGAAAGCGCCATGACCGGCGTTCCGACCATTTTCAGCCGGGGCGGCGGGCTGAACGCCACGCCTTCCATTATGAATTCCAGCAAAACCGGCCAAACGTCCGGCGAGGATTTCATCAAAAACGCCAAATCCCAGCAGGACGCCAACGGCCTCGACAAAGCCTACCAGACCGTCAAAGCCTACATTGAAAAAAACCGCTTGCAGGGCATGATGCAGGTGTCGCGCAACGAGCGCGGGGTGATTGTCACGGTGATGACCGACAAAATGCTGTTTGCGCGGGGGCAGGCCGACCTGCGGCCCGAAGAGCTGAGCCTGCTGGCGACGGTCGCTAAAATCACCCAGACGGTCCCGAAGAACCCGGTCCGGGTCGAAGGCCACACCGACAATCTGCCGATCCACACCGAGCGGTTTCCGTCGAATTGGGAGCTGTCCACGACCCGCGCGACCACCGTGCTGCGCTTCTTCGAGTCGCAGGGCGTTTCCCCCGCGCGAATGGAAGCGTCGGGCTGCGCCGACCAGCATCCGCTGGCCGCCAACGACACCGAAGCGAGCCGGGCCAAGAACCGCCGGGTCGAGATTGTTCTGCTGCGCCGCTACCCCGCCGGCGGGGTAGCCACGTCCCCGGCGCAGTGACGCCCCGGCAGCGTCCCCGGAAAGTCCCCGTAAAGTTTCGGTGCCGCGCCGCCGATATTAAAAGTGCGCCCCCCATCAAATGGGCGCACGAATTCAATCCCGCCCACTGGAGAACTGCGCCGCATGGCCGATAAAAACGAAAAAAAAGACGCCCCCGCCGGGGCCAAAAAAGGCCCGCCGATGATGATCCTCATGGCCGTCTTTGCCGTGGTCGTCCTCGGCGCGGCCTTTATGATGGTCCAAAAAGCCGGGGCCAAGCAGAAAGACGCCGGGGCGGCCAAAAAGATAGAAAAAGGCCCGGTGATGGCCCTCGACGAGTTTCTGGTCAATTTGTCCGACCCCGGCTCGGACCACTTTCTGAAAGTCACGGTCGGCTTGGAGCTGGACAAAGCCAAAGGCAAAACCGCCGAGTCGCTCAAAGAAGAAACTCCGGCGATCCGCGACGCCGTGCTGACAGCCCTGTCGAGCCAGTCCCGCGACCAGGTGACGCCGACTAAAGGCCGCGAAAAGCTGAAAGCCGACATCAAAAAGAATGTCAACGCCGCGCTCGGCGAGGAAGATGTGCAGGGCGTGTACTTTACGAACTTTGTGACCCAGTAATGCGCCGAAGAATTCTCTTGTGAACATTCGGCGGGCAGTATGGAATAAAAGCACCGAGCGCGAAATGCGCCCGGTGCTTTTTTCTTTTATTTTTTATTTTCCGACCCGGTAATTTTACCTATGGCTGACGCGTTATCCCAAACTGAAATTGAAGCCCTGCTGGCGGCCATGTCCGGCGCAGACGCGCCGGCCCCGAATGAAGCGGCGGAGCAGCGCCGGGCGGTGATGGAAGTGTCGGCGACCGCCCCGCAGTCGCGCCCCGCCGAAGGGCGGGTCCTGCTGCCGCTGCACAAGCGCCGCCGGGCCGCCGCCGGGCTGGCGCTGCAAGCGGCGCAGCGCCGGAGCATTCCCCCGCCGGCGTATGAAGTGTATGACTTTCGGCGGCCCGACAAGCTCTCCAAAGACCATGTCCGCGCCCTGCAAATGCTGCATGAAAACTTTGCCGGCTACTTTATGTCGTCGCTGGCCGGGCATCTGCGGACTCAAGTGGAAGTGGAGCTGATGTCGGTCGAGCAGGTGCCTTACGAAGAATACATGAAAACGGTCTCGAACTCGCTGCTGAACATTCTCAACGTAGATATTTTGTCCGGGCAGGCGATTTTCGAGATTGACTTGACATTTTTGTTTTCCATGCTGGACCGCCTGCTCGGCGGCAAAGGCGCGGCGGGGAAGATCGCCCGCGACTTGACCGACATTGAAAAAATGCTGGCGAGCACCATTGTCGAGATGGGCCTGGCCGACCTGCGGACCGCCTGGGAAACGGTGCATCCGCTGGACTTTGAGCTGGCTTCGATGGAAACATCGTCCCAGTTTGTGCAGATTGTGCCCGGCAACGATACCATTGTGCTGGTGCTGTTTGAGGTGCGGATCGGCGAGTACCGGGGGCTGGTCAGCTTGTGCATCCCGTACCTGCTGATTAAGCCGATCCTCGCCAAGCTGTCCACCCAGCGCTGGTTTGCGTCCGACCGCAAAAAAGCGGCGAACTCGCATGCCGAGCAGCTCGCCCGGCGGCTGAACACCACCGCCGTGCCGTGCGTCGCCCGCCTGGGGCGGGCGTCGCTCACCGTCGCCGACCTGACCGAGCTGATGGTCGGCCAGGTGCTGCCGATGGAAGTGTGCCCGGAGTCGAGCGATCCGCACGCCCCGAAAGACAAGCTCGGGACAGTAGACCTGCTGATCGGCGACCATGTCAAGTTTCGGGGGCGCACCGGGCTGCGGGGCCGCATGCTGGCCGTGCAGATCGAGCGGGTGGTCGAGCCGGTCGCCGAGCTGATCGCGCACCGGGAAGCCGTCACGACCGGCGACTGAAACGGCCGGTGACGAAGCTCGCTTAGTTTATGTGAAACGTGTTGAGGAGACCGAGCCGCAATGGCAGAATTTGAAGACAGTGAATCCACAAGCAGCGCCTTCGGCGGCGGCATGCTGTCGCAGGCGGATTTGGACGCCCTGATCGCCGCCTCGGGGCAGGCCGTGGAGGATGAGTCCGGCGGCGCGGCTTACTCCGACTCGGGGGCTTACTCCGACTCGGGGGCGTATTCCGAGCCGCCGGTGGAAGCCGCGCGGGCCGGGCTGGTGGACCTGCCGAGCTTTGCGCCGGCTGCCGCCCCGTCTCCGCCGCTGTCGTTTGACACCGGCGGCGGCTCCGGCCTGGGCCGGGTGCGGGACATTCCGCTGGAAGTGACGGTGGAGCTGGGCCGGACCCGGCTGCTGATCCGGGACATCATGGACCTTGCGGCCGGCTCAATTATCGAGCTGGATAAAATCGCCGGGGAACCCGTGGACTTGTTTGCCAACGGCCTGCTGGTGGCGCGGGGCGAAGTGATTGTGATTGACGACAACTTCGGGGTGCGCGTCACCGAAATCATCACGGCGCGGGACCGGGACAGCGCGGAGAAAGATGCCCATGCCCGCGCCGCTTAACCTAAACACGCCTCTTAATTTAAACGCGCCGCTTAAGCCGCTTGCCGCCGTGTTTTGTTTCGCCCTGCTGGCCGGGGGAAGCGTCGCCGCCGCGCCCCCGCCGCCGCCGGCTCCGGCGGCCGCCGCGCCGGATTACGGCGGGCGGGACAGCGCCCTGCCGGCGGTCGGGGAAGCCGCCCCGGACCCGGCGGCCTCGGCAGGCCGGACTCTGGAAGCCCTGGCGATTGTGCTGGCCGGAGTCGCGGGCACGGTGTATGTCTTGAAGCGCTTCAACCTGGTGAAGCCCGGCGGCGGCGGCAAGCCTGCCCGGATCGCCGGCTCGATGTTCGGGCGGCCCGCCGCCGGCAGCGCCGAGGAAGTGCGCGTTGTGTCGTCGCAGGCCCTCCCCGGCGGGGCGATGCTGCATGTGGTGCAGGCCGGCGGCCGAACCCTGCTGCTCGGGGCGACCGCGCAGAGCGTCCGCGCGATTTCCGAATGGGACACCCCGCCGGCTGCCGCGCTTTCGGCCGAGGCCGCGCTTTCGGAGGGGTTCGAGGATTACTTGTCGCGTGCCGAGCCGGACCGCCCGGACAGCGGCTCCAGCATTGCCGCCGCCAATGCCCGCCTGCGCTCGCTGCTGTCTCCCCATTCGTCGGAGGAACCGTCTTGATGCCTCGCCATTTTCCGATAAGCTGTTTGCTGCTCTGCCTGCTGCTTGCGCTCGGCCCCGGCGCAGCGCCCGCCCAAGTTCCCGCACCGCTTTCCGCCCAAGCGCCTGCGTCTGGCCCGCTTTCCGCGCGTGCTTCCCTGCCTGCCGCCCACCTCGCGCCGCCGGCCTTCGCCCTGCCGACCATTCCCGGCAGCGCCCCGGCGAAAAACCCGCAGCAGGTCGCCAACACGCTTCAGATTTTGCTGCTGCTGACCGTGCTGACCCTGGCCCCGGCGCTTTTGATTATGACCACGGCGTTTACCCGCATTGTGATCGTGCTGTCGTTTCTGCGCTCCGCGCTCGGCACGCAAAGCATTCCGCCGACCCAGGTGATGCTCGGCTTGTCTCTCTTTTTAACATTTTTCGTGATGGCCCCGACATTCAACCAAATGAACACCGAGGCCATTCAGCCGTACCTCAGCTCGAAAATGGACTTCAACACGGCTCTCGAGCGCGGCGAAATCCCCCTGCGGCGCTTCATGGTCGCGCAGACATACAAAGCCGACCTGCGCTTGTTTCTGCAAATGAGCCGGACGCCCGTGCCGAAGATCACCAACGCCGCGCACCCCGCCGATGTCCTGCCGATGCAGGTGGTCATTCCGGCGTTTGTGATTTCCGAGCTGAAAACCGGCTTCATCTTCGGCTTTATTATCTACATCCCGTTTATCATCATAGACCTCGTAGTGTCGTCCTTGCTGATGAGCATGGGCATGATGATGCTCCCGCCGACCGTCATCTCGCTCCCCGCCAAAGTGCTCGTATTTATTCTCGCCGACGGCTGGCACGCCATCGCCGGCTCGCTTGCTGCCAGTTACCGGACATAAGTAATTGAGCGAAGAAGCGAGAAAGTAAACTTCACTCGCTGTTAAGGTCGTCCTTCGGACGAAAGAGACGGGCGTGTGATAGTCCTACATCCGAAGGATGGGGTTTAGCGAAAGGAATTTATTCCCTCGCTTCCTGCCTCTGCCTCTCTCCAATCGCCGCCTTTCCCTGTTCCCACACCCAGCCCGCCGCGAGCGGCAGGCCGAGGCACGCCGCGTAGTAGAGCGCAAAGCCCGGCGCGGCGTGCAGCGCCCTCCCCCCCAGCTTGTCCAAAACAATAATCGCCAGCGGGTGCATCACATAAATAACCAAAGACGCTGCGCCGAGAAACGGCAGCACGCGGGCCGGTCGCCGGCGGGAAAGCGCGTCCGCCCCCGCCAGCACGACAAAGCTCATGCCGGCGGTGAAGCTCCACTGAGCCGCCTGGTACAGCGCCGTGTTGAGGTGGGCGTGCGGCAGCAGGGTTTGAAGCCCGAGGCGCGTGTAAACCAGTCCGGCGGCGGCGGCGAGGCCGAGCGCGGGGAAAAGGCCGCGCCGGAAAATCTCGGGCCAGCGGTCTGCCTGGCTCCACAGCCACACGCCGAGCGCCGCCGGCAGAATGTCCCACAAAATCGTGCTTTGGAACCGATGCGCGAGAATGGGCACAAAGCGGTTCAAGCCGTACACCAAAGCTTGAAGCGCGATGGCTCCGGCGGCGACCGCCCAAAACGGCGGGTGGCGGCGAAACACGGGCAGCAGCAGCGGCAGGACCGCGTACAGCTCGAGGACCAGCACGAAAAAGTACAAGTGAAACTCGGCGGTGCCGGTCAGCAGCAGCTTGGCGAGGCGTCCGAGGCTGACGGGGCGGCCGTGGCTGAGCGCAAAATGGACCCCGATGTAAACCGCGCTCCACAGCAGGTAAGGCAGCACGGCGGCGTGAAGCCGCCGTCGGGCGTAGCTTCCGAGGTCGGGGGTGCGGGCGAGGCTGAGGGCATTGGCGAACGCGCTGAGCATCAAAAAGCAGGGCACGGCCCACTGCGCGGCGAGGTTCGGCACGGCCAGCGCATACCAGGCGGCGCTCGGCGGCGCGGGCGACTTCGGCGGGTGCAGCGCGGGCAGAAAGTGGCCGGACACATGGATAAACAGCACGGCCAGAATGGCGATGCCCCGGCAGGTATCGAGGGAGTCCAGACGCCGGGACGGCTGAGGCGGGGCGGGCGGCGGGGCAGGGGAGGATGTATCGTTCAGCATCAAAGCTTTGTTCGCCGCCGAGGGCGCGGAGTCCTGCCAAAGCGTGGCCGAACAAAAACCTCGGATGAAGTCCTTGCCCGGTGCCGCGAGAGCGTTGGTGTTGACGCGGGCGCGATGCTTGCGAGGGCGCGATGCTTGCGAGGGCGTGAACGCCCTCGCTGGGGAGCGAAGCGCTAAGGTCCCGCCTGCGCGGGACAGGAAACCGAACAAGAGTTATATCTTCCGCCACGCAGGTGGCGGCTTGGCGTCCGCGCCCCCCAGCGAGGGTGTTCACGCCCTCGTACAATCAATACGCCCTCGTACCCACGCCCTCGTAACTATCGCGCCTTTGCACACAATCACGCCCTCGCACACGCCCGCGTCACCATACAACGGCTTCGCCCGAGGTTTTATCGAGCGACTTGAGCATGGCCGAAGAAACTTTGCCGTTATGTAAGCCGCCTCGCGGTTCGCGCCGAATTTTCGCCCCTTCTTAATACTGCCTTAACATTGGCCTTGTATAATTTAGGCGTTGTACTCTGTTAAGTTCTTCAAGGAGCACCCATGAAATCCAATACCGCACTTTCGCTGCGCGTCGTCGCCGGCCTTGCCGTCGCCGCGTCCGCCCTGCTGTCCGCCGGCAGCGCCTCGGCGCAGACTCCGTTTTATGCATTTACCGTCAACAACCTTACCGGTGTCGGCGGCGACCCCACGTTCTCCGTTGCTGACTCGGTCAACTTCAACAACCTGCAAATCAACGAAGTTTTCGCCGACAGCACCACCCAGTCGTTTACCCTGCCCGGCTCCTCGCCGTTTGACCCCGCGCTCGAGCAGGGAGACTCGTCGGCCAGCCCGATCCTGAAGTCCCTGCCCGGCAGCAGCTACGTGGACCCGACCCACGGGGCGCTGACTTCGGCGACCCTGACCGGCACGCTGTCGTTTCCCGGCCTGCTCCCCGACGGCTCCGGCAAGCTGAACTTGACGATCCAGCCGACGGCCGACCCGGCGTCGCAGTATTCGCAGTTTGTGTTCACGTCGTTTTCGACCGATTTGTTCGGTCCCGACCCGGCGGTCGGCCCCGCCGTCGGCACGTTCAGCCTCTTGAACCTCGGCGGCACCCAGGGCAACACCACCGTCAACATCTACGCCCCGGTGCCGGAAGCGTCCACCACCGTCTCGCTCGGCCTGCTGCTGGCGCTTGGCCTCGGCACCGTCGCCGTCGCCCGCCGCCGCAAAGCCGCCCAAACTCTGTAATTTTCCCGCGCGGGCGGCTGAAACTCAGCCGCCCGCCGTGCTCTTTTCAAGGAGACACCGATGTTTACCCGTCTCAAATTGTCCTGCCTGAAATCGTCCGACCCCCGCACTCTTTTTTCGCTTGCCGCCGCAGCCCTCGCGCTGGCCGCCGTTCCCGCCGCCGCGCAGAACCCGCTGGTCACCGGCAAAACCATTACCCTGCCGCCGGTCGGCACCCAAGTCGCCGTCGGCAGCCTGCCGATGAACATGATTTTGACCCCCGACGGCAAATATGCCGTGTCGAGCGACATGGGCTTTCATCAGCTTTTGACGGTGCTGGATACCGCCACCGGCAAGCAAGTCTCGTCGCTTGAGTTCGGCAACCCGGCCACCCGCTCCAATCCCGGCCTGTACTTCGGCCTGGCGATTGCGCCGAACAGCGACGGCTCGTCTACCCTGTACGCATCGCAGGGCAACAACCACACAGTCGGCATTTTGCAGATCAGCGCAGCAGGCAAGCTGTCCCCGGTCGGCACGATCCCGATGGGGTCCGCCGACTTCCCGGCGGGCATTGCCCTTGACAGCCGGGGCTACTTGTATGTCGCCGTGAACCAGGCGTATACCGGCGGCACGATCACCGATGCCACCACCCCCGGCAGCCTGGTCGTTTACAACACCCAGGCCCCCGGCGTCGTCTCCAAAACCCTGCTGCCGACCGCGAAAAACTCTCCGGCGGCCGCCGCCGCGCCGGAAACGGCCCGCCTGCTGCTCGGCACGCCCGGCTCCAATACGAACTATCCGTATGCGGTGACGGCGCTGGCCGACGGCTCCAAAGTGTATGTGTCGTCTCAGCGCGACGATGCCGTGTTTGTGGTCAACACGACCAATCCGGCCAGCCCCCTGCTCGCCAAAACCATCACCAGCGGCGCGGCGTCGGCCACGCAGGCGCATCCCGTCTCGCTGCTGCTGAACAAAGCGCAGACCAAGCTGTATGTCGCTTATGCCGGCGGCGACAGTGTCGGCACGGTCAGCACAAGCACCGACACGCTGACCGGCACGCTGTCCCTGCGCCCGAAAGGCGCGGCGACCCTGCCGGGCGTCACCCCGACCGGCCTGAGCCTGACCCCCGATGAGTCCCGCTTGTACATTTCCCTCGGCGACATGAACGCCGTGGGCGTCGTGGACACGGCCTCAAACAGCCTCATCGGCTACATCCCCGCCGGCTGGTACCCGTCGGCCGTCGTCGCCTCCCCGGTCAAGCCGGTGATTCTCGTCGCCAACGCCAAAGGGACCAGCGTGCGGAACCCCAACCCGAGCTTTCAATTCTCAGGCGGCAATTCCGACCCGAACTACGGGCTGTATCTTGAAATCGGCACGGTGGAAACCATCCGCGTTCCCGGCTCGACCCAGCTTGCGGCGTACACGCAGGCGACCCTGGCGAACAACCGCATCACGGCTTCAACTGCCACTCCGGCGAACCCCTTCCAGTCCATCAGCCGCCTCGGCGGCGGCATCAAGCATGTCATCTACATCGTCAAAGAGAACCGGACGTATGACCAGGTGCTCGGCGATGTGGCACAGGGCAACGGCGATCCCAGCCTCGCGATCTTCGGCAAAAATGTCACCCCGAACCAGCACGCGCTGGCGTCGCGCTTTGTGCTGCTCGACAACTTCTTCGACTGCGGCGAAGCGTCCGGCGACGGCTGGCCCTGGTCCACGCAGGGGCAGGCCAACGAAGCCGTCATCAAAGACCTGCCGTACAACTACAGCGGCCGGGGCCGCAACTACGACTACGAAGGCTCCAACAACAATTACCCGACCGGCGGCTTCCCCGCCGCCGACCCTTACGGCCAGCCGCTGGTCGGCAAAGATTCGCCGTTCTTCGGCAAAGCCGCCCCGGCAATCGCCGACGTTTCCGAAGCTCCCGGCGGGCACATCTGGGACCTGGTCAAAAACGCCGGCCTGTCGCAGCGCAACTACGGCTGGTTCACGTCGTTCGGGGTCGGCCCGGCGAGCGATTTGCAGCTTCCGTCGAATTATCCCGGCAGCGCGGGCCTTCAGCCGGTCGGCATCATCCCGACTTCGCCGGCAGACGCTCCGGCGGACCTGTCCAAAGCCGGGGTCAGCGACTTCGACATGCGCGGCTATGACCAGAACTTCGCCGACAGCGAGGCCGCCTACTTCCTCACCTACGGCGCATTCCCGAGCATCCCCGCCGGAAAAACCGCCTACCCGGTGCAGGCCGATACGTCCGCGCCGGGCCTGTACAACATTCCGACGTTCGGGCATTACAACTCGCCGAGCCGAGTCTCCGAGTTCAAGCGTGAGCTGGCGGAAATGCTGAAAGCCGACCCGACCGGCGGCTCGGTGCCGAACTTCCTGATGCTGAAATACAGCAACGACCACACGCAGGGGTTCCGCACGTCGTCACCGCGCATCCACTCGCCCCGCTCCGCAAATGCCGACAACGACTATGCGGTCGGGCAGACGGTGGACCTCATCAGCCATTCGCCGCTGTGGAACAACACGGCCATTTTCGTGATTGAAGACGACTCGCAGGATGGCCCGGACCATGTGGACAGCCACCGCTCAGTCTGCTTTGTCGCCTCCCCGTTCATTAAAAAAAGCTCGGTGGACCACACGTTCTACAACACCGACAGCGTTCTCAAAACCATTGAGCTGCTGCTGAACCTGCCGCCGATGAATCAGTACGATGCGACGGCAAACCCGATTCTGGATTTCGACACGGCCCCGAGCAACGGCGACGCTTACGCGGCGATTTTGCCGGACGCCGCGATTATCAAAGAAATCAACAACAAGTCGGCCCAGCTTCTGCCGGGTCATGCCGGCCATGCCCTTGCCGCGCTGTCCAACCGCATGGATTTCGCCCATCCGGACAGCGCTCCCGCCGGCCCGCTCAACTCTATCCTCTGGCAGAGCGTCAAAGGCATCGGCGCGAAGATGCCCGCCCCGCGCCGCAACCCGGCCATTGAAGCCCGGCTGCACCTCGGCAGCAAAACGGCGGCCGGCAAAAGCGCCAAGCGGGACGCGGACGATTAGCGCGGAACGACAAGAAAACGCGCCGGCAGGTAAAACGCCGGCGCGTTCCAGATAACCACAAGGAGACAACGATGACTACTCGATTTCTTCGCCATCAGGCCCTCTTTTGCGGAGCCGCCGCCGCAGCCCTCGCGCTGCTCGCCGCGCCTGCAACAGCGCAAAGCCCCAGCATTGTCGTGGGAGCGCCGCCGGTGCCGCTCGTGACCGGCAAAAGCATCACCCAGCCGCCGGTCGGCACCCAGGTCGCCGTCGGCAGCCTGCCGATGAACATGATCGCCACGCCCGACGGCAAATGGGCCGTTTCCAGCGACATGGGCTTCCGCCAGTCGCTTCATGTTTTGAGCACCGCCACCGGCAAAGACGCCGCCCCGGCGCTTGTCTTCGGGGCGGACAACGGCGACGGCTCCTACGGCCCGCCCGGACTGTACTACGGCCTTGCCGCCGTGTCCAACGCCGACGGCTCTTCGACCGTGTATGCGTCGGAAGGGGCCAGCGCGGCGATTGCGGTGGTGACCATCAGCCCGAGCGGCGTGCCGACGCTGACCCGGACGATTGCGCTGAAAAAAGGCGACTTCCCGGCAGGCGTCGCGCTCGACGGGCGCGGCTACCTGTACGCGGCCATCAACGAAACCTACGGCTCCGGCGGCGCGGGCGACATCACCACCCCCGGCGCTGTAGCGATTATCAGCACGGCGTCCGGCGCAGAAGTGGGCCGCTACTCGTTTGTCGAGCCGGTCAGCACGCTGAACATTCCCACCGCGAACATTCCTTTCTCGCCGACCAACTTCCCGCTGTCGGTGGCGGCGACAAGCGACGGCTCCAAAGTGTATGTCACCTCGCAGCGCGACGGCACCGTGTCGGTCCTGAACTGCGCGACTCCGGCGTCTCCGAGCCTGACGACAACCCTCGCGACGGGCCAGCATCCGATTTCGCTGCTGCTCAACAAAGCCCAGACCAAGCTGTATGTCGCCAATGCCCACTCCGAGACCGTTTCGGTCGTCAGCACGGCCAGCAACACGGTTGCAAGCACGATTTTGATGATCCCGGCGGGCGCACGCGGCCTCAGCGGCGCGACCCCCACCGGCCTCGCGCTGACCCCGGACGAGTCCCGCTTGTACGTTTCCCTCGGCGACCTGAACGCCGTGGGCGTCGTGGACACGGCCTCAAACAGCCTCATCGGCTACATTCCCGCCGGCTGGTATCCGACCGCTGTGGTCGCGTCCCCGGTCAAGCCGGTGATTTTGGTCGCCAACGCCAAAGGGACCCAGGCCCGCTACCCGAACCCCGGCTACCAGCAGTTCTCGTTTGCCGGCCAGTACGACCTGAACCAGATCGAAGGCACGGTGGAAACCATTCGGGTTCCCGGCTCGACCCAGCTTGCGGCCTACACGCAGGCGACGCTGGCGAACAACAAAATCAGCGCAATCGCCAATCCCGGCCCGAACCCGCTGGCGTCCATCGCGCTTGGCTCCGGCAAAATCAAGCATGTGTTCTATATCGTTAAAGAGAACCGGACGTATGACCAGGTGCTCGGCGATCTGCCGCAGGGCAACGGCGACCCGTCGCTTGTGCTGTTCGGCAAAGACGTGACCCCGAACCTGCATGCACTGGCGTCCCGCTTTGTGCTGCTCGACAACTTCTTCGACTGCGGCGAAGCATCGGGCGACGGCTGGCCCTGGTCCACGCAGGGCCACGCCAATGAAAGCGTCATCAAGAACCTGCCGTACAACTACAGCGGCCGGGGCCGGAACTACGACTTTGAGGGCGCAAACAACAACTACCCGGTCGGCGGCTTCCCCGTCAGCGACCCTTACGGCGTCGCGCTGGTCCCGAACTCGCCGTTCAAGGACAAAAATACGGGCATTGCTCCGGCAATCACCGATGTCTCGCTGGCCCCCGGCGGCCATATCTGGGACGATGTGCAGAAAGCGGGCTTGTCGTACCGCAACTACGGCTTCTTTGCGCTGTTCGGCGACAACAAGAACACGCCGGACAATTATCCCACCGACCTCGGCCTGCGCCCGGCGGGCCATGACGGCGGCGGCGTGACCGACATTGACTTCCGGCGCTACGACGCCGCGTATGCCGACAGCGACGGCCCGGCGGCGGTCGGCAGCTTGTACCCGACGGCGACCTACGGCCACTATAATATGCCGAGCCGGTTCAGCGAGTGGAACCGCGAGTTCCAGCAGATGCTGGCGAAAGACGCCACGGGCAGCACCGTTCCGGCGTTTGAGACCGTGCGCTTCATGCACGATCACACGCAGGGCGTCAGCGCGGGGACTCACCTGCCGACCGCAGAAGTCGCCGACAACGACTACAGCATCGGTCAGTTTGTGGAAGCCATCAGCAAAAGCTCGATCTGGAACTCGTCGGCGATCTTTGTGATTGAAGACGATGCCCAGGACGGCCCGGACCATGTGGACGGCCACCGCTCGACCTGCTATGTCATCAGCCCCTACATCAAGACAGCATCGGTGGACCACACGTTCTACAACACCGACAGCGTTCTGCACACGATGGAGCTGCTGCTGAACATTCCGCCGATGAACCAGTACGACGCGATTGCGAACCCTATTCTGGACTTCGACACCGCGCCGAGCAACGGCGGCCAGTACGCATCCATCCTGCCCGCCGCGTCCATCCTCAGCGGGGTTGCCCCGGCCAAAGCCGCCGGCAGTGCGCTTCTGCCGCTGGAAAAACTCTGCGCCGGCATGGACTTTGTTCATCCTGACAGCGCTCCCGAGGCTGTTCTGAACGAAGTCATTTGGAAGAGCGTCAAGGGCATCCATTCCAAAATGCCCGCCGCTCGCCACTCGGTCCGCCTGCTCGGCACGCCGAAAGCCGCCGCCAAGACGGCCCGCAAGGACAGCGATGACTAATCCGCGCTGACCCCCGGCAGACACAGCGGCAGCGAGCAGCGCCCGCCGCCCGAGACCAAAGCGCCCCGGTTCCAAGCAGTGGAACCGGGGCGTTTTACCTGCCCCGCTCGCTGAGGCTCGCCGCCCCTCCCGCAGCGGGAAGGGCAGGAAACCCTGATGACGCCGGGTGCAGCGGGAACACAGGGCGCACCAAGCAGCGCTCCTAGGTCTTAAACTCTGGCCCTTCCCGCTGCGGGAGGGGCGGCGAGCCTCAGCGAGCAGGGTAGGTAAAAAAAGCCGCCCGGCGCTGATGCGCCGGGCGGCTTATCTGGTTCCTGCGCTTAGGGCGCTACAGCTTTGCGCCGTGCATCGCTTTGCTTTCTTTGGCGTCTTTGGGCAGGCTCGCCATTGAAACAATGGTCAGCGGGTCGCCGCCCTTGTCATGCATGCCGTGTGCTTTGGCCCAGGCAACCGAGTAGTAGCGCTTGTCTTTGGCGTCGTAAGCGACCATTTTGCTGCCCGCGCCGTGCTTCATCATCGCGCCGTGGGGCTTCGCGCCCTGCGCCAAAACACCGGAGGGCGTGACGGCGGCGAAAACAGCAAGAGCCGCGAGGAGTGTTTTCGTTTGCATTGTTTTCCTCGCTAATAAGTGAAGTTGTTGCAGATATTCACGAAGCCGCCGTAGGGCGAAGGAGCTGCTGAGTTCGAGTTCGACAGGCTCATATCGGCGACCGGATAATCGTGAACAAGCTGGCAGCCGGTCAAGTCCTTGCTGTTGATCAGCGTTGTCGGGCGATACCACTTCGCATGGCCGTCAAAGAACACGCAGTTCGTGCCGCCGCTGTGCCGGTCGCCGACCAGGTCCATCCGCTTTGTCTGCGGGTTGTAGCCGAAGTCGCCGTTGAACGGCTCGACCCAGCTATCGGTGATGGCTGCGCCCGCCGGGTTCTTGTCCCATTTCTCGGCAATGACAATGGTTTCGACCGGGTCGGGAATTTGTGCGAGAGACAGCGCTTCCGCAGGCCGCAGCGCGATAAAGGAACGTGGGATGACGGCATTTCCAGCAGCGTCTTTGCTGGGTGTCGGCCCGCTGTCGCTTGGGCAGGTGAACACCGCGTTGCTTTTGATGAACGGCATCAGCGCGTTCCACCAGCGTACCGCGTTGGCATTCGCCGGCGCGACAACGGCTCCGTTGCGCGAAGCCGCCGCGTAGAAAAACAGCTTTTCGTCGTAATCCTGCGTGTACTGCTGAACGGCGAGGCCGATCTGCTTTTCATTGGACAAGCAGGCGGTCCGGCGGGCGTTTTCGCGGACTTTTTGGAAGACGGGAAATAAAATCGCGGCGAGAATCGCGATAATGGCGATGACGACGAGAAGCTCGATCAGCGTGAAGCCTTTGCGTTTCATAGACGTTCCTTTTCTAGCGGCGACAAGTTCTAGCGGTCCAAGTGCGTTGGCAGGGCTGAGTATACCGAGCTTATGTTAAGACAGTATTAACACGGCGTCCAAAAGCTGGCAACAAGAAAAAATATCGGGCTGGTATAATATCGGGCTGGTATACTGGCAGTATGAGTGCGGAGCGTTCTGATTTGAGGTTTGACCTAATTGTCGTCGGCGGCGGGCTGCTCGGGGCGGGGATTGCGCGGGACGCCGCGCTGCGCGGGCTGCGGGCGGCGCTGTTTGAGGCGGAAGACTGGGGGGGCGGGGCGGTGTCGCGCGGCAGCGGCTTGATTGTCGGCGGCCTCGGAGCGCTGGGAACGCTGGACTTTACGCGGGTGCGCGAAGACATCAGGGAGCGTGAGATTTTGCTCGCGACCGCGCCGGGCCTGGTCCAGCCGCAGGCGTGCCTGGTGCCGTTTTACCGGGACAGCCTGCTGGCGCAGGCCCGGCTGCGGGCCGGGCTGGCGCTGGCCGACGCCCTCGGCTTCGACTATGCCCTGCGGGTGCATCAGCTTTTATCGGCCCGCGCGGCCTTGAAGCGAGCGCCGGGCCTGAGCGCAGAGGGCCTCACCGGCGCGGCGCTGGTCTGGGAAGCCGCCGTGCCGGACATTCCGCGCCTCGCGCGGGCGCTGGCGCGGGATGCCGAGGCGCACGGCGCTCATCTTTTTCCGCACACCGCCGCAACGGCGCTGGTGCGGGAGCCGGGCCGGGGCGGGCGCGAGCGGGTGCGCGGGGTGGAGTGGAAGGCGACAGGAAAGCGCGGGTATGCCGAAGCCGCGCTGACGGTGCTGACCGCCGGAGCCGGAAGCGATGCCCTGCTCGGCAGCCGCCCGAACGCGCGTCGGGAAAAGACGGTGACGCTCACGCTGCCCGCGCCGGCGGGGCTGCGGGACGCGCTGGTGCTGCCGCAGGAAGACCCGCCGGGCCTGCTGCTCTTGACGGCGGCAAACGGCGGCGGGCGGGCCGGCGGCCTTGCGTCCGAGTTCCACCCCGGCGACCCGGCGTATGCGACCGGCGCGGAAGCCGAGGCGCTCCGCCGCTCGCTGCAAGTTTACCTGCCGTCGCTCGGCGACACGCGGCGGGCCGACGCGGCGGTGCATGCCCCGGCTGCGCCCGGCGAGGAAGTCCGGGACCTCGGCGGCGGCGGGGGGGGCGACGGCTTGCTGCTGGCATCCGGGGCGGGCGTCACGCGCTTTCGCCGGGCCGCCGAAGATGCCGTGGACCTGGCCTGCCGCAAGCTGGGCCGCGCCCTGTCCGTGCCGCCCTGCCGCACGGCGTCCACGCCGCTGCCGGAGCCGCCGGACGGCGAAAACGACTGCCTGACCCTGCGTGATTTTTTGGAGCGCCGCGTCCCGGCCGATTGGACCGCCGCGCAGCGCGAAGCCGCGCTGCCCGAAGCGCTCCACGCGCTGTCCGCCCGCCACGGCTGGGACCCCGCCCGGCAAAGCGCCGAAATCAAAGCCTGGCACGCCGAAACCGCGCTTGGGCAGACGTTTCGGGTGCTTTAAGGGCTAAAACCGCAAAAGCGCCTGCACGGTCACGCGGTGACGGATGCCTGCACCCCCGTTTTCGGGAACATCGCGCCCATATTGATACAGCGCCCGGAAAGTCAAGTTCTCGCTGACGGCGTAGGTCAGCCCGGCGGCTTCCTGCGACGCCGTGGAATTGCCGCGCGGGTACACAAACAGCGAATGGGCGGCGACAGCGCTGAGGCGCGGCGAAACACTGTAATTGCCTTCGGCGTAGTAGCCGAGCACCCGCCGGTCGTTGTCCGCCCCCACGACCGCCTCGCCTCGCGCCACAATCCGCCCGTAGCCGTAGGATGCATCCCCCGCCAGGCGGCTTTTCGACACAAACCCGCCCCGGTCGGCCCGCACCCGGCCCGACGGCGGCAGCTCGACGGCGAACGGGTTTTGGACCGTCAGGTCGGTGATCGGCAGCCGGCCTTGCAGCAGCGAGCCGCCGACATTGACCACGCCGTTGCGGGTGGTGAACGTCCGGCCGAGGCGAAATGTCACCACCCGGCTGGGATTGACGTACAGGTGCCCCGGCCCGCTGCCGGTAGTGAGCGCTAAATCGTAATTCAGGAAGCCGTAGGCCCGGCCCGAAAGCGCGACGCCGAAGTCATTGCGGACGCCGAGCGACTGGGCATACAGGGGCTGCAAAATCACCAGGTGCGGGTCGTACACCGCCAGCAGGCCGAACGGCAGCGGAAACTGGCCGATTTTGATATAGGCCGTCGAGTCAAAATCGTTTTCCACCGGCAGGCGATAAATAAAATACGCTTCGCCGATTTGAACATCGTCGGCATGCGGCCGGTCCGGCGGGCTTTCAGCCAGCACTTGCAGGTAGAAATTGCCGCGTGTCGCGCCCCGGCTGCTGACGGGCCGCTGCAAGTCCACTTCGGCGGTGTTGATCCAGACCCCCCCGCGCCGCCCGGTGTTTGCCGTGCGGGTGCGAACGTCCAAAGCCCCGCTGACCAGGAGGTCCTGGCCCAGCGGGATCGGGTTCGGCAGCGGCACTTCCGGCGGCGGCTGATCGGTCGGCGGCGGCAGCGGAATACGGCTCGGCAGCGGAATACGGCTCGGCAGCGCGGCCGCGCCTGCCGGAGTCTGGCTGCGAGCGGCGACAGTCTGGCTGCGAGCGCCGAGCGGCGGCAGCGCACCGAGCAGCAAAGCGCAAAGAATTGTACGGCTTAAGTTTTGCAAGATGAAGCTTGAAGGCGGAACAACGCTGAAGATTGACAGCGAGAGGTCTTTGTGGCACAATACAGGTGCTGCAAACATAGACAGCCGCAGGCCCGGCAATGTTTCACAAATTTCGCGCCGCTTTTCCATATGCTCCCCGTTTCAGAGAGGCTTTCCTGTTTTATGGACCCCGTACCCGCTGCGCTGACTGCCCTGCATGAAGTGGTCGGCGCGGTCGCCCGCCAGACCGACCCCCGCGCGACCCTGCACACGGTCGCCGAAAAAGCCTGCCTGCTGACCGGGGCGGCGTCGGCGGCCGTGTCTTTGCTCAATCCCGCCCGCACCCTGCTCGACTTTGCCGCCGTCGCCGGCGACGGGGCGGCGGAAATGGTCGGCCAGACGGTCCGGGCCGAAGACGCCCTGGCGGGCCGAACCGCGCTGACCGGCGAAGTGTACTTGTCTCATCAGCCCGACGCCCAGCCGGACCCGCACGGCGGGGTGGGGGTCCGCTCGGCGCTGGTGGTGCCGATCTATCTCCACGGGACCCCTGCCGGGGCGCTGTCCCTTTTGAACCGGACGGACGGCGCGGCGTTTTCCGGCGCGGACCTGCTGTGCCTGCAAACACTGGCCGGATTAGCCGCGCAGGCGCTGCAAACCGACGCGCTGCGGCGGCTGGCGGCGCAAAAGCAGTCCGAGCGGGACATTTTGTTCCGGGCCGCCCAGACCACGTCGTCGTCGCTGAATGTCCAGGACGTGCTCGGCTCGATTTTGCAGTCGGTGGTCGGCAGCATGGAGATGACCGCCGGGGCTGTGTTTCTTTTGAGCGACGAGCGGACCCGGCTGTATGTCGGGGCACACCGGGGTCTGGCCGACGGCGACGAAGACCGGCAGCTGCCCGCCGACGGCGCGGGCTTTGCGGCGCGGGCGCTGGCGTCGGGGTCGCCGCTGTGCCTCAACGACATCGAAGGCGCGGAAGGCGACCTCGGCGGCGATCTGCCGCTGCCGGGGATGCGGTCGCTGCTGCTGGCCCCGATGGTCGCCCGGTCAGTCCCTGAAGGGCTGCTGGCCGTTGGCTCCCGTCAGCCCGGCGCGTATTCGGACGCCGATGCGTCCCTGCTGTCCGCCGTGGCGTCGCAGGCCGCCGTCGCTTTGGAAAACGCCTGGCTGTATGAAGATGCCACCCGGCGGGCGCAGGAAGCCGCCGCGCTGTACGAATTGTCTCAGGCGGTCGGCGCGACCCTGAACTTGAACCGCGTGATCCACTTTGTCGCCGACAGTGTGCTCAGCCTGCTCCATGTGGACAAATTCGCCTTGTTTTTGTTTGACTCGGCGGCGGGCTGCCTGGAAATCAAAGCCGGGCGCAACTTGGGGCCGGACACGGCCCAAACCATGAAGCCGCGCCTGGGCGAAGGGATTGCCGGATGGGTTTTGGAGTTTGAGACCCCGACAGCGGTGCAGGATGTGGCCGCCGACCACCGGAACCGCTCCTGCCCGATTGACGGCGAAGGAGTCCGGTCGCTGGTGAGCGTCCCCTTGCAGTCCGGCGACCAGGTGATCGGCGTTCTTCATGCCATGAGCAGCCGCCGCCGCTTGTTTACGGTCGGCGAGATGGAGCTGCTGTACACCATCGCGAACCAGGTCGGGGCGGCCATCGCCAATGCCCAGATGTACGAAGAAGCCCGGCAGAAGTCCGAAGAAATCCGCAAAGGGGTCCGGCGGATCGCCCGCGCCCTCGGCTCGCCGCTCGGCGGGCGTCAAACCGCCCAGACCATCGCCGACCTGGCGCTGGAAATGCTCGGCGCGGATCGAGGGCTTTTGTTTGCGTTTGACTCGGCGGGCCAGCTCGCCGCCCAGGCCGCGTCGTCGTTTAAATCCCCGCTGGCGGCGCTGCCGACGATTTCGCCGGGCGACGGCGGCGGACGCGGGCCGGAAACGGCGACCGCGTATGTCGCCCGGCGCGGACGGTCGCTGGCGATTGAAGATTTCGCCGAAGACACGCGGTTTATCCTGCCCGCGTTTGCTTCTCGCGAGCGGGTCACGGGCTACTTGGGGGTTCCGCTGAAGCTCGGCAAGGAAGTGCTCGGCGTTTTGGAAGTCTACACGCAGGAGCCGCGCCGGTTCACCGCCGACGAGATACGGCTGCTGATTACGTTTGCATCCCAGGCCAGTGTCGGCTTGCAGAACGCGCTTTTAGTGGAGCAGGCCGGGCGGCGGCTCGACGACCTTCAGGCGCTCGGCGCTCTCGGCGAGCTGCTGGCCCGCGCCGCCCCGCCGGGCGAGCTGTTTCCATCGGCCCTGCGCCTGCTGTGCGCCGCCTCGGGGGCCGACGCGGGCGTTTTCCGCCGCTTCGGCGGCGAGTCTTATGTGTTCTGCGCGGACACTGCGCCGCGCGAGGACGCCGAAGCCGGCGCGGAAGATTTGGAGCGCCTGCTGCAAGACTTCGCCGGCCAGGTGGAAGCGTCGCGGGACTTCGGGCTGGCCCCGGAAACCCATGCCGTGCGGTCGCTTTTGACGCCGGTGCCGAGCCTGCCCGGCCAGGCCCCGCGCGGCGCGTTGATCCTGCTCCGCGCCCCCCACCGGCGGTCGTTCAGCAGTCACGAGCGGCGCTTAGCGGCGACGGCGGCGAATTTACTGGCGTCCCGGCTTTAACTCAGCCGTCCCGGCTTTGCGATTTATTGTTCGATAGGTATAATGATCACCACTATGGCCGACAGCACACCGACCCCGCCGCAAAACACTCCCGACCCTGATGCGCCGCAAAACACCCCCGACCCCAATGCGCCGCGCCCGACCGGGCGGCCTGTCTACGAATCCAGCCTGCTGCCGCCGCGCCGGGGGCGGCGGTTCTCGCCCTGGCTGATCCTGCCCGGCCTGCTGCTCGGGCTGCTCGGCGGCTACTACGTTCTCGTGTTCGGCCCGAAGCCGCGCCCGAACGTCGTCACTGCCGGCACGGTCGTGTTCGCGTCGGACGAAAACTCGCCGGGCGTGCCGCATCTTTGGACCCGAAGCGCCGACGGCTCCGGGGCGGCGCGTCAGCTCACAAGCGGGCCGGCCGCCGACTCGGGGCCGGCGTTCACCGCCGACGGCCGGCAGATCGCGTTTTTGTCCAACCGGGGCGGCGGGGCGAACCAGGTCTGGCTGGCGGACGGCGACGGGAAAAACCCGGTGCAGGTGACGCGGACCACCGGGGCAAAGGCCGCGCCGAAGTTTGCGCCCGGCTCCAACACCCTGCTCGGGTTTCTATCGGGGGCGTCGCTGGCCGTGCTGTCGGTGGGGCGGGGCGACGCCGCCCTGCTGCTGCCGCCGCCGAAGTCGTCCGCCCAATCGGCTTCCGACACCGCGCCGGAGGCCGTCAGCGCCGTCGCTTTCGCCTGGAAGCCGTCGCCGGACAAGGACCCGGACACCGTCGGCCTGGCCGCCGTGCTGGAAAGCGGCGGCGTGCAGACTTTGGCGGTCCTGCCGACCCTGTCGTCGCCGCCGCGCTTGACGCAGACCGATCAGCCCGGCAGCCTGCCGCTGGCCGCCGCCGACCGGCTGTCCCCGGCGTGTGCGCCGGGCGGCGACGTTATTGCGGCCGGCCTGCTGCATGTGCTGGACCCGCGCCTGCCGCCGGGCCAAAAGATTTCCGGCTTGTACAAGTTCGACGCCGCCGGGGCTGTGACCGGACCGATTATTCCGCCCCTGCCGAACCCCGATGTCGGCCCGCAGAACCCGGTGTTTTCGCCGGACGGCGCCCTGGTCGTGTTTGAGATTTGGCGGCAAAGCGACCTGGCCCGCCGCACCGTGCTCGGGCTGTTCGTCACGGCGGCCGACGGCAGCGGGACGCCGCATGTGCTGGCGCACGGCGATGCCGAGGCGGCGCAGTTTGCGCCGGACGGCAAAACCGTGTTTTTCCTGGCCCGCCGGGCCGACGGCGGCCATGACTTGATGCGGATCGGCACGGACGGCACCGGCGCGGCGCGAGTCTCCGACGGCCGGGCCGACGTGTCCGGGTTCGCCGTTTCTCCCCAAGCCGCCGCGCCCTGAGTGCCGAGGCCGCCGCCCCAAACAAACATTCAAAAGCCCGAGCCTGTGTGGTATACTGGGTTACACCTGAGCGGTGCGCCGGCAGAGGAGCGGCTTTTGGCCTGTGGCCCACGCGGATGAATCATTTAGTCGGTCTCCCCTGGCGCATCGCGTCGCTTGCCGGCCTGCTGGTCGGCGGGATCAGCCTGCTGACCGGGGCGGGTCTTTGGACCTGCCTGCTGCGGGTCGCTGCCGCCTTTGCCGTCTTCGCCGTCGCCGGCTGGGGCCTGCAAACCGTTTTGCAGCAGCCCGTTTTGCCGGGCGAGCCGCCCCTGCGGGGCACGCATTTTGATCAGACCACGCCCGAAGTCAGCCCGGATGAGCCGGCGTCCAGCCCCGGCGACACGCGGTCCTAATCGCCCGTCCTAATCGCTGACCTAATTTTCGATTAACAGTCCTATGCCTACTCCCGCCAACATGCCGGACCTTTGGAACCGCTTCAAGAAGCGCAATGACCAGAAAGCCCGCGACCAGATTATCAACCACTACGCCTACCTGGTGAAGATCACGGCGGGCCGGGTCGTCACCAACCTGCCGCCCAATCTCGAGCGCGACGACCTGGTGAGCGCGGGCATTATGGGCTTGATCAAAGCTGTGGACCAGTTCGATACCACCCGGCAGGTGAAGTTTGAGACCTACGCCATCGCGCTTGTGCGCGGGGCCATTCTCGAGATGCTGCGCGAGGAAGACTGGGTGCCGCGCTCGGTCCGCGACAACGCCAAAGTTTTGGAGCGCACCTACTACAAGCTGGAAGTGCAGCTTGGACGCCCGGCGACCGAGGAAGAAGTCGCCGCCGAGATGGACATGAGCGAGGCCGACCTGCTCAAACTCTTGGTCAACACCAGCCGGGCGAACGTGCTGTCGCTCGACGACATGCTGCTCGGCGGCGGCTCGTCCGACGGCGAGCGCCTGCACCTGACCGATGTGCTCCAAGACGAGAACGCCAATGTCCTCGCCGATGTCGAGACATCGGCGATGAAAACGTCGCTTGTCGCCGGCATTGACCGCCTCCCCGACCGCGAGCGCCTGGTGATTTCTTTGTACTACTACGAGGGCCTCACGTTCAAAGAGATCGGCAAAGTCTTGACCGTCTCCGAATCCCGCGTTTACCAGCTCCACACCCAAGCCGTCCTCCGCCTGCGCGGCTATTTACAGCGCGATTCGCCCTTGTTTACGGCGGGGTAGCGACAGACGCGGCAAATAAGCCATGTCATCCTTTAGCCATTACGCACGCAAAGCGTGCAACCCAGAGTTAGATATTTGGATACGATGGTCAGCCCTGCACTCATGCCTGCTGCGATATTTCGAGCTGACCCATCAGCGATTCTCTGTGGTGCGGGACAGGCTGATTAAGCCGCTGCAAGTGGGTCAAAATAAACCGCCGACGGAACAGCAGATGTGGAGTGTTGTCAGCACACTGGAGGCAGAGCGCAACAAATTTTTAGAGCGGCTTCATGCTTTTGATCGGAAGCGCCTCCGCGAAAAAGCACAAGGTAGAACAACTCCAAGTAAAAAAGACTTCGAAGCACTCTACCTTCTTATTATAGAATAGGTCTCAGCCAGAAATGACCATCACGCTGACCCCCAAAATCGAGAATTGCTTGATTAAACATGCAGAACACATTGGCGAAGATGCAGATAGTCTGGCGGAAGATTTAATCGCTCAGGGTTTGTCTGACAGCTACCTCGTAGATGAGCCGGATGATCTCACTGATGAACAAATCGCGGAAATCCGAGTCGGCATTGACCGTGGACTGAAAGCTGCAGCGGAAGGGCGTGTCAAATCATCCGCACAGGTTGTTGCCGAAGCCCGGCAGCGGCATGGGTTTCCCGCGACTTGGGCAAGTGGTGTTGGCGAGCAAAAGACCATGCCATGAATGGCACGGCTACACGGCGCAGACGCCACAAAACACCCGCTTCGCGGGGTTAAGAGCTGGACAAATTAATCTGTTCCCAGTGCCGCGCCCTCCGGGTAGCCAGTGCTGACCAGTGCAGCCTTCCAGGTCTGCCAGTGCAGAAGCGGTACTTCGTAGCGTCTTCGCTGTGTAGCCGTGCCATTTATGGCATGGTCTTTATCGAATGTTGTCGTCTGCGTTCATCTTTTTCTTGTTCTCGTGGATATTTGCCATCATGGCGTCAAGCATAGGATCGTCCTTGAACGCGCCTATCGCGGGTGCATAGTATTCAAGCTGAGAAGTGATTTGCGCTTGGGAGGCCGCTGCTTGGTCGGCGGTCTCTTCGGCCGGCTGCTCAAACTGTTCAGCCATTACACCCTCCCAAACACCAAACACGCATTGATGCCGCCGAAGCCGAAGGAGTTGGAGAGGACATAGTCCACGCTCTCGGCGCGGCCCTCGGTGCCGGGGAGGTAGTCTAAATCGCAGGCGGGGTCGGGATGGGTCAGATTGAGGGTCGGCGGGAGCCAGCCATCATAAAGGGCGAGCAGGGACACGGCGGCTTCCCAGGCACCGGTCGCGCCGAGGGCGTGGCCGTGGAAGCCTTTGGTGGCACTGATGGGAATTTGATACGCCAAGTCGCCGAAGACTTGTTTCAGTGCCAAAGTCTCGGTGCTGTCGTTCAGCGGCGTGGACGAGCCGTGGGCGTTGACATAGCCGATGCCCTCGGGCGTAAGGCCCGCGCGGGCAATCGCAAGGCTCATGCAGCGGGCGGCCTGGACGCCGTCGGGCCGGGGCTGAGTCATATGCGAGGCGTCGTTTGTGCTGGCATGCGACAGAACCTCGCCGTAGATACGCGCTCCCCGCGCCTCGGCATGCTCCCACTCTTCCAGCAGCAGCATCGCCGCCCCTTCCGCCATCACAAAGCCGTCCCGCTCGCTGTCAAACGGGCGCGAAGCGGTTTCGGGGTCATCGTTGCGCTGGCTCATCGCCCGGATAATCGCAAACGCGCCGTAGCACAGCGGCGACAGCGGGGCTTCCGAGCCGCCGGCCAGCATCAGGTCGGCGGTGCCGTCGCGGATGAGGTCCACGGCCCGGCCGATGGCAATCGGCGACGCCGCGCACGAGTCGCCGTTGGCGGTCGCCGGGCCGGTGAGGCCAAGCTCAATGGCGACGTTGCAGGACCCCGCGCCGCTGAAGACCGAGAGCGCCAGCATCGGGTTGACCCCGCGCGGCCCCTTCGCCAGAAACTCCGGGTACTGCTCTTCGGCAAAGCCCACCCCGCCGAGCGCGGTGCCGAGGCAGACGCCGATCCGGTCCCGGTCTTCCCGCCGCAGGTCCAGTGCGCCGTCGGCCAGCGCCATTTTCGCCGCCGCGACCGCAAACTGGGAAAACTTATCCAGGCGCTTGAGTTTTTTGCCGTCCAAATACGGCACCGGGTCGAAGTCTTTCACCTGGGCGGCGATATGGGTCACAAACGGCGATGTGTCAAAGTGGTCAATCGTCCCGACCGCCGATTTGCCTGCCCGCAGGCCCGCCCGCAGGCCGTCTACGCCGATGCCGATTGGCGTGATAATTCCCAGTCCCGTCACGGCGACGCGCCGCGTCATTTTGTTCATAATTTCGAGAGTTTCTTTCTTACTTGCGAGGCGGGCAGTCTGCCAGGATATCCAGCAGCACGCCCGCGCATGCTTCATACCAATCGCCGCCGGCGAGGCCCCATTCCGAAGCATACAAGCCCGCCTGCTGAATGACCTTGCCGGGCGCGTCCAAATTATCGCCGACGAATTGAATTTTTGCAGTTCCCGCAGGCAGCGGGGTCATCACGCTCTCCTCGACACGGGCGGATCGCGCTGCGCCGGCAGCCGCAAGAAGGCAAAAGCGCACCGGGGCCGGCAGGTCGTAAAGAGACTTGCCGTCGTCCCCCTGACGCCGGCTGTTCTTCACATCGTCCTCCGCCGGCTCGACAAACGAAAACCATTCGGGCCGCTCAGTTCTGCCGCCTGCCTGCCAATTTTGATACACCGCCAGAAAATCTCGGACTGCCGTTGTTCCCCGGTCGCCTTCGCCAGCCGGCGCGGCGGCATCATTCAGGCCCAAAATGCCGTCCGATGGGTCGGACAGCGCCCACAAGACCAGCCGCATCGGGGCCTGCCACAGACTCGCGCCCACCGGAACCGCCGCCCAGAACTGCCGGAGCCAGGAAGCTTCCCGCTCCGGCGGCAGGCCCAAAGAGATTACCGCAAGAAGCTTTGCCAGGGTCGGCGGAACCCCCAGCAGGGTGTCGAGAGGCACACTGCCGGCATGGCCGACACCGTAAATGCGGCTGTCAGCAGCGTCGCCGACCAAGAGGAGACGGTTCTGCGTGACGGCTCCCATCGCGTACAAAGTGGCTTCTTCCCCGCTGATGCGAATCCCGGCGATGTCCGCCGCCTGCACGATTTTCGGATAGGGGTTCAGGACAAGGCCGGACTGCGCCCGCCGGCTCCACTGCTCTTGAAGCATGGCCCGTTTCAAGCCGGCACCACCCTGGGCCTCATACCACTGAAGGCGCTCAAGCAGCGTCGCCTTCAGACTGGCATCACCGTGAAACGCCGTCATTCCGACATCATCCGGTACTATCATCGGCCTGCCTCCCAGTCCTCCCGCTCTACGATGTCTTTGATCTCCACAATCGCTTTGATCGTCGCCAGCGTCCGCCCGGCGATAGCCTGCACAAACTGCTCCCCGACCAAATCCCGCGCAAACCGGCCGTTCAGCGCCGCAACGGGATAAGTCAAGTCATGCGAGATGGTCACGGCGACGCCGCGCCCCCACGGGTCATCTTCCAGGGTCCAAACCACCCACATGCCGAGGGCAATCCCCGCGAGGTGCTTGAAGTAGATTTTCCCCGCATTCGGCTCGCAGATTTGAACGCTCTGCCAGCGCACCGGAAATGACCGGCCCTTGATGGGAAAATCGGCCCGCTCCGCCGCCATTTCGACCACTTTGCGCGTGCCGTCGTCGGTCTGCTCAAAGACAAGAACTTCGCGGTAATGCGGCAAAATCTCCGGCCAGCGCTGAATGTCGGCGGCAAGCTGAAAGATGCGGGATTTCGGCCCGCGCATATAAACGGTATTTTCAGTGTGCATGGCTACAGAGTTTCCAGCGCCAGGCGCAGCGCGGGCAGGGTGAACAGCTCGCGCGGGGCGGCCAGGTCGCCGGCGGCGCGGAGCAGCAGGGCGGTCAGCGGCGCGGACCGACGCAGGCGCTCGGCGCTCCACCCGAGCAGGGCGGGGGAGTGGACCACGCGCTGCACCAGGTCGCACAAGCGGTAGCGCGGCCCCAGCTCGGCCTGCCGGGCGCGGTCGTAAGAGCGCAATGCGCGGGCGCTGACATCGCCGCGCCCGAGCGCATCTCCAATCGCGCCGGCGGCAAGCTGCGCCCCGCGCAGGGCGAAATACACGCCTTCGCCGGTGAAGGGATGAATAAAGGTCGCGGCGTCGCCCACCAGAACTGCCCCATTCGCCGTGGCACGCCGGGTCGTGTGCCCAAAGCAGCCGACACTTTGCAGCGGGCCGATTTGAACGCTTTCTTTGACTTCGGCCCAGACGGCGGGAAACGAGGCTTGCAGACGCGCATCGAAGTACGCCTGCCGCCGCCCGGCCATGTGCGGCGCTTCGGACAGCGGCACGACAATGTTGATGTTGCGCGTCCCGTCCGGCCCGCAGGCCGCGCCGACCCCGCAGCAGGCATCGGTGCCGTCGGCGGGCAGGTGCATGGTCACGCCCGCGCCCCCAGCCGGCCCGGCGAAGTGCCCAATCAGCGCGAGGCGCTGCAAGCGGGGGATGGCCCGGACAACGCCCATCTCCCGCGCCAGCAGCGAGCGCGTGCCGTCGGCCCCGACCACGACTTTCGCTGAAATCTTCTGCGTTTCGCCGCCGGCATTGACGCCCGCGACGCCGCAAAAGCCGTCGGGGCTTTGCAGGATTTCCCGAACATTGAAGTGCTCCAAGACGCGGACCCCCGCCTCTTGTGCCGCGTCGCGCAGAACAGCATCGGTGACGGTGCGCGGGCAGGCCAGCGCCGCTGTGCTCCCGGAAAACGCGCGTCCATTGTGCGGAACGACCGTTTCCTCGGTCAATCTCGCCGCGCCCGCACCTAAAAGCTGCGGAAGAACACCGATCTCGTCGCGCAGCAGCGCCACTGCGCCGGGGGTCAGGTACTCGCCGCAGGGTTTAGGGCGGGGAAACGCCGCCCGGTCGAGCAGGGTCACGGCAAAGCCGCGCCGGGCGAGAAACAGGGCGGTCGCGGACCCGGCCGGTCCTGCGCCGATGACGACGACATCCGAGGTTATTTGAGGCAAGAACAGCAGCCGATCTAACTAGTTTGTTTGCATGCCGGGGCATCATGGCGCGGCATCGTCCACGGCGGTCATTTTCGCTTCTTCTGCACCAGCGCAACGCGGAAATACCAGTGAGTGCGGACATGCACGTTCTGAACGCCGCTCAGGGCGACCATGCGGCGGTATTCCGGCACGGTGAACGCCCGGCGGACGCTGGCGGGCGCATCGTGCTTTGTAATCGGGTGCGCCCGGACCGCCGCCATGGCGGCGGTGACTCCCCACAAAGTCGGCTTGTCCCGCCGGAGATCGGACACCACAAAGCCGCGCGTCGTCAGCGCATCCATCGCCGCCAGCAGCCGCACCGAGGCGTCTAAGCCGAGGTGATGAAACGTCAGAGCGCACAGCGCCAGGTCAAACGAGCGCGGGGCGAACGGCAAATCCAAAGCGTCGGCCTGCACCAGTGGCAGGGCGGGCGCAAGCTGCCGGGCCAGTGCCAGCATCGCCGCTTGATTATCTACGCCCACCACAGTCAAGCAAAGTTCCCGGCGGCGGCCCCAGTCCAGCAGGGCGCGAGGAATATCGGCGGACCCGGTGGCAATGTCTAAAATGCGGATCGGCGTTCCCGGCGGCGCGTCCCGAAGCAGCCGCGCGACGTGAAACAGCACCGTCTGCGTCCCGCCGAACAAGCGGTTCGAGAGCGCCACATCGCGCATGGACGCCTGCACGTCGGCAAACGGCTGATTGGGATCGTCAATCCGCTCCGCTTCGTCGGTGCGCGGCAGGGCAAACACATGGCCCAGAAGGCTAGGCCACGGCATGCAGGGCCTCGCGGACGGCCCGCGCCGTGTCTTCAATTTGGGCATCGGAATGGGCGGCGCTGGTAAACGCCGCTTCAAACTGCGACGGCGCAAAGTACACGCCGCGCCGGAGCAGCTCCCGGAAAAACCGGGCGTAGCGGGCCGTGTCGCTGGTTTTTGCGCTGTTGAAGTCAACCACTTTGGCGTCGGTGAAAAACAGCGTCATCATCGAGCCGACCCGGTTGACCCGGTGCGGCAGGCCGAGCGCCCGCGCGGCGTCTTTGGCCGACTGGGCCAGAAAGTGCATCTGCCGGTGCATCTGCGGGTACAGCGTGTCCTGCACTTCTTCCAGCATGGTTAATTGAGCCAGTCCGGCGGCGACCGCCAGCGGGTTTCCCGACAGTGTTCCCGCTTGGTAGACCGGGCCGACCGGCGCGACCACATCCATGATGTCCGCCCGCCCGCCGTAGGCCGCCAGCGGCAGGCCGCCGCCGATGATCTTGCCGAGCGCGGTCAAGTCGGGCGTGACCCCAAGCAGCGCCTGCGCCCCGCCGTAAGCGACCCGAAAGCCCGTGATGACTTCATCAAACAGCAGCAGCGCTCCGTCCTGCCGCGTGAGATCGCGCAGGGCGTGGAGAAAGTCCGCGCGGGGCGTGACCACTCCCATGTTGCCGGCAATCGGCTCGAGCATCACGGCGGCGACCTCGCCGGGGTGCGCCGACAATGCCGAGCGCAGGGCGTCGGCATTGTTATACGGCAGCGTGATTGTGTCCTGGGTGAGACTGGCGGGAACGCCCGCCGAATCGGGCAGGCCGAGCGTGGTCAGCCCCGAGCCGGCTTTGGCGAGAAAACCGTCGGAATGCCCATGATAATTGCCTTCAAACTTGATGATCTTGTCGCGCCCGGTGAAGCCCCGCGCGACCCGCACGGCGCTCATCACGGCCTCGGTGCCTGACGACACCAGGCGGACTTTCTCGACCGAGGGCACGGCGGCGACGATTCTTTGGGCTAGGCGCACTTCGGCTTCGGTGGACGCGCCGAACGAAGTGCCGCGCTTGGCGGCGTCGGTGACCGCTTCGATAATCCGCGCCGGGGCATGGCCGAAGATCAGCGGCCCCCACGACAGCACATGGTCGGTGTACCGATTGCCGTCCACATCGAAAATAAACGGCCCTTCGCCGCGCTGCATGAAGAGGGGATCGCCGCCGACGCTTTTAAACGCCCGCACCGGCGAGTTGACCCCGCCGGGAATGACCCGCTCGGCTTCGGCGAACAGACGCGCTGACTGAGTGTGCTCCATAAAAAATACTATCCTGAAAACAGTATACCCGGTCCGGGGGAATGCAGAATAATTTTCGCCCTCCGGGTATAATTGCCGGGATTGGCATGGTTTATGCTTTCCTGCTTGTCCCGAGCTGATGTTCAGGCTCCTATTCCCTTCGAGGAGACACTTATGATCCGTCTGCCGCGCCCCCTTCTTTCCGCAGCCGCTTTCGGCCTGCTTTTTTGTTCCCTGCCGGCGGCCTATGCCGGCCCCACCATTTACAGCGGCGGCGATCCCGATGCGACACCGGGCGATCCCCATCCGAACACCGACGACGCCCGCAGCCGGTTCGACGCCGCCGCATCCACATTCGGCACGCTGACCCAGCTTGATTTCGAGTCGGTCCCGCTGTCTCAGTACACGTTCACAACTCGCGGCGTGGATGTTGTCGGCGTCAACAACGACAGCGGCATCACCGACGACAGTGCCGGCGACAGCATCATCGGCTTCAACACAACACCGGGCGGCTCGCAGTTTCTTCAATTTTTGTCCACCGACATCTTTGCCGCCGTCACCGAAACATTCAGCTTCACAAACGGCGCTCCCATCACCGCGTTCGGCGCGACCTTCACCGGGGTCGGCACGTCTTCGGGCATCACGCAGATCACGTTCCGCGACGGCACCATGCGAACGGAAGTCGTGCCCGGCAGCGCCAGCGGCGGGGTTTTGTTTTTCGGCTTCACCGACTCCCTCGGCAATCCCATCCAGTCGGTCACCGTCGGCGTGTTTCCCGATCCGACTTCCACCAACGCCACGAAAGATGTGATCGGCCTGGACGATGTGCTGCTGTATAACGGCACGCCGAGCGGGCCGACCCTGCCTGCGCCGGTCCCTGAAGCGTCGTCCGGCCTCGGATTGGGCTTCGGCCTGATCCTGCTCGGCGGCCTGGCCCTGCGGACCCGCCGCCGGGCGGGACACTCCCACGCGCCAAGTGAATAAAGTACGACAGAAAGTCGCACGGCCCGGTAAGAAAGCGCCGGGCATCTGCCGAGAATGAAAGGGAATGAGTACTGCCCCCACCACCGCCCTGCGTGCCGCCCGCTTCGGCCCCTCCTCGGTCCAATGGGCGCTGCGCGGGGTTGCGGCGACTTTGGCGTATCATGCGCTGTATGCCGCCTGGCTTCTGGCCGGGCCGTTCGCCAAGCCTGTAATCCTCCTCGGCGACGACCTTTTGGCGACCCTCGGGGCGGCGCTGGCCGCCGTGTTTTGCTTTCTGCGGGTTCCGGGCGCGTCCCCGCCGAGCGCCCGGTCCCGCCAATGCGCCGTGCTGTGCGGCCTGCCCCTGGCGGCGTATTTCGTGGAGCAGCTTTTCCTCACCATCCCCGACATCACCCATCACCCGCTGCCGTTTCCGTCGTACACCCCGGACATCATCGGCATCTCGTCGTATCCGGTCCTGCTGCTGGGAATCTGGCGGCTGCCGCGCCGGCCGCTGCCGCTGCCGGCGCAAAGCCGGATTTGGCTTGACAGCGTGATGGTTCTGCTGTCGGCGGTGACCTTTTCCTGGTACTTTATTCTCGGCCCGATGCTGCTGGAAACCCATCGGACGATGGAGCACCGAATTTTCGACCTGGCTTATCTGCTGATGGACATTTTTTTGGTTGCCAGCGTGCTGCTGCTCGGGGGGCGCGGCGGCCCGCAGCGGCGGATGGTGCTGCTGTTTTCGGTCGGACTGGGGTGCGTCATCTTCTCCGATACGGCTTACGGCTGTTTGTCGCTGCGCGGCGGCTTTCAGCCGGGAACCCTGGTGGACATGGGATGGTCGCTTGGCTTCATGCTGGTCGGGGTGGCGGTGGCGACGCAGCCGCCGGAAGCCGAGACGGACGACGACGACGACGGCGCGTGGCGTCTGCCGCCGCTGTGGAAGTCGCTGCTGCCGTATGGCGTGCTGCCGGCGGTGGCCGCGCTGGTGCTGTACACGGAGCAGGCGCCGGGGCGGCTCGCGTTGAAGCACGGCGTTTTTTGGGGAGCGCTGGCGCTGGTCTGCCTGGTGCTGGCGCGTCAAGTGCTGGCGCTGACCGAAAACCGGGCGCTGAACAGCCGCCTGGAAGCGCTGGCGACAGCCGACCCGCTGACCGGCCTGTGCAACCACCGGGCGTTTCATGTGCGGCTGGCGGAAGAAGCGGCGCGGGCGGAAGAAAGCGGGCAGCCGCTGGCGGTCGCCATGCTGGACTTGGACAACTTCAAGTTTTTCAATGATGCTTACGGCCATGCGGCAGGCGACGACGTGCTGCGGCGGGTCACGGCGGCGCTGCGCGAAAACGCTCTGCCGGAAGACACGGTGAGCCGGTTCGGCGGCGATGAATTCGCGCTGCTGCTGCCGCTGCGGACCGCCTGCGGCACGCGGGCGGGGCTGACGGCGGACGCGCTGCGGCGGCGGCTGACCGAGGCGCTGGCCGGCCTGCGGTTTGAGCCGCCCGGCAGCCCTGCCGCCATTCCGCTGACGGTCTCGCTCGGGGTCGCCCTGTTTCCCGGCGAAGCCGCGTCCGCACTCGATGCGCTGGAGCTGGCCGACCGACGCCTCCTGCACACAAAAACCGGCGGCGTGGAAGACCCGGCCGATCCGGTGTACCGCGAGCTGGCGGCGACGCTGTCGGGGTTTCCGATGCTGAACGCCCTGGTCACTGCTGTAGACAACAAAGACCGCTACACCCGCCGCCACTCTGAAGATGTGCTCACTTACAGCATGCAGATCGCGCGGCAGTTCGGGCTAAGCGCCGGCATGCAGCGCACGATGCAGGCGGCGGCGCTGCTGCACGATGTCGGCAAAATCGGGGTGCCGGACCGAATTCTGCGAAAGCCGGGGGCGCTGACCGAAGAAGAGCAGGAGGCGATCCGGCAGCACCCGACCATGGGCGCGGCGATTGTCGGGGCCGTGCCGGGGTTTGAGGAAACGCTGGACACGGTCCGCTACCACCATGAGCGCTGGGACGGCGGCGGCTACCCGGCGGGGCTGCGGGGCGAGGAAACGCCGCTGCTGGCCCGGATCGCGTCGGTCGCCGACGCGTTTTCGGCGATGACGACCGACCGGCCTTACCGCAAAGGCATGGAGCGCGAAAAAGCGCTGGGAATCCTGCGGGGCGGCGCCGGAACCCAGTGGGACCCGGAGTGCGTCGCCGCCCTGCTGCGTGCGTACCGGCCCGCAGAGCAGCCCGCCGCCGAGCGCCTTCGGGCCGCATAAACAGGGCGCATTTAAAACGCATCTCCCTAGTAAATTCACCGGAGTTGGCACGGTTTATGCACTGTGGAAGGGTGCATGCCCGGCGATTGTGGCTGCCCGGCATTGCGCTGTACGACGGCTTAAGTCACTTCCTGCTTCCTGACGCCAGCGGCAGGTCTTTTCCTCGGTGGAGAAACGCGTACATGAGAACTCTCGTCCCTGCCCTTCATTCGTTCCGGGCCAAGCCCGGCCTCCTGATCGCCGCCGCCGCTGCGGCGTCCCTGGCGCTGCCCAACGCCGCCCTAGCCCAGAAGGCGAACCTGGCGACCGGCTTCCAGGTCGTCAGCACGAGCGATGCGACCCAGCTCCTTACGTCTATCCTCGGCACCGGCATCACTGCCGTCGGTGCACCCACTTTGATCGGCCAATCGGACGCCGACGGCGCCCAGCAGGGCCTGTTTACGACCATCGGACCGAGCATTCTCGGCGGCGGCTTCAACAGCGGCATTGTTCTGACCTCCGGCTATGCCTCCAATGTCGTCGGCCCCAATGAATCCAGCCTCCAGGGGAAGGATTGGGGAAGCGCCGGAGATGCCGACCTGGATGCGTTTACGGGCGGAACAACGGGCGATGCTAACTCGCTGTCGTTCGACTTCGTTATTGACCCCACTATCACTCAGCTCGGCTTCAACTATGTCTTCGGCTCGGAAGAGTACAACGAGTTTGTGGACTCGCAATATAATGATGCTTTCGGTTTTTATGTGGACGGCAAGAACATTGCCGTGCTGCCCGGCTCCGGCGATCCGGTCACCATCAACAACGTCAACCTGGGGAAAAACTCGGCGTTCTTCCGCGACAACACGACGGCCGGCTCGCCCCTCAACACCGAGCTGGACGGGCTGACCACCACGCTTTACGCCGATGTGTTCCATTCGCTGGACCCGAGTCTGAAAGTCCACCATATCAAGCTGACTATCGCCGACACCAGAGACACCGTTCTAGACTCAGCGGTCTTCATTCAGGGAAACAGCTTCAGCAACATCACTCCCCCAATGGACCCTGTCCCGGAAGCGGGCACCTCGACCGGCCTGGGCATTGGCCTGGCCGTGCTCGCCGGCATGACCCTGGCCGCACGCCGCCGCCGGGCCAAAACCAGCCCTGCCTAATAAGCCAAAAGCCGCCGCCGGGAATAGACCCCGGCGGCGGCTTTTTTTGCGCCGCTTACACCCGCTCGACTAGTCCCAAGCCTGCGGCGATCAGCGCAGAGACTTTTTCCTGCGACGACGACTCGGCATACACGCGCACGACCGGCTCGGTGCCCGAGGCGCGGAGCAGGAGCCAGGCGTCGTTCGCAAAAAAGAACTTGGTGCCGTCGGTGCGGTCAATGTTCTCGACTTTAAGGCCGGCGATCTCGGCGGGGTTATCCTCGGTCAGCGACTTCACGACCGCAGGCATTTTGGCCGGCTCGGGATGCAGGTCCACCCGCTGATACTCGTGCGGCCCGAACTCGGCCATCAGCTCGGCAATCTGCTCTTCGAGGCGCTTTCGGCGCACGGCCATTGTTTCCAGTAAAAGCAGAGACATCAAAGGGCCGTCGCGCTCCGGGATGTAGCCCAAGACGCCGATGCCGCCGGACTCCTCGCCGCCGATCAGCACAGGCTCTTTCAGCATCCACTCGCAGATGTTCTTGAAGCCGATGGGGGTGACATGCAGCGGCAGGCCGTACTTGGCGCACAGCTTGTCAATCAAGGTCGTGGTCGAAACCGTCTTGACGACCGACCCGCGCAGGCCCCGATCCTCGTAGAGATGGCGCAGAACCAGCGCGAAAATCCGGTGGCTGTCTACAAAATTGCCGCCCGAGTCCATTGCGCCCACCCGGTCGGCGTCGCCGTCAATCGCGAGGCCCACATCGGCTCCCGATGCCAAAACGGCGTCTTTCAGCGGGCCTAAGTTTTGAGCAATCGGCTCCGGGTTCAGGCCGCCGAACACGGGGTTGCGGTCGCGGCAGATTTCCTCGATTTCGACCCCCGCGCCGCGCAGAATGTCCGACAAATACCCGCTGCCGCTGCCGTGCATCGGGTCGGCGACGATTTTATAGTTCGCGCTTTTGATGACATCTAAATCCACCATGCCCCGCAGGCCGTCAAAGTAGGCGGGCCGCAGGTCACGGGTTTCGACTTTCTCTATCGTTCCGGCGGGCGGCGTGACGGCGTAAGTGCCGGCTTCCAAAAGTGCGTTCAGCTCGCCGACGATTTTATCCACATCCGACGGCAGCGCGGAGCCGCCGAAGCCCATTTTGATTTTCAGGCCGTTGAACTGCGGCGGGTTGTGCGACGCCGTGATCATAATGCCGCCTTTGGCATTGGACTTGTGGGCATTGTACGAGACCGACGGCGACGAGCACGACTGGGCGGACAGCACGGTTTTCATGCCTGCCGCCGCCGCGACTTTGGCGGCTTCGGCGGCGAAGTACTCGGACTGCGAGCGGTTGTCGTAGCCGATAAACACGGTGTTTTCGCCGGGCACGTCGGACTTTTGGAGATAATTGACGACCGCCTGCGCGACCAGCCGAACATTTGCGCCTGTGAAATTGTCGGCGATGATGCCGCGCCAGCCGTCGGTCCCGAACGAAATCTGTGGTTTTTCCGCTTCCGGCATAAACGATTACTCCTTAAGTGTTTGCGGCAAGTGATTGCAGCGCTTGGTGCGCGAGATGGACCGAGACGACCGATTCCGCGCCCTGGTTGATATTGATGCCCTCGGGGTTCAGCGCGTCGTACACGCCGCCGTCGGCATCCAGCAGCGGCAGGCCGTGGACGTTTAAGCCGAGATACCAGCCGAACGCGTCTTCGGCGGCCTGGCGGTAGCGCGGCTCGCCGGTCGTGCGGAACGCTTCCGCGCAGCATTCGACCAGCGCCCCGGCGTCCACCGGCTGCTGATCAAACAGCGGCGGGCGGTCGTCATGCCGGGTAAACCAGCCGGCTTCGGTCAGCCGCAGGTTGCCGACCGGATTGTAGCTGCCCTGCGGATTGCGCGTCTTTTGGAGCAAAAAATCGAGCGACTCGGCGGCAATGGCGCGGAAACGCGAGTTCTCGGGGAAGACGCGCGATGCCGCAAACAGCGCTTGGGGCAGGCGGGCATTGCAGTAGGTCATCTGGTCCTCAAACCAGCGCCACCGATTATCGGCGCACGCTTCGTAGTTGTCCGCCAGCGCGTCCGCCAGGACTTGGATTTCGGCCTGCCCGATCTGCGCTTCGGCCAAGCCTAAAATCACAAACGCTTTGGCACGCAGGTAATGCGGGCGCATGGCCGGCAGCACCGGCAGCGAGCCGGCAATCAGCGCTCCGGCGTCGGCACGCGGCGCAAACGGCGCGTCTGCGGCGCAGGCGACGCCGAGGCCCCACACGGTGCGGCCGAATGAATCCTCGCTGCCGACCGAATCCAGCCAGCGGCCCGCTTCGTCGCAGAAGTTATGGTACTGCCCGGCGCAGCTCCCCGTCGTAATGGCCGCATTTTTGATGAACCGAAAGCAAGTCTCGGCCAGGCGGCTGTAGAACTCCGGGGCATGGCCGGCCTGCCAGCAGCGCAGGCCGACAATCAGCCCCCGTGCTTCGTCGTCAATCGAGTACCCGTGGCGCAGGGCGGGCAGTCCCCGCTCGCAGTGCTGCCACAAGCCGATGGGGGTCAGCATTTTTTCTAAATGGATAAAAGGAATGACGGTTTGGTCTTGCTGTGTCGTCATTGAATGGGGTTCTCCAAATGGGCAGGCTCCGAATTAGGCCGCTTGGGTGGATACAGGCGACGGCGCCCAGACTTCGCCTTCGCGGACGAGGTCGTTCAGGCCCGGAATGGCAATCGTGTCCATCGCCGCCCGGTGGTTGACCCAGCGCTCGTCGAGCATCTCCGTAAACAGCTTTGTGTACTGGATGCCGACGCTCTGCCAGGTCATCGCCCGCCCGTAATCGTAGGCTTTCTGGCGGGTCTCCTCGAACAGCCTATTGTTGGTCAGGAGGCTTTCAATGATGTCGGACAGCCGGCCGGAGTCGCGGAACGGGTACAAAAACCCGCGCCCGTCGGCCAGCAGCTCTTCGGCGTACAAATACGGGGTCGAGACAATCACTTTGCCGGTCACCATCGCATACGCCAGCGTTCCCGACGTGATTTGGTGCGGGTTGGCATAATACGGCGTGATGTAAATATCGGTGGCTAAGAGATAGTCTATCAATTCTTGCAGCGTCAGATATTTGTCCACAAATTTCACGTTGTCTTGCAGGCCCAGGGCTTGGACCTGTTTGACCAGGCTGTCGCGGTACCACTCGCCTTCCTTGCGCTTGATGACGGGATGGGTCTGTCCGAGCACCAAATACGTCGCCGCCGGCTCTTTTTTGACCACATCCGGCATGGCGGCGATGGCGTCTTCGATGCCTTTGTTCGGCGAAATCAAGCCGAATGTAGACAACACCCGGCGGCCCGTCAGGCCGAGCTTTTCTTTGGCGGCGGTGTCGGCATGAAACGGCGCATTGGGAGCGCCGTGAGGGATAAAGCGAATCTTGCTCGGCGCGATGCCGTACACCGTTTCCAAAAGCTCAACGGCTTTGTGGGCCATGACGACAAAGCACGATGCGTGCTTTTCCAGCTCTTTGAGTATCCGCCGCTGCGGCTCGGACGGGGCCGGCAGGACCGTGTGCAGGGTGACGGCGACCGGCATGGACACGGCGCGGACTAAGTCCAGCACATACTCGCCGTGGTCGCCGCCGAAAATGCCGTATTCATGCTGAATGGACAGCAGGCTGACTTTGTGCTTTGCCAGCAGCTTGGCCGCCCGCAGGTAGTCGGCTTGGTTTTCTTTTTCAATCGTGTAAACGACTTTGGAATCGGGGTGCGGCTCAGTCGGAGCGGCATCGTCCACGGCAAACACAATGGAGCGCCAGCCGGACAAATCGGTCGAGTTGACCACATCCAGCGTAAACGTCGCAATTCCGCACTCTTTCGGGGGGTAGGTCCCGACATAAGCGATTTTATGCCGCTTGGCAAGGTTCGGATAAGCGTTCATGGTGTGTTTCTCCTCGCGCCGCCGGCAGGGGCGCGGAAACGGTAAGCGCAGAAAATGGCACGCGCAAAAACAGGGGCAAGTCTTATGACACGCTTTGGGGTCCGCAAAAGCTGTCTTGTCCGCCGGTTCAGTGGTTATGTTATATCCGCTGCCGAGGGAGAATCAAACCCGGTCAAGGCAGGCAGGCGGCCAAAGGAGGCCGTCGCCCGCCCCGCCGGGCAGGCCGGGCAGCGACGGGGCCGGGCCGCCGGGGTGGGGAAGCAGCCCGTGCAGAACCGCCCAAACAGGACCCAGTGTCAGCGCCAGCGCCAGAGTGTTGAGGGCGGTGCCGGCCAGGCTCCAGCCGATCAAAAGCCACCCAAGCTGCGTTTTGCGCGGATCGTCAAGCATCAAAAACACCATGCCGACCGGCAGGCCGATCCAGGGAAACAGCAGCCCGAGCGCGGCGGCGGCTTTCGGCGCGAGCGCGGACTCGGCGGCGGCAGGCCGAACCGCAGGCCCAAAAGCCGCCGGCGCGGCGGGCGCTTCGGCCTGCGCTGACGCGCCGCCCGGCAAAGCTTTCAAGGGACGGGCGCACTGCCAGCAGGCGGCGGACGCCGGAAAATTGTTCGCGCCGCAGTACAAGCAGCGGACACGCCCGGCCTCGCCGCCGGGATCGGAAGAAGGAGCAGCCATAATCTATCGCAGACTCGGAGGCCGCGGCGCGTTTTTGGCGTCTGGGGAAACACCGCTGCGTCCGGGCGCGACCGTGGTTTTGCCGAAATCTTTGTCGTTCAAATAAAACAGCACGCCGGCCAGCGCCAAAACGACCAGAACAATGCCGGCGACCCGCGCCCAGTAGCCGCTCCGGCTTGGGGCGGCAATCGGCTCGTCCGCGCCGAATGCGGGGCGGGTGTCTTTGCCGACCGTGTTGAATTTCGGGCCGCCGCCCAAGAATTCGCCCGACTGCTTTTGGGATTGCTTTTGATCCGCCATAATGACAACAAAGATACCCGATTTTCCCGGCAAATTCGGCAAAATGCTTGAAACATTTGCGCCGCCGCGCTGTCCTACCAAGTGAAAAGTGTTTTGACTTCGGGAAAGAAACGTTGCCTCCCATGAACCGGCCCTTTTGGACCTCTCCGCCTTCGTCATTGTCCGGCTGCGACGCGCTCGCGCCGCTGCTGCCGCTGTACGCCGACGGCCACGCATCCGGGGCTGAAATCCGGCGTGTCGAGGCCCATTTGCCGCTGTGCGCGGACTGCCGCGCGGCGCTTGCGTGGATGCAGGCCACCCATGCCGCCCTGGCGGCCCGCCCGGTCGCCGTCCCCCCGCCGGACCTGCACGGGCGCATCGCGCAGGCTATTGCCGAGTCGTCCCGGTCGGCGGCTCCCTTGTCCCTGCGTCCGGCCCGCGCGTTTTCCCTGCGGCCTTTGTATGCCGCCGCCGCGTCGCTGACCGCGCTCGGCGTGGCGCTGTGCTATCCGCTGTGGCACGGCGGGGGACGGGGCGGCGTCGTGCCCGCCGCGCCTCCCAATATCGCGTCCGCGCCCGCCGCCAAAACGCCTGCGGCCCCGAAGAAAGCCGTCCGGCCCCGCGCGGCGGCCCGCATCGCAAGCCTCGCGGCGAAGCACAAAGCGCCGCCGCTTGCCGCCGCCTCGCCGCCGGAGCGTGTCGCCGCGAAGGACGTGCCGGCGGCTGTTCCTGCCGTGCCGAAAGCGCCGCCGCGCCGCATTGCGCCGCCCAAGCAGCTTGCATCCAGCGGCCTGACGCCTGAAAAGCCGCTGCCCGCACGCCCTGACAATGCACCGGGGCTGAAACACTCTGCGCCGAAGCTCCCGGTGCCGAAAGCGGCCGCGCCGAAGCCTATCATGCCGAAGCTGCCGGCTGCGCCGCTGATCGCCGCCGTGCCGAAAGAGCCGCCGCCGGCGGTGCAGGTTCATATTCAGCCGCCGACCGTGACGCAGGAAGCGCCGGTGCGGACAGCGTCGGTGCATGTCCCGGCCAAGCCCGAGGGGCTTTTAGACTCGGTAAACGCCCACGCCGCGCAGATGCGGACGGCGTCCTATGTTCCGGTGAAAGTATCTCGCGACATTTCGCACGGGGCGGCGACCATGATTCAAACGTTCGGCAGCGATCAGCCTGCGGCCATTCTCAGCGCCGTTCATTCGGACCGCTGAGCGCCCGCTATAATTGCCGAATGATTTTCCGGGCCGGGTCGGGTATAGTCTCTTGCGGCAGACTTTTTAGTTGCCGTGAACAACGCCGGCTCGCGCGTTCGCGATCCGTCCGCCCTCGTCGTACAGGCCCTCGTTTTGACATGGAAAGGCTTTTTTATGGCACTGCCACGCACACCAACGTGCCGGAAACCGTCCGGCTTTACGCTGATTGAACTGCTCGTCGTCATCGCCATTATCGCGATTCTCGCCGCCATTTTGTTTCCCGTGTTTCAGAAAGTCCGCGAAAACGCACGCCGGACTCAGTGTTTATCCAACTTGAAGCAGCTCGGTCTCGCCGTAACCCAGTACAATCAAGATGCCGATGAGCGAATGCCGAACATCACGGACGGCGGGGCGGTTTCCGATACCTGCACCGGACCGACCACCACCGGAACAAAAGGCAACTGCCGCTTGGGCGGCTGGAACTTTTATTCCGGCTTCGCGAGCAACAGCCTCAAGTTCGACCCGACCCTCGGCAGCATCTACCCGTTCGTCAAAAGCACTCAAGTGTATCTTTGCCCGGATGACGGCGCACGAACCGGCGACTCGTATGCCATCAGCTCGTGCGTCGCCGGCATCACCCGCGACGCCGCGATGCTCAAGGAAGGCAAAAGCCTGGCGCAGTTCGACAACCCCGCCGGAACACTTTTGTTCGGCGAGGAAGCCTCCAACAACAATGCCGCCGGGATCGGGGCCAACACCACAAACGATGCTTACCTCAGCTACACCCCGGCGGCGCAGGATCATGTCAGCCTGCGCCACTCCGGCGGCACCAACTTTGCGTTTGTGGACGGCCATGCCAAGTATTACCTGCTTGATACCGCAAACAACGGCGAAACCGTTTCCGCCGGAGCCGACACCAAGCTCTACAACTTGCAGAACGGGCTTGATCTGAACAACACGCAGAATGTGGCGATACCGACGCCGCTTTGCTCGAATTGAACCTGCCAGTTTCTGCCGTCGGCCCGCGCCCCCTACGCTGGGAGCGCGGGCTTTTTCCTGCCTGCCGGGAACCCGCCGCCGCTTTGCGGCTGTTTCAAGTCTGCATCTATGAACCGAGATATTGTGACTTTTCTTTCACCTGCTGAACCCGGCCCCCTGCACTCTGCCGAAACACTGCCGCCGCGCGAGGCTGTCCCGCCCGCCGCGCCGGCGGCTGCACGTCCGCCCCAAGAGGCCATAGAAGCCGCTTACGCCGATGTGCTGGCCTTCGTCGGCGAGGACCCGGCGCGGGAAGGCTTGCGGCGGACCCCATACCGGGTGGCCGAATCGCTGAAGTTTTTGACGAGCGGCTACGAGCAAAAAGTCGAGGCGCTGCTGAACGGGGCGATCTTCCACGAAGACTACGACGACATGGTGGTGGTCAAAGACATCGAGTTTTACTCGCTGTGCGAGCACCATCTGCTGCCGTTTTACGGCAAAGTCCATGTCGGATATATCCCAAACGGCCGCATTGTCGGGCTGTCGAAAATCCCCCGCCTCGTGGACATGTTCGCCCGGCGGCTGCAAGTGCAGGAGCGGCTGACCACGCAGATTGCCGAAGCCCTGGAAGACGCGCTTACACCGAAAGGGGTGGCGGTGGTGGTGGAAGGCGCTCATCTGTGCATGCTGATGCGCGGCGTTCAAAAGCAGAACGCCTTGATGGTGACTTCGCATGTCATGGGCGCGTTCCGCTCCGACCGCGCGACCCGCGCCGAGTTTATGGCTTTGATCAAGCGTGCCTAGCTTTGGTCGGCGGGCCGAAAAAACCGGGCCGGGCGCGGGAACTTCCGCCCGGCCCGGCGTGTTTTTCGTGCACAAGACCACTCCGCCGGCGGTCCGCCGGCGGGAAAGAAGCCATGCATGAGCGCAGCTCCGGCGGTTTCCACCGCCGATTTCGAGAAAGAAGTTTTGCTGTCCGAGGTCCCCGTCCTGGTGGACTTTTGGGCCGCCTGGTGCGCCCCCTGCCGATTGATTGCGCCGGCGGTAAACGCCGCTGCGGCTGAGTTTGCCGGACGCGCCAAAGTCCTGACTCTCAACGTAGACGAAAACCCGGAAATCGCCGGGCGCTACAGCGTGCAGGCCATCCCGACGCTGCTGCTCTTCAAGGGCGGCCAGAAAGTCGGCGAGCTGGTCGGCGGGCAGACGACCCCGCAGGCCATCGCCGCCGCGATTGCCGAACAGATTTCGCCGTTACCTTAACCACGACACTACGCAGTTACAACACGCAAGGAGATTTTTATGAGCAGCGCTACCGCCGTCAAGACGGCTGATTTTGAGAAGGAAGTTTTGCAGTCCGAGGTCCCCGTCCTGGTGGATTTCTGGGCGCCCTGGTGCCCGCCGTGCCGCGCCATCGGCCCGACCCTGGACGTGATCGCCGGCGAGTATGCCGGCAAGGCCAAGATTGTCAAAGTGGACGTGGACGAAGAGCAGGAAATCGCGGCCCGTTACGGGGTCAGCTCGATCCCCGCGCTGCATTTGTTCAAGGGCGGCCAGCAGGTCGGCCAGCTTCTCGGCGCTCACCCGAAGTCTACGATCTCGGGCTTGATCGAAAAAGCGCTGTAAATCAAACAAAACAACCCCGCCCGGCAGCAAGCCGGGCGGGGTTTTTGTTTGCGGGACACCGGCACTTTCAGTGCCGGTTTTTTAGCTTACCGGGTCTGCGCCGGGGGCGGCTGGCCGAACCCCTGGTTATGCACCGACTCGCGGCTGTCGGGGTCGGAAGTCGGCGGGCGCAGGACTTTGAACGGATACGCGCTGCGGCCGTCCTGATAGCCCGTTACCCCGTACACCGGGTAGGGGGCGTCGCGGTTTGCCGTCCACGCCGCCGGGTTGTCGGCATCTTTGGTATCGGTGCTGGCTTTGAGGCTGCGGACATAGGCCGTCAGCGCCCAGCGCTCCGACGGCGTGGTCCAGTGGCGGAAGCCCGGCATCTTGCCCTGGCCCATCGTGATATGCCAGAACATCGCGCCGTCGGAAATGTGCTGCACCAGCGGCGACGCCAAATCCGGCGGGTGGGGGACCAGGTACTGCCCGACCGTGCCGTAGCCGTAGCCGCCGGGGTTGTGGCACTGAACACACCGATTGTAAAACAAAATCTGCCCGGAGCGCACCAGCCGCGACCCCTGCGGCAGCGGATTTTTGAGCGTGTTCACCGACGCCGGAGCCGGCTCGTAGCGGGCATTGTCCGACAGATTGGGCGGCGGCAGCACCGGCTCTTTGGTTTGAAACGTCGTAAAATACGGCGCGACCAGCGTGTTTTCTTTTTCGCCCGGCAGCGCCACCCGCGCCCCGTAAGCATTGGACGCTACGGCCTTGCCGTCGGTCGGGGTCAGCGCGACGGCGGCGGAGACTGAGTCCTGGGGGGGCGCAGCGCGGGGCGCATCAATCGGCGTGTAGTTCGGCTGCCGGTACATCTGGTTGCCGCAGCCCGCAAGAAGCGGAGCAAGAAGAACCCACCCCGCGACAAGTCGCGACCCTCCCGAAACGGGAAGGTAAAGAGGTTTCAGCAAGCCCTCGTTCTTGAGCTTTGAACTCCTAAGCCCGGAACTCTTTGTCCTCCCGTTTCGGGAGGACCCCTGCGAAGCAAGGAGGTGGGTCTTCACTCAAAGCTCCTTGCATCGCGGCGCACATCGGTCGCGCCCGCCTCGCGGCAGAACGCTTCCGCCTGCGCGGCTTTTTCCTCGGTCGCGCAGTGAGCGGCGATCCCGATCAGCCCTTCCGAGATGCGCGGGTCGTAGACTTTCGCTCGCCACGACGGCAGGCGCATCTCAAACAAAGCGACGACAAACGCGCCCGACAGCGCAAACAGCATCATCATCTCATACGAGATAATCGCAATCGGCGGGGCCGGGGAGATCGGCTTGCCGCCGACCCGGATCAAATAAAGCTGGGCGGTCAGCGACGCCAGCGCAAAGCCGAACGCAATCCCCGCCAGCGCAAAGCCGAGCGTAAAAATCGGCAGCCGGATAGGCGAGCGGTCCGCTTCCAAGACGCCTTCCGGGAACGGCACCGACGACAGCACCATCAGCTCCTGCGTGTCGGTCTGCCCTTCGCCCTTCAGCCGGTTCAGCGCGTTCGCCGCCTGATCAATTTCCTCGAACAATCCTAAAACAGTTGTTTCCGCCATTGTTTTTCCTGCCTAACCAATCGCTTCTTCGCGGAGCGTCACCGGCATCTGTGCGCCGCCGACCCGCTCGACCCCTTCGGCGTGCTCGCCTTCGCGGTACTCCCACATCGAGACAATCGGGATAAACTTCGTCAGCAGCGTGTACAGCATCCCGAACAGGCCATACGCGCCGACCGTGATCATGATGTCCGGCCACGCCGGCGTGTAGTTGCCCCAGGTCAAGCGGTTCACGGCGACGCTCGGGACGACCACCAAAATCCGCTCGGAGAACATGGCGATGTTGACGCTGACCCCGACCGCCAGCATCGCCCACGGGGACCGCCGGACCTGCTTGAACATCAAGGAGATCAGCGGCACCAGCACGGCAAAGATCGGCAGCAGCACCAAGACGAACCGATAGCCGTGAAACAAAAAGTTCACATAGTTCTCATGGTCGGGGTCCCGCGAGAACCAGTCGGACCACACGTCGCCGCCGAAGAAGTAGACCCAGAACAGCGAGATGAACAGCAAAATCTTGCCGATGTTGTCAAAGTGCTGCGGCAGGATATACTGCTCCAAATGGAACACCCAGCGCAGCAGGCACATCACGACGCAGACCGCGCCGGCCCCCGACAGCAGCGCCCCGCAGACAAAATACGGCGCAAAGATGTTGGAATGCCAGCCCGGCACAATGCTCATGCCGAAGTCCCAGCCGACAATCGTGTGCAGCGACACAAAAACCGGGATAATCATCACGGTCAAAATGCCGAACAGGACTTTCAATCGCCGCCATTCCCGGTCGGTGCCGCGCCACCCGAGCGCCAGCACCGTGTACAAAAACCGCCGCCAGCCGAAAGTCCGCTCGCGCAGGGTCGCAAAGTCCGGCACAATGCCCGAAAACCAGAAGATGACGCTGGTGATTAGGTACACGCCGAGCGCGGTGGCGTCCCAAATCAGCGGGCTTTTGTAGTCCGGCCAAAGCTGCCGCTCGTTCGGAAACGGAATAAAGTAGAAAAACAGCCAGTTCCGCCCGATATGGAGCAGCGGAAAGATGCCCGCAACCGCCAGGGCGCAGACAGTCAGCGTCTCCGCCAGCCGGGTCAGCGACCGCCGCCAGCCCGCATGAAGCAGCCGCAGAATGGCCGAAATCATCGTCCCGGACAGCGCGACCCCCGCCCAGAAGATAAAGTTTGCAATGTCCAGGCCCCAGTAAATCGGCCGGTCCATTCCCCAGACGCCCATGCCCTGATAAAGCTGCCACAAAAACGTCAGCGCCGCCGCGCCGAAGATGCTGGCGAAAAAGCCGAGCACGGCCCACCAGCGCCAGTTGGTTTTCAGCACCGCATCGGTCAGGTCGGTGTTGACCTGCGCCGCCGGCGGCACCGGCAGGTAGGCCGCCGTGGTGTCCACCAGCGGGATTTCCCGCTGCGTTTCCTGAAATCTATCAAGCTCCCGCTCAATCAATGCCATCGGAATTTGCCTTTTCTAAAGATAACCCAAATCATGTTTCCCACAGCGGCGGGTCTTCCACCATCACCGTCACCGTCGCATTGCCCATTTTGCGCTCGGCGGTCCGGGTGCGCTCCTTGCTCGTGCCCCACCAGGACATCACCGGGAAGTAGCGGCCCGCAATCAGATAGGTCAGCACCAGCATCGCCGCCGCGCTGAAAAAGACCAGCAGGGCCGGCCCGGTCGGCAGCAGCGGGGTCGCGCCATACTTCGGCGCAAAGGTCGGCACGGTGTCCAAGTACCGCTGACACGCCACGCCGATCAGCACAAACACGCTGATGGTGCAAAGCGCCCACGGCTTTTTGCGGAAAAACGGCGTCAAGTTGCCGAAAATCGGCAGCGCGGAGCAGCCGAAGACCATGAGGCCGACCAAAATCGGGAAAATCACCGTCCGGCTCTGCTGAAGCATCCACTCTTCGGGGATGTGCCCGTACCACGCGGTCAAAAAGTCGCAGATGCGGAAATAGGTCCAGATCAGCGCGAACCCGACCATGCACTTGCCGAGGCTGTCGTACTGCGCTTCGGTGAAAAAGCCGCGCCCGCGCAGCAGCCGATTGGCGACCGTCATAATCAAGACCGTGAGGGCAATCGCGCCGAGCAGCGACGACAGCGTGTACAGCGGCGCAAAGATGCTGGAGTCCCAGTTCCGCGCGGCGGCAAGCTGAAAGTCCCAGCCGAGCACGGTCTGCGACCCGACAAACGTGGTCAAAATCGCGACCACCAAAACGCCCTCCGCGCGGCGCAGCACGCGCCACTGATGCTCGGACCCGACCCAAAACCAGGCGATTTTGCCGTAGAACTTCTTTTCGCGGGTGCCGTCGGCGGCCCGGTCGCGCAGCATCGCAAAGTCCGGCAGCGAGGTCAGGTACAGCAGCAGCCAGCCGGCCAGGTACGCCGTGCCGACCGCCAGCGAGTCCCAAACGACCGAGCCGAAGTTGTCCCATACCCGGTCCCGCTGATTGGTCATCATGCCGAGGCCGTAAATCTCGCGCCGGGCGACAATCAGCACCGGCAGCAGCAGCGGCATCCACAAGCCGAACAGCGAGCCGAGGTCGAGCAGCCGGTTCAGCGGATACCGCCATGACGCATGGGTAATCCGCAGCATGGCCGACAGCGCGACCAGCGCCTGGCTGATGCCGATCCAGTACAAAAGCGACACCGAGCAGACATGCCAGAAGCCCGGATTGTCCCGCTGAGTCGGGTACGCCCAGCCCCACACAATCGCCCCGCCGAACAGCACCAGGGCGAAGCAGACCAGGGTGGAGACCAGCCATTTGTTCCAGCGCGATTTGTGCGGGTCTTCCAGCACCAGCCGCAGCGGCTCGTAAGCGTTCGGGTCCAGCGCAATCTCGCGCGGCGAGGTTAAGATGTTGTCTTTGTCAAACACCGGCCGCCTCCGGTTCCTCGTCTACCGTCTTCAAATACACCACGGCGGGCGAGACGCCCAAATCTTCCAGCAGCCGAAACCGGCGCGGGTCGTTCCACTGCTTTGCGACGGCCCAGCGGTCGTCTTTCACATCGCCGAAGGTGATGGCTTTGGGCGGGCATGCCTGAGCGCAGGCCGTGGTGAACTCATCGGGTTCCAGCTCGCGGTCTTCCGCGCCGGCTTTTTCCTCGGCCCGGCGGATGCGCTGCACGCAGAACGTGCATTTTTCCATGACGCCTTTTTCGCGCACGGTCACATCGGGGTTCAGATGCTGGTTCAGCGGCACGTCCCACGAGTGCTCGAACCAGTTGAACATGCGGACATCATACGGGCAGTTGTTGCCGCAGTAGCGGGTGCCGACGCAGCGGTTGTAGACCATCGCGTTCAGCCCTTCCGGGTTGTGGTAGGTGGCATACACCGGGCAGACCGGCTCGCACGGGGCGTTGTCGCAGTGCTGGCAGGGGATCGGCATGAACCGCGCTTTGACATTGGGGTAGGTGCCTTCCCAGTAGCGCTCGACCCGTATCCATTGGTGCAGCCGGCCTTGATGGGCCTGCTCTTCGCCGACCACGGGAATGTTGTTTTCGGCGGCGCAGGCCGCTTCGCAGGCATGGCAGCCGGTGCAGCGGTCTAGGTCTATGGTCATCGCCCATTTGCGGGTGCGATGGGTGTCTTCAAAGTCTTTGATATACGGCGACGCTTTGAGTTCCGACGGCCCTTCGCCGCCGGAACTTGGCCCGCCTTCGCGTTCTTTTCGGAGTTCTTCTGCGTCTGGCATTCGTAAGGCTTTCTAAAAACTCAATTCGCCGCCGGTCCGGGCTTGCCGGTCGCATTCGGGGCCTGCGGGGTCTCGCCGCCTTTGCTGCGGTTGAACAGCGACGAGTTTTCCGCCGGCGGGCCGACCACTTTCTTGGCGGTCTTCCATTCTTTGGCGGTCGTGTGGATCAAATCTTTGACCGCATCGGGTTCCACCCCGCCGGGCCGGTCCTGCGCCAGCACCAGCATGGTGTTGTCCGGGGAATAACCGGGCTTGGCGCTCGCCACTTTGGTCAGCGTCACGGGCGTTGCGCCGTAAGCATGCGCTCCCGTCTGCGGGTCGGCGGTCGGCGCGAGGATAGACAGCGCCGAGTAGCCGCGCCCGGCGGCGTTGCGCCCGTAGACCGTGTGTCCCTGGCCCATCGGCATGCCGAGCGCGGCGGGATGAATGCCGGGGTACGGAACCGCCAGCGCCTCGCAGGAGCCGTAGGGCGAAGTCAGGCGCACCAGGTCGCCGGTGCGGATGCCGAGGTCGTGGGCGACCTGCATGTTGATTTCGACCCACGAGTTCCAAACCGCCATCGTCATCGGGTCGGGGTTTTCCTGCATCCAGCCTAAATTGGCGTGCCGCCCTTCATTGAAGTAAATGTGCGGGTAAAGCTGGAGCGTAAACTCTCCGGGTTTGGCCCCCCCCGCCCCCAATAATGGGGGAGCCGGAGAAGGAATGCTGGGAGCTAATCTTGCTCCTTCTCCGGCTCCCCCATTATTGGGGGCGGGGGGGGACTGCCACACGCCGCCCAGCGCCAGGGCATTGACCCAGGGCGTGTCGTTTTCAGTGGTGTCGGCGGACAGCGTCGCCTGCCCGATGGCCGCCCACGTTTTGCGGACGGCGGCGCGGGGGTCCGCCTCGGTCACCGGCGAGCCGAGGCGCTTTGCAATGTCGGCTAATAACTCGCCCGAGGCGCGGGTGTCCCACCAGGGCACGAACGCCCCGGCGTTGTCCTGCACCTGCCCGTGGCCGCCGACAAACTGCGGGTCAATAATCGGCTGGCGCAGGGTCGCCATTTGGGTCCCCGGCGGGATCACCGGCGGCACATGGTCGCCCCATTCTTCCAAAAACGAGCGTGTCGGCAGGACAACATCGGCATACGCCGTGGTTTCGTCTTCAAACGTCGTCAGCGCGGCGACAAACGGCACTTTGGCGAGCGCTTGCGAAAAGCCGACCGCCGACGGCAGCGTAAACACGGGGTTCGGCTGGCCCAAAATCACCAAAGCGCCGACCTGCCCCGAGTTCATTGCCCCGGTCAAGTTCTGGATGCCTTTGAGGCCGGAAAATTGCGGCCTCACGGCGGGCGCGGCAACCGCCCCCGTGCCGAAGCCGACGCACCGGCTGCCGACCTGACGGTTGAGCGACTCGACGGCGGTAAACGCTGCGGTCGGATTGGCCGACGCAAGCTGCCCGTTCCCGGCGACCGCCACTGCCCGGTCGCCTGCGCCGCGAAACGCGGCGGCGACCTCGGCAAGCTGGTTGGCGGTCAGCCCGGTCGCCGCCGCGTATTCGGCCAGCGACGCGCCCGGAGTCTGCACCGCCGCCGCGACCGCCTGGGCGGCAATCGCCTCGGTGCCGGGGGCGCACGGCAGCCACAGGTCGGCTTTGGCCGCCGTCATGCTCATGCGCGGGCCGATGTAGATAAACTTTCCGTGCTCGCCCTGCACCCGGCGCGGCCCCTGCCGGAAGTCGCCGAACAAGCGCCCGTAATACACGGGAGACGGCCACGCTTCGAGAAAGTCGCCGCCGAACGAGACAACAACATCGGCCTGGTCAAGCTGATACGCCGGAACCTGGTTTTTGCCGTACACAGCCTGCGCCGCCGCCCGCCACGGGGCGTCGTCGAGCATCGCATACGAGTAGACCGTGCCGCCCACTTTGGCTGCAAAATCTTTCAAGAGCCGGGATTGCGTGGGGCTGGACGCATACTCCTGGGCATCGGCCAAAATCGCCACCCGGCCTTTGGCGCTTGCCAGCCCGGCCGTGACTTTCCCGAGCGCCGTTTCCCAGTCGGTCGTCTGGGCATCCACATCCGTAATCTGCTCGCGGCCGTCCGGCGGGTTCGCCAGCTTGGGCCGGTCGTAGGTCACAGTCCCGCCGCGCTTGGCGTGAAGATGCGGCTGACGCAATCTGTCGGGATTGTACAGATGCTGCAAGGCCGCCTGCGCCCGCGCACAGCTTCCGCCCTGCGAGACGGGGTGCGCGGGATTGCCTTCAATCTTCAGCGCACGCCCGCTGATAGTGCGGACCAAAAGGCCGCACCCGGCGGGGCACATCTGGCAGACCGTCGCGAAGTACTGCGGGACGCCGTCCATCAGGCCGTCGGGCTGGTTGACATAGGGGTAGACCCGGTTGTCGTAGCCGCCGTAAGTGCCGGTGACTTCGGCCCGGTAGAGGCCGGGGTTGTAGCGGGTCAGGGGCCGGCAGCCGGTCGCGGCGACGGCACTTCCGACTACGCTGAGCTGAATAAACTTTCGCCGGCTGATCTCGGTCATAAAAACAGGTCTCTTCTAAAAGCGGACGGAACGGCCCCGGATTGAAATCCGATTGAAATCCGAGGCTAAAATAAACCTGTGTCGCAGCGACACAAGAAACAGAACATTTCGAAGTCTTCCGTCGAGGCGACGGTGGTTTGGCCGAGCCTCGGATTTCAATCCGGGGCTTCCCATCGCGTCATCCCTAATAATGGCAGGTATAGCAGTCCACCGACGCTTGGTACGGCTGGAACTTCTTTTCGTACTGCCGGTGACAGGTGATGCACCAGCCCATGTTCATATGAATCGGCTGATACACCACATACATCGAGCCGACATTGCCGTGGCAGGTCGCGCACGCAATCCCCGCTCCGACATGGGCCGAGTGGACAAAATGCACATACCCCGGCTGCTGATTGACCCGCACCCAGGGCACCGACTGCTTCGCCAGGTAATACTGCCGAATTCGCGCGATCTGCGGGTGCGTGATGGAGATGTTCTTGTGGCAGCCCCAGCACACTTCCACCGGCGGGTAATTGGCGTAGCGGGACGTGGCCGCCGTCCAGTGGCAGTAAGCGCACGGAATGTGCAGCTCGTTGACATGGACGCGGTGGTAAAACGCAATCGGCTGGGTGGGGCCGGGAGCGCCGACCCAGTTGGTCTTGCGCTCATGGCTGGTTTCCGGCCAGAAAAACGCAAGGCTCAAAAGGGCCAGCAGGGCGACACTGGCGACGGCGGCGAAACGGATCAGTACAAGGCGGCTCACGCCAAAGTCCCTTTTCTAAAAACGGCCTGCGAGAACGCACGCAGGAAAACGGCCGGGAATGGAAAACACTGTCTATGCAAAACACTGTCTGCGGCGAACGCGCCGTCAGCGGCCTTATTATAGCAGAAGTTTGTGCGGAAACGTTGCAAAAAAATTGCTCCTTGTGAAACTTTGCACAATCAAATTTTTCGGGTACAATACGGCAACGATGGAACAGTTTACCCCGCCGCAGATGATTACCCTGTGCCTGGTCTTTGTCGGCTTTCACCTGCTGGCCTTGCCGCTCTTTATCTGGGCCATGCGCCGCCGGCAGTTCAGCGGACGCGAGCAGAAAGAGTGGAACCTCGACGACGCGCTGGCCCCCGACGCCCCGGTGGCCCCGCTGCCGCCCGCGCCGGTGACCCGGCAGGCACGGGTGATGCTCGGCATTCTCGGCGTTTTCGCCGCCGGCATGCTGGCCTCGATTGTTTTGATTTTGTATGTGGCGTTTCACGCGCACCCGGCGGCGGGTCAGAACCCGTTTTAGAGAAATTGAGAGTTTATTATGGTTATCATGCAGGGAGCGGACACCTGGTTTTGGTTTTGGATGGCGATGCTGGTCATGGGCGCGGCGACCCTGGCGACCTGGTATTATGTGATCATCGGGCGTGACCGGCCCCTCCGCAAGCAGCGGCGCGGCGCGGAAACCGTGGAGCGCTACGGCACGATTGAAGAAGACCGCTCGCCGACCCCCAAGTTTTTAACGTTGACTTATATCGGCGTCGCCGTCTGGGCCGTCGCCTATGTCATCTGGACCGGCCTCGGCGGCCTCGGGATATGAACTGTCTATGGACACCGAAGCGAACAAGCAGGTGATACGCCGGCTGGTTGAGACCGTCTGGCTGAGCCGTAATTTAGCTGCCCTGCCCGAGTTTTGGACGGCGGGCTGCGTAAACCACGCGATGCCGCCGGGAACAGACAATCGCGGACTGGCAATGCTTCACGCTTACCACGAGCAGTTTTTCAGCGCGTTTGCGGCGTTTTCCGAGATTAAAATCGAGATCGTGCAGCAGGTCGCCGAGGCGGGCAAAGTGGTGACGCAGATGACGACCCGCGCGAGGCACACCGGGGCATTTATGGGCATTTCGCCGACCGGCAAGGCCGTGACACTGGAAACTATTCGGATTGACCGGCTGGAAAACGGCAAAATCGCCGAGCATTGGTCGGTCGCGGACATGGCCGGGCTGATGCAGCAGCTTCATGGGTAAGCGTAAGATTCACAGGTAAGCGCAAAGCCGCCCGATTGGAAAGAACCGAGAATGGCAAACGATTTGGTCCGCTGGGGCAGCCTCGATTCCGACGGCTACCGGGAGCGCAATGAAAGCGACACGCAGGACGACAACGAGCAGTGGGACACGCCGCCCGATCAGCCGCGTCCCCGCACCGACGGCTTTACGCCCATGCGCCGCCGCCGCGCGGGCTTTGCCGCCGACCATGCCGTGCAGGACGCCGCCGATGCCCGCCTGCGCGGGGACAATGAGTTCGCGTTTACCCGCGAAGGCGACGCCGCCGACCACCGGCAAAGCGCCTGGGACTGGGGTGACCTGCGGACCTGGCTGATTATTGCCGGCATGTGCCTTGCCGTGTTTCTGTTTACGGCGTTTGTGTACTTCATGCCGGAGGGCCGCCACGCGCAAAGCGACGGCGCGGAGCCGGTGCCCCCCATCCGCGTTTACTGACACCTGCTGACTTTTAGAAAGCCCGCTTATGGCCGCACTCGGCACCGTTCTTCATTCGCTTCAGCGCATCTTCGACCCGCCGGTTCAGCCGTCGCGCCTGATTGTCAAGCACCGGGTCCGTCTGGTCGCCGCCGCCGGGGCGGGCGCACTCAGCGCGGCCGTGTTTTTGGCGGGCTACTACCTGACCCTCGGCCTGCTGCCGCCGGCGTTTGCGTATCCGACCACCGAGTACCCCGTGTCGGCGTGGGCGCACCGGATGGATTTGGCGCAGTTTTTCGGCTCGCTGCTGTACCCGCCGCTGCCGTCGGCGCTGACTTGGTGGATCGGCTTTGCCGCCCTCGGCGGCTTTTTGACCTCGCTTGGGGTGGTGCATGCCATTGTGCTGGCGTGGGCCTTGCAGGACGACAGCCCGGCCAAAGGGGTCTTAAACGGCCTGATTTTGTTTGTCGGCCTCGGCGTCGCCCTGAGCCTCGCCAACGGCGTTCACCCCGCCGTCATGCGGAACACGTTTCCCGACACCGGCTTGTTTCTCATCGGGTGGTCGTCGTGGGCGACCCTCCAGCTTTTCGTGCTGTGCGTCGGCTACGGCACCCTGCTCAGCGTTCTTTACGGCCGCTTCACGGCGAAATAGCAGTGCCGAAAAACGCAAAAGCGCCGGGGCATTCCATTCGGAATGCTCCGGCGCTTGAGTTATGATTGGTATCTTTCAGTAGCCAGTCCTCGGCGGCGGGTCATTGATAAGCAACTTTTCGCAATGCGTGGTAGAGGTCCACGGATGCTTCGATCTCCTCGCGCCGGATGGAAACACTCTCGACATTGACTCCGAGAGGCACTTCACTTGTCCCGGCTGCTTCCAAAATTCGGGCCAGATTGAACGCGCAGGCTTTCAGCGACTCCGTCAGCGGCGTGCTTGACGATAAAATCGCCCGCTCCGTCTCTCCTGGGATCGAAATGCCCAGCCACTTCATAAAATCCAAAGTCGCTTCACTCCCGCAGGGGGTGAACGTCAAAATGATCCGCTGCGGTGCCGTGCCCCGTGCGCGGCAGAGTTCGGCATAATCGCGCAGGAGGCGAATGGCCGCATCCGGCGCGTAAACTGCTTGGGAAATGAAATACCGGCATCCGGCCTCTGTTTTTGCCAGAAGCCGCTCACTTTCGCTGCGACCCGGACGATGCCGCTCCGGGATGACCACGCCGCCCGGCGTGAAGCCGCAGGCATGTCTCGCTGCTTCATTGATCGCCGTCATCAGCGGGAGCGCGTTCGGCGGCGAGGCTGCCGCCCGCCCGACCAGCGACAAGCAGCGCAGGCTGCCCTCGGATTGACATGTCTTTGCCAGCCATACCCGCCACTCCGCTTCATTCATCGCGGCGATGCTTTTGTAGCAAATGACATCCCTGCCGGATTTCTGCTGAAGGAGGCTTGAGTAGGTGCGCGATTCCAGTGTCGGTAAAAAAGGAAAGGGACGCGGATGGGAGACGCGCTCGCGCTCGTCCTGAACGTCGTAAACTACCAGCCCGTCGAGTTCCAGTCCCGCCGTTCGCGCCGTGAGGCGGGCGGCAGCTCGCGCGATGCGCTCAGGAGCGGCATCTGCACGGGGCGGCGTTGTGCCATACAAAAAGACAAGGCGGCGGGCGTCACACAAAACTTCCTGAAGACCCATCGCGAGAAATCTCTTTTCTTTCCGCCGGTAACGAGCAAAAGCCGGGGCATCTTGCTTGAGATGCCCCGGCTTTTCTCTGCGTAACCTAAAAGCGGTTTGATTTAGTAGCGGTCGCTGCCGCCGCCATAGCCGCCCCGGTCGCCGCCGCGCCCGCCGCCGCCGCGTCCACCCCCGCCGCCGCCGTAGCCGCCGCCACCCCCGTAGGAGCCGCCGCCGCCACCGCCGCCGTAGGAGCCGCCGCCGCCGCCGCCGTAACCGCCGCCGCCGCCACGGCTGCCGCCGCCTCCGCCTTCACGCGGGCGGGATTCGTTGACGACCAGCGCCCGCCCGCCGACATTGCGGCCGTTGATGGCGGCAATCGCCTGCTGGGCTTCGTCTTCAGACGCCATTTCGACAAATCCGAAGCCGCGCGACTGGCTGGTGTAGCGGTCGGTCACCACCTGGGCCGAAGACACGTTGCCGGCTTCGGAAAACAAGTCGTGGAGTTCCTGGTCGGTCATCTGGTAGCTCAGATTGCCGACATAAAGTTTGGTTGCCATTGGAAGGAATGGCTCCTTTCAGTGTGTGATGCTCCGGGGGCTTTACGGTCCCGGAACGCTGGGTCGAACGCGCCTTTTTCTCGTCTCTGTCTTTTCTCGTCTTGTCTTTTCTCGTCGTCGGACAGCCAACATTTCGGAGGTCTCAGGCACGTCGGCGGCACCGAAGGAAGCAGCACGAAGGGACCGGGCGACACGGAAGCGGGCAGCAAACCGGAATCGAACATGAATCGAACATGGAGCGCCGAAAAGAAAGGCCGTCGGGACTGTTCCCGACTTCGCTGACATTATACCACGGCTTTTTCCCCAGCGCAATCGGTACGGACGTGTTATTTTCAAGCCTATCTTGGGTAACACATTGTTATGGAAACAGGAAGCTACCTGCTGATTGAGCGCGGCATGGCCGTGCGCGGCACCGACGGCGACCTGGGCACGGTGGCCGAAGTAGTCGCCGACCCCGGCGTGGACATATTTCGCGGCTTGGTGCTCGCACACGGCTTTCTAAGCACGAAACACGCGTTTGTCCCGGCGGACAATGTCGTGCGCGTGGAACAAAATCAGGTCTGGGTCAGTCTTTCCCAAAGTGAAGCCCGGCAGCTTCCGCCCCCGGCCTCCGGCGGGCAGGCATTTGAAGGAAGGAACGAGTTACTATGAAGACAGCAAGCACACTCACATATCTCGGCCTCGCGGCGACCATCGCGGCGGGCCTCTTCGCGCCGATGGCGGCGCAGGCCGACCAGAACTCCAAAAACCAGTGGCGCAATCTCGGCATCGGCGGCGCTGCGGTCGCCGGCTACGGCCTGCTCCACCACAACTCCACCGCCACCGTGCTCGGCGCGGCGGGCGCGGCGTATTCCGCCCATCGCTACGAGCAGGACCGCCATCACCAGTCGCAGCAGCAGGCCCGGCGGGACCGCCGCGCGTATTACCACCGCACCCATCGTCGCTACCGCTGACGATTTCTAAAAACGGGACTGCCGAGGGCAGTCCCGTTTTTTTGCGTTTCGGGTATCATACACGCAGGCCCGCGAAACTCGGTTTTTCGGATTAGTTCTTTAGATCGGCAGGCATCCTATGAACTCCACTCGCCGCGCATTCCCCCAGGCTTTTACGCTGATTGAGCTGCTTGTCGTTGTCGCCATTATCGCTTTGCTCACGGCGATTTTGCTGCCCGTCTTTTTTTCAGCACGCGGCAAAGCGCGGCAGACCGTCTGCGTTTCTAATCTCCGTCAGCTCGGGCTGGCAATCTCTTTATACGCGCAGGATGCCGACGATCTTTACCCCTACGGCAACGACCCCTCGGACACCGACACGCACCCGAATATCTGGGCCGCCGGCCCCTATGCCGCCGTTGCGCCGACTCTCGACCCGCTGCAAAAGATCATGAAGCCGTATGTCCAAAATCCCGCGCTGTGGCGCTGCCCGTCGGACGGCGGCTACAAAGAGCTGGACATCAGCGCGGTCAACGGCCTCGGCATTCCGCTCGACGCCACGCCCACGGCATTCGATAAGTTTCAGACCTCGTACCTGTACCGCACCGAGATTGCCCTGCTGCATACGCCTTACGGCGGGCTGACCGCCTCCGACAGCGCCGGCACGGTCCACGAAGGCGCGGAAGTCAATGTCCTGATGGACGGCAACGGCTCCTGGCACGGCGGCCTCTTGGTGAACCAAAAGCGCTATAATGAGCTGATGGGCGACGGCCATGTCGTCAACCAAAACATCAGCCAGTTCAACCAAACGTGGCTGCTGCATCTAAAACAGCCATGACCGAAATCTATGCCGCCCGCTGGGTTCTGCCAATAGACGGGCCGCCGCTAGACGACGGCGAGATTGTCCTTGAAAACGGCCTGATTTTGGAAGTCCGGCCCCGGCAGACGCCCGCCGCCGAGTGCCGGGACTTCGGCGACGCCGTGCTGCTGCCGGGGCTGGTCAATGCCCATTCGCACCTCGAATACACCGCCCTGCGCGGCTTTTTGGAAGACGTGCCGTTTTTCCCCTGGATTCGCGCCCTCACCGCCGCCAAAGCCCTGCTGTCCGCCGCCGACTGGCTGTGGTCCGCCCGCCTCGGCGCTCTGGAATGCGCGGCGTCAGGCATCACCACCCTGGGCGACAACACCGATGCCGGCGCGACAATGCAAGTTTTGGCTGAGTCCGGCCTGCGCGGCCTTGTGTACCAAGAGCTGTTCGGGATTGACGACCGCGAACCCACGGAGCCGATCCTGGAGGCCCTTCGCGCCAAGATTGCCGCGCACCGGGCGTCTGCCTCGGCGCGGGTCGGGGTCGGCGTGTCCCCGCACGCGCTGTATACCGTTCGGCCCGCGCTGTATGCCGCCATCAATACTTATGTCGCTTCCGAGCGCCTGCCGACCTCGGTGCATCTCGCCGAGTCGCCCGCCGAAAGCGCGTTGATTGAGCGCGGCGAAGGTCCCTTCGCCGCGATGTTCGCCCGGCGCGGCATCACCTGGCCCGTTCCGCGCCAAACGCCGACCGCCTATGCCGCCGCGCTTGGGGCGCTCGGCCCAAGCACCCTGGCGATCCACTGCGTCCACCAAACCCCCGCCGATGTTGCGCTGCTGGCCGCCAAACACGCCGCCGTTATCCACTGCCCGAAGTCCAATGCCAAGCTCGGCGCAGGCATCGCGCCGCTGGCCGCCTGGCTCCGCACCGACGGCCTGCGGGTCGGCCTCGGCACCGACAGCGCGGTCTCAAACAACGCGCACGACTTATGGGAAGAAATGCGCTTCGCCCTGCTGCTCCAAAGAGCGAATTTGGAGAACGCCGAAGCCGTCACCGCCCGCGACGTTTTGCGCCTCGCGACCCTCGGCGGGGCCGAAGCGCTGGGCTTGGCCGCCCACACCGGCTCGCTGACTCCCGGCAAACGCGCCGATTTGGTCGCCGTGCGCTTGTCCCGCCCGCACACCGTCCCCGCCACCGACCCGTACTCCGCGCTCGTATATTCCGCCCGTGCCGACGACGTTGCCCTGACCGTCTGCGACGGCGAGACCGTCTACGACAGCGGCGTCTGGCCGACACTCGACCAAGCGGCGATTTACAAGAACGCACGGGCGGCGCGGGAAAAGCTCACGCCGACTTCATAAAGACAAAAGAGATGCAAATGCCGACGACGCCAAAAAGGACACGCCGACAGCTTCGGTCGTCGGCCGAAGCCGACGAGGCTTCCGACCGATACGCCGTCATCCGGCATCGAACCATCACGTTTTCCAACGGGACTTTGATGCTTTTCTGGCAGCTATCCCCTCAGAAGATGCGCCGAGCGAGGCGCTGAAACACGCTGCCGAGCGTTACCAGGCGCGGCCTGGGCATACCCTTTGACCACAAAAACACCCCGGCGGCATCTGCCGCCGGGGTGTTTTCTTGTGCAGGCGGCGCTAGGCGCGGATTTTCCGCCGCTGCGACTGCCGAACGGCTCCGCTCAGCCCGAGCGCGAGCAGAAGACCGAGCGAGGCGGCGGCAGAGGCTTCCGGGACCGGGGACGCATCCAGCGTGATCCCGGACAGCGTTTTCAGCGAGTTGCCGTTTTGATCGGTGAGCTGCAATTCCCACGGGCCGGGGGCATTGTGGTCGGCCACCAGCAGGCGCACCGGAACGCCGGCTTGCAGCAGCAGGTCAAACGCCACCGGCACGGCAAAGCCGCCGCCGGCGACAAATTGGTCGTCCACAAACACCGAATGCCCGTCGTCCCCGTTCAGCTTCAGCGACAGGGTTTGAGTCGCGGCTGAAACCAGCGTGGTGCTGAACACAAAGGTCGTGTCCACGCTTGAAACGCTGCTGTCGCTCCAGCGTCCATACTGCGGGGTGACGACATAGCCTTGAAACACGGACCGGCTCAGGTCGTCGGCGGTGGGATAATACGCGATGTCGCTGGGCAGTCCGACCGCCTCATGCTTGGAATAAGCCCAGGAGTCGACCGGCGTCCCGCTGCCGTAGGTTTGAACAATGTAGTCTTGAGCGCGGGCGGTGCCGCCGGCGGCAAGCAGTTCGATGGCAAGCAGTCCGATCATCAACGCGGCTCGGCTGAAATTCTTCAAGGGCGTGTTCTCCTATCGGTTCAAGTGTTGGAAATGGCGTCGCAGGGTTATCTTGCCGTGTTTTTGCGTTTTTGTCAACTAGGGGTCGTCGCCGGCTCAGGCAGGGAAACGCGCGGCTGTTGTTGAACTCTACGGGCCTATGGCTGCAAAAACAAAGGCGGGACGGGCTGAGGGCGAAAAGAGCGCGGACAAGGGCGGCGGGCGGGGCGAGGGCGGCGCGACGGGGGCGGTGACGTTTGTGGTCGGGGCGCTGCTGGCGGCGTATCTATTTTGGACCAACCCGGACCCGAAATCGCCCGAAGCCTACTGGTACACCAACACGGCGCTCTGCCTGTGGGTCCCGCTGGTTGTCATTTTATTGTTTCTCAAATCCGAGCCGAGCCAGTTCGGCTTGACACGCGGCGACCGGCGCTTGGGGCTGAAATGGACACTCATCGCCTGGGTGTTCATGGCGTTGGTGCTGGCGGTCGCCGTTTCGATCCCCTCGCTGCGCGGGCAGTTTCAATCGCAGTATTTATACGGGCGGCTGTCGCAGCCCTTGTCGGGGGTCGGGCCGGCGTTTTCGCCCGACCGCCATGTTCATCTCCAAGCGCTGCTGTGCTACGAGCTGGCGATGGGCTTTTATATGTTCTGCTGGGAGTTCTTTTTTCGCGGCTTTCTGTTGTTCGGCCTGCAAAAAAGCGTTCTCAAAACGTGGGGCGCGGTGATTGTCCAAGCCCTGCTCTTTGCGCTGCTGCACTGGTCGTATGTTCCCGGCGCGTCCAAGCCGCCGGCGGAAGTGCTGAGCGCCCTGCCCGGCGGGATTGTTCTCGGCATTCTTGCCCTCCGCACCCGGTCGTTTTTGTACGGATTTCTCGCGCACTGGGCGATTTCGCTGACCCTTGACGTGATTCTCCTGGTTCCGTTTATTTTCCGGCATTTTGGGTAAAACGAGCACAACCCCCGCGCCGAAGCGCGTGCTTTTTTCTTAGGAGACAAATCGCTTATGGAGACATTGCGGATCGAAACCAGCCTGCGGCACGAGCAGGATATTCCTGTGCTGGATGTCACCGGCGAGATTGACATTTACACGACCCCGCAGTTCAAAGAAGCCGTTTCGGCGGCGATTGACCAAAACAAGCCCGCCATCGTCATCAACATGGCAAACGTGACCTACATGGACAGCAGCGGCTTCGGGACGCTTTTGTCCGCCACCAAGCGCCTGCGCCCGCTCGACGGGGCGCTGTACCTGTCGGGCTGCAATGAAGCCATTCAGCGCATGCTGCAAATCACCCGCCTGAACACCATTTTCGGCGTCTACACCACCGAAGCCGAAGCCCTCGCCGCCGCCAAAGCGTCCCCTGCCGAATCTGCCTCAGCCGCGCCGGTTCCGGCTTAACCTCGCGCCCCCGGCGGCGGCAAATACCCCCGCCGCCGCGCCGAGCGCGAGGCAGAGCAGATACACTCCCACCCGAAACGCCGCCGGCTCATAGCGCATCTCAAGCGGATTGTTCATCGCGGTCATCTGCTGCTGACGCGCCGTCAGCGTGACGGTGCGGAATATGTCCGGCCCTTCTGTCAGCGCCACCGGCTCATCGTGGAAAGAAGCGTGCCAGCCGGGATACCACTGGTCGGCAATCACCATTTGCCGTGGAAAGAACTCTTCGGAAAGCAAGACGACGCGCGACGGTCCGAAGTGCGCCATCTCAAAAATCTCCCCTTCTGCGTCACGCTGCTCCCCGATTACCTGCACACGCGGCAGCGCGGCTTTGTCCTCATACACATAGTTCCCCGCATCTTGAAACACCGGCGCAAGGCCCGGCAGGGGCGTCGCGGACACGGCGTAACGCGCCCCGGCCTGCCGCGACTCGGGGGTCATAAAGCCGTTCGTAAACACCAGGTTGCCGTTTTCGGGCGGGGCAGGGGACCCGCCGTCCATCCGGCCCGCAAACTGAAAATACCGGCCCGTCAAAAGCGAATCATAGCCCTGCGTGTCATTGAGGCCGTACACCATTGCAGAATTCGGCGGCAGGATCGCGGGCGGCAGGCCGTAAAAGCTCCAGCGCTTATTCAGCGGCATGATGCGCCCGCCGGCTTTATGGGCCTGCAAGAACGCAATGACGGGAGTTACGGGGTACACCGCCGCCGCCGGAGCCGTGCGATTGAAGCCGTAGCCTGCCGCCAATAAATCAATCGCCGTCAGGGTGACCATCGCCCCGCCCAGCCGGGACGGCGTGAGGCTGCCGCGCCGGTGCAGCCAAAGCGCCGCCGCCGCGCCGAGCAGGACCCCGACAGGCAGACGCCACACATCGCTTTCGGCGGCGAGGTTCGCCGCCAGCGTCCCCGCCGGGGCCGTGCGCGTGATCCAAACGGCGGCAAACGCAAAAACGGCGACGGCGAGAACACCGAAAGCGGCGGCGGATTGAGTGAGCGCTCTGGCATCGAAGCGCTTCAAAAGCGAGTCCAAACCAATGGCCGCCAGCACCGGCACGCAGAAGGACCACAGCACCAAAATTCGCCCCGGCGAGCCGGTCTGCGCCCAGCCGGGGAGGCCGAAGAACAACACGCCGTTCAGCGGAGTCCCGAGCGCCAGCAGCAGCGCGGCCAGCGCGGCCCCGGCAAAAAAGCGGGCTGCGGGCTGTGTCCGCCAGGTTGTGATGAGGGCAAAAATCGCCAGCAGCAGCGGCAGCACCCCGCCGTACAGCGCATTCTCCATGTACGCGCCCGGCCCGCCGTTGGTGCCGACCCCCCAGTATGTCCCCCGCGTCGGGCTGCCGTAAAAGCCCGGCGCAAACAGCGTCGCCAAATGGATCGGCGGCACGGCCAGCCGGACATAACCCGCGTAAGCCGCAAGCGTGACGGCCCCGCCGGCTCGGTGCGACATCCGGGACAATTCCACCGACGGCAAAAGCTGCGGCGCGGCAAGGCCGAGCAGAAGCGCCACAGCGAGCAGAGCCGCCCCCACCAGCGGCTTCCAGTGGGTTTTCAGACGGGGCGCGACTCGAAACACCGCATAGGCTGTGGTCAGCGCAAGGCAGTAAAACGCAATCTGAAGATGCCCGGCCAGCAGCATGACGCCTAAACACAGGCCCAGCGCGGCGGCCCGCCGGGCGCTCGGGCGCTCGGCGGCGCGGTCCACCAGCAGCAGCGCCAGCGGCAGCCAGCACGAAACGCAGAGAAATGTCGGCAGCTCCAGCCAGACCACCTGCCAGTGGCACATCTGCCAGGCGACCGCCCCGAGCAGCGCCGCCCCCCGGCCCAGCCCCAGCGCCGGCGAGCGCAGAAACGCATACAAAAAGCCGCCGGTGAGAAACAAATGCAGCAAAACACTGACGCCGAACGCGCGGGCGACCGGCAGCACGCAGAACACAAGGTTGAGGGGATAAAAGACCGCCGACTGCGCGTTTGCCGCAAACGGCGTCCCGCAAAACTGATGCGGGTTCCACAGCGGCAAAAAGCCCGAGCGCAGCGTTTCGGCGGCGAACACGCGCCACGGGTAAAACTCGGCCATGCCGTCCCACATCAGCGGGTTCCAGGGGACTTGGGCGTTCGGCGCGGCCCGCCACGGCGCGATGTCTTTCAGGAGGTCCGCCGGCAGAAACACATCGCCGCCGAACACCACCGGGGCCAGCAGCAGGCACGGCAGCAGGGCAAGAACAAACAGGGGCAGGAGAGAAGGCACAAAGCGGCGGTTTTGCATGGGGAAAAGTGCGCCCGGCACTGTCAGTACTTGAGTCTACTGCAAATAGGTCAAATCACTGCAAATAGGTCAAATTACGGCGGGCGACATCGTTGGCTTCGTCCTGCTCCAACACGCGGGCGAACTCGGCTTTGGCTTCCTCGTACCGCCCAAGCATGGTATAGGTCAGCGCGAGGTCGTTGCGGGCCAGCACGCTGCCGGGGGCAAGCGCCGCCGCCCGCTCCAGCGCCGCCAAAGACTCGTCGAACTGCCCGACAAACCCCAGCACCAGCCCCATCTGATGGCTGGCTTCCGGGTTGTCCGGATTTTCGTCCAGCAGGGCTTGAAACTCCGCCGTCGCTTCTTCGTAGCGGCCTTCCAGCTTGTGCGCGATGCCGCGCTCGAGCCGCTCCTCCTGCATTCCCATGGCTCGGTTACTTCCTACCGCGAGTGTTCAACATAATTGTCAAGCGAAAAGCTGACCGGGCGTCAGGCGTGCCCCGCGTGCCCAGGCGTCCGCCGCCATGCGGCCTTTGCTTTCCGGCTGCACTTCCAAAAGCCGCAGCGCCCCTCTGCTTGTGCGGATTGTTATACCACCGCCGCCGAGGGTTTCAATCGTACCAACCGCACCGGAACCCCCCTCGGCGACTCCCGTGCGCCAGAGCTTCAGCCGTTTTCCCCCCACCAGCACAAACGCGCCGGGCTTCGGGGTGACGCCCCGCACCAGGTTGTGCAGCTCGGCGGCAGGCCGCGCCCAGTCAATCTGCCCGGTGTCCGGCGGCAGCGACGGGGCCAGCGTCACCAGGCGCTCGTCCTGCGGGACACGCGGGCAGTCGCCGCGCCCGAGCGCCGCCAGCGTCTCAGTCAGCAGGTCCGCGCCGAGCACGGACAGCTTGGCTTCTAAATCACCGAGGTCCTCCACGCGGTCCAATGACAAAGGCGCTTGGAGCAGAATGTCGCCGGTGTCCAGCCCGGCGTCCATCATCATGGTCGTCACGCCCGTTTCCGCATCGCCCGCCATCAGCGCATACTGCATCGGGGCCGCGCCGCGCCACCGGGGCAGCAGCGACCCGTGAACATTGATGCACCCGCGCGGCGGGATGTCGAGCATTCGCTGGGGAATAATCTGGCCGAACGCCGCCACGACCATGATCTCCGGGGCCATCTCCCGGACACTTTGCACAAACTCTTTCGCCCGCACTTTTTCCGGCTGAAACAAGGGCAGGCCGAGCGCCGACGCGGCGGCCTTGACCGGCGAGACCGACAGCTTTCCGCCCCGTCCCGACGGCTTATCGGGCTGCGTGACGACCGCCAAGAGTTCGTGTTCCGGGGACTCGTGCAGGCGCGACAGCGACGGCACGGCAAACGGTGATGTTCCGACAAATAAAACGCGCATAAGTTATCAAGAGCAAACGATGAAACGACAAGCGTTTGTGTCGGTGCGAGGGCGTGATTGGATAGCAGCAAGGAAATATGTAATGAGGGCGTTGATTGTGTGCGAGGGCGTAAACGCCCACGCTGGGGGGCGCGGACGCCAAGCTGCCGCCTGCGCGGCAGAAGAATCTAATCGCGGCATCCTATTCTTGTCCCGCGCAGGCGGGACCTTAGCGTCTGCGCTCCCCAGCGTGGGCGTTTACGCCCTTGCACACAATCAACGCCCTCGTTACCTATTTCCTCGCTGCAACGCCCTTGCAGCAAACCCCTTCACGCACGCCGCGCTGAGGCTGCTCACTCCCGCGTCTGCGGCCCGGTCCCGTCCGCTTCCTCATCTTCCAGCTCGTCCGCCGTCACCCAGTGGAGCGTCGCCGGGTCGGCATGGTCAATAAACAAAACCCCGTCGAGGTGGTCGTTCTCGTGCTGGATGACCCGCGCCGTCAGGCCGTCGCCCCGGATGCGAACCGGCTTGCCGTACTGGTCCAGGCCCTTGACGACCACTTCCTCGGCCCGCTTGACATCGCCCTGCAATCCCGGAATGGACAGGCAGCCCTCGACCCCGACCTGCTCGCCTTTGCGGCCTAAAATCTTCGGGTTAATGATCGCCTGAAAGCCGTCTCCGGCATCGTACACGAAAATCCGCTGCAAAATGCCGAGCTGCGGCGCGGCCAGCCCAACCCCGTTCGCGGCTCGCATGATTTTTTCCATGTGCGCGACCAGCTCGGCCACATCGTCGCCGACCGTCAAGACCGGCCTGGACTTCTGCCGCAGCGTGTTTACTCCGGCGGCCTCGTCGTATTTCACAATCGGATCGTCGCGCCGGATCAAATCGGTCAGCTTCCCCGCGCCTTTCGCCATCGTCGTTTCTCCCCCGCTGCTCATTTCTTCCCCATGGCTCATTGACGGTTAGTATAGCACAAAATCGCGGGAACCTCACAGCATGCTCAGCGGGTCAATGTCCAGCGTCATGCCCGAGCGCTCGGTCGCCGTCAACTGACCGACCGCCGCCTTTAATGCAGCCAGCAGGGCGGGCTTGGTCGGCGTCCGCAGGGCCAGATGCCAGCGGTAACGGTTCCGCAGGCGCGACAGGGGGCACGCCACCGGGCCGAGAATCTGCACGGCAGGGTCCGGGCCGAGGTCCGCGCGTAAAATCTCGGCCAGGCGCTGCGCCCGTCCCTGCGCTTCGTTTTCCGCTTCATCGGCAAACACGACATTCGCCAGGTGCGAAAACGGCGGGTAGCCCAGCTCTTGGCGCTGAGAAATCGCCGACTCGTAAAAGCCCCGGTAATCATGGCGCGACGCAAACTCAATGCTCTCGTGCTCCGGCGAAAATGTCTGCACAATCACTGTGCCGGGCAGCTTGCCGCGCCCGGCCCGGCCCGCCACCTGCGTCAGTAATTGAAATGTCCGCTCCGGGGCGCGGAAATCGGGAATGTTGAGGGCCATGTCCGCGCTGACCACCCCGACCAGCGTGACATTGGGGAAATCCAAACCTTTGGCAACCATCTGCGTTCCGATCAGAATGTCGGCGTCGCCGCGCTTGAACGCCCGCAGAGTTTCGGCGTGCGCCCCTTTGCGGGACATGGTATCCCGGTCCATTCGCAAAGTGCGGGCCGCCGGGAACTGAGTCCGAACCGCGTCCTCGACTTTCTCCGTGCCGAGGCCGAACGGGCGCAAACGCAGCCCGCCACATTTGGGGCAGGTGTCCGGGCTGCGCCGCTGAAAGTCGCAGTGGTGGCACTGCAAAAATCGCCCGGTATGGTGGTACGTCAGCGACACGTCGCAGTTCGGGCAGCGAAACGTGAACCCGCAGTCGCGGCACAAAAGAAACGACGCGAAGCCCCGGCGGTTCAGAAACAAAATGGCCTGCTCGCGCCGGTCCAGGCAGCAGGCAAGCGACGCCGACAAATCAGCCCCGAAGACCGAGCGGGGCGGCGGCTCGGGCTTGGTTTCGCCTTTTTTGGGGATCGGCGCGGGCGGCGGCTTCATTTCTTCCCGCAAGTCTACCACCGAGACAGGCGGCAGCGGGCGGGCGCTGATCCGCTCGGGCATTTCAATCAATCCGTACTCGCCGGTCTGCGCCCGAAAAAAACTTTCCACCGACGGGGTCGCGCTGCCGAGCACGACGGTCGCGCCGGTCTGCGCGGCCCGGAACCGGGCGGCATCGCGGGCATGGTAGCGCGGCGATGAGTCCTGCTTAAATGACCCGTCGTGCTCTTCGTCGAGAATAAGGAGGCCGAGGTCAGGGACGGGGGCAAAAACCGCCGACCGAGCGCCGACCACCACCCGCGCTTCGCCCGATTGGATGCGCCGCCATTCGTCGTGCCGCTCCCCAAGCGACAAGGCCGAATGGAGCACCGCCACTTCGTCGGCCCCAAACCGGGCTTTAAACAAGTCCAAAACTTGGGCGGTCAGGCCGATCTCAGGCAGCAAAATCAATGCGCTGCGGCCCAAAGACAGCGCCTGGCCGACCGCATCTAAATACACCTCGGTCTTGCCCGATCCCGTCACCCCGAACAGCAGCAGCGTTTGGCCGTCTTCAGCGTGCAGATGACGCCCGATCTCGGCCGCCGCACGGGCCTGCGCGTCGGTCAGCGGCGGGGCGTCGCCGGCGACAAAGCCGAAAAACTGAAACGGGTCCCGGCGCATCGGCACTTCGGTGTACGATGCCAGCCCTTTGTCGGCCAGCGCTTTGGCCGCCGCGCCCGCGCTCGCCCCGACCGCCAGGCCCGACATCGGCAGCCGGGCGGCTTTGTGCTCGGTTTCGGCGGCAATCAGCGCTTTCAAGAGCCGCGCCTGCCGCGCCGCGCCGGTGCGCTCCAGCCGCGACGCTTCTTCGCCGGCAATGTCCCGCGCGACCGCCAGGCGCAATAGGCGAACCATCTTGCGCCGGGCGGGGGGCGGCCGGACCGAGCGCTCTTCGGTGACAATGCCTTTTTTGCGAAGCTCCAAAAGGGCCGGGCCAGGCTTTGCGAGGCCCAATGCTTTCGCCAGCCGCCCCGGCTCCGCCGCGCCGCCGAGCGCCGCCAGCGCGGCGGCGAGGTCTTTCTGCGCGGCGGCCCGCGACCCCGCCAGCCGCTCGTCCCAGTCGTCGGCCAGCGTCAGCGTGGTTTTGATCTGCGACGACATCACATCGGGCACGATCAGCCGCAGGGCGTCCCGCCAGTCGCACAGCGTCTGCTCCGTGACCCACTCGGCCAGGTCCCGCAGCTCGGCGTCAAACGTCGGCGCGTTCTCGATCCGCGCCGTAATCGGCTTGATCTTCGCCGCCATGTCGTCGGGGCAGTCGGATTTGAGGCCGACAACATACCCCGCCGCCGTTTGCGCCCCGAAGGGAACCAAGACGGCGTCGCCGACCGCCAGCGTCACCCCCGGCGGCACCGCATACGTCAGCGGCTGCGGCAGCCCGGCCACGTCTACTTGAACCACAACATCGGCGTATCGGATTGGAGAGAACTCAGCGCACATGGGAGTCTATTATACACTCGGAAGTGCGACTCTTATTCCCTTTGGGAGAATCGGCGCTGGGTGCTACAATAAAACAAATTTTCACGAGGAGGCCGGTTTTGACGACAGTTAAAGTATTTGATTATATTGAAGCGCTGGATGCGTTTCTGGTGACGCCGGAATTCACAACTGTTTCCGAGCGGCTTGGACTAACCGAGTGGACACCCGTTGTTTGGATCGGAAGGCTGTTCTTTTTGGACAACGATTACGGCGAGCATTGGTTCGACAACTGGGACGAGCGGGAAACATTGGAAGCACGCGCCGCCGAACTCGGCATAGACGACAGCGCTTTGATGATCGTCGTTCCAGACCGATTTCAAAACGGCAAGGACGGCCCCTGCAATCCAGATTTTATGCGAAAATTGTTCTGGACCGATGTTCTAAAATCCTTGACGCTGGGCTATGAACTGCTGTTTGAGCAGGCACGCCGCAGCAATCAGCAGATGAAGGAGATGCGGGAAACATATCCGAATTTCCCGGATATGTTTCTTCCTGATTTGGAAGACCGGATCAAAGAAATTGCGAGTGCCCTGTAAGCCTGCTTGAGCCTTGCTGATGCTGGCTTGCTCACGTTAGGCCCCCGGCTAGTCTATGAGGCGCTGGGTGCGCCGCCATTCGCGCTGCATGCTCTGGGTCAGGTGCAGCTTGGCTTGTTTGACATCCTGCAAGCGGCGGGTAATCGTTCGGTGCAGCAGGCAGGCGGCTTTGACTTCTTCCAATTCCGTCGCTTTAACATACACTTTGCGGACCCGCGTGCCTTCGCGCCAGATTCGGTAATGGTAGGGGCCGTGCGGCTGACCGCTCCCGCAGCGGCAGCCGGGCTTGCCGCAGCGGATAAACTGCGGGCAGACTTCGCCGGCCAGCGGCTCGATTTCTTTTTCTTTGCCGCCGGTGAAGATGATCTCGTGATAAGACTCCATGCGTTCTCCTGAAGAAAAGTTTGGGGGAAAGTTTGGGAAACGGCGATTTGCCGTTTAAGCATTTTTATACCCAATCCACGCGCGGAATGCAACTTTTTTCGGCGTGCAACTTTTTGTGCGTCCCGGTGTCGTATACTAACGTGCCGACACCGTCTCCAGGAGAACCTTTTGTGAAAACACTGCTTTTAATCGCCTCCGCCGGACCGGCCGCGCTGCTGCTGGCGGGCTGCTCCCACCAAAGCCCGCCGGTGACAATGGCCCCGCCGACCACCCCCGTCACCATCACGCAGCCGCAGTATTCCAGCCCGCCGCAGTACGCCGGCCAGCCGCCGGGGGCGGGCCAGGACCCGAACGGGCAGAACCCGAACATGCAGAACGGCCAGGGGGCGTACAACTGGACCGAAGTGCCTGTGAACCAGCAGGTGCCGATCACGCGGGCCGTGTTCGACCAGGGCGGCTACCAGCTTTACTCGCCGCAGGGCACGATTGTGGTGCCGTTCGCCAACCAGAATATGTATGTGATGAAGTTCGGGCAGTCGGGAAACGGCCAAACGTACTTTGTCAACTCCGGCCAGTTTCCGACCCTGTACATTCCGCCGGGCGGATTTTTGGACAACGCCGCTCAGCCCGGAGCGCACTGGTATCCGTTTCCGCAAAACTACGCCTACCAAAACCCGGTGTATGTCGGCCTCGCGCCGAGCTGGGGGGCATTTACCGGCATGGGCTGGTATCCCGGCATGGCGTACTACGGCGGCTACTACGGCTACAGCCCGTATTCGATTGTCGGGCCGATGGTCGGCCTGCACTTTTTGATCGGCGGCTCGCCGTATTACGGCTGGAACTCATACCACAGCTACTACAGCAGCCATCCCGGCTACGCCCCGATGCGCGTGGTCAACCGCACGGTTTATAATCAGGCGGCGCGGACCTCGTTCAACTCCGGCGGCGGACGGCGCTCGTTCGGCAGCGCCGGGTCAACTTTCGGCGGCTCCCGCTCGTTCGGCTCCCGCCCCGGCGGCTCCTTCGGCGGCTCCCGCCCCGGCAGCTCGTTCGGCGGCCCGCGCTCGTTCGGCAGCGCCCCGTCCCGCCCGGCCGGCGGGTCGTTCGGACGCGGCCCGGCGGGCTACGGCGGCTCGTTCGGCGCGGGCCGGCGCTCGTTCCCGGCATCCGCGCCGGCCCCCTCGGCGGCCCCGTCCGGCGGCTCGTTCGGCAGAAGCGGCGGGTTCGGGGGCGGAGGCGGCTACAGCGCCCCGCGCCCGTCGTTCGGCGGCGGAGGCTACAGCAGCTCGCGCCCGTCGTTCGGCGGGGGCGGCGGCTCATTCGGCGGCAGCCGGTCGTTTGGCGGGGGCGGCGGTCGGCGGCGCTGACCTCACCCGTCCGTTGCCACTCCTCACGCAGCGGCAAGGAAGGTGTCGCCCGATGTGACGCATGTTTGGCCTGGGGTGACCCAGCAATTCATCGCTGGGCCAATTTCGGCCGGCTCGGGGCCAGCCCTGCATCGTCTCAGTGATCAATACCGCCTTCTGCGCTTTTTCTTCACTCTTCCCGCTGCGAGGGGCGGCGAGCCACAGCGAGCCGGGGCAGGTCCCACAAACTCAAAGGAGACTTCGTATGAACGACATGACTTTTCAAACCGGCGGCGACTGGAACAGCACCACGCTCTACAACAACGGCGTCGAAGTGCCCGCCGCCCAGCTTTTTGTCGAGCTTCGCGCCGGCCGCGACGAATACGATAATCCCATGCAGGGCGGCGTTTATAACGGCACCGCGCTTTCCGCCATTGTCCGCCCACAGGACAATCCCGACGACATGCTGGACATCCTGCCCGGCAAGCTGACCCTGGCATTTCCCGGCCACACGGTTGTCCTTGAAAACTATCACCCGATGGCCGACCCCGAAGCCACCCGCGTCTGGTACAACGGCCAGGACATCACCAATCGCGTGGTGGATGTGTACGCCGACATCAATGCCCAGGACGATGTCGTGAAAGCCTTTGTTTCGCTGTACAAGCCGCACTTTATCGCCACCGACGAAGTGATTACCTACACGATTGTGGCCTAAGCCGCCCCAGGAGACCCCGCCCATGTTCGGCCAAAACAACGCGCCCGCCGCGCCCGTCAATGCCCTGCCGGCCGCCGCCGAAGTCGCACGGCTGCAATCCAGCCTCACGCAAGTGATCGTCAGCGGCCCGTCGTCGGGCGACCTCTTCGTCTTTCTCAACGGCCAGCCCGTCCCGACCGGCGACGTGGAAAGCCTCAGCGTCGAAATCGCCGCACCCGACCAAAACGGCCAAAACGGCGCTGTCGCCGCCGTCCTGTCCCGCTACAAATCGGGCGGGACGGGAACCCGCGACCAGCAGGCCGTGAGTCTTTTTCCCGGCACCGTCGAGCTGATCGCGCGGGGCCGAAGAATTGTCGTCACCTGCGAGCAGGACGGCTCATTCGACGGCCTCTGGCTCGGCCTCGGCCTCCGCGCCGACGGCACCTCGAGCGAGCTGACCGGCGTTCAATCCCTGCGCCTCGCCGCCGCGCCGGGATTGGTAGACGCCAAGCTGATCTGGAGCGACACGGGCGCAACCGAAGATTTGCTGCCGGAAGGGTAGCCCGCCTGCGGTATAATAACAGCCGGCTCACGGCAGAAACCGCAGAGTACGAATCCGAGTTTGACCAATCGTTCTAACTCCGCTCGCAGTCGGTCTCAGCGCAAGATGGTAGCTGCATGTCCCAGCGGGATTTCGCAACAAAATCCCGCCGTTTCAGGTATAGTAGTGAAAGCTAGGGTTGCTGAAGACCCAAAGCAGATAAGCATCAAAAGCGTCGAAAGGCTGTCTCAAAGGAATACCATCAATGGCCGTCAAGCAACGGGAACAGGAAGCAATTACGTCGCTGGAACAACTCAGTGAAAGCATTCGCACTTATGTTTCGCCTGAACCGTTCGCGGCCTTCAGCGGCAGTGCAGCGGCCCCCAAGAATTTCAGCAGCACGCCGACTGGGGGAGGACGAAAATCAATGTATGCGATTGCGTTTGACCTGGACACGAACATCTTGCCGCAAGCTTACCCGGTTGCAAGCTACAACAATGCTTATGCGGACATCCGGGCAAGACTGGTCGGCAATCATGGGTTTGCTTGGCAGCAGGGCAGCGTCTATTTCGGCGGGGAAACAGTCAATGCCGTAAGCTGCGTCATTGCCGTCAACGACCTCACGGCGACTTTTTCTTGGTTTGCGGCCTCCGTGCGGGACATTCGGATGCTGAGAATTGAAGAACAGAATGATCTGCGCCCGGCTGTTGAACAAACATTAATGACGATGCAGGCGCTGGCAAAGCAGCCTTGACGCTTGGCGTTCTTGCTGAAGGTTATCGAAATTGCTTGGAACACTGAGGAAGCCGCCCTGTGAAGGAGCGGCTTTACTATTTTTGCCGAAACGAACTGTTTTCTCGCTCCTCGCCTTGCTGTGTTTAACCGCTGCCGCGCGGGCGGACACGACCGTCAAGCGCCTTGCGCCGGGGGTGACGCTGACGCAGGAGATTGACCAAAAAACGCCGCTGATTATCACTGTCGTGGCGGTGGATTTGGACGCACCGGGGATTAAAATCGGGGTTGGACTGGGGCAGGACCAAGTCAGCGGGCCGGATGCGACCCACGGGCGCGAGGACGTGTCCCGGCTGGCCCGGCGGCACGGGGCAGTGGCGGCGATCAACGCCGATTTCTTCCCCTATACCGGCGACCCGCTCGGCGTCGGCATCAAGGACGGTGAGCTGTTTTCGGAGCCGTTTCTCGGGATACGCGGCTCCGGGCCGCGCGTCACCCTGGGCGTCACCGCCGACGGCGCGGTGCGCTTCGACACGCTCGGCTTTCTCGGCGACTTGCAGGCCGCCGACGGGGCGCGGGCCTACGTCAGCGGCATTGACCGCTCGACGGCTCCGAATGAGATTGTGGTCTACAGCCCGACTTACGGCACGGCAACATCCAACAAGCCCGGCGGCGTGGAAGCGGTCATCGAAGGAGTCAACCTGCCGGTCAAAGCCAACAAGCTGATGGCCGGGCGGGTGGCGCGGGTCGAGCGGGTCGCGGGCACGACCGAGACAATCCCGCCGGACGGCCTGGTCCTTTCGGGCGGGCCGGGCACAGGCGCAGACTTTCTGGCCCGGCACCTGCACCCCGGCGACCCCGTGAGCTTTGTCCTAGCGGTCGCCCCGGCCGGGCAGACGCTGGGGGCTTTGCGTGTCGCCACGCTGCCCCGGACGCGCGGCGACCTGCCGTCGCGCTCGGGCCTTGAGGTCAGCCGGGCCGGGTATCTTTGGGCGGGGGTTCAAAGTGCGGTCGGCGGCGGCCCACGATTACTCACCGACGGGCAGGTCACGGTGGACTGGGCGGCGGAGGGCTTCGATGCCGGCTTTGCGGGCAGCCCGAACCCGCGCACGGCGGCCGGAACATCGCGCGACGGCCGGCGATTGTTTTTGGTGACGGTGGACGGGCGGCAGGCGTTCTCCAAAGGCGTCTCGCTCACGGAGCTGGCGCTGATTTTAAAGCGGTACGGGGCGTATAATGCCATCAATCTTGACGGCGGCGGCTCGACCGCGCTGGCTGCCGACGGACTGACGGTGTCGTCGCCCGGCGGCGACGGCTCCGAGCGGCCCGTCGCCGACATGCTGCTGGTCTACAGCGACCGGGGGTTTCAGCAGGCCCCGCCGCTCGGGACGATGCCAAGCTCGAACGGCGCTCAGATTACCTTGCCGCCGACGCCCCTGCGGGTCGGGATGGCCGTCCCGCTGACGCTGCGCGACGGCTCCCGGACCGTGCCCGGCTCCGCGCCCGGCATTGTCTGGTCGGGGCCGGCTTCCGGCGGCATCGGGTTTGTGAACCAAAAAGGGTATCTTGTTACGGCAGCCCCCGGCACCGGGACAATCACGGCGCTTTATAAAAACCGTCTGCTGACCGCGCAAGTCACCGTGCTGGGCCGCGCCGCGCCTGCGCCGGTCTATACGCTCGAGTGCCGACTCGCCCCCGGCCCGGCGGGCGACACCGACCGCAGCCAATTGATTGTTCGCATTGCCGACCAAAACGGCAAACCATTGGCGCTGGCCCCGGTGCAGATTTCCGTCACGCTCGGCACGGCCGACCCCGCAGCCGTGCAGACCGACCGCGACGGCGCGGCGACGGCGCTTGTCACCTGGGACGGCGAAGTCGGCGGGACCGTCACTATCACTTCGGGGGCATTGACGCCCATAAACTTAACACGACTATGACACAAGAATTATTGATTGAACCGACGGCAGAGCCGAAGCCGGCCGCCGCGCCTTTGCTGACGCTCAAAGATGTCCGGCACGATGCCCGTGTCCGCACCTACATCACCCGCGCCAACGAGCAGATGCAGGCCATCGGCTACACCGAGCACGGCCACCGCCACGCGGGGATCGTCTCGACCATCGCCCGAACTATTCTCACGCACTTGGAGCACTCTGAGCGCGAAGCCGAGCTTGCCGCCATCGCCGGCTACCTGCACGACATCGGCTGCGTCGTCAACCGCATCGGCCATGTCGAGGCCGGGGCATTGATGTCCTACACAATTTTGACCGACCGGGGCATGGCCCCAAGCGAGATCGCGACGGTGATCGGCGCGGTCGGCAACCACGAGGAGCCGAACGGCCTGCCGATCTCCCCCGTCTCCGCCGCCGTGATCATCGCCGACAAATCCGATGTCCACTTTTCGCGCGTCCAGGAAAAAGACCCGGTCAAATGGGACATCCACGACCGCGTGAACTCCGCCGTTCAGAAGTCTTATTTACATGTCAATGCCGAGTCTAAATCCATCATCTTGGAACTCGAAATTGACACCACCCATGCTAGCGTCACCGAATACTTCGAGATTTTCGTCCTCCGCATGGTCCTCTGCCGCCGCGCCGCCGACTTTCTCGGCTGTAAGTTCCATCTCAAAATCAACGGCGTAAACTTGTAGCAAGTGACTATGGCAAATGGATTTGCGGATAACCTTACGGACTATCTAAGCAACTCGGCGCTTGCGCTGCCGCCTGTGCTTGATGTTCAAACACTCACGCGGCAGGCGGCAGCATGGCTGACGGCAAGCGAGGGCGCGACCTTCAACCTGTTTTTCGGCAACATGGCTGGGCAAAATCTTTACGCTGTGTCGCTCTACCCGGAACGATCTGTGGTTATTCTCGGCGAAGCCGTTCCTGAAGACTTGCTGCAAAAGTTTATTGAAGACAATCAAGACCTGCTGGCAGACCCGCGCAACAGCATCGGTCTTTGGTACAGTGATACACTTCATGCTATTTACCTGGACGTTTCGGCGACATTGCCGGACAAAGCAGAAGCAGTAATGCTCGGCGAACGGTATAATCAAGAAGCTATTTACGATCTCGGACAAGACGAAGTTTTAGACACCGGAGGAACCGGCGAGTGGCGTGCAGGATGGTCAAGTGAAGCGGAGCGCCTTCCGCCTTTGCTGCGGCAGAAAGAATCAAGCCATGAATAAAGTTACTGAATCAACACGAACCGTAAAAGTGATGGACTTTGTGCAGGGATGTCCTCCGGCAGTCCTGGTCTCGGAAACCGTATCGGGTCCAAGTGGTCGCTCACGGCTATTTACGCAAAAGGTTCAAGTGCTGGACGCTGACCTGTGGAAAAAGCTGAGTGCCGAAGTGGAAAAGGGCGAAAGTATCCGCGTGACCGTCAAAACGATCTGGCCCGACAGCGGACCTTATTACGCTTGTCTGGACAGCTTCGTCCGAACAGACGTAACAATGACGGTTCCCGCTTTGACTGCCGCCGCACTATAATCGTTCCTTGCTGCCGCGCCGAACCCAAAACGCCCCTGTCTGCGTTACAAAGAAGTATCACATACAGGGGGGTACGGAATGAGCACTAAACGCAGCGCCCGGCGCGGGTTTACATTGATTGAGCTGCTGGTCGTAGTCGGCATTGTCGCGGTGATTGCGGCGATTTTGTTTCCGGTCTTCGGGGCGGTGCGCGAGCGCGGGCGGCGGACAGTCTGCCAGAGCAACCTGAAGCAGATCGCGACTGCCATGCAGCAGTATGTTCAGGACAACGGCGGAATGTACCCGCCGCTTCCGGGCGACTGGGCGTATGCGCCGTATTCGTACCTGAAAAACGCAGATGTGTTCCGCTGCCCGGACCATGCCGCCAACGAGATCATAGACCAATTCGGTGTTGATCCGCCAATTATCCTGCCGAACCATCGCATCATGGAGGGCGAAACGGCACCTGTTGATTACACCTATAATATGCCTCGGCTGACCGTTTTTCCGCCGCCGCTGCCGGCAAGGGCGACTTACGGAGCACACGAATCCGCATTGGCAACACCGTCCACTATTGAACTAAATGTAGACGCAAGCTGGAGCGACAATGACGGCGACCATTATTTTCGCACTGTGACCGCCTCGTGCGGGCGTCATGTGCCCGGAAGCACATTGCATTCCGGCGCAGGCAACTACTCCTATGTAGACGGCCATGTGAAGTGGCTGACGCCGGAAGAGGCAGGCGAAATCGAGTGCGCTAACGGGCCGCTGCCTGCGCCGTTTCACGATTGACGAGGTTTTTTGTGACATGACTTCAGACCATGCAACAAATAGCACAACTACACGGCGCAGACGCCGAAAAGTGCCGCTTCGCGGGACCCAGAGGAGTTCAATTTTAACCCCGCGAAGCGGTGTTTCCCGGCGTCCGCGCCGTGTAGCCGTGTGCTTTAGCGCATGGTTCCTCGGCCTGCTGCTTCTCCCTTCCACAAGACCGGCGATTGCCCAAGCCCCGCCGCGCTACTCCGTGACCGATCTTGGGACGCTCGGGGGGCAGGAATGCGCGGCGACGGGATTGAACAATCTTGGACAGGTCGTCGGCGGGGCGGACACGGCGAAGCACGGCAAGGGGCCGGAATTTCTCATGAACGTGTTTGTCTGGCAGAAAGGGCGCATGAAAGCCGTGCCGGGCCTCTCCGGCAGCCGGGCGTTTGTCGTGGCGGTCAATGCCAAAGGGCAGATGGCGGGGGCCTACAGCCCGGACCCGCTCAAAGCCAGTTTCGCGGCGGCACGGTTTACGCTGGGCGGGCAGGTGACCCTGCTCGGCGGGTTCCCATCAAAGCAGCACGGGTACTCGCTGTCGCAGGCGGAAGCGGTCAACGCCCACGGGCAGTGCGTCGGGATTTCCAACAACCAGGCGTTTTTATGGAGCGCAGGCAGTCTCAAAAAGCTGCCGCCGCCGGCGGGCTTCACGGCGGCGGACGCGAGCGCAGTCAATGACTTAGGAATTGCCGTCGGCAAGGCCAACAAAATCGGTGTCGGCAAAACGGCGACCCATGCGATTTACTGGGACGCGGCGGGCCTGCCGAAAGATTTGGGTGTCCTGCCGGGGTACAAAGACAGCATCGCGCGGGGCGTCAACAGCAAGGGCCAAATTGCCGGCTGGGCCGGCGTGTCCGGGGGAACGCCGGGGCGGGAATTGACGTTCCATTACCAGGCGTTTTTGTGGTCGGGGGGCCGGATGCGCGGCCTCGGCTCCATCCCGCGCCTGCCGGACAGCAAAGCGTCGGCGATCAACGACCGTGGGCAGGTGGTCGGCAACGCGTACCATAAAACCGACGAAGCCGCGCTTTTGTGGCAGTCCGGCAAAGTCTACGAGCTGAACGCTCTGGTCCCGAAAGGCTCCGGCTGGAAGCTGCAAAACGCGCTCGCGATCAACAACAACGGCTGGATTGTCGGCAACGGCCTCCACAACGGCATCCGCCGGGGCTTCGTGCTGATCCCGGTCAGAAAAGCGTAAAAGGAGAACATCCATGACACTTGTGCTGGAACTGAACCCGATGCAGGAAGCCGCGCTGCGTCAAAAGGCGGCTTCGGCGGGAAGTGATGAGCCGACTTATGCCGCCCGCCTGTTGAGCGAAGCGCTGGGAATGCCTGCCCTCCCGGCACGACCGTTTTATGAAACGGCGACGGCAGAAGAATGGGTGAAAGCCTGGCATGACTGGACGCACAGCCGCCGCTCCGAAACGCCGGTGCTGCTCGACGACAGCCGGGCCGTCATCTACGAGGAGTAATGAAGTGCTGCCGCAAAGCGCTGTCAAGAATCTTGTGGACTCGAATCTGCTTCTGCGAAGCGTGCAGTCCGCGCATCCCCATTTTGCCGCTGCGGAGGCTGCTGTCGCAAAATTACGCCTGCGCGGGGACAGCCTCTATGCCTGCCCGCAAAACTGCACCGAGTTCTGGGCCGTATCAACACGCCCGGCGAGTGCGAACGGGCTGGGATTTACAACAGTCGAGGCGGAAGTGGAACTGGCGAAGATTGAATCTTTGTTTCCGCTGCTGCCGGACATTCCCGAAATTTATCAGGAGTGGCGTCGGCTCGTAACGCAGGCTGGAGTGTCAGGCAAACCGACCCATGACGCCCGGTTGATGGCGGTCGCAGTTGTTTACGGCATGAACAATCTGCTTACGTTCAACGGCAGTGATTTTACGCGCTTTGCCGCTCTCGCGCCGACAGTGACGATTCTTGACCCGCGCGACGTTTGAGGGAGTCCATTTGGAAAAGTTTGCGTTTATTATCCATCCGTTTGATGTGCGCCGGGATGTGGCTAAAAAAGGCGGCATTTATTCGGCGGCGAAGTATCTGCCGGAGCCGGCGGTGGAGTGGGGCATCCAGTTCAAGTCGCCGATGGTCATGTCGCATATCACGGGGATTGTCTCAAAGACCGGGGCGGAGGCCGAAGGCTGGTTTATCGGCTGCCCGCTGACCCCGAAGCAGCTTCTTACTTTGCCGACGGAGTTTGTTTACAAGCGCTTGATCCAGTGCGGCAAGCTGGCCGAGTCGCTCGGGGCGGGGATTATCGGCTTGGGCGCGTTTACGTCGGTGGTCGGCGACGGCGGCATGACCGTCGCGAAGAATCTAGACATTGCGGTCACGACCGGCAATTCCTACACGGTGGCGACGGCGGTGGAAGGCGGGCTGGACGCCGCGCGGCGCATGGGCATCACGATGGAGAACGCCAAAGTCGCCGTGGTCGGGGCGACCGGGTCTATCGGACGGACCTGCGCGTTGATGCTGGCCCCGAAATGCGCCGAGATTGCGCTGATCGGGCGCGACACGGCCCGGCTGGAAGCGGTCGCCCGCGAGCTGCCCGGCGCGTGTGTCCGCTTGTACGACGATGTGCATCTGGGCCTGCGCGACGCCGACTTGGTGATTACGGTGACGAGCGCCCACGACGCCGTGATTGAGCCTGAAGACCTAAAATCAGGCTCAGTCGTCTGCGATGTGGCCCGGCCGCGCGACGTGTCCGTCCGGGTCGCCAAAGAGCGCGACGATGTGCTGGTCATCGAAGGCGGCGTGGTCGCCGTGCCCGGCCCTGCCGCCGACTTTCGTTTCACGTTCGGCTTCCCCCCGAAGACCGCGTATGCGTGTATGTCCGAGACGATCATGCTGGCTTTGGAAGGCCGCTATGAATCGTTCACGCTCGGCAAGGAAGTGTCGGTCGCGCAGGCCGAGGAAACCGAGAAACTCGCTCAAAAGCACGGCTTTCACCTGGCCGGCTACCGCTCGTTCGAGAAAGCCGTCACTGAGGAGGCAATCTCCGACACCCGCCGCCGGGCGGCGGCGAAGCGCACGCGTTAGGAAACCGCCGGCGCGTTTAGCGCCGGCACAAATGCCACTATAAATGCCACTATGCCGCACAAACTACTTTGGGCCGTTCTGCTGGTCACCGCCGCGCTCGGGACGCTGTTTATCAGTGTCCGGCGCACGGCGGTTGCCGATGCCGCGCCGGGGCTGACGGCGGCGGCGGACGCCAAGCCTGCGCCGCCGTTCACGCTCCCCGACGCCGCGACCGGCAAGTCCGTCGCACTGGCCGAGGCCGCCAAAACTCAGCCTGTGGTTTTGGACTTCTGGGCGACCTGGTGCGGCCCCTGCCGCGCCGAGCTGCCGCATCTCGAAGCGCTGTCCCGAAAATACCGGGGCCGGGCGGCGTTCTACGGCATCAATTCCAGCGACCCGCCCGCCGCAATCACGCAGTTCGCGCGGCAGAACGGGCTGACGTTTCCGATGCTTTCCGACCCCAACCACCGCGCCGCGTTTCTGTACGGAGCCGACGCCATTCCGCTGCTCGTCGTTGTAGACACGCGCGGCAAAGTCCGCGCCGTCACTGCCGGTTATTCCGACGACGTGGAAACCGAGCTTTCCCGGACCCTTGACGCCCTGCTCGCCGAAGAAAAGAGGACCCCATGACCCGCACCCTGCCGCTTGCGGCCGCCGCCCTGCTGCTGTCCGCCCTGCCCGCGCTTGCCCAAACCAAGCCGCTGACCCCGCCGGACGTTTTGGGCAGCGCCAAGACAATCCAGTTCACGGCGACCGCGCTTCAAGGCGGCGTCCCGCAGGAAATCTCAACAGCGGCGCTGGCCTCGCCGAACCGCGCGTCCGTAACGGACACCGACGCCAAAACAAAAGCCGTGGACGCCGTTTATGCGTCCAACGGCAAAACCCAGACCGAATACTCGTCGTCTCGCAGCCGCTACACTCAGTCTGCCGCCCCCGCCCAGTTCGCCGACATTGACTCGCGCACCCTGGCGTTTTCCGTGTTCAACGACTTCGCCGACCCGAAAGCCTTTGCCAAGTTTCAGCACACGGCGGCGGACAAGTCCGGCGTGTACCATCAGCTCCTCGGAACACGCGACGGCAAAACCATTACCGAAGTGCTGGCCGTGAACCCGGCGACGGGCCTGCCGCAGTCAGTCTCAATCGTCATCACGCCCGGCAAGGACACTGACAGCCCGGCGCAGCAGGTGGTGTTTTCCGATTGGAAGCTGAACGCGCCGGTGAGCGACGCCAAGTTCGCCTACACGCCGCCTGCGACCGCCAAGCTGTACTCGCCGCCGGTGCTGCTCGCCGCCGGCACGGCGGCCCCGGACTTTACGGTGCAGGACAAGGGCGGCAAGCCGGTCCATCTGTCCGACTACAAAGGCAAAACCGTGGTGCTGGACTTCTGGGCGACCTGGTGCGGCCCGTGCCAGTCGTCGCTGCCGCACACGGCCGAGATAGCGAAAAAGTACGCGGCTAAAAACGTGGTCGTGCTGGCCGTCAACGTTTGGGACACCAAGCCGGCGTTTGACGGCTGGCTGCCGCAGCACCCGGAATACGCGCCGCTGCACTTTGCGATTGACGCGAACCCCGACCAAAGCAAAAGCGTGGCGACGGCCCTGTACGGCGTGTCCGGCATCCCGACCCAGTATGTGATCGGGCCGAGCGGCAAAATCGTGAAAAGCATTGTCGGCTATGATCCGGGCGACACGCAGCTTGAAGACGCGCTGAAGACTCAGTAATCAGAACTTGTGGACCCCGGCATTTTCGGTGCCGGGGTCTTTGCCGCCGGCTCTAAGTTTCCTTCCGTGTCCATCGCGGGTAAACCCTGCGTATAGGCGGAGGAACACCATGTCTCAAGACAAAGAAACAAAACATGCTTTCGAGCATACGGACAAAATGCGGAAAATCGCGCGGGATGAAGCGCTGCAAGAAGACGCGCTGAACGAGGCCGCGCTGCACGGCGACAGCCATACCGGGCAGCAGGGGATGATGACCCCCGGCGGGGACCTGATTGAAGGCACGGAAATCAAAGCCGTGTGGACCATGCTGCCCGAATGGCATAAAGACGAGCTGCGCCGCTTGTTTTTTGCGTCTCCGGGCACGCGGCTGAAGCAGGGCGATGTGTATTTTGACCTGCGGACCCCGGACCGGGGCGAGCTGATCGCGCACGGCGAGGAAGAAGTCCACGAAGAGCTATTAGTTCCGAAAAAGGCGGTGGATTACGAAATCTGGAACAAGCTGATGTCGAAGCCCGCGGCGGGGTAGGACCGTCAGGGAGCGAGGGAATTTATTCCTCTATGCCTTCGGCATTACTTCGTATCTGCTGAATGGCGTCCTTTGGACGGAAGAAACCAAGCGTAAGCCAATCTTACATCCGAAGGATGCAATTCAGCGAGAGGAATTTATTCCCTCGCTTTTTTGCTGCTCGCCCGACATTTCCAACGCCGGACCTTTCTCTTTATCGTACCGCAGCGCCATCTTGCGGGCGGACTCGGCGACGGCGGCCCGCAGGGGGATCGGCTCCAAAACTTCCGCCTGTGCGCCGAACGACAAAACCCAGTACAGCATCTCCTCGTAGCCATGCACCGTCACCCGAAAGATTAGCGAGCCGTCGGGCTGCTTTTCAATGCGCTGCGATGCGTGCCAGTGACTGTTGGCGATCCAGCTTGCCACCTCGGCATCAAAGCGCACCGCCACTTCGGTCGGCTCGCCGCCCGCTTGCAGCTGCCAGCCTTTGGCGAGCCACTCGGCCAGGTCAAAGTCGGCCGGATAGTGAAACCGCTCGTCTTCGCGCAGCCGCAGCCACTTGATCCGGTCCAATCCAAACGTCCGAATGCCCTGACGCAGATGGCAGAAGCCGACCAAGTACCAGGCTCCGATTTTATAGGTCAGGCCATACGGGTCCACGCGCCGCTTGGTCGGCTCCGGGCGGGTACGCGAAAGATAAGTAATATCAACGGGGTGGTGCCGGACAATCGCCGTTTCTAAATTCTGGTACACGTCCGCGGAAAAGTCGCGCACCACCGGCAGGCCGACTGAAACCCGTTCGCCGGCTTTTTTCACTTCGGCGGCGGTGCGCCGGGGCAGCGCCTGGTCTATTTTTTTCAGGGCCGACCCCAGCGCGTCTTTGTAAACCGACCCGGCTTGGCCCGCAAAGCTGGTGCCGGCCAGCCGCAGGGCGAGGGCTTCGGGAGGCGTAAACGAAGTCGGCAGGAACTTCATCTCGGCCAGCCCGAACTTGCCGTTTTTGCGCTTGACCTGCCCCCACTGCCGCAGAACCGCAATGTCCCGCTCGATAGTGGCGCGGGACACGTCGAACTTTTCTTCCAGCGCGGCGGCGTCCCAATGAAACGGCTCGCGGTCCAAAAGCTGCAAAATCTGGATCAGCCGCGAAAATTGTTCTTCTAAGGTCATCTAAATCCCCGACAAAAGATGAGCTTCGCCGCTGAGCGAAACGGTGTAGCGCACTTTGCGGACACGGCGCTCGGGGTCCCAGTCTTCCATTTTGTCGTTGGTGACAAGCAGCGCTCCCAGCCGCTGCGCTTCCCGCAGCAGCACTTCGTCGGCAGTCGTGCCGGCATCCACCAGCGTCAGCGCCTGCCGGTCGCGCAGCCCGAGCAGCGCGGCCCGGTCGTCAATGAAATACGGCAGGTTGGCATCGGCGTACAGCACGACCGGGAAAAAACCCCGCGCCCAGAGCGCCCGGCGAATGGCGGTCAGATGCCGAAAACGCGGCAGGCCGCGAGCCAGCGACTCTTGATCGAACCAGGCGACATTGCTGCCGTCCACCACTGCCGCGCCGCGCGGCGGGCGCTGAAGCGGCAGCAGCCGCGCGGGGTCGTCGGCTGCGGCCTGCGTGAGCGCCGCCCAAACACGCGCGGAGGCTTCGGGGTCGGCGGCCTTTAGTGCCGTCAGCGCGGGCCGGGCGGCTTCAATCAAGCCGATCAGCCCCTTGTCTACCGCGTCGGTCAGCAGCCGGGCCGTGACGGGGCGGCCCAGCTTCAGCGGCAGGGGCAGCGGATCATCAGGGCCGAGCGCCCCCGGCGGCGGCATCAGCGCGGGAGCCAGCGCGGTGCGGGTTTCAATAAACGTCGTCAGCCATTCGGATGCGCTTGGGGCGGTCCCGCGCAGGCGGCCCAGCCCCAGCCGCGCTGCCGCCACCGCCGCGTCGTCTGCCGCCGGAAACTCGGCCAAAAACAGCCGCGCGTCCGGCTCGGCCTGCGCGGGCGGCGATGCCAGCCGCAGCACAAGAAAAAACGTGTCTGTGGCGGCCGCGTAATCGTCCCGGCGCACCTGCTCGGCCAGCAGGCGGCGGGCGGCGGCAAGCGCCGCGCGAGGCTCCCCGCGCCCTTCCAGCGCCCGCACGGAGATTTGCAGCGCGTCCAGGTCGCTTGAATCGGTTTTCAGAACATCGTCGGCCAGCGCCAGGGCGGCGTCAAACTTGGCTTTGTCGAGCAGGTGCCGCACGGCGTCGGGCCAGGCCGGGCTGACAGGCCGGGGCAGCGGCTCGCCGGGTCCCGCGCTGCGGGGACGCAGGGCCGGGCCGGGCGACACTTTGTCTTGATTGAGCGCTTTGACCAGCCGGGCTTCGGTTTGGGCGGACCGGGCGGCCTGCCGCTCCAATCGCGCAATCCGATCGGCCTGTTTTTTTGCCAGGCTGCGGGCGTCGTCCCGCTCGGCTTCCAGCGCCGCGCGTGCTTTGGCGGCTTCGTCGCGCTCCCGCTCGGCGGCGGCTTGGGCGGACCGGGCGGCGTCGCGCTCTTTGCGCCGGGCGGCAAGCTCGGCTTTCAGCGCCGGCACAGGATCGGGTTTTGCGGGCGGGGGCGGGGCAGGGGGGGCGGACTGCGGGGCGGCAGCGGAAGCAGGCTTCGGGGCGGCTTCCGGCAGCGAGCGCAGCTTTTCGGCGAGTTTTTCGTCTTTGGCGGCGGCCTGCGCGAGCCGCCCGCGCACGGTCGGGTTCGCCAGGCTTTTCGGGTCGGGCCGGAAGCCGGCAAACGCGGGAACAATCGCGGCGCGAAAGTCGGGGTCTTTCAGCAGGGCCAGCAGCGCGGCGGGCTTGACGGCCCGGACCAAACACGCGGCGTCCGCCGGAGAAAGTTCTGCCGGAGAAATTTCTGCTGAGGCGGCTTCAGCGGGCGCAAGTTCGGTTGGGGCGGCGTCGGTCTCCCCGGACATCTTAGGCGGCTCCGATCAAGGCCGGCCCGGAAACACTCGGCCCGGAAACAACCGGCAGGGGCCGGGCCGGGCGGCGCGGCTCGGCGTCTGTCACAAGCTGACCGCAGGCGGCGGCGATCTGCCGGCCCCGCTCTTTGCGCTGGGTTACGACGACGCCGGCGTCTTCCAAAATGCGCCGAAACGCCAGAATGCGGCCGGTGTCGGGCCGCTGAAACGGCTCGGCCACCGAAGTCGGGTTGTAGGGAATTACGTTCACCGCCGCCGAGGTTCCCCCCAAAAGCTGGGCCAGCTCGCGGGCGTGCTGAGGCTCGTCGTTGACCCCGCTCAGCAGCACATATTCGAATGTCAAGCGCCGCCCGGTCTGCGCGGCATAGCGGCGGCAGGACGCCATCAGCCGCTCCAGCGGATAAGTTTTGTTGACGGGGACCAAGCGAGTCCGCAGGGCATCGTTCGGGGCATGCAGCGAGACGGCCAGCGTGAGCTGCAAGTTCTCGTCCGCCAGCTTGTCAATGTTCGGCACAATCCCGACTGTAGACAGCGTAATGTGCCGCATCGCAATCCCGCATTCGGCATTGAGTATGCGTACCGCTTTCAGCGTGGCGTCGTAGTTCAGCAGCGGCTCGCCCATGCCCATCAGCACAACATGCGTAATGCGGCGCGGCGAAAGCGACTGCAATAAAAGAAATTGGGACACAATCTCGGCGGCGGCGAGGTTCCGGGTCAAGCCCTGCGTGCCGGTGGCACAGAACGCGCAGGCCATCGGGCAGCCGGCCTGCGTGGACAAGCACACCGAGACACGCTTGGCGTCGGGCAGCAGCACGCATTCAATCGGGTGCCCGCCTTCAGTGAGCCGGGCCAGGGCTTTCAGCGTGCCGTCGCGCGTGTCGCTTTGCTGCTGCACCAGCCGCAGCGGCGGCCCGGCGCACTCGGCGGCCAGCCGCTCGCGGACATCTTTCGGCAGGTCGGTCATCGCCGCAAAGTCCGCGTTGAACCCGCCGCCGCTGTCCGGCCCGAGCCGCCGGTACAGCCATTCGGCAATCTGCGCCCCCCGAAACGCGGGCAGCCCCCGCTCGGTCATCTGCGCCCGGATTTCGTCCGTGGTCAGCCCGATCAAATTGTTTTGCGTCAGCACACCCTCAGTATACCCGATAACCGCGCCGCCGGTGTCACGCCGCCGGAGAAAGTGTGCCGCGCCATGCCTCGGGTCGCGGCATGTTCATTTCCTGCGGGCGCACTCTCAAATCAGCTCTGAAAAGAACTTTTCGGCCAGCCGCGCGTCTTCCAGACCGGGGCCAGACGCGTCATTCCGCTGCTTCGTCTTGCTTCGGAAACTCCCGCAGGGTCAGCTTGGTTTGGTGCTTGGCGACCCGCGCCGTTTCCGGGGCGCGGCCTTGAAAATAATGCTTCTGCCAGCCGCGCTTGGCCGCGTCGGACTGCGGGTCCGGCAGGGCGTCGTTGAACTCGTTGCGGTCCACCAGCCAGCGGTCGTAGCGGCGCTTCAGGTCCGGGTCGGCGCTGATCGGCTGCGACTCGGGGCGGAACGACTCCAGCTCGCCCCGCCGCTGGGGAACAATCATGCAGATCGGCTCGCCGATCTCAAACCCTACCGGCCAGTGCGGGCGGGTCAGCTTCCAGTTCATCGTAAAGGTCGCCACCGACCAGTCCGTTTCAATCACGCCTTCCAATGCCTGAATGCCGTCTTTGGGCAGATTGGCCGGCCCCCGCGCCAGCAAATTCCAATCAGGGGGCGTCCGAAACAGATACGGCAGGGTCCAAGTGAGTATGCCGTAGCCGAAGTGGCTGGACATCGGCTCCGCACCGTCCCCCGCCAGGGTTGTAATCTCGATGTCTTCGGGCAGGGGGCCGCCGTTCCAAACAGCCTCGAATTGGTGCGAGTTGAGAATAAGCCACCCCGACTGGGCGGCAATCAGCATCGGCAGGCAGCGGTTGGCGAAGTGCAGGTGGGTGGCGTTCATCCATTCCCGGTAGGCAGGGGCGGGCACCAGCGGCATGTCCATCCACGGCGCGACATTGTAGGCCGTGATTTGGCGGTTCGGCGCAGTGCGGCTTTTCAGCGGTCGTTTGACGAGTTTTCGTGTGACAATGGTTTGTTCGGTCATGGGTCTTTCCGGGGAGCGCGGGAATGAGGAAAGGGCGCGGGGAAGCGAGGGAATAAATTCCTCTCGCTGAATGGCGTCCTTCGGACGAAGGAACAAGAAACGCAATCGTCAGCATTCTTTCGTCCGAAGGACGCCATTCAGCGAGAGGAATTTATTCCCTCGCTTCCCCGCGCCTCGCTCCTTCTCCGCTCCCGCGCTGCTACTTCACCCCCAGCAGCAATTCAAACACGCGCTGATCGAGCTTTTCATACGGCAGCGGCTGGGCGGCCAGCGCGTCGGCGTCGAACTCCTGCGATTTTAGCGCTTGGGCGGCTTCCGGGGTGAACGGCGCGGACAGCAGCGGGTCGAGCGCGGCATCCGCCGTGGTGATCTGCTGCAACAAGGCTTGGATTTCCGGGTCGGCGTTGAACTCGGCGGCTTTTTCCTTGAAAATCAAATATGTCCGCATGCAGCCTTTCGCGAACTCCCACACATCGTCCGGGTCCGACGTTCGCAGGGGGTGGGCGTCAAAGTGCTTCGGGCCGTCGTAGCCGTAGTCTTCCAGCAGCTTGACCAAGAAGAAGTTCTGCTTGTAATCTTCCTGGCCGAACCGGAAGTCCTGGTCGTAGCGGCCCGGCTTTTGGCCGTTTAGGTCAATGTGGAACAGCTTGCCGGCTTCCAAAGCCTGCGCGACCGCATGGTAAAACGACAAGCCGGCCATGGTCTCGTGGGCGAACTCGGGGTTCACCCCGACCATCGCGTGATTTTTCAGCGTCGCGATGAAGCCCAGCATTGCGCCGGTGGTCGGCAGATAAATATCGCCGCGCGGCTCATTGGGCTTGGCTTCCAGGGCGAATTTGTACCCGTAATTCTGCGAAATCGAATACTCGGCCAGAAAGTCTATCGCGTCCCGAAAGCGCTTCGCCGCCGCAACCGGGTCTTTGGATGCGTCCACTTCCACCCCTTCGCGGCCGCCCCAGAAGACGTAAATCTTGGCCCCCAGCTCCGCGCCGAGGTCCATCGAACGCATGACCTTTTGGCGGGCCAGCGCACGGACTTTCGGGTCGTTGGACGTAAACGCGCCGTCTTTGAACACCGGGTGGAAAAAGAGATTGGTGGTCGCCATCGGCACGACCATGCCGCTGTCGTCCAGCGCGGCCTTGAACTCTTTCACAATCGCATCCCGCTCGGAAGCCGAGGCGCCGAACGGGACCAAGTCGTTGTCGTGCAGGTTGACGCCGTATGCGCCGAGAGCGCCGAGCTTGCGGACCCGCTCGGGCGGCGAAACGGGCACGCGAACGGCGCTGCCGAACGGGTCAGCGCCGGGGTTGCCGACGGTCCAAAGACCGAAAGTGAACTTATCGGATTTTTGCGGAACATAATTTGTCATTGAGTTCTCCTTTGACGCCGGGCGTCGCTGATACGCGGGTATTCGGCGCGTTCGCCGGGTTTTCCTGCCGGCATCTTGGCATACACTCTTTCTCTGAGGCTTTGGCGGCGTTTTGCCACAATGGACGGCATCACTGCTTTTCTTAAACAGAAAGACCCTTTCGCCATGCCCTTCGTCACCGGAAAACGATCCGCCTGCCTTTCCGCCCCGGCGGAAGATGCCGGCGGCTGCGCCCGCTGCCGGCTCGCCCGCCGCCCTGAACTCGACGACCGGACGTATCTTCTGCTCGGGCCGCCGAACGGCAACGCCCGGCAGGCGCTGATTAATGCCCTGGAAGAAGCCAACACGCCGTACCGAGTCTGGGAGAATGTTCTGGCGCTGCCGGCGCTGCGGGAGCGGGTGGCCGGGGTCACGGCGGCGTTTCTGGCCGGCCTGCCCGATGCCACTGCCGCCGATGTCAAAGGCGTTTTCTTCTCCGGCGACTTGGACAATCCGGCCTCGGCCCTGGCGGCGTTTGTCCGGGCCGAGCCGCTGGCGGCGCTGAAAGAGCGGGCGCAGCACGACTGGGTGCGGGACGCGCTCGACGACGACTGGCTGTTCTCGCTGTTTCACCCGATAGTGCAGGCCGACTCGGGGGTCGTCTTCGCGTATGAAGCGCTGATCCGGGCGAAAAACCCGCACACCGAAGAAGTGATCGGGGCCTGGCCGCTGATCAATGCGTCGGTCAAGCTCAACATCGAGCATGTCTTCGACCAGCGGGCGCGTCAGACCGCCATTCGGAACGCCGCCGCGCTGCGTATCCCGCGCATGCGCGTCTTCATCAACTTCATGCCGAACACGATTTACGACCCGGAAGTCTGCCTGCGGACGACCCTGGAAACCGTCGAAGAATGCGGGATGCAGCTCTCCGACCTGGTGTTTGAGGTGGTCGAGTCCGAGCATATCCCGGACCTCAAGCGCCTGCACAAAATTTTGGATTATTACCGCTCGCGCGGAGCGGGCACGGCGGTAGACGACATGGGGGCGGGCTTTTCGAGCCTCGAATACCTGACCGCGCTGCGGCCCGATTTTGTGAAGCTCGACCGGGACCTTGTGGTGCAGGCTGAACACGAGAAGGCCGCCCGGCAAAGCATGGACATAATCATTGCACAGGCAAAGCAGCTCGGCATCGAAGTGATCGCCGAAGGAATCGAAACCGAGTCGCAGATGCAGATGTGCCGCGCCGCCGGGGTGGACTACATGCAGGGCTACTTGTTCGGCCTGCCGGCGAACCCCCCGCAGGCGTCACGCCCGCTGCTGCGGCTTATGTCGGCGGCGTAGGGGTTTCTGCGGCGTAAAAACGGCTGTTCGAACGCAAGATAAAACAGCCGGGCCGCGCCGAACACCAGCGGCAGGCCGCCCAGCAGGGCGTACACATGCGGCAAGGGCTGACGCCAGCCCGGCTCCCAGCGGGTGACAAGCGCGTTTAAAAGCAGCAGGCAGGGCAGGTGGATCAAATACAGCGAGTATGCGCCCTCGCCGAGCCGGACCAGCGGACCCCACGACAGCAAAAGCGCCCGGCGCGGCTTGCGGCTGACCCACAGCAGGGCGGCGGCGGCGGCGATCCCGGCCAGCGGGTCAAGTATCGGCAGGTATGCCCCGAAGTCCGCGCCGCCGTAGACCGTAATCGGGTGCCGCCGGGCCACTGCCAGCAGCAGGCCCAGACTTGCCGCCCCCGCCGCCAGACACAGCAGCGCTTCCCCCCGGCGCGGCCGGTGCGCGGACAGCCAGCCCGCGCACAATCCCAGGGCGAACAGCAGCAGATACCACGGGCAGGCCAGGCTCATGTCCGGGAAAAAGCGCAGCACAACCCCGGTCAGCGCCGCGCCGAGGGCCAGCGCCGCGCCCAGCACGGCCCGCTTGCCGTGACGAGTCAGCAGCCAGACCGCCGCCGGAAACAAAAAATAAATACGCCACTCGACCGCAATGCTCCAAAACGGGCCGTTCAGCGTGTTAAGGTCCGGCAGAATGTCCTGCACAAGCAGCGCATTCGCCGCAACCGCCGCCCAGTCCACGGCGACCGGCTTGCGGCTGACGGCTTGTATCACAAGAAACGCGAGAATGCTGAAGCCGAGCGCCGCGTAAAACGGCGGCAGGATGCGCCGCGCCCGCCGTCCGAAAAACCCCCCGGCCCCGCCGGCCAGCCGGCCGCCCCGCGCGACCGGCAGCACCAGGCAAAACCCCGACACGACCAAAAACAGGTCAACGGCAAAATGGCTGTACAAGGTCCAGTTGGCCAGCGGTCCCAGCCAGTTGGTCCGCGCCCCCAGTCCGCACGGAATAATCCACACATGCGACAGCACCACCCACAGCGCGGCCAGGCCCCGAACGCCGTCCAAAAAGCTGCGGCGTCCTGCGGGGGACGCGGCGGGTGGGCGCGGCAGGAATGCGGGCGGGCGGACAGGGGCAATGGTCGGTGACGGCACAGGCATTCTCTCGCAGTTAAATTTCGCCGGGGCGGACTTCGCCGTCTTCCCGGCCGTCGGCTTTGAGGCGCAAGCTGCCGAACCAAATCTGCGCGACCGCGCCGGGCTTGCGGCAGGGGGTCAAGATCGTCAGCGTCCGGCGGGCAAAGTCAATCCGGTCAATCCGGCCGATGCCGAGAAGCTGCCCCCGGCTCGACACCAGGCCGACCAGCAGCCCGGCGAACTTCTGCGCCGCCGACACCGCCACCGTGCGGACCCCAAAATAACTTTCCACCGCCGCCAGGCCCGACACGTCCCACGTCTCGCCATTCACAATCACCGACAGCGTGCCGCCGTCGCGCTCGGCATGCAGCGCCGGGCGTCCCAGCGACTGCGACAAAAATTGCAGCAGGTGAAACGGCTGCGGCTCGCCCGTGCCGAGCTGCGTCCCGAGCAGCGCAACCGCGTCCAGGGAAAACACCAGCGGCTCCGCGCCGCCCAGCGCCGCCAGAAACCGCGCCGCCCGGCGGGTCGCCCGCGATGCCGGGCTTTTGCGCTGCACGTCGGGGCTGACCGGAACCCGCCAGACTTCCGGCGTATCCAGGCCGCGAAACGCCGCCAGCAGCGGGTCAACCTCCGCGCCGCGCACCAGCGCCACCACGGCCTGCGGCAGCAGCAGCTCGCACAAGCGCCGCTTGATCTGCCGCGCCCCCGCGCCCTGCACATAACCGTCGGTGTCCACCAGCACCAGGTCCGGCCGGCTTTTTTTGATCGCCCGCGCGGTCTGAGCCGCGCCGATGCACAAGTCCAGGCCGTACCTGGCCGGAGACACCGCGCCGACAAAGTAGCCTGCGCCGACCGGCAGGTCGCGCAGCGCCCGAAACTCCGCGCCGGGGTCCGCCCGCGCCGCGCCGACGGTTCCCGGCGGCCCGATCTCGCTTTGCCCGAGGTCGGTGTCCACAATCGCGACCGACCGGCCCGCCGCCGTCAGCGCCCGCGCGGCATCTCGAACAAACGTGGACTTGCCGCAGTCGGGCGCTCCGAGCAGCAGCGCGGTCGCCCCGGTCGGCAGCGCCAGCAGGGCGGGCAGCAGGTCCGCCTGACTTTGCGGCGCAGGGTATTTTTCGGTCATACACTCTTTCAGCCAGAAAACAGAGGGCTGCAAAAAAAACTTTTTTTGCCGATACTATGGAAATAAACGTGAAACAGGAATGAAATCCGGCGAAAACGAGTAAACTAAAGACCAGGGCAGCGCCGCCCGTGTTTCTCAGTGCTTGTTTCACGACGAGGAGGTCGTATGAAACCCATGATCCTTGTTCCGCCTGCCCAGGCGGAGCTTCTTTCCGACACGCAGGATGAGCTGCGTGCCGGCGATTCTCCCCTGCGCCAGCCCTGGCGCGATGACGATTCTTTCGACGAGCGGCTTGCTTACACCCCGCGCGTCGAGATGTCCGGGCCGAACGCCCAGCTTTGGCCGAGTTCCGTAAACAGCTCGCGGTGAAAGTCCTGGGAGCCGTCCCAAAGCTGCCCGAACCAGTCGGCCAGCGCGTCCACACTGGCCGGGTCGGACAAGGCGACGTTCAGCTCGGTCGGGTGGGAGTCCCCGCCCAGCGTCAAGTTGCTCGACCCGACCACGGCAACCGCTGCCGGACCGCCGAGGGGATACTCAATCAGCGCCACCTTCGCATGAATGCGCCCCTCGGTATACAGCCGCATTTTCAGGCTGCCCCGCGCCACCGCCGCCGCCATTGTCAGCAAAAGCGCCTGCGTTTCGGGGGTCCGCTCCAGCCCCGCCAGTGTTTCCCGCAGGTTCAGCGCCGTTTCAACCGCCGCCCGGTCGTGGGTGTCCCGCAGGGTCGCCGCGACATCTTCCCGGTCCCGCACTTCGTCTTCCCCGCCGCGCGGCCGCGCGGCCGCTTCCTCGCGCACCTGCTCGCGGGTCAGCCGGTTGACCACATTGCCGATCAAAATCTCCACGCTGTCCAGCCGGGCGAGCTGCGCCTGCATCGGCACCAATCCGTCGAAAAACAAATACCCGACCGCCAGCTTCGCGCCGGAAGCCCCCGCGTCCAAATAATCGCGCACCCGCAGCGCCAGCCGCGAAGCGCGGTTGTCAATGATCTCGGTGCCGCCGTGTTTTTCGGTGTTCTCCGCCACAATAGCCAGAGTATACCAAACCGGCCGCGAGAAAGCAAGAAAAGAAAAGCCGAAAAAAAAGCGCGGGCGGCCCGGCCGGCCCGCGCAAAACACGAAAAGTGTGGTATAAAGGAAAGGTTTTGCCCAAAAACGCCGACCAGATCATCACCGAGGAGATCACAAGATGAACACCCAAGCCGAGCTGCCCCGCGCCGAAGAGCCGTCCGCCGCTCCGTCCGCCGACTTTATTGAAGCGATTTCCCGCTTTTTGGATACCGACCCGGATGACCTTTTGGTGGAGCTGGGCTATTATTCCCCCGACGAAGCCTCCGCTGCCCGCTCTTAATTAAACTGCCCGGCGCTTGAAAAAAGCGCCGGGCAGTTTTGCTTTTCGCTTGCTGTTCTTCAGCCCGGATGCGTCGCCAGCGTATCGCTGAGGGTTTTGCGGGACTTGATCTGCCAGCCCTGCGGGGTCTCGACCCACACGTCCCGCACCCACAAATCGTCGGAATAGGTGCCTCTGAATTTCATAAACAAAACACGCTTTTCGCCGGCTCCCTGCGTGTGCAGCTTCATTTCTACCTGCACCCCGCCGGGCGTTGCGGCAAAGTTCTGCACCGTGAAGCGGCTTTGCATGGTCTTCATCTGTTTAAGCTGATCTTGGTACTGCCGCCGGGTCTGCTCTTTTGTGAATGTCGCCCCTTTTTCGTCCACTACCCGGTAGTCAGGCGTGAAAAACGTCATAAAGCGGTCCAAGTCGTGCCGGCTGAAGGCCGTGTTGATTTCGCCGTAAGCGGACAAAATCGCCGACTGCGCGGCGGGCGGCACAGCGGCGGACGTGCCCGGCGCGGCAAACGCGGCGGAAAGCAGGGCGGCAGCCGGCAGGCAAAGGGCGGTGGGTTTCATGCAGGATTTTCCCCAAAAACGCGCGGCTCGGAAACAAAAGGCGCCGGCCCCGGATTGAAGAATGGAGGCCCAGAATTTCAATCCTGGGCCAACCCTGAGCCGAGGCCCACTCCTAACGGGCCGGATACGAGCGCAGAAGCCCGGCGGCCTCCGCCGCCTGCTGCGGATCGCCGAGGCCAAGAGCGCTGCGCCACTGCGCCCGCGCCGCGCCCCGGTCGCCCGCCAAACACAGCGCCGTGCCGAGCGCGACATGCGCGGCGGCATACTGCGGGTTCAAGCGCAGCGCGGCGCGGTATTCCCGCGCCGCCTCGGACCCTCGCCCCGAGTCGTCCAGCGCGGCGGCCAGGTAAAAATGCGCTTCGGGACTGGCCGGAGCGGCGGCGACCGCGCGGCGCAGGTCGGCTTCGGCGTCGGCCAGCCGGCCCTGGTTGTACCGTGCCCGCCCGCGCTGCAAAAACGGCGAAGGCAGTTCGTCCTCGGCCTGGGCCAGATAAACGCGGGCCGGGGTCAGCTTCGGATCGCTTTGGAGCGCGGCTCGGTATTCCGTCACCGCGTCCGCCCGCCGCCCGGCGGCCATCAGCGCCAGGCCGCAGTTGTAGTGGGCCAGCGCAAAGCCCGGCTGAAGGCGCAGCGCCTCCCGATACTGCACAATCGCCTCGGCATGTCTGCCCTGCACGTCCAAAACGTTGCCGAGGGCATTAAACGCATCGGCGCTGCGCGGATCAAGCGCGATTGCCTGGGTATACTCGGAGACCGCCCCGGCGTGGTCCCCGGTGTCGTCCAGGGCGTTGCCGAGCGAATAATGGGCGCGGCTGTCGCCGGGCCGGAGGCGAACGGCTTCCCGGAACTCGGCCAAAGCGTCGGCGTTTTTTCCTTCCGCCTGCAAAGCAATCCCAAGCGCCCTGCGGGCCTCCGCCGAGGCCGGGGCAAGCCGCACGGCGTCGCGCCCGGCGGCTTCCGCCGCCGGAGTTTGTGCCGACAGCGGCGCGGCCATCAGCCACAGCGCCGGCAGGACCGCCGAAAACAAAAAACGTGGAAGCATAAAGAACCCTTTCCAGAAGCATGACCCCGGCTATTTTACCGCGAATTTTGCTTTTTACGCCCGCCCCGCCGTATAATAGAGGGTAATGAGCGAAAATTCCCAAACGCAGGCGCGGCTCGGCGAAGGCCGGCGGGTTCTGCGCGAAGCCGCGCAGGCACTGGACCGGCTGGCGGCGCGGCTGGATGCGGACGCGTGGAACGCGGCGGCCCAAGTGATTTTGGACACCGCCGGCCGGGTGGTCGTGACGGGAATGGGCAAAAGCGGCGCGATTGCGCGGAAGCTGGCGGCGACCCTGTCGTCTACCGGCACGCCTGCCCAGTTTCTGCATCCCGCCGAAGGGGTTCACGGCGACCTCGGCATGCTGCAAGAGGGCGACACCGTGATCGCCCTATCGTACAGCGGCGAGACCGACGAGATACTCGCGCTGCTGCCGGCGCTGGGGCAGCGCGGAACGCCGCTGGTGGCTGTGACGGGAAATCCGCTGTCCACCCTGGGCCGGGCCGCCTCGGCGGTTTTAGACGCCTCGGTGGAGCGCGAAGCCTGCGCGATTGGTCTGGCCCCGACCACCAGCACGTCGGCGATGCTGGCGCTGGGCGACGCGCTGGCGGTGACGGTGATGACGGCCCGCCGCTTCACCCCGGAGCAGTATTCGCGCCTGCATCCGGCGGGGACCCTCGGGCGGCGCTTGACCCTGCGGGTCGCCGACCTCATGCGGACCGGCGAGGCGGCGGCGATTGTGCCCGAGGGGCGCACGGTGCTGGAAGCGATGCTGGCGATCACCGAGGCCAATGCCGGCGCGGCGATTATCACCGACGCCGAGGGCAAAGTCAGCGGCCTGCTGACCGACGGCGACATCCGGCGGCACCTTTTGAGCGACCCGCAGCTTTTAGAGCGTCCGGCGGCGGACGCCATGACTCGCTCGCCGGGCACGGTCACCCCGGACCTGCTGGCCGCCGAAGGGCTGCGGCGGCTCGATTCGTTTCACCCGCTGCCGGGCCAGAAGGCCGGCGACGCCCCGGTGGTGGACCCCGCCGGCCGCCCGCTCGGCATGCTGACATTGAAAGACTTAGTGAAAGCCGGAATTGTTTAGCCGATGCAAAAAGTCAAGCTGATTGTTCTCGATGTGGACGGCACGCTGACCGACGGCACGCTGCTTTACGACGGCAGCGGCAGCGGGCACTCCAAAGCGTTCCATGTCACCGACGGCCTCGGGATTGTTCTGGCGCAGGCGGTGGGCCTGCGGATCGCCGTGGTGTCCGGGCGGAGCAGCCGGGCCGTGGAAACGCGCGTCCGGGAGCTGAACATCGGGGACCTGGTGCAAAGCTGCGGCGACAAAGCCGCCGCGCTGACCGCGCTGATGCAGACGCACGGCCTGCGGCCCGAAGAAACCGCGTTTGTCGGCGACGACGTCAACGACCTGCCGGCGTTCCGCGTCGCCGGAGTCAAAATCGCCGTCGCCGATGCGTCCGAGCTTCTCAAAGCCCGCGCCGACTGGGTGACCTCCCGCCCCGGCGGGCACGGCGCGGTCCGCGAGGCGATTGAAGAAATCCTGCGCCGTCAAGGCCGCTTGGACGAAGCGGTGGCGGCGTACCTGGCCCAAATCAAGCCGCCCGAGGCCGCCCGCCAATGAGTGCGTCCCAAACCCTGACGGTGCTGCACACCAACGATTTTCACAACCACTTTTCGGCGGCGCAGGCGGCCTGGGTCCGGGCCGAACGGGCCACACACGAGAACGTGCTGCTGCTGGACGCCGGGGACGCGATCTCGGCGGGCAACATCGGGGTCCGGCCCGGCGGCGAGCCGATTTTAGCGCGGATGTCCGAAACGGGCTATGATGCCATGACCCTCGGCAACCGCGAGTTTCATGTCGCCGACGCGCTGCTGCGCCTTAAAATCAACCAAGCCGCGTTTCCGGTGCTCTGCGCCAACCTCCGCTGGCGCGAAAATCGGGGCGAAGCGCTGCCGGTCACGCCGTCGCTTTTGAAAACGCTGCCGAACGGCCTGCGCGTCGCCGTGTTCGGCCTGACGGTGCCGATGGTGACGCCGCGCATGACCGCCCGGCTGGTGAGCGCGTTTGTGTTTGACGACCCCGTCGCCGCCGCCCAAGCGCAAATCGCCCGCCTCCGTCCCGAAGCCGACGTTTTAATCGCGCTGACCCACATCGGCCTGCGCGAAGACGAGCGCCTGGCCGCCGCCTGCCCCGAGCTTGATTTGATTGCCGGCGGCCACAGCCACCACAAGCTGCACGAGCCGCGCGTCGCCCCCGGCCGCGCTCCCATCGTGCAGGCAGGCTGGTTCGGCCACTTTCTCGGCGAAACCACGCTGATTGTCGGCGCGGACGGCGAGGCGACCGTCTCGGGGCGGCTGGTGGAGATGCGCTTTGCTTGACCTGCTCCTATTTCTCCTGACCGCCTGGGCCGCCGCCGCGTCGGGCCGCGCCGCTTTGCGCGGTCTCGGCTTCGCGGGCGACACCCCCCCGCTGGAGCGCACTTTGATCGGCTTTGCGCTCGGGCTGGGCCTGCTGGCGATGCTGATGCTGGCGCTCGGGCTGGCGGGCGGGCTGTATCCTCTTCTCGGGTTCCTGCCGCCGCTCGTTTTGGCGGCGCTTGGCGGGCGCGAGCATGCGCCGATGGGGCGGCAGCTGGCCGCCTGGCTGAAATCTCTTCGGCTGTCGCCCTGGGGCGGGGCTTTGGCGGCGGCTTTTTTGGCGTTCGGCCTGGTTTCGCTGGTCGGCTGCTTCGCGCCGCCGACCGTCGCCGTCGAATGGGACAGCGTCGCGTACCATCTGGCCGACCCGAAGCTGTATTTGCAGGCGCACCGAATTGTTTTTCTGCCCTGGGAGGACCATTCCAATTTCGGGTTCACCGCTGAGATGTGGTATTTGTACGGCCTGCAAGTCGGCGGCATTCCATTAGCCAAATTGTTCCACTTCGCCTGCGGGGTCGGCAGCACCCTGGCGCTGTATGCGCTCGGCCTGCGGCTCGCCTCGCCCGCCGCCGGCAAAGTCTCGGCGCTGATGTTCGCTTCGGTGCCGCTGGTGTTTTGGGAAGCCGGCACGGCGTATGTGGACCTCGCGACCACGTTTTTCACCACGCTGACGCTGCTGGCGCTGGGGCAGGGGGCGCAGGCCCGCGACCCGCGCTGGCTGCGGCTCGGAGCGGTGCTGATGGGCCTGACACTTTCGACCAAAGCGACCGCGCTGGGGACGCTGGGGCTGCTGGCCGCCGGCGTTTTCGTCTGGCAAGTGCGCGGCTTGAAGCAGACGCCGCTGCGGGCGCTGCGCTTTGCCGCGCTGTGGGGCGGGCTGGCGCTGGCGGTCGGGTCGCCCTGGCTGATGAAGTCGGCGGTTCTCACGGGCAACCCGTTTTATCCGTTTTTTTACGGTGTTTTCGGCGGGCGCGGGTGGGACCAAGCCGCCGCCGCGCATTACGCCGCGTGGAACGCCGGCTTCGGGATGGGGCACGGCTTGTCGGACCTTGCGCTGCTGCCGTGGAACCTGTCCCTGTTTCTGCTGCCGGGTCACCCGCCCCCGGCGGGGTTTCCGAAGCCGTTCAACGACCGCCAAACTCTCATCACGGCCCTGTCCCCGGTTCTGCTCGGGGCGCTCTTTTTTCCGGTGTTCGTGCGCGGCGCATCGGGGGCGATCAAAGCGCTGGCCTTGTTCGCTCTGGGGTCCTTTGCGCTGTGGGCCGCGACCGTGCAGTATGCCCGCTACCTGCTGCCAGTTTTGCCGGTGTTCTGCCTGCTGGCGGCGGATGTTTTGGTCCGTGCCCGGCAGATGCGCCTCAAATCCGGCCACGCGCTGACCGCGCTTGCTGCCGCGTCGCTCGCTTTCTCGGGTTTTGTCGCCGCCGGCCTGCTGTCGCTGGAAGCCCCGGTCGTCTTCGGCCAAGTGTCCCGCGATGAGTATTTGACGCGCAATTTCGCCCCGTACCCGGCGATGCAGTATATTAACGCGCAGCTTCCGCCCGGCTCCAAAGTCGTTTTTTACGGCTGCCCCCTCGGCTTCTACTGCGACACGCCGTATGTCTGGGGCGACCCGATCCACGGCACCTACATTCCCTACAGCCGCTTCCGCAGCGCCGAAGACTTACGCGCGTTTCTGCACACGCGCGGCATCACGCACATTTTGGTTTGGGAAGCACAGTTTCCGCTGACCCCGCCGCCGCCCGGCCCGCAGTCGTACACCGGCTGGGTCTACCAGCTCACCGCCGGCACCGGCCCGCCGCTGTTTTCGCGCCACGGCACGTCGGTCTGGGCCGTGCCGTAACAAGCGCGAATTGGCCTTGCCTACTTGCGCCCAAAACAATTTTCACAAACCCGTTGACAAACAAGCGTTTGTGCTTTATACTGTCTTCATAGCAATCAATGCCAGCCGTCCACTGCGTGACCCAAAGGAGACCCTGCTTATGTCCCGCTCTTGTCGCTACCCGCTCTTGTCGCTACCCGCTCTTGTCGCTACCCGCTCTTGTCGCTACCCGCTCTTTAGCTAGGGAAATCGGCGTCTTGTGCCTCCTTACTCTGCTTCTTCTGCCACTGCCGTCCTTCGCTGGGCAGTGGGTGATATCGATGTCAGGAACTGCGACCACATCCAATTATGGTGGATATAGCTACACATTCGTCAACAGCCAAGTTGTCGGCTCTTCCCCCAGTAGCCCCACGCTCATCCAATACCACCCTGACTTTGGAATCGGCGGCGGATCGTGCGGCATCGGTGGCCCTTATCAGGGCAATGTCAGCCTAACCGTGACGGCGACGCTCACTTGGTCGCCCAGCGCCCCTGGCGATACTTCTTCCCCGCCGCCGACGGTGGATGTGCTGGAAACAGGAAATGCTAACAACAGCGTCGGCTTGGGTTCCCCGACAGGACTGATCACGAGTGCTAACGACGGTTTCGGTGACTCCCCAATATCTCCCCCTGCGTCGACAGGACCGATTGCTTCTTATGGCTCGGCGAGTTCTGGCGCTCACCTGATCCACCTCACTGTTTCTGGAAGCCAAGTTACCTTGCCCACCCGTTCTTTATATTCTTCCTTGACATGGAAAACATCAACATTCAACGGTCAGCCTGGCGTCGGCGTGAGTTATAGCATTCGAATAGACAACCGAAACGTAGCGATCCAACCTGGTCTCGATCCGACGTTTCGTAAAGGCAGCGTAACAGGACAAATTGTCCCGAACACGCCTGCGCCAAATGGCGCGATGTTCGTTGATACGATTGCGCCGGACGCATCTGGTACAACTGCTCTCAGCTACAAACCTGTTTACACTCGTTCCGCCTGGGGCACCGGAAGCCAATATAGCTGGAGTTTCAGCGCTAATCCGTCTATATTGCTCGGCCCGGTATCGGGAACATTCAACACGATCCTTTATGATGTTTCCGCGCCATTGATGACATACGCAAACCCGCCAATCACCCCAGGAACATTTGACATTGTCACTTTGAAGCTTACCGACAGCAAGGACGGAGCTTCTGCCACAAACACCTGTTCTGTTTTGTTCCATGCTCCTTATGAGCTTTGGACGCATGGTCCTATAACACGTCACCCGGTTCCTTTTGTGAAGGGCGGACGAAATATGGTGCACCCCGATTACAGTTACTTGCTCACGATCAGCAACGGAAGCTCCATAAACCAGACGCAAAACCTCACAGATACAGTGACACTTTCTAAGACAGCTTCAGGAACCATCGGCGGTCAGCAAACCCTCACGCCCGCCGCGATTGCCTCTTTTCAACTCAATGAGTCAATCACGGTCGGCAAAACTTTCACCTATGCCTACACAACGCAAAGCACTCTTACCGGCGCTCCACACAAGATAACAGATTTCTTTGCCGCTATGAGCTACGAGGATCGCACGGGAACATGTGATGTGTTCGCAAAGAATGGCTACCAGGGAAATTTCCCCTGGCAGGGCCGCTGGACTAGTGGAGGCGTTTCCCTCGGTATTCTGGACACACCATATCCGTGAACGTATGACTACAGGATCAAAATATTGCCCTTGCCTGTACATACGACTGCTTGTCAGGCAAGGGCTTCAACAAAAAAGGCGTCGTTATGAAAAAGATACTATTTTTGCTTTGTGTTTGCTGGGCATTATCAAGCCTGCCGGCTCAAGTACGCGCTTTAACGCCGCAGCAGAAGCAAATACTTGCGCCGGGGACGGTGTTTAGAGTGCCTCTAACGGATTTTGCGGGACCGGGCGATCAGAAACCCTATCACCTGCTTGAAAGCGGACACGAGACAGAGGCCATTCAGGGGTTTAAGAAGAAACTCGCTGCCAACAAAGAAGATTTGGCTGCTTTTGTCGGTTTGGCTCAGGCTGATCCATCCGGGTGGCCCTTATCCATTGCCCAACTGGAACGCCAAGCGAAATCCGGTGACAACTACAAGGTAGATTTTAAGCTGGGCGTTTTGTATCTTTATCAATGGGAAGTAGATCGCAGCACATACCCCAAGCAGCTCGATCGCTCTTGGAGGCTGCTGACACAGGCTTGGGAAGAATCCCGTCAGCCTATTATTGGACTGTTTTACGCGCAAATGCAGAATAAATTAGCGCCCGGCGTCACGGAGATTTCGTCTGTCCTCGACCAGCTTATTTCGGACCTCGCGGGTCAACGATCAGCCGAGTTCTACCAATACGCCCGCCACTCTCACTGGCGGGGGCTGACACCTCCTGTGCAGGAAACGCCCGTTGAAAATCTCAAGCCTTTGCGCAGTGTCCTTCATCTGGCTTGGAGCTTCAGCGGTGCTAGAATGGGACATGGAGTGATGCACGGCAACAACATAGTCTCAGTTATGGACCCCTTGACGCCTGAACAGGAAAAGAACATGGCCTATCTGTTGAAGTGGAGAAAGGCTGTTGACCGGGCAATAGCGGCGCATAAACTTTCCTGATATTTTTTATAAGCCTGCTGCTTCAAGGTGGGTACGCTGACTGTGCGTGATCTGCGGCTGACGGAACAAGAAATTGCCGGGGGGCTGGCCGCGCTGCCGGAATGGGCGGGGGAGGGCGGGGCGATGGCGCGGACGTTTGCGTTTGGGAGTTTTCGCCGGGCGATGGGGTTTGCGGCGCAGGTGGCGGACGCGGCGGAAGACGCGGACCATCACCCGGACATGGACATTCGCTACCGAAAAGTGACGCTGCGGCTGACGACGCATGACTCGGGCGGGCTGACGGCGCGGGACTTTGCACTGGCGTCGGTCTGCGACAAGCTGGCGGGGGAGGGGGCGCGATGACAATTCTGGCGCTGCTGCTGGCGGCGACGCTCGGCGCGGGATGGGAGCCGGCGCGGAACACGATGTCCGACCCGCGCTGGGCGGCAGCCTCCGTGCTGCTTGCGGGCGGGACGCGCGGGCTGATTGCCGGCGGGTACTCGTTTCCGGCGGACCGGTGCGTCGCGACGGCCGATGAGTTTGACCCTCAAACGCGACGCTTCCTGCCCTGCCGAGGGCGCTTGCAGGTGCCCCGGAACTTTGCGTCGGCGTCGCTGCTGCCGGACGGCAAAGTTTTGATCGCAGGCGGGTACAACACGGTTTTGGGGTCGCTGCAAACCGCCGAAGTGTTTGATCCGAGCACGCAGACATTCAGCCTGCTGCCGGCGCAGCTGGCGTTCCCGCGCGAATTGTTTTCGGCGACGACGCTGGCCGACGGGCGGGTGCTGATTGCCGGAGGGTTCAACACGCATCGGGGGCGGACGCAGGCGACGGCGGAAGTGTTCGACCCGAAAACGCAGGCGTTCACCCGGACCGGGCCGCTCCGAGAAGACCGCTTCGGGCAGTGCGCGGCGCGGCTGGGGGACGGGCGGGTGCTGATTGCGGGCGGGACGCACTGGTTCGCCCGGCATCCGGGGGTCCCGCTGGCGTCCGCCGAAGTGTACGACCCGCAGACGGGGCTGTTTCACCCGACGCGCGGCCCGATGGGGACGGCGCGGGACCGGCCCACAGCGACGCTTTTGCCGGACGGACGGGTGCTGATTGCGGGCGGGCAGAACGGCGGGGACGAGCCGGCGGCGGCGGAAGTGTTCGACCCGCAGACGGAAACGTTCCAAACCCTGCCGGCGCGGCTGACCACCCCGCGCATGGCGCATTCGGCGGGGTTGCTGCCCGGCGGGCGAGTGCTGCTGTCGGGCGGGTGGAGCACGGCGGCGGGGGCGACCACGGGAAGCGCCGAAGTGTTCGACCCGGCCCGTCAGGTGTTCACGGCCGCTCCGTCCGTGCCTGCCGGCGCTCACGATCAAGCCCTGCTGGTTTTCCCGAGCGGCCTGGCGCTGATTGCCGGCGGCAAGCAGGCGGCGGCGGGCCGGGAAACGTCGCTTGCCACCGGATACACCCGGCAGTTTGACGGTCAGCAATCTCCCCATCAGCAATCTCTTCATCAGTAGAAACACCCGAAACCCGGTAACTGTGGCAGTGAGCGGGGGGCTGGGGTGCGCCGAAGATAAGAGTGTGCCGAGCTGCAATGCAGACCGCGCACAATAATTGAATATCGGCAACTAAATATCGGCAACCAAATAAGACATCATAACCGGCGCTCCGCGCCGCTTGAGATACCCCAACGAAAAGAACTCCGGCCCGACGAACCTGCCGCCTCCCGTCGGGCCTTTTCTTGCGCCGGGCCGTCCGACAAGACACTGCCCTTGACAATCGCCCCTAACTCTTGTATACTGCAAAAGATATTATTCCCAAAAGATATTATTCCCTATCGGTATTACCTGCGGCCGCGTTTCCCATCAAGAGATCACCTGACGCCCCAGGAGGAGGAACCGCCTTTGCAGACCATACGAACCGTCGGCGGCCAGCGCCTTTGCGGCGAAGTGCGCCTCAGCGGCAGCAAAAACGCCACGGTGGCCGTGCTTGCCGCCGCTATTCTCCCCGCGTCGGGCCAGACCGTCCTCACCAATGTTCCCCGCATCAGCGATGTGCTGACCCTGCTCGATATTCTTCGCCATGTCGGAGTCCGCGCGGACTTTTCCGGCAGCACCGTCACGCTTGACTCGTCCTCGCTCACGACCTCGGAAGCTCCCTACGAGCTGATCAGCAAAATGCGGGCGTCGTTTCTTGTGCTCGGGCCGCTGCTGGCCCGATTCGGCCGGGCGCATGTCGCCCTGCCCGGCGGCTGCGACATCGGCGCACGGCCCGTAGACTACCATCTGAAGGGCCTCGAAAAGATGGGCGCGAACACCGTGGTCGAGCACGGGTTTGTCCGGGCCACCATCCCCAACGGTCTGCGCGGCGCAGAAATCTATCTGGACCGCTCGTCGGTTGGGGCGACCACGCATCTCATCACGGCGGCGGCGCTCGGCGACGGCATCACGACGATCTCAAACGCCGCGCAGGAACCCGATGTGGTGGCGCTGGCCGAGTTTATCAACCGCATGGGCGGCAAAGTGCGCGGCGCAGGCACGAAAGACATCACCGTCGAAGGCGTCAAAGCATTGCGCGGCGTCGAGTACAACATGGACACCGACCGGATTGAAGCCGGCACATTCGCCGTGGCGGCTGCGATCACCGAAGGCGATTTGTTTATTCGCGGCGCGATTGAATCGCATGTGCAGCCGATTACCCGCAAGCTGGCCGAAGCCGGCGTTTCCATTCACTTCAGCGACGACGGCGTCCGGGTGTGGTCGCCGAAGCGCCGTTTGGACGCTATTCGGATCACGTCGTCCCCGTACCCCGGCTTTCCGACCGATGTACAGCCGCAGTTTGCGTCGCTGCTGACCCTGGCGTCGGGCACGTCCACCATCACCGAAACCATGTTTGAGCGGCGGTTCAAGTACATTGACGAGCTGGCGCGGATGGGGGCGAAGATCAAGACCGAGGCCAACGCCGCGATTATTGACGGCGTTTCGCGCTTGTCGGGCGCTCCGGTGGCCGGGTCGGACCTGCGGGCGACGGCGGCGCTGGTGCTGGCGGGGCTGGCGGCGGACGGCGCGACCGACATCAGCGGCGTGCAGTACCTCGACCGGGGCTACGAGGGCTTTGAGTCGAAGCTGCGGGCGGTCGGCGCAAGCATCGAGCGGGTGCTGACCGAGGACTCCGACGAGTTCACTGAGGACGCGAGCCGGCCGGCACGGATGGGAGCGGCGGCTTAATGCGTTTCAGCCAGGATATCGGCATTGACCTCGGGACGGCGAATGTTTTGGTCTATGTGCACGGGCGCGGGATTGTGATGCGCGAGCCGTCGGTGGTCGCGATGAACATCAACACGCGCCGGGTGATTGAAGTCGGCGAAAAAGCGCGGGAGATGGTGGGCCGAACCCCGGTCAACATCGCGGCCGTGCGCCCGATGACCGACGGCGTGATCGCGGACTACACGACGACTCAGCGGCTTTTGGAGCATATTCTCCACAAAGTCTGCGGGGTCAAGCGCTTGTTCAAGCCGCGCGTCTTGCTGGCGGTGCCGTCGGGGGTGACTTCCGTGGAGCAGCGGGCGGTCAAGCAGGCGGCTTTGGCGGCGGGGGCGGGGGAAGCCTTGACCATTGAAGAGCCGATGGCGGCGGCGATCGGCGCTGGGCTGCCGATCCACTCGCCCGGCGGCAACATGGTGGTGGACATCGGCGGCGGCACCACCGATATTGCCGTGCTGTCTTTGGACGGCATTGTGCTGTCTCGCAGCCTGCGTATCGGCGGCATGAAGCTCGACGATGTGATTATTCGCCATATCCGCACGAATTACAACCTGCTGATCGGCGACCGGACCGCCGAGGAAATCAAAATCGCTATCGGCAGCGCGGTCGCGCAGCGCGAAGAGCAGCGCGTGGAAGTGCGGGGCCGCGACCTGCTGACGGGCCTGCCGCAGACGGTGGAAGTCACGTCCCAAGAAATTCGGGAGTGCATGACCGAGCCGATTGCTCAGATTGTCGCCCGCGTCAAAAACGTGCTGGAAAAGACCCCGCCCGAGCTGGCGTCGGACATCATCGAGCGCGGCATTGTCCTGACCGGCGGCACCGCGCTTTTGAGCGGCCTGGACCAGCTCATCGCCGAAACCGCCAATGTCCCGACTTATGTGGCCGAAGACCCGCTGTCCTGCGTCGCCATCGGCACCGGCAAGGCGCTGGAGCAGCGCCGAGGCATCACCGAAGATTTACTGGCCGTTGCGTAACCCTGCCATGACACACCTTAAAACCCTCGCCGCCCTGTTTTTCGCCCTGCTGCCCGCCGCCGCCTTTGCCGCGCCGCCCGCTTCAATGCCGCCTGCTTCGACGCCGCCCGATGTGCCGCCCGGCCACTTCGCCGCCGGGGCCGTGGGGCGGGTCGTCAAGCAAAACATCATGGGCACGGCGAAAGACGGGCGCTTCAACGGCAACCAGCCCGTCACCCGCTACGAGCTGGCCGTCGCGCTGGACCGCTTCGTGCAGTATATCGAAGCGGGCCGCCGGCCGCTCCACACTCAAACGTTTCCCGCCCCCCGAAAACTTCCCGCGTCGTCTAATCCCGCTCAGCGCCAAGCGCTGACTCACCTTGTGACAAGCGGTTTCCTGCCCGCCAAATCCCCTCTTGTCACCCGTGGCCCCGGCGTCGCCACCGCCAAAGAAACCACCGACGCCCTCGCGTCCGTCACCATCGCCCTATCCGACCGGGCGGAAGCGCCGGACAAGAACTAGAATCTGCGTTCGGCGCGAACTTCCAAGCACAGCCGGATCGCGTCCTCGATGTTCTCCATTGCTTCTTCGCGCGTCTGCCCTTGACTCACGCAGCCGGGGATGGCCGGGCATTCCACCACCCAGACTCCGTCTTCATCCCGGTCCAGCGTGACGTTAAATTTTAAGCTCACTGTTGTTCTCCTTCAATTCCTCCGCTTGATCCTCACCGGCTGCCGCCCTGCTCATCTTCTCGTGTTCCAGCGCTCGGAGTTCCAGCAGCTTCGCCATCGCCATTTCCAGCGTTGCTCCATTCTGTCATCGCCCTCGCCGATTTCTTCTCCGATGGTATGCCTGTGCCGTGGACAATAAAGACGACATAGACGATCCCTGCGAAGAGGAACGGCACCCACAAAGTGCTGATAATCCCGTTACCCAGCAAAACTATCTCGTAACAAGCGACGCCTCCGAACAGGAACGCAACCGCCGCAATCCAGTGAACGTATTTCGGAAGCCGAAAGCCGCTGCACACCCAAAAAATAGTATTTATCAAGGCCGTCAATACAAAGATAACTTCGCTGACGCCTTGCATGAGCTGTAAGAATTTCATGCGACAGTTTCCGGGCCGCCTCACCGCCTCCCACGATTGTACCTGACTTGGCGGCAGGAAAAGCATGCCGAAAATAACCTTGTAGAATTGCCGGGGGGCGTGGAATAATCCGGGCATGGCAGTTCAGGCGCAGTCGGCGATAATGGGGCAGAAACCGGGCGGCGGGATCATGGGCTTTTTTGCCAAAGCCGCCCAGCAGACCGATATTGCGATGGCCGTGGCGCTAATCGGCATGATCGCGATGCTGATTTTGCCGCTGCCGGAAGCATTTTTGGACCTCGGCCTTGTCCTAAATCTAGCGGGCGCGGTGCTGATTTTGCTGACCGCGCTGTATACGACCGAGCCGCTGCAATTTTCGGTGTTTCCGGCGCTGCTTTTGATCACGACGCTGTTTCGGCTGGCGCTCGAAGTGTCGGCGATGAAGCTGATTATCGGGACGGGCAGCGCAGGGCATGTGATCGCGACGTTCGGGCAGGTGGTCATCGGCGGCAATTATGTGGTCGGGATTATCGTCTTTTTGCTGCTGGTCGTCGTGCAGTTTGTGGTCATCACGAGCGGCGCGGGGCGGGTGGCGGAAGTCGCGGCGCGGTTCACGCTCGACGCCATGCCCGGCAAGCAGATGGCGATTGATGCGGACCTGAACGCCGGGGTCATCAACCAGGAGCAGGCGCGGACGCGGCGCAAGGCTGTGGGGCAGGAAGCGGACTTTTACGGCGCGATGGACGGCGCGAACAAGTTTGTCCGGGGCGATGCGATTGCGGCGATTGTGATTATCGTCCTGAATATCATCGGCGGCTTTGCGATGGGGCTGTCGAAGGGCGAGGACGTGCTGAAAGTCCTCCATGATTACACGCTGCTGACGGTCGGCGAAGGCTTGGTGGCGCAAATTCCCGCGCTTTTGATCTCGACGGCGGCGGGCCTGATGGTGACGCGGGCGGCGTCGGACACGGCGATGGGCGGGGACATCGCCCGGCAGATTTTCGCGTCGCCCAAGCCCTTGTTTATCGCGTCCGGCCTGGTCTGCCTCTTTATCCCTTTCGGCTTTCCCGTGGCCCAGACGATTTTCGTGGCGGGAGTTCTCGGCGGCATCGGCTTGATTTTGGTGAAAAACGAGCGGACGCTGCTGGCGACGGAAAATTCGAATGCGGCGACGCTGGCGGCCCGGCCTGCCGCGCCCGCCGCCCCGGAAAGCGTTTTGCCGCTGCTGCATGTGGACGTTTTGGAACTCAATTTCGGCTACGGATTGCTGTCGCTGGTGGACCAAACGGCGTCGGGCGATCTGCTCGAGCGCATCATCGTCATCCGCCAAAAGACGGCGCTGGAGCTGGGGCTGATTATCCCGACGGTGCGGATTCGCGACGACCTGCACCTCAAAGCCAACGATTATGCCGTGAAACTGAAAGGCGCGACCGTCGCCGCCGGCGCGGTGCAGCCGAACGCGATCATGCTGATTGATCCGGGCAGCGTCATTGACCCCATCACCGACGGCATTCCGACCCGCGAGCCGGCGTTCGGCGTGCCCGCTCAGTGGGTCAGCCGCTCCCACCGGGAGCGGGCCGAGATGGCCGGCTATACCGTGGTGGACCCGTCTTCGGTCATCACGACCCATCTGGCCGAAGTCATCAAAGGGCACGCCGCCGAGATTATCACCCGGCAGGACACGCAAGCGCTGATTGAGCATATCAAGCAGGGCAACTCGGCGGTGGTGGAAGAGCTGATTCCCAATTTGATGACTATCGGCGAAGTGCAGAAAGTTTTGCAGCATTTGCTGCGCGAGCGCATCTCCATTCGCGACTTGGTGACGATTCTCGAAACCCTGGCCGACCATGCCGGGCGGACCAAAGATGTGGATATGCTCGGCGAATGGGTCCGCAGCGCCCTAGCCCGCTCGATCTGCCGGCAGTATGTGGACGACGGCTCGGGGGCGCTGCAAACGCTGACGATTGACCCGGCTTTGGAGCAGCAGCTTCTTGAGGCCGTCACGCCCGGCCTGCCCAACTTAGCCCTGGAGCCGTCGGCGTCGCGCCTGCTGATCCAAAACCTCAATCAGCAGACCGAGCGGATGGTGGCGATGGGCTACCAGCAGCCGGTTCTCTTGTGCATGTCCGCCCTGCGCCTGCCCCTGCGGCGCTTGACCGAGCGGTCCCTGCCGAACCTTGTGATATTGTCTTACAACGAAATTGTCCCGAACACCGAAGTCCGCGCCGTCGGCGCGGTCACGCTTTAATTGACGGATTATCCTATTATGAGCATTTTTTCCAGCCATTCGTCCCGCGCGTCTTCCGGCGCTGCCTCCGGCACGGCCCCCCGTGATTTTTCCAACGTCACTTTGATGCCCGGCCTCGGCAGCCGCACAATCCTGCCCGGCGCGGGCGACCGCTTCGATAAAACCGGGCAATACAACCTGCGGACTAAGACGTACACAGCCCGCACCGTCACCGACTGCCTGCTGCAAGCCAAGCAGGAGCTGGGGCCGGACGCCATCATTGTCAGCCGCCGGACCTTCCGCAAAGGCGCTTTGTTCGGCCGCTGGGGCGGGCGCGAAATGGTGGAAATGACGTTCGGCACCTACCAGCCGCCGTCGTACTCGTCGTCGCTTTCTCCTCAGCCGTCTTCGCATCAGCCGTCTTCGCATCAGTCGCCGCCCGCCCCGAACCTGCGCTTTTCCGGCGGCTTGACCAAAGCGCCCCCGGCGGAGCCGACCACTGAAGCCGAGTCGGCCCGGATTGCCGAGCTGGAAGAAAAGCTGGCCAAGCTGACCGCCAGCATCCAAAGCCTGACTGAAGCGCCTCCGGCCCCGAAGCCGGCGCGGTCCCTGCCGCCGTTTCTTCCCGCATCGCTTCAAGCCGTCCCCGGCGGCGCGGGCCGGCATGCCGCCGCCCAAATGATCGCCGAGGAGCCGGCGACCCGCCCGCGCCGGCGCAAAGACGCCGCCCCCGCCGCAGCGGAAGACGGTTATGCGGGCCTGGTGCAGCAGCTTCTGGAAGCCGACATCGCCCTGCCGCTGGCCCGGCTGCTGGTCGCCGAAGTGCCGGCAGGACTGGGGGCCGCCGACGCCGCCGGGTTTCTCCGCACGGTGCTGGCTCAGCGCCTGCAAATCTCGCGCGGCATTGACGCCGTGCCGACCTACGGCAAAATGCGGCTGCTGGCGTTTGTCGGCACCACCGGGGTCGGCAAGACCACGACTATCGCCAAGCTGACGGCCCGGTACGCGCTGATGGAGCGTCGCAAAGTTGGGGTGATCACACTGGACACCCAGCGGATCGGGGCCGCCGAGCAGCTTCAAAAGTACGGCGAGATTCTGCGCGTCCCGGTGCAGGTCGCCCACGACAAAGCGCAAGTCGTGGAGCAGCTTGAAGCCTACGCCGCCGACCGCACGGAGATGGTGCTGCTCGACACGGCGGGCCGGTCGCCGAACGAGATGCTTCCGCTCGGCGAAACCGCGCATTTGTTTGACGGGGTGGGGGCGGTGCAGAAGTTTTTGACGCTTCCGGCGACGCTCGGTCAGCGGGACATGGAAAACACGGTCACGAAGTTCCAAAACATCTTCACGCCGGACGCCGTGATTTTGACCAAGCTGGACGAAGCCACCGACCACACTTGTTTCGGACGGCTGCTGACTTTGCAGGCGAAGTTCGGCCTGCCGCTGGCGTTTGTGACCACCGGCCAGCGTGTTCCCGACGACATTGTTTTGCCGGACGCCCACGCGATTGCCTCGCGCATTTTGTCCGCGCCGCTGCTGTAGCGCCGATGCCGCTGAAGACTGGAGCGTGGGTGGTTCAACCGCTCGCGTCGAGCCTCCAAGCATTTGGAAGGGCGGGGGCTTGCCCCCGCCCTTTTCGGTGATTGCTGATTTTAGTTGTTGCTGACGTGACGCGGAATTGTCCCAGGATTGAAATCCTGGGCCATGCCGGGGCCTTCAATCCTGGGCCATGCCGCATCACGTCAGTCAGTGCTTTGTCATCGTTAAAACGACCGTGGTGCCGGCCGCGCCGGTCAGCAGCGACACGGCGTCGGCAGAGCGCAGCAGCAGCCAAAAACCGTGGCCCAGCGTGTCTTTGGTGCTGTACCCCAGCTCCAGGGTTGCGCGGGGAAGCTGCGCCAGGGAAATGCCGTCGCCCCGGTCGCTGATCCGCACTTGCACCGTGCCCTCATCGCCGCAAATCTCCGCTTCGCCCCCGCCGCCGTGCACCACCGCGTTCATCGCCGCTTCGCCGACCGCCGTGGCCAGCGCATCAATTTTATCCGGGGAAAACTGCCGCGCCTGCGCCGCCGCCGCCGCTTGGCGGCGGACATCGGACAGCGTTTCCGGGCGCAGAGCCAGCGGCCCGGCGACCGTCGGCAGCGGGGGCGGCAGCTCGGCGGGCGACGCGCACAGGGTCAGCTTTCCTTCCGTCACCGACAGCAGCACATCCCGAAAAAAGCTCTGCCGGGCCGCCGCTTCCTCGCGGGCCTGCGTCAGCTCCAGCATCACATCCTGCCCGCGCAGAAACGCCGGAAACCGGACGGCGTTGACCAGGATCGCAAACCCGATGTCCGCCGTCACCATGGTCCAGGGGACATTGACGGGATAAGTCAGCTTCCAGTACGACATCCCTTCCAGCAGGTGCCCGACCCCGCAGGTCAGAAACACCAGCGGGACAAACACCCCCAGAAGCCGCTGAAACCAAAGCTGCCGGGACACCAGCAGCGTAAACGTCAGCACAACGGCGTCGCCGATCAAAAGCGCGGCGAACGGCTCAAAGTGCAGGACGCAGTACAAATCCAGCGCGAACGAGCCGCAGATATACGCGACGGCGTACCCGAGGTCGGTCAAGTGCCGCCGGTTCTGGGCGTACAAGCGTAGAAAGTAAAACAGCATCGCGCCGAACACGCCGAAATACGCAAAGCTGATCTCGACATGGCCGACGCTCCAAATGCGCGACAAAGGGGGGTTCATTAAAACGCACCGCTCCATCACGTCGGTCTGCGGCGGATGCACAAAAGTCAGCCCGAGCAGCCCGTAAGCCGCGCCGAGCAGGGCCGCCGGGAAAATCCAGGCGGCAAGCGTCGAGCGTCGCGCCGGGTTCGGCGGCGGGGAAGATGAGGTCGTCACAGCCATAGCGTTATTTTACCAGGTCCGGGCGAAAAGCCGAACAAAAAAACAGCCGGTCCATGTTGGACCGGCTGCTGAGGCGAAGCGGGAGACCAGGCTCGAACTGGCGACATTCTCGTTGGCAACGAGACATTCTACCACTGAATTACTCCCGCGATGGAGTTTTTGACGCTCTGTCAAAAAAGCTGACAAAAGTTATTCTACTCCATGCCGGGGCGCTTTGTCAAGAGGTCTGCGCCCGGCGCGGGAAAATTTTTCGCGCCTTCACGTTTTCATGCCTTCCATCGGATTCGAACCGACACTGTATGCGGCCTAAACGCATTCTCTCTGCCAGTTGGAGTAGGAAGGCCCGAATTTTGCGCCCGGCGGCTGTTCCGCAAACGTCTCGTTTTGCTGGCCGCCGCACAGAGTTGATCTATAGATTTAGTATATAGATTTAGTATAGCGAAGCCGAGGTTCACTTGTCAAGCGTCGGGTATAATCAAAACGTGAGAAGGAATCGCCCCGCGTGCCGGTGAACTGGCACGCAGGGCGGCCCCCGAAAGTGACACAGGAGACGCACGTTTACCGATGGCAGAATTAGACCCCAAACACGACCCCCAAACAACCGACGACTCGCTGGAAGCCGCCGACGCGGTCCCCGCCGTCGCCGATGAGCTTGACGACAACCACTGGGGCCGGCAGCCGATTGACCTGGACGCGCCGGTCATCACGCCCGCCGCATCCGAAGCTCCGGCGGAAACGGCCCTGGCTCAGATCGGCACCAAAGAACTCGACGACCTGCGGGCGCAGGTGACCGCCGCCAACGAAGAAGCGCTGCGGGCAAGGGCGGACCTGCAAAACTTCCGGCGGCGCTCCGACGATGCCCAAAAGCGGCAGATATTGGATGCCAACGAGCGCCTGATTAAAGAACTGCTGCCGGTGCTCGACGACTTCGACCTGGCGCTCGATGCCGCCCGCAAAACCGAAAGCTACGAGCAGCTTATCGGCGGGGTGGGGGCGGTCGCCCGCAAGTTTTTGGAAACACTCGGCAAGCAGGGCGTCCAGCCGATCCCGGCGGTCGGCGAGCCGTTCAGCGCCGAGGTTCACGAAGCGGTGATGCTCGATGAGGACAGCGATCTGCCCGACGAAACCGTCACGGCGGAGCTTCGCAAAGGCTACACGCTCCATGACCGAGTCATCCGGCCGTCGCTGGTGAAAGTCGCAAAAAAGAGCTGAAACACGCATGAACGCACAGCGGCTGCGGCCCCTCGGGGTCGGCGACATCTTTGACGAAGGCTTTGATCTGTACAAGCGAAACTTTGCGTTTCTGCTGCTGGCGACGGTCGCGCTGGTCGTGCCGCTCGACATCGGGCTGGCGGCGCTGTCCCCGCGCCTGCTGCCGGCGGTCTTCAGCCTGCTTGATTTGACAAGTCAGTCCGATGCGTTCGGGCTGTGGCTGGTGACTGTGCTGACCAAAACCGCGCTTTACCTGCCGCTGTACCTCGTCGCGCTCGGCCCGGTGATGCTGTCGGCGTCGGCCAAGTACCTGGACCAGAATATCACCGTGGAAGCGGCATTCCGGGTCTGCGGGCGTCGTCTGCCCGGCCTGCTGATGCTGGGCCTTTTCGCCGGGATAATTTTGGCGCTGAGCCTGCTGCCCTGCGGCCTGCTGTGGCTGCCGGCGGCGACCCTGCTTTTGTTTGCGCTGCCTGCGCTTCTTGTGGAGGGACTGCGGCCGGTCGGCGCGATGCGGCGCTCGGCGGCGCTCGGCGGCGGCTACGGCCTGCGAACCTTCGGCTGCCTGCTGCTGCTCGGCGCGACATTGTTCACGGTCGGTCTCGGCCTGCGCCTGCCGCTGGCGTATTTGGTAGACACGGTGCTGAATATCGCGCCGGGCGCGGCGGCGTTTTACAGCGGTGTGGACAGCGGCGGCGCGGGCGGGACCGCCCAGCAGCAGGCGGTCGCGCTTCTGAGCGGCGGCTTGGCCCACCTGCTTCTGCTGCCGTTCGCCGCGTGCGTCGTCACCGTGCTATATTACGACCTGCGGATACGAAAAGAAGGCGTGGACATTGAATTGCTGGCGCTGGACCTCGGGTATCCGCCGCTGTCCGCGCTGGGGCCGTTTCTGCCGCCGGTGCCGACCTTTCAGATGCGTCTCGGCTTGCCGCCGGGCCGGCCCCCGGCGGCGATGCCGCCGGGCGGAGGCCCGCCCAAATGATCAAAGAGCTGATCAAAGTGAGCGCGGTGCTTTCGGTCCTGCTTTGGCTGGGCCTTGCTCCGGTCGGCGCGGAAACCCCGCAGCAGTATGACGCCGCGCTGGCGCAGGTGCAGCGGGCGATAGACCGGCAGCAGACCGCGCTGGAAGCCGGCGTGATCTCGCCGGGGCCGTCGCCGTCGCTGGTCGCGCAGCAGGCGCTCGGGCCGATCCATTCGGTTTCCCTGCCGGGGCGGGCACCGATCCTAGTCAACCCCGCGCCGCTGATTGCCGCCGTCGCCGCTGCCGAGGCAGGCAAAGACCCCGAAGCGAAAACCAGCGCGTTGGACGCGCTGAGCGGGCAGATTGCGCTGCTGCGGCAGTCTTTGCAGCCGTCTTCAAGCGCCGCGCCGGCGGTGTCCGAGGCCGAAAGCTCGGCGCGGGCCGTGCTGGCCCGGCCTGAGTTTGCCGCCGACCCGCCTCCGCCGCCGTCGCTGGCCGACAAAATCGCCGCCTGGCTGGACAAGCTGTTTCAGCCGCGCCGGCCCGCGCCGGCGTCGCGCCCGGTGAGCATCAACCCGGCCATCATCAAAGGCATTTTGATCGCCATTGCCATTGCGGCCTTTGCTCTGCTGGTCTGGATACTCGTGCAGGCGGTCGGGCGGCGCGACGCGCGGGTGCGGCCGCTGGCGCTCGACGAAACCGAGACGGTTTTGGTGGAAGCGCGGGACAACAACAGCCTGCTGGCGCTGGCCGAGCAGCAGGCGAAAAACGGCGACTACCGGCGGGCGTTCCGCCTCGTGTACCTGGCCGCGCTGGTGTCCCTCGACACCGACGGCGTGCTGCGCTTTGACCGCTCCAAGACCAACTGGGAATACCTGCGGGCGCTGCGCGGGTCGGGCCGCAGTGACCTGTACGCGGCGATGACCCCGCTGACCCGCGAGTTTGACCAAGTCTGGTATGGCCTCGCGCCGGCCAATGCCGCGCAGTACGCGTGGGCGCGGACGCAGTACGACGCGCTGCTTGCGCCGCCTGCGCCGGCATCCCCGGAGGCCGCCGCCCATGCGTAACTCGCGCGACCTGACGGCGGTGTTTCTTTTGCTGGCTGTTTTTGTCGCCGGCGGCCTGCTGCTCGGCGGGCGCGGCCCGAGGGCCGCCCGCCTGGCGGAGCGGGAAGAGCATTCCAGCCCGACGATCACCAACGACCGGGCTTCCGGCATGCGCGGGGCGTTTTTGTGGACCCGGCAGCTCGGCTACGACCCCGCCCCGTGGCGGCAGCCCTGGTCCCGCTTGTCGGCGGGCGACGACGGCGTGCTGCTGATCGCCGACCCGGCCGCCGGCCTCGGGTTTTCGCTTTCGGGCCGGGCCGACGACGCCGCGACCGAGTTGTCCCCGAAGGACGCCGTTCGCCTGCGCCGCTGGCTTGGCGGCGGGCACACGGCGATCCTGCTGTCGTCGCGCCTCGCCGCCGGGGCGAGTCACGGCGGCGCAAACGGCTCCGGCGACCCTGAGACCTTCGCCGATGCAATGGACTTGGTGGTCGAGTCGGCGTCGCCCGATACGGGCCGCACCGAGTTTTCTCCGCTTCAGCCGGTCGCCGATACCGCCGGCATGCTCAGCCTGCATTCCGAGGCGGCTTCGCGCATCCGGCGGACCCGGCCGGATGCGCTGGCGCTGTTCGGCGACCGCGCCGGCCCGCTTGCAGTGGTCGTTCCGGTCGGCAAAGGGCGCTTGGTGGCGGTTGCCGACGGCGCGGTCTTCTCCAACGGCCAGATGACGCGCTCGGAAAACGCCGTGTTTCTCGCCGACCTGCTGGCGCACTATGGCCGGCCCGGCGGGCGGGTGTGGTTTGACGAGTACCATCACGGCGACGCGGCAGGCGACGGCGGCTCGGTGTGGGAGTATCTGGGCCGTCCCTTGCAGCTTGCTTTGATCCAGCTTTGCCTGGCGGGGCTGGGGCTGCTGACGCTGCTGGCGGTCCGGTTCGGCCCGCCGGCGGCGGCGGCAGGGAGGCAGGCCCGGTCGTCCGCCGATTATGTCGGCTCGCTGGCGTCGCTGTACCGCCGGGCGGGAGCGTCGCAGACGGCGCTGGAAACCCTGTACCGGCAGTTTCTGCGCGACATCTGCGGGCGGCTGGCCCTGCCGCCCGATGTGGATTTGGAGCGGCTGGCGGCGGTCGCCGCCCGGCGCGGCCAGATTGACCGGGAGCGTCTGCGCCGCCTGCTGGCGACCTGCGAGCTGCGGCTGGACGGCGGAAAAATCACGGAAGCCGAGCTGCTGGACTTGACCCGGCAGATGGAAAGCATCAGAAAGGACATCGGCATTGCCTGAAAACGAAACAACGGAAATGACAGAAACACCGGCGACGGGCAGCGGAGCCGCGCCGTCGTGGGAAGCGCCGGCGCGGGACACCCCTTCGGTGAACTTTTTCACCCCGCCGCCGACAGAAACCGCCTCCACGCCGTCGTATCAGACCGGCGGGGAAGTGCAGCGGGTCGCAGAGGCCATCACCGCCGAAGTCCATAAAGCGGTAGTCGGGCAGGACGAGACCATTGAAAACGCGCTGGCCGGGCTGTTTGCCGACGGCCATGTGCTGCTCGAAGGCGTGCCGGGCACGGCCAAAACCCTGCTGGTTCGCGCCCTGGCGGCGGCGGTCTCCGGCGAGTTCAAGCGCATTCAGTTTACGCCGGATTTGATGCCGTCGGATATCACCGGCACGCGCATTTTTGACCAGCAGGCGATGGAGTTTGTGTTTAAGCCCGGCCCGCTCTTTACGGGCCTGCTGCTGGCCGACGAAATCAACCGGACCCCGCCGAAGACGCAGGCCGCGCTGCTCGAAGCCATGCAGGAGCACCGGGTGACGGTGGACGGCGAGACCCATGCCCTGCCGCCGGTTTTCATGGTCTTTGCCACTCAGAACCCGATTGAGTTTGAGGGCACATACCCGCTGCCCGAGGCCCAATTAGACCGCTTCCTCTTGAAGCTGCTGGTGGCCTACCCGCCGCTGGACGCCGAGCAGGCCATTCTGCGGCGTGTCCATTCGGGCTTTGACGCCAACGACCTCGTGACGGCGGGGGTCAGGCCGGTCGCCGATGTCGCCGCGATTGAGCGCTGCCGGGCGCTGATCAAAAAAGTGCGCGTCGAAGAAGACATGTTCCAGTATATCACCAAGCTGGTGTCGGCGACCCGCGACCACCGCCAGCTTGTGCTCGGGGCCAGCCCGCGTGCCTCCATCGCGCTTCTCGGGGTCGGCAAAGCGCTGGCCGCCATGCGGGGCCGCGACTTTCTCATTCCCGACGACATCAAGGCCATCGCCCCGGCGACCCTGCGCCACCGCCTGCTGCTCCGCCCTGAAGCCGAGATTGAGGGGGTCAGCGCCGACCGGGTGATTGAGAACATTTTGGACGGCCTCGAGGTGCCCCGCTGAAAGACTTTGATTGAACTATAAAATCTCGCACATGACCCGGTACGACTACGATGCCCCGCTGTCCGGCGAGTGCTTCATGGAAGCACGCCTGCGGCCCCTGACCGTGCCCGGCGAGCAGACCTGCCGGTCGTATGCGATTTCTGTGGACCCGCCGGCGTCAATTTTCAGCTACGAGCAAAAAGGGCAGATGGGCCAAGTCAACCACTTTGTCCTGCGCGGCGAGCCGTACCGGCAGCTCACGATCCATGCCGACTCGGAAGTAGAAACGTTCGGCGTCAACCCGTTCGAGGGCCTCAATTTACTCGCCGAAGACTGGCCGCTGCTGGCGGGCCAAGCCTTGTGCGACCAGTGCGCCGAGTTTCTCGCCCCGACCCCGCTGGTACCGCTTTTCGGCCCCTGGCCCGGCCCGGCGGCCCAGCCGAGTGTTCTCGCTTACGCGCAGGCGCTGTCAAGTGAAATCTATCACGGGTTTGAGTATGTGCCCGGCGCGACCGACATTTTGACCCCGCTGTCGGCGTTTGTCGCCGGCAAGCGCGGGGTCTGCCAGGACTACGCGCACCTGATGCTGTCCGCCGCCCGTTCGCGCGGCGTCCCCGCCCGCTACGTTTCCGGCTACATCTACGCCGGGGCGGGCGACGGCACGCTGGGGGCCGGCGCGACCCATGCGTGGGTGGAGATTTACCTGCCTCACGCCGGGGTCTGGAAAGGCTTCGACCCGACCAACAACATTTTGGTTTCCGGCAATCATATCAAGATCGCCGTGGGCCGTGATTACGCCGATGTTCCCCCGACTAAAGGCTTGCTCCGTGCCGCCCCCGGCCGCCCCCTGCCGTCGGAAACGGCGCTGGTGGTGGAAGTGAGCGTGGGGCGGGTGGGGGAATAAAGAGAATAGAGGATTGAAAGAGATCAACAAAGGGCGTTAGTGTAAGAGTGTGAATGCGAGGGTGTGAATATAACGAGGGCGTTTTGATGGTAACGAGGGCGTTCACGCCCTCGTTACCGACGCCCTCGTTACCGACGCCCTCGTTACCGACGCCCTCGTTACCGACGCCCTCGTTACCGACGCCCTCGTTACCGACGCCCTCGTTACCGACGCCCTCGTTACCGACGCCCTCGTTACCGACGCCCTCGTTACCGACGCCCTCGTTACCGACGCCCTCGTTACCGACGCCCTCGTTACCGATTAACAAACGCCTTCGCATTCACGCCCTCGTCCTTGATGTCGCGGCCTAGTTCAAGATCGCCTTCGCGGCGGCGGACGGCATGCGCTCGACAACATGGACTTCGCGGCCCACGGTCGCCGTAAACTCAGACAAAGTCATATCATCGAGGAAGATGTCGCGGTCGGGGTCCCGAAGCATAATGGACGGCAAAACGACGCGCTCGCCGACCGCATCGCCCATGCGGTGCAGGGCGTCGGCCACGTCGCGGCCCGTGAGCAGCCCGGCAATGCTGATGTTGCCCTCGAAAAATTTGTTATGCACGGCGCAGACATTGACAGTGAGGTTCTCGACCCGGTTGAACGTTTCGGCCAAATTGCCCAAAAACGGCGCGGCCAGCTCGCCGGTCACCAGCGTCGCCGTGCGCGGCTTCGGCAGGCGGGCCGGCAGCTTTTTCGCGACTTTTTGGACATCGTCTTGAAAGAGGCGCACCATGCCGACGCCGTCTTCTAATTGCGGAAAGCCTTCATACTGCCGGGCGGCAGGGACTTCCCGCCCGGCGGCCAGGTAAAACTCGTCGCTGAGAAACACAAAGTTCGTGCCGAGGACCTTGCGGTACTTAGCCCGCCACTGTTCGGCCTCGTCCACCAAAGCCCGCGAGAAGTCAGGGGAGCACGTCGTCAGCGCGGCCAGCCGGTCCCGAAACTGAGTCAGGCCGACCGGGACAACCGCGACCGACAGCACGCCGCCGTAAGTTTCCCGCGCTTCCGGGTGAAGCTGCGCCAGCTCGCGGACTGTTTGCTCAAGCTGCTCGCCGTCGTTGTAGCCGGGGCACAGCACGACCTGGCCGTGGATTTGGATTTTGGCGTCGGCCAGCATTTGGAGGCGCGGAAGGATCGGCTCGGGGCCTTTCCGGCCCAGCATCCGCCCGCGCACTTCGGGGTTGGTGGCATGCACTGAGACAAACAGCGGGGACAGTTTTTGGTCCACAACGCGCTGGAACTCGGCCTCGCCCATGTTGGTCAGCGTGAGATAATTGCCGTGCAGGAACGACAATCGGTAATCGTCGTCTTTGATATACAGCGAAGGCCGCAGGCCCTTCGGCTGCTGGTACAAAAAGCAGAAGACGCATTTGTTTTTGCAGATATGAACGCGGTCGAAGAGGTCGTCGCCGAACTCGATGCCCAGGTCTTCATCGTAGCCTTTGGCAATCTCAAAGTGCAGCGGCTCGGCGCCATCGCGCAGCATGTCGAGCGTCACAGTCTCGCCCGCCGACAAAAACGCAAAGTCTACAATATCTAAAACCGGCTGACCGTTGACATGGGTGATGGTATCGCCGAGCCGAACGCCCGCGAGGTCCGCCGGGCTGCCCGGCTCGAGCGCCAGCACCTTTGCCCGCTCCGCTTTGGCTTTCGGGGTAACGACTTTTTCATCGGCCATCGGCAGCGAGAGCATCTTGCCGCCGACAAAACTTTCGGTATTCATTGCCATAACGCTTTAGTATACCCGGAAATGGATAACCGGCACTTTCAGCGCCGGTCTCGGTGCCCGGCAACTTTTCGGACGCGCCCGTGTCGTAATAGGTTATATGTCGTATTAGGTTAGATGTAAGGAAAGTGTCGCTTCATGCCGCCTGACCGCCCGCCCTGGACCCACTTTCCGGCCCTCCCGCGCCTTGACCCCGATTTGGCGCTGGTGCGGCAGTTCCGGGCGACCGCCAGCCCGGCGGTGTTTGAGATTTTGTTTCGGAAGTACCAGACCACGGTGTTCAGCGTCGTGTCCCGCATGGTCGGCGGCGAGGATGCCTACGACTTGACCCAGGAGATTTTCGTGCGTGCCCTGCGCTCCCTGCCGTCGTTTAAAGGCGACTGCAAGTTTCGGACCTGGCTTCTGACCATCGCCCGCAATGTCTGCCTGAACCATCTGCGGGATCGCAAAGCGCGGCTCGGGATCGAGGCGGGGTCTTTGGACGAAGACCCTGACACGCCCGGCTTTATCCCGGAGCCGGCGGACCCGGCCGCCGACATTGCCAAAATCGCCGAAGTGCGCGAATTGCAGCGCACCGTAGACCGGGTGCTGGCGCTGCTGTCCGACGAGCAGCGCCTGCTGATTACCCTGCGCGACTTGCAGGGCTTATCGTATGAAGAAATCGAGCAGATCATGGACCTCAGTCCCGTCAACGTAAAATCGAAGCTGCACCGGGCGCGGCTGGCGTTTAAAGTCAAATTCCAGCCGTTTTTGGACCAAGTCAGCCCGGACCTCGACCTCGGAGGGCGCTCCCAATGACACGCGAGCCAATGACACGCGAAGACGCGCGGGCGCGGTTCTCGGACTACCTGGAAAACACGCTCCCGCCGAGCGACCGGGATCGCCTGCAAGCGTATCTGGCCGCGCAGCCCGACGCCGCCGCCGAGCTGATTGCGCTGGAGCGCACCCTGTCGCTCCTGCACCGCCTGCCGGCGCGGGAGCCGACCCTGGATGTGTGGCACGAGATTTTGCCGGAGATCGAGCAGCTCCGCGCCGAGCGCCGCCAAAGCCTGCCGACCCGCCTGCGCGGCCACTGGGCCGTCGTCATGGCCTCGGTCGCCGAAGGCGTCATTTTATGGACCCATGCGCTGGCCCGCCGCGCCCACGCGCGGTTTGCGCCGCACCTGCACCCGAGGGAGGAAAAAACGTGACAGTGCGAACCAGCCCCCCCGCCCCGATTCTGGGGAGCCGGACTAGGAAGCCGCGAGCAAGGGGGAGCAATCCTCTCTGTATTGCTCCCCAGAATTGGGGCGGGGGGGCCTTCCTCTGCCTGCTTTTACTTTTATTTGCCCTGCCTGCGCGGGCCGCGCCGCCGAGCGTCTCGGTCATCAAAATCCACGGGACAGTCTGGCCGGGCACGGCAGTGTTTGTGAAAACGCAGCTTGACGCCGCGTACCGGCAGGGGGCGGCGGGGGTTATTCTCGATTTGGACACGACCGGCGGGTCGGAGGGTGCGGCGAACGAGATCAAGCAAAGCGTTTTGGACCACTCGGCGGCGTTTCCGATTGCGGCGTATGTCCATGACCGGGCGGTCGGGCCGGGCAGCTTGATTGCCGTCGCCTGCAAGACCCTTGCTTTTGCGCCCGGCGGAACGCTCGGCAATGCCGGCGGCGGGGTCAAAGCCGATTTTGCGGCGGCGGCGTCGGCGAGCAATCGCAATCCGGCGGTGGCGGCGGCGTTTGTGTCGGCGGACAGCGACCTGCCGGCGCTTGGGGTCAAGTCCGGGGACGCCCTGACACTGACGGCGGCGCAGGCGGCGGGCGCGGGATACGCGGACATCGTGACGCCGCTGCCGTCGGCCGTCGTCGCTAAGATGGCTCCGAGTCTGGCCGGGGCGCAGCTTGTCCCCGTGGAGATGTCCGGCTGGCAGGCGTTCGCGCTGTGGGTGACTCAGCCCTGGGCGACGGTGGTGATTTTGGCGCTGGGCCTCGCGCTGATCTTTGCCGAGATGCTGACCCTGCATTCATGGGGCGTTGCGGGCATCTTCGGCGGGGGATTGGTCGCCGTGATTTTCGCGTCGTACATCACGGTCGGTGCGGCGACCTGGGTGGGCGTCCTGCTGTTTTTGATCGGCGCGGCGCTGCTGCTGCTGGAAACCCATGTGCTGCCCGGCCACGGCTGGCCGGCGTTTACCGGGCTGGCGCTGATCTTTGCGGGTTTGTTTTACGCGCTCGGCGGCCCGAACAGCGGGGCGATTTACCCGGCGGCGGTTTCGCTGGTGACGACTATCGCGATTTTGATTGCGTTCTTTTTGTACCTGCCGCGCTCGGGGGTCTGGAAGCGGCTGGGGCAGCCGCTGCGGCAGACTGCGCTGGCGGGGTATGTCTCGGCCGACGATTACACGGCGTATCTGGGTCAGTTCGGCACGGCCGTCACCCTGCTGCGCCCGTCGGGCACGGCGGAGATTGACGGCGTGCGCTTGTCGGTCGTTTCCGAAGGCGGGTTTATCGCCGAAGGGACGCGCGTGCAGGTCGTGATGGTCCAGGGCAGCCGGATTGTCGTGCGCGGGCCGGAGTAGGGTAAAAAGCAGAGAGGAGCGGGGAAGCGGGGAAGCGAGGAAATGGAGCGCGTAGGAGCGAGGGAATAAATTCCTCTCGCTGAATAGCGTCCTTCGGACGAAGGAACGAAACATGGCGTGTGCCAATCCTACATCCAAAGGATGCCATTCAGCGAGAGGAATTTATTCCCTCGCGCCTACGCGCTCCATTTCCTCGCTTCCCCGCTCTCCCAGCACATCGGGTATAATCTCCCCATGCCCGCCGAGCCTGCCCCCGAAAAGCCCGCCAAAAAGCCGCTTGCCGCGAAAAAGCCGCCCACGCCGAAAAAGCCGCCAGCGCCGAAGAAGCCGCGTAAGCCCGAGTTCTCGCCGACCCGCCTGCGAACGTTTCTGTCCTGTCCGATGCTCTACCGGCTGGACTATGTAGACAAAGTCGGCAAGTTCTATCACCGCGCCCGCGCCGGGTTCACGTTCGGCTCGACCCTGCACCAAGCCCTGCAAACGTTCCACGAAGAAGGCGGCACGGCGGCGGTCTCCGCGCCGGAGCTGGTCGCCAAGATGGAGACCGTTTGGCAGTCGCAGGGGTACGAAAGCGCGGCGCACGAGGCCGAGCACAAAGTCGAGGCCGCGCGGATTTTAGAAACGTATCACGCCGCGTCAGCGGAGAGGGCCGAGGCGACGCGCCCGTTTCTGATTGAAAAGATGCTGAAGTGGGACATGGGGCCGTTTGTGCTGACAGGCCGGATAGACCGAATAGACGAGCACCTCGCCGACGGGGCTTTGGAGATTGTGGACTACAAATCGGGCCGGATGGGCGTCACCGAAGCCGATGTCAAAAACGCCCTGGCGATGTCTATTTATCAGCTTCTTGCCAAGCGCAGCTACCCCGACCGCCGGGTCTACGCGACCATTCACGCCCTGCGCGGCGGCGTCACCGCATCGGCGTCGTACACCGACGACGAGCTGGCCGAACTCGAAGACAGCCTGCGCGGCATCGGGATTACGATTTTAGAAAAAGACTTCGAGGCCGTCCGCCCCGTCCCCCTGCCCGATGTCTGCCCCTGGTGCGATTTTCTGCCCCTCTGCACCCGCGCCTGGAAGCGCGAAAAGCGGGACTATGTCAGTGAGCTTGGGGAGATACGCTGAGTGCGCGTGGGAAGAAGGCGTAGAACTTCAGTTCCGCGCCTCTTAAGCAATTTCTTCGCCGATGCCCAGCGCTTTGAGGTCGCTGCGGGAGCGGTCGTCGGATGACACCAGCGCACGCATTTGGGCGGCGACTTCGGCTTCGGTGAGGGACAGGCGGGCCATCGCGTCGCGGACAAACGAGACGCGGTCGTGGGCCATGAGGAGGTCGAGCGAGGAGATGTCCAGAATGTCGGCCAGAGCGCCGAGGGCGGGGACAGTCTGCGCGATGTCGCTTTCGGCGCGGGCGCGAAGCAGGGTTTGGGCGTATTCCAGCTCGCGCATGGCCTGGTCGAGCGGGGCGACCATCACCCGGAATTCGTTGACTTTTTCGGCGAGGTCGCCGCTGAGTTCACTGCCTGCCATGCTGCCTGTTCTCCCGTCAGTTGCTTCAGTATACCCCATGCCGCGCAGTCTGCGGCCGGGGCAAGGTTGACAAACGGCGCGGGCGAAGTGTAAGATAGATTATGCCCGTTTCCGCCGCCGCTTCGCTGCCCCCGGTCGCCCTGCCTGCGTTTGAAGGGCCGCTGGACCTGCTGCTGCATCTCATCCGCGAGCACAAAGTAGATATTGCCGACATTCCCATTTTGCAGATTACCGACCAATACTTAGCGTATCTGCGGGCGATGGAAGCGATGAACCTCAATGTCGCCGGCGAGTTTCTGCTGATGGCGGCGACGCTGCTGGAAATCAAAAGCCGGATGCTGCTGCCGAAGCCGCCGCGTGTGGACCCCGACGCCGAAGAAGGCGAAGACCCGCGCCTGGCGCTGGTGCGGAAGCTGGAAGACTATCAGCGCTACAAGCTGTTTATCGAGACCCTGGCCGAGTGGGAAGACGAGCGGCGGCGGCTGTTTTTTCGCGGCGAAGCCGACTACGGCAGCGAGTACCTGCTGCCGGTCGGCTTCGGAGCGCTGAAGCCCGGCGCACTCCTGAAAGCGCTCCACCGGCTGCTGACCGAAGCCGGCGGAGACAGCGCGGTGACAAGTGTTCGCCGGCAAAAAATGACCCTGCGGCTGGCGATGGCGGCGCTGTGGCACAAAGTCGAGCGCGGCGGCGCGGGCGGGGTGCTGCTGGAAGACTGCTTTGAGCCGCCGTATGTGCGCCTCGAAATTGTGATGCTGTTTCTCGCGCTGCTGGAGCTTGTGCGAAACCGGCGCATTGACGCGGCTCAAGACGCGCATTTAGGGCAGATTTACCTGACGGCGCGGACGGCGGATGCCGATGCCTGAGCCGCCCCCGGAATTTGCCGAAACGGACCTGCCGCCGCTGCTGGAAGCGTATTTGTTTGTCGCCACCGAGCCGGCGGTGCCGGCCGAGATCGCCCGAAGCCTCGGCATAGACCCTGCTGCGGTCGAAGAAGCGCTGGAAGACATGGTAAACGCTTACGCCCGGCGCATCAACTCGGGGCTGCACATCGTGCGGATCGCCGGCGGCTACCAGATGGCGACCCGGCCGGCGCTGGCCCAGGGCATCGGGCGGCTGCTGGCCGCGCCGAACCAAAAGGCGCGGCTGTCCAAGCCCGCGCTGGAAACTCTGGCGATTGTGGCCTACCGGCAGCCGGTGACGCAGGCCGAGATTGAAGCCGTGCGCGGGGTCAGCGCCGACAGCGTCCTTCAAACACTGTCCGAGCGGCAGCTTGTCACGGAGGCGGGCCGCAAGGAAGTGGCGGGCCGCCCGATTTTGTATGCGACGACGGCGGATTTTCTGCATTATTTCGGACTGCACTCGCTGGAGGACCTCCCGCCGCTGGAAGATTTCGCCCTGCCCGCTGACGATGAAAAAGCCGCGACACTTGAAGCGCTGGCGGCGGCGGGGCTGGAAGGGTAGCGAGAGGGCGAGGGAAGCGAGCGGAATTTATTCCCTCGCGCTTCCCTCGCGCCCGATTCGCGTTTCACACTATGTTCAACCGCACTACAACCTGCCTCCTTGCCGCCTTGATGCTGACGCTCGCCGTGCGGCCGGCACATGCCCAATCGCCGCCGCTTGCCGGCCCTCTGCCTCCGGTTGCGCCTAAGCCCGCCGCCCCGCCGCCGGTGCTGACTGTCCGCAGCCGCTACGCCATTTTGGTAGATGCCGTCACCGGCAAAGTGCTCTGGCAGCGAAATGCCGATGCGCCCCGGCCGATTGCGTCCACGACTAAAATGCTGACGGCGATTTTGCTGCTCGAGCGCGGGCATTTGGACGACATCGTGACCGCCCCGCCGGGGGTGCAATATCTGCCGGACAGCTCGCTGCATCTTCGGCCCGGCGAGACGCTGACCCTGCGCGATCTGCTGTACGCCCTGCTGCTGCGCTCGGCCAACGACACGGCGGTCACGGGGGCGGTCTATTTGGACGGCAGCGTCGCCAAGTTTGCCCAGGACATGAATGCCAAAGCCAAAGAAATCGGGGCGACGCATTCTCATTTTGTTACCCCCAACGGCCTGCCCGCGCCGGGGCACTATTCCACCGCCGGGGATTTGGCGAAAATCGCGGCGTATGCCGTGAACAACCTGCCGCAGTTCAGCGCGATTGTTAAAACGCCGCTGTACAAAGTTCATCGGTCGAAAAATCAGCGCGATGTGTGGGTCAAAAACACGTCCAAAACGTTTCTCGAAAAGTTTCCGGGGGCGGACGGCATCAAAACCGGGTATATTCATGCGGCGGGGCACTGCTTTGTCGGGTCGGCGACACGCGGCGGCTGGCGCTTGATCGCCGTCGCCCTCGACAGCAATGAATGCCGCGAAGATGTCGAGTCGCTTTTGGACTACGGCTTCCGCGAGTTCCGGCCCGAAACCGTGCTGCATCCGGGCGACCCGGTTGGCACGATAAACATCCCGAGCGCCGGACAGCCTGTCAAAGTAAGCTGCGCGGACACGACCTTTGTGGTGGTCTCAAAGCGCCGCCCGCCCCCGGAAACCAAAATCGCCTTGTCCCCGCTGCCGCTGCTGCCGCAGGCGCCGATAGCGGCGGGGACGCGGCTCGCTACGGTGACGATTTTTGTGGACGGCAAGCCGTCGGCGACGGCGGCGGCGGTCGCGGCGGAGGCTGTCGGGGTCCGGCCGGCCGCGCTGCTGCTGCAAAAAACAAAATCGCTGGGGCCGCCGCTGGCGCTTGTGCTGGGAGGGGTGGCGCTCGGCGCGGGGCTGATCGGGGGAGGATGGACACTGTATGGAAGAACGGCTGCAAAAAGTGCTCGCCTCCGCCGGGATCGGCTCGCGGCGGACGTGCGAAGCGTGGATCGCCGAGGGCCGGGTTAAAGTGAACGGCGCGGTCGTGACGGAGCTTGGCGCAAAAGCCGATCCCGAGACCGACAAGATTTTGTTTGACAATCGGATTGTCCGGCCCCCCGCCAAGCGCTATTATCTCGCGCTCCACAAGCCCAAAGGAATACTGTCGTCGCGCTCGGACCCGCACGCCCGCGCCGGTCAGCTTGTCACGGACCTGGTAGACATCGGCGGTAGGCCGATGCTGCGGCCGGTCGGGCGGCTCGACGCCGACAGCGAAGGCTTGATTTTCCTGACCGACGACGGCGACTTTTTATTTAAGCTGACCCATCCCCGCTACCATGTCCCGAAAACGTATCGGGTTTCGGTGTCGGGGGTGCCGAACGACGAGGCTTTGAAGCGCCTGCGGCGGGGCATCCTGCTGGACGACGGCTTGACGCGTCCCGCTGAGAACGTTCGAATTCTGCGAAGCAAGACAAGCGCCGATGGCACCGGCGGGCAGGCGGACTTGGAGCTGACCATTTATGAGGGCCGCAACCGGCAGATTCGCCGCATGATGGCCGCGCTCGGGCACACGGTCACCAAGCTGGTTCGCACAAAAATCGGCAGTGTTCAGCTTTCCGGCCTGCCCGCCGGCGCATGGCGGCATTTGACCCCCGGCGAAGTCGCCGCCCTGACCCAAGAAATCAAAACCCAAGAAATCAAAACCCAAGACCAATCACAGGAGACTCACTTATGGCCCGCACCGCAGCTTTCGAAACAACCAAAGGCACCATTGTCGCCGCGCTCGCTGAGAACGACGCGCCCCTCACCACGGCAAACTTCATCGAGCTTGCCCAAAAAGGCTTCTACAACGGACTGAAGTTCCACCGCTACGTCGCAGGCTTCGTTATTCAAGGCGGCGACCCGGCAGGCGACGGCTTCGGCGGCTCCGGCAAAAATATCAAAGGCGAGTTTCGGGACAACGGGGTCGCGAACCCCGGCAAGCACGACGCGGCCGGCGTCCTGGCGATGGCCCGCTCCAGCGACAAGAACAGCGCGTCGTCGCAGTTCTACTTCACCCTGGCCCCGGTCCCGCACCTCGACAGCGGCTACGCCGTCTTTGGCCGGGTCACATCGGGCCTGGATGCCGTGCTCGCCCTGCGCGAAGGCGACACAATCCATTCCGTCACCATCAGCGAAGCCTAATTTCAGCGAAGCCGAGTTTTTATGACCGTCTTAGGGAACTTTCGGGCGGCGCGAAACGCTGACAAAGGAGCAAGGGGCCGACGCCGGCCCCGCGTCCTATGAGGCTGTTCGGGGACAAGCGGCAGGCAGGCGCGGAGACGAGTCTTTCCGAAGACGACGTAGATTTGTTTGCGCGGCTGCTGGCCGCGCATCAAGACAAGCTCTACCGAGTGGCGTACCGCATGGCGGGTCACCACGAGGACGCCCAAGACCTGCTCCAAGATGCGCTTCTCGAAGCGTATCGGTCATTCAAGAAATTTCAGCGCGGCAGCTTCTTCGACAAGTGGCTGTACCGCATCATGACCAACACGTTTATTGACCGGCAGCGGCACAAAAAGCGGGTGGGGCCGGTGGAGTCGCTCGACGCGCCGCTGCCCGGCGACGCCCAAAGCGCCGGGCGGGACATTCCCGACTGGGCCGATGAGCCGTCGCGCCGCGTTTTGGAAGACAAGTTTGAGGAGCCGGTGCAGCGGGCTTTGGACGCGCTGCCGCCGGAGTTCCGAATGGTGCTGATTTTGTCCGATGTCGAGGAGTTTTCCTACGAGGAAATCTCCGACATGATGAACACGCCTATCGGCACCGTGCGCTCGCGCCTGCACCGCGCCCGCGCCCTGATGCGGGAAAAATTGACGAAACCGCTGAACCGGCCCGAGTGAAAACACGTCCTGAAGATTATGACACGCACTCAGCATCACCCGCATGGCGAGCAGTTATCTGCCTTTATAGACAGCCGATTGGACCTGCCGCGCATGCGCGGCATCGGCGAGCACCTTCGCGCCTGCGCCGACTGCCGCCTGCGGGAGTCCGAACTGCGCCGCACCAAAAGCCTTGTGCGCGGCCTGCCGGACCCCGCCCTGCCGTCCGCCGAATTTTGGGCCGCCGCGTACCGGCGGCTTCGGACGGATGACCGCCGAAAAGCGGCGGCGAAACGCCCGCTGCGGGAGGCCCGGCCCTTCCCGGCGCTGCCCGCGCCCCGCCTGTGGGCCGCCGCTGCGGCGGCCGTCGCGGTCGGCCTTTTCAGCGCCGTGCCTTTTCTGGCCGTGCCTTTTCTCACCGTGCGGCAGGGCGGCTCCCTGCCGTTGCACGCGCCCGCAGCGGGCATCGTGCGCTCCGCGCCGGTCCCTTCTCTGCCGGACATCTCCCCTGATGTGTCCTCGCTGGCCGAGATGCACACCGACTCCGTGTCGTGCCTGCCGCTGGCCGACCCGGACCGGCAGAAAATGATCGCCGCTGAGGCCCGGCAGGGAGCGCCCGGCGACGCGCCCGAGGCGGCAGGCAGCGCCGATGCGTCGTTTTAGCTTTTCGGCGCTTTTGCCGGCGGCGCTGCTGCTGCTGACCGCCGCGTCCCTCTCGGCCCGGCCCGCGCCCCGCCGCCCCGCCCCGCCCAAAGCGCCGACCGCCGAGTCGCTGTTTGTGCAGGTGCTCCGCGCCGACGACCTTGCGGCTTACAAAGGCCGGCAGATTACGACCTACTGGCGGTCGGGCCGCGCTGCCGAAGTTTTGGTCTTTCATCGCCCGATGGAAGACCGCCGGCTTCAGTTTTTGAACCCTGAAGCTGTCCGGGGCCGCCTGCTGGTCTCCGACGGCGCGGAAGAATGGGAATGGGAGCCGCGCACCAAAGTTCTGCGGCACCGGCGCTTGTCGCCGGGTGCGCTGGACGATGACGACCTGCTGTCGTACACGCTGCTGCGGGCGAACTACCTGCTGACCGTAGACCCGGTGCCGCGCACGATTGCCGAGCGCAAAGCGTATCTCGTCACGGTGAAGCGGCCGGCGGGCCGCACTCTGGCCCGGCGGTTCTGGATTGACCGGCGCACCGGCCTGATCTTGAAGCGGGAAATTTACGGGGAAGACGGCAAGCTGCGGGTCACGGTCGGCTTTTCAGACATCACTTACAGTCCGTCCCTCCCGGCGAGCTTGTTCAGCCTAGCGGGCCTCGCCAAGACCGTGCGCGTCGCCGAGCAGCCGAACGGCGAAACCGCCGTACCCCTGGGGAGTGTCAAAACGCAGCTTGGGGGGCAGGCGTCCGTCCCGGCAACCCTCGCCGGCTACCGGCTGGTCGGCGCGAGCGTGACCCAAATCGGCAGCCGCCCGGTGCTGCACCTGCGCTACTCCGACGGCCTCAACTTAGTGTCGCTGTTTGAGCAGCGCCGCACCCAGCCGGGCCGCCCCACGCTTGTCCCCAAAAGCATGCGCGTTTTCTCCCTCGGCCCCGTCCCCGTCCACATCGGCCACCGCGCATCATTGACCACCCTGAACTGGGACACGCCGACTTTGAACGTGACGCTGATGGGCGAAATGGGCCTGTCCACCCTTAAAACACTCGCCCAAGCCGCCCTCCAAGCCGGCCCAAAATAATCAGCGCCGGTCGCCCCTACTGTAACCCGTGCATCGTTTCACTTCCCGCGCTCGTCGCGGCGGAGGCTGCGGCAGAGCTTGGTCATAAGCTGAACGCTGAAATCATCGTCGGCGTTTCGGAGGCCGGCTTCGGCGTAGGGCAGGGCGGCGGCGGGGTTCTTTTCAGCAGCCGCCAGCAGCAGGGCCATTTCGCGGTCCAGCTCCCAGTCGTTGGGGTTGCGCTTGATGCCCTCGGCCAGCACGCGCTTTCCTTCAGCGATGTGGCCGGTCTTGGGGAGAATGGTGCCGCCCATGAGCTGATACGCCTGGATAAAATGCGGGTCGAGCGTGACAATAAGCTGAAGCATCGGCAGCAGGCTTTCGTTTTTGGACCAGTCGCCGCCCTGCGCCATGTACTGATGGTGGTAATGGTCAATCACTTTGTCCCAGATTAAATTGGCGGCGGCGATCCGAAACTCGCCCCCGGCCTGGGCCAAAGCCGCGTTTTTCCCGGCGTCGGCGCTCGAGACCAAATACCCGTGGGCCAGCCCCGACGGCTGCGAAAGCGACTCAAAAGTCCCGGCGGCGGCGAATAATCCGGCGCAAAGCAGAAGCGCGGGAAGCTGCTTGAGAAACACAGGGCGGGGCATGGCTTAGGCGGCCTTTCGGGTCTTGGCGGGCCGGGCGGCGGGCTGCTTCAGAAAATCGGCTTCGGCGGGCAGGGCCGGAGCCGGGCGGCGATTTTTGCGGCGGGCCAGCGCGGTCGTGCCGAGCAGCAGCAGGACCCCGGCGATGCCGGCAAGCTGCGAGCGCTCCTCGCGGGCGTATTTCGGGTCGCTCCAATGCTCCAAAAGCTCGTCGCCGTCGCCGTCGTCATACGCGGGCGCTTTCGGCGCGGCGGCCTGCACGGCCGGCGGGGCCGCTTGGGCGGGCTGACGCGGGGCGAGGAACGACACGGCGCTGAGGGAGAGCGCGGCGCACGGAACCAGCAGCCAGGGGGCGAAGTCGCGTTTCATCGGCTAAAGCTCTTTCTTGGCAAATGTCAGCGACGCCAGGGTCAGCAGCGCGGCGGTGTAAAAGATGCCGTACAGTGCCGTCTGCCATAAATACGCGCTGGGCACGGCCAGGTGATGCACCATTGCGTCTTTGAAGTTAAACGACTCCAAATTGGGCAGCAGATGGTACAGCGCGGCAATGGCGAGCGTGTTGAACCCATTCTGCGGGTGCGCCGTGAGCGATGCGTACAGCGGAAACTTGACATTGCCGAGCAGGCACAGCAGCACGGACAGGAACCAGGCCAGCGGCCACGACGCCCAGGTGGACAGCCACAAGGCCATTGCGGCGAGAATGGCGGTTTCGAGAAACAAAAACGGCAGGACGTAAAACATCGCCGGGTCCACATGGCCCATGTAAGCGACTTGCAGAAATGTGAACGTCGCGGCCATCACCGCCATGCCGATAGCGACCGTGCCCATCGCCCCCGCGTACTTGCCGCAGACAAACTGCCACCGGGCGACGGGCTTTGCGATCACCGGGTAGATTGTTTTCTGCTCCCGCTCGCCGGGAATGCCGGTGACGGTGATGGTGATCGCGACAATCGCCGACACCAAAAACACCGAAAAGAGGCACAGGTCGTTCAGCATCTTCATCTGCACATGCTTGTCGAACTTCGCCAGCGACGCCGACCCGAAGATTAAAAACACGGCAAACAGCATCAGTACATGAAACACTTGTTTGCGTGCGCCCTCCAGCATCGTAATTTTGCCGATAATGCCGATATTCCGCGCTGCTTGTGTCAAGTTGTCCTCCGAACGAAAGCTGAGAACTGTATGAAAGTCACTCAGGACCCCCTAACCCCCAATAATGGGGCCGGGGGCATTTCTGAATTGTTTTTGTGCAGTCTCTCAGCCCACCAGCCGCAAAAAAGCGTCTTCCAATGTCTCGCGCTGCGGGCTGACCGCCACCAGCCGCGCCCGGCGCTGCTCCAAAAGCCCCATGACCTTGTAGACGACCGACACGGGGACGCGCAGGGTCGCCGCGCCGCCGGTCGGCGCAGGCTCCACCGCTCCGCCCCAATTCTCGATTTGATGCGCCAAAATTTCGTCGCGCTCGTCCTGCTCAATCTGCACCCGGACTTCATCAAAGACCTGCGTGATTTCGTTCGGCGTCCCGCAGGCGACCAGCGTGCCCCGCGCCATGACGCCCACGGTGTCGCAGACAGGCTCCATTTCGGCCAGCAGGTGCGACGACAAAAAGATCGTCTTGCCTTCGCCTTTCAGCGTCGTCAAAAGCTCGCGCAGCTCTTTGCGGCCTACCGGGTCAAGCCCAGACGACGGCTCGTCCATGACGAGCAGGTCGGGATTGCCGACCAGGGCCGACGCGACCCCGACCCGCTGGGTCATGCCTTTGGAGCACTTCGACAAAATCATGTGCTTGCTGTCCCACATGCCGACTTGCTTGAGTGACCGCTCGACCGCGTCTTTGGCGCGTTTCCCGCTCAGCCCGGACAGCCCCGCATGAGCGCCGACCACTTCGATGGCCGACAAAAACTTCGGAAAGTACGGCTGCTCGGGCAGAAAGCCGACCGACTGCCGGGCCGCGACTTCCTCGACGGAACGGCCGAACAGCCAGGCTTCCCCGGAAGTGGCCGGCACAAAGCCGAGCAGCATTTTAATGGTCGTGGTCTTGCCCGCCCCGTTCGGCCCGAGAAACCCGAACAAGCCGCCGGCGGGCACGCTCAAAGTCAGGTCGCGGACGGCGACGCGCTTTTCTTTCTGGCGCGGCACGGGGTATTCTTTGGTGAAGTTTTGAATTTGGATGGCAGGTGTCATAGGATTCGTCTGTCATGGCGTCGCTCTTGTGCTTCTTTATCGGTATCTTGACGGGTCTTCTGTAGTGATTGAGATGATGCACGGATGTGAGTGTTGCGAGGGCGTGTTTGCATGTTGATGGTAAGCGGGCGTTTGTGTGACGAGGGCGTATGTAACGAGGGCGTGTTGATTATTATGAGGGCGTTTGTGTGACGAGGGCGTGAACGCCCTCGCTGGGGAGCGAAGCGCTAAGGTCCCGCCTTCGCGGGACAAGAATAGGATGCAAATTACATCTTCCGCCACGCAGGTGGCGGCTTGGCGTCCGCGCCCCCCAGCGAGGGCGTTCACGCCCTTGTTACAACGCCCTCGTACACAAACGCCCGCCTACCATCAACATGCAAACACGCCCTCGCTTCTTCCATAAAGACCCGGATTGGAAATCAAGGGACTCGCGCAAGAGGTTTTATAGGCTCCGGCTTCCGGCGCGTTTTCGGGTACAATAGGCCGAAATTATGCCTGCACCCTCAGAAATCACGCCCGCCGAAGTTTGGGCGCTCACCGAGCGCGGCGACGCCGTCACACTGCTGGATGTCCGTCAGCCCTGGGAATACAGCCGCGCCCACATTCCCGGCGCTTTGCTCCTCCCGCTCGGCGACCTGCCCCGCCGCTTTGCCGCCCTGGACCCCGAAGCCTTTGTAGTCTGCCTCTGCGAGCACGGCGTCCGCAGCGCCTATGCGGCCGAGTTTCTCGCCGCGCAGGGGTTTTCGGACGCCCGGACCATGACCGGCGGCATGGCCGAGTACGCCGGGCCGATTGAAACCGGGCCGTAGCTCCGCCGTAAGAGTCACGGCGGGACCCTCACGGCGGGGATGGGCACCCGCAGCGACAAGCCTAGAATGGATTTTTCATATGCCTCTCCGTGAACTGGAAACCGTCAAGACTGCCGAAGGTCTCCGCGAACTCTGCGAGCAGCTCCGCGCCGCCGGGCGCTTCGCCCTCGACACCGAGTTTGTCGGCGAGCGGACTTACCTCCCCCGCCTGTGCTTTGTGCAGGTCGCCACCGAAGAGTTTATCGGACTGGTGGACACGCTGGCCGTGGCGAATTTGGACCCCCTGTGGGATTTGGTCGCCGATCCCGACATTCGAATTGTCCTGCATGCCGCGCGGGAAGATTTACGCCTGGCGTACTACGGCGGCAAAAAGCGGCTGCCCGCGAAGATTTTCGACACGCAGATCGCGGCGGGCTTTATCGGCCTGCCGTCGTTTCCGCTGTCGTATGCCCGGCTGGCCGAAGCGCTGATGGGGGTCAAGCTCTCGAAAGCCGAAACGCGCTCGGAGTGGGACCGGCGGCCGCTCAGCCCCGCCCAGCTTGAATACGCCCGCGATGATGTGCGATACCTGCTGCCGATCACGGACAAGCTCAATCGCATGCTGGAAAAGCTCGGACGGACCGAGTGGATGACCGAAGAAATGGGGCGCTTTTCCGACGCCCGCACTTACGAGACAGCTCCCGAAGATGCCTACCTGCGGCTGCGGACCGGGCGCGGCTTTTCCGCCCGCCCAACGGCGCTGCTGCGGGCGGTCGCCGCCTGGCGCGAAGAAGAAGCCGCCGCGCGGGATGTTCCCGCGCGGAGCCTGCTGCGCGACGAAGTGTTGATTGAGCTGGCCCAGCGTCCGCCCCGGCGCTTGACCGAGTTTCGCCGCCTGCGCGGCTTTCCCGAAACCGAGGAAGTGTCGTTCGGGTCGCCGCTGCTGGACGCCCTGAACGCCGCCCGCGTTCTGCCGGAAGACGCGCTGCCGCCGCCGCTGTCGGGGACGGGGCCGGACGAAACCCCGCGCGAGCGGGCGCTCGGCGACATCCTGTACGGCCTCGGCGAAGCGCTGTGCCTGGACCGCCACCTGGCCCCGGAGCTGGCGCTGACCAAAGCCGACGCCCTGGCATTGGCCCGACGCCTGCCCCCGGCCGCGCTGCTGTCCGGCTGGCGAAAAACCGCCGTCGGCGGCGAAATGGAACAAATTGCCTCCGGTCAGTCGTCAGCCTGCTTGACGGTGACCCCGGCGGCCCTGGTAGTAACGCTGGATTCAGCGCCCGCCGAGTAAAAACAGCGGTGTGCTTGTGCGCTTCAGCGATATCCGTGGTATACTTCACCTGATCCGGTACGCTGTATGGAAGACCCGACAACACAAATTTATGCCGCGCTCGGCAGCGATGCGCCGTTTTACGACCTTGCCGCCGCGTTTTACGCCGGGGTCGAAGCCGACCCGGTCCTGCGCCCGCTGTACCCGGATGATTTGACGAAAGCCGAAGAGCATTTAGCCCTGTTTTTGATCCAGCGGTTCGGCGGCCCGGCCCGGTATCAGGCCGAGCGCGGCCACCCGCGCCTGCGAATGCGCCACCTGCCGTTTCAGATCGGCCCTGCCGAAAGCAGCGCCTGGCTGCGCTGCATGACCCGCGCCGTGGAAAGCCTTCCGGCGTTTACGCCGTTTCAAGCCATATTACATACTTACTTCGCCGACTCTGCGGCGTTTCTTGTCAATCGTTCCGAAGTCCCCGCAGTTGAGGACGCCCCGTAAGCGTGCCGGGTTTTCGTGTATTTCGCTTTTTCGCCCGCCGGGCATCATTTTTGGCACTCTTTTTGCATTCTTCGTTTTCATTATTCGTTTTCAATGGTCGGCTTTGCCAGAAAGACTAATTATATGCGTTACTCACTGCTCGCCCTTTGCTGCATTTTAGCCGGTCTGCTGCCGCAGCCGTCGCAGGCCGCTCCGCTCCAGGCCCTGGTTCCGGCCGACTCGTTTATTGTTCAGCATGTGGACACCGTGACCGAGCTGCACCAGCAGATCAGCCTTGACCCGGTGGTCCGCCGCCGGCTGGCCCGGCACTTTCACACGTCGGCCCCGGCGGTCACGCGCTATATCCAGGACAATTTGATTTTGACCCGGCTGAAGCACGCGGGCCGCTACCAAGTCTACTGCGTCGCGCCCGGCGGGCGGGAATATGTGATTTCATCGCGGCTGGCCGCCGGAACTCCGGTGTTCGTGCTGCGCTCGACCGGCCAGCCGGTGTTGAAGCTGGCCTGCGGCAACCCGATGATGGCGTCGCTGCCGCCGGTGAAAAGCAAAGTGGCCGATTACCATTCGCCCGCGCTGGTATCGGACCCGCCCGCCGCCAAAGCCGCCGTCGCCACCCCGGCGCTGACCAGCGGTCCGGTCGTGGTCGCGCTGAGCGGCACGCCGAGTGTGATGGTCCTGCCGACCACCAAAGTCGCCGGCTTTATCGGCCAGCTTCCGGTGTCGCACGGCGGCGGCTTCCCGTTCGGCTACCTCGCCGGCATCCCGATTCTTGCCACGCTCGGGCACGGCAGCAGCAACGGCGGCAGCACCCCCAGCGCCGGCACAACGGGAACGGCAACAGGCACAACGGGAACCGCTACGGGCACAACGGGAACCGCCACGGGAACAACGGGGACTGCTACGGGTACTGGAACGACAGGCACGACCGGGACCACGGGGACGGCGACAGGCACGACCGGGACTGCCACCGGGACCACCGGCGGGACCACCGGAGACTTAGGGACCGGCACTGCGGCGGGAACCACAACCGGGGGCCTGGGCACGACGGGGACCACGGGCGGCACCAATGTCACCCCGGTGCCCGAACCCGGCACGCCCGCCGCGTTCGCCATCGGCGGGATCGCCCTGCTGTACCTGCTCGGCAGCGCCAAGCGCCGCCGCCGCAAAACGGCGTAAGCGGCTTCCGCCGAAAAAACGCCCCGGAGCAGGCTCCGGGGCGTTTTTTCGGTTACCATCCAAGCGTCACTGTTTTTCGCCCGTGACGGTCTTACGATACGCCGTGATCAAATTGTGCGCCTGCCGGGTCGGCTCCGGCAGGCGGTAGCCCTGCACGCACTCCAAAACCAGCCGAGCCGCCGACCCGACACTGACTTTGTGACCCGGCGACACATACAGCGGGTTGGTGCGGAGCTTGGTCTGCACCACCGACCCGATCACCGTCTCCCCGCCTTTTTCCCGCAGCGGGGTTTGCTCCCCAACCCCGAGCGCTTGCGTCCGGTCAAAGTCGCCGTACAAAAACGTTTTGGCGACCCCGATGCTCGGCACATCCAAAATCAGGCCCAGGTGACACGCCAGGCCGAAGCCGCGCGGGTGCGCCCGCCCCGCCCCGTCGGTCATCAGCAGGTCGGGCACAGTTTGAAGCTGCCGAAACGCTTCCAGCGCGACCGGCGACTCGCGAAACGACAGCAGGCCGGGAATATACGGCATGGGCGGCGCGGCGGTCGCATACTGCGCTTCCAAAACTTCCAGCGCGGGAAACGACAGCACGACCACGACCGCATAGCCCTCGCCCCGCTCTTCGCTGTACGACAAGTCCAGCCCCGCGATGGTTTTGATCTCGCCGAAGCCGTCGGCGAGCGACACCTGCGACCGCAGCGCCGTTTGCTGCGCCTGCGCCTCCGCCGGGGTCATGTCCCATGAATGCAAGTCGGCAAATTCCATAAAGCGCTCCTCGAACGATTTTCTTAAGCCAGCCGCTCGGACGCCAGCGTGTCCAAATCCAGACCGTCAATCTTCCCGGCCTGCCAGTGGTAATACCCCGCGCAGGCAATCATGGCGGCATTGTCGGTGCAGAGGCGCGGCGGCGGCAGAGTGAGGCGCAGGCCCGCGTCGCCGCAGGCGTCCTGCATCGCGGATTTCAGGCGTGAATTGGCCGCTACCCCGCCGGCCAGCAAAACGTGCCCGACCCCGTGCCGCTGGGCCGCTGTCAGCGTTTTGGTAACCAGCGCCCCGACAATCGCTTCCTGCACCGACGCCGCCCAGTCCGGCAGCGAGACCGCCGCCAGCGCCGGGTCTTTGTGCGCGTTCAACACAGCGGTTTTCAGGCCGCTGAACGAAAAGTCCAGCGAGTCCGGCCCAAGCTGGGCGCGGGGCAGAGAGACCGCGCCGGCATTGCCGTCTTTGGACAGCTTGTCAATCGAGACGCCGCCGGGATAGGGCAGGCCGAGGATACGCGCGGATTTGTCGAACGCTTCCCCGGCGGCATCATCGCGCGTCCGGCCCAAAATGAGGTAGTCGCCATGCCCGCGCACCAGAAAAATCTCCGAATGCCCGCCCGACGCGACCAGGCAGATCACCGGAAATGCAATCTCCGGGTCCACCAGCCAGTTGGCATAAATGTGCGCTTCAATATGATGCACCGCCAGCAGCGGGACTTGCAGCGCATACGCCAGCGCTTTGGCCGCCGACACACCCACCAGCAGCGCCCCGAGCAGCCCCGGACGGTTCGCGACCGCAATGCCGCCCAAATCCTGGAAGCCGATGCCGGCTTCCGCGAGCGCTTCGGCGATCACGGCATTGATCTGCGACACATGCTGCCGGGACGCCACTTCCGGCACGACCCCGCCGGTTTTGGCATGCAGGTCAATCTGCGAGGCAATGATGTTCGAGCGCAGCTCGCGCCCGTCCCGAAGCACCGCCGCCGACGTTTCATCGCACGACGTTTCAATTCCCAAAATGTCCATAAGCGTATGATACCCCGAACGCTCCCCCGGCGTTGACAAAGAAGCCCGTTTACGGTATCATTTGAGCAATCTTCTCAGCTTCTCTCAGAGCTTCTAAGGACCCACGCATGGCAACACCCCGGCAGATACGCGGACGCATCCGCACGGCGAAAAATATCCAGCAGATCACCAAAGCCATGAAAATGGTCGCCGCCGCCCGCCTGCGCCGCGCCCAGGACGCGGTCGGGGCCGCCCGGCCCTACGCCGAAAAAATCCGGGCCGTCATGCAGAGCCTCAGCGCCGGCGGCACCGAAGGACTCCAGCATCCGCTCCTGCGCCGCTCGGACGGCGAGCCGGCCCGCATCGGCGTGATTTTGATCACGGGCGACCGGGGCCTGTGCGGCGCGTACAACTCCACGGTGATTCGCCGGGCCAACGATTTAATCAAGCCTTACGGCCCGTCCCGCGCGAAGCTGGTCTGCATCGGGAAAAAAGGCGCGACGTTTTTCAAGCGGCGCGGCTTCGAGGTTGTCGCCGAGCACCCCGTTCCCGCCACCGGCATCTCGTTCCCCGAAGCGCAGGCGCTGTCCCGCACAGGCCGAGAATTGTTTGGGAGCGGCGAGATTGACGCCCTGTACTTGATCTACACCCAGTTCTTTTCGGCCATGACCCAGCGCCCGCAAACGCTCACCATTCTGCCGATCCAGCCGCCGGCTGACGATGCTCCCGCCGATGCCCCGAAGCAGCAGCCCGCCGACTACATCTTCGAGCCGGACCCCGAAGTGATTCTCGGCAGCCTGCTCCCGCGCTATGTGGATACCCAGGTCTACCAGGCCATTATTGAAAGCGTCGCCTCCGAGCACGGTGCCCGCATGACTTCCATGTCGAGCGCGACCGACAACGCCGGCAAGATGATTTCGGGCCTCACGCTGTCCCTGAACCGCGCCCGGCAGGCCACCATCACCAAAGAGATTGCCGAGATCGTCGGCGGCGCTGAGGCGCTGAAATAAAACCTCTTGTTTACGGCCCGACCGCCAACCAAGCGCTTCGCCGGTTTGCCGTTCGCATGAGCGGCGAAACGCTGTCTGATCTGCATAAGCCGCCTGATGTCAAGTGGCCGGAATTTACGGTCGCCGCATTGGAAGCGGCATTCGCCGCTCGGCGACCTGTTTTGTTTGACCTGACGCATGTGCAGGATATTGCGGATGTGCTAAAAGGAAGCGGCCGGTACGCGGCAGCGATAACGACGCACGAGCTGCGTTACCTTCGGCTCCATTGGGCGCGGTTCCGGGCCATTGTCCAATTCTATGAGAACGACGAAATGAGGCAGCCGCCGTGGTAACAACATCAGCACAGCCCTTAACTTTATCTGCGGGTAGCAGTTCGCTTGTCATCGAAACGGAGAGAAACGGGTGGGCAAGGTGCTTTTTAGTGGAGGGCAAGCGGACTTATCTCGGGGCAGACAGCCTCGAGATCGTTTTGACCCGTTTGCGTGATGCGGTAGACGCGGCGAAGCCTCTGGATTGTCCTGCCGGGTGGGAACTTGAAGGGCTGGCTGTTGCCTGGCGCTTATCACTTGCGGAAGTGCACCACGTTCTTTATGTTGGGGAAGATGGGGCAGACCGTATGCTCTTCTGGCAAAATTCCCGCACATCGCCGGTCTCCATCGCCGGAGTTATGCGCCTTTCTCCAATGCAGCAGCGGCAGTGGGTTCAGGTATTAAGCAAAGCACTGGAAGAAGCGGAGCGTCCTGAGCTTGTCGCAGCATGAGTCCTCCTCTGCTTGACACCCTTCGCGCTTTTCGGTTATACTTGGCACGGCTTCGCGGACTTTTTCACAAATTAACAGAAGTTTACAAATAACTGCAATCTCAAGAATTTTTCAGGGGCTGTTATTCACGGGATTTTCATTCAAGGGAGAGATACTTAGACTATGGCTGTCGGTAAAATCGTACAAATCCAGGGGCCGGTCGTGGACGCGCAGTTTGCGCCCGGCGAGCTGCCCCAAATCCTCAATGCGCTGACCATTGCCGATCCGGCGCATGACTCGAACCTGACCGTCGAAGTCTCGCAGCATCTCGGCAACGATGTCGTCCGCTGCATCGCCATGTCGTCCACCGACGGCCTCATGCGCGGCATGGATGTCAACGACACCGGCGGGGCCATCACCGTGCCGGTCGGCAATGCGACCCTCGGGCGCGTCTTCAACCTCTTGGGCAGTCCCATTGACGAGCGCGGGCCGGTCGCGACCGACCTGCGCTACCCGATCCACCGGACCGCGCCGACACTTGAAGACCAGTCGGCGAATATCGAGATTCTCGAAACGGGCATCAAAGTCATTGACCTCTTGTGCCCCTACCCGAAAGGCGGCAAGATCGGCCTGTTCGGCGGCGCGGGGGTCGGCAAGACCGTCACCATTCAGGAGCTGATCCGAAACATCGCGGTCGAGTTCGGCGGCGTCTCGGTCTTCGCCGGGGTCGGCGAGCGCACCCGTGAAGGCAACGACCTGTGGCTCGAGATGGGCGAAACGGAGTTCAAAGACGCCGAAGGCAAGACCGCGCATGTCATTGACAAGACCGCGATGGTGTTCGGGCAGATGAACGAGCCGCCGGGCGCACGCCTGCGGGTCGCGCTGTCCGGGCTGACAATGGCCGAATACTTCCGGGACGAGCAGGGGCAGGACGTGCTCTTGTTTATTGACAACATCTTTCGCTTTGTCCAGGCCGGCTCCGAAGTCTCGGCGCTTTTGGGCCGTATGCCCAGCGCGGTCGGCTATCAGCCGACTTTGGCGTCGGAAATGGGCGGACTTCAGGAGCGCATCACCAGCACCAAAAACGGCTCGGTGACTTCGGTGCAGGCGGTCTATGTCCCTGCCGACGACCCGACCGACCCCGCGCCTGCCACAACGTTCGCATTTCTTGACGCCACCACATACTTGGAGCGCTCGCTCGCGGCTATCGGCATCTTCCCGGCGGTGGACCCGCTGGTCTCGACTTCGCGCATTCTTGACCCTGCCGTCGTCGGCCAGGAGCATTACGATGTCGCGCGGGGCGTCCAGCAGATTTTGCAGCGCTACAAAGAACTTCAAGACATCATCGCTATTCTCGGCATTGACGAGCTGTCCGACGAAGACAAGCTGACCGTCGCCCGCGCCCGCAAAATCCGAAACTTCCTCGGCCAGCCATTCTCGGTCGCCGAGCAGTTCACCGGCTTGCCGGGCCAGTATGTGCGCCTCACCGACACCGTGCGGTCGTTCAAGTCTATTTTGGAAGGCGAGCACGACGACCTGCCCGAGCAGGCGTTCTTGAACTGCGGCGCGATTGAGCAGGCGGTCGAAAAAGCGAAAGCGATGGGCGGGTAATTTTTGGGAGCGGGGGAGCGAGGGCGGGGCGCGAGGGAAGGCGAGGAAGTAAACTTCACTCGCTGAATGGCATCCTTCGGATGTAAGAATTGTAAGCATAAATAAGAATTGCAAGCATAAACGGGTCTGTCGTCCGCAGGACGCTATTCAGCGAGTGAAGTTTACTTCCTCGCTCCTTCGCCCTTTCCGCCCTTCACCGTGCTCGGTAACACAAACTATGGCAGCAACGTATATTTTAGATGTGGTCACGCCCGAGCGCGTCCTGCTCTCCGAGGAAGTCACCCAAACCATCGCGCCCGGCTCCGAAGGGCAGCTCGGCATTCTCGCCCACCACGCGCCCTTGATGAGCGAGCTGTCGCCCGGCGAAGTGCTGGCGACCCTGGCCGACGGGCGGACGACGGCGCACCTGATCATCTCAGGCGGCTTTCTCGAAGTCGCGCCGCACGACGGCCACGCCACCATTCTCGCCGACAGCGCCGAGCGGGCCGACGAAGTGGATGTGACCCGCGCGGAAGAAGACCTGGCCGCCGCCCGGCAGATGCTGGCCGATGCCGGCGACAGCGCCGACACGCAGGCCGACGCCCGCCGGGCGGTCACTTTGGCGGAAACTCGTATCCGCGTTTCGCGCGGACGCTGAGGAGAGTATTTTGTCCCCTGAAACAAGCGAAATCCCGGCGCCCAGCCAGACCGTCATCAAGGTCTGGCGGCTGCTGTTTGTCAGCGCCCTGCTGATCCTCGGCGGCATTCTCGGCTACATGCTCGGGCATGCCATTGTCGCCGCCGTCAGCGACCCCGGCAGCACCAATGCGTTTGTGGTGGCCTCGCGTTCCAGCTTCGGCACCGGCACAGGCCGCACCACCGCCCTGGCGGCGTTCACCGTGCTCGGCATTCTGCTGGCCCGGCTGGTTTCGCCCCCGGCGTTTCTCGGTCTGGTCCGGGCGGGCGACCGGCTGCGGGACATGAAGCCGAACGAGAAAGTCGCCACGTTTGTCGGGGTGCTGGTCGGCCTGCTGCTGACCGTCATGCTGCGCTCGGCGTTTCCGATTATGGGCGTCTGGTTCACGGTGGTCGTCGGCGGGGCGCTGGTCTATTTAGGCATTGTCGCGACGTGGTCCATGAAAGACGAGCTGCGGATTTTCCTGCCCGGCCCGGCCCCGCTGCCCGCCGACGGCAAGGAAGTTCTGCCCGAGCAGTGCAAGATTCTCGATACCAACGTCATCATTGACGGCCGGGTCGCCGACATTTGCCGGACCGGATTTATTGAAGGCCCGATTTATGTGCCGGGCTTTGTCCTGGACGAGCTTCAGCACATCGCCGACTCCGCCGACGGGCTGAAACGCGCTCGGGGACGCCGGGGGCTGGACATCCTCAACCAAATGCGGACCGAGCTGGATATGCAGGTCCGCACCTACGACAACACCGACCCGAGCGACCGGGACGAAGTGGACGCCAAGCTCGTGAAGCTGGCGAAAAAGCTCCACGGCAAGATCGTCACCAATGATTACAACTTAAACAAAGTCGCCGAATTGCAGGGCGTTCCGGTGCTGAACATCAACGAGCTGGCGAACGCCGTCAAGCCGATTGTCCTGCCCGGCGAGGAGATGATCGTCACGATCATCAAAGAAGGCAAAGAGCAAAATCAAGGCGTCGCTTATTTAGAAGACGGCACCATGATTGTGGTCGAAGGCGGCCGGCGGCGCATCGGCGAGACTTTGCCCGTGGTCACCAGCAGCGTCTTGCAGACCGTCGCCGGCAAAATGATCTTCGCCAACATCCGGGGCGACGACGAGGGCGACGAAGACGAAGGCAATATGCGGGTGTATCCGCGCGGCGGCCCGCCGCAGGACCGCCGCTCCGGGGGCGGACGCCGCTATTGACCCCCGGTTCTTGATTGCTTATGGCTGTCTACGCGCTTATTCCTGCCGCCGGGCGGGCTTCCCGGTTCGGCACCCCCGGCGAAAACAAAGTCTTCGCGCGGCTCGGCGGCACGCCCCTGCTGGCTTGGACCGTGTCGGCCTTTGCCGCGCACCCCGAGATTGACGGCATTGTCGTGGTCGCCGGCCCGCACGAAACGGCCCGCTGCCGGGACACGCTGGCCGGGGTCGAAAAAGTCCTGGCGGTGGTCGCCGGCGGGGAAACCCGGCAGGAGTCGGTCGCCATCGGCTTGTTCACTCTGGGCGGCGACCCCAATGACTTAATTTTAGTCCACGACGCCGCCCGGCCCCTGGTTTCCGCCGCCGTCCTGGACCGCTGCCTGGCCGGCGCCCGCGCAAACGGCAGCGCGGTCGCCGCTCTGCCGGTCGCCGACACGCTGAAAGCCGCAAATGAAAACGCCGTCGTTCAGCGCACCGTGGACCGGGGCGGCCTGTGGGCCATGCAGACCCCGCAGGCATTTCGGCTGGGCACGCTGTTTGAGGCCCACAGCGCCGCCCGCGCTTACGGCTGGACCGGCACCGATGAAGCGGCTTTGGTCGAGCAGTTCGCCGACCATCCCGTTTATCTGGTCTCCGGCGACCCGGCAAACTTCAAGATTACGCGCCCGGACGACTTGGCGCTGGCGGAAGCGATTGTCTCGTCCCGGTGCCCGCCCGCTATGACCACTCCGCGCATCGGCTTCGGCTACGACATTCACCCGCTGACGGCCGGCCGCCCGCTTTTTCTCGGCGGCATTGAGATTCCCAGCGAGCGCGGATTGGACGGCCATTCAGACGCCGATGTGCTGCTCCATGCCCTGTGCGACGCCCTGCTCGGCGCGGCGGGCCTGCCCGACATCGGACACTTATTTCCGAACACCGACCCGGCGTACAAAGGCGCACCCAGCCTCACTTTGCTGGCCGAAGTCGTCCGGCGTGTTCACGCCGAAGGCTTCGCCGCCGGCAACGTCGACATGACCTTGATCGCCGAAGCCCCGAAGATCGCCCCTTATATTGCCGCCATGCGGGCCGCGATTGCGGACGTTTTGCGTATAGAGCCGACACGGGTGGGTATAAAAGCAACCACCAACGAAGGCTTAGGCGCTCTGGGCCGGGCCGAAGGCATCGCCGCCCACGCCGTCGCCCTCCTCGTGCCGTCCTCCTGATTGGGTCTGAGATTGGAGCCGTCCATGCCGCGCTTCCGAGACTTGTTCGCGATGGGGTTTTTGCTGTTCGCGGCTCCGTTCTCCCTGCCCTGCCGGGCGAAGCTGCTGCCGACCTACGACCTCGCGACGCTTTGCTTTCAGAGCACGGCTGTTGTCGAGGCCCGCATAGTACGGCATCATCTGTCGGGCCAGGAGGAATGGAAAGACACGTTTACGGCGACCGTCACTAGTCCGCTGGAAGGCGGCTTCCATGCCGGAGACCCGATTTTCGGGCTGGATTTGTCCCTGTACGACCCGGCCAGAACCGGCCAGCGCTGCCTTCTCTTTTTGGCGCGGGACACGCCTGCCTCTGCGGAACCGCCCCGCGTCGTAAGCATGCTGCTGGTTGACAGCCGCAGCCGTGTCCGCCGTTATTATCAAGAGTCAAATCCCGGCGGTTTGGTGGCGGAGGGCTTTCGCCTGGTTCCGATTGCGCCGCCGTCCCATATCAAGGTCACGCGCCGTCACGGGCATCTGGTGTATTCCTATCAGGAAAACGACGGTTATGTGGAAGATGACAGCGCGGAGCCGCGCTATCCGGCGCTGGCCGATGAGCGGGCATTGATCCTGACCAAATGGACCGCCGCAAAGAAGCTGAAGGCGCCGCCGTTTCAAGTTCTGCAACGCTAACGGCTGCCTCAGACAGAGCGCCGAATCGAAAGGGGATAACAGACAATGTCCATTGCCGTGACAGTGAAAGGCAAGCACCTCCAGGTGACGGACGGCCTGCGGGAGCACGCGGAGCACCGGCTGCAAAAGCTGGAAACGTTTTTTCAGCACATCCGCGAAGTGATTGTTGTGGAAAGCGTCGAAGGCGGCCAGCACCGGGTCGAAGTGACTTTGCAGGGTGACGGCCTGCTGCTGCGCGGGGAAGAGCGCACCAATGACATGTACGTCTCCCTCGACCGCGTGGTAGACAAGCTCGAGCAGCGGCTCCGCAAATTCAAAGCCAAGCACACCCATCTGCGGAACCACCAGCAGAGCCTTCGCACCAATGCGCTGACCAACGGCGGCTCCGGCCTGGAAAATGTGTTGGACGCCACCACCGAGGACGATGTGGACGACAGCCCGCGCATTGTCCGCACCAAAGCCGTCACCATGAAGCCGATGGGCATTGACGACGCCGTTCAAATGCTCGAGCTGACCGACCACGACTGGTATGTTTATCTCGACATGGACACGCACTTGACCCAGGTGGTTTACCGCCGCAACGACGGCAATTACGGCCTGGTCGTGCCGAAAATCTAGGGGAACTCGTCAATCATGCGCTGGGTAGGGTACACTGGAAAAAGTAGAGGAACCCAGCAGAGGAGCCGTGATGGAAACCAACAAACCGACCGAAGACGCTGACGAAGTCGCTGCCGTGGACGTGCCGGACGCCGTTCAGGAAGAAGCCCGCAGCATTGTTCGCGGCGCATTCCGGCTGTTTGCCGACCATACCCAGCGCATGACCGACGACTTGGCGGAGTTCAACGCCAAGCGGCGCGAAACTTCGGAGACCCTCACCCGTGGCATCAAACGCACGTCGGGCCGAATTGTCTGATTCGGTGCCGCTGTACGACTTTTTGTACCGCGACTCCGGACGCATGGCCTCCTACTACGCCCAGATTTTCAGCGGGCGCTTGTCGTCGTTGGAGCAGACCGACTCGGAGCGGACCAGCGAGGACAAAGGCGCGAAGCTGAACATCCATGTCGCCTCCGGGGACCTCAAGCAGACCCGCGAAACGTCGCGCTCCGCGAAGCGCACGATTGACCCGCACGATGTGATCACCACCGAAGTTTTGGCGTTTCTTCAAGACAACAACCACATCGAGCCGAGCGCGGTTGACGCCGCCCACGGCCGCCTTGTTTTGACCCACGGGACACTGGTCTTTATTGACCGCTCAATGGCCGAGTTGGCCGTGCTGTCGTTTGACTTGATGATCTCCGAAGAAGAGCGCAAGCCGAAAAAATCCCAGAACCCCGCCGGGCTTCAAGGTATGCGGTTTATCCGTGAGTTTCTGCCCCAGCTTTCCATCCCGTCGGCGTTTGTCATGCAGAGCAGCGACGGCTCGCAGGTCGCCGGGACAATCAAAGAAGACGGCATGGAAGAGCCGATTGCGTCATACTATTTCAAGCACGGCGCGGCGGGCCTCGCCGATGTGTACCTGATCGGCATCAAAGAAACGCCGTCGGACGCGTTTACTCTGCCCGGCACCCAGCTTATCGGCGCGGGGCAGCAGGCCGCGCAAGCCCTGACCGACATGCTGTTCCCGCCCGACGCCATCCGCGTCACCCCGCTAGCCTTGTTCCGAAAGCTGTTTTAAAGATTGCAGAGAACCCAAAAATGCACGGAAGCGAACTCGGAGCGCAGATATGCGCCGAGCTGGAACAAATCATGCCGCTTGTCAGCCGCTTCACGGGCCTGCCGATCCGGTGGAGCGGCAAAGTCGAGCTGATCGAAGACGCCGGGTTTCTCGGGCAGAAGCGATTTTCCTGCGACATCTTGATCTCAGCCGCCGTGGCCGGTCAGCCGGAACGCTGGTCTACCCTGATCCATGAAGCTCTGCACAGCGTTTCTGCCGGGTATGTACGCAGCGATTTCCTGGCGATTCCGGGCTGGGAAGAAGGGGTCATTGAGTGTTTGCAGCGCAGAATGCGGCCCGATATATTGGCAGAACTAGGGATCGCACTGCCGCCCTCCTTTTTCGTGTTCCGCGAGACAGGCCATCCCTACAATGCGTACATTGCCGCGCTTGAAAGAATACGCCTCGTACTTCCGGTCACCAGGGAACAATTTTATGGTCGTTTACTCGCGACACCGATTGCAGACCGCCCGGTTTCGGTTCTTGACCAAATTCGCCGGCTGCCGCCCGAAGAGCAGCGCGGCGCATTGATGACTTTCTCCGCTTCGGGTGCGACTTTAAAGAGGCGACTATGAATTTTTTGAGCGACCCTGGCCGAAAAATACTTGTTGAGCAAATCCTTGATGTGCAAACCCCTCAGCAGGTACACGACGCCCGTGCCGCATTGCGGGCGTGGCGGGAGCGTTACCCGGAAGACTGGGGTATACTGGATGCCGGCGAGGAATTGTCGCACTTCGAAGACGCAGTCGCGGCAGGCGAGCCGCTTTTCGGCCTGCCGTCGTCATGGACCGAATGGCAGCGGCTGGAATACAAAGTCATGGGCGCACGGACTTTGCCGGCGATCCAAAGCGCCCGCGCCGCCCTGCGGCAGTGGGCCGCGCAGCACCCGAGTGAACCCGAGCCGGGCTATTTAGAAATGCTGTTTCTTCTGCTCGATGTCGTGGAAGAGCAGCAGAGCGGCAAAAGCGAGCCGCAGGCCCGGCCCGAGCGTGAGCCGGCGGGGCAGGCTGCATGACGGGGAAGCTTGATGACCATCGTAACGTTGAGGTCGCCCGCGTCTGTGGAAACCGAAACGCTCATTGCCTTGCTGGAAGATGCGCTTTCGAGCGAGCCGATGCGCCGGACGATGCTGGCCGACCGGGACTTAACTTCTTACGCGGCTTTTCGGGGCACTGAGCTTGTCGGCGCGGTGGTCCTGCGCTGGGGCGAGGAAAGCGAGATCGAGCTGCTGGCAGTGGACGCCGCGCACCGGGGACAAGGGATTGGACGGGCAATAATCGCCGAGACCACCGAAGAAGCCCGGCGGCGCGGTGTGAAGCGCCTGCTGGTCGGCACCGGCAGCTTCTCGCTGGACAACATCGCATTCTACCAGAAGTGCGGCTTCCGCCTGAGCCATGTCCGGCGCGGCTATTTCGACCGCATAGACCCACCGGAATTCTGGCAGGGAATCAAGCTGCGCGATATGATTGTCTTTGAAGCGGTGATTGCGTAAAAATTCATTGAGCTGCAAGGAGGCATTGTGAAAGTACGGAATGTATTAACGCGCATTGAAAACGACGGCTGGTAGGAGCTTCCTGGAGAATGGGAGTAGTCATCGCCAGTTCAAGCACGACAAAAAGCCGGGGCGCGTTACTGTCGCGGGTCATCCCAATGAAGACTTGCATCCCAAAACGCTCAAAGCAATTCTAGGACAGGCAGGGTTACCGACATGAGAAACTATCTCGTTATCTACGAACCGGGTGAATATAATTGGTCGGCGTTCTGCCCGGATGTGCCGGGGTGCGTTGCCGCCGGACGGACACGCCCAGAGACCGAGCGCCTGATGGGGGAAGCACTCGCGCTGCATTTGGCGGGTCTGGAAGAAGATGGAGACCTTGTTCCTACGCCGTCCGGAATTGAAGCCGATTATGTGCAGGTTGATTTTGAGCCTCGCACTGCCATCAAACACGAACACCTTGCCGCTTCGGTTTGAAGCCCACTGAATCAAAAACCGCCCTTGACCTTGCCGGAAGCCTTGACTTAGTTGTCAGGAATGCTTTAGCTTTGGCACAAGTGCCGAGCGGCATCGAAGAATATGGCGAGCTTGAAGATGGAACGGTCAGGCTGCTGCATGATTATCAATCCAACTCAACTAAATTACACAACAACGGAGACCTTATGAAAATCGGTATGCTGACGGGCGGCGGGGACTGCCCCGGACTAAACCCGGCGATTCGGGGCGCGGTGATGCGTCTTTTAGACTACGGCGATGAAGTGATCGGCTTCACGCAGGGCTGGAAGGGCCTCGTCGAAGGGAACACGGTGCCGCTGACCCTGGAGCGGGTCGAGGGCATCATCAGCGAAGGCGGGACTATCCTGCGGTCGTCGCGGACCAATCCGTTTGCGGCGGGAAAAGAAGCGCAGCTTGCCGGAGTGCTCGACAATCTCAAAAAGTTTGAGCTGGACGCACTGATCGCGCTCGGCGGCGAAGACACGCTCGGGGTTGCGTCCAAACTCTACACGCAGCACGGGGTCAAAACGGTTGGCGTGCCCAAAACAATGGACAACGATTTGGATTTGACGGATTACACGTTCGGGTTCGACTCGGCGGCGTCGGTCGCTTTGGAATCTATAGATAGGCTGCGCGACACGGCGAAGTCGCACGACCGGGTGATTGTGGTTGAAATCATGGGCCGCCATGCCGGATGGACCGCGCTGTGGGCGGGGGTCGGCGGCGGCGCAGACTACATCGCGATCCCCGAAGTGCCGCTCGATATGGACACCATGTGCAGGCACCTTCAGGCTAATTATGCACGCGGCAAGACGTGGGGCATTGTCGCGGTCAGCGAAGGGGTCGAGATCGCCGGAGCGCAGAAGGCCGAAGACGCCCAATTAGACGCGTTCGGCCATCATCAGCTCGGCGACGTGGGTATCGGCCCGGCGATTGCCAAAGAAATCGAAAAGCGGACCGGCATCCCGACCCGCGATGTGGTGCTCGGCCATGTCGTGCGCGGCGGTGCGCCGACCCTCTTTGACCGCATCTTAGGCACCCGCGTCGGCATCAAAGCCGCTGAATTGGTCCACGAAGGCCAGTTCGGAGTCATGGTCGCCCAGCAGGGCACAAGCATTGTGGCCGTGCCGATTCAAGATGCCGTGAAGCAGTGGAAATTAGTATCGCCCGCGCTGTACGACGAGTTTTTGACGACGTTCAACAAGTAGCGGAAAGCAGGCAGCGAGAAGGCGCGAGGGAGTAAACTCCTCTATGCCTTTGGCATTACTGCGTATCTGCTGTTAAAGTCGTCCTTCGGACGAAAGATTGGTGTACGTTCGGTTCCCTATCGTCCGAAGGACGACCATTTGCAGCGAGAGGAGTTTACTCCCTCGCGCCTTCTCGCTGCCTGCTTCTTCTGACACCATGCCCCACGACATTATCACCCTCGGCGAAGCGCTGATTGACCTGCCGGCTACCCAATCCGGCGTCTCGCTCGCCGACGCCCCCGGCTTTGTCAAAGTCCCGGCGGGAGCGCCCGGCAACGCGGCGGCGGCCGGCGCGAAGCTCGGCCTCCGCACGGCATTCGTCTCGAAAGCCGGCGACGACCCGTTCGGGCAGTGCCTCAAGCAGCACTTCGCCGAGTTAGGCGTAGACACCAGCCATTTCCTCCTGGACCCGAACGGCCGCACCGGCCTCGCGTTTGTGTCGGTCATGCCGGACGGCGAGCGCGACTTTTTGTTCTACTTCGACCCGGCCCGCGACTTCGCCCTGCGGCCCGACGAACTCGACGCCGCCTGGCTTGGGGCGGCCCGCATTCTGCACTTCGGCAGCATTTCGCGCATCGCCGAGCCGGGCCGGAGCGCAACCTGCGAAGCCGTGCGCCTGGCCCGCGCCGGCGGGGCGCTGATTTCATATGACCCGAACCTGCGCCCCCGGCTCTGGCCGTCGGAAGCCGCGATGCGCGAGGAAGCGCTGGCGGGCTTCGCCGACGCCGACATCGTCAAGATCAGCGAAGACGAAGTGCAGACCCTGGTGCCCGACGCCGACAGCGAAGCGACAGCCGTGATGCGCCTCTATGATCGCAGTCCGCACCTGCGCCTGCTGTGCGTCACGCGCGGCCCGAATGGCTGCACCGGCTACAATCCTTATCTCAAAAACGGGACCTTTCATGCGCCCGGCTTTTCCGTGCCGTTCATAGACGCGACCGGGGCAGGGGACTCGTTCACGGCGGGCCTGCTGACGTTTCTGCTCCGGCAGGGGCCGGATTTGGACGATACGCTCAGATACAGTAAATACCCTTTGCTTGATGCCCTGCGCTACGCCAACGCCTGCGGCGCTTTGGCGACGACCCACCGGGGCGCGGACCCGACCACGCTGTCCGAAAGCGCCATTCAAGCGCTGCTGGCAGCCGCGTAGAAATATCTCGGGAAGCCCCCGCCCCAATTCTGGGGAGCCAGAGTGAGAAAAAGACTGTCCTCTCCGTATAGCTCCCCAGAATTGGGGCGGGGGGCTTCCCGAGATATTTCTGGAAAGCAAGCCATGATCCCGATTGACCTTGCAGGCAAAAATGCGCTGATTACCGGCGGGACGCGCGGCATCGGACGCGCCATCTCCCGGCGGCTGGCCGAAGCGGGCGCAAACACGCTGGCCGTCTGGCGCGGCGACGGCGAGACCGCCGCCATCTCGCTCGCCGAGCGGCAGGCATTCAATCTCGGCGCTCACGCCAACATCCAGGCCGACATCGGCGACGCGGCGCAGATAGACGCGCTGATTGCCGACACCAAAGCGCGTTTCGCCGATGGCCTTGACTTTTTGATCTTAAACGCCGGGGTCGGCCTGAGCGGCAAAGTCACCGAGATTGAGCCGCAAGCCTGGCGGCGGATGCTGGATGTCAATCTCGGCTCGGCGTTTCTCCTGACGCGCGGCCTCGTGCCGGCGATGCGCCGGGGCGGGGCGATAGTCGCGGTCGGCAGCGGCTCCGGGCACGATCCTATCCCCGGCCTGGCCTTTTACGGCGCAAGTAAGGCCGCGCTGAATATGTTCATCGCCGATCTCGCGCAGGAAGTCGGCCCCGGCGGCCTCCGTGCCAATGTCGTCTCCCCCGGCGGCACCGACACGGCGTTTCAGCAGAATGCCCCGCCGCCGTCGCTGCTCCAAACTGCCACCGTCGCCAATGCGTTAAAGCGGCGCGGCGTCCCCGACGATGTCGCCGGCGCGGTCGTCTTTTTATGCAGCGATTTGTCCGGCTTCCTCACCGGCCAAGCCCTGCGCGTCAACGGCGCGGCGCTGTAGGAGTGATACACAACCGGCATGACGCCGAAGCCGCCACGGATTGAAATCCGTGGCTGTCAAAAGCACCGTGTCGAAGCGACACAGGAATTTGGAAGCATTCGTTTGGCGCGTTCGCGCTTGCGTCGCCGCGACGCCGGTTTGTCTTAGCCTCGGATTTCAATCCGTGGCGGCTTCGGCCCCGGCAGAACGCCCGCCAACAAAGGGAAACCAATCTTATGTCGGCCACATCCGCCTTAGAGCGCATCGAGCGGTGGGCGCGGGAGCACGACCCGGCCTTGCCCTTCGCGCTGGCCGAGGAAGTCTACGAGCTTTACCAATGGCACAACGGGCAGGGGGGGGGGTGAGTTTCGTCTCGGTTTGCAGCAATCATGGCTTTATCCGTTTATGCCGCTTTGCGTGAATATGAACAGTTTCAAGCCGAAAACTATCAAGCCGCAAGGCGTTGTTGCATAATTGCTTGACTTACTCTAAAACTCAAGCCACACTCGGAAGGGCGCAGCAAGCAGCGCCCCTACAGATCGCTATTATGCAACAACGCCAAGCCGCAATAGAAAATGACGACTGCGATTTTGCCGAGTCCGGCGGCTGGTTTGGCAGTTGTGCTGGAAGTTTCCAAATAAACTAAAGCCAAATAGACTAAAGAAAGCAGCACAATGGCAGAAAAATTGGTCGCGGTCGTGACCGGAGCGAGCAGCGGGATTGGGGCGGCGGCGGCGCAGCACCTCGCCGCCGCCGGGTATGAGCTTATTTTAGGGGCGCGGCGCATGGACCGCCTGCGGGCGGTCGCGGAGCCTTTGGGCGCGACGGCGCTGGAATTGGACGTGACCGATGCGGCGAGTGTGGAGGCGTTCTGCGCCCAGGTGCCGCGCGTCAATGTGGTAGTCAACAATGCCGGCGGGGCATTGGGGACGGAAACGGTCGCGGACGCCGTGGACGACAAATGGGAGCGGATGTACGATACCAATGTGCTGGGGACGATGCGGATGGTGCGCGGCCTGCTGCCGAAGCTGGAAGAGTCGGGCGCAGGCCATATCGTCGTCATCGGCTCGGTCGCGGGGATCGAAGTGTATCCCGGCGGCGGCGGGTACACGGCGGCAAAGCACGCGGTCAAAGCCGTCACCGAAACGCTGCGGGTGGAGCTGGTCGGCAAGCCCGTCCGAGTGACGGAAATTGCGCCGGGATTGGTGGAAACCGAGTTCAGCTTGGTGCGCTTCGGCGGCGACGCCGAAAAAGCCAAAAAGCCCTATCTCGGCATGACCCCGCTGACCGCCGGCGATGTGGCCGACGCGATTGTCTGGGCCGTCACCCGCCCCGCCCATGTCAACATTGACACGCTGGTCATCAAACCGCTCGATCAAGCCACGGCGACGCGGATTCATCGAAAGACCGAGTAAAGCCAGGTAAAACGATGCTGTGCTATTATGTGACGGGGCATGGGTTCGGCCATGCCGTCCGCACCACCCAAATTCTGCGGGCGCTGCCGCCCGAGCTGCCGCTGATCATCAAAACGACCGCCCCCGCGCGGCTGTTTCGCGAAGAATTGCCGGGCCGCGACTTTGAGCTGATCCACGCCGAGTTTGACTGCGGCTGCCTGCAAACCGACAGCGTTTCGGTGCGGCGGCGCGAAACGCTGACCCGCTACGCGGAGATTGCCCGGCGCAATGACGCGCACCTCGCCGACGAAATCCGCTTTCTGCGGGAGCGCGGGGTACGGGCGGCGGCCTCGGACATCGCGTCGTTTCCGCTGCGGGCCGCCCGCGCCGCCGGGGTGCCGTCGGCGGCCGTGACCAATTTCACCTGGCATGATATTTACTCGGAGTACGCCGAAACTGCCGAAGACGACGCGCTTTTAGCCCAAATGGCCGACGAATACGCGGCGGCGACCGTGGCGCTGATTACGCCGCTCCATTTGCCGTCCACGCCGGGCGTGTTTCCGCATGTCGAGGAAGCGCCGCTGGTGGCCCGCCGGGGCGAGAACATCCGGGCGGCGCTGACCGCCGCGCTGGGCATTCCTGCCGAAAAACATCTCGCCCTGCTGTACCTGGGCGGGTGGGGGCTGGAAATAAACTGGGCGGCGCTGGAGCGGCTCACCGACTGGGTGTTTCTGCTGGACCGGCCCGTGCCGAAGCCGGTTGCCAATGTTCGCGTGTTCGCTCCGAGCACTCTGGCCTACGCCGATGTCGCCGCGTCGGTGGATGCCGTCGTCTCCAAAGCCGGCTACGGCACCGTGACCGAGTGCATCGCCAACTCGGTGCCGCTGGTGTACCTGCCGCGCGTCGGCTTCGCGGAGCACGCCGCGCTGGCGGCGGGAATGACCCGCTGGGGCGGCGGGATTGAGATTTCGGAAGCGAAGTTTCATGCCGGCGACTGGGCCGAGGCGCTTCATGCCGCGCGGGCGGCGACGCCTGATTCCAATCTCTTCACGACAAACGGCGCGGAAGTGGTCGCACAAAAACTCAGGGCGCTGTGCGCCTGACTCCGCCCGTGCGCCAAATATGCTATACTGACTGCTGTGCCTAAAGTGCTGACGGGAAGCTTCCAAGACCGCATTGCCCTGGTGGGGCCGACCGCATCGGGCAAAACCGCCGTTGCGACCCTGCTGGCCCAAAAACTTGGGGCCGAGATCGTGTCCACCGATTCCATGCAGGTCTACCGGCGCATGGACATCGGGACCGCAAAGCCCACGGCGGCGGAGCGAAGCGCGGCGGTGTTTCACGCGGTGGATGTCGCTGACCCCGGCGACGACTGGACGCTGGCTGATTTTCAAAGACTGGGCGACCGGGCGTGCGCCGAGATAGCCGGGCGCGGCCGTGTGCCGCTGATCGCCGGCGGGACCGGGCTGTATGTGCGGGCGCTGACCACGCGGCTCGATATCCCTGCGGTGCCGCCCGACGACACTCTGCGGGAGCGCTGGCGCGAATTCGCCGCCGCGCACGGCCACGCGGCGCTGCTCGCCGAAGTCGCTCGGATTGACCCGGAAACCGCCGCCCGGCTGCATGTCAACGACCTCGGGCGGCAAATCCGCGCCCTGGAAGTGTTCGCGGCGACGGGCCGAACGCTGACTGCGCTGCACGCCGAAAACCGGGCCGCGCAGACGGCTGAAGTCGCGGACGAGCCGCAGATTTTCGGCCTGCGCTTTGCGGACCGGGAACTGCTGTACGCGCGGATCAACGCGCGGGTAGACCAAATGCTGAAACTGGGGCTGCGGGCCGAAGTGGAAGAACTTCTCCGTTCGGGCTATGCGCCGACTTTGAAGCCGATGCTCTCCCTGGGTTACCGGCACATGGCCGCGCTTCTCCGGGGCGACACCGATTGGGACACGGCGGTCGAGACGCTGAAGCAGGACACGCGGCGGTTCGCCAAGCGGCAGATGATCTGGTTCCGGGCCGACCCGCGCGTCCGCTGGCTGGACGCCGACGATTTGGCCCCCGCGCAGCTTGCGGACACGATTTATTCTCTCATACAAAGGGCGGCAGACACTCCATGAACAAATCGCAGGTGAACTTACAGGATTTATTTCTCAACCAGGTCCGCAAGGAAAATGTCGGCGTGATGATCTATCTCATCGGCGGCGTTCAGCTTCGCGGCAACGTGCGCGGCTTCGATTCGTTTACCATTCTTCTCGACAGCCCCGGCAAGCCGGTCCAGCTTGTTTACAAGCACGCCGTCACCAGCATTGTCCCGATGCGGCCCATCCAAAATGTCTACGCCGACAGCCTGCGCGAGTCCGGCGCGGCCGCCCCGCCCGTCCCGGCGGCGGGCGCACACCCGGACGCCGCCCAGACTGTGCAGACGCCCGCGCCGGCACCCGCCTCGGCGACCCCCGAAGCCGCACAAGCCGAGCCGATTTCATAGCTCAACCATTGAAAACCGGGGTTGTCCAAAACCCCGGCAAGATAGTGTGCTTCGCACAAAGAACGCTTTCCCGGCTGCGCGTTCGTCTTCGTCCAAAGGACGCTTCTTTGCCGGGGTTTTGGACAACCCCGGCTTTTTGGGTAACTCTCATGCACTTCACAAAAATGCACGGCATCGGCAACGATTTTGTTGTGGTCAACTGCCTCGGCGACGGCGGCGATGCGCTGTTTGCCGAGTGCGCCGCGCGGGCGGTGGAACTCTGCGACCGCAAGTTCGGCATCGGGGGCGACGGCGTGATTGCCCTGCGGCCCGGCCGGGATGCGCCGTTTGCCATGACCATGTTCAACCCCGACGGCTCCGAAGCCGAGATGTGCGGCAACGGCATCCGCTGCTTCGCCAAGTTTTTGTTTGACCGCAATCTCACTCAGGGCAGCCGCGAAATCGCGGTCGAGACCGGCGCAGGCCGGCTGTCTTTGCAGATCACGCCGGGGCCGGACGGCACCGCCGGGGCCGTGCGGGTGGACATGGGCGAGCCGGTCCTGACGCCTTCCCAAATCCCGACCGTGCTGTCGGAAGGCGACGCGCCGATAGTCAGCGCCCCGCTGACCATTGGGGGTCAAACCCTGCACGTCACCACGGTTTCGATGGGCAACCCGCACGCCGTCGTTTTCGTAGACGATGCGAACGCCTACCCCGTCGAGATTGTCGGCCCGCAGGTGGAGCATCACCCGGCGTTTCCGCGCCGAACCAACACCGAGTTCATTCAGATTGTCTCGGACCGCGAGATTAATTTCCGCGTTTGGGAGCGCGGCGCGGGCGCAACCCTCGCCTGCGGCACCGGCGCGTGCGCCGCCGTCGTCGCCTGCGTCCTTAACGGCAAAACAGGCCGCCAAGTGCTTGTCCACCTGCCCGGCGGCGATCTCGACATTCTTTGGTCCGAAGCCGACAGCCATGTCTACATGACCGGCCCGGCGGCGGAAGTATTTGAGGGGGAGATATAGCGCATGGTCGTACAAACCGCCGAAAATCCCGCAGCAGCCCGCCCCCAAAGCTGAGCTTTATGCAAACCCTGAGCTTTATGCAAACCCTGAGCTTGCCGCCGAATTGACGGAAGCGATTGGAGATCGCAAAGGAGCCGCCGATTGGCTGACTGGCTAATCCGCAAAGATGCCAAAGTGCAGCAATACTGGCAGCGGCTCGCGAGTCGTCCCCCTTCCGAGCAGCAGGCATTCGCCGACGCCGAGCGGCTTTCAAGCGAGCATCACTATCCGTTCCATCACCCTGTTGGAACAATCAAGCACCTGAAGGCAGGGTTCCATTGTAACCACGAGTACCGAAACCTACCGAATGCACAGCGCATTTTCTACAAAATTTGGACCCGACAGGAAATCGCCGACGCCGTGAAGCGCCGCGAAACCGATGTCCCTGCCGAGCCGCAGTGGGGAGACCAGCAAAAAGGGCTAGTCATGTTCATCTTCGCCGGCCCGCATCCCAAAACCAAATCAGCGGCTTGCCATTGAAGGACCGTGCGCGGCATGGTGGTGCGCGGGGCTGCGGTGGATAGACACTTGGGTGAGAATGCCGTTTTCAGCCGTCAATGTTCGGTTCTCGGTGCCGCCGGGACCGAAGTCTGAATAGACCTGCGTGGCTCGGTGGACCGAGCGGACGCTGCCGGGGCGCGGCAGGCGGGTGGAGGAAACTGTGTCTTCGGTGCGGCGGAAGGCGACCACGCGGCCATTGCGGCTGGTCTGGTGCCAGACCAGAACGCCCTGCGTGACCGAATGGGCCGTGCCGCCGGACGCCGGGAGGGGACGCGCCGTGAAATTCAGCGGGTACCGGTGGTGTTGACCACACGGACCCCAATCGTGTGCGGGCGGCCGTTCGAAAGCAGGCCGGCAAACGGCGTCAAGTTCACCCGGTACGGCAGAAAGTTCAGCGTTTGAACCGCCGGAATGGGCCGCCACCAGCCGGGGTCAATCCCGCCGGTGTAAATCCATGGCAGAACCGGCGCAATCCCGGCAGGAATGCCGTCCACCGTGATTTGCGCTTCGCGGAACGCGGTTCCCCCGCCCGTCTGCAATTTGGACGCCAGGGCATCCGGCACGCCGAGGTACCAGAACTCGTCGCCGCCCTGGCTTTGCGTCAAAAGATCGAGATAAGCGCCGGTGATGTTGGCCGGCAGCGTCAGCGTCTCGGTCAGCGTGTCCGTCCCGCTGCCGAGCGCTTTTTGCCCGTTGCCGCCGCCGGGCAGCGGCAGGACCAGGTCGGGGGTCGGCGGGGCGGCCTCGTGCGGGGCCGCCGGGTAAAACAGCAGCGCCGCCGAGCCGCGAATAATGCCGGTGTACTGGCTGTTCACGATATTGCCGAGCTGGGTTTGGCCGGTGCGGGCAGTAGTCAGCAGCGCGGCGTAGTCGGTCACGTCCCGCTCCACATGCCAGGCTTGGGCGACGCCGTCCGACGGCTCAGCGGTGGTGCCGAGAAAAAGGCAGGCATGGCCGACCGAGATTTCCCCGGTCCGGTCAAACTGCCGGCCCGCCGTGACTGAGTAATCGGCGGACAAAATGATCTTCGCCCAGCGCTTCCGTCCGCCCGGCGGCGGAGTGTAGGGGAACGAGTGCGACGCGTAGTCGCGGAATTCAAGACCGCGAAACAGCGGCACGACAACGGGCACGGTGCGGGGACGCGGGATCGGCGGCTCGGCGACCGCCGGGTTTGCGGACCCGACCCGCAGCGGGCTTTGCGCCGCCGCCGGCCCGCTCCAAGCGAGCAAAAGAAGCGCAGCCGGCAGCAAGCGCCGGGCAGGCAGAAAGAGCGTATTCATGCCCCATTCTACCCGGCTTCGGCGGTGGGCTGTATCTCTGCCCAAAACAGAGTTGACCCCGCTGCCCAAAGTGTGCCACAATCAGCCACTATGCGGGCTGTAGACATTATCCACACCAAGCGCCGGGGCGAAGCCAACACGCCGGCGGAGCTGCGGTTTCTGATTGGGAACTATACGCACGGCGCGGTGCCCGATTACCAGATCAGCGCCTGGCTGATGGCCGTGCTGTGGCGCGGCTTGACTGAAGAAGAAACCTTTGCGCTGACTTCGGCGATGGTGGCGTCGGGCGACACGCTGGACTTGTCCTCGCTGCCCGGCCCCTGCGTGGACAAGCATTCCACCGGCGGGGTCGGCGACAAGACGACGCTGGCCGTGATGCCGATCCTTGCGTCGGCGGGCGTCTTTGTGCCGAAAATGTCCGGGCGCGGCCTCGGCCACACCGGCGGGACACTCGACAAGCTGGAATCGCTTGGCGGAACCCGCACCGCGCTGACAGTCGCGGAAATCCTGGCCCAAACCCGCGCGGTCGGCGCGTGCCTGTGCGCCCAGACCGACCGCCTCGTGCCTGCCGACCGGCTGCTGTATGCCCTGCGCGATGCCACCGACACGGTCGAGTCGCTGCCGCTGATTGCGGCCAGCATCATGAGCAAAAAGATCGCCGGCGGCTGCCCGCTGATTGTGCTGGATGTGAAAGTCGGCGGCGGGGCGTTTATGAAGACCCTCCCCGACGCGCAGGCTTTGGCGGCGCTGATGATCAAAATCGGCGCGGCCCACGGCCGCCGGGTCGTTGCCGTGCTGTCAGATATGGACGTTCCGCTCGGCTACACGGTCGGCAACCGAGTAGAAGTGGGCGAAGTGGCGTCGCTGCTGCAAAACAACGCCTGGGCCGAGCCGCGATTGAAAACCGTCGTCTGCACGCTGGCCGCCGCCGGGTTTGTGCTGGCGGGCCGGGCGGCGAATTTGGACGAGGGCCAGGCGCTGGCCTCGGCGCAGATTGAGTCCGGGGCGGCGTTTGCCAAGCTGCGGGAGATTGTGGCCGCGCAGGGCGGCGACCCCGAGTACTTGGACCATGCCGCCAAGCCGCCGACCGCCAAAGTCAAGCGCGATGTGCGGGCCGAATCGTCCGGCTTTGTCCGCGCGGTCAACGCCGAAGCGGTCGGCCTCGCCGCCATGCGCCTCGGGGCCGGACGGGCCGCCAAAGAAGACGCGGTAGACCCGACCGCCGGGGTAGTCCTGCGCGAGACCGTCGGCTGCCCGGTCACGGCGGGCAACGTCATTGCGACCTTGTATTCCGGCAGCGAGATCGCCGCGCGGGAAGCCGCCCCGGCGGTCCTGGCCGCGTTCGAGATCGGTCCCGCCCCGCCGCCCGCCCCGCCGGTCATCCGCGAGATCATCGGCCTTCGGAGATTGAAGCCTAAGAGTCCCCCCGGCCCCCAATAATGGGGGAGCCAGACAGAGGCAAGGCAAGAGGGCGCAGCAAGGCAAGAGGGCGCAGCAAGCAGTGCCCCTACGGATCAAACTCTGACTCCCCCATTATTGGGGGCCGGGGGGACTCTTTTCTTGACCCGGCGGCTCCTCGCCGGGGCGGTACACAGGGACGCCGCAGCCATAACCACAAACTCGGCCCCGTTTTTGTCCCGAAACACGACCAGGTACTCTCCCGGACGCCCCATGTCATACAGATGATAGTCGGCGGCGGTCCGGCCGTTCTGCTCGACCTGCCGCCGCAAAACCTCGTCGGGAATATCCCGCGTCTGCTTGACAAGCTGCTTCTTTTTCACGTTCCGGGGTTGTTTCACCAGGCGTAATCTTCCGGCGCGGTCTTATGGCCGGGGAAGATTTCGTCCAGCTTGGACAAAGTTTCGTCCGACAGCGAGATTTCAAGCGCCCGCAGGGAGCCGTCGAGCTGCTCCAGGGTGCGCGGGCCGATAATCGGCGCGGTGACGACCGGGTTCTTTAAAAGCCAGGCCAGCGCGACATCGGCGGGCTTTTCGCCCAGGTCTTTGCACAACCCTTCCCATTTTTCAAGCTGCGGCCGCTTGGCTTCAATGTCCATGCCCGAGCGCCGCCCGGTGGCTTCTTTCTGCAAGACGCCGCCGAGCAGCCCGCCGGCCAGCGGGGACCAGGGAATGAGACCCAGGCCGTACTTTTCGCAGGCCGGGATCACTTCCAGCTCGGGCATTCGCACGTTCAAATTGTAGTGGGTCTGCTCCGAGACCAGGCCCAGAAAGTGCCGGTGCTTGGCGATTTCCGACGCCTCCGCGATGTGCCAGCCGGCGAAGTTCGACGACCCGAAGTACAAGACTTTGCCCTGCTGCACCAAGACTTCAAACGCTTGATAGATTTCTTCCCAGGGCGTTTCGCGGTCCACATGGTGCATCTGGTACAAGTCAATATAATCGGTCTGCATCCGCTTCAAGCTGTCGTCGCAGGCTTTGCGGATATGGAGCGCGGACAACCGATTGGTGTTCGGCCAGTCTTTGTTGCCCTCGGTGGACATGCCGCCGAACACTTTGGTTGCCAGCACGACCTTGTCGCGCCGCCCGCCGCCCTGCGCGAAGTAGCGGCCCAAAATCTGCTCGGTGACCCCTTCCCCCTGCTTCCAGCCGTACACATCGGCCGTGTCCCAGAAGTTGATGCCCGTCGCCAGGGCATGGTCCATAATCGCGAAGCTGTCTTCTTCGGTCGTCTGCGGGCCGAAGTTCATGGTGCCGAGACACAGGCGGCTGACTTTCAGCCCCGACCGACCTAAATTCGTATACTGCATTGTGGTCTCCTTGTAGACACGTGATTGAAGTTTGTTCGCTGAAAAGGGTTCGTTTTCCTGCGGCTGGGTAAAACAACTCATATGCAAGCTTCCCAGGTTCCTGTCCGAATAGGGGACAATTTTCCGCCGCCGCACCCTGCTCTCCGATTGTCGGTCGTGATTCCCGTTCGCAACGAAGCCGGGCGTCTGCCGCAGACATTGGAGTCGCTGCGCGGCCAAACAGGCCGCCGGGGCGCGGCGCTTGACCCGAATTCGTATGAAGTTTTAGTGCTGGCGAACAACTGCACCGACAGCACCGCCGATGCCGCCCGCGCGTTTGCCCATCGGCATCCTGCGCTGGCCCTTTATGTCGCCGAAGTTTCCCTGCCCCCCGCCGCCGCCCATGTCGGCACGGCCCGGCGGCTGCTGATGGACGAAGCCTGCCGACGCCTGCGGGACATCGGCCGGCCGCGCGGCATTATCGCTTCCACCGACGGCGACACGCTGGCCGCGCCGGACTGGGCGTTCCATCTGCTCCGGGAAGTGGGCGCGGGGGCCGATGCGGTCGGCGGGCGCATCCTCACGGCAAGGGACCGGACGGGGGACCGCGACGCCCGCGTGTACTGCCTGCGCGACCGGAAATATCAGCGCGGGCTGGCCCGCCTGGAAAGCCGCCTCGACCCGGACCCCGCCGACCCGTGGCCGCGCCACCATCAATTCTTCGGCGGCAACCTCGGGGTCACGGCGGACGCGTACTGCCGGGCGGGCGGCCTGCCGCCGCTGCCGTCGCTGGAAGATGTCGCGCTGGAAGACGCCCTGCGCCGCCTTGACGCCCGCATTCGCCGCAGCCCCGCCGTGCGGGTCGTCACCTCGGCCCGGCAGGAAGGCCGCACCCCGCTCGGCTTGTCGTCGCAGCTTCGCGAATGGGGCGAAATGGGCCGCGCGGGCCGCCCCCACTGGGTCCAGCAGCCCCACGCCGTCGCGGCCCGGTTCGAGGCCCGCCGCGCCCTGCGCCGCGTGTGGGCCGGCGAGGCGCGGACCCGGAATGTGTGCGCCCTGGCCGAAGCGCTGGCCGTGCCCGCCGAGACCCTGCACGCCGGCCTGGCCGCGCCGGGCCGGCCGTTCGGGGCGCTGTGGGCCGAAGTCATGGCCCATCACCAGCAGCCCGACGGCGACTGGGCGCGGCGCTGGCCGCTGATCCCCATCACCGACGCGCTGGCCGCTCTGCGGCGTTAGCTCGCCGTGCGCTCCAAAATGTCCAGCCGGTAGGTTTCGTGCCGGTGCCCGTGCAGATGCGTCAAGCCGGGCAGCGCCAGAAATGCGTCGTGAACCTCGTCGCCGGTCAGCGGGTAGTCATGCACCGGCGGGGTCCAGTGCACCAGCGCCAAATGCCCGCCCGGCGACAGATGCGCCAAAATGGCTGCCTGGGCCGCCCGGAAATCCTCGGGCGACCAGTAGTAGCCGACTTCCGAGACCAAAATCAAGTCAAAAAGGTCGTCGGGAAACTGCTCCGGCACCTGCCTTTGCGCGATCTGAACATGCGCCAGCCCGGCGCACCGCTCCCGCGCCCGCCCGAGCGGCGCTTCCGAGCCGTCCGCCGCCAAGAGCCGCCCGCAGCGCGGCGCAAGCAGGGCGGTCAGGACGCCGAGCGAGCAGCCGATCTCAAACGCATTGTCGTAGCGCGGGCGCGGCAGGCAGGCCAGCGTGTCGGCATATTTGGCGCGTTCGTAAGCGCTGGTTTCAAAGCCCCACGGGTCGGCATTGGCCGCGTAAACTTTGTCGAAATAGTCCGGGGTGAGCGTGTTCGGCTGGGCGATGTTTACCAAAGTTTTCTTCTTTCGGCTGCGGCTTAATCTTCTACCATGACAGCGCTTCCAGATACACTTCCCAGGGACGCTCAAAATGGGCGATCACTTCCGGGGACAGCCAGAAGCCGTGCGGGTCGTCGTCAATTAAATGCGTCACCTGCGACTGATGGGCATCCACCGCCGAGCGCTTAATCACTGCGACCTCGCGGATGTCCAGGCGAAACGCCCTCGCTTCGCGGGCTTCGGGAATGTCCCCCGGCGCAGCCCGCTCCCATGCCCACACCGGGTATTCCAAAACACGCGGCGGGGCCGGCAGTGTCCCGAGCGCCGCCTGCACAATCTGACTGACCGCCCGGTGGTCCGGGTGCGGGTCGCGCCGCCAGGGGGTCAGCACCGTTTCCGGCAGAAGCGTGGTCAGTAAATCCCCAAGCCGCGCGGCGGCCTCGGCAAAGCCGGCTTTGCCGAGGCCGGGCACCGCGCCGTCGGGAAGCCGCAGAAACGCCGCTTGACTTGCCGGAACACCGAGCAGGGACAGCGCGGACAGGGCCTCGCGCTCGCGCAGGTCACGCAGCATCGGAGCGGGGAACTTCACCGAGTTCGGATGCGAGCCGGTGCCGTCGCTGACAAACACGGCATGGACGGCCGCGCCGGCGCGGGACAGCAGGGCCAAAGCCCCGCCGCAGCCGAGCGATTCATCGTCGGGGTGGGGCGCGACCATCAGGGTCCGGCCCCACACCCGCACGGTCTCGGACGGGCACAGGGGAACAGCGTCTAAATCGGCAAAAAACGGCACGGCGTCAGCGGCACCAGGAAACATGGGTCGGGCTTTCTAGAAGGTGACGGCCGGCCTCCACCAAAGCCGCATCCGCGCCGGGCTGGCGCAGGTACAAGGTCAAGTCGCGGTGGAGGCGCTCAAACGGGTGCGGGCGCAGCAGGCCGCGTGCGCCGACGGACTTTTCGGCCAGCCGCAGGACATCCAGGCAGATTTCTTCAATCGCCGCCCGCGCCATGTGGGCGTACTGCACGACGGTTTCGGCATCGGCTTCGGGCGTGTCCGTGATTTCCCCGGCCCGGCGCAGCCAAAGGTCGGCGGTTTCAACCAGCGATGCCATTTTGCCGGCCCGCTCCCGCTGAAACAGGTCCCCGGTGCGATTTTGCTCGCGCAGGAATTCGCGGGTGTACCCGAGGACCGCCGCCGCGCCGCCGGTCTGCACGGCCATAAAGCGGATGCCGCCGCCGCCGAACGCAGGCTGTTGGTAGTAGTCGCCGGGCAGCCCCAATAAATCGCCGGAACCGACTTCGATCCCCGTGAAATCCAGGTGCACGGAGGCCGTGGCCCGCATGCCGAGCGGGTGCCAGAACGATGGGTCGGCAACCCCTGCCTGCACCCGCTCGGTCGGCACAATCACCATCTGCCAGCCGCCGTCCGGCATCGCGCCGGTAATCAGCGGGCGGGCGATATGCTGTGCGCCCGACGCAAAGGTCTTCGCGCCCCGCAGCGCGAACCTGCCGTCCGGCTGCGGGTCAACGAAAACTCCGTCGGCGGCCTGCGTGTTCCAAACGCTGAACTGACGGCCCGCGTGAACATCGGCGGCCCACGCGGCCTGCTGCGCCGGCGTGCCGAACGTCTGCATCAAAAGAAGCGCATTGACATGGCCTTCGTAGAGCCGCCCGACCGCCAGGTTCCCGCGCCCGACATGCCGCAGCAGGGTCAGCAGGTCCGGGGTCGTGCCGGGCCGGCTGCCGAGGCCGACCCCGCCGAGCGCGGGCAGCAGCGGCGCGGCCAGCAGGCCGGCCTCGTGAAGCTGCCGGAACTCGTCGGCGGGAAATGCGCCGTCAAAATCAATCGCGCCGGCATGCGCGGCAAAGCAGTCCGCGAGGCGGTCCGCCCGCCTCAGCGCGTCGGCAATGGTCGTGGGGCTGTGTGTCATAGGTGGTCTTACCCGCACGGTTTACCCGGCGGGGCGGAGCCGCTAAACCCGGAACACTCGAACCCGGAACGTCTCGGCGTTTCCGCTGTTAAAGACACGGGGGGCCGCAGTGGAAACGAAAACTTTGACAATTACGGGAATGATGTGCGACGCCTGCGCGGGCCATGTCGCCCGTGCGCTGTCCGGGCTGGCCGGGGTCGAAAGCGCCGCTGTCTGCCTCGCGGACGGCACGGCGACGGTCTCTTACGACCCGGCCCGCGTGTCTTCGGCGCAGATGGCCGACGCTGTGGCCGACGAAGGCTACGAAGCGCGGAAATAAAAATGCGGAAATAACCGATGGAAACCTGCACGCTGAATTTGACCGGGCTGCACTGCGCGGCGTGTGTCGGGCGGGTCGAGCGCACACTGAAAAAAGTGCCGGGCGTCGAAGACGCCGCCGTCAATTTGGCAACGCACCGGGCGCTGGTGGCGTTCGACCCCGCGCAGGCGCGGCCCGAAGCGCTGATTGCCGCCATTGAAAAAGCCGGCTACGGCGCGGCTCCCGCCGCCGACGCGCCGCCGGCCGAGGCGCACGGCGCGGACCCGGAATGGATCAATTTCGCCGTCGCAGCGGCGCTGACTGTTCCCGTGCTGCTGGCGTCCATGCTTTCGATGGGCATGGGAGGGTCACGCGGCACACTGTCCCTGTTTGCGGCGCTGACGGCTCTGGTCGTGTTCGGCTGCGGCCGGCAGTTTTTCAGCGGCGCGTATTCCGCGCTCCGGCACGGCGGCGCGGCGACAATGGACACGCTGGTGGCGCTCGGCGCGTCGGCGGCGTACTTTTCGAGCCTGGCGGCATTGGTTCTCGACGCGCACCCGCAGGTGTATTTTGAGACGGCGGCGACGATTGTGACGCTGATTCTTCTCGGCCGCCGGCTGGAAGCGGGGGCCAGGCGGCGGGCATCCCACGCGGTTCACTCGCTGCTGGCGCTGGCTCCGAAAACCGCCCGGCTTGTGGCTGAGACGGGCGACGAGCGCGACATCTTGGTTGCTCTTATCAAGCCGGGGCAGACCCTGCGAGTGCGGCCCGGTGAGAAGATCGCCGCCGACGGGCGGGTGACACAGGGCGCGTCGGCGGTGGACGAGTCGCTGCTGACCGGGGAAAGCCTGCCGGTGGAGAAATCCGCCGGCGACGCGGTGATCGGCGGCAGTGTCAACATCGGCGGCACGCTGATTTACGCCGTGTCGGCGGCCGGCTCCGACACGCTGCTGGCCCAGATGGTCCGGCTGGTGGAAGCCGCTCAGGGCAGCAAAGCGCCGATCCAGCGGCTGGCCGACCGGGTGGCGGGCGTGTTCGTGCCCGCTGTGCTCGGGGCGGCGCTGGCGACATTCGCCGTCTGGCTGCTGGCGCTGCATGCAGGCATCGCCGGGGCGCTTGCCCCGGCGATTGCCGTGCTCGTGATCGCCTGCCCGTGCGCTCTCGGCCTCGCGACCCCGACCGCGATCATGGTCGGGGTCGGGCGCGGCGCAAGTTTGGGCATTTTGATCCGAAACGGCGACGCCCTGGAGCGGGCACAGTTAATCCGCGACGTGGTGCTGGACAAAACCGGCACGGTGACGCATGGCCGGCCCGTTTTGACCGACGTGATCCCTCATGGCGCGTGGGGCCGGGCCGGCCTGCTGCGGCTGGCGGCGGCGGCGGAAGCCGGCTCCGAGCACCCGCTGGCCTCAGCGATCCTGGCCGCTGCCGAGGGGCCGCTTTTGCCGGCGGACGCGTTCGCGTCCTATGCCGGGCAGGGGATTGAAGCGAGCGTCGAAGGCCGGACGGTCCGGGTCGGCACGGCGGCGTTTCTCGCGCAAAGCGGCATCACGCCCGCGCCGGGGGCGGCGGACACGCTGGGCCGGCTGGAAATGGCCGGCAAAACAGCGGTGTATGTGGCTGTGAATGGCGCGGAAGCGGGTATACTGGCGGTTGCGGACACGGTTCGGCCCGGCGCAAATGCCGCCGTCGCGCGTCTGCAAAAGATGGGCCTGCAAGTTTCGCTGCTGTCCGGGGACAGCCCGCGCGTCGCCGAGGCGGTCGCGGCGGCGGTCGGCATTGCCGAAACGGACGCCGGGGTGCTGCCCGGCGGCAAGGCCGAGTTTATCAAGAAGCGTCAAAACAACGGCGCGGTGCGGGTCGCGATGGTCGGCGACGGGGTGAATGACGCCCCGGCGCTGGCGCAGGCCGACCTCGGGATCGCAATGGGCCGCGCCGCCGATGCCGCGCTGGAAGCCGCCGATATGACCCTGCTGCGGCCGGACCTCGATGGGATCGCCGACGCCCTTTTGCTGTCCCGGCGCACCCTGAAAACGATCAAGCAGAACTTGTTTTGGGCATTCGCCTTCAACACCGTCGGCATTCCGCTGGCCGCCTCGGGCCACCTCAACCCGATGCTGGCCGCCCTGGCGATGGCCTGCTCCAGCGTCGCCGTCGTGTCCAATTCTCTGCGGCTGAGAACCGCTCGTCTTTAGTTGCACCCGCCCACAGAAAAGAGACCCCATGAAAACACTTTTGCTCACGCTCGCCGCTGTTTCCGCTTTGACCTCCGCCGCTTTGGCCGCCCCGGCCCCGAAGCCCGCGCCGAGCGCGGCCCCGAAGAAAACCGCGCTGATTTGCCCGGTTACCGGCGAGAAAATTGCGTCCCCTGCCGCCGCCGCCGGGCATGAAACCTACAAAGGCAAAACTTACTACTTCTGCTGCGCGGCCTGCCAGCCGATGTTCGACAAAAACCGCGACAAAGCGGTGGCCGACGCTGCCCGCGCCGCGCATTAACCCTGCGCCGCCTCCGGCGCGGCCTGCTGGTCGGCGAGCGAGCAGAAGCCGCACTCGCAGCTCAGCCCGCGCCGCCGGGACTGCCGCCGAATGACGCTGCGCCAGGCGCTGCGAAGCAGCGCCCGTGGATGCACCGACAGGCAGCTTACTTCGTCGAGCGTCCATTCGGCGTCCACCCCCCAGCGGGTTTTCCACGGCTCGGGGCCGGGCAGGTAATCCACCCCGCCGACCCCGCGCCGGATGGCGTCTTCCAGCAGCGCCAGGTGCAGCACCGTGACCGGGCTGTACTTGTGCCAGTCCGTGTCGAACCCCGAATAATAAAACGTCAGCCGCCCCTCGGCTTCCAGCGTCGCCTGCGCCGCAATCGCCGTGCCGCCGACTTCAAGCAGCGCTACGGCGGCTTTGCCTTGACCCGCCAGCCGGACAAGCACATTCCCCAAGAACCGCTTTTGGGCCGCGCCCGGCAGGTGGTCCATATGCGCCGGGCCGCGCTCGCTTTCCGCCCGGCGGCCGTGCAGCCGGATCAGCGCCGGGGTCGCCGCTGCGACTTCGGCGGGGGTGCGGGCAATGCGGACCGCCCACTCATGGCCGTCGCGGGTCAGCAGGCGAGGATAATAGGCGGCATTGTCCCGCATGGATTTGGACAGGGATGCGCGAAATTCCGGCCAGGACGGGGGCAGGCGGCGGGTCTGGCCGAGCCGCCGCGACGCCCGCGTCAGCAGAAACGGCGCGGTGCCGGGCAGCCGCCGCCACAGGCCGGCCAGGCGCGGGTCGCCGGCCCGGCGCATGCCGCGCAGGTGGATAAGGTCCCACTCGGCCCGGCCCGGCCAGGCCCGCAGCGCTTCCCAAATCCGCGCCAGCGCCGGGCCGGCGTGGTCCCGGTCCAGCAGCAGGATCGGCTCTTCAGTCATGTCGTCCACCCGGCAGCGCAGGCGGGTCCCGAGCGGCCGCAGCGGGCGCAGCCGCAGCGGGCCGGAGGGTGCGGCGGGAAAGTAAAACGGGGCCAGCCCGATCAGCTCGCCGCTGCCGCTGTAGGCCAGCGCAGCCAGCAGGCGGCAGGGCGGGCCGCTTTCCGCGCCGAAGTGCCGCCACCATTCCCACGCCCATTCCCAGGTGCAGAACGGCGACGGCAGGCTGCACCGGGCAAGCAGGGCGTTCCACGGACCGCGCAGGCGCAGCCAGTCGTCGTCGGTTTTGAGTTCGCGGCAGGAATACAGCATAAGCGCAGGCCGCACAGGCGGCTCCGCCGGTATGATACCCCCCCTTCGGTCCGAAAAGCTCCCGGCAGAATTACCGGCAGTCCCCAAGTTACCGGCGGTAAATAGTGCGGCACGACGGGCAGCACAGCGAGTGGGGGGCTTCAATCAGCGCCGCCCGCAGCCGGCGGTCAAAATTCTTTTTGAGGATCGCGCCGAGCAGCAGGTTCGCCAGCAGGTCCATCAGTCCAAACGCCGCCCCCGCGCCCCGCGCCGCCCCGGCAGGGCCGCCGACCCCGCCGACAAAGCGCATCGAGACGCCGTCGCTTGTCCCGCTGCCCCCCATGTTTCGGGTGTCAAACTGGGCGGCGGGCAGCAGCACGCTGAAGCAGCGCAGGCACATCTCGTCGGGCGCAAGCGTCGGCCCCGCCGGCGCACGAGCCGCCGCGACCGCCGGTGCAAACCGCCGTCCGCACCCGAGGCACATGGGGTCCTGTGCGAAGTTCATCGCCCCGCACTGCGGGCAGGGCACACGGGAAGACGCCATAAGTCAGTGTCCTTTCGAGATTGGCCTGCGAATTGGCCCAGGATTTCAATCCTGGGCCTCCCTTCTTCAAGCCGTTTCCGCCAGCAGGCCCGGCAGGTCAAGGCGGCGGGTGAACATCGCAAGCGAGCCGTCGGGATGGACCGGCCAGTCCTCGCGCGGACGGTCCCAATACAGCTCGACCCCGTTGTCGTCCGGGTCGCGCAGGTACAGCGCTTCGCTGACCCCGTGGTCGGCCGCGCCGTCCAGCCCGATTTCGGCGGCAACCAAGCGGCGCAGGGCATCAGCGAGGCTTGCGCGGGTGGGGTACAAAATCGCCAGGTGGTACAAGCCGGTCGCGCCGGGCGGCGGGGGCGAGCCGCCGAGACTTTCCCAGGTGTTCAGCCCAAGATGATGATGGTAGCCGCCCGCCGACAAAAACGCCGCGCTTGCCCCGACCCGCTGCGTGATGTCGAAGCCGAGAACGCCGTGATAAAACGCCAGCGAGCGTTCCAAATCCGCGACTTTGAGGTGCGTGTGGCCGAGACGGACACCGGGATCAATCGCCATAAATATGCTTGCCTAGCTTCCGTAGATTGGGCTGGGAATGATTTCCATTGCGCCGCCTTCGTTGGCGAGAAACTCCTGCGCCAGCAAAAAGCGGTCTTCGGGAGCGCCGCGCTCGTCGCCGGGGTCCCATTCGCCTTCCAGGTATTCAAACGCGGCGTCCATCGCGCCCGCTTCGGTGGCATACGCGGCGGCGGTGAGGCTGCCTTCGTGGGAAATCACCAGCAGAAAAATCGTGCCGTCGTTTTTGTCGGTATCGCTTTTGCCCGGCGCGTCGCCGAAGCCGGAAAACGGCGCGTGTCCGCTTGCAGTTGTCATAATCGGGTCTGCCATGAAGTGATTGTACCCGAAGAAGCCCCCCCGCCCCAATTCTGGGGAGCCGGATTAGGAGATTGCCCCTCGGCGGCCTCTGCTCTATATGGCTCCCCAGAATTGGGGCGGGGGGCTTATTCCTCGCCGTCTTCTTCGTCTTCGTCTGCGTCGTCTTCCTCTGCGCCCCGGTACGCGGCGTAAAAAAGCGGGACGCCGTCCAGCCAGTCCGAGAGCCACTCGGCCAGCGACGGTGATTCCACCCAGCAGGCGGCGTCGGCCTCGGCGGCGCGGTCGAAGTGCAGCGCCGGCGGGACACGCGCGGGCACATCGCCCTTCGGCATATTCGGGTCCACGCGCACAATGCGGGCGTCGGGACTGAGCGCGTCAAACGCCGATTGGATGCCGCTGCCCCAGTCGCACAGGGGAAACAAGCCGCCCGGCAGCAGCGCCGGCGGCGGGGGAAGCAGGCCGGTGTCGCCCGGCCCGAAACCGGGGCCGAGTTCGGAGTATATCTGCCGCAGCAGCGGCGGCAGGGGCCGGCGCAGCCGGGTCTCAGCGGCGTCCAGGTCAGCCGGCGTCAGCGGCAGGCGCTTGAATTTCGCGGCGCGGGCGCGGCCGGATAAGCGGGTCGGCAGTTCATCGGTCATAAGTCTGTGGGGTGTGTCATAAGTCTGTGGGGTGAATAGTTGTCACCGACGGCCCGGCGCTGTCGGAGAGCGGCGCGGCGGCATACGGCGGGATGGGCTGACCGGGCGGCGGGATGTTCCGCGAATGCTCAATCAGCTCGACTTTGACCGGCGGGTTGTTCGGGTCGGGGTTGTTGACACGGGCGGCATAACGGGCCATCGCCGGCCACAGCTCATGGCTGCCGGTGTGCGTGACCACCTCGGTCATCTTGCGCCAGCGCTCTTCCTCGTAGCGCTTCGGGTAGGTCATGTGCACCATGCGCGGGTACTCCCACCGCTTGGTCTGTCCGTTGGCATAAGTGATTTTGGCTTCCAAAAAAACGTCCATATGGTCCGGGTTCGGCGAAAACATGCTCCACGACTGGGCAAACGCCGTGATCACCAGGTAAGGCCGCACGGTCCCGACACACCCCTGCACAATCGCGCTGCCGCTCGGGACCAGCCAGATAAACACGGCGAACAAGTGCCAGGCGATAAAGAGGTTCACCGCCCGCCGCTTCCACCAGCGCTTTTCCAGCCGGTTCACCCGCCGCTGCTTCACCCGCCGCGCTTCATCGCCGGACCGCCCCCGGCGCGGCGTCTCTATTGTCGGGACTTCCGAAGCAATCATAAGTGTATTGTATCACGAAACGCCGCAAATTAAAAAACTTCGCGTAATACTTTAATTTACAAAGTACTTTATGGTATAGTGTTATTAAAAGATAAAGATGCTTTGAAAGACTGGGACATGAGCGACATAAAAAGAATAACCTGGACTAATCTGCTGTGGTGGGCGCTGTATGCGGCCGCGTTCGGCTATGTGGAAGCGCTGGTCGTGGTGTATATTCGCAGATTGGGCGGGATGCCGCCGGGCCGGGATTATGCCGAAATCTGGGCGGCGCGGGGGCTGGCGTGGAACGGCGCGAGCATCATCGGAGAGCTGCGGCGGATTGGGGTGTACCGCACCGAGTACGGGCGGGAGATTGCGACGCTGCTTTTGCTGCTCGGCCCGGCGATGGCGGCGGGGCGGACCGGGCGCGAGCGTTTGGGACTCTACTTGTGGACGTTTGCGGTGTGGGACGAGACGTTTTACGGGTGGCTGCGGCTGTGGACGGGGTTTCCGCAGTCGCTTGCGTCCACCGACATTTATTTTCTCGTGCCGTGGCCCTGGTACGGCCCGGTCTGGCTGCCGGTGCTGGTGATCATGCCGGCGCTGATTAGTTTGTCGCTGCGGCTTTTGCTTTGGCCGCCGTCATCTTCCGCACGGCTTCCACCGCCGGGGTCAGCAGCAGCAGGGCCGCAAAGCAGCCCAAAAGGTCGGGAAGAAGCTGCGGCGGCGACGGGGGACGCAGAAGCAGCGCAAGCGACGCCGACCCCAGGGCGAGGATCAGCAGAAGCGCCTGAATAATTGCGGGCTTTTCGCCGGACTTGACCGCGCCGTACAGCACCACGCCTTGCGACGCGAAGCCGATCAAAAGCGAGAACGAGCCGAGTGTGTGCAAAAAATGGAGCAAGCCTGTGACCCTTTCTGTTTCGCTGATACCCATACGGCGTGCCGCGCGAAGCCTCGCCGCCCACGGCCGCTGCCTGGGGGAGTTTGCGCGGCTGTCGGCGATTTCCTGCGCGTTTCCGCTGCTGCTGTTTGCCTTTTTCGCGCTGACACGCCGTTTTGCCGTGCCGGGCCTGCCGCGCTATGATGTCATTTTGCTTTGCTGCCTCCTTGCACAGTGGGGATTGTACCGGGTGGGGTGGGAAACCCAAGACGAGCTGAAAGTGATTGCGGTGTTCCATGCGGCGGGGCTGGCGCTGGAGCTGTTCAAGACCCATGCCCACGCCTGGGCGTACCCGGAGCCGGGCTGGACCAAGCTCGGCGGCGTCCCGCTCTACAGCGGGTTTATGTACGCGTCGGTGGCAAGCTACTTGTGCCAGGCGTGGCGGCGGCTGGACGTGCATCTGTCCGGCTGGCCGCCGGCGTGGGCGGCGTGGACCCTGGCAGGGGCGATTTATGCAAACTTTTTCACCGAGCACCGGCTGCCCGACCTCCGCTGGCTGCTGGCCGGGCTGATTTTACTCATCTTCCGGCGCACGCGGGCGGCGTTCACGGCCGGCACGGAAACCTACCGAATGCCGATGCCGCTGGCGTTTGTGCTGATCGGGTTTTTCGTCTGGGTGGCGGAAAACATCGCGACTTACAACGGAGCCTGGCAGTACCCGAACCAGCACGGCGGCTGGCACCCGGTGTCGCTTGCCAAGATTTCGTCGTGGTCACTGCTGGTCGTCTTCAGCTTTCTGATTGTCGCCCAGCTTAAGCATATCAAAGAACTACGGCCGGTCGGCCCGGCGCTCGAGGGAGAACGTTTGCACGACCTGCGAGCTGGGCACCACATGACCGAAATCGTCGGACCCGCGCCGCCCGCGATTGGTCATGGTCAGTGACAGCGTGATGGTTTTGGTGCAGACCCTCCGAACAAGCCGGCCCCGGCGGCAGTCAAAGACGGTGTGCTCGGTCCCCGCTGTTTGAGTCGTCTGCCGCAGCAGCCCGTCATGGCCCGGCGTCGCCTTGACCGAAGTTTCGGCCGGCGCGGCGCGGTCGGCCACCGCGAGGTCGTCCGCGCCCCGGCGCAGGCCGGGCGGGAGCGCCGCAATCCCGCGCAAGAGGTCCCGCTCCGCCCCGCTGCCTCCGAGCGCCGCCCCCGACACCGACAAAACCTGCCCCGCCGGCGACACCGTCACCGTCCGCGAAATCGCGTCCGACGGATGCGCCTCGTCCGCAAACCCCGGCTCCGGCGCAAGCGTCACCAACAGCGTCGCCGTCCCGTCCGCCGCCACCGCCAGCGCCGTTTCGGAGAGCCGCTCGACCACCGGCGGCCTGTATTCCCCGTCTTCCGTCACCGTTTCGAGCGCCGCCTGCGGGTCATCGAAATACGGGTCCCGCTGGATCAAAAATCGCTGCGTTTCCCCGCGTGCCCAGCGATACCGGGGCGAAGCCGTCAAAAAAGCCGCGCCGACGGGCGCGGCAGCCATGCAAACACTCATACACATATTATAGCCGATTGGGGGCAAACTCTGCAAGGCGGGCAGACGCGAAAGAAAGCCGATGTGTATTCTGTTTGCGGCAGGAGTCCCAGGAGCGCTTGGCGAACTAAGCGGGCATGGACCCGACCGAATCCGCAGATTGGTTTCTTGGATTGCTACAGCAGGAAGCCGCGACCTTTGAAGACTTGGTCTCGACAAATACCGGCGATTGGATCGTCAAAGGCTTCATTGACATTTTTCAGAATGTTTATACTATTTCCGCCGACACCAAAGTTGTTTCCAAACTGATTGAGCTGATGCTGTTCCCCAATTTTGTCGCCTTTGCCGTCAAGCATCGCTTCAAGCTGGTTTTGTCGCGCGAGCAAAACCATTATCCCGATATGACGTTCTTAGCGGAAGACGGCAGCAAGTTTGCAGTGGATTTGAAGAGCACGTATCGGACTGACGCCGGCAATGTCAACTCCATGACACTGGGGGCGTTCACCGGCTATTTTCGCAGTCGCGAGTCCACCAAAAACGCCACTTACCCTTACAGCCAGTACGTCGGTCACTTTGTGCTGGGCGTCATTTATTCTCGAGCGGAATTGAAAGCAGATGAGCTGCGTACCTACACCACTGCCGATCTGCACGAAATCCCCTCGGTTGTGAAAGATTTGCAGTTCTTCGCGCAGCCGAAATACCGCATCGCCAAAGACCAGCCCGGCAGCGGAAACACAAAAAATATCGGCTCCGTCGCCGCTGTCAGCGCTTTGGTGAACGGAATCGGACCGTTTGCCGCGCTCGGCGAGAAAGTTTTCGATGACTACTGGATGTATTACCTGACGCGAGACATGGCCCGTGCGGCAGAGCTTAAACAGCCGCCCTACAATAATCTTAAAACCTACCTGGAATACAAGTCTGGGCCGCAAGGGGGCAGGCAATGACCGCGCTGCCGTTCGCCATCGCTCATGTCGGCACTCCGCCGATCAAGTGCCAGGGGATCAAGACAAAGCTGATCCCCTTTATCTTTTCCAGCGTTTCCTGGAACGGCGATGGAATTTGGATCGAGCCGTTTTTAGGCTCCGGGGTCGTCGCTTTTAATCTTGCCCCGCAGCGGGCGCTGCTGACCGACACCAATCCGCATATTATCCGGTTGTATCAAGCGATTCAGTGCGGCGAGATAGGCCGCGAAAGCGCACGAGAGTTTTTGGAATGCGAAGGGCGAAAACTGGTCGGCGGCGAAGATGCTTACTATTATGAAGTCCGCAGGCGATTTAACGAAAAGCATTCACCGTTTGATTTTTTGTTTCTGAACCGGTCTTGTTTCAACGGCGTCATGCGCTTCAACCGAAGCGGCGGCTTTAATGTGCCTTTCGGACACAAACCGCAGCGGTTCGCGCCCGCTTATATCACAAAAATTGTCAACCAAATCGGCTGGGTCGCTCGGCAGATGCAGGGAAAAGACTGGCAGTTCCGCGTCTCATCGTGGCAGAAAGCGCTCGCCGATGCCGGTGCCGACGATTTCGTTTATTTGGACCCGCCCTATATCGGGCGCAGCGCGGACTACTTCAATTCTTGGGGCAGCACCGAAGCGGAAAATCTTGCAGAAGCGGCGCAGAGGCTTTCCGGCGGCTACGCGCTTTCCATGTGGCTGGAAAACCGCTATCGCAGGAACGAGCATCTCGCGCAGGTCTGGTCGGAAGGCGAGCTGCGCGTGTGCAGTCACTTCTACCATGTGGGCGCGAGCGAAGGCTTGCGTAACGAAATGGACGAAGCGCTCGTCATCAAACCGGGCTTCGCGATGCCTGATCTTGGGAAGCAGCGGACAAAAGCCGAGCCGCCGCTTGACTTACAGCTCAGTCTTGCCGTCGAGCGCCGTGCGGTATACCAAATTTAGCGGCCCAAATGCGTTTACTTCCCGCCAACCAAGCTCTCGCCGCGCAGGACTTTGTCCAAATAGCGTCCGGTGTGCGAGGCTTTGACTTTGGCGACTTCTTCGGGAGTGCCTTCGGCGACGACCGTGCCGCCGCCGTCGCCGCCCTCGGGTCCCATGTCAACAATCCAGTCGGCGGCTGTTACCCTGTCAGTTCTTGGACAATCTCAGCTTTTTTGGCTTCCGAAACCGGAGCCAGCATATTCACCAAGTCTCGAATCGCAGCGTTCATGCCGACGGCCTTTAATGACTGATGGTACAAACCAACAAACTGCTCGAATGAGATTTCGCCCGGCAGGATTTTGGCCCAAAATTCGCTTCCTGCCAAGATCATGTCATCGGCTAGATACGAGCGGACAGTTCCAGTAAATCTCTTGCCTTCGCCGTCTTTGTTATAGATTGTCGCGAAATAGCCTTCAATCTGCGGGCTGTCTGCAATCGCGCAGAGTGTCAAAAACTTGGCAAGCTGCGCGGGCGCGTTGGAGCTGTCCAAGTTGCCGCCCAGCTTAATTTCCATGCACAGGCTTTCCGTGTCCGAAACGCGGACAAACAAGTCAACCGGCTTTTCTTCCAGCGTACCGCTGTCCTCGTAAGCGGCATTGACGATTTCATCTCGCAGAATGCTCTGGCTGACGCCGGTTGTCACGGATTGGCTCTTCCCGCGCCCGCTTTTTCGATGGCGAGATAGAACCGCGCCTGCTTGGCGGCTGACTTCACTGATTTTCTTCCGTGTCAGTATGACCTGCCGATCTGCTGCCGAAGCGCTGTGCCGGCGCAGGTCTTCCTTTGTCGCGCCCAAGCCCTGAATGACGGCAGGCACCGAGTCCGGGCCGTATCTCAAACGGGCGATTGCTTTGGCGCAGTTTTCCAGGGCGTTGCCGCTTTTCGACTCAAAACTGCTGGTGAAGACCGTGTAAAACAGCACGTCCGGGTCGAACTGCGAAAGCAGAAAGTTGTTGGCTTTGCGGCGAAAGTTTTCCGGCGTGTCTTTTTGGAGCGCGGCCAGCATGGTTCGCATTTCTGCCGTGAGCAATTCAAGAATGGCTTGTGAGTAATCCGGCAAGACTTCCCCCTAGACAAGTTCCAGTTGATAATATTCAGGCAGGAGCGTTGACGCTCGCAAAGGATAATTACAGATTATCAAATGCTGCGTGTCGCGCTCGTTGCGGCCCCGGTTGTTGTAAGTGTAGGTTTTGTCGTAGCGGGCGATCTCAATGCGTGGATTGATCTGTTGCGCGTCATGGTAAATGTTTTTAATGTAGTCTGTGTCTTTAATAATGATCATTGCCTGGCAGCGAAGATGGGCGAATATCTGTGCGAGCGCCAGTTGATCTTTCAACGTGAAGGCAAAGTTATCGTAAGCGCTGAACTCGGTGTCGTAGGGGGGATCAAGAAAGCAAAAAGCGTCAGCAGTAAGCTGGTCGCGGTTCAAATCGAAAAACTGCCGAAAGTCTAAATTGAAAAGCTGACTATTCTCGAACAAGCTGCGGGTGCGGGCCGAGAAAAGCCGGGCGGCCTTGCCCCGGAAGTCTTTACCGTTGTAGCCGATGCCGCCGTAGGGGATGTTGAACTTGCCGGCCTTGTTGAACCGGAACATGGAGCCGTAGCAGAACTCGCGCAGAAAGTAAAACGCTGTGACATCTTCGATTTCTGTTCTCGGTGTATAGAAATCTCGAATATAAGTGTAGAAACCGGCACGGACTGCGGTGGCGATATGGTCGCGCATCAATGCTTCCGCGAAGCGGACATCGTTGTCTTTTTCCAGTTTCGGCAGGCGGCTGAACTTGGATTTGACTGAAGCAGCAATCGTATCCCATAAACAGCTTGTGTTGCCGAAAAAATTGGTGAAGTCGTAAACAAAGTCTTTTTCGTAATCGGAAAGGCATTCGGCAACACGCTCGTCCATTTCACGTTTAGAGTTGCCGCCGCGCATTTCTTCGTAAAGCGCAAGAAGTGAAGGCTGAAGTTGCTCAATAAACGGTTGCAGATTTTCCCACCAGCATACATAGCTGAAGATTATTTCCTCGAATGCCGGGTCGCCCCGCTTGACGTAATGGTAGAGGCCGATCAGCTTGCCGTTAACATCATTCAGCAGGGACCGCTTCGGCATCAAATTGAAGAAAAACGCCCCGCCGCCGAAGAACGGCTCGACATAAGTTCGGAACGGCGGGATGTACGGTTTGACCTGCGCGAATTCGCGGCCTTTGCCGCCGGGCCATTTCAAGAGTGTTTCCATGAGATTCTGCTCCTTGAATGACTGCTACTTCCCGCCAACTAAGCTCTCTCCCGCCAAAACTTTTGCCAAATAGCGCCCGGTGTGCGACGCTTTGACTTTTGCCACGTCTTCGGGGGTTCCTTCGGCCACCACTGTCCCGCCGCCGTCGCCGCCTTCGGGTCCCATGTCAATCAGCCAGTCGGCGGTCTTGATGACGTCCAAATTGTGCTCAATGACTAACACCGTGTTGCCGGTGTCGGCGAGTCTTTGCAGCACTTGGAGCAGCTTTTGGATGTCGGCGAAGTGCAGGCCCGTGGTCGGCTCATCTAAGATATACAGCGTGCGGCCCGTGGCGCGTTTCGCCAGCTCGGTGGCGAGCTTGACCCGCTGGGCTTCGCCGCCGGACAACTGAGTCGCGGGCTGGCCCATGCGGATATAGTCCAGGCCGACATCGTGGATGGTTTTGAGCTTGCGCGTGATGGCGGGGACGGCCTCAAAGAAGGCGACCGCCTGGCCGACGGTCATCTCGAGAATATCGGCGATAGACTTGCCTTTGTACTTCACTTCCAATGTCTCGCGGTTGTAGCGCTTGCCGTGGCAGACTTCGCAGGGCACATACACATCAGGCAGGAATTGCATCTCGATTTTAATAATGCCGTCGCCTTTGCACGCCTCGCAGCGGCCGCCTTTGACATTGAAGCTAAACCGCCCGGCCTTGTAGCCGCGCATCCGGGCATCGGCGGTTTTCGAAAATAGGTCGCGGATCATATCGAAGACCCCGGTGTAGGTCGCGGGGTTCGAGCGCGGCGTCCGGCCAATCGGCGACTGGTCAATGTCTACAATTTTGTCGAGGTTGCCGATGCCGCGAATGGTCTCATGCGGCTCCCACACATGGTGCCCTTTGTTGATTTGGGATTGCAGCTTGGGAAAGAGCGTCTCTTGAATGAGCGTGGACTTGCCCGATCCCGAAACGCCGGTGACGCAGACAAAGCAGCCGAGCGGGATTTTCACGGTGACATTTTGCAGGTTATGCCCGCACGCGCCGACAATCTCCAGAAACTTGTCGCCCGGCTGCCGCCGCTCCTCGGGAATGGCGATTTTGTCCCGGCCCGACAAAAAGCCGCCGGTGACGCTTTTCGGGTTCGCCATGATCTCGGCGGGAGTCCCCTCGGCGATCACATACCCGCCGTGCTCACCCGCGCCGGGGCCGATGTCAATGATCCAGTCGGCGGCGGCCATCGTTTCTTCGTCGTGCTCCACGACAATAATCGTGTTGCCCAGCCCGCGCAGGTGAAACAGCGTGTCAATCAGCTTGGTGTTGTCCCGCTGATGCAGGCCGATGGACGGTTCATCGAGGATATACAAAACTCCGGTCAGGCCCGACCCGATCTGCGACGCCAAGCGAATGCGCTGCGCTTCCCCGCCCGCCAGGGTCTTTGCGCCTCGGTCCAAAGTGAGATACCCGAGGCCGACGTTCAGCAAAAATCCTAAACGGGTACGTATCTCGCGGACAATCTGCCGCCCGATCAGCTGCTGCCGAGCCGTGAGGTGCAAAGTCTCGAACCAGTCATGGGATTTCGCGATGCTCAGGGCGCACAGATCGCTGATATTCAGCCCGCCGAGCAGCACCGACAGCGCTTCAGGCTTTAGGCGCTTGCCCGCGCAGACCGGGCAGGGCTTTTCGGATTGAAACTGGGCCAGCCACTCTTTGACCCCTTCCGATTCGGTCTCGCCGAGCCGTTTTTGCAGCATGCCGACCAGGCCCGAATAGTCCGATGTAAACTGCCGGTTGCGCCCCCATTTATTCCGAAACGTCACCGTGACATTGCCCGAAACGCCGTACATCAAGGCTTTAAACTGCTCGTCGGTCAGCGTTTCCACCGGCGCTTCCGGGTCGAACTTGAACCGCTCGGCCACGCCCCGGAACAGCCCCAAAGCCCAGTCGTTGGTATTGCCCGAGCTGGCCGCCACATACGGCGCAATCGCGCCGCCTTCAATGCTGAGCGTCTTGTCCGGGATAATCAATTCAGGGTCGAACTCGGTCTTGATGCCCAGTCCGTGACACTCCGGGCACGCGCCGTAAGGGGAGTTGAACGAAAACAAGCGCGGCTCGATTTCCTCAAAATTGAACGCCGAATCGGTCGCCGCAAAGCTTTCGGTGAATTCTAAGGCTTCGCCGCCGGCTACGTCTACAACGACCGACCCTTTGCCGTGCTTCACAGCGACTTCAAACGAGTCGGCCAGCCGCTTAGCAAGCGTAGACGACGCCCCCCCGCCCCCAATAATGGGGGAGTCAGATTTAGCCTTGTCCTCTCCGGTTCCCCCATTGTTGGGGGCTAGGGGGCGCTTAATCACTACTCTATCCACCACAATCTCAATCGTGTGCATCTTGTAGCGGCCCAGCTCGGGGAGCGTGTCCGACGCGAAATCGTACACCGTGCCGTCAATGCGGGCACGGGCAAAGCCTTCGGCTTTGATCTCATCAATCTCTTTTTTGTATTCGCCCTTGCGCCCGCGCACAATCGGGGCCATGATCTGTATCCGCGTTCCTTCGGGCAGCTCCAAAGTGCGGTCTACCATCTGCTCAATGGTCTGCTTGGTCAGCGGCAGCCCGGTCACGGGGTCATGCGGCACGCCGACCCGCGCAAACAGCAGGCGCAGGTAGTCGTAAATCTCCGTCACGGTCCCCACGGTCGAGCGCGGGTTGCGCGACGTAGACTTCTGATCAATAGACACGGCGGGCGACAGCCCTTCGATATGGTCCACATCGGGCTTGTCCATCTGCCCGAGAAACTGCCGGGCATACGCCGACAGCGACTCCACATACCGCCGCTGCCCTTCGGCATAGATCGTATCAAACGCCAGCGACGACTTGCCCGACCCTGACAGGCCCGTAATCACCACCAGCTTATCGCGCGGAATGTCCAGCGAGATGTCTTTGAGATTGTTCTGCCGTGCGCCCTGAATACGAATAAAATCAGCCATGTACTGCCCCTAACAAGCAAAAACGGGCGGCAAAAATGCGCCCGTTCCCAATCCGTTACCTGGAAAACATTTGTTCTATTCAGTGTACCCTAAGAACCCGCCCCCGTCAATCCAAACCGCGTTAATCCGCAAACACGTCCGCCACGGAAACCAACAGACCGGGGAACACCCGCGACGCCACGGTCTGTCCTTGCCCGTAAACCGCCGCGCTCGCCGTCCCGCTCGGCGAAAGCGCCAGCACTTCGACCGTACCGCCCTCGGGCCGCACCACCCAGCACTCGCAGACGCCGATGGTGACGTAGTCCGCAATTTTATCGCCCAAAATCCGCTGCGTCTCGCTGTCCGAGATAATCTCGACGACCAGTTCCGGCGCGGCCTCTAATGGCCCTTTCGCGGGCCGCCCGCCGGCCTGCGCCAGCCGGGCAGCGCTGATGAACAGCACATCCGGCTGCCGCACCTGCATCTTCGGGAATCGCCGAATCAGCACATCAAACGGGGCAAAAAGCGCTTTGCCAAGCCCGCTATCACGAGCAAAATCACGCAGCAGATCATATACGTTCCCCGCAATTGCCTGATGGTCCCATGTCGCGCCCGGCATAAAAATCCTCACTCCGTTGACAATATCGTATCGTCCATAGACCGTTGGCTCCGCCATGTAAGCGTCATACGTCAGCTCATTCGGCTGTTCGCTTTTGATTGTGACAACAGGCGCTTCGGTTGTGATCGCCATCGGGTTTCCTCCTTAACTCCACTGGATTCAGCTTCAGTGTACCACGCGCCGTTCGGCCCGTCAAGACGGGTACAATACACGCGTAAACCACTGAAAGCACCGAAACGGAGGCGCACAGATGACACTGACGATTGAGCTGCCGGACGCGGACGAAGCGGCTTGGAACGCGGAAGCGGCGCGGCGGGGGGTGACGCCCGACGCGCTCCTGCGGGAAGCGGCGCGAGACAAAATGCAGGAATTGATTGCCGGGCTGAAAGACCGGCGGACGCCGCAGTCGCTCACTGAGCTTCGGCCCAAACTCCTGCCGCCGCCGGGCAAGACGGCCATGCAGATGATTGTCGGGCAGTGGCCCGGCGAAGAGACCGATGAAGAGCTGCAAGCCGCTCTGAAAGCGATGGGCTGATGCCGGAACGCATTCTTGACACCAACATTCTGCTGGCCTATGTGCGCGGTCGGGAGCTGTACGAGAAAATCGAAGCGCAGTTTTCGCTGACGACAAGCAAGCCCGCTCCGCTGATCAGCATTGTCAGCGACGGCGAGCTGCGGGCGCTGGCGCTGCAATTTGCATGGGGAGAGGCCCGAATGCGGGAAGTCGAGCGTCAGCTTGCCTACTGCACCACAATTCCGCTGCCGTTTGCCGATGTGGTGGAAACCTACGCGGAGATTGACAACTACAGCAAGCGGAGGGGGGTGCCGATGGGGAAAAACGATCTGTGGATCGCCGCCACGGCGGCGGTGACGGGGGCGCGGCTGCTGACCACCGACAAAGACTTCGATCACCTCGATGGTGTGTATCTGTCGCGGGACTGGCTGGACCCGGCGCTCGCTTAACTCTTAAAGCGCGAACACGTCCGCGACCGAAACCGCAAGCCCCGCAAAGACCGCCGACCGCACCGTTTCGCCCGGCCCATAAACCGCGACGCTCGACGCCCCGCCCGGCGAGAGCGCCAGCACCTCGACCGTGCCGCCCTCGGGCCGCACCACCCAGCACTCGCGGACGCCGATGGTGACGTAGTCCGCAATTTTATCGCCTAAAATCCGCTGCGTCTCGCTGTCCGAAATGATCTCGACGACCAGTTCCGGCGCGGCCTCTAATGGCCCTCTGGCGGGCCGACCGCCGGCCTGCGCCAGCCGGGCAGAACTGATAAACAGCACGTTTGGCTGGCGCACCTGCATCTTTGGCGAGCGCCGGATCAGCACATCAAACGGCGCGATATTTACTTTGCCGATGCCGCCGGCTTGTGCATACGCGCGGAACAATCCCGCCAAGTTCAAACCGATCTCATTATGGTCCCACGTTGCACCGGGCATAAAAATCCTCACTCCGTTGATGATACTGTATCGCCCCTGCACCTCCGGCTCGGCCATATAGTCGTTGTAGGTCAGCTCATTTATTTGGGGCGCGGCGGGCGCTTCGGTGGTGATTGCCATTGGGTTTCCTCACAGTCCAAAGTTGCGAGTGTACAGGTCTTTGACTTTTGCCAATTCCTCGGCCGTCAGGGCGGGCGTGTCGGGGGCGGTGCAGAACTCTTCTAATTGTTTCTCGTCGTAGATGTTCGGCAAAGCGGTGGCGAGGAGCGGCTCGGACCAGAGCCATTGCAGGGCGGCTTGGCCCAGCGTCCGGCCCGTGCCGCGTGTCAAAAAATCAAGCTGCTCTATTTTCTGGAGGCCGTCATCGAGCCAGGCTTTGCGCTTTTCATTGGTGGAAACGCGGAAATTGCGGTGGTCGCCGGGCGCAAACTCGGTGCCGGCGGTGTAGGAGCCTTCCAAAAGGCCCGACGCGTGCGGGACGCGGCACATGACCCCGCCGCCGGTTTCTCGCGCGGCGGCAAAGACTTCGTCGCCCAGCATCTGTTCCAGCAGATTGAAAATGATCTGCACCGAAGTCATCTGCCGGGTGCGAAACGCCGCCCCGCCTTCCTCGGCCTGCCGGATGTCTATCGCCGGGCCGAGCGCCGCGCCGTAGTGCCGGATTTTGCCGGCGGCTTTGAGGTCTTCCAGAGCTTCGAAGAGGCCGTCGCTGCCCAGCGCGTCCACACGCGGATTGTGAAGCTGGTACAAGTCAATGTAATCGGTGCCGAGGCGCCTCAAGCTCTCCTCGCAGGCCCGCTTGACAAACGCCGGGGACCAGTCGTGGGGCCGCTCGCGCTGGCCGGGCTGCTCGCCGGGCGCTGTGTACCAATCGTAGCCGAACTTGGTGGCAATCGTCATTTCGCTGCGATGACTGCCGAGCGCTTCTTTGAGAATGGTCTCCCCAAGACCGTCGCCGTAGACATCGGCCGTGTCGTAAAACGTCACGCCCAGCTCAAACGCCCGCCGCAATAGTCTCAGGCGCAGGGCTTCATCGGTGACACCCCACATTTTGGTGGACACGGTCCAAACGCCGAAGCCGACCACCGACGCGGTTAAATCTGTTGTTCCAAAATTACGGTATAACATAAATTACTCCAAAATAAACAAGTCTGCGACCCGGCATGAAAAGCCCGGCAGCAGGCTCCCGGCGTCTAAGATGCCGTCTTTGCCGAATGTCTGCACGTCGGTCGGCGACGTAAAGACAGTCACCTCCTGCCGCTCAGGGAAGACGTGCCACACCTGGGTCGCACCGCCGACAAAGTATTCCTGCACTTTGCGAGCCATCTGGCCGGGCCGCTCCGACGGCGAGATAATCTCAACGCACAAATCGGGCGCGAGGTCGCCGAACGTATCTGGGGCGTGACCACCGGGAAACCGTTCTTTGCGCGTGAACGATACGTCCGGGGCGCGTACATTGCCGTCCTTCATGCGGAATCCGCCTTGCCCTAGCGAGACAAAACCGTGTCCACGAACAAAGGGACTGAGCAGAACGATCAAATTATAGCCAATGGCTTCGTGGCGCATACTTGTCGGCACTTCCGTGAGCCTCCCATCTTCCATTTCCCATTTGCGCCCGTCGCGCGGCAGGCGCATCAACTCGTCTTCCGTAATCGGCATTCCAGGGTAAATCGCGGCTTTTTGAATGTTTGGTTGAACTTCGGCTTCTGCAATCGCCATGCGGGGTTCCTCCTGACTCTGACCTGAGTATTATACCCGCCGCGCTGCCCTGCCGGGTATACTCTCCTTATGGTCTCGCATCTGCCGTTCGCCGAGCGCATTTACCACGGCTCGCGCCGCAGTTTTTTGGTGCTCAATCGCTACGAAGCTGCGACTGCGACGCCCGATATGCCTTACATTGTTATTTCAGTGGCCGACCCGGAGCGCGGGGACGCGCGGCTGGCCGAGTCGCCGCACCGCCGCGCCGTTCTGCGCCTCGCGTTCCACGATAAGCACCGACGGGCCGAAGCCGCCGGGAAAGTCGTGATGACAGCGGCCGACGCCCGGCGCATTTTGGATTTCCTCTCGGCGCATGCCGAAGACGCGCCGCTTGTGGTCTGCCAGTGCGAAGCCGGCCTCAGCCGCTCCGCCGCCATTGCCGCCGCGCTGTCGCGCATTGTGCAGGGCGAAGACCAGTTTTTCTTCGCGCACTATGCACCGAACGATTACATTTATCACCTGCTGCTGAACACAGTGGACGAGGGAAAAATAAAAGCGCCGTAATGATTTTTTTGATTAACGGCTCCATCAACGCTGGGAAGACAACGGTTTCCCAGCAAATTGTGAAGCTGCTGCCGCGCACCGCGCATGTGGAAGTGGATGACCTGCGCGAGTTTATCCGGTTTTTGCCTTTGGACGAAGCGATTCCATTGTGCCTGCGAGCTGCCGCCGACGTCACCCGCCGCTTTGCCGAAGCCGGCTTGAACGTGATTGTAAGCTGGCCGCTTTTCCGGGACGGCTACGACTTTCTTGTGGGCGAGCTTGCCCCGCTCGGTGTTCCCATCCATGCCGTCACCCTCAGCCCGGCGCTTTCCGTGGCCCTAACCAATCGCGGGACGCGGGCGCTGACCGAATGGGAGCGTGAGCGTATCCCTCAGTTGTACGCGCAGGGCGTCGGCAGCCCGTCTTTCGGCAGAGTGCTGGACAATACGCACCAGACGCCCGAAGAAACGGCGCGGGAGATTTTAGAGATTTGTGTTACGCAATCACCCGCCACGGAATAAGCAGCCACGGAATAAATTCCGAGGCTGCAATAAACCAGCGTCGCGGCGACGCAAGAATAACAACGACGCAAGAATAACAACGACGCAAGAATAACAACGACGCAATCCCGTGTCGCTTCGACACTGGTTTATCGCAGCCTCGGAATTTATTCCGTGGCTTGCATAACATCAGGCAGAAATGATTGGACGGTGGCAATGCTTCACGACACACTCACAACAGCCCTTAAAGAATGGGCGGTGACCCAAAGATCGCTGCTGGAAGGGCATCAGATTGTGCTGCTCCGCAAAGGCGGGATTGTCGAGGAAACCGGGGACTTTGACCTCAAGGCCCGGCAGTTTTTGATTTATCCGACCTATGCCCACGAGACCGAGCGGGCAGGGGACGTGCAGCCGTGCTTCGGACAGTGGCTGCGGGAAGAAGAAGCGCGAAAACTGTCGCCGGCGGAGATACGAATCGAAGCGGCGGCGGAAGTGTCGGACGTGGTCCAAGTTGCGGACAGAAACAAGCTGCTGAACTTAGCCCCGCAGCATATTTGGAGCCGGCAGTTTGTAGACGGGCGCTACGACTGGGAGCCGTACAAGCCCGTCTTTGTGCTGCTGCTGCGGGCCTACGCGCTGGCCTCGCCCCAAATCGTCCCCGTGTCCCGCGCTTACGGCGGCTGCCGGTCGTGGATTGAGCTGGACACGCCGGTTTCCACCGCCGGCGCAATGCCCGCAGTTTCCGACGAGCGCTATGCCCGGCGGCGCGAATTGACGCTGAGGCTTCTCCAGGGGTAGTTTATCAGGAGTAATTGATGGCGCTTTGCGAATTCCACCTCAATCAAAACACCGTGCTGGAAAAGATGACGGCGTTTACGGCGATTGTCCCCGATGACATACCCGGCCCGTTTCCGGTGCTGTATTTACTCCACGGCCTGTCCGACGACCACACGGCCTGGACCCGGCGGACCAGCCTGGAGCGGTATGTAGACGGCCTGCCGCTGATTGTCGTCATGCCGAACGGCGAGCGCGGGTTTTACACCGACGCCAAGCTGAAGCCGAAGGCGGCTTATGAAACCAATCTTGTCCGGGACATCGTCGGCTTTGTGGACCGGACATTCCGCACGATCCCGGCCCGCGAAGGCCGCGCCGCCGCCGGGCTTTCCATGGGCGGCTACGGAGCGCTGAAGCTGGCTTTGAAGTACCCCGACGTGTTCTGCGCCGCCGTGTCCCACTCCGGGGCAATAGACTTTGCCCGCCGCGAGTTTTCCGGGCAAGACGACTGGGACCGGGAATGGCGCTTGGTGCTCGGCGACGCGCCCGCCGGCGGCCCCGACGACGTGTTCGCCCTGGCCGAGCGCCTGGACCGTGCCCGGCTGCCGGCCTTGCGGATAGACTGCGGCACCGAAGACTATTTGATCACGGTCAACCGCGAACTGACCGCGCATTTGACGGCCCTCGGCATTCCGCACGAGTACGAGGAGCATCCCGGCGACCATGACTGGGCGTACTGGGACACGCACATTCAGGACACGCTGAAGTTTCTCCTGGGCGTGCTGGGCAGGTAACCCGAGCGCTTACTGCCACAGCACGCGGACATCTATCACGCGCATGCCGGCGGCGCGGGCGGCGACAATGCCGGGGTCGCCGTCTTCATACACAATGCAGTCTGCGGGGGCGACCCCGAGCCGCGCGGCGGCCTCGAGAAAAATGTCCGGGGCCGGCTTGCCGTGCGTCACATCCTCGGCCGTGACCACGGCGTCAAACAGCGGCCGCAGGCCGACCGTGTCCAGCGTAGCGTGGACCACCGAGCGCAGGCCGCCCGACGCCACCGCCAGCGGGACTTTGCCGCAGCAGGCGCGGGCGATGTCCGCGACCGCCGTGATTTCTTGGACGCTGTGCAGGGCGTCCACATACAGCGCTTCTTTGCGCCGCACCGTTTCGGCGATGTCGAGCGCGTACCCGTGCTCGCGGTTTAGAAGATCAATAATCGCCGCCGAAGTCACCCCGGCCAGGCTGTAAAACTGCGCTTCCGAGATGTCCCCGCCGCCTTCCCGCAGCGCCGCCGTCCATGCCGCAAAATGCCCCGGCATCGTGTCGGCCAGCGTCCCGTCGCAGTCAAAGATCAAAGCCCTAAACGGCTCCGGCGGCGCGATTTTGCTTGTGTCCATTTAAAATTCCATTCCAGTTAAAACTTTATTCCAGTCTGCTTGATCGCCGCCGGAGCATCGGCGACCGCCTGCGACGGGGCAGCCTGCGCCGGCAATTCAAAGTGACGATTGTCCAACAAGTCGCCGACGGTTCCGCAGGACATCAAGATAGTTGCCGTAAAAGAGAGTATTCCTTTGAATTTCTCCTGTCAATTTGGAACTGTAGCAGGAGGCCGGCCGGTTGATAAGATTATAGCAGAAATCCAGACCGGAAACACTTGACAAGAACTTAACATATCTGTTAAGATGTGAAGCATTGGAGCCGACAATCAAGATGCCGCTGCCCTTGTTCACGACGGAGGATGTTTTGCCGGCAGGGGATTATCCCCTGACACTGGAAGAGGTTCGGAACTCGCATTTGGTCACGGGTACAGGCAACCCGTCAGACACTTGGGATCGCGAATGGCGCGGCAGGCTGGTGACAAACCTGAGCCTGCTGGTCCGCCAGCTTTGGCAGGTCGGCATCGACCGAATTTTCGTGGACGGCTCCTTTGTCGAGAACAAAGACCATCCGAACGACATTGACGGCTACTTCGAGACGGAGACGACCCGCATCGTCACCGGGACGCTTGCCCAAGAGCTGAACGCGCTCGATCCCTATCAAGTTTGGACTTGGAGCCACGCCATGCGCCGCCCGGACTCGAACTCGGCGAAGCTCCAACTGCCGATGTGGCACAAGTACCGAGTGGAAATGTACCCGCACTACGGTCAGCCGGCGGGCATTCTGGACCAATATGGAAACAGCCTGCTGTTCCCGGCGGCCTTTCGCAAATCCCGGATAGACCATCGGCCTAAAGGAATCGTTCAAATTATTCGATGACTATTTTCGATCTGTTCAAGCGATTTTTCAGCGGCCGCAAAGAAAGACCGTTTCGTGGAGCCAGGCACTCCCCTGAAAGGAGACACACAATGATTCGTAATGAAGCGGAGTACCAAGCTGCACGGCAGCGCTTAGACGAAGACCGCGATTTCGCTGTTCAGCAGAAAGCCGTGCTCGAAGCGCAGGGTTTTACATCAAAACAAGTGGAGCGCGGACTGGACGCGACACTTTCCTATCATGCCCAGCTTGCCGAAGAAGTGGATTGGTACGAAAAAGTGCGCCGCCGCGAGATCGCGCCGCTGCGGAACCTGACCCAAATCGGCCGCCTGCTGATCGGGCTGCGGATCGCGAACGGCTTGTCTCAGCGCGAGCTGGCCGAACGCCTCGGCACGGCGGAATCCCAGGTTTCTCGGGATGAGCGCAACGAGTACCACGGCGTGACGATGGAGCGGGCGCAGCGTGTTCTGGATGCGCTGGGAGAAACGCTGAACTCGTTCGTAGCCGGCGCAGACAGGACGAAATCGCCTCACACGGAGCCTGCCGAAGAACCCAGCGCCTGTGCCTGAAGCAGCAGCGAGAATTGGCCGGAGGGGTTTTGCCTGGCCGCTCGGCAGCGGGTGCGTCCTGGCGGCGTCTTTGGTCCATCCGCCCTGGACAATCCGCGCGATGCAGCTTTGGGGGGACTTTTGCAGCCATACGCTCTATCAAGGGCTGATTGGGGTCGCTTTGGCGCTGCTGGTGTGGCGCGGGGTGCGCTCGGACCGGCGCTGTCTTTGGTGGGCGGGGCTGGCGGCGACGCTGACCCCGCTGTGCGTCGAAGCGCTGAAGCACGGGACACGGCTGCCCCGGCCCGACGGCGACTCGTCGGGGTTTCCCAGCGGGCATACGACCTTTGCGTTCGCCCTTGCCTGGCTGCTGACGCAGGCGTTCCCGCGCGGCGCTCCGCTGTGGTTCACCGCCGCCGTTCTTGTCGGCTGGTCGCGGGTGGAAGGCCACGCGCATTTCCCTTACCAAGTCCTCTGCGGGGCGTGTTTGGGGACGCTGATCGGCTGGGCGATTTCTCACAAAATCGCCAGGCCGCCGTCGGGCGCGAGGTTGGCCCCCGTGACGAAATCGGCCAGCGGGGACGCGTAAAAGACGGCCAGCGCGGCGGCGTCTTCAGGGGTTGCGAGACGCCGCAGGGGGGTCAAGCCGGCGACCCGCGCTTTGACTTCTTCGGGGAGGCTTTGGGAGTAGTCGGTGAGGGTCATGCCCGGCGACACCAAGTTGACGGTGATGCCGTGCGGCCCGAGGTCGCGGGCGAGCGTCCGGGTCAGGCCGATCAATGCGCTTTTCGCCGTGGCATGAACAATGTACTCGGCGGCAGGGCGCTGAATCAGCGTTGCCGCGAAGACGATGATGCGCCCAGAGCGCTGCGCCTGCATCACCGGCACGACCGCTTTGGTGGCGTTGATCGTGGTGCCGACCACCCCGGCGAACTCGATTTGAAAGTCGTCCCACGTCGCCGCCGCAAAGTCTCGGTCGGCGGCAAACGACGATGCGTTGTTGACCAGAATATCAATGCGCCCGAAATGCGACAGCGCATCGGCGATCATCGCTTCGGTCGCCAAAGGGTCGGTCAAATCGCAGCCGAGCGCGAGGCCGCCGATCTCCGCCGCCAGCGACTCGGCGGCGCGGCGGCTGGTATGATAATGGACCACGACTTTCGCCCCCTCGGCGGCAAACCGCCGGGCGATGGCCGAGCCGATGCCGCGTCCCGCGCCGGTGACGACGGCGATTTTGTTTTCAAGCAGCATAGTCGCTTCGGTTCCATGCAATTGACTACCCCGCCCGCGCCATTTTCAGCAGCTTCATTTCGCGCGGGGGCGTGAACGCCATGTCTTCCTCGCGGACGGTGACCGACTCGATCTCGGCGACGCCGCGCCCGCGCAGGGCGTCGAGAACGCCCTGCACCCGGTCTTCGGGGGCCGACGCGCCGCTGGTGATGCCCACGGTGTGCGCCCCGGCCAGCATGTCGTCGGTGATGTCTTCGCGGCCGCCGATCAAAAAGGCCCGTGCGCCGAGCGCTTCGGCGACTTTTCGCAGCGACTTGGTATTCGACGAAGTCGCCGAGCCGATCACCAGCACCACATCGCTGCGGGGCGCAATCACTTTGATTGCATCCTGCCGGTTCTGGGTGGCGTAGCAGATGTCGCCTGCCGGCGGGTCCTCGAGGCGCGGAAAGCGGGCGCGGAGGGCGGCGACAATCTGGGCGGTTTCGTCAATCGAAAGCGTCGTCTGGGTCAGATAAATCAGCCGGGCTTCCGGCGGCTCGGCCAGCATCGCCACATCGGCCAGCTCGCAGACCAGGTGCAGGCGGCCCGGCGCTTCGCCGAGCGTCCCTTCGGTTTCCACATGGCCTTTGTGGCCGATATAGAAAATCCCGTAGCCGCGCTTCAGGAATTTATGCACTTCCAGGTGGATTTTGGTGACCAGGGGGCAGGTGGCGTCAATCACCCGAAGCTGCCGGGCGGCGGCTTCGGCGCGAACCGCCGGCGCGACCCCGTGAGCCGAGAAAATCAAGACGCTGCCGTCGGGCACGTCCGCCAGATCATCGGTGAACACGGCCCCGAGCCGGCGCAGGCGCTCGACCACATGCTCGTTGTGGACAATCTCGTGGCGGACATACACCGGAGCGCCGAAGATGTCCAGCGCTTCTTCAACCACATCAATCGCCCGGTCCACGCCCGCGCAGAAGCCGCGCGGGGATGCAAGCAGCGCTTTCATTGGGTATAATCCCCCTGTTCTTCCATGAGTTTAGTATACCCGAAACGGCGCTGAGGACTGCTTAATGAAACGCTGCCCCGAGTGCAGACGCACTTTCAACGATGAATCGCTGCGGTTCTGCTTGTATGACGGCAAGCCGCTGCAAGACGACGCGCCGGCTGCGCCGAGCTATGCTCCGCCGCCCCCGGCCCCGCCGCCCTACGCCCCGCCGCCGTCGGCGTCGGCTTACCCGGCACCGCCGCCGAGCTACGCTCCGCCGCAGTATCCCCCGCCGCAGTACCCCCCGCCGGGATACGGCACACCCGGTTACGGCACGCCGCCTTACGGCACGCCGCCGAAAAAGTCGGGCTGGAAACTCGCGGGCGGAATTGCCGCCGCCGTCATTGTCGGAAACTTTGTGCGCCATGCGGTGCAGGCCCCGAAGCCCGCCCCGAACCCGCCGGGGGCGGGAAGTCCGGCCGGCAGCGCCCCAGCCGGCCCGTCGCCGGACAGCAGGCCGGCCGGCGGCGACAGCCCGTCGCGGGATACCCCGCCTTCCGACGCCCCTCCGCCAAGCGCCCAGCCGTCCGAGGCTCCCACGCCGAGCGCCGCGCCGCCGTCGGACAGCGAGCTGCGCGACAGCGTGATTTCCGCCGTCCGTCGTGCCGATGACGCTGAAATCGAAGCCTTCCGCCAGGCCGACCCCGCGCCGCTCTACGGCGTGTATTCCGGCGCGGCCTTGCAAAAGCAGATCAAAGTGCTCGAGCTTCTGAAAAAAACCAATTTGGTGGTGGAAACCCGCTTGAAAAGCCAGGAATTCGGCGCGGTGCATGTCGCTTCCGACCGTTCCGACGCCCAGGTAGACGTGAAAGAAGATTGGAGCATGACATTTTATTCTCCCATCACGCACAAGTCGCTGCGGAAGCCGTCCAATCTTTTCGTTCAAACGCTGACCCTTGTGCACGGCGACAAGGGCTGGACGGTGGACGACTCGGTAGACAATTCACCCGATAAGAATTAACCGACCAAAAATCAGCCCCCGGCGCGAAGGCTCCGCCCGCCGGAGGCTTTTATGCCCTTGACCCGCCCGCTGAGCTTGCAGGAGACACGCCCCCATGCACTGCCCGAACTGCGCCTTCGACAACCCGCCCGGCACCCGCTACTGCGGCCGCTGCGGCCTGGTGCTTGCCGCCGCGCAAACCCCGCCCGCCGCCCCGCCGCCGGGCCAGGCCCAAACCGGGCCGACCTGCGTGCTGGTGTGCGTGTCCGGCCCCGACCAGGGCAAGCAGATCGTTGTCGGCGGACAGCCGGTGCTGCTGGGAACCGCCGCAGAGTGCGCGGTGGTCAGCACAGACCCGGAAGCGGCCCCGGAAGCCGCCGAAGTGGCTTTTCAGGACGGGCGCTTTTACTTCCGCACCCGCAGCGACCGGCCGCTGTCGGTCAGCGGCCAGCCTCTCAGCGAAGGCATCCTGCCCCCCGGTGCGCCGCTTCTCATCGGGTCTTCCTGGTGGCAGGCCACGCCCCCGAGCTTTGGACAGTACGGAGCGCCTTACGGCGGGTATGTGCCGCCGAATGCCGCCCATGCGCCCCGCACCGGCTGGATGCAAGGGCTGAACCAGCGGGTCGGGGCCGTCACCGGGGTCGGGCCGGTGGAAGGGCTGAACGTCAAAGAACTGTTTTCGGAAGTGTTCCACAAGCACAACGACGAAGATGTGGAAGAGTACTTTATGACCGGAACGCGGTCTACAACCCCGCCGATTGAGTCGGTGGCGGCGGTCTGGCCGAAGCCCTGGGTCTTTTTTCGAATCTTCGCCTTGTCGCTTTTGGTGTTTGTGGGCTTCTCGGTCGGCGTTCAGCACTTCCATAACCTCAACTGCGTGCCGGGCCTGATTGTCATCGGGTCGTTTGCCATTCCGCTGACGATTGTGGTGCTGTATTTTGAGATGAATGTCCCGCACAACGTTTCGTTTTACCAGGTCTTTCGGGCCATTCTGGTCGGCGGCATTTTGTCGCTGATAGTGACGCTGTTTTGGGACGGCGTCATTGAAGGCTCGCTTCGGCTGCCGCTGCCGGGGATTATCGAGGAAATCGGCAAAGCGTCGGTGCTGTTTTTGTTTGTGCGGAACACCAATTACCGCTGGACTTTGAACGGCCTGCTGCTTGGGGGGGCGATTGGGGCGGGGTTTGCGGGTTTTGAGTCGGCGGGGTACGCGCTTCAAGCCCTGCTCGGCGGCAGCGGGGATGCGCTCGGGGCCGTGCAGCAGAGCATCATCATGCGCGGCGTGCTGTCTCCCGGCGGCCATGTGGCGTGGGCGGCGCTGGAAGGGGCGGCCTTGTGGAAAGTGAAAGGCGACCGGCCGTTCACCTGGGCGATGGTGCAGGACATCCGCTTTTTGCGGGTGCTCGGCCTGTCTATGGTTCTGCACACGGTCTGGGACATTCAGCTTTTCATCCCAGTGCCGGAGATTATCTTTTTTCCGCTGCTCGGCGTGCTGAGCATTGTCGCGTGGCTTGCCATTACCAGCTTTATTCAGGACGGCCTCAAGCAGGTGCAGACGGCGCAGGGGGAGCGGGAAGCGGCGCGGGAGCGTGCGCCGGCGACAGGAGCGCAGGCGCTCGGCATTGCGGCGACAGGAGCCACGGATTGAAATCCGAGGCTGGAACAAACCAGTGTCGAAGCGACACGGGACTGTTGCGCGGGTGCTCTTTTTTTGCATGATTATTCTTGCGTCGCCGCGACACTGGTTTGTTCCAGCCTCGGATTTCAATCCGTGGCTAATCTGCCGAGTTTAGCGCACCAGGCCGCGCCCGCGCAGGGACTTCAGCACCACATCCTCAAACGGCACCGACGTTGACGCTTGAACGTAGTCTAAACTGAACTTGGCGGCCATCTGCGCGAGGCCGCCGCAGAACTCCTGCACCCGCGCTTCGTACTGAGCCAGTAATTGAGGCGAAATGCTGACTTCCCGGACCGCGCCGGTTTCGGCGTCCACGAGGCGCAGATCGCCCGTGACTGTCGGATGCAGCTCTTCCTCGTCGAGAATATGCACCAGGACAACTTGAAAGCGCCGGGACAGCAGGGCGCGGATGCCCTGCACATGAGTCTCGTCGAAAAAGTCCGACAAAACCACGGCAATCCCGACATTCTTGGCCTGCGCGGCGTACTGCGTCAGCGCTGCGCCGAACTTCGTGCCGCCGCCGACCGGCAGCTTGGTTTCCAGAAACTGAAAAAACGGAAAGACGCCCGGCTTGCCCCGCAGCGGCGGCATCCGCTCGCCGAGCTGAGCGCCGAATGAGGTGAGGAGCACGCGGTCGTACTCGGACAGCGCGACATAGCCGAGCGCGGCGGCGATCCGCCGGGCGTAGTCGGCTTTGGTGAGCGGCGACCCGAAGTTCATGCTTTCGCTGGTGTCCACCAGCAAGTGAATAGAAAGGTCTTCTTCTTCCACAAACAGCTTCAAAAACAGCTTTTCGAGCCGTCCGTAGGCTTTCCAATCTACATACCGCAGGTCGTCGCCGAGGGCATACTCGCGGAAGTCGGCGAACTCCACCGACGACCCGCGCCTCAGCGACCGCCGCTCGCCTTTGGACTGGCCGGCAAAAATGCGCTTGGAAAGCACGCTGAGCGCTTCCAGTTTTTTGAGGAACTGCGGATCAAGCAGGGTTTGGGTAGTGGGCATAATCACAGCTAACCAAAAGCGAGGAAGTAAACTTCGCTCGCTGCTAAAGTCGTCCTTCGGACGAAGGAACAAGAAACCGGTACGTCAGCTAATCTTTCGTCCGAAGGACGACCCTAATTAGCGAGTGAAGTTTACTTCCTCGCACTTTTCCTGCGAAGCCCTACACCGGCAGATACGTTGTCAGCAGCACGGCGTCTTTTGCGCCTGCCGAGAGCGTGTACTCGCCCATCGCGGCGGGAAAGATGTACGAGCGGCCCTGCCGGAGCGTCACGCCGCCGCTTTCCGCTTCGCCTGCATGGACAAACACATGCTGAAATCCGTCGGCGAGACTTTGCGTGAGCGCGGCCTGGGCCGAGACCGTCACCCGATTGGTGTGGAAATGCGCGGTGCGGAACAGCGATTCGGTTGTTGCGCCGCCGGCCTCGGCGACCACTTCCGGCTTGCGGAGATGCTGCCCGATTTGATTGTGCGCGGGGTCTTGGTTGATTGTCGCCAGGTAATCTTTGACATGGGTGGGCCGCAGCGTGCCGTCGTCCAAAATCTTGCCTTTGTCGAAGCCGCGCATCGAGCACTGGTCATCGGGCACATCCACCTGCACTTCGTACACTAGATTGCCGTCGGGAAAGCGCGTGCTGTCGTCTTCCCACGAGTGATGGATGCCGCCGGCGGTCAAATCAATCACATCGTCGGTGCCGGCGACCACGGTATTGACATACGCAAACGGGTCCAGCGCTTTGATCCGCTCGGACGCCTGCGCCCGCGCGTCGGCGACCGAAAACCGGCCCGACAGCACTTCGCGGCTTAATCGGCCCATTTCGTCGTCTATGGTGTGCAGCACCCGCGAGTACGCTTCAAAGTCCGTGCCGGCACGGAGGCCGAAGGTGTAAAGGCCCGGCGCAAGGTAAAACCAGGCTTCCGGCTTCGGCACCCAGTGGCCGAGCGTTTGGCCTTCGGGCAGATGCACCTGAAACGAATTGCCTTTGGCCTGTGTCAGCTTGATCAAAAGCGACAAGTCCGGGCCGAACTTCTCCAAAACTTTCTGCCCGAGCACCCCCGCCGGGTCGCGTGCGATCAGCTCACGCAGCGCGGTTTCCTGGCCGTTTTTGGGGTCAATCAGCACGGACTCCCGCGCCAGCTCATACGACTGCCCGACTTTTTTATCTTTCCAGGCCGGGTCATCGGAAAGCCCCTTCAAATCCACAATGTAGCGCCCGCCCCAGCTCGGCTGCTCAATCAGCGCATCTTGGACCTGCCAGGCCCTTTGTGTACCTTCCGCCATCAATTGTGTTCTCCTGCATCCAGTGTGCTGATCTCGATTATACCCGCTCTGTCCGCCGCAAACGTGACCCGGTCGTAGAGTTCCGGCAGCGGCAGGCGGCAGGACAGGGTTTGCAGTACGGCGTCCGCATTGAGGCCGTCCACTCGCGAGTACAGCCAGGTGTCGCCGGTCTGCCGAAGATACGTCTCGACTCGGGGCGTATTCTGCGAGACCAGCACATATTCCTGCAGCGATGCCAGCCGCTGATACAGCGCAAACTTCGCGCCACGGTCATACGCTTCCGTCGAGTCCGACAGCACTTCGAAAATCACCACCGGGTTCAAGAGGACATCAATTTTGCCATCCCAAAACTCCGGCTCTCCGCAGGCGACCGAAACATCGGGGTAGGTGTACAGCCCTGCCGCCGAGACCAAGACACGCATATCGCTGGGATATGTCTCGCACGGCCTGCCTTTGAGGCGATTGCCGATCTCCCGAACGACATTGCCCACAATCAGGTTATGGGCGCGGCTGGCACCCGCCATCGCAAACATCTGGCCCGCGTAATACTCGCTTTTGTTTTCGGCCTGACGCTCAATCTCAAGATACTGCTCCGGCGTCAAGAACGGCTTTTGCAATGCAGACATTTTGGGTTCCTTTGGGTTCTGCCGGACGGCTCTAGCCGCCGTCCGGCTCCTCGCCGTCTTCGTCCTGCCAGTCAATTTCGCCGCGCTGCCGCTCTGATAAGCCCAAGCCGTCGGCCCCGTCGCGGGTCAGCTTTGTCCCGCGCATCCTCGCTTCGGTAAAAACGCAGCAATGGAACTGCGACAATCGCAGGTCGGCCCCGGACAAGTCGGCCCGCACAAACAGCACTTGGGTATAAATCGAAGCCCGCAGGTCCGCGCCGGAAAGATCGGCCCGCGTGAAGTCTGCGTCCGTGAAGTCTGCGTCGGCGAAGTCCCACCAGCACAGCACCGACTCGGAAAAGTCCGTGTTTTTGAACGAGATATGGTGCAGGTAAGAGCGCCCGAAAAACGTGCGCGGCAGCGTCATATTTTCCATCCGCGCCAGGTCGCCGGGCTGTTCCCCGCCGATCCCGCTTTTATAAAACGAAACCCCGAGCGTTTCGTCATCGGCCTGGGGCAGACTAGGTGGAAGGGGCGGCAGATCGCCCTCTTCAATCAAGCCCCACTCTTGAAGCTCCCGGCAGCTTTCCTCGTAACTCAATCGCTCCAATTTAATTACTCCACAAGCAAGCGGGATCAGCCAAGCCTCTGCGTCAAATACGGCTGGCCTTCAAAGCCTCTAGTATTCGGACAGCAGCCTTCTCGAAAATCTCGATTTCTTCCTCCGTCAAGTGGTCGGCGAAATACTTGCTGATGCTGTTCGCATAGACCGGCCAGGTGCGCCGCAGAGCCGCTGTGCCCTGCTCGGTCAAAACTGCGAATGCACCCCGGCGATCTGCCGCGCACACTTCCCGCTTCAGCAACTGCTGCGCTTCCAGCCGGTCAACAAGCCGGGTGATACCGCTTCGGCTGAGCAAAGCTTCTTTGGCTAAGTCACTCAGCCGCAGGCGTTTGTCGGAAGTTTCGTAAAGAGTGAGAAGAACATCATATTCCAGGAGAGACAGGACCCCGGCATCAGCCAAAGCCTCGTTGATGCGATCTGTCGCTTCGACATGAATGGTGAGGAGTGCACGCCAGACGCCGACCCTTTTTTTTGAAATCAAAACAGCCACATGAAAATTATACCAGAGATAGTTGATTTTGGAATTACTTTGAGGTAAACTCATTTTATGATTGCGCGTGAAACTATATCGTTTGCAATCAAATGGGAGGGAACGATGGCAATTTTTCAAGCACCGATTTTTCGAGCTGTTTTCTGGGGCGGATTGAGCGCAGGCATACTCGATGCTGTAGACGCGATAGTCGCTTTCGGCACTTTAGGCTTTAACCCGATCCAGATATACCAGTCCGTCGCCAGCGGCGTGTTGGGGGCTGCCGCCTTTAAGGGAGGACTGCCGACGGCCATGCTCGGGGTTGTTTTTCATTTTCTGATCGCGTTTACGGCGGCGGGGGTTTATTATGCGGCAAGCCGCCGATTGCCCGCACTGGTTCGTCAGCCCATCGGCTATGGTCTTGCCTTCGGCGTAGGCGTCTATGTGGTGATGAACTACATTGTGCTGCCTTTGTCGGCGGCCGCCCCATCGCCGTTTTCGGTCGGAATGTTTCTCAACGGCGTGATCGGTCACGCGTTGCTGGTCGGCCTGCCGATTGGACTTGCCACGCGCTTAGCCGGTCCCGCTACGCGCCTTGCTGGTCAGCCAGTGTGACTCATTGCTTGAGGCTGAGGCAGGGAGCAGATATCATGTATGCCTGGATGCTTTTATTGGTTGCAGGGCTGTTCGAGGTGGCGTGGGCGACGAGCCTCAAATATACCGTGGGATTCACGCGACTTTGGCCGAGTGTTCTCAACGTGGCGCTGATGGGAACCAGCGTGTTTTTGCTGTCGCGGGCACTGAAGTTTGTGCCGGTCGGAACCGGCTATGCGGTTTGGACCGGCATCGGCGCGGTCGGTACAACGCTTCTCAGCATGCTGCTATTTCAAGAAACGCAGCAGCTAGGGCAACGGCTCGGCTGGCTGGCCCTGATCCTCATCGGGATCGCCGGGCTGAAAATGACAGGCGGAGCGACCCATTGAAAGGCGTCAGGGATGCGTTCGGGTTGTCCACGGTGGCCCTCGGCGGTCGCGGCGGCGTTAAGATTGTCGTCGGCGGAAACGAAAATCGGCTCCGCCATGCCTTCAAGGCGGCATTCCACCTGCACTTGCAGCGCGGTTGCAAGCTGAACGGCGTCATAGGCCCGCAGGCCGTGACGCTCGACGAGGCTCATTGCATCAGCAATAATATCAGAAGTGGCTCCCACCAGAAAATAGACATTTGCGTAGTGATGCCGAAAATCCGCGACAGCAACGGCGGCATCGGCGGGGGATGTCTCGCCGCGCCGCAGTCGCCGCACAACCGCCGAAACCGTCTCGACTCCGGCAAGCGAGGCGGCATAAATCCCGTTGCCACTGGCGGGATCGGCAATCTCTCTGATCCAAAGCGTACCTGTTTCCGCGATATAACGCTTGACAAGGCTGCTGCTGTCGAAAAAATAAACAGCCATCTCGCTTCGATCTCCTGTTATTCTCTGTCTTCCAGCAGTGTTTCGGAAACTGGACGCCCGGACACTTCGATGGGAGCATGCCGATCTCGGGCGGCTTCTGTATAGGCATCCTTCGGGATATGGGACAGCAGGCCCTTTGCCAGCAGGCGCTCTGCGAGACGCTGCTGGTCGCGGGCGGTTTCCGCCGGGGGCTGCCATAAATCCATCATTTTGTGAAGCTGCTGCCGCTCGGCGGGGGTAAGCGCTTGGACGACTTGGACGGCGCGGTCGAGCGTGACGTGTTCCATAGGGTTCTCCTGGGACTTATTGTACCTAATTTCCGGGGCCGAGCTTGCGCTGCAAGTCGTACAGCTTGGTCAGGGCTTCAATCGGCGAAAGCGTGCCGAGGTCTAGGGCTTCCAGCTCGTCCAAGACCGGGTGGCGCTCGGCCTCAAACAGCGTCGTTTGGAGGCGCTGGGTCCGGGCAGCGAGAAGCGCGGCGGGGCCGTCGCCTTTGCCCATGCTTTCGAGTGTTTGCAGGACTTCGCGGGCGCGTTTTAAGACCGGCTCGGGGACGCCGGCCAGCTTGGCGACCTGGATGCCGTAGCTTTTGTCGGTGCCGCCGGGCATGATCTTTCGGAGCCAGACGATGTGATCACCCTGCTCTTTGACGGCGACCCGGTAGTTTTTGACCCCCGCCGACGTTTTTTCCAGCTCGTTCAAGTGGTGGTAATGGGTCGCAAACAGCGTCTTGACCCCGGCGGCGTGCAGGTACTCGGTGATCGCCCACGCCAGCGCGAGGCCGTCGTAGGTGCTCGTACCGCGCCCGACTTCGTCCAGTATCACCAATGAGCGCGGCGTGGCATTGTTTAAGATATTCGCGGTCTCGTTCATCTCAACCATAAACGTACTTTGGCCGCTCGCTAAATCGTCGTGCGCCCCGACCCGCGTGAAGATGCGGTCTACCAGGCCGATTGAGGCCGAGTCGGCGGGAACAAACGAGCCGATTTGGGCCAGCAGCACAATCAGCGCGACCTGGCGGAGATAGGTGCTTTTGCCTGCCGAGTTCGGCCCGGTGATGATATGCAGGCGCGTCTCGCCGGCGTCTAAATACGTGTCGTTCGGGACAAACAGCGTTCCGCTTTGCAGCGACTCGACCACCGGATGCCGGCCGGCTTTGATTTCCAAAGTGTCGCCGTCGTGAACGTCAGGCCGGACAAAGCGGCCGGCCAAAGCCGCTTCGGCGAGGCCCGCGAACACGTCTAGGCGAGCCAGCGTTTTGGCGAGCTTTAAGATTTGGCCGGTGTATTTGTCGGCGATCTGCTCCCGAATGCCGACAAAAAGCTGGTATTCCAGCTCGACAATTTTTTCTTCCGCGCCGAGCACCTGCGCTTCGTATTCTTTGAGCGCGGGCGTGATATACCGCTCGGCGTTCGCCGTGGTCTGCTTGCGGGTGTACTCGGGCGGGACAGTGACCCCGGCCCCCGATTTGGTGATTTCAATATAATAGCCGAAGACGTTGTTGAAGCCGACTTTCAGCGATTTCAAGCCCGTTTTGGCCCGCTCGGCGTCTTCAATCTGCGCGATAAACGATTTGCCGCCGGAGCGCAGCTCGCGCAGGGCATCGAGTTCGGAATGAAACCCGTCGCGGATGAGGCCGCCTTCGCGGAGAGGGATAGGCGGCTCAGGCTGAAGAGCGGTTTCTAACAGCTCAGTCAGATTATGGGGCGGGTCGGCGACAATCGCCAGCATCGGGGCCAGAGCGCCGCCGGCCGGGGCGCGGGCCAGCGCTTCGGCGACAGCGGGCAGGGCTTGCAGCGACTGCTTCAAGGCCACCAAGTCGCGGGCGTTGGCCGCGCCGGAGCAGATGCGGGCCGTCAAACGCTCCAAATCGGCGATGCGCCGGAGGGCGTCGCGCAGGTCGCCCCGCAGGAGAGCATCGCCCGCCGCTTCGGCGACCGCGCTTTGGCGGTTGTGGATTTTATCAAGCGCCAGCAAGGGCTGGTCGAACCATTTTCGCAGCAGCCGCCCGCCGAGCGGCGTGACGGTGCGGTCTAAAATCGAGACCAAACTTTTGCTTTTTGCGCCGTCAGCCAGTGAGTGCGTCAGCTCCAGATTACGCCGGGCGGCGGCATCCAAAACCATGTAATTCTCGGTGGAGTAGGTCGCCAGCCCGCGAATATGCCCGGCGGCGCTCCCTTGTGTCTGCTTGACATAATCCAAAACCAGCGCGGCGGCGTCCAGCCCCGAGGTCATCTGCTCCGCGCCGTAGCCTCTGAGCGACGGGGTCCCGAAATGGTCCAAAAGCGTCTGCCGCGACGATTTTCTGGTTTCGGCGGGCGTGTGGAACGTCACCACGGCTTTAGACACGGCTTTGATCGCGTCGGCCAGCTCTTCCGCGCCGGGCAGCAATAAACACTCGGCAGGCTGAAGCCGCATGATTTCTTCGACCACTTTGTCCGGCCCGGCGTCGCAGGGCATCTCGGTCGCCAAGAACTCGCCGGTAGATACGTCCACCACGCCGACCCCGCTCGGGACTTTGGCCCCGGTAATCGCCGCGACCAGGTAGTTGTTGGTCTTGGCGTCGAGCATGGCGTCTTCCACAATCGTGCCGGGGGTCAGCACCCGCGTCACTTTGCGCTTGACCAAGCCTTTGGCGAGCTTGGGGTCTTCCACCTGGTCGCACACGGCCACTTTGTAGCCTTTGCCGATCAGCCGGGCGACATACCGCTCCATCGCGTGATGGGGGACTCCGGCCATCGGCACCCGGTCGCCGCCGACATCGCGCCCGGTCAGCGTGATTTCCAGCTCCCGCGCGATTGTTTCGGCGTCCGCGCCGTAGGCTTCGTAAAAGTCGCCGACCCGCATCAGCAAAACGACATCAGGGCGCTCGGCCTTGATGTCGAAGTACTGACGCAGCATCGGGGTCAGGTTTTTGTATGTCTCTGCCATCGTACACCTGTTCGCAAGTTGATCCCTTTATTATAGCAGAAAGCAGGCGAAAAACGGGAAGCTCCCCAGAATTGGGGCGGGGGGCTTCTATGGCCTCGCCTCATCCCGCGTGACGGTCCACTCCCGCAAAACTTTCCCCAACCCGTTCACGACCCGCAGATGGAAGCGGCCCGCCGGGAGCATCAGCGCGGGCAGCGGGTTCAGGCCGGGCTTGATCTCCACTTGGTCTATCGGCACGGCAACTTTGGCGTCTTCGTTGGCATAAAACGCCTGCACGAACGCGGGCGTGTTCGCGGGAATGCCGAGATCGCCCGGCAGGAGATACGCCTGCCGCTGCCCGTTCTCACTCAGCCACGTCGGACGCCCGAATTGGTAGAGTGTTTGTGGGTGAAAGACATACAAATCGTAAGCGTCAGGATGCTTTACGTCGGCGAAATAATGTCCGACTTTGTCTTTGAGAGCGACCGGCTTATCTTGCAGCAAATTGTCCGCAATGGCCGCCACATAAGGCGGGTCTTCATACTGTGGGATGCTCGACTCCACCATGTTCGTTTGGTCAATGGACAGCGGCACAATCTTGGAAATCCGCTCAAACCAAAGTGCCATGAATGTCACTTTGCCGGAAGCCGCTTTTGGCGTGATGGCGCCCGGCGGCAGATGCCATAGCGCATCCCGTTTCGCAATATGTTCATATCCCGCGTGAACCAGCACTTTGGCTTTCGGATCGTGCTTGAAGATGCGGTCGTACAAGTTTTGGGCTTCGCCGCGCTCGCGTCGGTTCTGGTTGACGATTGGGTCAGGTGATTGTGGGCCATGATATTCGTAAGGCACCACTTTGTAACCCAATTTGATCGCAGTGCGGACTAAATCACCAAAAACCGGCTCCTCCGTGTAGTAGCCGCTCGTGAGGACGGGATAGCCGCGCTGCTGAAGCCGGGTATCTTTCTCGCTGAGCGTTTCAGCGGCGAAGTAGCGGAAGCCTTTTGCGTACAGGCCGCGCAGCAGGGACAGCGTGAACGCCCGGCCCATCGGGACGTGATGCGCTTCGTTGATAAAGACGGCCTGACGGGACGCGGCTAGTTCCAAGATCGCTTGCCGGGCATCTACCGCTGTGTACGCTTCAAGCTGGGTTTTTGCATCTGCAATCGCTTTAAGGTCGGCGGCAGTTGGCGGCGGCGGTGCAGGCCCGCTACTATCAAAATCGGCAATCGCTTCCGCATCATTACCGATAAACGACTCGTCGAAAGCAAGAAGCTGAAAGTAATCGCTGCGCCACTTCGGCGAGGCTGTATAGGCAGCGCGGAGCGGACGAAGAAGCAAAAGCGGGGCGAGATAATTGCCCTGAAACTTTGGCTCAAGATTGAAAGGATTAGCCAGCTCAGTACCGGCGACAGGCTTGACGGGCGCAAGTTGCTGGGCGGCCACCGGGCCGGCGATGAGAAGAAGCAGGGCGGCGAGGCCGAGGCGGATTTTGTTCATGCGGCTGCTTTCAGGAACCACCTACCCCCGGCACAAGTGCCGGGATAGGTTAGTTCGCACCCGGCGCAGAGCTGCCGTTGGACACGACGCGGCTGCCGAGGCCGGCGGCTTTGGCGGCGGCGGCATAGTCTTCGCCGAGCGTGATGGTGACGGCGGCGGGCGGGGTCCAGCCGAGCTTGTTGGGCTTCAGCGGGCGGGTGGTCACGGGGACTTCGACGCCGAGCAAAACTTTGAGGTCGTCGGGAGCATTGGAATATGTGACCCCGGTGTTCAGAATAACCGTCTGGGCCGCAGCGGACTTCGGCGCGGCGCTGGACGCCAGATGAATGTGCGCGGGGGCGGCATTGCCGCCGTTATGGACATCGGTGTAGCCCTGCGCCTTCAGTTGATCCACCGCGTACTGAGCCAGGCCGGGCGTGGACGTGCCGTTTTTGATGGTGACGGGGACCAGGGCGCGGGCGGCGGTTTCGTCGCCCTTGATCAGCCAGCGGGCGTAAGCGTGGGCGACTTCAGGCTTAATCGCATAGTCCCACGCGCCGCCCGGCCCCCGGAAATCATCGCCGGGCAGCGACGCCGTAAGGATGTCTTTTTGCTGCACTCCCTTGAAGATGGCGGCGATGTCGAGAAGCTGCTGCCGGGTGAAGTCGGTGCGGACGGTGGACATGGCGACATCGGCCAGCTCGGGCGCACGGGTGACATTGGCGAAGGATTTGGCTTTGTCCACCATCGCCCGCAGCAGCACATGCTGGCGGTACATCCGGCGCTCGTCGCCGTCTTCCGGGGTGGGCCGCTTGCCGGCGTCGGGGTGGCGGTAGCGGGCAAAGCCGACCGCTCTTTGCCCGTCGAGGTGCTGCATGCCCGGCTCCAGGTCAATGGACAGGTGCCCCCATTTGTCATGGTAGTGCATCGGGTGTTCCACGTCCACGTCCACGCCGCCGAGCGCGTCCACCATTTTTTTGGTGGAGTCAATGTTCAGCACTAAGTAGTGAGTCGCGCCGGTGTCTAAAAATTCGTTGACCGTGGCGACGGTCCGCGCGGGGCCGCCGGTGGAGTAGGCCGCGTTGATTTTAGTGCGGGTGTTGGTGCCGGCGATGTGCGTGTATGTGTCGCGCGGAATGGACAGCATGGTGGCTTTTTGGGTTTTAAGGTCGAGCGTCATCACAAACAGCGTGTCGGTGCGGGACTGCGATGTGTACGCGACATCGCTGTCGGTCCAGCTGTCGTCAATCCCCATGCACACGATGGTCAGCTTGTCTTCGCCGGGAAAGCCTTCTTTGGGCGCAAAGACGGCTTCGTGGAGCTTGTTCCAGGTCTCGCTGATGGAGCCGTTTCTGCCGATGATGATTCTGCCGTAGGTCTTGAACAGCACCCCGCATCCCACGGCGAGAAGGAACAGGACGGACAAGACCGATCCCAGCGCGATTTTTTTGCCTTTGCTCATAATACTGCTTTGCCGCTCTGCGAGAGAAAGCGAGGGAATAAATTCCTCTCGCTGAATAGCGTCCTTCGGACGAAAGGAAGTCAGCGTGTGGTAGTCCTACATCCGAAGGATGCCATTTCAGCAGATACGAAGTAATGCCGAAGGCATAGAGGAATTTATTCCCTCGCTCCTCGCTCCCCCTGAAAGAAACTACTCCGCCATCATCAGTTCCAGCCCGCGCCCTGAACGCGCGGGCAGCATCTCGCCGGTGAAGCCCCACAAGTGCGACCGGACGGCCTTGACTTGGACGAGCTGCCCCGACAAATCGCGCGGGGACGGAAAATTGATTGTTTTGCCCTGCCGGTTCAGCCCCGTCCATTTCAGCGGGTCTTTCGGCGAGCGCCGCTCGACCAGCACTTCATAAACGCTGCCGACCTGGCTTGCGTTCATCTCCAGCGTGATCTTATTTTGCAGGGCAATCAGCGCATTCAAGCGCTCCATCTTGACGGCTTCCGGGATTTGGTCTTCCAGCACGGCGGCTTTGGTGCCTTCGCGGGGCGAGTACGCAAACATAAACGCCGAGTCATAGCGGGTTTCGGCGACAAACTGCATCGTGTTTTCGTACTCGGCGTCGGTTTCGCCGGGAAAGCCGAGCATCAAATCGGTGGTCAGGCCGACCTCCGGGACTGCCGAGCGCAGGCGCGACACAATATCTTTGTACTGGTCCAAAGTGTACCCGCGTCCCATGCGCCTGAGTAAATTGTCGTCGCCGACCTGCACCGGCATATGCACCTGCTCGCAGACTTTCGGCAGATGCGCGATGGCGTCTATCACGTCTTGGTGAAAGTCTTTCGGGTACGGCGACGTGTAGCGTATCCGCTCGATGCCTTCAATCCCGTTCAGCCGCGCGAGAAGCGCGGCGAACGAGCACGGGTCGTCGAGAAACTTGCCGTAGGAGTTCACGGTCTGGCCGAGCAGCGTCACTTCTTTGGTGCCGAGCGACGCCAGCCGCTCCACTTCCAGCACGATTTCATCGGCGGGCCGGGAGCGCTCCTTGCCGCGCGTGATCGGGACAATGCAGAACGCGCAGAACTTGTCGCACCCGTAGGAGATCGAGACAAACGATTTAAGCTTCGGCATCAGGCCCGACAGCACCCGCTCGGGGGTGTCTTTGGCGTGGCGGTCTTTGCGGGACGGCAGCCCGGTTTCAATCAAAGTTTCCCGCTCGCGGATCACCGCCGAGCGCTCGGAGCGGACGCGGTCTACCAGGGCCGGGACGCGGTCAATCTGCCCGGTGCCGACCACCAAATCCACATACGGCGCTCGGCGGCGGATTTCGGGAGCTTCTTTTTGGGCCATGCAGCCGCAGACCCCGATGACCAGCTCGGGGTTTAGAAGCTTCAGCTCGCGCAGCTCGCCGAGCTTGGAGTAAACTTTGCGCTCGGGCTTCGCCCGCACCGAGCAGGTGTTCAGGAGAATCACCGACGCGTCCTCGACCCGCTCGGCTTTGGTGTAGCCCTGGTTTTCCAGCATCGCCGCCATCTGCTGCGAATCGTCTTCGTTCATCTGGCAGCCCCAGGTCAGCACCGAGTACCCGCCGCGCGTCGGGGCGGGCAGGGGGTCGGGGGTGAGTGTGGCAGCGCTTACAAGTGTCATCTGTTTATTATGCCGCAAATGCGCGGGAAAATGCAACCTACTGTATCCGGCTACTGTATCCGGTACACCGTGAACTCGTCGTTTTTGTAAACCTCGGTCAGATACGGCGGCGGGGCGGCGGACAGTTCCACAAATGTATGCAGCATTCCGTGGCGCTTAAACGTCGCTTTGGACAAATCGTTCGGATAAAACAAAAACTGCGCCCCGGTGGACTTCAGAAACGCCCGGCGGTCGCTGTCCGCCGCCGCCGCGTCAAACGCATCGGCGAACTCGGCGTCTTTTGCGCCGTAGGACGGCGTTTCGGCCCAGTGGCCCGCCCAGACCGCCCGGCCCGCTTCCCCCGGCAGGGCCGTGCACAGTCCCGGAAAACCGACCACGGCGGCGTTCGGCGGTGTGTGTGCGTGCAGCCAATGGTACACGTCAATCAGCGCAACGCTCAGAAACGGCGGCAAGTGCGTTTCGCTGCGGTTGTGCTGCAAGTGCCGGAAGTCGCGCACCAGAAACAAGGCGTTGGACGGCAGCGCCAGCCCCACCAGCCCGGCCAGCACCCAATTTCGCGCCGGCGGCCTGAGCTTCTCGGCCAGCCAGGCCGCGCCGACCCCGGCCAGCAGGCACAAGGGGATATGCTCGCCCATCAGCATTTTGCGCTGAAACGCAAACGGCAGGTAGCAGACCAGCAGCCCGCCGACCGCCCAGCAGGCGGCCAGCAGAAGCGGCAAATTTTCCGGGGCTGTGTACCGCCCTGCCGGTTCCCCTCCGGCTCCCCGCCCCGTTTGAACAGTGGTGGGGGCGGGGGGGACCAATCTTCGCACGACCAGCACTGCCGCCAAAATCGCCAGCAGAAAAACAACGCCGTAGCCGAGTGCATAATGCCAGAAGGCCGGAGACAAAGTCGGGACATTGGCACGTTTGTGGAACACCGCTTCGGCGTTAAACACATAGTACATGTACAGCGTCGTCGGCAGGGTCAGCGCCAGCGCAATGGTCGCCCGGAGCCAGCTTCCGGCCACCCCCCGGCCCCGGCGCATGATCGTCAGGACCACCAAAAAGACGCCCCAGGCGGCGGATAAATGCAGCACGTCATAAGAGTGCATGTTGCCCAGAACGCCGCCGCAGACGCCCGCAATGACGGCGTATTTCACGCGGCCCGTCTGCTCGCCCAGCAGCAGGGCATACAGCGCTCCCAAAATCAAAAGCGTGCTGACCGTCATCAGGGCCGACGTGTAAATGCTCAGAAACGTGTACGCTTCCGGCTGCCAGGCGTCCACCGGGCCGCCGGGCAGGTTTTTGTCCTGCCAGGAGCGCCAGACCGTCCACCCGAAGCCGCTGCCGAGGCAGGCAAAGCCGAGCGCGGTCAGCCGCGCCGGGACATTTCCCGGCAGGCAGTGGCGATAAAACCGATAAACCAGCCACAGCAGGCCGATCCCGCCGCCGACCCGAGCAATCTGAAGCGCGGCCTGCGGGGAGCAGTGGGTCACGGCCATCACCCGCCCGAGCAGCCAAAAGAAAATGTTGAATTCGAGGTCTTTTTGCGGATCAGTGGTAAACAGATTGTGCAGGAAAAAGCGGCCGTCGCCCATCTGCCGCAGCCAGGACAGATAATTGCAGTAATCGTCAATGTTATACGCCGTGCCGATGAAAAACGACTCGCGCCCGCCCGCGCCCATGACGGGGGCGAGAAAGTACCCCCACGCATACGGCAGGCAGGAAACAAACACGGGAAGCACGATCAGCAGCGCGGCCAAGCGGCGCTCGGCGGCCCCGGCAGGGTGACTACTCGGCATCGCCGTCGCTTTCCTCGGCGTCGTCCTCGGCCTCTTCTTGGGGGTCTTCAGCCTGAGTTCGCAAAAGCGCGGCGGCGTTCTCGGACAAAATGCGGTTCCGGTCGGGCCGGGTCAGGGTCGGGGCGGTCTCGACCAAAGCCAGGGTCAGCTCGGGGCTGCCGGCGGGCAGGCCGGAGCCGTACAGCAGCTTGCGGGGGGTGACAATCGCCGACGCCTGCGCGATTTTGTCGGCGTCCAGACTGCCGGAGATTTCCAGGTAAATATTCAGGTGCTTTTTGGCGGTCGCGACCGCGACTCGCCAGTCTTCGCCGCCCATGCCGAGCAGCACAAACTTCATGGCGGGAAACTCGGCGGCAATCAATCGGGCTTGATGCACCGCGTCGCCGTCGGGCACCGGCAGCGCGACCGGCTTGGCGTACCGCCGCTGGGCGTTGAGTATCTCGCGGGCGTCCTCCAAAGTCACCGGCCGGCCCGGCGCGGCGAACAAGGCCGCGCCGACCATGCCGCGCCGGTTCTGGTGCCGCCGCTGCTCTTCCTGCGACTCGGCGGAGTACCCCGAGTTCAGCGTCACCCACCCGAACACGCCGTTTTCCGGAGCAACCGTCTCGCGCAGCGCTCGGTTGCCTGCGACAAAATCGCATTGGGCGCCGAGCGCGGAAATCAGCGCGACTCCGGCCAGCTCGCGCCGCCGCAGGGCTGCCAGCACGGCGTCGCGCGACGCCATCTCCCCGGAAAACGGCGACGGGCCGAAATAAGCATGGGTATCAAAAGTCGGCATAATGTGTTACCAAAGCCGGGGTTGTGGAAAACCCCGGCAAAGAAGTGTGCTTCGCACGAAGATGAGGCCGAAAAAGTCTTTTCCGTGTTCTTTGTCCGAAGGACATTTCCCTGTCGGGGTTTTCCACAACCCCGGCTACTCCTCGCTTCCCGCCTGCCAAATCGCCTGGGCATTGCCGGACAGCACGGCGGCTTGGTCGGTCTCGGATAATCCCGACGACCGCACGTACCGCAGGGCGGCGGCGGGGGAGCGGCCCGGCGCATCGGAGCCGAACAGCACTCGCCCAATCCCGACCGTATCCCGGAGCAGCGGCAGGGCATACGGCGCGGCGAGCGCATGGGTTTCCAAATGCAAATTCTCATGCACCCGCATCAAAAGTATCGCTTCCGAGAGCGTGTCGGGCGAAATGCCGCCGAGCACCACCGCGTGGGGAAAGTCGTCCAAAAGCCGGGCTAATTGGGTCGCATCGCCGCGCTTTTCGGCGCTGACCATGATCGGCATTTTGGGCAGCCGCCCGAGCGCCGACAAAATCCGCAGAAACGGCGCGTATTCGAGCGGCCAGCCCTGCAAATGCGGGAAAAAGCGAACCATTTCAAACGCATTTTCGGCGATAGCCTCAATCACGCCGTCCTGCCCCCAGTAATGGGTCGGGTTCAGGGTCGCGACGGGGATCAAATGGTCATGCGCCCGGCACGCCCGCATGGTTTCCTCGTTCCCGGCTTCGGCCTGATAAAACAAGCCGTAAGTGGAGAGCGTCAGCCCCCAGTCAATGCCGTTCATCCGCATGGCGTCCACCAGCGTTTCCGGGCTGCTGTCCGCGTGCTGCGCCGGGTAGGCCCCAAACAGCGTATTGACATCGGTAATTTCCATAAGTTGTGTTCCGAAGGCGAGAGGAAGCGAGGAATGAAGAGCGAGGGAATAAAGGGCGAGGGAATGAATTCCTCTCGCTGAATGGCGTCCTTCGGACGAAAGAAACCCAGCGTGTGCCCTTCCTACATCCGATCCTACATCCGAAGGATGCAATTCAGCGAGAGGAATTCATTCCCTCGCTCTTCATTCCCTCGCTTCCTCGCTTTCCGCTCCTGCTATTCTTTCACCATCCCCAGCGCCCGGTTCAATCTCTTAATGCACCGCTCACGCCCGAGCACGACAATGGCGTCGAACAGGCCCGGCCCGTTGGTGCGGCCTGAAATCGCGACCCGGACGGGATGGATCACGTCGCCGCCTTTGACGCCGAACTCTTCCACCGTGGCCCGGACGACTTCTTCGGTCGAAGCGTGGTCAAAGACTTCCAGCGATTGAAAGCCGTCCCGGACACGCTTTAAGCGGCCTTCGACGCCGGGGTGGTTCAGCCATTTTTGAGCGGCTTTGTCGTCAAACAAATACTCGTCGTCGCCGAGCAGAAAAAAGTCGGCCAGCAGGGGCGCTTCGGCCAGGATTTTCATGCGCTCCTGCTCGAGCGCCAGCACGCGCCCGAGATAGTCCAGTGTTTCGGCGTCGGGGTCGGGGCCGACCAGGCCGGCGTCTTGGAGAAACGGCAGCGTCTGAGCGGCAAGCTCCGGCAGGGACAACTGACGAATATACTGGCCGTTGAACCAGAGCAGCTTTTCGGGGTCGGAAATCGGCGAGCGATTGAGAATGCCGGAAATGTCGAACTTCTCGATTAGCTCCGGCACGGAAAACAAGTCGCGCTCTTCTTTCGGCGACCAGCCCTGCATCGCGAGAAAGTTCAGCGTCGCCTCGCGCAGATACCCCTGCTTCGGGTATTCGAGCGCTCCGAGCGCCCCGTTGCGCTTGCCGAACTTCTTTTTGTCGGGTCCCATCATCACCGGCAGGTGGGCGTAAATCGGCGGCTCCCAGCCCAGGGCGCGGTGGATCAGAATATGCAGCGGGGCCGACGGCAGCCATTCTTCGCCGCGCAGGACATGGGAAATCTCCATCAGATGATCGTCCACTTGGGCGGCTAAGTGGTAAGTCGGGTAGCCGTCGGATTTGAGTAAAATCGCATCTTCCAAGATTCGGTTCTGGACCGTAATCTCGCCGTAGACCGCATCGGTGAACGTCGTTTCGCCCTCCAAAGGCACGGCAAAGCGGACCGTCCCGAACCCCCCGCGCGTGGTTTCGTACTCGGCCCGCTCGGCGTCGGTCAGGTGCCGGTGGCGGCGGTCGTAGCCGGGCGGCAGGCCGCGTTTTTGCTGGTTTTCGCGCATCCGCGCCAGCTCGTCGGGCGTGTCGTAGGCCCGGTACGCTTTGCCGTCGGCGAGGAGCTGCTCGACATGTTTCTGGTAAATATCTAACCGTTGGGACTGAATATACGGCGCAAACGGCCCGCCTTTTTCGGGGCCTTCGTCGTAGTCTAAGCCGTACTCACGGAGCGAGTCCAAAATCACCTGGACTCCATCCTCGGTTTCACGGTTTTTGTCGGTGTCTTCAATCCGCAGAATAAACGTCCCGCCGGTGTGGCGGGCGTACAGCCAGTCCCACAGCGCGGTGCGGATGCCGCCGATATGGAGCGCCCCGGTGGGGGACGGGGCAAAACGAACGCGAACATTTGTCTCAGTAGCAGTTGGCATGGGAGAATAATACCCGGTTTTTGGGGGTTGATGCGTTAAGACCATGCGTTAAAACGCACGGCTACACGGCGAAGACGCCACGAAGTACCGCTTCGCGGGACTCGGAACATCTCGGCATTATCTTCATCTTTCTCTTAACCCCGCGAAGCGGGTGTTTTGTGGCGTCTTCGCCGTGTAGCCGTGCCATTTATGGCATGGGCTTTAGTCACGCCAAACAAGCAGATACTTTTGGCCCTCATCGGTCGCTGGGTCCCACCCTGTGCCATGCGCGAACCCCGCGCACCATGCGAAAAGCTTGGCTCGCTTGACTGCTTCTTGTGGCAGCTCGATAACTAGCGTTGACGTATCCGAATGCGTCGCTTGCTCATCCAGGTCTTCAATCTCGACCGCCGTAACTGCAACGGCTCCTAGCGTATACAGTTCTTGGACAATACGAAGGGCTTTGTCTGCAAGCCAGGCTGTCTCGCTTCCATCCCCGCCGCTGATGGTGCGATCTTCCGGGCCTTTCGCTTCTTTGAGCCAGGCGAGAGCTTCCTGTGCGTCCGCCCTCTGCACCAAGTCTGTGTAAACTGCCTCTGTGCGATCTGCTGCCATTGTCTTGCTCACTCTCCCAGCAGCCGCTTGTTAACGGCCAGGCGGTTCGGGAGGGACGGCTGTGCGCCTTCGGTTTCGACGCTCAGCGACGCGGCGGCGTTGGCGAACTTAACCGCGTCTTCGAGCGGCTGCCCTTCGCCGAGGGCGACGGCGAGTGCGCCGTTGAAGCAGTCGCCGGCGGCGGTGGTGTCGGCGACATGGGCGGCGGGAAACGCCGGAATGCCGAGGTTTTGGTCGGCGGTCACGAGGCGCACGCCGTCCGCGCCGAGCGTGACGAGGACGGTCTCGACGCCCCGGTGCTTCAGCATCAAGGCAGAGGCCGACGGGTCGTAATCGCCCCCTAAAATCTGCGCGGCTTCGGTCTGGTTCGGGGTCAGCACGGACACGGCGGCCAGCATGTCGCCCGGCAGCGCCTGGGCGGGGGCGGGATTGAGAATAGTCGTGACGCCTGCCCCTCGGGCCGTTTGCAGGGCGAACAGCACCGTTTCCATCGGGATTTCAAGCTGGCAAAGCACCACATCGGCATCGCGGATGGCGGCGGCGGCGAGGTCCACCAGCGCCGGCGACAGCTTGGCATTCGCGCCCGGCGCGACCACAATCGTGTTTTCGCCGTAGGTTTCGTCCACCGTGATCAGCGCAACCCCGGTTTGGGCATCGGGATCGCGGACGACAAACCCGGTGCCGATCCCTTCGTTTTCCAAATTCAGCGCCAGCATGTCCCCGAAGCTGTCGGCTCCGACGCAGCCGACAAACGTGACCGCGGCCCCGAGACGCGCGGCGGCGACGGCCTGGTTGGCCCCTTTGCCGCCGGGAACCAGGGCGAACACGCCGCCGAGCCGGGTTTCGCCGGGCAGGGGAAGCTGCGGCACGCGCACCACCATGTCGGCGTTGGCGCTGCCGACGACCACAACACGCGGGCGTTTTTCTTCCGGCATTTCTTCCGGTTGGGTTTCAATGTCAGCCATGCCGAAAGCGTATCATTTTTCGCGGCGAATGTCAAGGGGAACCTACCCGCGTGAAGAACCCCTCCCGCTCATTCTTCGCTCCCTCCCCTGCTAGGGAAGGGCTATACGGACTGCGAAACAAGAAGCTCGGGCCGCTGCCAAAGGCCGCCCGGCCTGTTTCTTTGCCCTTCCCTAGCAGGGGAGGGAGCGAGGAACGAGCGGGAGGGGTTCTTCCGGCAAAACGGGTATCATACAAATAAAACAGGAGTGCTCCCCATGCCTATTTACGAAAATATCACCGAGCTGGTCGGCGGGACCCCGCTGGTCAAGCTCAGCAAAATCACCGACGGCGCAGCAGCGACAGTGCTGCTGAAATTGGAGTTTTTCAATCCGGCGTCGTCGGTCAAAGACCGGATCGCGCTGGCGATGATTGAAGACGCCGAAGCGCGGGGCGTCCTGCACCCCGATTCGGTGATTGTCGAGCCGACTTCGGGCAACACCGGGATCGGGCTGGCGTTTGTCTGCGCCGCCAAAGGCTATCGGTGCATTCTGACCATGCCCGAAACCATGTCGGTCGAGCGGCGCTTGCTGCTGCGCGGCTACGGCGCGGAGCTTGTCCTGACCCCCGGCCCCGAAGGCATGCGCGGCGCGATTGCCGAAGCCGAGCGGATCGCGGCCCGCACCCCGCGCTCGTTTGTGCCGCAGCAGTTCAAGAACCCGGCGAACCCGGCGGTGCACCGGCGCACGACCGCTCAGGAGCTGTGGGACGACACCGAAGGCAAGATAGACATCGTGGTCGGTGGGGTCGGCACCGGCGGAACACTGAGCGGTATCGCCGAAGTCTGGAAAGAGCGCAAGCCCGAATTCAAAGCGATTGCCGTGGAGCCGGTCGAGTCGCCGGTGATTACCCAGACCCGCGAAGGCCAGCCCGTCAAGCCCGCCCCGCACAAACTCCAGGGCATCGGCGCGGGCTTTGTCCCCGACAACCTCGACATGGCGATTGTGGACGAAGTGATCCAAGTCTCCACCGAAGACTCAGTCAAATGGGCGCGGCGCTGCGGGGTTGAAGAAGGCATTCTCATCGGCCTGTCGTCGGGGTCCGCCCTGTGCGCCGGCATGCAGGTCGCCCATCGGCCCGAAAACGCCGGCAAGACCGTGGCGATTATCATCCCGTCCAACGGCGAGCGGTACTTGTCTACTATTCTCTTTGCTGACTTGCGCGAAGACAAGTAGCCACCTCCTTGCTGCGCTCGTTCTTCGCTCCGCAGGGGTCCTCCCGAAATAGAAGGACAAAGAGTTTTGGCCCGCGCCCCTTGTTGAAACTCCTACCCTTCCCGCTTTGGGAGGGGAAGCGAGTTTTCTTCAGCCGCGCAGCGACTTTCTGTGCTTCACCAGCCCGGTATTTCAATACCGGGTCTTTCTGCCGGACTCTTTTCACGGCTTCACCAGCTCATAGTAATAATTGTCTGTCTGAGCGTTGCCTGTCAACGGGCCGTTGAGAATGTCGCCGATGTTTGAGTTCTGGCGCTCTGCGTCCGAAGCAACCGGCTTGCGGGCGCTGACGTGGCCGTCGAGCCAAACGACGTTTGCCATGCCGGAATGCCGCCCCTGCACCGCCGGATCATGGTCCGACGGCAGGAAAATATCTTTCGACCAAGACGGCCTGCCGCCGGGGTCAGGGCCGGTAGCGCTATCGGCAGCGAAAATTGTTTCAGCAGGAACTTCGGCCTGAGCAAGCGACACGGGATGCCCCTGACCAAGTTCGGCCCGTGCGAAAGCAACATTCAGGCCATACGGCGGCGGCACGGGGTTAAAGTAGTCGGCCGCGTGCAGGCCCGTGGCGGACGGGCAGTTCCAGACAGCGGCGCTGCGAAGAAACGGCGCAAGCGGCCCGCAGGACGTGTCCACGGTTTTGTTCGGCAGCGGCAGCGTGTTCCAGCAAAAACTCCAGTATGTTACCAGCCCGCTTTCCTCCGCATGACCCAATGCATGAAACAGCAGGCCGTCATTGTCGCCCTCATATTGCATTGCGGCCAGCCCAATCTGCCGCAGATTGCTCGCGCAGACAGTCCGCCGCGCTTTTTCCCGTGCGTGCGCGAACACCGGAAACAGAAGCGCAGCGAGCAGGCTGAGAACGGCGAGAACAATTAACAGCTCAATCAAGGTAAAGGCAGGCCGACAGCGTGTGTGCATACGTTCTTCAACGCGGCACGGCGGCAGAATGGTTCGGGCAGACCAAAATCATGGCAAAAAAGCGGCTGCTGAATACAGCAGCCGCTTTTTTATCGTCGGTGACGCCGAGTTACGATGCGCGGGCGGTGCGCTTTTTGGCGACGGCGGCCGCGCCGAGGCCGAGGGCCAGCAGCAGGCCGAGGGTGAGGGTGGTGGACGCTTCCGGGACGGCGGCGGGGGTGCCGCTGAAGTTCACGTTGTCGAAGCGCCAGTTGCCGGACGTGTTGTTCAGCGGAGCGCCGGTGGTGTTGACTTCCTGTGCGCCGGTGAATGCGTTCACGAAGCGGATGCCGAAGTTTGCGTTGTTGGACGCGTCCGCGCCGAACGTGTACGACAGGCCGTTGTAGAACGCCGAGCCGACGGCCCGGTTGGTGCTGAACAAAGCGGCGTTCTGGAACGTCGCGCCGTTGGTGGTGTACTGAAGCTCGAGGTCGCCGACGCCCTGGGCGGTCGGGTTCCAGTCAAACGTCACTTTGATGTTCGACTCGCCGGCGGTGCTGACCAGGAATTGTGCGCCCTGCGAATACTGCGGGGCGAGCGACGACCAGCCGTTAGCGGCGGCGGTGCTGCCGGGGGCCTGCCCGCCGCGAATGCGCCAGTCCTGGTCGGTCGCCGGGGTGCCGGCCGGCGAGGTGGACGAGCCGGGGCTGACGAGAATGTCCGACGCATCCACGCTGGGGCCGGGCGTGCCGTAGGTGTTGGTCATGCCGAGTGTGGACGCGGTGCCCGTGCCGAAGGTCGGCTTCGGGGACGAGTTGGCGCCGACAGCGGCGTTGTTGAAGGTCCAGGACGTGAAGGTCTGGGCCTGCGCGGCGGCGGCAGTGCCGACGCCGAGGGCGGCAAGCGCCGCCAGGGTGAGGCCGGAGCGGCGGGTGAAACGAGCGATCATGGCGAGTTCTCCTGAAAAGTAAGTGAGCGTGCTTCACTGCACAGGCAGTGCAGGGAGATGATAGCCGAGAGAGATTAAGCGAACATTAAGCAGGCATTAAGCGGACGTTAAGAAAACAGGGAGTTTTCGCGGCGGCGCGGGTGTTTGCCCGGAGCAGGCCGGCGCGGGGTATGCTATAATGCGTTATGCGCGTTGCCGCCCTGCCAGTCTTTCTTCTGTTTTTCCTGCTGCTGACCGCGCCCCGCGCCGCCGAAACGCCGCCGCGCTTTCCGGCGTTTGCTCAGACTGAGACCCATCGCATACGCCTTGTCAACAGTGTGGACGGGGCCATCCAAGTGTCGAGCGATGCGGGGGCGCACTGGCACTTAGTCGGACGGGTGACGGCCCCGGCGACGGAAAGCCTGATGGGCTACTCGGCGGCGGGGTACGCGCGGCCCGCTACGGTCGCGGCGACGGCGGTGCACGGCATCCGCATCCGGGTCGGCGACGGCGGGACGCCGGACCCGCTTTTGATTAATATCCTGCCGCGCGAGTTTGCTCAAACGCCCAAACTGTTCGGCGGGCATGTGTCGGGCCTCTCGGGCATCTACACGACCATTCCGGTCGGCACAAGCATCTTTCGGGGGCTGTCCCCACTGGTCGGCAATGCCGTGTATTTGGAGCACGGCATGGGCAGCGACCTTCAGCCGCTGCCGGTGAATTACCTGCCCGCCGACGGCGACGTTTTGGTGATTGTCGTGCTGGCCCCGGCTAATCCCCTTCAGGAAGTGGACTTCGACAACCATGCCGGCGGCGACGTGCGCGTCACCTACGCCGACGGCGCGACCAGCGTTCTGACCCATGTGGTCAAGCCGGTGGTCGGGATTGGGCGCTACGACGGCTGCTCGTACACGGGGGTCGGGGGGATCAACACCAATCACGACGGGGTGATTACGGTCTCCACAGCCCCGGCAAGCACGTCGCCGCTGTTTGAGGGGGTCGGCCCCGAGCGGCGCGGAGGCTTCCAAATCCAGCCGGCGTTCCACAACGCCCAGGGCGACGGCGCGGGCGCTCCGTCGGTTCTGGTCATCGGCTCGCGCAAGCGGCCCCCGACGCCCGAAATGGAAGGCCGCCCGCCGCTGTTTTTCGGGTATTTCGACCTGGCGTGGAGCGTGTCCGAGCCGCAGCATTCGTGGCGCACGGAAGTGCAGCGCAATCACGGCGGCTGGGAGCCGCTGCCGGCGCTGGTCGGCAGCCGCCCGCTGGCGCTGGCCGATGTCACCGCCCTGCGCCTGGTCCGCCGCGCGTCGGGGGACGCGCCCTGGCGGGCCGGCCAAATCCGCATCGCCGAAAGCGACTACGCGCAGACTGCACGCGAAAACGCCCGCGCCGGAAAGTCGCTGATCGAGCGCGGCACCATCAGCATCGCCGCCGCCGCGCCGGACCGGCAAACGGCGTTTGTGTCGTTTCGCCGCGACGGCGAATTTGTCGGGATTACCAACAGCGTCCCGTACACCCTGCGCTGGGACACGCGCACGGTTCCCGACGGCGAGTATGTGATCGAAGCCGAAGCGGAAGACGGCAGCAGCCGCACGCTGTCCACGACCCGCACCAAGATTTGGGTGGACAACACGCGCTCTCTCGGGCGTTGATTTTTCAGAAGGCTTAGCCTATGCGTTTCCCGCTTTTGCCTGCTGTCCCGGCCCGGTATGAACCGTCACCGGGTACACTAATTACAAGTCTTTTGGAAACCAGCAATGCCCCAACAAATTTTCGCAACAATTCTTGCCAACGACCCGCTGATTGCCGGGCACAAAGTCGTGGTCTGCGACGCCCCCGCGCGGTTTGTCTACATTCGCGGCAGGAAGAATAGCCTTTTATGACAGACTCGGGAAACATTTTAGAATACATTTCCATTCAAGGCTACCGTCGCTTGTTAGCTGTCAAGCTGACGATGCGTCCGCTCGCGGTGATGATCGGGGCAAACGGCGTCGGCAAAACATCGCTGCTGGAAATACTCTCTCTTCTGGCTGCTTCTGCCAAAGGACAGATGGAAGCAAAGATTTCCGAATACGGGGGATTGAGCGAAATTCTGACGCGGGATAAATCCCGAAAACTGGAAATCGCGCTGCGGATGAGCGTGCCGCAGCATGAGCCGCTGGAATACGATTTGCAGATTACTCCTGCGGGCAGGTATTACGAGACCGGCCTGGAAACGCTGACGCAAAAAAACAAAGGCGACGCTCAGCCTTTCACGCACATTGACTCGCACGGGGCCGATATACGATACTATGATGTGGAAAGCAAGCTGGTCAGGCCAAGCTGGCAGCATAACAGCTTCGAAACCTCGTTGTCGCAGGTTCCGAAAATGTTTGCAGCGCCGGAAAGCCTGCGTCAAAAGCTGGCCTCCTGCACGTTTTATGGGGCGCTGAATGTTCTGCCGGGGAGTCCGGTTCGACTGCCTCAGCCGATGCGGCCCGTGTCTCTGCCGGGCGCAAACGGAGAAGACCTGACCGCCTGCCTTTATTACCTTCGTGAAACAGACGCCGACCAATTTGAGCTGATTGAGGACACGCTGAAAACAGCATTCCCTGACTTCGAGAAATTGAGCTTCCCGCCGGTCGCGGCCGGGACACTCGCGATGACCTGGAAAGACCGCAATTTTTCACAGCCGTTCTATATGAACCAGCTTTCCGAGGGCACGCTTCGGTTTCTTTGGCTGACGACACTTCTGCTGAGTAAAGACCTGACGGCAATCACTTTGATTGATGAGCCGGAAGTCAGTCTGCATCCCCAGATTCTTAATCTGCTTGCAGGGCTGATGCGCGAAGCCTCTCAGCGGACCCAGCTCATTGTGGCGACCCATGCCGACCGGCTCGTCGGCGCTCTCCAGCCGGACGAAATTCTCGTTGCCGACCAGGAAGACGGCGTCACGACGATGACGTGGGGCGACACGCTGGACTTGGAGCGGTGGCTGTCGGACTACACGCTCGATGAGCTGTGGAGCATGAACGTTTTGGGGGGACGCCCATGAGAATTGCTCTTATAGTGGAAGGAAAAACCGAAACTGCGTTTTTGCCGGCTCTGCGAAGATACTTGACGGATTATCTTAAAGAGGCGATGCCCACAATTAAAGCATTTCCCCAAAACGGCAGGGTTCCTAAAGAAGAAAAACTTAAGCGGCTGGTCGAAAATCTGCTTTCGGGCGGAGCGGCTTATGACGCTGTGATTGCGCTCACCGATGTCTACACCAGCAGCAATCCCGAAGCAAGGGACTTCAGTGATGCGGAGGATGCCAAGCAAAAAATGCGGGCCTGGGTCGGGGACAACCCCAAGTTTTATCCTCACGCCGCCCAGCATGACTTTGAAGCCTGGCTTCTGCCCTATTGGACGACGATTCAAGAGATAGCCAAGCACAACAAGAGTGCGCCGAGTGGAAAGCCGGAAGACGTAAACCATGACAAATCACCGGCCTATCATCTCAAAGAAGTCTTTCGCCTCGGCAAGCATCGGGAGTACAACAAGCCGCGCGAGGCGGAAAAAATCCTAGCCCAAAACGACTTAAGCGTAGCTGTCGGCCAATGCCCGGAGCTGAAATCTCTTGTCAACACAATTTTAACGCTTTGTGCTCATCCGCCGCTGCCGTAAGGAATTCTTTTCATGCCATCTTTGGTTTCTCCCCGGCAATTTTTTGCCCCCATTCTTGCCAACGACCCGCTGATTGCCGGGCACAAAGTCGTCGTCTGCGATGCGCCGGCGCTGGCCGCCGCCGCGCAGCCGGGGCATTTTGTGAATGTCCTGACTGCCGAGCGCACCGACCCGCTTTTGCGGAAGCCGTTTTCAATCTACACCGTGGACCGTGAGCGCGGCTTTATCAGCCTGCTGTACTCGATTGTCGGCGCGACCACCGAGGGCATGAGCCGCAAGCGGCCCGGCGAGGTGCTGGATTTGGTCGGCCCGCTCGGCGGGCGCATTTTCCGGCCTGACCCGCGCCCCGAGGCGCTGCATGTGCTGGTCGGCGGCGGCTACGGCGTCCCGCCGCTGGTGTTTTTGTCGCGGGAGCTGCACCGGACCGAAGCAAAGCCGAATTTGGTGTTTATTGTCGGCGCTCGCCGCAAAGAGTTGCTTTTGTGCGAAGCCGAGCTGCGGGAGGCAGGAATAGACACGCGGGCGGCGACCGAGGACGGGTCCCACGGCACGGCGGGCCGAGTCACCGATGTGCTCGGGCCGCTGCTGGCCGAGCATGCGAACCGGCCGGTCGCGGTGTACTGCTGCGGGCCGACCCCGATGATGCGGGCGGTCGGCGACGTTTGCCTGGCCGCCGGGGTGCCGTGTCAGCTTTCGGTGGAAGTCGCGATGCCCTGCGGGATCGGGGTCTGTATGGGGTGCGTCCTGGATTTGACCGACGGCCGCCGGGTCCGGTGCTGCGTGGACGGCCCGGTGTTTGAAGCTGCGGAGGTCGCATGGTAACCACAGCGGTTAAGATTGGAGCGCTGACGCTCCGCAATCCGATTGTCACGGGATCGGGCACGTTCGGCTTCGGCCCGGAGATGGCCGGCATTGTAGATTTGAACGCGCTCGGCGCGGTGGTGGTCAAAAGCACGTCGCTGGAGCCGCGCCGGGGCAACGCGACCCCGCGCATTGTCGAGACGCCGTCGGGGCTGCTCAACGCCATCGGGCTGCAAAACAGCGGGGTGGACAATTTTATTGCCGAAAAACTGCCGTTTCTGCGGCAGTTTGACGTGCCGGTGATTGTCAACTTGGTCGGCACCGGGGTCGGCGATTATGTGGCGCTGGCGGAGAAGCTGACGGCGGCGGGCGGGGTGCAGGGCCTAGAAATCAACATCTCGTGCCCGAATGTCAAGCACGGCTGCGATTTTGCGGTCAATCCCGACCTGACGGCGGAGCTGATCCGCGAAGTCCGCAAAGTCACCCCTTTGACGCTGATTACCAAGCTGTCGCCGAATGTCGCGGACCTGGTGCCGATTGCCCGCGCGGCGACCGATGCCGGCTCGGATGCGCTGTCCTTGATCAACACCCTGCTCGGCACGGCGATTGACATCAAAAAGCGCAAGTTCCGCCTGGCGAATATCACCGGCGGCCTCAGTGGCCCCGCCATCAAGCCGGTCGCCCTGCGCTGCGTCTGGCAGGTCCATCGCGCCCTGCCGTCAGTCCCCCTCATCGGCATGGGCGGCATTGTCAATGTCACCGACGCGATTGAGTTTTTACTCGCCGGAGCCACTGCCGTCGCTGTCGGCACGGCGACATTTGTGAACCCGGCGGCGACGACCGATCTTGTCACGGGGCTGGAGCGCTACTTGGAAGAAAACGGCATCGCCGATGTCAACGAGCTGATTGGGGCGGTCGCGTAACCCACCCCCGGAACTTCCGTTCCGGGGGTAGGTTACTCCACATCCCGCCCGGCGATTCCCCCCGGCGTGACATTCGGGTCGGGGTAGCCGTCGCTGTAGGTCTGCCAGCCGGTGAGAACCGACGCTCGCAGGGACTTGACATGGCCGTCGGCGAATAAGTAGTCGCGCGACGATAGCGTGTTCCCCGTCCACCAGCCGCCGACGGCATGCAGGCCATCGTGGTTGTCATCCCACTCCCCGACCAGCACTTTTTGGGCGGGGAATGCCGTTCGCGCGGCGGTCTGGGCCGCGATCACCGGTGCCGGGCCGGTGCAGGGAGTCGGATAAAGGCAGTGAATGTCGGTGATCTCGCCCGCATTTTGGGTGTAGAACGCCGCGCTGTAGGCATACGACGTGTTATCATAGGCCCCGGCAGTGTCCGACGGGCAGTGCAGAAACGCGGCGGTATTTGGGCCGCCGACCGAGCCGAAGCCGACGCTGTTTTTCTTCTGCCCAATCGTCAAATATGGCATAATCGGCCATCGAAAGCGCCGCCCCTGCCATAGCCCCATATCGCCGGTGCAGGGATAGGTCTCGTCGTAGTCCTGCACATATTGGTCGAACGCCAGGCCGATCTGCTTTAAGTTCGATTGGCAGGCCGCGCGGCGGGCATTCTCGCGGACTTTTTGGAACACGGGGAACAAGATGGCGGCGAGGATCGAGATGATGGCGATGACGACCAGCAGCTCAATCAGCGTGAACGCTTGATTTGCGAGCGATTGGGCGCGGCGGGTAAGAATCAATCGTTTGGTGTCCTTTTGTCTTGGTAAGTGGTCCGGCGCTTGGGCGGCTCGGCTGCCGGCAGCGGCTGGGTCTCGATCTCGCCGACCGCGCGGAGCAGCAGGTCGCGGGCGCGGGTTTTGGCGTCGCTCGGCTTCCACGCCGCCGTCGGCGTCGCGTCCAAAGCCTCCAGGATGATCTGCCGGGCTTCGTCGAGACCGTTCTTTTTGCCCTGTCCGTACTGGCGCTTGAACGCGGCGTAGTCCTCGGCGGGGCGGATCAATTCGGGTTCCCAGCGGCGGTACAGGACCAGCGCGAGCACCGTCCGGCGGACGGCTTCGTCCCAGGTCCGGGTGCGATGGGTGCCGTAAATGAGGTGCATCCGCTCGGGCGTGCCGAACGCCGCGCGGGCCAGCGGCCCCCACGCGCCGATGTCGGCGAGCCGGGTCTGGACTTCGGGCAGCGGGGTGGGGAGCCAGTCCGCCCGGTCCTGCTTGGGCCGCGCGGCCAAATAGAGCACCGGCTCGCGGGTTTCGGGGTCCACGCCCGCTTCGGGCTGACGCATGGCATCGAGAAGCGACTTCTGCTTGGCATCCAGCCAGTCGCGCAGGCCGGCAAAGCTCAGCGCTTTTTGGCGGTAGCTTTCCGCCAGCCGTGCCCCAATCGCGCTGATTTCGCTTAATTGCTGAGTTTCCAGGGCGCGGGTCGCATCGCCCAGGGTCGGGCCGAACGATTCCAGTCCCGCCCGGAGGTAAAACAAGACCCGGCCGGCGGCCCGCTGCATGTCGGCGGCGGCAAACGACGCCGTGGCGACAATCTCGTCGCGCAGCAGCGTTTTCAACTGATCCTCCAAAACGGCTTTGCGGGCGGAGTTCAGCCCAGCGGTCGCCAGGGCAAACACCGGGTCCCCGCCTTCGGGAATCAAATCCGCCAGCGGCGAGACCGCCGCTTGGGCGTCGCGCACCCCCGCCCCGGCGGGAACGCTCGGGTTCAGCAGCTCCGGCAGGCCGAACGGCAGGGAAGTAATATCTTCCAGCTCGCTTTCGTGGTCTTCCATCCGCGCGGCCCGGTCGCGGGCTAAATTCACCACTTCCAAGTACAATTCAGGCACATAGTCGAGCAGCGACTGCAAAACCGCTTTGACGGGTTCGTTGCGAATAGACACGCGCTTCAGCAGCTCGTCGGTGTCCGACATCAAAAGCTCGTCAATGTTTTTGTGCCATTCGTTGGTCGTGAGAAGCTGCCGCCAGCGCTCGGCCCGCTCGAAGTTCAGCAGGCGCGGCAGGGCGCGGCGGACGCCGGGGTCGGTGACCAGCATGTCGGCGAGGTCGCTGCCGGTCATCAAGGACGGCAGGATCGAGCCGGCGAGCGTCCCGGACCCGACCGCCCGCTCGAGCCACGCTCGGCCCTGGGCAGGCGTGCCGAGATTGATCACCTGCCGGTACTTGTCGGCCGGCAGGCTGGCGATCAGCCCCGTGTTGCGCTCGGGATCGCCTTCAATCAGCGCGGCGACCACCGGGGCGGGCAGCGCCCCGAGGGTGTGGTGGCGGGCGTCGGGCGGCAGCTCCCACAGCAGGCGGCTTTTTTCGGCCAGGGTCGGCGCGGCGTCAATCCGGGCGACGCCGACCGCCAGGTCATACGCCGGCTCCGCCGGCACCAGTTCATTTGTAACTTTTTCGTTTAAGACTTGTGAAACATCTTCGTTCATGCGGCCTCCGCAATTCAAGCAAATTCCAGCGCAAAAAGCGTAGTATTATACCTGATTTGGCGGGAGATACCCATCCCTGGCGCAAGTGCCGGGGATAGATAAACCGTTCCGAAAATTTAATCTTCTCTTAACATAAATCCCGTCAAGAGTGTGTTATACTGGTTTCAACACCCCGCTAGTCACCGCACCGCCGCGCTGCCTCTGCGGTTCCGAGCAATCGGTTCCGAGCAATCGGTTCCGAGCAATCGGTTCCGACACGAGCAGCGCGTCAGCACGTTCCACCCTCTCACTGACGCCGCTTCTCTTTCTGTTGACAAGTGAGAGGAACGCCGCCCATGCCCTTGTTCGCCCCCGAAGAACGCAACGCCTATGTTGATATGGTCGCCCAAGCGGTCGTGGACAAAATCGAGGAGCGCGACCGCATCAACGGCCTCGCCGACCTTGTGTTCGCCCGTGTGCTGGCCCTGCAAAAACAACAGGCCGAACTTGACGCCGCCCCCCATTCTCTGCAAGACCTCACGCCGACCCCGGAGAGCAATCATGTTTGAAAAACCCGTCACCCCAACCAATTCTTCCTCGGAAGAGCTTCTCGACGCCCGCAAAAAGTTCGAAGCCGAAAAGCTGACCCGCCGCTCCGCCCTCAAAAAGTTCGGCATCACCTCCGGCATGGCCCTCTTCGGTATGTTCGCCGCCGATGACCTCGCCCGGATGGTCATCAAAAAGATGGAAGAACACGAAGCCACCCGGCAGATCGCCGAAACCGTCGCCCACGAGTTCAAAAACGCTGGCATCGCGTTTGCGGACAGTTCCAGTTGGCCTGATTGTAGGCAAGACACATTTCCTGCATGCTGGAAATGCTGTGATGATTATGCAACGAATCAAAGCGCTCTCGAACACAACATGCACCAATGCAGCGTTCAGGGACATACGTTTGGTTACTGCAGCAAGCTCTACGATTATGACAAACAGAGCCAAAAAATCTCAGATGCCCAAACTACTTGCAACAATCTCTCGCCTGTCCCTTGCCTATGCAATTGCATACAACAGGTGACCATCACATAGCAAACGGCAGTTTCGTAATCATAAGGGCGTTCTTGGATAATTTATTTATGCGGGAATGCCCATTCCTGATGTAAACGAAAGTGAAGCAAAAAGCAACAGGGAAATCGCTTATGGCCAATACAAAGATCAAAGTGTTGTTGGGTGTCTTTTTAGTGATTTTTTTATTCGGTACAGTCGCGGCTATTATAAGCCATCAAACTCGTGCGGGCGACAGTCAGCAAGCGCTCAAAAGTCTTGCTAACGCCCACCACAAAAAGCAGAATGATGCAGAAAGAAAGCTGTTCAAAGCGACTTTTATGTCAGTTCATCAGGAAGTTATTGCCTGTGATCGCTTGCACCTTCCAGCCGAGGAGAAGCAAAAACGTGTCAATGCAGTTGACGCAGCAGCGCAAGCCGAAGCTATTAAAGTGAGAGCCTCGCATTATGAGCTGCCTTACCATCCGCCCCCGACCGATTGACAAATATCAATAAAATGCTTCTGCAAATCGGAACACATATACCAACACTTTCAAGCACAGCGGTCTGGCTTGACAATCCTACCAACGTCGATAGCCTGCTGGGCAGACCGATACTCTTCCAGTTTTGGGCCATTTCCTGCCCCGTTTGCAAAATGAATTTGCCGCGCCTTCAGCAGTTGACAGAAACTTATGCGGCACAAGGCTTGCAGTTGATTTCCGTTCATATGCCGCGCATGGAGTCAGATATGGATATGGAAAAGGTCAAAGCGGCTGTAGTAGAATTGGGACTGGCCGGGCCGTGCGCGATTGATAACGACCATGCTATTGGCGACAGGTTTCAGACGGGTGGGGTGTGGCCCACCTACTTTTTGTTCGACGCCGAAGGCAAGCTGCGAAGCCGGGCGGCGGGGGCGTTAGGATTGAAGATGGCCGAAAACTCGCTGAAACGGCTGCTGGAACTGCAAGAGGCGACTCCATGAAGAAGCGCGGCTTTACATTGATTGAACTGATGGTCGTCATCGCGGTCATCGCCCTGCTCGCGGCGGTGCTGTTTCCGGTGTTTCTGTCCGTCCGGGCCAAAGGGCGGCAGACGGCCTGTCTCTCGAACTTAGAGCAGCTTGGGCTGGCGTTCAGCCTCTACGCGCACGACAACGAAGACCAATTCCCCTACGGCGGCGACGCGAACGATATTTATTCCAGCCCGAATATCTGGCTGACGGCATCCCACGGCGAGTTTGCGGCTGCGGCGGCGACGCTGAAGCCGCTGCCGGTCGTGCTGAACCCCTACATCAAAAACAAAGACCTCTGGCGCTGCCCGTCGGACATGGGCTTCGATTATCTGGACACGTCGGGCACGTCTATCTCCGCACACCCCAGCTCGTTTGAGCAGTACGGCTCCAGCTACTACTACCGGACGACGCTGGCCTTTAAGCATAAGACATTGGGCGGGCTGACCGGATACGATGCCTACGCGCCCTACGCCCAGCATGGCGCATCGGAAATAGACATACTGAACGACGGCAGTGGCTCGTGGCACGGCGGCGCGGCGGAAGCGGACTGGCGCTACAATGTCCTGTTTGGCGATTTCCACGCCAAGAATATCATCCGTGCTGGGCTGGACGACGGGCGCAGACTGAAGCTGGACAATCCGGCCCCATGACCGACGCTGCCTGCCCGTTTGTGTTTAATCAGTTCGCCGGGCGGACCGAGCTGCCGCTGCCGTGCGACCCGAACCCGGAGCCGGGACCGAGCCGGCGGTTCCCGCTCACGATCCGGCGGGCGTCGCTCAAAGACGCGCCTTCGTCCCTGCGGCGCGTCCGCAAGCAGCCCGCCTACGACATCGGGCACGGCGTGCTGATTGATCCCGATCATATCAGCCTCTACGTCTCATACACCGGCAATGAGATTATCGTAGACTGCCCCGACGCCCTGCAAGCCTACGCCGCCGGGTGGGTCATCCATGCTGGGGCCGCCCTCTCCACACTCTTCACCGGCGGCCTGCCCCTGCATTGCGCGGGGGCAAGCCTGAACGGGCGCTATTTCGGCCTGCTGGCCGGAGCAGGCACAGGGAAGTCAACGACGCTCTGGCATCTGCTGCAAAACGGGGCGCTGTTCGCCAACGACGATTTGATTTCGGTGCTGTTTGACGACGGCGCGGCGACCGCATACCCGTCGGTCTCGCTGTACCCGAAGCTGCACCGGACCGCGCTGGAACGGGACGGCTTAAGCGAAGCCGACTATCAAATCGCGCCGCCGAACGACGACAAGTTTTGGGTTCCCATTCCCGCCGCCGCCCGCATTATTCAGCCGCAGGCGCTGTCGGCCCTGTTTCTGCTGGAGCCGACACTCGGCGAAGCTGAGGGCGAAGTTCAAACTATCCAAAGCACTGGAGAAGCCACCGCGCAGGCAATTTCGCGTCATCTGCACGGGCTGTGGCTGGCGCAGAAATATATTCCGCTTGGGCCGATCCAGGCGCGGTGCCGAGCGCTGGCCGAGACGGTTCCGCTGTACACGCTGCGTTACCGAAAGACGTTCGACGTTCTGCCTCGGCTGGTGGCTGCTATCCGTACCGCCCTTTGAAAGCGAGTTTTCCCATGTCCCAAACCCGAATCGGACACCCTGCGCCGGCATTCTCCGCAACGGCGTTTGATCCCAACCTTCCGCCGAGCGCGGCGTTTCGGCCCGTCAGCCTCGGCGACTATGTGGGCCGGTGGCTGGTCTTTTTCTGGTATCCGTCCGATTTCACCCATGTCTGCCCGACCGAGATTACCGCGCTGTCGGACCGCTTGGACGAGTTTTGGGACTTGGACTGCGACGTTCTTGGGACCAGCACGGACAGCGAGCACTGCCACCGGGCCTGGGCGGGGGTCCCGCGCGACGCCAACGGCATCGCGGGGGTTCGCTTCCCGCTGCTGTCGGACCGGACTCACGCCATTGCGCGGGACTACGGGGTTTTGGTGGAAGAATTGGGCCTAACGCTGCGCGGGCTGTTTGTGGTTGACCCCGACGGCATCGTTCAGCATGCGACGCTGAACAATCTCAATGTCGGGCGCTCGGTGGACGAGACGCTGCGGGTGCTGGAAGCGGTTCAGTCCGGCGGCCTGTGCCCATCGGACTGGAAGCCGGGACAAAAGACGATTTCCATGCGATAGGATTTCCGTGCTATAATAGCCCCATGCAGCATGAAGACATTCCGGCGGGGGCGGGGGCGCCGCGCGAGGTGAACACGATTGTGGAGGTGCCGAAAGGGTCGTCCAACAAGTACAAGTACAGCCCGGCGTCGGACGTGTTCCGCTACGACCACACGCTTTTTTCGCCGCTGCATTACCCCTGCGATTACGGCTGGGTCTGCGGCACCAAAGGCGGCGGGCGCACCCGGCCGCTGAGCGTCCTGGTCATGTCGTCCAACCCGACCTTCTGCGGCTGCTTGATTGTCGCCCGCCCGGTCGGCGCTCTTTTGATGAACGACCACCGGGGCGAAGACCATAAAATTTTATCGGTCGCCGTCGCCGACCCGCGCTTTGACGCCATTCATTCCCTCAGCGACTTGTCCGAGCACACGCTGCTGGAAATCCAGCATTTTTTCGAGATTTATCAAGTCCTGGAGCGGCACGAAGTCGAGATTCTAGGCTGGGAAGACGCCCCTGAAACCCGCGCCCGGATCGCCGCAGCGGTCGGCCCTGCCTGACAAAGCAGCGCCCGGCGGCAGGCGGAGGCTCAGGCAAACAGCCGCCGTTCTTTCGCCTCCCAAATCGTGCGCCGCCGGCACCTCCCAATCTGCCTGACTCGAAATGACCTCGCGTGGCTGCCTTCTTTTCACGAGCCGGTGCGCTTAGGTATTCCTGCTTTGCGAAAACAGGATGGCTGCCTGACGCAAATGTCAAAGCCAGCCATCCCCTGCCGCCGCAATTTTCCCTGAAACTACCGCGTAATTTCGGCAAAGTTTGGGAACACTGCCCGGAGATGTTTTGTTAGGGATATTGACAATGCCGCGCTCAAGTGATATACTAAGCGTCGGCAAGATTTGAGAGACTCATACTCTAAGGAGACGAAGACATATGGCGAAAACAGTGGGAATTGACCTCGGGACGACCAACTCGTGCGTCGCCGTGCTTGAAGGCGGGGAGCCGACGGTCATTGCAAACGCGGAAGGCTCCCGGACGACGCCGTCCATTGTCGGTTTTACCAAGACCGGCGAGCGGCTGGTCGGCAACGCCGCCAAGCGGCAGGCGGTCGTCAACCCCGACCGGACCGTGATCTCGATCAAGCGCAAGATGGGCACGAGCGACAAAATGACGATTGACGGCACGTCGTACTCGCCGGAGCAGGTCTCGGCGATGATTTTGCAGAAGCTCAAAGCCGACGCCGAAGCGTATCTCGGCGAAAAAGTGGACAAGGCCGTCATCACGGTCCCGGCCTACTTCAACGATGCCCAGCGGTCGGCAACCAAAGCGGCGGGAACAATCGCCGGGCTGGAAGTCCTGCGGATCATCAACGAGCCGACGGCGGCGTCGCTGGCCTACGGCCTGGACAAGAAAAAGAACGAAACCATTCTGGTTTATGATCTGGGCGGCGGCACGTTTGACGTGTCCGTGCTCGATGTCGGCGACGGCGTGTTTGAAGTGCGCTCGACGGCGGGCGACACGCATCTCGGCGGCGACGACTTCGACCAGAAAATTGTGGAATATGTCGCCGAAGAGTTCCGCAAGGACCAGGGGATAGATTTACGCAAAGACAAGCAGGCCATGCAGCGGCTCCGCGAAGCCGCCGAAAAGGCCAAAGTCGAGCTGTCAAACGTGGTGCAGACGACAATCAACCTGCCGTTTATCACGGCGGACGCCGACGGGCCGAAGCACCTGGATGTGGGGCTGAGCCGGGCCAAATTCGACGAGCTGACCCGCGATTTAGTGACCCGCACCGAAGAGCCGTTCAAACGGGCTTTAGCGGACGCCGGCATTGAAGCCAAAGACGTGGACGAGATTATTCTGGTCGGCGGCTCGACCCGTATCCCGGCCGTGCAGGACTTGGTCAAAAAGCTTGGCGGCGGCAAAGAGCCGAACCGCAGCGTCAACCCGGATGAAGTCGTCGCCATCGGCGCGGCGATCCAGGCGGGCGTGTTGGGCGGCGAAGTCAAAGACGTGGTTCTCTTGGACGTGACCCCGCTGTCTCTCGGCATTCAGACCTTGGGCGACATGTTCACCAAGCTGATTGATCGCAATACGACGATCCCGACCCGGAAAAGCGAAGTGTTTTCGACGGCGGCCGACGGCCAGACGGCGGTAGATGTGGTTGTGTATCAGGGCGAGCGCCAGGCGGCGTCCCAGAACAAGCTGCTGGGCCGCTTCCAGCTCACCGGCATCCCGCCCGCCCCGCGCGGCGTCCCGCAGGTGGAAGTGACGTTCGACATTGACGCCAACGGCATTGTGAACGTTTCGGCCAAAGACCGGGCGACGAGCAAAGAGCAGCGCATCACCATCTCCGGCGCGGGCACGCTGGACAAGGCCGACATCGAGCGGATGATCCGCGAAGCCGAAGCGCATGCCGCCGAGGACGCGGCCCTGCGCGAGAAGGCCGAAACCCGCAACCATGCCGACCAGTTGGTGTATTCGACCGAGCGCTTGATCAAAGACCTCGGCGACAAGCTGCCTGGCGACGAGAAAGAAAAAGTCGAGACCGCGATTGCCGGGGTCAAGTCGGCGCTGGAAGGCGACGACACGGCCCGCATCAAGACCGCGACCGACGAATTGCAGTCGGCGTCGTATGCCCTCTCCGAGCTGCTGTACAAGCAGGCCGACGGCGGTGGCGGCGCTCAGTCGAACGGCTTCCATGCCGAAGGCGGCCCGACCGGCGCGGAGGACTCCAAGCCGGCCGACGACGTGATTGACGCCGAGTTTAAGAGCGAGTAATCACCCTTGTGCCGGGCCGGATCATTCCGGCCCGGACTTACCCAACACAACCAAACAACACGCAACCAAACCAACACAATCGGAGGAAAATCAACAATGGCAAACATCGTTCGTTTCGATCCCTTTGAGGACATGGCCCGCTTGCAGCGGGAAGTCAACCGGCTGTTCGAGGACAGCAATCGCCCGGCCGGCCGGGGCGGGGCCGAGCTGACCCCCGCCCGCACCTGGGCACCCGCCGTGGACATTTTTGAGGACCGCGACGAGATTGTCGTCCGCGCCGATTTGCCCGGCCTCAAATTGGAAGACATCGACATCGAGCTGACCGGCGAAACCCTGACCATTCGCGGCGAGCGCAAGTTCGAGGACACCGCCCGCAAAGACGGCTATGTCCGCATCGAGCGCTCCTACGGCCACTTCCAGCGGTCGTTCACGATTTCGGTTCCGGTGCGCTCCGACGCCGTCAAAGCCTCCTACCGCGACGGTCTCCTGGAAGTTCACCTGCCGAAGTCCGAAGAAACCCGGCCCAAAAAAGTCCAAGTGACGACCGAGTAGCCGGCACAAAAGAAAGCGGCCCGGAACACTGTTCCGGGCCGCTTCTTTGTCTACAGTGACGCACCGGTGGGGTGATCAACAACGTAAAGCCAGCGACCGTCTTCTTGTCGCCGCACAATCTCCGCGCTTCGCCCGCTAATATCAGGCGCTTTGTTCCCCGAAGCATCCGTAATACTTGAGACTACCCACGCCGCAGAAATGAGAGCGATATCGCCCTGCTTTATAGCATATAAGCAGTCACACTGGATTTTGCCGCCGATGCCAACGAGTGCCGACAGCTCTGCCTGAACCTCAATCGCCGTGCCGTCGGCACTGCGGTTTGTAGTATCGCCGGCAACCACTATCAGGGCCGCGTGCCTCTCATAAAGAGCCGCTAGATTTTCTGCCTGCCCACTGTTGAAAGCCGCTTCAAACGCTTTACTAATCTGATTTGGCTCCCATGCTACTGGAAGTGTGCTTGTGTTCTGTTCGTTGTTCATTCCTTTTCCTCTTTCAACTCAGATTGGCATCGCGTGATCTTTTGCTGGATCGCTTCCAAGTGCTTTTGTGTCATAGCGAGGCGACTTTGAACGGCCCGCTCGTGTTCTTCTAGAATACCTAGTAGACTAACCTGCTAGAAATGATGGGTTGCTTTTTTCCTCGGATTTCAATCCGGGTCTTCTGAAACGCGAGTGTCCGCCTGCGCGGACAAAAGAGCCGAACCTCTCCATCCTAGCAGGTTAGACTACTAGCCGCTCTTGAACCGTGTTGTGCGGCTTTCGCAGCAGAGCCAATAAGGAGCGTATTTGCTCCAAAGGCATTGCGGTAGCCCGCAAGACGTGAACAAATGCCATATCGCAGCAATCCTGCTCTGAGTACCGACGATGCCGGCTATGAGGATCACGCGCCACTTCCAGAAACAATCCGATTTTCTCGTAATACCGTAGGGTATCTGCGGTGAGTCCCGTGCGTTCGCTCATTTCCTGCATGGTGAAAACTCGCGGCCCGGCAGGCGTTCGGGTTAGGTTATCATGGAAGGGAGTATGTCTCATAAGGACCATTATACAAATTGGAGCCGACTCCAGGTCAAGAGGAAAAATTTTTTGTACCAGTCACACCGACCAATCTTCAAACTTCAGCCCCGGCACCAGCGCGAAATCTTTGGCGTTGCGTGTCAACAGCGTGGCGTCATTTGCCAGGCAGATCGCCGCAATCCGCAGGTCTTTGGTGCCGACACGCACTTTTGATGCGCGAAGCACGGCGAACCGGCCGGACGGCTCGGTGCCGAATGACAAAATCGGCAGATCGCGAAACGTGGCGATATGTTCTTCCAGCAGGGCATACGTTTCCTGTATCCGTGTCGGAGTTTTCGCCGCAGCGGCTTCCGCCAGCCAGCCGCGCATCTGCTCTTCATAATTGACGATGGTGGTGCCGACTTCCTCAACCGGAACTCGGCCAAACGTATTTGCAGCAAAAGCGCCGTGCTTCCGCCTCGCTCTAAAAGGGTGAGATGGTCGGTGTCCAGAACCCACATCAAGCGGTTTTCTCGGCCGCCGGCTCTTCCGACTCGCGCCACTCCCGGCCCCGGCGCACCGCGCTCTCAAACAAAGGGTTACCCGCAAACCTGCCGACAAGGCGCTGCCACCCGCGCGGCTCTTCGCCGGCATCCGTTTTTTCTCCGTGTTGATTGTTCGACTGCGCGATTTCTTCGAGCTTAGCTTCAACCGCGCTTAATCGCTCTTCCACTGTTTGTGGTGACATTGTTGCTTCCTCATAGTTCAGCAGGTTGACCCGGCGGAACTGGTCCACAAAACGCCGCAGTTTTCGGTATGCTTCGACTTGTCGCGGCGCGGTTCGCGCCTGAGCGACGACGGCGAGCCATCCGCGCATCTGCTCTTCGTAAGTGATGATGGTGACCACGACTTCTTCCGATGGAACGGAAGCAAGACGCCGGCCCAGATTGAATGCTTCTATCGTATCCCGGTCCAGAATGCTGAGGTGGTCAGTGTCCAATATCAGCATGCAGGGTCGCCTTCTTCTGCACCGTTCATTTCCTCATCTTCCGATTCGCGCCATTCGCGCCCAAGCCGCATGGCTTCCAGGTAATCGGGATCATCCTTGAACTGCCCGCGAATTTGCTCCCACCAGGGAACAGTCGCCTCCGGCGCTTTGCTTTGCTCTTTTTCCTGCCTCATCTGCCGCAGCTCGGCTTCGACAGCCGTGAGCCGTTCTTCCAGCGTTTGCGATGACATGACACTTACCTCCTGACATAGACAGTAACTCTTACCATTAAACTCAAGCACCGAGCAATTGTCCGCCTCGGCGCGGCTTAGGCCGACCAATCCTCAAACTTCAATCCCGGCACCTGCCCAAAGTCTTTAGCGTTGCGTGTCAACAGCGTCGCGTCGTTTGCCAGGCAGATCGCCGCAATCCGCAGGTCTTTGGTGCCGACACGCACTTTTGCCTGACGCAAACGCTCGAACTCACTGGAAGCGAGTTCGCTGTAGGCCCAAACTGGGGTTCCGTCAAATGTCTTGATATGTTGCTGCAAGAGCGCATAGGCTCTGACTTGCTGCTGGGGCGACTTGGCCTGTGCGGCAGTAGACAGCCATCCGCGCATCTGTTCCTCGTAGCTGATGATTGTTGTCGCAAGTTCTCCTGCGGGAACCTGGCTTAAGCGAATACGAAGCGAAACGGCGACAATGCCGCCTCGTTCAAGAAGAGTCACATGGTCGGTATCAAGAAGCCACATCAGGAAGCGGCCTCCGCGTCCTGTGGCTCTTCCGACTCGCGCCATTCTCTGCCGAACTTGACCGCGTCTTCAAATTCCGGGCAGTCGGCATAAATCCCAACAAGACGCTGCCACCACGGCACTGCGTCATCCGATTTATCAAGTTCTTGCTTGGAAAGTTCTTTGTGATCCGGCTTCTTCGACTGTTGAAGCTGCTTGACTTGTTCTTCCAGCGCAGTAAGCCGTTCCTCTAAAGTCTCCAAAGTTTGTGTTGCCATTGATTTTCCTCGTCATCTCTCGGCCGCAGCGATTCGCGGTATTCGCGGCCCAAGCGGATCGCTTCTTCAAATTCGGGATCATCGGCGAAAGCGCCCACGATTCGCTTCCACCAGGGAAGGTTGTCATCTGATTTGTCAGGCTGTTTTGCTTGTTCGATATTCATGCGGACTGTCCTAGACTCATAGCCCGGCACCGATAGTATACCCGGCAGGCAAAAAAAGCGGCCCCGGACAGTGTCCGGGGCCGCTGCGGCGGGGCGCAAAAGCTATTGCGGCTGGGCTTGCTCTGGCTGGGTTTGCTCCTGGGGAGGCTGTTCCGCCGGGGCTTCGTCCTGCGGCGCGAGGCCCTGGTTTTTGGCTTCGGTTTTGGCGGTCTCGACCGCTTCATGGACCGCCGTTTGGGCGACCACCGTGACTTTGTGAGTCAGGTCCGAGGCCGCTTCGGTGGCTTTGTCAAGAAGCTGGTCGCGGGTCTTGCCGAGCGTTTTGTGCTCATACGACGTTTCCGGGACGGCAAGGCCGAGGCCGAGGCCGGCGACCAGCGCCATCGCGCCGATGACCAGCGGGTTCTCTTGCAGCGTCGTGCCGAACCAGCCCGCTCCCGCTTGGGCCGACGTTTTCACCTGCGAGCCGAGGTTGCCGGCGGCCACCTGCACCTGCCCGGAAAGCGTGCCCACTTTCTCGGCGGCATCGGAAACGCTCACCGGGGGCTGGGCTGCCGCCGCTTGATGGTTGCGGATCAGCCAGACCAGGCTGGCGATGAAAAAGATCGCTTGGAGCGGCGAGCGCTGCACAACAGTCCACAGGCCGGTGCCGACCGTGCCGGCGGCTCCGGCGACAGCGCCTTTGGATTTTTTACTCGTGTCGGCGGCAGTTGTCTTCGCGGCAGCAGCCTTGTCGGCCAGCGTTTGGGCCGCATCTTTGGCCTTGTCCGCGACAGTCTGCGCGGCGTCCTGCGCTTTGTCCGCAAGGTCGCCGGCGGCGCTCTGCGCCTTGCCGGCCAGGTCCTGCGCGGTCTGGGTAACGTTCTGTGCCATGTCGTCTGCCTTTTCCTGTGCGTGTTCTTGTGCGTATTCTGGAAGCTGTCCGGCGCTGCCGGTCATCGGCGGGGCCGGCTCCGGATAGCTGCCGGACGTATACGGGTTCGCCGCTTCGGCATCGGCAGCCGCGGGAATGTCGTATTCGGCGACAACGCCGAACTCAACGGCCATGATCTCGGCTTCCCCGGCGGGGTCAGCCCCGTCCGGCACGCCGAGCGGCACCGGGTCCGCCGGGCCGTCCGTCAAAAACACCGTGCCGACACTGACCGCGCCGTCGGCCAGGGGCGCTTCGGTCAGCATGGTCGCGCCGACTTCCAGCGTGTCTTCCACGGGGACCTCGCCGGCAGGGTCATCGAAGCCCGAAACGGCGCTGACCGGCTCGTGGTGGTGCGGCCGATTTTTTCTGCTCATCAAACATTCTCCTTGCAAAAATCTAAACGATCAAGACGCGGCTTGGGCGCTGGTGCTCTTCAAAAACCGGGCGGCGGCGAAGCCGAGCAGCGCGGCGATGCCGAGAAAGTACGCCGGCTGGGTGCGCCCGAAGTTTTCGGTGTCCCGGATGACTTCGTCCACGTCCTTGCCCTGAATGGTCGTGCCCACTTCAGTCAGCTTGTCTGCGGCCTGGTCAATGTACGGCCCGGCGAACGCCCCGATGCCCTGGGTGCGGAACGAATCGCCGTTCTGCTTTAAGATTTGGGCGGCGTCGGTGATGCCGGTCGCCAGCGCGTCTTTCTGCTGGGTCAGCGCGGTTTTCACGCGCGAGCCGACAATGCCGACCGCTTGGCCGGCGTATTCCTGCCCCTGCTGGACCGCCGCCTGGGTTTGTTCTTTGATTTGCCCGGTAATCTGTCCGGTCATCTGCTCTGCATCGGCCATTGTCTTATTCTCCTACAAGTTCGCTTCAAGTTACCGGCTTTTACCCGAACCGGCGGCTGCGTAAACGGGAACCTGTTTTTACCAGGTTTTGTTAGATAGATTGACAGCGGGACGCTCATATGCCATACTCCCGGCAGCAACACTTCGGCTTCAAGGAAACACGCATGGCTGTAGACTACAAAGATTATTACAAAATACTGGGTTTGACGAAGACCGCAACCGACAAGGAAATCAAAGCCGCTTACCGCAGCCTGGCCCGAAAATATCACCCGGATGTCAATCCCGGCGACAAGAGCGCCGAAGACAAATTCAAAGATGTCGGCGAAGCCTATGACGTGCTGTCCGACAGCGACAAGCGCTCCAAGTACGACCAGTTCGGCGACCAGTGGAAGTCCTACAGCCAGGGGGGCAGTCCCGGACGCGGCCCGGACTTCGACTTCGGCGCCGCCGGGGGCGGCGGCACGGGCGCGGCCTCGATTGACGACTTTTTGTCGTCGCTGTTCGGCGGCGCGGGCGGTCAGGGGGGCTTCAGCGCCGGACCGGGGGCCGGACAAAGCGGCTTCGGCGGCTTCAATTCCCGTCCCGGCGGGCGCGTCTCGGCCGGCGGCGGGGCAGACGCCGAATACCCGGTCGAGATTACTTTAGAAGAAGCTTACCGGGGGACGACCCGCTCGTTTACGGTCTCGCTGCCGGAAACCTGCGGCCAGTGCGGCGGCGCGGGCGCGGTTTCGGTCGGCAAGGGCAAACCCTGCCCGCTGTGCTCCGGGTCCGGCAAAGTCAAGGGCGGGCGCGGCTTGTTCGGTCAATCGGCCTGCCCGCAGTGCGGCGGCACGGGCCAGGCGACCGAAGCCTGCCCGGAATGCCGGGGCGAGGGGACCGTCACCAGCCAGCGCCGGATTTCGGACATCAAAATCCCGCCGGGGGTCATGGGCGACCAGCGCATTCGGCTGACCGGACAGGGCGCGGCGGGCGGCGACTTGTTTCTGAAGATCAAAGTCAAGCCCAACGCCAAATTCGAGCGGCTCGGCGACGACCTCAAAACCGACTTCGCGGTGCCGTACACGGTCGCCGCGCTCGGCGGGGAAGCGGCGGTGGAAACGTTCGACGGCTCCCGGACTTTGACGGTCCCGGCGGGGACTCAAAGCGGCCAGTTGTTTCGATTGAAAGGTCAGGGCATGCCGATCTTGAAAGGCGGCGGACGCGGCAGCTTGCAGGCTGCGGCCAAGATCACCGTGCCGAAAGACTTGTCGCCGCGCGAGCGGGACCTGTTGACCGAGCTGGCCAAGCTGCGCTCCGATGATGTGAAAGTTTGAGAAGGGAAGGTGTAAAATGCCGTTTATTAAAGACAGAGACGAGCCGATTTATACCATCTCGATTGCCGCCAAGCTGGTCCGCCCGCCGTCGCGCACCCAGGCGGCGGCCCCCGAGGCCAAGCCGATCCATGCCCAGACCCTTCGCATGTACGACAAGCTGGGCCTGGTCAAGCCGCGCAAAGTCGGCAAAAATCGGTTTTATTCCGACCGCGACATTGAGCGCTTGCAGCAGATACAGCACTTCACGCAGGACATCGGGATCAACTTAGCCGGGGTCGCGTATATTTTCGCGCTGCTGGAGCAGATCGAGGCCGGCCAGGCCGAGGCGCTCCTGCTTCGCGCCGAAGAGCGCATCCGCGAGATCGCGGCGGGATTGGAAGAGTAGGGGCGGGGAAGCGAAAGCCGCGAGGAAGTGAACTTCCTCGCCGACAACACGCGGATTGCATAACGAGGCACGAACCATGTTTGAAAAATTCACGGAAAGAGCGCGGGAGCTGGTCCAGACGGCCCAGGAAATCCTTGTGCGCTACAAGCATACCCAGCTTGATACCGAGCATCTGCTCCTGGCGATGCTTGAGCAGAACGACGGCCTGGCGGTTCAAGTGCTGCAAGACTTGAACGCAGACACGCGGGCGCTGGCGCACGCCGCCGAAGACGCGCTGGCGCGGGCGCCCAAAGTGCAGTACGCCGACCAGGGGGCGCAGATTTACATCACCCCGCGCATCAAAAAAGTGTTTGACCTGGCGAAAGACGAAGCCCAGCGGCTCCACGACAGCTATATCGGGGTCGAGCATCTTTTATTGGGGCTGATCACCGAAGGCGACGGCGGCGCGGCCCGGCTCCTGAAGCAGCAGAACATAGACGAGGAAAAAGTCTACAAAGCGCTGCAAAAAGTGCGCGGGTCGTCGCGCGTCACCGACGAAAACCCGGAAGAAAAGTACCGAGTTTTAGAGCGCTTCTCGCGCGACCTGACCCAGCTTGCCCGCGAAGATAAAATTGACCCGGTGATCGGACGCGACGAGGAAATCAAGCGAACGATCCAGATTTTGTCCCGACGCACCAAAAACAACCCGGTCTTAATCGGCGACCCCGGTGTCGGAAAAACCGCCATTGCCGAAGGGCTGGCCCGAAAAATCGCGGCAGGCGACGTGCCCGAAAACCTGCGCGGGCGTCGGCTGCTGGCCCTTGACATGGGGGCGCTGGTGGCCGGCTCGAAGTTCCGGGGCGAGTTTGAGGAGCGCCTCAAAGGGGTCATGGACGAAGTCCGCAAAGCGTCGGGCCAGGTCATCTTATTTTTAGACGAGCTGCACACCGTGGTCGGCGCAGGCGCTGCCGAAGGGGCGATGGATGCGTCGAATATGCTGAAGCCCGCCCTCGCGCGGGGCGAATTGCAGTGCATCGGCGCGACGACGCTGGACGAGTACCGTAAGAATATCGAGAAAGACGCCGCTTTAGAGCGCCGCTTCCAGCCGATTGTGGTCGGGGAACCGTCGGTCGCCGACACCATTGAAATCTTGAAGGGCCTGCGCGACAAGTACGAAGCGCACCACACCGTCAAGATTGACGACAGTGCGTTGGTGGCCGCCGCCGAACTCAGCTCGCGCTACCTGACCGAGCGGTTCCTGCCCGACAAAGCGATTGATTTGATTGACGAGGCGGCGTCGAAGATACGCATTGAAAAATCGTCTCTGCCCGACGAGATCAAAGACATGGAAGCGCGGCTGACCCGGATGCAGACGGAAGGCCGGGCGGCGGCGGATGCCCGCGACTACGAGAAAGCGGCCGGCCTGCGCGACGCCGAAGTCGCCCTGCGCCGGGAGTTCACCGAGCGCCGGGATGCCTGGATGCGCGAATCGGGGGTCGGCAGCGTGGTCAGCGAGCACGACATCGCCGAGCTGATTTCCAAAGCGACCGGCATCCCCGTTTCGCGCATGTTCGAGGAGGAAGCCGAAAAGCTGCTGAACATGGAAGGGAAGCTGCATGAGCGGGTGATCGGCCAGGAAGCCGCGATTGCCGCAGTCTCGGAAGCGGTCCGGCGCGGGCGGGCGGGCCTGAAAGACCCGAGCCGGCCCATCGGCTCGTTTTTGTTTCTCGGCCCCACGGGGGTCGGCAAAACGGAGCTGGCGCGGGCTTTGGCTCAGTTCATGTTCGACGATCCCGACGCCATGGTGCGGATAGACATGTCCGAGTACATGGAAAAGCACGCGGTTTCGCGCCTTATCGGCGCTCCGCCCGGCTATGTCGGCTACGACGAAGGCGGGCAGCTCACCGAAGCGGTCCGCCGCCGCCCGTACCGGGTCGTGCTGCTCGACGAAATCGAAAAAGCGCACCCGGACGTGTTCAATATCCTTTTGCAGTTACTCGACGCCGGGCGGCTGACCGACAGCACGGGCCGCACCGTAGACTTCAAGAACACGGTCGTGATTATGACCTCAAACATCGGCAGCCAGTTTATTGAAGCCATGCCGGCCGGCGCAAGTCAGCACGAACAAGAGATGCTGTACGACGCGATGAAAGAGCGTGTCACGCAGGAGCTGCGAAAGCACTTCCGGCCCGAGCTATTGAACCGCATTGACGAGACCATCGTGTTCCATGCGCTCAATCAGCCGCAGATCACGCAGATTGTGGATTTGCTCTTGAAAGGCACCGAGCGGCAATTAGCCGCCCGCAAGCTGCATTTAGAAGTCACCGAGGCTGCCAAGACGCTGATCGCCGAGTCGGGCTTCGACCCGCTCTACGGGGCGCGGCCTCTGCGCCGCACCATTCAGCGCATGGTCGAGAACCCGATCTCATCGGGGATTTTACGCCGCCTCTTTACCGACGGCGACACGATTGTCGTGGACAGCGACGGCGAGAAGATCGTCGTTTCGCCGAAAGTCCCGCACCCATCGCCCGCGCTTGCTGCGGCCTAACTTAAAAGAGCGGAAGCGAACGCTTCCGCTCTTTTTTGTTTGCATGGTACAATGCGTCTATGATTGAGACTTCTCAAATCTTGGGTGTCGCCGACAAGATCGCCCGGCAGTTCCACCCGGAGCGCATTATCCTGTTCGGCTCCTACGCTTACGGCACGCCCAACGAGGACTCCGACGTGGATTTACTCGTCGTGATGCCCTATGAAGGTTGCCCTGCTGTGATAACAAGTGAAATGCGTGGGGCTGTTCGCGCCGGGTTTCCGATAGACTTGCTGGTTTATACGCCGGAGTATATTCAGCAGCGCCTCGCCTGGGACGATTTTTTCCTTATCGAGATTACCCGGAAAGGGAAGGTGCTTTATGCTGCCGATTACGCAGGAGTGGGTCGCTAAAGCGGAAGGCGACTGGGCCAGCGCAAATCGTGATTACCGGGCGCGGAAATCTCCAAAATTTGACGGCGCTTGTTATCATACGCAGCAGTGTGCGGAAAAGTATCTGAAAGCACGGCTGCAAGAAGCGGTCATCGCGTTTCCACGGACTCACGACTTAGAAGATTTGCTGACCCTTCTGCTGCCTGTCGAGCCGGGCTGGGCCAGTCTGCGCCTTGCTTTGCGGCGCTTGACAACCTACGCAATTCTTTATCGCTACCCTGGACGCACGGCAACGAAAGCCGATGCGCGAGAGGCGATCAATCTTGGGCGCACTGTCCGTGAGGCGGCCCGGCGCTCGTTCGGCCTGCCGCTCTAGTCCGGCGAACAAAGAAGATGGTAAAAAGAAGATGGTAAAATGGTCAGCGAAACACAGCTTGTTCCGATAGACGCTCAACTGCGCTTGATCTTGTTTGGCTTGGAATGTGTTCTCGACGCCGAGTTTTCAGGGGACGTGACGGAAAAGATTTTCTCCGATTGCGAAGATGCCGTCAGCGAAAAGCGGTATGTGCTCTGGGTGTCAAAGCAGCAGAAAGTCGCGGGGTATATGCAGAACTATGAGCCGGGGGATATTTTCCTGACGGTCGAAACCCACAAGCCGCTGGGTCCTTCGCTCCAAGCAATCACAGAACGCGCGAGACACCAAATCTACCGATTGGAAAAGCCGCATGATTGAGACCAGCCAGATTTTAAGCGTCGCCGACAAGATCGCCCAGCAGTTCCGGCCCGAGCGCATCATCCTGTTCGGCTCCTACGCCTACGGCACGCCCAACAAAGACTCCGACGTAGATTTACTGGTCGTGATGCCGTTTGAGGGCCGAACAGCACGACAGGCGATTGAAATCTACCGTGTGATTTATGCCGGATTTCCGATGGACTTAATCCCGATTACGCCGGAGCGATTGAAGCATCGCCTGGAAATCGAAGATTTTTTCCTGCGCGAAATTATCGAAAAAGGAAAAGTGCTCTATGAAGCCAATCACTCGTGAATGGATTGACAAAGCAGAAGAAGATTGGGAAATCGCCCTTCTTGCGCTTGGTTCTCCTCGGTCGAAAGTCTATAACGCGATTTGTTTTCACGCGCAGCAATGTGTGGAAAAGTATCTCAAAAGTCAGCTTCAAGAAGAAAGCATTCCGATTCCGAAAACACATAACCTCGGAAGCTTGCTGGACTTGCTGCTGGCGACGCATCCGCTCTGGTCAACACTGCGCCCTGCACTCGACAGCCTGACGCTCTACGCTGTTAATTTTCGCTACCCCGGTGATGCGGCCGACCAAGCCGAAGCCGGCGACGCGGTGAAGCTTTGCCGCAGTATTCGCGACACGGTGCGGCAAGGCTTCGGCCTGCCGCTGTAGTCCCGCTCAAATCTACCGATTGGAAAAGCCGCATGATTGAGACCAGCCAGATTTTAAGCGTCGCCGACAAAATCGCCGAGCAGTTCCGGCCCGAGCGCATCATCCTGTTCGGGTCCTACGCCTACGGCACGCCTGACGAAGACTCCGACGTGGATTTACTCGTCGTGATGCCGTTTGAGGGCCGAAAATCCCGGCAGGCAATCGAGATTCGGAGCGCTGTCCGCGCTGGGTTCCCGATGGACTTAATCCCGATTACGCCGGAGCGATTGAAGCATCGCTTGGAAATCGAAGATTTTTTCCTGCGCGAAGTTATCGAAAAAGGAAAAGTGCTCTATGAAGCCAATCACTCGTGAATGGATTGACAACGCCGAAGGTGACTGGGCAAGCGCAGGACGCGAGTCGGTTGTGACGACGGCTCCGAATTACAACTTGGTTTGTTTTCTCGCGCAGCAGTGCGCGGAAAAGTACCTCAAGGCTTGCCTTCAAGAAGAAACAATCACGCCGCCGAAGACGCATGACCTGGAAACGCTTATGGACCTGCTGCTGCCGACGCAGCCGTTCTGGAAATCGCTGCTGCCTGCGTTCGACCAGCTTTCTGAATACGCTGTCAATTTCCGTTATCCCGGCCAGGATGCGGACAACAACGAAGCCCAAGACGCGGTAGAACACTGCCGCCAAGTGCGCGAAGCCGCACGGCGTTCGCTCGGCCTGCCGCTCTAGTGCGGCTTCTGTCGCGCCAAGAGTGAGAAAAGGCAAAAAATTATGGCTGAGCTGCCTCTGATATTTGATGAAGTCGCGGAGCTGTACGATCAAGCCCGACCGACTTATCCGCCGCAGATGATCGAAGCGGTCGTTTGCGCTCTTCAAGGAACCCAAGGCCGGATTTTGGAAATCGGCTGCGGAACAGGGCAGGCGACTTTGCCGTTTGCGCGTCAAGGGTACTCCGTCACGGCGCTTGAGCCGGGGCGGAACCTTGCGGCGCTCGCCGCCAAGAACTTGGCCGCCTTTCCGCTGGTAGACATCAAAACAACGACATTTGAGGACTGGCCCGGCGCGGCAGGACAGTACGACTTGGTTTTGTCGGCAACCGCATTTCATTGGGTCTCTCCCGAAGTTCGATATGTCAAGTCCGCCCAAGCGCTCACCCCGAGCGGCCGGCTGGCGCTTGTTTGGAATAACGAAGCCGAGGATCACAGCGTGCTCGGTCGAGAAATTCAAGCTGTTTACAATCAGCATATGCCCCGCAACCAGGCGCATCCCTACGCCACGCATCATCCGGGCGGTCGGAAGGCAGGTCGCGGCACGAAAACTTCAGTTTGGCACAGCGAGATCGAAGCGTCGGGCCTTTTCCAAAGCGTCAGCGTCCTGCAATTCCCCTGGACACAGTGGTACGCCACAGAGCAGTATTTGCAGCTCCTCGAAACATTCTCCGATCACCGAGCGCTGACGCCGGACGCCAAAGAGGAATTGTTCGGCGGGATTGCCGCCGCGCTGGAGCGGCACGGCGGCGGACGCCGCAAGCCGTACTTGACCGTTCTGTATCTGGCGCAGGTCCGCTCTCACTTCTCGTCGCCCACGACTTTTGCCAGGGTGTCGCCGACGGCTTTGAGGCTTTGCGGGTCGCATTTGTCGGGGGTGTCGCCGAGCGTGTGCCAGTAGGGGTAGTCGAAGTCTATCAAATCAATCGCCGGGATGCCGGCGTTGTTGAACGGCTGGTGATCGTCGCCGATGGGGCCTTGCAGGGCGTTCGGGTCGGGGGGGAAGATGTTGCTGTAACCCAGGGCCTGAGCGGCGGCCCAGACTTTGTCGTTCAGCTCCGGGTGGACCTGCTGCGAATAGATTTCGCGCTTGACCAGCAGATTTTTCTGGCCGATCATGTCCAGCAGAATGGCATAATCGGGCTTGAAGACACCGGGGTTCTGGGCGAAATAGATGGAGCCGAGGTACATTTTATTCTCGCCCGGCCCCCAGTCCTCGCCGTCCACAAACAATAAAACGACGCCGACAGCGGGGCGGCGGGCATGAAAGACGCGGGCCAGCTCGAGCAGCGCGGCCGTGCCCGAAGCGCCGTCGTCGGCCCCTAAAATGGGCTTGTCTTTGTGGTCCAGGTCCTGGTCGGCGGTCGGGCGGGTGTCCCAATGCGTATACAGGCAGATTTTCTTTTTGGCGCTTGGATTGATGACCCCGATGATGTTGGTGAGATGCAGGGTCACTTTGCGGTCGGGGTCGTGATAATTAAATGTCTGGGTGCTGACTTTGTCCACGCTCGGCGTCAGCTTGGAAAGAATAAACGCCCGGCACTTTTCATGCGCCGCCGAGCCGGGCGGGCGGACGCCGAAGGCGCACTGGGCGTTCAAATCGGCAAACGCACGGGCGGCGTCAAACGACGAGCGCACGGCCGCCGGCGCGGCGGGCGCGGCCTCTGCCGCCGGGGTCTGCGACTGGGTGCGGCAGCCGGACAGGAGCAGCAGCGGCAGGGCGAGAAGCGAAAGATAGGTGTGTCGGCGCATAGGTCGTTTGCGGAAAAGATCAAGCCGGAAGAAGAGCCTCGGATTTTGGTCTGTGGCCGGTTTTAGTGAGACGAAACACGGCCTTCAACCGTCGCATCAACGGTCGGCCGGGCGGCCAGGTAAACGCTGAGGCTTTTTGCCAGCGGCACCCCGGTATCGTCGCCGCTGTCTTTGCCGGACCAAATCTGATAATACCCGAGGCTGCCGCCGGCCAGCGCATGGGGCATGGCGACCCGGTAGGATTTTGCGGCGTCCACTTCGCTGCCGCCCGCGCCGACCAGCGACACGCGCTTGCCGGCGGCCTGGCTCGGGTCATAACGAATTTGCAGGCCCGAAACCTGCAAAAAGCCGTCAAACGGCTCCGGGGCGCGGGACACCGACCGCTCGGCGACTTTGAGTAGCTGCGCTCCGGTGAGGGTCAGCACGACCACAGTGTCGCCGGGGTCTGACGCGTAGTGCAGGGCGGAAACGATCGCGGCAATCTCGGCCTTGCCGGCCGGGATACTGGCCCCGCCGTCAATCTCGTCGGCGGGGATCAGCGCGACCTGAGCATTGCCGGTCCGGCGCACGGCATCGGCAATCAGGTTGCCGAGGTTGGTTTCGGCGCGGGCCGATTCTGCGCCCGACAGCGCGGTGGTGACCTGCACCGTGCCGGCGTCTTTGGCGACCGTCTGCGGCGCGGCAGAAAGCGGCGCGGCGAGGGCAAGCAGCGCGAAGGCGGCGAGGGCACAAGCGCAGGAAGCGTGGGAACGAATTGCGACGCTGCGAGGCGAAGCGCCTGCTGTCCGACGTAAAGGACAAAGATTATTTTTTCCGTGTTCGCGAATTATCCCTAAGCTCATTCTGCGTCCTGCGCTTTCTGTGCCTGCTGCCAGCGTAAATAGTCGTCAATGAAATCGTCGAACTCGCCGTTCATCACCCGCTGAATATCCCCGGTCTTGTGGCCGGTACGCTCATCGGTGACGCGCGTTTCCGGCTGAAAAAAGTAGTTGCGAATTTGATGCCCGAAGGCAATGTCTTTGCGGTCGCCGCGCAGCTCATCAATCCCCGCTTTATCTTCCAGCCGAGCGAGAGCTAATAATTTGGATTTCAAGACGTTCATCGCAAATGCCCGGTTCTGGCCCTGCGAGCGCTCGTTCTGGCACGACACGACAATTCCCGTCGGCAGATGCGTAATCCGAACCGCGCTGCTGGTTTTGTTGACATGCTGCCCGCCCGCGCCCGATGCCCGGAAGTAATCGGTCTTCAAATCTTTCTCGGGGATGTCCACGCTTTCCACTTCGGCAATCTCAGGAACAACATCCACGCCGGCAAAAGATGTCTCGCGGGTCCCGCCGCTGTTGAACGGCGAAATGCGAACCAACCGATGGACACCCCGCTCGCCTTGCAGCAATCCGTAAACGTTTTTGCCTTCAATCCGAAGCGTCGTGCTTTTCAGCCCCGCGACATCGCCTTCCACTTCATCTTTGATTTCGGACTTAAATCCATGCCGCTCGGCCCAGCGCAGGTACATCCGCTGCAAAATCGAAGCCCAGTCGTTTGCATCGGTCCCACCTGCGCCGCTGTTAATTTCGAGTATCGCCGGAGCGCCGTCGTGCGGCCCCGACAGCAGGGTCTCGACTTCCAATTTATCCAGCGCCGCCGTGATTGCCGTTAGTTCGCTTTCAATCTCGGGCGCATACGCTTCCGGGCTGTCTTCCAGCGCGGCCAGCTCGGCCAGCGTTTCGGCGTCGCCAAGCCGCTTGCGGGCGGCATGCCACGGGGCGAGGTTTTCTTTCAGCGTGTTCAGCCTCTGCATCTGCGCCTGCGCCGCCGCCGGGTCGTCCCAAAACGCGGGCTGCCCTGCCGCCGCTTCCAAGCCCGCGATTTCTTCTGTTTGACTTTCCAGGTTCAGCGGGCGGCTCAGCGAGTCGAGCCGCGCTTCCGCTGCGTGTATTGCTTTGACGACATCTTCGAGCACTTCGTTCCCTCTTAGCGTCCAGTATACCCGATAGGGGCGTTCTGCCGGAAATCGCCGGGCACGCAGGAATTTCAGCCCTGCGCCGCGAAAGGCAGGATGTATGAGTAGTCCGCTCCACAATAATGCTTTTTCGGGCAGCGTTCGTCTCGGCACGGCCGAGATCAAGGGGGCATGGGCGCTGTTTGCGGCGCAGCCCGGCGCTTGGCTCGGCGCAGAGATGCTTTGTTTTGTCCTGTGCACGGGCTTCTGGCTGCTGCTGGCTGTGCCGCTCGGACTGCTCGCGCCGCTTCAGCTTGTGTACACGACCATCTACCTGCACCGGCCGGCCCCGCCGATGCTTCCCGTCAGCCCATTTCGCGAGTTTGCGGAACCGCAGGCGCTCGGCATTCTCACGGTAGGCGTCAGCGCGGTTTTCTCCGCCGGGCTGCTGCACATGGCGCTGCGGCAGAAGCGCGGGGAAACTGTGGCCGTTTTTGACCTGTTTTCCGGGGTTCCGCGGGGCCTGCCGCTGTTTCTGCTCGGCGCTCTCATCCCGGCATTGACCGCGCTGCTCACGGCGGCGCTGAAATGGCCGCTGCACCGCCTGCTGCCGCTGTCCGATACGGCGGCCGGAAATGTGATGCTGGGAGTGAGCACGCTGCTGAACGGCGCATGGATGTTTGCGCCGCTGCTGATTTTGGACGCCGGGGCGAGTGTGCCTGATGCGCTGCGGGGCAGTGTCCGGCTGCTGCGGGGTCAGGTGCTGCGGGGAATGTTCTTTTATGCGATTGTGTCCCTGCTCAGCGTTCTCGGCTTTGTCGGGTGCGGCGTGGGGATGCTGGCGACTTATCCGCTGCTTCCGCTGAGCATCGCCCTGGCATACCTTGCGCTGACGCCGCAGGCCGCGCCGCCGGCAGGCTTTGACCCGGCCCCGGAAGGCGTCTGGCCGCCCCCGCCGCGTATTCTTTGAGGCCTTTGGAAGGAGAATTTTGATGAGCATTCCGATGTACGGGGGCGCTCCGGGCGCGGCTTCCTCCGGGCCGCCTTCCGGGCCGAATTCCGCCGGGCCGAATTCCGCCGGGCCGACTTCGGTGGTGACCGGGCAGGTGTCTTACGCCTGGATCAGCGAGGCGTGGCGCTTGTTCAGCCTTCAAATGGGGCCGTGGATTGTCGCGACCCTGCTGCTGGCCGCGCCGCTTGTCGTGTTTTACATTGTTTACTATGTTTGGCTACTGACCCTCATACTGCCCAATGGGTTCGCGCCGCCGCCCACGCCGCCGGTCGGGGCGAACGGGCTGCCGTCCGGGCCGCTGACGCCGGGAAGCGCGGGCGGGCCGGGGGCGGTGCAGATGAACGCGCAGATGATGAAGATGTTTCCGGCGCTCGCCGGTTTCGGGCTGGCGTATTTTCTGTGGGCTTCCTACCTGTACGGCGGGATGTTTCGGATGGCGGTGCGGCAGGTGCGCGGGCTGCCGCTGGAGATGAAAGACATGTTCCGGGGCGGCCCGCTGCTGGGGCGGATGCTCGGCGCGACCCTGCTGCTGATCCTCGCGTTTTACGGCCTGGAAGCGCTGTGCCTCGGCCCGCTGCTGGCGATGATCGGTCTGCACGGCTCGGCACCGGCGATGATTGCCGCCGGGGTCATCGGCGGGCTGCTGCTGTTTGCGGCGGTGTTTTTCGCTTACGGCCTGCTGCTGCCGGCCTTTGCGCTGATGGCCGACGGCGTTCCCGTCATGGCCGCCTTGAAGCGCAGCTTGGCGGCGATGAAGCGGCAGGCCGGGCCGGCGGCGGGCTTTGTGTTTGTGTACGGCCTGCTGCTGTATGCTTCTCAGCTTTTGTGCGGGATTGGAATGCTGGCGACCGTGCCGATGCTTTTTCTTTTGTGCGCCCTGGCCTACCGGGACATGATCGGCATGCCGGACATGGCCCCGCCGCCCGCGCCGTTTTACGCGCCTCCTCAGCCCGGCGTCTGGCCGCCCCCGCCGAATGTCCTGCCGGACGCCGCCCCGCCCGCCGCGCCGGGGTGGGGGTCGGTCCCGCCGGCTGAGTTTCCGCCGGGGCCGGCCGGCCCGCCCCCGCCGGAGAGCGGGCCGCGATGACGCCTAAGCAGGCGGCATGGGGGCGGCTCGGGCTGGCGGGCATCGCCGCGCTGACCATCGCGCTGTCCACGCTGGCGCATTGGTACTGGCTGGCCTTGACCGCCGGGACCCTTCTCGGCGGCCTGCTGTTTTTCGCCGGCATGGCGGCGGGCGGGGCTTTGGGCAACGCCCGGCGATTTGAAAAAAAGCCTGCCGACATCAACACGCGCATCGGGACCTGCCTCGCGGCGGCCGGCATCGCGGCGGCGGCTTTGGGCTACGACCCGCCGTTCCCGCTCCCGTTTCGCGTTTTCTACGGCCTCTGCCTCACCCTCGGCTGCCTCGGCGCGGTGGGATTAGCGGTGAGTGCGACGCGGGAAAAGCCCCACTGAACCCGGTAAAAGAGAAGAGGGATCGAATGCAGCTTGTTGAGCCGGAAACAATTTTGGAGACTGATCGCCTTCTGCTGGAGCCGATTTTGGAAACACACGCCGAGCCGCTTTTTGCTGTGCTTCAGGACTCGCGTATTTACCGCTATACTCCGCAGGAGCCGCCGGCACTGGAAGCGCTCCGTGTGCGCTACCAAAAACTCTCGTCCCGGCTTTCTCCGGCAGGGGATCAAGCCTGGCTTAACTGGGCTGTCCGCTTCAAGGCGGGCGGGCGGTACATCGGCCGCGTGGAGGCTACGGTGACGGCGGAAAGTTCCGCCGAGATTGCATATGAGCTGGGGCCGCCATTTTGGGGACAAGGGTACGCTGTAGAAGCGTGCCGGCCTGTCCTGGCGCTGCTGTTCGAAGGCTACGGCGTTTCTGAAGTCAACGCCCAGGTAGACACACGCAATGTGCCTTCTATCGCGTTGCTGGAACGGCTGGGGTTTGAGCGCACCGCGTTTCAGCCGGAAGCGGACTTCTTTAAGGGAAGTTCCAGCGATGAATACACTTATCGTGTCCTTCAGGCCGGAGCAGCCGGCTGATAATCCGTATTTTGCCGGTTGCGTTTTTTGCGCGAAGGCGTCATACTCTTTATTACTTATGAACATCACGGCGGGGGCGAAAACCGATACGGGGCAGCGGCCCAACAATGAAGACCGCTTTGCGGTGGTGGACACGCGGCGGCGGCAAATCCGCGCCGACGGCGTGCTGATTGTCGCCGACGGCATGGGCGGGCGGTCGTTCGGCGAGCAGGCGGCGACCGCCGCCGTGGAAGCGACCGAAGACGCCCTGGCGGAGCTGCTTGACAGCCGGCAGGTGGGGGAGGTGGAAGTGGCGGATGCCCTCACGACCGCCCTGTGCCGAGCGAACTCCCGCGTGTATGAGCTGGCGTCCGCCGATGACGACCGCAAAGGCATGGGGACAACGTGCGTCGCAGCGGTGGTCGAGGGCGATAGATTGTATGTCGCGCATGCCGGGGACAGCCGGGCGTACCTGCTGCGGGACGGGCTTTTGCGGCAGGTGACCCATGACCATTCGTATGTCGCCGAGCAGGTCCGGGCCGGGGCGATCACCGAAGAAGGAGCGCGGTCGTCGCGCTTCCGCAACATCATCACCCGCGCGGTCGGGATCGAGCCGACCCTGGACGCCGAAGTCTCCGAAGCGGATGTGCAGCCCGGCGACACGCTGCTGCTTTGCACCGACGGCCTGTCCAACACCGTCGGCGAGGAAGACATCACCCGAGCGCTGATGCAGGCGTCGTCCCCGCAGGCCGCCGCCGACAAGCTGGTGCAGATGGCGGTGAAAAGCGGCGGACGGGACAACGTTACGGCGATTGTTGCGCGGCTTCAGGCGGGCACCCGGACCCTGCGGATGCAGGTCGCGGACCTGGTTCGCCCCGCCCCGTCCGCCGCCCCCGAAGCCGCCGAAACGCATCTCAACGGCGCTCTGCCCGCCCCGTCCCGCCGCGTCGTTTCCGCGCCGTCCGCCCGTCCGTCGCGCTGGCCGGCGCTGGCCGGCGGGCTGCTGGCGCTTTCGCTGCTGGGCGGGGCATCGGCCGGCTGGCTGGCGCACCTGCTGGCGCGGGACGGCTACACGTTCCGCGCCGCGCCGCCGTTTGCCGTGCGCCCGGTCCCGCCCCCGCCGCCGAAGCCGCTGGACCTGGCGCACCTGGCCTACGACCCGCCCAAGCCGTTCGGGTTTTCCCCCGTGCGCGGCTCGTTTCTGCTGGTCAGTCCCGCCGACGGCACCGTGACCTTTGCCTCGCTTTCGGGCACGGTTGTTGCTCTTGCGCCGAGCGGCGGCAAAGTGCGCTACAAGTACCGCCTGCCGTTTGTCAAGCCGCAGGCCCCCGCGCCGCCGGGAGCGGTCGGCGCAAACGGCGTGACCCTGCACACGGCGACCGATCTCCAGGGCAACCTGTATGTGTCCGATGCCGTCGCCAAGACCGTCACCAAATACCGCGCCAGCGGCGACCCGCTGGGGCTGATCGCCCGCGTCCGAAACCCGCAGGCGATTGGAGCCGCGCCCGACGGCACGCTGTACCTAGTGGACGGCGAGCGTCTGGTGTCGCTGCACGCGCACCCGTCCGCGTCGCCCCTGCCGCCGATTCCCGTGATCGTCCCGCCGAAGCCTGCTGCGCTCCTGCCGCCGGCCGCTGCGCCCGCGCCGCCGGCCGCCGCGTTCGGCAGGGGAGCAGCGTACGCCGGCCCCCGGCATTACGGCCGGCGGCGCTTTTGACGCGTTTTTCCTATATCCCCTAAGCCGCCGCCGGGGCGGCTTCACGCTTCGGCGCAGGCGTTTCAGCTTTGGCTGTTTCAGTCTTCGCCGTGTCCGTTTTGACTGTTTCAGTCTTCGCCGCCTCGGGCTTTGGGGTCGTCTCAGCCGCTTTTGCGTCGGTCGGCTTCGCCTCCGCCGGCGCGGCCCCTGCCTCCCCGGCGGGCTTGGCGGCGTAATCGTTGACATAAAAGCCGGAGCCTTTAAACGCAATGCCGACCGGGTAAATCTTTTTGCGGAGTGCGCCGCCGCACTCCCCGCAGGTCGTCAGCGCGTCGTCTTTGATGCTTTGGAACGTCTCAAACTCGTTGTCGCACGACAAGCACTCGTAGCCATAAGTCGGCATAACCTGGTTGCACTCCATTCAAGTAAACTTTGGGATATTCCCTGAGTATAACACATTTCCCGGAAAGGCCGGTTCCCCATCGCCACTGAAACTCTCACGACCACAGAAACTCTCACGACCGAGGCGGTCAACCCGGAGCTTGCCGATATTGACTCGCTCGACACCGAAACCCGCCTGCGGCGGATGAACGCCGAAGATGCCGGAGTCGCTGCCGCCGTCGCCGCTGAAATCCCGCACATCACCCGCGCCGTCCAAAAAGCCGCCGCGTCGCTGCGGGCCGGCGGGCGATTGATCTACCTCGGGGCGGGCACCAGCGGGCGGCTCGGCGTCCTCGATGCCGCCGAATGCCCGCCGACCTTCGGCGTCCCGCCCGGCATGGTTGTCGGCCTTCTCGCCGGCGGCCCGAGCGCCATGTTTCAAGCCGTCGAAGGGGCGGAAGACGACCCCGACCTCGGCGCGGCGGCGATCATCAATGCCGATGTCGGCGCACGCGACACCGTGGTCGGCATCAGCGCGTCGGGTCAGGCCCCGTTCGTGCTCGGGGCGCTCCGGCAAGCCGCGAAGCGCGGCGCGGCGACTGTCGCGCTGACCAACAACCGCCCGTCGGAGCTGGAAGCCGTCGCGTCCGTCACCATCGCCCCGGTGGTCGGCCCCGAAGTGCTGGCCGGCTCGACCCGCCTGAAAAGCGGCACGGCGCAAAAGATGGTGCTGAATATGATCTCGACGGGGGCCATGATCGAGATCGGCAAGACCTACGGCAATTTGATGGTAGACGTGCAGGACACCAACCAAAAGCTCCATGCCCGCGCCGTTCGGATCATCCGGCAGGTCACGCGAACGACCCCTGACCGCGCCGAAGCGGCGCTGTCGCAGGCCGGCGGTTCCGCCAAGCTCGCCATTTTGATGCTCCAGCGCGGCCTTTCCGCCGCCGACGCCCAGGCCCGCTTGTCTCACGCCGGCGGCTTCCTGCGCCGGGCGCTGGCCGAGGAATAGCGGGTATCATAGCATCACAGCAAAAGGAGAAACCCCAATGGCGCAGCAAGTGTTAGAAGGAACTTGGGAAGAGATCGCCGCCCACGCCGACGAGTTTGTTGGTTTGCGGCTCAAGGTCCTTGTCCAAGAAGTGGCGGAAGCTGACGAGGTGCCGAACATTGGGCCGCCGAATTTAGGACCACCCAATGAAGCGGCCCTTCGTATGCTGCAAAAACTGGAAGAGCGGCAGCAGGGGCGGCGCTATACATCAGGCGCAGGAACACAGGATTTAACTCGGCAGGCACGCAATGGAGGCAGGTATGGCAGAGAATCCGTTGATGAGTAGGCCGGGAGCCGTCGTCATAGATGCAAACTTCCCCATCGCTCTGGCGGAAGAATTGTCGCAGACCTATACAACACGGCTGCTGACGTTTGACCGAAGACTGCTTAATCAAGCGGCCCGTCATGCGCCGGGCGTTTCCGTCCATCTGCTCCCATGATTCCCACCCTGCCCCCCATTCTTTCGCGCCTGCGGCACGGCTTGGCGCTGCTCCTCATGCTCGGCGGCGCGGCGGGCATCGTCGCGGGGACGCTGTCGCCCTGGGCGACGTTTCGGGTGTTCCACAACATTGAAATCAGCCTGCCGGGGATCGTCTTTTTGTGGGGCGGCCTGTGCCTTACGGTCGCCTCGCTGGTGTTTCTCGGCATGCGCCGCTCGCCGCTGCTGTGCTTGATTGGGGCGCTTTTCGTGCTGCACTGGCAGGCCGAGGGGACAAAGCGGGTGCCCGAGTGGGTCAAGTTCCAGCTTGCCGGGGCGCAGATGAACTTTTCGGTGTCCATCAACCGCCTGCTGGACCAGTTCCATATTCCTGACATTGAGGTCGCCAATCTGAGCACGCCGAACCCACAGCTTCTCGGGGCCGGCCTCGGCTGGACCCTCGACGGCGCGTATGGCTTGCTGCTTGGGGCGCTCGTCGGCCTGCCCGGCGACCCGGCGCTGGTTTGGGTGTACCGGCGCACGGCCCGCGCCCGCTGCCGAAGCTGCGGGGGGCGCTGGCCGCTGTCCCGCGCGGCGCTTTTTTGCCCCCACTGCGGCGCATCCGCTCTGCCGAAACATGTCCGTCTTTGCCCCCACTGCGGGGTCCGGGCCGGACGCGGCGACAAGCACTGCGTTTCCTGCGGCAGTGCGCTGGTGTCCGGGTGAGCGGCGTGTGGTACAATCTGTTCAGGAGCAAAAAATTATGGCAACTCTTCCACCGCAGACGGAAACGCGACGCGCAGACACGCGCGAAGAACTGATGGCGCTGGGCCAGGAAATCAACGCCCGCCTCGGCATCGTCGGTCAGCCTTCGATGACGGCGCAGGAGCTTCGGGCGTCTATGGTCGCACACGGTGTCAAGCCGGAAGACAAAGGCGCGTCCCGTGAATTGCTGCAAATGCGGTATGGGGCCGACTACGACCCGGAAGGCGATGAGTGAAGTGACTTATTTGCTTTGGGACGCCAGCAGCCTGGTCAAGAAATACTATGCAGAACCCGGCGCAGAGACCGTGGACGCCATTTTTGCCTCTTCCCGGCTCTCGGGAATGACGGTAACGTTTATGGGCTACGCGGAAACTTCTGCGATCCTGCGCCGCAAATTCAACGGCGGATTGATCCTGCCGGGCGAGTTTCAGCAGGCACGGCTTCTGCTGCAAAGCGAAGTGCTGCTGAACCCCGGTTTTGACCTGCTGACGATCACCGACCGGGATATTCTCGACGGCATGACGATTACGGACCGGCACAACTTAAACACGGCGGACGCCGCAATGCTGTCGGCGTATGTGCGCTATGGACAAGCCGCGCCGGCGGGCCTGGCGGCCTGCCGCCTGGTCGCGTCCGACAAGCGCCTGATCCGGGCCGCCGAAGCCGAAGGGCTGCTGTCCCTCAACCCCGAGACCGTTTCCCCCGCCGAGCTTTCCGCCCGCTTTCAAAACTAGTCTGGCTGCCTTAGCACGCGGGCGCGGCGACAAGCGCGGCGTTTCCTGCGGCACGGCCCTTGACAGCCTGCCCGCTTTGCGGTAGAATAGGCACAGCAAACATAAGTTTGCCTTAGTTCAAGGAGAACCCCCGCCATGTTCCAGTCGCTTCATGTCCGCCTGCTTGTCACTGACTTCCCCGCGTGCTTTCGCTTCTACCGGGACACGCTCGGCCTGACCCCCCGGTTCAACTTAGACGACATTTACGCCGAGTTTGATGTCGCTGGCCAGACAGTCGCGCTGTACCGGCAGCCGCTGATGACCGATGCGCTTGGAACCGCCGAAAAGCCGGCGTCTGCCGACATGCAGGACGCGGCAATGCTGGTGCTGACGACCGACGATGTGGATGCGGCAGCGGCAGCCCTTCAGTCGCGCGGGGCGGCTCCCGTCGCGCCCCCGCAGAACCGCCCGAACTGGGAGATGCGAACAGTGCATTTCCGCGACCCGGAAGGTCATTTGATTGAGATCAACGGCCCCCTGACACAATAGCAAAAACGCCCCGGATGCTGAAGCGTCCGGGGCGTTTTTATCGTATCTTTTATCGTACCAGCGGCAGGTCGGTCTGCTCCCAATAGTCGCTGAGGCTGCGGTGCTCGAAGCAGTTTTCGTGGGGCTGAACGATCACTTCGCGGCGGGTTTTCTGCGACAGCAGGCCGCAGCGCCAGACGGCGGCGGTTTGGGTCGTACTCGGAGCGCTAAGATAGACCCGGCTTTTATGCCGGCACGACGCGCACTCGTGCAGGAGTTCGGTCTGTTCAGTGTCGGTTTGGCGGGCGGGCCGCTCTAAAAGTTCGGTCGTCATTGCGTTCCTCCACAGCGTTCAAAACAGCCCCGCAAATGTGCGGGCCGGCTTCATTCTACCACCACAACACAGAAATTTATATAAAAGTTTCCGTAAAAGTTTTCGCCATGCCGGGGAACTTGCGGCGGTTTCGGGATAACTTCCGCACTCTGGTATAATAAAGATATAATGACAGACAATCAAAAGTACATTCGGAATTTCTGCATCATCGCCCATATTGACCACGGCAAGTCTACACTCGCTGACAGACTTTTGGAGTTTACCGGCACCGTGCAGCGGCGGCACATGCAGGAGCAGCTTCTCGACTCGCTCGATATTGAGCGCGAGCGCGGCATCACCATCAAAATGGCGGCGGTGCGGCTGTCGTACACGGCGCACGACGGGCAGACCTATGAGCTGAACTTGATTGACACGCCCGGCCATGTGGACTTCACTTACGAAGTGTCCCGGTCGCTGGCGGCGTGCGAGGGGGCCATACTCGTGGTAGACGCCGCGCAGGGGGTGGAAGCGCAGACTCTGGCGAATGTCAACCTGGCAATGAACAGTGAACTCGAAATTGTGCCGGTCATCAACAAAATTGACCTGCCGGCGGCGGACCCCGACCGGGTGGCCGAAGAAATCGAAGAAGTGCTGGCGATTGACGCCACCGAGGCCATCCGGGCATCGGCCAAAGAAGGCATCGGCACGGAAGAAATTCTCGAAGCGGTCGTGCGGCGTGTCCCCCCGCCGGACGGCGACCCCGACAAGCCGCTGCGGGCCTTAATTTTCGACAGCCACTTTGATGCGTACCTCGGCGTCGTGGCGTATGTCCGGGTGCGCGACGGCGAGATTGCCGCCGGGACGCAGATTCGGGCGATGGCGTCGGGCAAAACGTTTGATGTCACGGGGGTCGGCATCTTTGCGCCGCGCATGAAGCCGGTCGAAAAGCTGATGACCGGCGAAGTCGGCTACATCACCGCCAGCGTCAAAACGGTCGGCGACTGCCGGGTCGGGGACACGCTGACCCTGGCGTCGCACGGCGCGGCGGAGCCGCTGGTCGGCTACCGCGAAGCGCTTCCCGTCGTCTTCTGCGGCCTCTACCCTGTGGACAGCTCGCAGTACCCCGAGCTGAAGGAAGCGCTCGGCAAGCTGCAATTAAACGACGCCGCGCTGACGTTTGAACCCGAATCGTCGGCGGCGCTGGGCTTCGGCTACCGCTGCGGCTTTCTCGGCCTGCTGCACCTCGACATTGTGCAGGAGCGGCTGGAGCGGGAATTCAATCTGACGCTGATCGCGACCGCCCCGAGCGTCATCTATAAAGTCCATCAAACCAGCGGCGAGATGATCGAAGTGGACAACCCGGCTAACCTGCCGCCCCCCTCCGAAATCGCCTCGATGGACGAGCCGTATGTCACTGCCAGCATTATTGTGCCGTCTATCTATGTCGGCACAGTGATGGACATGGCCCGCGACCGCCGGGGCGTGTATCTTCGCACCGAGTACCCCGCCAAAGACCGCGTCCGCATCTTTTACAAGCTGCCGATGAACGAGATTTTGATGGACTTTTTTGACCAGTTAAAATCCCGCACCAAAGGCTACGCGTCGTTTGATTACGAGCCGAGCGGCTACGAGCCGTCGAACCTAGTCAAACTGGACATCAAGATCAACGACGAGCCTGTAGACGCGCTGTCGTTCATCACGCACCGGGATAAGTCGTATGAGCGCGGCAAGCAATTAGTGGAAAAGCTCAAAGAAGTCATCCCGCGCCAGCAGTTCGAGATCAAATTGCAGGCCGCCATCGGGGCCAAAGTCGTCGCCGCCGAGCGCATCTCCGCGCTCCGAAAAAACGTCATCGCCAAGTGCTACGGCGGCGACATCTCGCGAAAGCGCAAGCTGCTGGAAAAGCAGAAAGAAGGCAAAAAGCGCATGAAAAGCATCGGCAGCGTCGAAATCCCTCAAGAGGCGTTTATGAGCGTTCTAAAACTCGGGAGTGACTAGAACTACCGCACGGAGAAAACAATGGTTTACGAATTGGAAACTGCATCACGTATCCCCTACGACGAATACCGCGCAATCGGCGAACTGTTGCGGGCGCACCTTAAAACGCATGAAAAGCAGCTTCGCGCCTTGATTGCATTCGGTCCTTTGGTCACACGCGGCGGCACACGCGACATTGATCTGCTGGAAGTCGTTGAGGGCTGGGAAGAAGCTACTTCCGTGACTTTTAGAAGCACGGCGGCTTTGCCGTTGCGTGGCCTGTTGCGCTTGACCGTGCTGTCTGTGCGCGATTTTGAGGAACCGAACCAGGTAAAACACTTCAAGTCAAAGCGTTTGCTGGACAAAATCATGGGACGGTTACAACAGGGTTATGAAGTGGTTTATGAAGTTCCTTTCGGCTTCGTCGAGCGAGTTCTTACGCAAACGGATGAAGCGGCAGCGAACACCAATCCATTGACTTTTCTTGACAGTGTGGCCACTGTGAAAGAACTTACATGATCTTTCCTAATACTGACGCCTTTGGGCAAGCCATGTTTGAGGAAGCGCTGCGTCATCTGCAAGATGCCTACGTTCTGCATCAAGCTAGCCGGTGGCCGGGCGCAATTACATCGTCCATGAAAGCAGCAGAACTCGGCTTCAAATCAATACTCATTCTGGAAGAAACATTCGGCTGGTGGGAGAAGGTCACAACATCGCATAGCCCAATGGGTGATGCAAGCGCTCATGCGGTTTTAAGTCAGATTGTGACGCGCTTTTCGCCGAGATTAGTTTCAACCATCAAAGAAATGGAACGCTTATCGCCATCCCAACTCGGCAGGAAAGCATTTAGCGGCCAAAACCAAGATGAACGAAATCCTGAATATCCGTTTGTTCTGGTTGACGAAACAGGTGTTAGTCTAGGTAAGCCGAGTAGTTCTTTCGTTGACTTCCAAATCAGTGAAAACTATTATGAAGCCGCACGCGAACTGCTGATAACAGCAGCAGGACAATACGCCGTCATCGGCGGCTGGGGGCTTATAATCCCTGACCCGCTTCAGTAACATTATGCCAAACCACCCTTTAGCCGAAGTGTTCGGCTTTCCGACCAAGAATTTGACCTTTGATGCCGTCCGGTACCGATGGGGCCGCCAACCTAGACACCGCTTTTAGCGGTGTTTATCCAAGAGGTCGCGGTGCGGCGTCAAGACGCGAGGCAGTAAACTTTTCTCGCTAGTGAGGATCATCCTTCGGACAAAAGATCGGTTCCCGTTCGACTTCTTCTCATCCGAAGGACGACTATACCTCGTGAGAGGAATTTATTCCCTCGCTCACTTTCTCGCTCAGAGTGCCTATCATGCCGCGATCAGTTTACATTCAGTCCGACGACACTGGGCAGGCGTACAGCCCGAGCGGGGCGACGGCGGCGCGGGGGTTTGCGTTTCTCGGGTACGACGTGCGGTATTTCCGGCCCGAGGAACTGCCGGAATTGCCGCTTTCGGCGGACACGGTGGTCGTGGCGGGCATGGGGACGATGCGGGCGGCGATTGATCGGGTGGCGGGACGCCTGCCGCCGGCGGCGGGGGTGCCGGCGAGCCTTGCGCCGTATCTTGGGCGCGAGTCGTGGCGGGCGACGCTGGGGCAAGTGCGGGACGCGGGAAAATGGCCGGTGTTTGTGAAGCCCTTCAAAGACGCAAAGGCGTTCACAGGGCGGGTGGTGGGGAGCGCGGCGGAGCTGGACGCGCTGCGGGCGGGACGACCCGATTTTCCGATGCTGACCGACGACTTTCCGCTTTTGGCGCAGACGCCGGTAGTGTTTAGAAGTGAGTGGCGGGTGTTTGTCCGGCGCGGGCAGGCGCTTGGAGTCAGCCATTACGCCGGGGACCCGCTGCTGTTCCCGGCGGCGGGAGCGATTCGCCTGGCGCTGGGGGCGTATTCCCATGCCCCGGCGGGGTACAGCGCGGATTTCGGGGTGGCGGACGACGGGCGAACGCTTTTAGTGGAAGTCAACGACGGCTACTCGCTCGGGTGCGGGGCGCTGGTCGCTAATTTGTACGCGGAGATTTTGGAAGCACGCTGGGACGAGATTGTCGGCTGAGCGAGCCGATTAAAGACGGCGCGGAATGCGGTATGAACGAAGCAGCAGATAATCAGACGAATACCGTCACGGCGTATGTCGGGCTGGGAAGCAACCTCGGCGACCGGGCCGCAAGCCTCGCGGCAGCCCTGCGGATTCTCGGCGAAACGCCCGAAATCGAAGTGGGGCAAGTTTCCTCGCTGTATGCGTCCGACCCGGTGGGCATGACCGAGCAGCCGGAGTTCCTGAACGCCGTAGCGATGCTCCGAACCTCGCTGTCCGCGCACCGGCTTCTGGCCGCGCTTTTGGACATTGAAAATTTTCTAGGACGTACCCGAACCATTCGGTGGGGTCCGCGCGTTATAGATTTAGATTTGCTGCTGTATGGCGACGCGCAGATTGAGTCAGCGGACTTGGTCGTTCCCCATCCGCGCCTTGCTGAGCGGGAGTTTGTGCTGACGCCGCTGGCCGAGATCGCGCCGAATTTGGTTTTGCCGGGCGGCCGCCGGACGGTGCAGGCGCTGGCGAGCGAGCTTTCGGCAAAAAACTCCGCCGGAATGGGAACATTCGGCGCATCGGAGCCGTCACGGATAAGATTGGCCTGCGGCGCGTTGCTGAACCACGGTGACTTTGTGACAGGAAAAACGCGACATGCTGTTTTCGTACCAAGCCAAAGACCAAGCCGGGCGGACCGTGACCGGGGCGCTTGATGCCGACAATGAGCGGCAGGCGGCCCAGGAAATCCGCGACATGGGCTACTTCCCCATGCGCCTGGCCCCGCAGCGCGGCGGGGCGGCGACCCTGACGCCTCCGCCGGGCGCGTCGGCGCAAAGCGCGGCGCGGGGGGCATTAAACGGCAGCGCCGGGCTGCTGCCGCGCCGTCCGATGTCGCCGGGGCTGTGGCTGCTGGCGCACCTTGTTTTCCCTTTGTTTTCCGGGGTCGGCCTGCGCGACCTGGCGCTGATGTACCGGCAGTTCGCCGCCATGCTCGGCGCGGGCGTGCCGATTTATCAGTGCTTGACCTCGCTGACCCGGCAGACAAGCAACCCGGTCCTGCGCCGGCATCTGCAAAAGATCGCCGCGCGGGTGCAGGAAGGCGAGGGGCTGACCTCGGTGATGAACGAGACGCCGTGGATTTTTTCGGATTTCCAGCGGGCGATGATTGCGGCGGGCGAGATGAGCGGCGGCCTGGACACCATGATGGGCCGGCTGTCGTCGGCGCTGGAGCAGGAATACGCGCTGCGGAGCAAGATCAAAAGCGAGATGGTCGAGCCGACCGTCACCCTGCTGGCATCGTTTCTGCTGCCGCCGCTGGTGCTGATTGTCGTCGCGGGCGATGTGCATGGGTACTTGGTGCAGGCGGTCTACCCGCTGCTCGAAACCGCCGCCGTTTTCTGCTTGATTTATGTGGTCGGCAAGCTGCTGTCGCAGTTTAAGTTTGTTTTCGATGCCGCGCTGTATTCCCTGCCGGGCATCGGCGGCGCGGTCCGCATGATTTCGCTGGCCCGGTTTGCGCGGGCGTTCGCATCGCTCTACGCGGCCGGCGTCGGCATCCCGGAAGCGGTCCGGTATTCGGCGGCGGCGACCGGCAACGAGTTTTTGTCCCGGCGGATGACCTCGGCCATTCCCGCGATCATGGGCGGGTACGGGATCGCCGAGTCTTTGCAGGCGACCCGTGTGTTTCCGCCGATGGTGGTGTCCATGCTGAGCACCGGCGAGAAAACCGGCGGCCTCGACATGACGATGGACAAAGTCGCCGAGTATTACGAGCAGGAATCGGTTGTCCGTCTGCACCAAATTGTGGTAACATTGCGAACAGCGGCGCTGTTATTTATTGCCGTGCGCGTGACCATGATCTTGGTTCAGTTTTACGGCGGTTATGCCGGCCAGGTCAATCACGAGATGGACCCCGACGCGCAGTAGCGTCCGCCCGGCCCCGAGGCCGATCTCGTTTCCAGAGTTGAGTTTACGCAGGACGCAGCGCAGCGTTATGTTTTATTTTTTCTGCGCCGTCGTCCGAGAAAGGCAGGCTTTATTCCCAAAGACCATTTCCGCCCGAACCGATTTCGTGTGACTTATTTTTTATTTTCATTGGAGCCGTGACATGATGAGCTTACAGCGCAATTATTACGAAGTGATGGGGCTGCCGCCGGGAGCGACAACCGATCAGATCAAAAAGAAGTACCGGGAGCTTGCGCGTCAGTTCCACCCCGATGTGGCGCAGGATAAAGCGATCAGCCAGCGCATGTTCACCCAAATCAACCAAGCGTACAGCGTTCTCGGCAACCCCGAGCGCCGCGCCCAGTACAACGGCGTTCTGCAAAACACGCCGCCTCCGGCCGCCGCCCCGCCCCAAGCCGCCCCGCCGCCGGCCAAGCCGGTCAGCGTCGTCAAAGCGCAGGCGCTCCCGGAAATGCTCGGGCGTGCGGAAAGCGCAATAATGGCCGGCAACCCGGTCGAAGCCCGCGCGTTTTGTATGCGGGTGCTGGAAACCGACCCGCGCCAGGTGCGTGCCCTGGAGCTGCTCGGCGACGCCCTCGCGCAGATGGGCCGGCGCGACGAAGCGGCGGTGCAGTACCGCCGCGCCGTCCAGATCGCGCCCTCCACGATGATCCAGGCCAAGCTGAACCGGGTTGCGGCCCCGCCCGCCCCGTCCCGCCCGGTCCCGCCGCAGTCGCCGAACCCGGCCTCAAGCGCCGGCGGCGTGCAGAAAACCCTGCGCCCCGGCGGCGCGGACGAGCCGGAAAAGCCCGGCCTGCTCGGGCGGCTGCTCGGACGCAAGTAGCCTCACGAAAGCAAAAAACGCGAACGAAAAAAGCGCGAACGGCAGCCGCCGTTCGCGTTTTTTTCGGTTTAGGTTAATTAACTGATGTTACGCGATGGCCTCCAATTACGAGGGCGTGAACGCCCGCGCTGGGGGGCGCGGACGCCAAGCCGCCACCTGCGTGGCGGAAGATGTAATCTCTATCCTATCCTATTCTTGTCCCGCGCAGGCGGGACCTTAGCGCTGCGCTCCCCAGCGAGGGCGTTCACGCCCTCGTAATTGGAGGCCATCGCGTAACATCAGTTCATAAAATACGGTTGTGGAAGCGGGGCGCGGGACGCAGCCGAAAGTGCCGTCCGGCGGCCCGCAGGCGCGTGCGGTGATACAGCGCCGTCAGTGCGGTCTGGCCGCGCTGGCCGGCGCGGGCGGCAAAAAACAACAGCACGACCGGGTAGGAATAGCGCCGCCCGGCGTTTTCCCAAAAATAACGGGCCGCCTGCGCGGCGGTCAGGGGGCGCGACGGGCGGTACAGGCGGGGCGCGGTCATCGCCACATATTCGGACGCGACGCACAGCATTTGAGCTTCAATCGGGACCGAGCGCCCGTGCCGCCCGAACGGATAGCCGCTGCCGTCCAGATACTCGTGGTGAAAGCGGACCGTGTCCGACGCCGGCTGAAGCAGCGGAACACCGTCGAGAATGGCCGCGCCGACCCGGACATAATCGCGCAGCACAAAGCGGTCGCGCGGGCGGCTTAGGCCGGCGGGGGTGTTCAGCAGCTCGTAGGGCACCGAGACTTTGCCGATGCCGTGCAGCAGCGCCGCGTATTCCAGCCGCCGGGTCGCCATCAGGCCCATGCCGCGCAGGCGGGCCATCCAGACGACGTAATGCGACGTGGCTTCGGCATGCCCGAGCAGATGCGGCTCCCGCGCTTCCACGGTCCGCGCCAGCGCAATAAATGTCTGGCGGTAGGAGCGGCGAACGGTCCACGGCAGATACAAAAAGATCGCCAGCAGCGAAACGCTGAAAATGGTTCCGGCCAGAATGTTGACACTGAATTCCATTAAAAATCCAAGCTAAACCGAGTAAGCGGGCATGGCGGAGTCATACGAGCCGGACCACAGCGAGTCGTCGGCGAGGCCGGGCTTCGGCCCGACTTCAAGGCCGGCGGCTTCCATTTCCCGCTCACGCTCCAAAATCGCCGTGAACACGCTGACCACGCCGGCATGAAACTGTGTTCCGGCATTGCGGCGCAGCTCGGCAACGGCGGCGTCCACCGGCATCGGCTTGCGGTAAGGCCGCCGGTCTTCTTTGGCCGGGCCGCCGACCATCGCGTCAAAGGCGTCCACGGCGGAGATAATGCTGGCTTCAATCGGAATGTCGTCTTCGGCAAGACCGTCGGGGTAGCCGCCGCCGTCGGGCCGCTCGTGGTGATGACGTATCCAGTGGCCGACTTGGCCCATCACGCTCATTTTCAGCACGAGGTCTGCGCCGGTGACCGGGTGGCGCTTGATCATAGACCAGTCGTCGTCGGTCAGCCGCCCGACTTTGTTTAATACGCGGTCGTCCACGGCGACTTTGCCGATGTCATGGAGCACGGCGGCGTCCCCGATACACGCCATCGAAGACGGCGGCAGGTGCATTTCTTCGGCGATTTTTTGCGCCCAGCGGGCGACCCGGTGCAGGTGCCCGTGGGTATACGGATGCGCTTCCTGCATCATCCGCCCCATCAGCTCCACCCCCTGCCGGTACGCCGCCAGGGTCCGATTATGCGTCAAAATCACCAGCCGCAGCGCATACATCGGCACGACAATGAACCCGACGCCCCACCACCAGTGCTCGTTGTAAATCAAGGCCGTGACAAGCCCCAGCGGCGACATCAAAATCGCGCTCGGCATCTGCCAGCGGATGTTATTGTACCAAATAATATCCCAGCGTTTCTTCTCGTAAAAGCTGATCAGCGTCGTTGCCAGCAGTGCATTCCCAATGAAGCCAGCGAACGTACAAAAAGGCAGCGCTGTGCAGGCAATCCAGCTCGGCGTTTCGCCGATCCGCACCCCATGATGCCAGAAAAACAAGCGTTCCAACGCAGCATAAATCAATGCGCTTGCACCGAAAACATTGACCTGCCCTGCGATGTTGGGAACATAAAGTTTCAGCTTAAGGCGGTTATGGGGTGACATGGCGACGAAACCCTCCACCAAAACACAGATGACCGTTGTTGCGACAACGGCGGACGCGCCAAACAGGCCGGCCATCGTAAACAGAACTGGGATACCGGGGTAAGTCGTCAGCTCATCGCTCGGTAAGCGAACCGCGAGAAGGCTTGTCGCAAGAACGAGAGCTGTCAGTGTCCCGAAATCTCGCCAGGAGTGCAGGGAAGGGGGGCTGATAAGAAAGCAGAGGCAAGCAATCAATGGCGCGACCCAAGTGAGCCGGCGAACAAAATCACCATAAGTGGTTATCGGCTTCAAAAGCAGCTCGCGCGTCTGAGCGAAGCGATCTAGTTGCTGTGGGATAAATTGCTGTGTGATGAATGGGGGTATGGAAAACATGGCAGCACTTCTAAATGAGACAAATCCCCAATGGGAGAACTTGTTTCTGAGTCCGGGCAAAGCGCGAAAAATTCAAAGTAGAAATTTGGAGTAAAATCATAAGAGTTGCGGGAAACCGTTTTGTTCATGACCATCATTTCGACAAAGCCGTAGGGTTTCATCTCTTGCTTTAGTGAATCCAAGCGAGACTATTCGGCCGGCGGCTTGTTCGGCCAATGACTGATGACTCCGCAGCCGAAAATGGCGGCGGACAAACCTTTGATCATTTTGGAAACGGTATTCATGGGTGATACCTAAACAACACGCGGCAGTGCCGACTTCTCGGACATCGTGCCGGCTTCGCTCGTGAAACCCCCTCGGGTTTCTAGGTTTCCCGCAGCTCAAAGCGAAACGTATCAAAGCGAAACGTAAAGCCATTATTCCATTGTGAAGGTGCAATGTACAGTAAAATTACGGGGTGGGGAAAAACAAAAGAGCTTCAGAGTTCTTCTTCCAAAAACGCCAGGCTGAGGCGGCGGTTGACGGCATCCAGGGTGGCGCTGACCACAGCTTTCCAGGCGTCCTGCCGGACCAGGGCGCTGCCCGTCAAAAGCTCCTCGCCTTTGGCGGGGGCGATGGCGGACACCAAAACTACCACCGCTTTGCGGCCTGCCAGGGACACGTCGGCCTGCAAATCTTCCACCACCATCGTGCCGTCGTCCCCGCCGCTGTCTTCCACGGCGCGGATCGCCGCCGTGGCAATCAGGCGAAGCTGGTTGAAGCCCGATGCGTGCCCGCCCGCCGTGCCGGTGTGGAGGCTGTCGCCCCGGCGCAGGTGGACCACGGCTTCCGCCCGGCTGCCGTGGACAGTCAGCGCGACATCGGAAAAGGTCAAGCGCGGCAGGCCGGACGCCGCGCCGCCCCCGCCGAGAGGCGAGCGGCCCTGAACCTGGGCAATGGAGATTTTCTTGTGGTCGAGGACAAAATCGAGGTGAGCGCGGACCGCCGACTCAATGTCGCGGGCGACCTGCTTGGGAGCGCGTTTGGGATGGACCAGCACATGCAGCTCGTCTACCCGGCCGGTCGGCCCGAGGACGGCCCGGACGGACACGACATCTTTAAGCTGGCGCACGGTGTCTTCAATCTGCTCGGCGGACACATAGCGGCGCGAGGTGGAAAGGTCTCCAGAGGGCAGTTCCATTGGCGGGGGCGCTCCTTATAATACAACTCAGGCTGCCGGAGGGTACATCAGCGAACTCAGCCTGCACCGTTATTGTAACATAGATTTCGTGTTTTTCGCAGTCTGTCTTTCTTGGCAACTTTTTATTTTTCAAGCGGCCCCAAAAGCGCTCCCGCCAGGCACGCCCCTGCCAGCGTGCAAAGCAGATTAACCGCATCGTTGCCGATCCGCCGCATGCCGCGCTCCGGCGGCCCCGCCTGCGGCGTTTCGGTCCACCGCGCGGGGTTGTCCGGGTCGCGCCACTGCGCCTGCGCCCACGCCCCGAGCAGGCTGTCCGCCAGCGCTCCGCCGAAGCCCGCCAGGGTGACAATCCAAAATTCGCGTTCGCTGCCCGCGCAGAGACCCAAAAGCGCCGCGCCTGCCAGCGCCGCCGCCGTTCCCGGCAGGCTGACCGCGCCGGACACCCCTGCGTCCGCCCGCCGCCCGGTCCGCAGGTCATACGGGCGTCCGCCGAGCGCGGACCCGATCTCCGTCGCCCAGGTGTCGGCGTTCGCCGCCGCCAGCGCTGCCAGAAACAGCAGCGTTCCGTGTTCCAGCCCAAACCGCGTTCCCAGCAGGCAGGCCGCCGCGACCCCGCCGTTCGCCGCCACCTGCCCGGCATCCCGCCGCCCGCCTTTTTCGTACCCGAGCGCGTCTTTCCGCCCCCTGCGCCAGCGGGAAAGAACCGACGACGTGCCGAAAAACAGCAGCAGCGCCCCCGCCGCGCTCCATCCGCCGACACCGAAGACGACCGTGCCGACCGCCCACGCGGCAGCCGCGCCGCTCCCCGTCAACGCGCGGGCGCGGTAAGCCGACGCGGCGACAGCGGCGGCCAGCAGCGCTCCGAGGATAAAGCCGGTCAAGAGAGGCCCCCCCGCCCCAATTCTGGGGAGCCGGATGCGGATAAGAGGGCGCGGCAACAACAGAGGGCGCGGCAAGCAGCGCCCCTACGGCTTCCACTCTGTATTGCTCCCCAAAATTGGGGCGGGGGGGCTTTCATGGCTTACTTCCGCGACACGAACGCATTGCCCGAAACGTAATAGCGCCAGGGCAACTCCACGCCCTGCGAGATGCCGATGCGCGTCGTCTCGACCGTCGTAAACGGCGGCGACTCGCGCGGCAGCACCATCAGCGCCGCGCCGGGCTGCGTGATGTCCAGGCTGTTGTGGTCCAGCCGGGTCAACGCCAGCGCCTGCGCCAGCTTGCCGGGACCGTTTGTAAGCTGCTTTGTCTCGGCAATCCCGCCCCGATTGAGGCGCATGGCGTCCAGGCCGCTCACGGGTTCCAACGCGCGGATCAGCACGGCTTCGGCGACCCCGGCCGGGGCGCAGACCAGGTTCAGCATCATATGCAGGCCGTAGGTGAAGTACACATAGGCCCGGCCGGGAGGGCCGAACATGGCGGCGTTGCGCGGGGTCTGCCCCCGGTAGGCATGGCAGGCGGGGTCGTCTTTGAGGTACGCTTCGGTCTCGACAATGATGCCGGACAGGGTTTCGCCGCTCGGCAGGGTGCGGACCAAAAGCTGACCCAGCAGCTTGCGGGCGGCGTCGCGCGTGTCCTGCAAGTAAAACTCGGCCGGCAGCGGGACGGGCGGGGGAGCTACCACGGCGACTCGATCTCCGGGGCTTCGGAGCCGGCCTCGACCGGCGCGTCGGCTTCGGCGTGGACCGGCGCGGCCTCTTCGCCGGCCGCTTCTTTGGCCGCTTCCTCGGCTTTAAGGCGCTCGTACAGCTCGCACGTCCCCGTCGAAAGTATCTCCTGCGTTTTGCCGGCAATCGCGTCCCCGAAGCCGCCGATCTTTTTCAGCTCGCCCCGCGCGGCGATCTGCGCCGCCGGCTCGGAAAGAGCTTCCAGTGTCCGCACGGCGTTTCGGTACGCGCGGACTTTGAACGGGTTTTCGCCCCGGCCTTCCAGTATCCCTGCGATCTGCTCGAAAACGTCTGCGATTTCGGAGTTTGTCGGTGTGTGGTCCATAAGGAAATTCTACCCCGATTGCAGCAAAGAATACCCCGTCAGCAGGGCCACGGCGGCGACAATCCAGCGCCACAGCTTCCAGTTCCCCCAGCCGTCGGCGTCGAGAATCCATGCGCAAAGCTGCAAAATCAGCAGCACCAGCACGGGCGTGACGGTCTGCACGAGCGCCAGGTGCGCCCGGCTCGACACGGCGGCGGGCAGCCGCAACGCTTCCCAAAGCGCCAGCCCCGACAAGGTCAGCGGCAGCAGGCGCGGGACCCACGCGATGTCGGCCGCCTGCGACAGCAGAAACAAAGACAAAAACAGCAGGCCCCCGGCCGCAGCGCCCGTCTGCGAAGATGCGGAAAGCATCGGCAGCACGCTCGCGCCCAGCAGCAGCGGGAAATACCACAGCGCAATCCGGCCCCACGACAGCCGCTCGGGCAGAATACGCACCGACACGGCGATCTCGCGGCGGCCTTCAGACGTTTCCAGCGTGACCGTGTCGGAGTACGACGCCGGGACGGCCCAGACCGTCTCGGTTTCGGTGAACAGCGTCAGCGTTTGGCGGCGCTTGGCGGAAAACGCGGACGGCTCGACCCGCACCCAGCCGGGCGCGGCGCTGACCCGGCCTTCCATCCGGCCCCCGGCGGCGCTTTGAACCGTAAGCTTGGCGCGTCGCCGCCGGCCCCGGCGCAGCGTGCCGAAATCCACCGTATCGCGGCTGATGACCGGGGGATTGACAGCCACGTGGCCGGCCGTGAGCGGCGCGGCGGGCGCAAGGGCGGCAAGGCGGCGGTATTCGGGGCGGCTCGGGTCCAGGCGCTCGGCCCGCCGCCGCCGCGCTTCGGCTTCTTCGCCGTACCCCTGCCCGGCGAGATGCACGGCGTCGGCATAGTCCCGGCGGGCGTCGGCCTCGGTTTCCACTCCGGCCCGGTACAGAAAATCGCGCAGGGCCTCGCTGCCGTCCCGGCCCGCGTCCCCCGAAACTTCATCGGCGACCGCCGCCAAAGGCTCCTCGCCGAGACCCCGCAGCCAGCGGGCCAGCGTGCCGCTTTCCAGCGCGGCGGCGGCCTCGTCCCAGCGGTCCGGCGCGGCGGCCAGAAACGCGTCCACGTCCGGCAGGGCGGCGGGAAATGCGGCGGGCGGCAGCGCAAACGCCGTGTGCGCGACGGTCGCCAAGTCTTCTCCCCAATCCTCGGTGTCGCCGCTGCCGCCGGACAGCGTCTTGGCAAAGCCTGCGCCTGCGGCCAGCCCCAGCGCCCGCAGGTCCGACGCCATCGCCCCGGCGTCTTTATAGCGCTCCGCTTTGTCGCGGGCCAGCGCACGGCTGACAATCGCGTCAATCTGAGAAGAGACTTCGGGACGCAGGGCGGACACGGGGACCAGGGGGGCGGACTCAATCGCCGTTTTCCACGCAAACGGGTCTTTGGCTTTCAGAACTTGAAAGGGGCGGCGGCCGGCCAGCATTTCGTAGAGCACGACCCCGGCCGCCCAGATGTCGGACTGGCGGTCGGACTGCTCGCCCGGATGGAAATCTTCCGGGGCCATGTACGCATACGTCCCTGCGCCGCCGGCGAGCGAATGCGTCCCCAAATGCGCGGCCAGGCCGAAGTCCACCAGCTTGACGACCCCGGCGGGGGTCAGCAGAATGTTCGCCGGCTTGATGTCCCGGTGCACCGTGCGCTGCGAGTGGGCATACGCCAGGCCGTCGCAGATTTGGGCGGCGACCGAAACGGCCTCGGCGACCGGCAGCGCGGAGGCCGAGCGCAAAACGGCCTGAAGCGTCCGGCCCCGCACATATTCCATGTCAATGACGATGCGCCCGGCAATCTCATCCACCGAGTTCACCTGCACAATGTTCGGGTGGCGCAGGCGGTCCAAAACCCGCGCTTCTTCGAGAAAGCGCTCTTTGTCCTCGCCCTTGGCGCTGACTTCTTTGAGTGCAACCTGCTTGCCGAGCAGCGTGTCTTTGGCAAGGTAAACAATGCCCGACGCCCCATGCCCCAGCACATCCAGGCGCTCATATTTTCCGAGCTTTTCCAGCGGCATGTGTTTTGTTAGCGGCGCGTGTTACTCGCTGTCCGCGAGGGCGTTTTCGATCCGCCGGTCCGGCACCAGCCAAAGCAGCGCGACGGCGGCGTAGATCACGTCGGGCAGCCAGGCCGACGCAAACGACAGGGCGACCGCCAGCGCGTACAGCGCCGGCGACACTTTCCCTTTCATGTCGCGCCCGAGCGCCGCGCAGAGCACCGCATTGCGGCCCGGCGCATGCAGAATAGCGGTTTGCAGCAAGCTGTAAGCCAGCGACGCCATCAGCAGCAGCACGCCGTACACGGCGGTTGGGGCGCGGGCCGCAAAATGCCGGCCCTGCCACTCGGTCGCAAACGGAATCAACGACAGCCAGAACAGCAGCAGCATGTTCGCCCACAGCACCCTGCCGTTGACCTGGCCGGTCGCCGCCAGCAGGTGATGGTGGTTGTTCCAGTAAATGCCGACATACAAAAAACTCAGCACATAACTGCCGAGCGACGGCAGCAGCGGGCGCAGGTCGGCCAGAGCCGCGCCTTCGGGAACACGCAGCTCCAGCACCATGATCGTGATGATAATCGCCAAGACGCCGTCGCTGAACGCCGCCAGCCGTTCTTTGCCCATAACACTCCGTTCGCTAAAGCTCCGTTCGCTTACCCTTGCCGCCGGTCGCGAAAGCCGAGCCACAGCACGCTTCCGAGCAGCAGCAGCATCGCCAGCAGCCAAAAGCCGCTGCCCAGCGCCCGCGCTTCGTCCGCCGCCGGATGCAGCAGGGTCAGCAGGCCGCCGAGGCAGACCAGCGCCGCCAGGGTCTGGCCCAGCAGGGGCAGGCGGGGGCGGCGGGCCAAGCGCCGCTTGGGAGTCACGGCAAACCCGATCCGCCGGCCCCAAACGACTTGCAGCAAGCTGTGCAGCAGGACCGGAAAGCTGCCGAAGCCGAGCGCAATCCCCCGCAGCGTCGTTCGGCCCCGCGCCGCCCGCCAGAACGCAATCTGCGACAGCGCGAAATACGGCACAAAGCGGCTGAGAAACGCTTCCGCGCCCGTTTCCGTCAGCGCGGACACGCCCGACAGCAGGTACACGGCGGGCACGACCAGATACACCAAGTCGCGCAGGCCGCACAAGTAATGCGTACACGACAGCGTGTACTGCACCCGCTGGGCGAAAGACAGGCCGCCCGCGCCCGGCAGAAACAGCCGCCGCCAGTCCTGCCGCAGCACGCCGAGTGTTCCGCTCGCCCACCGGCCCTGCTGCGTGAAATAGGCGCTCAGGTCCATCGGGCCGAGGCCGGTCGCCAGCCGGCCCGGCAGAAACACGCCGCGCCAGCGGGCATGGAGCCGCAGCGACGCCGCAAAGTCTTCCGTGACCGAGTCCTGCGGCAGCCCGCCGATCTCGTCAAGCGCCGCCGCCCGGATCACGACATTGGTGCCGCAGATAAACGCCGAATTGAGCGCGGCCTTGCCGGGGCAAAGCACTTCGTAGAAAAGCGCCTGCTGGTCGCCCGCCCACCGCGCGACGGCGCTGTCGGTGTTGCGGTAAAACTGCCCGGTCTGCACCCAGCCGACCGCCGGGTCGGCAAACGGCGGCAGGGTTCGGAGCAAAAACTCCGGCGCGGCAATCTGGTCGGCGTCAAAAATCACAACAAGCGCGTCCCCAATCGCGCCGACCTGCTGCCGGACGTGCTCCAAGTTGCCGGCTTTGGCGCCCCCGCCGACGGTCCGGGTGACGCATTCCACTCCCAAATCGCGGGCCAGCGCGTCAATCTCGGCCCACGCCGCATAGCCGCCGACCAAGCCGTCGTTGCAGACCACAATTCGAACCGAGGCGTCCGGGTTCTCCGCCTGATACGCGGCGCGGGCGGCAAGAGCGCCCTGCACCGTCGGGCCGACCACGTCCACCCCTTCGTTGACGGTCGGAACGAACACAAACACCGGGCGGGGGGGCGGGTCCGCCGCCGGGCAAAGCGGGCGGGGGCGGCGCGGCCACAGCGTGTACTGCCAGCCGAGCGTTTGCAGCAGGCCATGCGTTTCCGCCAGAAACAGCGGCAGGGCGATGCCCCAGGCCGCCCAGTTGACGATCTGCGCCCGGAACACCAGGTAGCCGAGCGCGGCGGCCCCGGTCCCGGCGGCCAGCGCCGCCGTGCCGGCGTCGGCGGCGGGCCGGCCCCGGCGCATCCCCAGCCAGACCAGCCCCATCAGCGCCAGAACAAAGACGCCGCCGCCGATCTCCGGGCCGCGCTTAGTCGCACCGCGCCCGCCGGGCGGCGCGGGGGCGGGGGACAGCGCCGGGGCGGGGGGCGGCGGCACGAAAAAGTGCGGCACCGGACTGTAAATCGGCGGCGGGCCGCCTTTTTTTTGGTAAACCCGGATGAAGTCCACTTGCAGCGTCTGCGGCCAGGCGCGAGGGTCCGGCGCTTCGGCAAACTCCCCGCCGACCATTAAATTGATCCGCAGGTACATCGGCTTGTCCGAAACCGGGCCGTACACCGTGCCGCGCGGAACGCCGTCCACGGTCCACCGGACAACGCCCGGACGCCATTCCACCCGGTAGGTATGCCAGCGGCCCCAGTCCACTGCCGGCGGCGCGACATAATTTCGGTTTTCCTGCTGATGGTCTCCGGCGCTGTCTTTCCAGTGATTGGTCAGCCACAGCTCGTGCGGGTCGCGCCCGATAAACTCGGCGACATCAATTTCCGGCGGCCAGCTTTCGTCGGCAGGCAGCAGGTACACCGCCGGCCAAGCGCCGTACCCTTTGGGGAACCGGCAGCGGGTCTCGACCCGCCCGTACTGCTGGCAGAACTTGCCCAGGGTGCGGACATCGCCCGATGTGTACTGATGCGGGCCGCCGGGGTGATACACGCTGGTAATCCGCAGCGACCCGTTTCGGACATGGACCGCGCCGGGCACGAAAAATTGCAGCGGGCGGGAGCGGTTGGGAAACCGGCCGGTGCTGGCCGTCCAAAAGCGCGGATTGAGCGCCGTGCCCGAAAACTCGTCGTCAAACGTCAGCGTCCATCCGGGCGGCACCGGGACGGGGCGGGCATGTGCGCCGGGAGGCGTCAAAAGCCCCAGCAAAAAAGCCGGCACCAAAGCCAGCAAAAAAGTCCGTACAATGGTCCGCAAAAAGGTCCGTAGCAGCAGGCAGGACGGCGCGGCCGCTCCGGCGCGGCGTTCTTTCCGAATTCTCACGCGCACGGCGTCTCCCAGACTAGAAGAAAAAAACGCGAAAAAACCGAGAACCCTGCACGCGGAGCGCAGGGTTCTCAAACGCCGAGGCTGCGGCCGGTCTTGCCCGAAGCGAATGTGCGATAACTAGGGCGCTACTTGCGGCTTGTCACCAGCAAGTGACCCGTCGCCGGGTCGAACTGCACGTCGGCATCGAGGGCCAGGCCGATAAACGACAGCGGCACCATTGTCCGGCCCATCAACAGATACGGCTTGCCGTCCAGCGTGACCTGCTTGGCGTTGACCCGCGCCTGCGTGTTGCCCAGGGTCAGCAGAATGTCTTTGGTCGCGCTTTTCGCCCGCACCGTGCCGCTGACGGACTGCCAGGTGAGCGTCCCGCCGCCCTGCTCGAAAATCTGGCGCAGGGGGCCGAACAGCACCTGGTTTTGGACAGTCAGCGGCCGGTCTATGGTGACGGCCCGGCTGTTAAACAGCAGGGTGCGCTGACCTGCGCTGCGGAGCAGGCTGCTCATCATGCTCATCGGCAGATGGACATGCAGCGCGTGTATCTGCGGCATGTGCATTCGGAGCGCGGCGGGCTTGACGACGACCGGCTTGACGGCCGCCGGGGCCGCTAGGGGGCCGGCGTGAGGCAGAACCGCAAACGGCGAGGCCAACTCGCCGCCCGGCAGGCGCAGCGACGCCATCTGCGGCAGCCGCGCTTTCCGGCCCGGCGTGCTGTTTTGGGGCGTGCCGCCCCGAAGCGAGCGGGCCGGCGTTTCAGCGATTTCGGCGGACGCCGGAAGCGGCCCGGCGGCCTGCGGGCGGACAAACTTAGGGCGGACAAACTTAGCGCGGACAGATTTGGCGCGGACCGGGGCCGGCTGAACGACCGCCGGGGCGGCGAACGGCGAAGACAGCTCGGTCGCAAACTCCGCACGGCCGAAGCCGGCGGGGCCGAGATGCAGGCCGCGAGCGCCGGAAACCATCTGGCGCACAATCGCTTCGGTGGACCGGGGACGCGGCGCAGTCCGCAGGGCGGCAATCTGCGCCGGGGCCAGATACTGCTCCGGCAAAGCCGCCGGCTTTTTCGGCGCGGCGAAGATGCGGGCCGGCTTCGGGGCTTTGGCCTTTGGGGCGTCCAGCAGGTCATGGCGGATGCCGGTCTGGCCGCCGGGGTTGTTGACATACAAGCGCAGCGCTTTTGTCTGGCCGACCGCGCCGGCCGTGTCGTTGTAGCCGTACACTTCAATCGTATGGTAGCCGTTGGCGGCCGCCGTGGTGTCCCATTCGAACTCATACGGCGCGTAGTTGCGGAGGGTCACAAACGTTTTGTCAATAAACAGCGACACATACGGCGCTTTGCCGCTCGGGTCGGCGGCCTGCACCCGCAGAGTGACCACGCCCTGCACTTTGCCGTCGGGGGTCGGGCTGAGAAGCTTCAAAGTGGGGGGCAGGCCGGACGACGTATTCGGAGCGGCGGGCAGTGCGGGGCCGCCGCCGGTGCCCGGCGCGAGAAGACGGGTCGCGCCGGGGTCCATGCCTTCGAATGTAAACCGGCTTTTGGCGGACTGCACTTCCTGGTCGGCGGCGGTCGCCCGGATCACGATCTGATGCGTGCCTGCCGAAATCTGCCCGGCGTCAATCAAAAACGACACCACGCCCCGTGTTTCCGGCACGTCCAAAGTTTTCGCCGCCGCTTTTGCGCCGTCAATGAACAGCTCCACCGCGACAATCTGGTTGGCGGGGCTGCCCTGATAAAACGCCGACACTTCGACGGGCTTCACCCCCGACAGCGGCTGGTGCGGGTCCGGGCTGAGAATAGTCACGCCGAGGTCCGCCGCGCCGGGCGCGGTGAACGGCGCGGCCAGGGCGCGGTGGGGGCCGAACACGCTGAGGCCGAGGGTCGCGGCCAGCACGGCGGCCGCGCCGGTCAGCCCGTGAAACGATTTTGCGTGAGTCGGCTTTGCGTCGGTCGGTGTCGAAAGGTTCATGGTACGCCTCCAAGCAAGGTGTGTGATCACGGTGTGTGATGCGGCAGTGGACGGGCCGCCGGCAGCCGGCAGAGTCCGGAGAAATTCGGTGCTACGCTACTTTAACATAGGTTGCCGGAAAAGTCAAGCGTTCCGTCCCGAAGCGGCGGCGGCGCGGAGGCCCGAAATTGTCCGGCTGAGGATTGGGAATTGCCCAGGATTTCAACTCTGGGCCTTCAATCCCGAGCCACGCTCGGGGCGGCCATTCCATTTGCCGTCCTGCGTGGTATAATAAACAATCTTTCCCCGACACAGGAGAACACGTTTGACCGCTCGCGCCTTTGTTCCCGCCCGCTTTCTCGCCGCCCTTTCCTGCGCCGCTCTGCCGCTGCTGGCCGCTGCCGGATGCGGCCGCCATGCGTCATCGGTCACGGCCCCGAAAAACAATGTCTTCCGGTACGCCATCAAAACCGCGCCGACGACGTTTGACCCGGCAATGGTGCAGGACGGCGACACGATTGACATATTGCAGCAGGTCTTTGAGGGCCTGGTGCAGTGGTCCCCGGACAACAAAATCGTGCCGTGCCTGGCCGAGAAATGGGAGGTCAGCCCGAACGGCCTGACGTATACGTTTCATCTCAGGCCGAATGTCAAGTTTCAAGACGGCGCTCCCGTGACCGCCTCCGACGTGCTGTTTTCCATGCGCCGCTGCCTTGACCCGAAGCTCGGCTCGCCGGTGGCGCTGAACTACCTCGGCGATATTCAAGGCGCAAAAGAATTGAACGCCGGCAAAACGACCGCGCTTCCAGGGGTCAAAGTCGTGGACCCGCTGACGGTCGCAATCACCATCACCAAGCCCAAAGCCTACTGGATTGACACGCTGACCTACCCCACGGGCTATGTCGTCTCCCAAGCCGAAGCCAAAAACGGTGTCCCGCTTTCCGCCGACGACGACGCCAAAGGCGCGGGCACCGGCGCGTTTCAATTAGCTTCGTATGTTCCGGCGTCCAAAGTGACCCTGACGGCGAACAGCGCGTACTGGGGCGGAGCGCCGAAGCTGGCGGGCATCGAGCGGCCCGTCATCATTGATGCCGGCACGCGGCACGACGAGTATGTCCGGGGGGATTTGGACATGCTGCAATTCGAGTCGCCGGGCGACCTCGACAGCGACTCCAAAGACCCCGTGCTTAAAGCGCAGGTGAAGCTGTTTCCCAGGGCGTCCACCTTTTATCTCGGGCTGAACCAAAAAGCCTTTCCAGCGTTTGCCGACCTCCGCGTCCGGCAGGCGCTGGCGTATGCTGTGGATAAAAACAAGATCGTCGAGCTGGTCTTTGCCGGCCGCCGGCATGTCGCGCAGGATATTCTCGCCGAGGGCATTCCCGGCTTCGACCCGAAGTTCGCCGGCCTGCCGTATGACCCCGCGAAGGCCAAAGCCTTGCTGGCCGAGGCGGGCCACCCGAACGGCGCGGGCCTGCCGCCGGTTCCGCTGGTCTACCGACAGGGTCAGCCGGAGCTGCAAAAAACCGCGCTGCTGGTGCAGCAGATGTGGGGCGACTTGGGGCTGCAAGTCAAGCCGCAGGTGAGCGAGTGGAGCGCCATGCTGCATCGCGAGGACCAAAACTCGCTGGAATGCTACCATCTCCGCTGGGCCGCCGATTACCTCGACCCGCAGGACTTTTACAGCGTTCTTTTGCGAACAAACGGTCCTGAAAACCATGTGGTGTATTCCAGCGCCAAATTCGACGCCCTGTGCGATGCCGCCGATGTCTCGCAGAACGAATCCGCGCGGACGGCTTTGTACCGGCAGGCGGCCCGGATCGCCGCCGACGAGGTGCCGCTGATCCCGCTGTATTATCAGCAGGATGTCGAGCTGATCAAGCCGTATGTGTCCGGCCTCGACGACGGCCTGATGGGGCACCTGCCGTACAAGCGCCTGTCGCTCGGGCATTGATGCTCGGAGTTGCAGGTATGTATGCCGGCGTATAGGGTAACGAGGGCATTTATACGAGGGCGTTGATTGTGTGCGAGGGCGTGAACGCCCTCGCTGGGGAGCGCGGACGCTAAGAGTATGTTGAGAAAGTGACAAATCAGGTTGTTTTGAGCCTGCGAACTAGAAGATGACACATTGCCAGACGGATCATCGCTTCGCTGCTTTCAGGCAAAAACTCGTAGTCTTTGACCAAGCGGCGATACTTGCACAGCCAGGCAAACGTGCGCTCGACGATCCAGCGGTGCGGCTGAACGGCAAAGCCTTTCAGGTCTTTTTGTTCTTCGGACTTTTTTTGTTCTTCGGATTTCCTGACGATCTCCAACGTCCAGCCGCAGTGAGAGGCCGTCCAGTTGACGAGTTCGCCGCCGTAAGCCGAGTCCGCCCAAATTAAAGACAAGCGCGGGAACGTGCCCAGGCTGTAGGACAACACTTCTTTGGCGCCGTCGCGGTCCTGAACATTGCCCGCTTGCACGGAAACGGCGAGCAGAAACCCTTGCGTGTCTACCAGAAGATGACGCCTGCGGCCTTTGATCTTCTTGTTGGCGTCGTAGCCGATGGTGCCTGATGGCCCCCTTTTTCGCCCGCTTTGACGGTTTGGCTGTCCAAAACGGCGGCGGACGGGCTGGCTTCACGGCCATCTTGCTTGCGGACTTGCTCACGCAGGTCATGCTGCAACTGCTCAATTGTGCCGTCGGTGCGCCAGCGGCGGAACAGGTCATACACGGTGGCCCAGGGCGGCAGATCGTGAGGCAGGTCGCGCCACGCACAGCCCGTTCGCAACTGGTAGAACAGGCCGTTTACGACTTCGCGCAAGGGGTACTTGCGGCGGCGGCCCGTGCGTCCATTGCGGGCTTTGGGAAGAAGGTCTTGCAAGTGTTGCCACTGAGCATCGGTCAGGTCGGTGGAGTACGCTTTTCGTTCCATAACTACAGTGTACTTGAACCATAACGACTTTTTCAACATACTCTAAGGTCCCGCCTGCGCGGGACAAGAATAGGACAAGATTAGGATAGATTGACATATCTTCCGCCACGCAGGTGGCGGCTTGGCGCTTCGCCCCCCAGCGAGGGCGTTCACGCCCTCGCACACAATCAACGCCCTCGTACACATAAACGCCTTCGTACCCGTCTACCCTCATCACTCACACCATCCCACCCCTCGCAGCGCCGCGATAACGAAAAAGGCACTCTTTGAACGCTCGCTCTTTCTGCCGCTCCGCGCTTTTCTTGCAGTCCGCGCTTTTCTTGCTTCCGCTCACCGGCTGCGGCCATCATCACCGTGCCGGCGGCTCCGGGGGCGGCGGGAATGTCCTGCGGGTCGCCATGCAGACCGCGCCGACCACATTCGACCCGGCGATGTGCCAGGATGTCGAAACCACCCAAATGCTTCAGCAGGCATACGAAGGCTTGGTGCAGTACGACACGCACAACAAGGTCGTCCCCTGCCTCGCCGAGCGCTGGGAAGTCAGCCCCGACGGCCTGACGTACACGTTTCATCTCCGAAACGCCAAGTTCCAAAACGGGCTGCCCGTCACGGCGGAAGACGCGGCGTATTCGCTGCGGCGAGCGCTGAATCCGAAGCTGTCGTCGCCGGTTGCGCCCAGCTACATGGGCGATATCCAAGGCGCGATGGAGGTCTACACCGGCAAAGCGGCCACGCTGTCGGGGGTCAAAGTTCGGGACCCCAAAACACTGGCGATTACCATCACCAAGCCGAAAGCCTACTGGATCAGCACGCTCACTTATCCGACCGGATGGGTCGAATGCAAAGCCGTCGCCGAAAAAGAAGGCACCCGCCCGTTGACAAATGCCGATGCTGAAGCCGGAGCGGGCACCGGGGCATTCCGGGTGACGCGCTTTCTGAAAGACCAGCAGATCGAGTTCGCCGCAAATCCCGCGTACTGGGACGGCGCACCCAAGCTCGGCGGCCAGAACATGCGGATCATTCTGAACTCCGGCACGCGCCGCCAGGAGTTCGCCGCCGGCAATCTCGACCTGGTGCGCGGCCTTGCCCTCGGCGATTTGGAAACCGATAAAAACGACCCGGCGCTGAAAGGGCAGATCAAAGTCTGGCCCCGCGCGGGGATCAACTATCTGGCGCTTAACCAGACCGCCTATCCGCCGTTCAAGGACCCGCGCGTCCGGGCGGCGTTTGCCTATGCCGCCGACAAGGGGAAACTCTCCGAAGTCGCCCTGCTCGGCGTTTACCCCATCGCCCAGGACCTGCTGCCGCCGGGCATTCCCGGCGGCGATCCGCATTTCACCGGCCTGCCGTATGACCCCGACAAAGCCAAAGCCTTGCTCGCCGCCGCCGGGTATCCCGGCGGCAAAGGGCTGCCGCCGCTTGAGATGTACGCGACCGAAAAGAACCCGCTGGCCCAAAAAACAGTGGACCTGCTGCGCCAGATGTACGCCCAAAACTTAGGGGTCACGGTCAGCACCCGCCAAATGGAGCAAAGCTCGCTGATTGCCGCCATCAACAAAAACAGCGTCCCGAGCTATGTGTTCGGCTGGTATGCCGACTATTTAGACCCGCAGGACTTTTACAGCCTGCTGCTGTCGTCGAAAAGCGCGGAAAACCACACCGGCTACGCCGACCCGCAGTTTGACGCGCTGTGCGCCCGCGCCGATGTCGAGCGGAACCCGAGCACGCGCACGGCGCTGTACCGGCAGGCCGCCCAAATCCTCCGCCTTGCGCCGTCGCGCCTGCCGCTCTACTATGCCGTGGACCCGGAGCTGGTCTCGCCGCGCGTGTCCGGCCTCGACGACTGCTTGATGGGGCATCTGCCGTATAAGCATGTGGCGCTGAAGTAGGCGCGAAAGCGCCCCGGAATAAGCGCCCCAGCATAAAAGCCACGGATTGAAATCCGAGGCTGGAAGAAACCAGCGCCCTCCGGGTCTGCCAGTGCAGTCGCCGCGACGCAAGAATACAAAGACGCAATACAGACGCCTCAAACTCTTGTGTCGCTTCGACACGGGTTTATCCCAGCCTCGGATTTCAATCCGTGGCGACCCGTCTCGGCCTTGACAGCGATTAGGTCTTGTGAGTAACTATGGCACGATTTATCTTTCAGCGTCTCGGACTGGCCCTGCTGTCGGTTTGGGCGGTCTGCACCATCACTTTTTTTATCGCGTTTCTGGCCCCCGGCGACCCCGCCGAGCTGGCCGCCGGGCAGCATTCGGACCCGGCGACCATTGCCCATATCCGGCATGAGTTCGGGCTGGACAAGCCGCCGCTGACCCGCTACGGCTTGTACCTTTGGAACGCCGCCCACGGCGACCTCGGCGCGTCCTACAAAGACCGCGAGCCGGTGGCGGCGTTTCTGAAGCGCGGCCTGCCGAACACGGCCCTGCTGGCGGTGACCGCTATCGCAATGGCGCTGCTGACGGGCATCCCTATCGGCCTGCTGGCGGCGGTGAAGCCGAACTCGCTGCTGGACCGGACCCTGATGGCGACGGTTTTGGCGGGCGTCACCCTGCCGAGCTTTGTGCTGGCCCCGGCGCTGATCTTGGTTTTCGCCCTGAAGCTCGGCTGGCTGCCGGTGGCGGGGTGGGGCAGTCCCGAGTATGTGGTGCTGCCGGCGATTGTGCTGGCCGCCCGGCCCGCCGCGCTGATTGCGCGGATGACGCGGGCTTCCATGCTGGAAACGCTGCGGCAGGACTACATTCGCACGGCCCGCGCCAAAGGGCTGCCGCCGATGACGGTGCTGGTCAAGCACGCCCTGAAAAACGCCTTTCTGCCGGTGCTGACCACCACCGGCGTTTCGCTCGGCTACCTGCTGTCGGGGTCGTTTGTGGTGGAAACCATTTTTGTCGTGCCGGGGGTCGGAGCGTCGTCGGTGTCGTCGGTGTTTGACCGCGATTACCCGGTCATTCAGGGCACGACGCTGCTTTTGGCGACAATCTTTGTCGTGACCAACCTGGTGATTGACCTGCTGTCCGCCGCGCTCGACCCGCGCGTCAAGTCTTTGGAGGCATCCTAAATGAGCGTTGTTTTGGAGCAGCAGCAGGAGGAAGGGCGAGAGCTGGGCGCGGCGGCCCCGAGCGCGGGGCGGCAGGTCTGGCGGCACCTGCGGCGAAACCCGGCGGCGGTTTTGAGCCTAATCGTGCTGGCGGTGATTGTTCTGACGGCGATTTTTTACCCGCTCGCCTCGCCGTATCGCTACGACAAGCAGACCGGCGACATTTTCAGCGGGGCGTCGGCCCGGCACTGGCTCGGGACCGACGACACGGGGTACGACACGCTGACAAGGCTTGCGGTCGGGGCGCGGATTTCGCTGGCGGTGGGCGTGGGGGTGGAAGCGATTGTGCTGGCTGTTGGGGGCCTGGTCGGGCTGGTCGCGGGCTACTACGGCCGCCGGCTGGACACAGCCTTGATGCGCTTCACCGATTTGATGTTTGCGTTCCCGGACATTCTGCTGGCGATTCTCATCATGGGAGTCATCAAAGACCCGAGCCTTTGGAACATCTTCGCCGCGCTCGGCATCACCGGCTGGCCGGGCATGGCCCGGCTGATACGCGGGCAGGCGCTGTCGCTGCGAAACCGGGAATATGTCGAAGCCGCGCGGGCGCTGGGCGTCCCAAGCTCGCAGATTATCCTGCGCCATGTGCTGCCGAATCTGCTGTCGCCGATTATTGTGGCCGCGACCATTGACATCGCAGGAGTGATTATCGCCGAAGCGACGCTGTCTTTCTTAGGCATCGGCGTTCAGGACCCGATGCCGAGCTGGGGCAAGATGATTTCGGGGCCGCTGGGGTCCGGCTACTACCGCTCGCACCCCGAGCTGGTCCTCTACCCGGCGCTGTGCTTGTCGCTGACCGTGCTGGCCTTGAACTTTCTGGGGGATGCCCTGCGGGACGCCCTCGACCCGCGCTCGGAGAAAACCGCTTGAGACGCATCACGGGTCGCCCGGCAGGGTTTCCCAGTCCAGCTCGGCGACCGGCTCAACCGGCTCGGGAACGCTGGCCGGGGCGCGGGGCGGCGCGTCGGCCAGGACAATCACTTTCACAGTTTCGCCCGCGCGAAACGGCAGGCCGGTCAAAGTCAGCGTGCCGCTCGGACCGACCACGGCTTCGGTGCGAAATGCGTCAAGCGGAAAGTTCATAGCGCCTCACGGGACCATCGGCGAGATAAACGCGGCGTAGCCTTTTTTCTGGAGGTCATCGGCGGCTTTGGACGCGCCGTTTTTGGAGCGGTATGCGCCGACCTGGACTTTGTACACCAAATGGTCGCCGTCGCGCTCGCTGCGGGTGCTGGCGCTGAACCCTTCGGCGCGGAGGGTGTCGGCGACCGAGCGGGCATTGCTTTCATCGGTGTACGCCCCGGTCTGCACCCGAAACTGCGCCCGGCCGCCGCTTTCGGTCTGCGCTCTGCCGGCGGGCGGCTTGTCGCTCCCCTGCTGACCGGCTTCGGGGTCGGAGGCGGCGGGAGCGGGCTTGGGAGCGCCGACCCGCTCAAAGTCCGGGTCGGCGGGAGCGGGCGGCGGGGAGACCGGCGGCGGGGAAGCAGCCGAGTCCGGCGTGTCTGGAGCGGTTTCCGTGGCGGGCGGCGCTCCCGAAATGTCGGGGGAGGTAGGTGTGCCCGAGTCGCTCGGCACGCCTTCGGTGCGGCGGGATTTCGGCTTGGGCGCTGCCGCTTCCTGGCTTGCTTCCGGGTCGGCGGCCGGCACGGGGGGAGCGACCCGGCGCAGAACCGGCTGGCGCTGCTCTTCAATCACAATGCGCGGAGCGCCCGGCGCGGTGTAGTTGCCGTTGGCAAGGTGCGGGTGGATCAGCGACGGGTTAAGCTTCGGGGCGGGCGGCAGGGTCGCCGAAACGGGCGGCTGCGCGGCCTGCTCGGCGGGATGCGGCAGGCGGGCGCTGCCGAACAGGTAGCCGAGCGCCGCGCCGCCGGCGATGACGGCGGCCCCGGCCCCAAGAACTTTGACGACGGTGCTGGACTGCGAGCGTGCCACGAGATACCCCTTTCGCTTTCTTTGCGTCTTTTCTTTACGTCTATTGTTTACGTCTTCTTTTTGCGTCTTTTGTTTGCGCTTTCTTTGCCTGCTCTACTATACGCCTTGACGGGGCGTTTTGTCAAGATGGAATCACGGACGGCTCCCGCTTGACAGCGCCTGCCCGGCGCGTGTATAATAGGCGGACAACTGAATTGAAGCATGAATTGATGCAAACGGCGATGACGAAGAAGAGTACGCCGCGTTTTTGTTCTTGACAGAGAGCCGGGGAAGCTGAAAACCGGCAGAACACGCGCGGCGGAACATGGCTTCCGAGCCGGGTGGAGGAACAAGGGCCTTTCGGGGCGCTTCAGTAGTTCACTCCGGGTGGCCCCCGTGACCGGGCCGGGGTTAAGCGGCGCTTTCAAGTGCGGCCGGACCCGTCAAGGCGCTCCGCCGCGAGGCGGGCGCGAAGCAAGGTGGTACCACGAAGGCAGACAGCTTTTCGTCCTTGACAAACGTGTTTGTGTCGGACGCAAGGCTTTTTTTGTGCGTTTTCGCACACGCTGAGAGTGGAGGCTGATTGATGGCGAACGTGCTGGGATTGAAATGCCGCGAATGCGGCCAAACGTATGACAAAGCGCCGATCCATGTCTGCGAGCTGTGCTTCGGACCGCTGGAAGTGCAGTACGACTACGCGGCGGGACCCCAAATCACGCGCGAGCGGATTGAACGCGGGCCGCTTTCCATGTGGCGCTACGCGGACCTTTTGCCGCTCGACGGTCCGCCGACGGTCGGCAAGCAAGTCGGCTTCACGCCGCTTGTGAAGGCCGACAACCTGGCGCGGGCGCTCGGCATGGACGAAGTGTATGTCAAAAACGACGCCGTGAGTCACCCAACTTTGTCGTTTAAAGACCGCGTGGTCGCCGTGGCGCTGTCGAAAGCCCGCGAATTCGGCTTTCAGACCGTCGGATGTGCGTCCACGGGAAATCTCGCAAATTCCGTCGCCGCGCATGCCGCCGAAGGCGGGTTTGAGGCGTATATTTTCATTCCGCACGATTTAGAGCAGGGCAAAGTGGTCGGAACGCTGATCTACGGCGCGACCGTGCTGAGCGTGCAGGGCAACTACGATGAAGTCAACCGCTTATGCTCGGAAGTCGCCGGCAAGTACGGCTGGGGCCTGGCGAATGTCAATTTAAGGCCGTTTTACGGCGACGGCTCCAAGACCTACGGCTACGAGATCGCCGAGCAGCTCGGCTGGAAAGCCCCGCAGCATATCGTCTGCCCGTCGGCGGGCGGGTCGCTCGTGACGAAAATCTACAAAGCGCTGCAAGAATTCCACACGCTTGGCCTGATTGACGGCGTCCCGACCAAGATGTATGTCGCGCAGGCGACCGGCTGCGCTCCCATCGCCACCATGGTCAAAGAGCGGGCCGAGATTATGCGCCCGGTCCGGCCCAACACCATCGCCAAATCCATCGCCATCGGCAACCCGGCCGACGGCTACTACGCCGCCGAAACCTGCCGCAAATCCGGCGGCTGGGCGGAAGACGTGTCTGATGACGAAGTGGTGGAAGGCATCGAGCTTTTGGCCCGCACCGAAGGCATCTTCACCGAGACGGCGGGCGGGGTCACGGTTGCGACCGCGCGAAAACTCATCGGTCAGGGGCGTATCCCGAAGAACGAAAGTTTGGTGATCTGCATCACCGGCAACGGCCTGAAAACCATTGACGCCGTGCTCGGCAAGCTCGGCAAAACCATCCCGATTGCGCCATCGCTGGCGTCGCTGGAAGACGCGCTGACGGCCCGCGCCCATGCGCTGCCGGCGGCCCGCGTGCCGGCGGGCGCAGGAGAGCTGGTTGCGGCTTAAAGCGCCTTGATCCGTGGCGCAGTTTACGGCGCAGGCGGCGGCGGGTAAATCAAAGCACAGGAGACAATCCCATGCGCGTCAAACTCGCCGCTCTGCCGGCCATTTTAGCTGTATTTGTGTCTGCGCCGGCCGCTCAGGCACAAGACATCAATGTCAACGGCAGCTTGGGCAATTTGTACCAAAATCTGTACCTGTCCACGCACATGTTCGGCGGGGGCGGGGGCGGCCGCCGCACGCACCGGGTTGTTCGTCCGGCGCATGCGTCGCCGGTATGGAACGCCGCGCCGGCCCGCTCGGCGACTTTGAAGCGCCTGATCGCCGCGCTGCCGGCGGAAAACCGCGCTTCGGGCCGGGCCGCGCTGACCCAAGCGCTTGGGACCTACCCGGCGATTGTGCGCTACGCGGCGAAAACCGAAGGCATTCCGCTAAGTCCGAGCGATCCGCGCGACGCGGCGACCCTGGCCGGCGTGCTGTCGTATCAGTGCTTAGTCGGCCACGACATCACGGCGAGCCAGTTTCGAGCCGAGCATGCCGCCACCCGCCGAACATTTGCAAGCCATGAAACCACGGCGGCAGAGATGCAGAGCACCGGGGAAGTCTATTCGGCGGCAATCTGCCTGATGGTGATGCTGAAAGCCTATGCAGGCAACCCGCAGAACAAGGACCCGGACCTGACGCGCCGTCAGCTTCAGCAGCTTGCGCTGAAAACATTCCAAGTCGGCTACAAAAGCGCCGACTACGCGCAGTTTGCCGCGACGGACCACGGCATCGTCAAAACGCAGTAAGCCTTAGAAACACACACCATGAGAGCGTATCGTGAGAACCTCGCGCCCGATGAAGAAGCGCGTTACCAGGAAATGCGGAAGGCCGACGCCGAATCGCCCCGCCAGTTTGTCAACTTTGCGTTTTACAAGCTGGACCCAGTGTTCCGGCGCGAGCTGAGCGACGCCGAGCGGGCGGATGCGGCGGCGGAGCTGGCCTCGGTGATTGAAGACGCGAAATCGCGCTTTTTGATTTACCCGTTCAGCACTCTGGGCATCCGGCCCGAGTGCGATTTTCTGCTGTGGCGGGTTTCCTACCGCATTGAAGACTTTGAAGAAACCACGGCGGCGATGCTTCGGACGCGCATGGGCCAGTATTTGTCCACGCCGTATTCGTACCTGGCGATGACCAAAACGTCTATTTATGTAGACGAGCACGATTTCGACGACCGCGAGCCGGGCCGCAAGCAGATTGTCATCGGCGGCGGCAAGTACCTGTTCGTGTACCCGTTCATCAAGACGCGGGCGTGGTACCGGCTCTCCGACGACGAGCGGCGGCGGGCGATGCGCGAGCATATTTTAGTCGGCCACGATTACCCGAGCATCAAGCTCAACACGACGTACTCGTTCGGGCTGGACGACCAGGAGTTTGTGGTCGCGTTTGAAAGCGACTACCCGCAGGACTTTTTGGATTTGGTGCACCGGCTGCGCGAAAGCGAAGCCAGCGCGTACACCGAGCGCGATGTACCCGTTTTCACGTGTCTGCGGCAGGACATTCGGACGATTTTAGCCCGCGCCGGCGGCGTGAAAGAGGAGATTTGAAAAGAGGAGACTTGAAGAAATGGCAGTGACTGTACTTATTCCAACCCCGTCGCGCAAGTTCACGGCGGGCGAGGACACAGTGACGGTGGACGCGCAGACAATCACCGGCCTAGTGGACGCGCTCGACGCCGCGCATCCCGGCCTCGGCGGCAGCCTGCGAAAGCCCGACGGCACGCTGAATAAATATGTCAACATTTATGTCAACGACGAAGACATTCGGTTCTTGAACGGGTCGGACACGGCGCTCAAAGACGGCGACCAAGTTTCCATCGTGCCGGCGATTGCGGGCGGTTTGATTGCGGGGGGAGTGTAAGCTTATGGCCGTCGAGCGCTTCAATCTGACGTTTAACAAGCTGATGTACAATCAGCCGATTGTGTATAATTTGGGCAAAAAGTACCGTTTGGTCACAATCATCGAAAAAGCCAATGTTTCCGAAGAAGCCGGCTGGATGCAGGTGGCATTTAACGGCGACACCGACGAAGTGCAGCGGGCGATTGCCGACCTCAACACCATCGGCGTCGTTGTAACACCCACCGAGATCGCAACGCTGACCTAAACATAAGCCCGAAAGCCCGGCGCATTCTGCGCCGGGCTTTTTTGGGTGTGGGCGAGACGCTATTCCAAGAGCCGCTATTCCAGCGGCTGAGGGACCTGACGCCACGAGTACAGCGTGTACAAGCTGCCGGTGGTCGGAAAAAACGGCGGCGGGGTATTTCGCATGCGGGCATCGTAGTTGAACTGGGTGTTGAACCCGTGGTCCAGCAGGAGGCTGCCGTTGAACTGGCCGAATGTGCCGACAGTAGACGACAGGTAGCCGCCCATGTTTTCCCACAAGCCGACCGGCCGCTCGTTGAAGTGATCGGCATCGTAGAGGCCCGATGCCAGCACGGTGCCGTCCATCTCGAATTGGGTCAAGTCCGCCCCGGTGGAGTCTTTGGTCGTCACCAGGACATTGTTGGAGATGAGGCCGAGTGTGCCGGCTTTCGTCAAAAAGTCCGGGTCCTTGTCTTCGGCGATATACACCGGCGTGCCTTTGGACGGGTCGGAAGTCGGGCTGCCGTTGACATCAATGTACTTCGGAGCGCCGTTCGCGTCGGTCGCGACTTTGCGCTTGGTGCTGTAGGTGACGCTGCCGTCAATGTTGCAGTTTTTGTTCTGCGGCGTCGTAACCGTCAGGCCGTTGTGGGTCGCCGTGCCGGAATTGCTGTCCACAGTGTTGTCGGCGACGGTGCCGTGCAGGCCGCCGATTTTGGGGTCGCCCTGCGCCCCGATGTTGCCGTTGACATACACGACCCCGTTGGTGCCGCGCGGGACGCTGCCGGTGGCGGGCACAAAAGCGGTTTGTTTCCAAGTGCCGTCGGGCTGCTGCGTTTCCAGGGTCGTGCCCTGGCTCGAAACCCCCGGCGTGGCATTGATGGTGACCCGCTGCACGGTCGTGCCCTGCGTGACGGTGATCACCTGAACCGACTTGTTCGGGCCGGTCGCCGACAGCGCCATTTCGCTGACATCGCCTTCCACATACACGCCGCCGCCGGGACAAATGGTCACGCCGGTCGGGTTCAGCGTCTGGGCGGCGCTGCCGAGCGCGGCGGTCTTCTGCGTGTCGCTGGAAGTCGGAAACGGCACCGGCGGGGTGCCGGTCTGAACCGTGCCCGCCCCGCCGGCGGCGACGTTGAGCCACTGGTCGGTTTTCGAGCCGTCGGAGTTTGTCACCACCTTCGGCGGCGTGTTGGGGGCGACGAAGTCTTTGTTCCAGGCGATGCCGTTCTGGCCCGACACGGAGTACGCGTCGTCGCCGGTGTAGGTAAACATCGGAGCGGTGCCGGCGGCGGATTTCCAGATGATGTTTTCCGGCTGACCGTTGGTGTTGTTGTCGTGGACGGGGCCGTCAAAGGTGGTCAGGCCCGAGACCCAGTAGTTGTTGGCATTGTTCCACGAATCCAGCAGCACCAGGTACTTGGCGAGGCTGCCCTGCCCGACATACGCCTGCACGACCGTCTGCTGGCCGCCGCAGACGCCGATGGACTCGATCAAATACTTTTTCTGGTTGGAAGTCGGGCTGGTCGGGTCTTCGTTATAGCGGTCCGGGTAAAGCCGCACGGAAAAATAGGTGCCGGGCGTGCTCGGGTCGGGGACGACGACGCCCCGGTTGGCGACGGTGCCGAACTCCCAGCCGGTCGGGGCCTGAGCGCCGCCGATGGGCGGCTGCGGCTGTTTTTGCAGCCAGGCCAGGGTGTATTGGATGCCGGATTCGGCCATGTTGAACGAGGTGGCGGCGCGGGTGCGGGCGGCGCTGGCCTGCATGGCGTTGTCGGTCAATCCGAGAATGCCGCTGTAGCCGCGCGAGCCGTTGGACCCGGCGGTGCCGATGAGGGTGATGGTGAGGACGCCGAGCATGACCAGCATGGTCATCGCCATGCCCATGCCGCGCTGCCCGCGCCGCCGCCGCTGCGCCCAGGGGGTTTGAAGTGCCGTCTGCGTATTTTTCTGCGTCTGCATGGTAAAGTCCTTGCTGTCCCAGGATTTCAATCCTGGGCCTTCAATCCGGGGCCGCCTGAACTGCTAGTGATACTGGAACGTGTCGTTGCCGGTGCGGCTTCCCGTGTTCGGCGGGGTCGCGTCGCTGCCGGTGTAATGGTCGCGCATGTAAACGCACTTGCCGACCAGGGCGCTGGAGCTGGCCCCGGAGCCTTGCTCGTTGGTCTGCTGGCCGTTGATGGCGCTGTAATAGCTGCTGATGATCTTTACTTCCACCTGAGTCTGCTGAGACACCGAAGGCCGGACAAATTGAACGGCGTTGGGGGCGGTGCCGACGCTTTTGCAGAGCGCGACCGGCGGAAACTGCACCGGGTCGAACACACCGCCGGCCTTTGTCACATCATACTGCCACAAATAGGTTCCGCTGTCGGCATTGGCCGTGCCGTCGCGATTGCCCCGGTAGATCAGCGCCACCGGGCCGACCCCGAGGCCGCCTTTGCGGAGGTTGTTCAGCGGTGCGCCGGACGCCGGCCAGGCGGCGGTGCCGGCCTGCCAGTACTGGTTCGGCGCGAGCCGGCGGACAGTGATGCCGCCGGGCAGAGGCGACGCCGTGTAGCCGTTTTCCGTCGGCGACAAGACCGGCGGCATGAAAATCTCAATCGCCGTGTTGATGGTTTCGCCGTTCAGGGTCGTGCTGAAGCGGTCCATCGAGACGGTGCCGGTCCCCTGCCAGGTGCTTTCCGGCTGCCCGGCCGCCGCCGAGGTCGGCAGGGCAAAGCCGCTGGCTTCATGGAGCTGCCCGACGACCTGCTGAATGGCATTGGCCGCTTCGGCAGTGGAGTAAACCTGCGCCTGGGTCCGCACGGTGCTGCGGGCGGAGTCGAGCACCAGGGTCATGGCCCCGAGAAACATCAAGGCCATCAGCGAAATGCAGATCAGCGATTCCAGCAGACCGAAGCCGCGCCGTCCGGCGGGCGCGGGGCGGGGATTAAAATTTCTCATACAGCTCACGCTTTCGCCTCTCCGGTCTTCAAATCGTGTCTTCAAATCGTGTCTTCAAATCTTTAATTCTTGGCAAGCAGGGTTGTCGTGCTGTAGCTGCCGCCGGCATACGCGCCGCCGGTCCAGCTTACCTGCACCGTGATCTGGGTCAGCAGGCCGGCGGGGACTCCGCTGCCGGAATGGACCGAGGCGTAATCGGCCACCGTGACCAGGCCCTGGCTGCCCGGCGGGAAATACCCCTGTGTCGTGCCGTCGTTGACGAGGCTGTCCGCCGCCGTAAACGAATAAGTCGCGCCGCCGGTGACCGCCTGGGGAAAGCCGGACGGCTGCGCCGGGTCAATTACTTGCAGGCTTTGAAGCTGCGACCGGCTCAGGTTGCCGAACCCGGCGGAGCGGATTTGGTCCATTTTATGCTGGGCGATCATCGCCGCCTGCGCGTAGTTGCTGCTGTGCTGCGCCCCGCGAATGGTCATCGGAAAAACCGCGCCGAACAGAGTCGCCATCATGCCTAAGATGATAATGGCAAACGCCACTTCCGTGATCGTAAACCCGCGCTGCCGCCGCCGCATCCGATTGTTTTGTGTCATGGAACCCCCCGCGAAACTCTCAAAAAATCTTAGGCTGATTATCGGCAGATACAGGCGGGAAAAGAAGCCCCCCGCCCCAATTCTGGGGAGCCGGAATAAGATGAGGAAGCCGGACGGTAACGGTTCCTCTCCGTCCGGCTCCCCAGAATTGGGGCGGGGGGGCCTTTCTTAATAGCCGTGATACCATTTCTCGTTCAGCGCATACCCGCTGCCGGTGGCCCCGGTGACATTGCAGCTCGGCGATGTCAGCACCGTGCCGGCATCGTAGGTGCCGCCGGTCGGGCAGCTCGGCTTTCGGCGGATGTAGCTGGAAACGGCGGCGGTGGACACAAGCTGGTAATTTCCGGCGGGGCCGGATGTGGTCGGCGTGGTGCCGTCCACGAAAAAGACCGCCGTGGCCGACTGGTTGAGCTTGTTTTCCATGATCGCCTGCTGCTTGGCGCTGTCAATCTGCTTCAAATTGCCCACGCAGCTTTTGGCCCGGCTGGTTTCGCGGGCGGCAACAAAGTTGGGGAGGGCAATCGCGAGCAGGACGGCGATAATCAGCACGACAATCATGATCTCGACCAGCGTGAAGCCGCTGCGGCGAGGGGAGGGAACTAAGAGCGACGGTCGCATTGTGGCCTACCTTCCAAAAAAAGATGCCAGGCACAGCCTGGCATCTTCTCGGTGTCATGCTCAAGAAATACAGCAAGAGCAGGTGGGACGATTACTGGCCGAGGCCATGATAGAACTTGCCGGCCGGGGTGACAGACACGGTGCTGTTCGGCCCTTTGTAATTAGCATCGGTCGGCGCGGTCGAGATGTCGCACAGCGGGTCGGCGGTGATCGTGGCCGGGACGGAATAAGTGCCGCCGGACGGGCAGGCGGGCTTGGACCGAAGATAGCCGGCCGCGCCGACAAGTCCGGTGGTCGCGTTGCTGTCAATGGTCGGGATCACACCGCCGGTGTAGCTGGTGGCGTTCAGCTTTTTGTCCATGCAGTACTGCTGGGTGGCGCTGTCAATCTGCTTGAGGTTGCCGATGCACGCTTTGGCGCGGGACGATTCGCGGGCGGCCACGAAGTTCGGGATTGCGATTGCCAGCAGGATGCCGATAATCAAAACGACGATCATGATCTCGACCAGCGTGAAGCCGGTCTTTTTGTTGTTCGGGCGAAACTTCATTCGTAACTCCTTGGGTGCAATCTGTTAAGATGTAAGTGAACGGCGTAGTGTTCTCGGGACCGGCGCTGCGCTTGCATGTTGGTTGCAGTGCCGTTTCCCGGTGACACTCTAGTTATCGGAGCGGGCCGGGGGCCTCTGTAGGGCAAACCGGCAGGCACGAATACGGGGATTTTTGCACGGGGAGTTGTGAGGGAAGGGCGAGGGAGTGAGCTTCACTCGCCCCGTGCTCCCCGTGGGGCAGTTGCCCTGCTCTTTGTTCCAAGCCGGAGGGCTTGACATTGCCCCGCCCAGCGTGTATACTACGCTTGCTTCTGACGAAACGGCTTGTTTCACGCCTTCCGTCAGCCGCAGGCAGCCCGGAACGATGCCGTGCCGGCCGCCGCACCCTTTTCCATCAGTCAGCGCCTGTTTCCCGCGCACCGCCGCGCCCTTCTCCCGACCACTCTGCGACAGAGGCAAGCCGACACCGCCGTCACCCCACCCGTGGCCGCCGCGTGCCGCCGCTTGGCCTCTTTTTTTGCGTGTGAAAGGACGGAGGAGAGTTGACGGACTCCGTGAAAATCATAATCGCCGATGACGACCCGCTGACCCGGCTGGACCTAAGCCATGCCCTGCGCGGCCTCGGCATGACCGTGCTCGGCGAAGCCGAGGACGGACGACACGCGCTGGCCCTAGCCCGCTCCCTGCGGCCCGATCTGCTGATTTTGGATATTATGATGCCGCAGATGGACGGCCTGGAAGCCGCGCGGGTCGCCCGCACCGAGCAATTAGGCGCGGTCATGCTGCTGTCCGGGTACGCCGAGGAAGACATGATCGCGCAGGCCGACGCCGCCGGGGTGCTGGCTTACCTGCGGAAGCCGTTCCGGGCCGATGAGCTGGCCCCGGCCATCGCCATTTCGCTCGGACGCCACCGCGAGCGGCAGGCTTTGGAAACCGATGTGGAGGATTTGCGGGAGAAAATGGAAGCCCGCAAAGTTGTGGGCCGGGCCAAAGCCATTTTGATGGAGCGCCATCAGTTGTCCGAGCGCGAAGCGTTTTACCGCATTCAGGCCCAAAGCCAGACCCTGCAAAAGCCGGCGTCGGAGATCGCCCGCGCTATCATCACCGCCAGCGAGATGGGCATCTAGCGCCCGGCCCTAGCGCCCGGTCAATTTATGGGGTATTATCACGCCCGAATGCCTGCCCCAAGTTCTCATCCGACCAATCTCTCGCACGACCGACCGCCGCAGTACAGACACGGAACAAACACAGGACACACCCGAGGAGGACATCACACTTGCGACCTACCATGCCCGGCACACGTTTTGATACGCTTTCGCCTTTCGGCACGCTTTCGCTCCGCACCGCGCTTGCGCTCGGCATCGGCCTCGCCGCCTTCGGCGGCGCGTCGGCCTTCGCCCAGGACGCCCCCGCGACCCAGGCCGCCCCGCCCGGACCGGCCACCCAGCCGCCGCCCCCGCCCGGCACCGACCAGCCCGCGCCGACCCAGCCGCCCGCCGCCCCGGCCCCGCCCGGAACGGCAGCCGCGCCCGGTGCGCCCGCCCCGGCCCCCGCCGCCGCGCCGGTCAACTACAACTTGCAGTACAACGGCCTCATTGACGGCTACTACCTGTTCAACTTCCGCAACCCGAAAAATATCTCGTTCGGCGGCGGGCACACCTATTACGACACCCGGCACAATTCTCCCGCGCTGTCTTTGGCCGAGCTGAACGTCTTCCAAACCGCCAAGCCCTCGGGCTTCGGCTTTAAAGCAACGCTGATGACCGGCGACACCGCCGACATCAACCATTACGGAGTCGGCTCGTCTCTCGGCGAAGCCCGCTACAAAAATGTCCAGCAGCTTTACGGCACCTATGCCCTCGGCGGCGACGGGGCCGGCTTCGACTTCGGCAAGTTCTACACGCCCTTCGGCTACGAAGTGACCGAGTCCAACGGCAATTACAATTACTCGCGCTCGACGGCGTTCAACTACCTGCCGTTCTACCACGCCGGCGCTCGTATTTATTCGCCGGTTCCCGGCCTCGCCGGGCTGACTGCGACGTTCTACCTAGTCAACGGCATCTTCAACACCCCGACGATGGGGGTTCAGAACGACTCCAAGCGCCCCGGCTATGCCGGTCAGCTCAATTACACCGACCCCAAAGGCAAGTTCACGCTGATTTCCGAGCTGGGGCTGGGCAAGCAGAAAGACCCGCTGGCGCTCGGGACCGGCAGCCAAACGAAAATCGTCCTCAACGACAATAACTTCACCTACAACCTCAATGCCAATCAGCTCTTCGGCCTGGATTATGTCTACCGCAAGCTGACCCCCGACGGTCTGCCGAAGCAGACGACCAACGCTTACGCGGTCTACTACCGCCAGGCGCTGACCCCGAAAACGGCCTTCGCCCTGCGCTTCTCGGGCGCCACCGACAAAACCGACGGCGTCGGCACCGCCCGGCCTTACGACATCACGGGCACTTACGAGCTGAAAACCGCGCCCAACTTCCTGACTCGTCTGGAATACCGCCACGACCATACGAACGTCCCCAACACGTTCTACAGCGGCAGTGATGACCAGGGAAGCCCGACAAAGAAAGACCAGGACACGCTCAGCGTATCCGGCGTGTTCACGTTCTAACGCAAACTACCCCCCCGGTCCCCAATCATGGGGGCCGGGGGGACTCCATACTCCTATGCCAAACCCAGCCGTCACGGACGATGGCCTTGCCCCGTCCACTCAAACAACACGGATTGCTCCCCGCGCCGCGCCGCGCCTTTGGACACCCGCCGACGCGCCCGCCCCGGACGACGCGCCGACCCCTGCCGCGCCGACCCCTGCTGAGCCGCGCAAACCCGCGCCGAAGCCGAAAGCCACGGCGGAAGACGCCGCCGTCCGCGACCGCTACAGCCCGGCCCTCAAAGACCTGCCTGCCGAAGAGCGCCCGCGCGAGCGGCTCCACGCCTACGGGGCGCAGGCGCTTACCACCGCCGAGCTGATCGCTATTCTGATCCGCACCGGCAACGCCCAGCGCTCCGCCGTTTCGCTCGGCGAATTTCTGCTGGCCGAGTTCGGCAGCATCAAAGGAGTCGCGACGGCAAGCGCCGAGCAGCTCGCCGCCGTCAAGGGCCTCGGCCTCGCCAAAGCCGCCCAGATCAAAGCGGCTTTGGAGTTCGGCAACCGCTTGGCCCTGTTCACCGAAGAAGGCCGCCCCGCCATCGGCGGCCCGCGCGACGTGTCCAACCTGCTGATGCCGGACCTGCGGTATCAAAAAAAAGAGCACCTGAAATCGCTGCTGCTGGACACCAAAAACAAAGTGCTGGCGATTAAAACCGTCTCCATCGGCGATCTTTCGTCGTCCATCGTCCACCCGCGCGAAGTCTACAAAGACGCCGTGCTGGCCTCGGCGGCGTCCATCATCGTCGCCCACAACCACCCATCGGGCGACCCGACCCCCAGCGCCGAAGATGTCGCCGTCACCAAGCGCCTCATCCAATCCGGCGAAATCATGGGCATAGATTTACTCGACCATATCGTCCTCGGCGACGGCACCTTCGTCTCGCTCAAAGAGCGCGGCCTGATTTAGACAGAAGCAGAGCTTGATCGAGCAATTTGAGACATTCGCGAGAGGATAAGGGGGCGTCGGGTCTGGATCGCGGCCTCGGAGTAGAGCCACGCTTCTAAGGCTTCCAGGAATTCCTCATTTTCCAAATAATCTTGAAATGCTTCTGCAACAAAGTTCTGCACCGCAAGATCGGCAGACTGTGTTTCCGCGACAATCTCCGAGCGTCCGTCCAGCAGCGTGATAATATCGTCCAAGTCTCGGCTGGTCAGAAAGTCGCCGCGCGTACCGCTTCGGAATGCTTCGATTTTCGTTGCCAAAAAGCAGGGGGCGCTGATCAGGCGAATTGAAAGGCCCGGCAATAGGGAAACGATTTGTGCACTCTCAACGGCATAAATGTACCAGCGGTTGCCGATTTCTCTTCACGCGGCTGTGTAAACCCTTGAGCACGGAGGCGTTCTTCGAGCGATTGTACTTCAGATACGTTGCCGCTTCTACAACAACATCCACGTCTTCTGTCGGGCGCACATCCGGGGCCGCAGGATCGGAAACAAGAAGCGTCAGCGCCATCCCGCCCAGAAACACAAAGTTTTCCTGCAAGGGCCGCAGCAGCTCGGCCGCTTTGATCAGAATGGCTCGGTTGTGCTGCTGAATAGCCTTCATAATGACGAAAGCCTTTTTTTCAGTTCTTGAACCGCAATCTCCGTTTCACGCGGCCTGCCGTCCCGGAGTGCGTCAATTAAGGCAAGCATCTCATAAAGCTCGGCGTTTCTTACCGCAGCCTTTGGGACGGTTCGATACAGCGGCGCGAAGCTGTAGCCGCGAACCGGCCCTTCCGGGTCCGGCCAGACCGGCGGATCGCTTTGCGGCTGAACCAGTAAATGGCTCAAAGGCGGCGCGGCGTAGGCAGTCGGCAGGCCGCGTGTCTGCCCGCCCCGTTCAGGCGGGTAAGCATACTTGACGCCACAAATCAGAAACTCTTCCATGAAGCGCTTCATGGGCTTTTTTTTGTCACTATAAAGTAGGCGAGCAGAGCGCAGGCGAGTAATTGCGCCTGAGATTTCCGACGTGCTCATGAACAAACCGGAGGCTAGAGCGCGGTTTGATTTTTCTGCGTATCCTGAAAGAGCGACCGCAACCAGAACGACAACATCTTGAGGCTTGAGAGACATACATACATCATACCTGAATATGATCGCAGATCGCGATCCGCGATCACTAAGACCTCATTGCGTCTCGCGGTAGCCGCCGGTGACGGTTGTGCCTTCGGGGACAGGCGAGTACAGGCCGCTCTGGGTGTCCGGCGCGGGGTCTGACTGCTTCAGCGCCGTGCCGGTGAGCCTGCCCATCGCGGCTTCGGTGACGGCGCGGGCGAGGTTGTGGCTCAGCACGGTCGCCGACGCCGCCGCGCCGACGGAAACTTCATCCTGCGGCTTTTCGGCAAGCGCGAGAATGGCGTCCACAACCGCCTGCGGGTCGTAGACCGGCGGGATGGGGACAGCCTCATGGCCGGTGTAGTTTGCGGTGTGGACGAAAAACGGCGTGTCCATCGAGGCCGGAAGCACAGTGCAGACATGGATTTGTTCGGCGTCGGCCTCGGTCAGCTCCTGCCGGATCGCGCCGCTGAGGCCCACGACCCCGTGCTTCGCGGCGGCATACGACGCAAAATACGGCGCGGGCACTTTGCCGATGACCGACGCAATGTTGATCAGCGTCCCGGCGTTCTGCGTCTTGAACTGCTTCAGCGCGAAATACGAGCCGTAGAGCGTCCCGAGTAAATCCGTCTCGATGACATGCACATGGTCGGCCAGCGGCACGTCTTCAAACTTCCCTAAAGCGCCGCTGCCGGCGTTGTTCACCCAGAGGTCAATCCGCCCAAACGCCGCGACCGCTGCCGCCGCCAGCGCTTCCACGTCGGCGCGGACACTGACATCCGCCGTCACGGCCCGCGCCTGCCCGCCCGCGCCCACGCACTCCGCCGCCAGCGTGTCCAAAACGTCCCCTCGCCGGGCCGACACCACGACCGAGGCTCCCGCCGCCGCAAACGCCAGCGCCGTCCCCCGCCCGATGCCGCTGGACGCGCCTGTAATCACCACCACCTTGCCGCCGAAATCTCGTGCCATAAATGTGTGCCTTGCTAATTCGTAGGAATGACGGGATTTTCCCGGCAGGGCGCAGGGCTAAACGTGCGGCTTGTGGTATATTTTATCAGCGTGCAGTAAACCGTGCAAGGGGAGCAAAATGCAGAAAAAAATGACAATCACTCTGGATGAACAAGTTTACAATGGACTTCGCGCGGTCATCGGACGCCGCCGCATCAGCCGGTTTATCGAAACTGTTGTGCGTCCGCATGTGATCGCGCCGGACTTGGATGCCGCTTATCGAGAAATGGCTCAGAATGAGCAAACCGAAGCGGAAGCGCTGGAATGAAGATCGAAGGAGCTTTGGGGGGAGTTCTCGTTTATGATGCTGCCGAAGAAGCCGGATGGGCGAAAGAAGCCGGATGCCATGAAGCGGCACCGCTTAGCCTGCTGACTTAAACCAAACAAGAGGCACGGCTGCCGCTGATAATCGGCTATAATAATCGGCTATAATAAACGGTAGTTATGAGTTCCGACCGCTTTAGCTTTTTGGAGTTTGGGGACGAGGACGCCGCGCCCCCGCCCGCGGACGACGCTGCGCCCCGTTCCGCCGGAATGCCGGCGCAGCGGGAAATCGGGGCGGATTTATTGCCCGACGGCACGGCGCTGGCCCAGGTCAAGTTTGCCGACCCGCGCGGCTACGGCAAGTACGCCGAGGACGACGACGGCACGGTGACGCTGTCGTCGCTGGCCGGGCAGTCGCTGACGACCCCCGACCGGCTGCGGATCGTGGAAGTGCTGGGGCAGCGCGGCACCGAAGCCGGGCAGTTCCAGTACCCGACCGGAGTGGCCGTGGACAGCACGGGGATACTTTATGTGGCCGATTCGTATTCCCACCGCTTGCAGCGGATCACGCCCGACGGCGGGGTCTCGACTATCGGCGGGCGCGGCGCGGGCCGGGCGCAGTTTTTGTCGCCGCAGGGCGTGGCGACCGACAGCGACGGAGCGTTTTATGTGGCGGAGCAGGGCAACTGCCGGGTGCAGAAGTTTACCCGCGACGGCATCTTGGCGCTGGTGTTCGGCCGGCCGGGCCGCGATCCCGGCGAGCTGTCCGGGCCGACCGGGATTGCCGTGTCCCCCGACACCGGCGACATTTATGTCGCCGACACCGGCGGGAGCAGAATCCAGCGCTTCGACCTCGACGGCCGCTTTCTCAATACGCTCGGTCAGAACGGGCCGGGCCTCAGCTCCCCGCAGGCGGTCGCCGCCGCGTCCGGCGGGGCGGTCTACGCCGCTGAAACGTTCGCCGGGCGGATTGTCCGCTTTGACCCGCTCGGGCGCATGGACCGGCAGATCGGCGGCGCAAAGGCCCGCCGCTACGGGGCCGCGCCGCCGGTGCCGCTGAACCAGCCCCGCGCCCTCGCGCTTGACCCCGCCGGCCTCTTGTATATCGCCGATGCCGGGGAACCCGACTTGGTGACGGGCGAAACGCGCGGGCGATTGCAGTGCTTGTTTCTCGCTGACGACCGCCCGGTCGTGGCAACGATTGAAAAGATCGGCCGCTCGCTCGGCTCCTTGCTGCGCCCCGGCGGGGTGGCGGTCGGCCCGCCGTCGGACCGCCCGGTGCCGGGCCGGGTGTCGTGGGGCGACGTGTATGTCGCCGACACGCTGAACCACCGCATTCTGCGCTTCGCATGGAGCGGCGCCTCGTGAGCGCTTGGGCAGACAGGAGCAGTTTAGCCGACAGGATCAAAGCCGAAGCCGCGCGTCTCGGCTTTGCGCTCTGCGGCATCACGACCGCCGCCCCGCCGCCCCATCACCGGCACTACGCCCGCTGGCTCGCCGAGGGCCGCGCGGGCGAGATGCTGTACCTGCACCGCCAGGAGCCGAAGCGCGGCGATTTGACGCAGGTTCTCCCCAATGCCCAAAGCGTCGTCTGCGTCGCGCTGAACTATGCGCCGGAAGATGGGATGGCCCCCGTCGTTTCCCCTCCGGCTCCCCCATTATTGGGGGCGGGGGGGCCTCTGACCGGCACCGTCGCCCGCTACGCCCGCTTTGACGATTACCACGACACGCTTTGGGCGCGATTAGAGTCTCTTTTTGCCTTCATTCAAGCCCAATCTCCAAATGCCCACGGCAAAGTCTACTGCGATACGGGGCCGATTACCGAACGTGACCTTGCCATGCGGGCGGGCCTCGGCTGGATCGGCAAGCACACCAATTTGATTGCCCGCACGCTCGGCAACTGGTTTTTTCTCGGCGAGATTTTGCTCGACATCGCCCTGCCCGCCGACACGCCCGAAACCACCCACTGCGGCACCTGCACCCGCTGCTTGCCCGCCTGCCCGACCGGGGCCATCACCGCACCGTACCAACTCGACGCCCGCCGGTGCATTTCTTATCTCACGATTGAGCTGAAAGGCTCCATTCCCGAGGACCTGCGGCCCTTGATCGGCACGCGCATCTACGGCTGCGACGACTGCCTCGCCGCTTGTCCCTGGAACAAGTTCGCCGTTCGGTCCGATGACCTCGCCGTGCAGCCCCGCGCTGATTTGACCGCCCCCGACCTGCTGGCCTTGCTCGCGCTCGACGACGACGGCTTCCGCCTGAAGTTCAAGAACAGCCCCATCAAGCGCACCAAGCGCCGGGGCCTGCTCCGAAACGTCTGCGTCGCCCTCGGCAATCTCGGCGACCCCGCCGCCGTTCCCGCCCTCACCCGCGCCGCCGCCTTCGACCCCGAGCCGCTCGTCCGCGAGCACGCCGCGTGGGCGCTGACGCGTATCCAGATGTGATATCACGCATCGCGAGTGCCCAGCAATTCATTGCTGGGTCAGCGACGGCTGAGACGCTTGACGGCGGCATCTAACATCTCGTCCCGACCCGCGCGGACACCGGCGAGGGTCGGGACAACCGTGACGGTCGGCAAAATCCCGACGCGCTGCAACTGCCGGCCGTCGCCGTGCGTGACGGACAGCCCCGTGAAGCTGAACGAGATGCCGCCGGGCAGAACGGCGCGGGTGACATCGCCGTTCGCCCCCGCCGTCGGTGTGCCGATAAATTCGGGCCGGCAGGCGGCTTCCAGAAACAGGCAGGTGTGCTCGGCCTGGCTGATCGCCGTCTCGTCAATCAGAACAGCGACTTTTCCGCCATAGTGAGACGCCGGGTTCGGCACGATTTGGTACTCGGAGGCGCTGACGCTCGTATCGTCCGGCGACTGCGGGGCGGGCACGGCGAACCGGGCGGCGACGGCCGGGTGCGACGCCAGAAACGGCGCGAGCGCCCAGGCGGTGCCGTTGGGGTAGCCGCGCATGTCGAAGATCAAGCCGGGCGTCTTCGCGACGGCTCGAAACGCCGTCTCGACATCCGCCGGAGTCAATCGGGCGAGGTCCATGTAGCCGAGGCCCGACGGCAGCACGCCGTAGACAGGCGTGGGGCGCGGCGGCATCGGCACAAACCGGGCCGTGCGCGGCAGGGAAAGCGTATGCGCTTGTCCCGCCGCGTCAGTCACCGTCAGCACGGCGGGGACTGTGTGATGGCCGTTCAGCAGGGCCGCCGAGACCGCCAGTCCGAGCGACTGCGGGGTGGACGCGCACGTCAAGCGCTCCAGCCGCGCCCGGCGGGCCGGGACCGGCTCGCCGTCTACCGCCGTCACCACATCGCCGACAGACAGGCCCGGCGTCGCCTTCGGGTCAGGCAGGGCGGCCACGACCGTCCGCCCCTCAACCACCCGCAGCACGACCGGCGGCGTGCTGATGCCGTCCCGCATCAGCGCCGGGATTTGTGCGAAGCCGTGCGAGTCGTGAATCTCGGCGATCATCTCCGCCGCCGTCACCCCGTAAGCGTGGGCGTCGCGGTCGGCCTCCATCAAGGGGATATACTGCGTTAGCACATCGTCCCAGGGCCGCCCAATCAAACTTTTGTAGGGATACACAAAATTGACCAGGTTCCAGAACCGAAACAGCGCCAGCAGCCGGTATTCGGCGCTCGGGAACGCCATCTCTGCGTAGTCGTTCTCCGGCAGCGCCGCGCCGTAAACGCCCGGCCTCGCGGGAGAGGCCAGGCCCGCCGCCGGGGCGTGGACGGCCTTCAGCGCGGCGTCCATCGCCGGATCGCCTGCGCCTTGCTGAACGACGGCGTCGGGCCGAAAGCCGAGCGTGCCGTCGGGATTGACCGTCTCGCTCAGGCGCACCTGGGCCGTGACCCCGCCGGGCAGCGAAACGGTCTGCGTATCCACCCCGTTTTCCTCTCCATTTTCTTGTCCGCCTGCGCCTTCGTAGATCACCGTTGCCAGGTGCGCGGCCTGCATCCCGCCCAAAATATCATGGAGGTCCGCCGCGCCGCCGTTGAGAATAAACGCCAGCGGCCTTGCGGGCGCTTTCGGGTCGCCCCCCGCCGTCAGGAACAGCCCCTGCGGGGTGACAAACGCCGCAAAGTAGCCGCTGTGGTTGTCGCCGTCGTCGGGCGCATACCCCGAGTGCATCCGGTGGCGCGAGACCGGCAGCGCCAGCGGCTGGGTCAAAAGCATCGGCAGGGCCGTGATCATCGCCTGGCCTACAATCATCTGGCCCAGATCAACATCTTTCGCCTGCACCCCCCGGCGGCGGCGCAGGTCGAACACCAGCGCTTTGGCGCTTTTCGTGTCCACCAGGGCTTTCCTAATCGCCCCGATCTGCGCGTAGTCACTAAACTGGCTGTAATCCGTCGCCGAGATTATCGCCGTCCCGTCCGGCAGCGTCCGCACCGACGGCTGCGAAGTCCCCCCGGCCCCCAATAATGGGGAAGTCAGATTAGGATTAGCACTCTCCCCTCCTGTTCCCCCATTATTGGGGGCTAGGGGGCGCACAACATGCGTGTTCGGGTCATGCAGCGCCGCCAGCATCGAATCCACCGCGTCGGCGTACTCGGCGTCGGTCTTCGCCGCCCGCACCTTCGGGATGGCCGTCACCAATGCCTTGTCCCAGTCCACCGGCTGATACGCCAGGTACGGATGGAAATACTTCGCGACGCCCCACACTTTGCACAGCCCCGCCAGCCGCGCCGTCTCGGTCGTCTGCGGCGTCGGCGCGGCTTCCGCGCCCAGGCCCGGCGCAAGGCACAGCGTACCCAGCCCAATCATCAGTGCTATTTTCATGCTAAAACCTGCTTTCTTCGCTTTCCCGTCAGCCATCCGCTCAAGACCGCCGCCAGGCAAGCAGTTGGCATCCAGGCCGCCGCCATCAGCGGCAGGGACGCAAACAGCCCGCCTACCATTGTCCGGTCCAATCCCGTCACCGCAGACACCTCAAATAGCGCTGACCCACCGAGTATAATCACGCTCAGGGCCGCGAACATTCCTTGCCCGCTCCGGCGCGAACTTCGGCGTCCGTGCAAGACGCCAATTCCTAGTGACAGCCCGAAAAATCCAACCCCGCAGGCCAGGGCCAGCACGTCACCGTAAATAATCGAAAGGCCGTAGAGATTGCTGCCGGAGGGTAGATTGACTACAATAAACCCTAAAATGCACGCGACGGCCCAGGTAGCTATCAGCAGCGGAACGCAGAAACACAAACCAACCCAAGCCGCTGCCGCGATCTCCTGCACTGCCCCCAGACGCCCCTGCGTGATCCACTCGCTCCGCCACTGCCGGGCAAAGTCGTCCGCGCCGCCGAACTGCTTCAGCGCTTCGGTCACGGCGTTCTCTTCCGAGTGGTCAAGCTCGCGGTAAGCATCTACGCGCTCCCACAGATGCGCCCGCAGTTCCCGCCGCAGCTCGGCGCGGTGGAACTCGGACAAATTGCTGGCCAGCGGGACGAGTAAGTGGTCGAGATACGCTTCGACGCGGGCGGCGGTCGCCGAAAGCGGTTCCGGATCGGGGGTCATGGCGGGGGTCCTTTCCTAATCAATATGGCGGCTATGCCACGGATTGAAATCCGAGGCTGGAATAGACCAGTGTCGCGGCGACACAAGAACACAGAGCAAACGCTCTCCGTTTCGCGTCGCCGCGACGCTGGTTTGTTCCAGCCTCGGATTTCAATCCGTGGCATTCTCTACGCGCCGGTCGGCAAAACGGTTCGGCCTTTGCCGCTTGGGGCCAAAACGCGCTCGACGGCCCCCGCGAATTGCTGCCAGCCGGTGGTCCATTCGGACAGCTTTTGGGTGCCGCGCTCGGTCAGGGTGTACGTTTTGCGCTCCCGGCCATTCGGCGGCGTTTCCCACGCGCTCGACACCAAGCCGTCGCGCTCCAATGCGTGCAGGGCCGGGTACAGCGTCCCTTCGCGTAATTGCAGCGCGTTTTCGGTGCGCCGCTCGATGGTCCGGGCCAGCGCGTAGCCGTGCGCGGGGCCGTCCCGCAGGGTGGCAAGAATGAGCAGGCTGAGGCCGCCTTTCAAGTAATCCTGCGCCGGATTAGGCGTACTGGGCGTCTTCATAGCGCTATTATACATAGGTAAACTAAGTATGTCAAGAGGGGTGCAGCCGGCACTGGTAGTGCCGGTTTCTTGGACGCCCTCGGGTTCGTGTTGACTTCGCCTGCTCGTTTCGTTTATAATCAAAGCGAATGGGTAAGACTATCACAGCAAGATTTTTTGGTGCCGGACGGCATCGCAGGGGAGAAACATCTAATGGCGGACGTGGACTTCAAAGAGCTGGCGGCGCAGCTTCGGGTGGACAGCATTCGGTGTACGACGGCGGCGGGGTCGGGGCATCCGACTTCTTCCATGTCGGCGGCGGACCTGATGGCCGTGCTGCTCGGCAAATACCTGCACTACGACTGGGCGAACCCCAAGTCGCCGGACAACGACCATCTTATTTTCAGCAAGGGCCATGCCTGCCCGGTGCTGTACTCGATGTTTAAAGCCGCCGGCGCGGTCAGCGACGAAGAGCTGCTCACCCTGCGCCGGTTCGGCTCCCGGCTCGAAGGTCATCCGAACCCGCATGTCACTCCGTACACCGATGTCGCGACCGGGTCGCTCGGGCAGGGCCTGCCGATTGGGGTGGGGATCGCGCTTGACGGCAAGTACCTCAGCAAGCTGCCGTACAAAGTCTGGGTCGTGCTCGGCGACTCTGAAGTCGCCGAAGGCTCTATTTGGGAATCGGTGGACAAAGCCAGCCACTACAAGCTGAATAATCTTATTGCTATTCTCGACATGAACCGGCTGGGCCAGCGCGGCGAAACCGACCTCGGCTGGAACAGCGCCGCGTATGCCGCCCGCGCGGCGGCGTTCGGGGCGCACACGATTGAAATCAACGGGCACGATTTGGACGCGATTGACCGCGCGTATGCCGAAGCGATCAGCGTCACCGACAAGCCGGTCTGGATCATCGCCCAGACCGAAAAAGGCCACGGGGTCTCGTTTCTCGCCAACAAAGAAGGCTGGCACGGCAAAGCGCTAAACGCCGACCAGGCCAAAGATGCGCTGGCCGAGCTGGGCGGCGAGCGGCACATGATTGTGCCGACCCTGAAGCCCGACCCCGGAACCCCCGCCGCGACCCCGGCGACGACCCCGCTGAAGCTGCCCGCTTACGAGATGGGCACCAAAGAAGCCGCCCGCAAAGCCTACGGCGACGCGATTACGGCGCTCGGCGCATCCCGCGCGGACATTGTCGCGGTGGACGGCGAGGTCTCGAACTCGACTTTTGCCGACGAGTTCAACCATGCGTTCCCCGACCGCTTTTTTGAGATGTACATTGCCGAGCAGCAGCTTGTGTCCACAGCGGTCGGTCTGTCCGTGCGCGGTCACCGGGTCTTTGCGTCCACCTTTGCCGCGTTTTTCAGCCGGGCGTTCGACCAAATCCGCATGGCGGCGATCTCCAATGCCACGATCAGCCTGAGCGGCTCCCACGCCGGCGTTTCCATCGGCGAAGACGGCCCGTCGCAGATGGCCCTGGAAGACCTCGCGATGATGCGGGCGGTATTCGGCTCAACCGTGTTTTACCCGAGCGACCCGAACCAGACCGCCCATTTAGTGCAGATCATGGCCGACCTGCCGGGCATTTCCTACATCCGCACCACCCGCGAAAAGCTGCCCGTTTTGTATACGCCTGACGAGACGTACCAAGTGGGCGGCTCCAAGCTGGTGAAGCACTCGGACAGCGACCAAGTCGCCGTGATCGGCGCGGGCATCACGCTCCATGAAGCCGTGAAAGCCTACGACACGCTGAAAGCCGAAGGCATCACCATTCGGGTGATTGACGCCTACTCGGTCAAGCCGATTGACACCGAAACCCTGCACCGGGCCGCGTCCGATACCGGCGGCAAGCTGATTGTGGTCGAGGACCACTTCCCCGAAGGCGGCCTCGGCGACGCCGTTTTGGCAGCGTTCGCTGGGGTCGGCGACCACGCCCCCACCGTGGTCAAGCTGGCCGTCAAGCACATGCCCGGCTCCGGCAAGCCCGCCGAGCTGCTCCACGCCGCCCAGATTGACGCCGATGCGATTGTTCAAGCCGTCAAGACCCTGCTGTAAGGGGACAAAAGCGAAACGCCGCGCCTGAATGTCAGGCGCGGCGTGCGTTTCTTTTTTGCGTTTCTTTTTTGCGTTTCTGTGTATGGTATAATCGTATGGCAAGGAAACCGAAATGCAGACGCAAAAACGTACTTATGCGCTCCCGCAGGAGACCGTCGCAAAATTCGAACAGGCCGTCGGCAGCGGTCAGCGAAGCGCAACCCTTGCCGCGCTGATTGAAGCGTGGCTGGAAAAGCAGCGGGAAGAAGCCTTAAAACGCGACATCATCGAAGGCTGCCGCGAAATGGCCGAAGTTTATTCCGAAATCCAGCGTGAGTTCGATCCGCTCGACACGGAGGTCTCTCGTGCCTTTTATCCCGGCTGAACTCCGTCGCGGCGATGTCGTGCGGGTTCGCCTAGACCCGACCGAAGGCTCTGAGCAGGCCGGAGAGCGTCCTGCGCCGATCCTCTCGCCGGACATCATCAACCGCCATTCCCCGATCATTTTGATTGCTCCGATTACAAGCAAAAAAACAGAGCGTATTTATCCCTTTGAGGCCCTGATCGAGCCAAGCCAGGACTGCCTGCCGATGCGCTCCAAAGTTCTGCTGATGCAGACGCGCAGCCTGGACAAGTCACGCCTTCTCGGTTATTACGGCCGCCTGCCGAATGAAGCGATGCTGCAAGTAGACCAAGCGCTGAAAATCGCGACGGGTCTGCGCTAAGGCCGCCGAGCGGCTCCCTGCCGCCCAGACTGACGCCGGCGCGATTGTCTAAGCCGTCAAGACGCGGCTGTCAACGAACAAAAGAACGCCGCGTCTGAGCAGTCAGGCGCGGCGTTTTTGGCTTGAATGGGGTATTCTCCCCCCATGAGCCGAGAAGTGCGATGGGACCGAATGTTCCCGGACGAATTGGAAGCGGCGTTTACGACGTGTCCGCTGGTGTATTTCCCTTACGGGCTGTGCGAGCCGCACGGACCGCACTGCGCCCTGGGACTGGATGCACTCAAAGCCCATGCGATCTGCTGCCGGGCGGCGCAGGAGCATGGCGGGCTTGTCGCGCCGCCGGACTACTGGCATATCCATGAGATCGGCGGGTACGGCTCGTGGGCCGCGCAGAATATCGGCGAAGTGAGCCGCGCCTGGCTGACCGCCCTGCCGCCCTGGCAGCACTTCAAGAATGTCTGCTACCATGTCCGCGCCGCCGATGCGCTGGGCTTCCATGCCGCGATCTTTCTGACCGGCCATTACGGCCCGAATTGGCGAGACTTGAAAACACTGCTCGCGCTGGTGCAGCCGTTCGCCGGGGTGCGCTTGTTCGGCCTGCCGGACTTTGAGGCGAACACGCCGGGGTTCAACGGCAGCACAGGCGACCACGCCGGCAAAGTGGAAACGTCGCTTTTGTGGGCGCTTGAGCCGGACGCCGTGGATATGTCCCGGCTGCCGGAGAAGAATACGCCCGGTGAGCATTTTGCCCTGGGGCCAAGTGCGTTTGACGCCGACCGGCGGGTCGGCGAGCGGATGGCCGCCGATGAAGTCCGCTGGCTGGGCGCGAAAGCCCGCGCTCTGCTGGCCGAATACGGCAGCGAAACGCCGCCCCAAAGGCTGCGGACATTTGCCGAAGTTGAAGCATTGTGGCGCACGGTCGTTGCGCCGCGCCTGCCGGAGTTTGAGACGATGCGGCCCTGGGAAGGCGATGCGCCGCCCCCCGAAGGCTCGGTTTGGCGGGCCAACTGGCCGCTGCCCGCCGGCCCGCTCTAGCCACTGCGCTGCTCTAAAGCGTTCCCACAAACTCCAGCACGCTTTGCGCGTGGTCTTCCACCTTGACACGCGGGTAAATTTTGGCGATTTTGCCGTCCCGCCCGATCACAAACGTCGTCCGCTCGATGCCCCAGTAGGTTTTGCCGTAGTTTGTCTTTTCTTTCCACACCCCGTAAGCGTCGGCGACCGCGTGCCCGGCGTCGGCCAGCAGCGGAAACGGCAGGGCGTGGTTTTCGGCAAACTTCACATGCGACGCCTGGTCGTCGGGGCTGATGCCGAGAATGACGCTCCCGGCGGCTTCAAAGTGCGGCAGCAAATCGCGGAAATTGCACGCTTGCGTGGTACAGCCCGGCGTGTCGTCTTTGGGATAAAAGTACAGCACGACCGACGACTTGCCGAGATAGTCCGACAGCGCCATCTGCGACGCGCCCGACCGGGTGACGGCGGGGACGGCGAACGATGGGGCTTGATCCCCGGCAGTGAGTTCCGGCATGGAAGTTCTCCTGCACGCCTGCCGGCTTGACGGCCCGGCAGGCGTGTGATAAAATAGATCTTTAAAGAAGGATACCCTGAAATGCGCCCGCACACCACCCGCTTTCCCGATTTTGCTTTTCCCGCCCGCGCCTGCCTGCTCGGCCTGCTGACCCTGCCGCTTCTGGCCGGCTGCGGCGGCGGTGGGGGCGGCGGCAGCACAAGTTCGGCCCCGACACCCACTCCGGCACCCACGGCGCAAAGCGTCACCGCCACGACCGCCACGGGCCTGACCGCGACAATCTCGGAGCCGAGCAGCACGGTCGCCGTCGGCAGCGCCGTCACTTACACGCTTACTTTAACCAACAACACGGCTAATCCGGTCCCCGTCCATGCGACCAGCACCCCGTCCGCGCCGTCCGCCAACGTCACCGTGACCGGCCCGACCGGCGCGATAACGTTTCAGCCGCTTCCCGGCGAGCCGCCGCTTGCCAACGGTTCTCTGGCCGCCGGTCAGTCCATCTCGACGACGAAAACCGCCACCGGCTTCACCGCCGCCGGCACCTACTCCGCCGTCGCCGCGTTCAGCGACGATGTAACCGCCTCTAAAAGCGTCGGCCCGCTGCTTGTCACAGCTCAGTGACCTTTTGTTCCGCCGCTTCCCGCTTCGGGCGCTCCCATTTCGTCTCGGGAGCGCCCGCCCGGTGATTGACCAGCCGGGCCAGCACAAAGAGATGGTCGCTGAGGCGGTTCAAGTACCGCCCGACTTCCGGGTTGATTTCTTCGGCGCTTTCCAGGGTCACCAAATGCCGCTCCGCCCGGCGGCAGACCGCGCGGGCCTGATGCAGCATCGCCCCGCCCGGCGACCCGCCCGGCAGGATAAAATGCCGCAGCGGCTCGAGTTCTTCCTCGAAGCGGTCAATCTCGGCTTCCAGTTGCGCCGTTTCCTCGGGCCGCACACGCGGCACCGTTTCGCCCCTCGAAAGCGGCGTCGCAAGGTCCGCCCCGACTTCAAACAGCTCGCCTTGAATGCGCGTCACCACCGCTTTGGCTTCCTCGTCGTCAATCAAGCCGGCCGCAATTCCCAAAGCCGCATTGCACTCGTCCACCGTGCCGTAAGTCTCCACCCGCACGATATTTTTCAGCACTCTTTGCCCGCCGTACAAGCTCGTCTCGCCGGCATCCCCGGTCTTTGTATAAATCTTCATAGCCTACAGTATACCGCGCCTGCACCGGGTATAATCGCCCCATGCAAGACGCACAGGAATTCGATGTGGCAGTGATCGGCGCGGGGTCGGCGGGACCGAAGGCGGCGCGGACGGCGGCGAAGGCGGGGGCACGGGTGGTTTTGTTTGAGGAAGCGCAGATCGGCGGCGAGTGCCTGTACACCGGCTGCGTGCCGTCCAAAGCGCTGATCCACTCGGCGACCCTGTGGGCGCGGATGCGGCACGCGTCGGCATTCGGCCTGCCGGACGTTGCGGGCGAGGCGGACTTCGGGGCGGTGATGGCCCATGCCCGGCGGACAATCGAAGAAGTCGGGGGCGGCGACGCGGTCGCAAGCTTTGCAAAGCAGGGCATCACGACCGTCTGCGAGCGGGTGGAGTTCACAGACCCGCACACGGTTCAGAGCAAAAACACGGGGACGGCGTACCGAGCCAAGCAGTTTATCCTCTGCACGGGGTCGCTGCCGAGCATTCCGCCGATTCCGGGGCTGGAAGAGGCGGGCTACGTCACCAACCGCACGGTGTTTGACTGGACTTCGCTGCCCCGGCGCATTGCGATTTTGGGCGGCGGGGCCATCGGCTGTGAGCTGGGGCAGGTGTTTAGCCGCTTCGGGGCCGAAGTCACCATTCTCCATAACGGCGCACGGATACTCGCCCGCGACGATGCCGATGCCGCCCAAGTCTTGTCGGAGCAGCTTCTCGCCGAGGGCATCGAAATCATCACGCACGCGCACGCGGACCAAATCACGATTAATCCGCAGGGCGAAAAGACGTTCCATCTGGCAAACGGCCAAATGGTCGTCTGCGATGCGATTTTGGTGGCCGCCGGGCGCAAAAGCAATGTCGGCGGCCTAAACCTAGCCGCCGCCGGGGTGATCTGCCCGGAGCACGCCCGATTGAAGACAAATGCGTACTTGCAGACCAATGTGCCGCACCTCTGGGCGGCGGGCGATGTCACGTCCGAGTACAAGTTCACCCATGTCGCGTCGTATGAAGGCGCGGTGGCGGCCTCAAATGCCGTCGCCGCGCTGCACGGGCGGCCGCCGGCCTGCCCGGCCGATTACCATGTCATCCCGCGCGTCACCTACACCGACCCGGAAGTGGCGTCGGTCGGCCTGTCCCCGGCGATGGCCCGGATGAGCCACCCCGAAGGGGAATTGGATGTCGCCCGGTTCCCGTTCGCGCACCTCGACAAATCCGTCATTATCGGCGAAACCCGTGGCTTTGTGCAGATTGTCTCGCTTCGCGCCTCCGGCGTGATTTTAGGAGCGCAGATCGCCGGAGCGTCGGCGGGCAACTTGATCAACGAGGTCTGTCTCGCCATGCGCGGGCGGCTCACCGTCGCCGACATCGCCCTGACCATGCACGCCTACCCGACCCTGCCCGAAGCGGTCGAAGCCGCCGCCCTGTCGTCGTGCCACGCCCCGGCGTCGCCCTGCGCCGAGTCGCTGCACGACCGCGAAGCCCGCTGATCTGTCGTTTGGAGACCCCACTTATGGCAAGCCGCATCACCATCTACGGAAACCCCGTTCAGCCCGATGTTCGCCGCCTGCGCCGCGAGATGAATGTCTTGACAGTCGAGTACGGCCTGTCCGACCCGAAAAAAGACGCCCGCGCCGCCTCGCGCCTGCATTCGGAGCTTGGCGGCGATTCGCTTGCTCTGCCGATTGTCGAAGTGCTGCGCTCCGACGACCAGGGCAGCGTCTTTTTGTCCAACCCCGACGAGCCGACCCTGCGCCAGTGCCTCCACTCCGAAGGCATTCTGTCTGTGACGGCGTACTGGGTCTGAGTGCAGCCTACCCAAAGGGATAAGAACTATGGCAACTGCCGTCACGCTGGAACTTGCCGATGATGTTTATGCGACTGCGGAGGAAGCGGTTCAGCTCGGCATTGCCCCGTCGCAGACTTCTTTCATTGAAGAAGCTATTCGCCTGCGGTCACGCGAAGTGCGTCACGCCCGAATGCGCGTTCTCGCTGAACAGGCAATGGCCGACCCTGACTTTGTCGCCGACCTGCGCGAGACCATGCAGGCATTTCAGCACGCAGACAAAGAAAACTGGCCGTCCGATGATGCTGACTAATGCCGAGCGAGGCACCAGGGAGGGAAATTGAATGATCCACCAATGGCTTGTGTTTCAAGCGGACCTCGACCCGGCGGCCGGCCACGAGCAGGCCGGGCGGCGTCCTGTACTGGTTATATCTGCCGAGCCGCTCAACAGCGTCTACGGTGTCGTCAGCGTCGTTCCTATCACCAGCCGCAAGAACAACCGCCCGCCGCGCCTCGGTGAAGTTTTGCTGCCTGCCGGGACCGCCGGGCTGCTGACAGACTCTTTTGCGTTGTGTTATCAAATTCGCACTTTGGACAAAGCACGGCTTGGGCGTCTTTACGGCTCACTCAATCAGCCTTTGTTGCAGCAGGAATTACGGGAAATGATAACGCTTTGCCTTGACCTGCGCTGAAGCTTGCTGCATTTTTCGCGCCCAAAGGAGACCGCCCATGAAACGCCCTTCTTGCTTTGCCGTTCGCGCCGCCTGCCTTGCCGCCGGGGCCGTGCCACTCGCGCTTGCCCAGGCCCTGCCCGCCGCCCGCCCCAGTTCCGTCGCTTCCGCGCAGGCTTCTTCGGCGCAGACCCCGCAGCAGGTCGCCGACACGCTGGATGCTGTTGTTCAGCCGCGCTTTCAGCAGAGCGCCGGGCGGTTCGGAGTGGATCGGGTTGTCCACCTCGAAGGCCACGAGCGGGTGTCCTGGATTGACCCGAGCAGCCGCACCGAGGCCCGGCAGTTTGCGGCCATTCGCGCCTCGCATCGCTCCTATGTGCTGGCCTTTCTGCACTGCCGCCACAAGCCGGGCGCTCATGTGGACCCGCCGACCCCCGCCGCCCCCCTCGAGCCGGACTTCACGCCGTCGGTCAGCACCCTGCTCACAGTCGGCGGGACGCAGGCCGGGGCGTACCGGACTTTCCACTGGGCCAATCGAGCCTTGGAACCGCTGGTGCTGCCGTACCTGGACCCGCTGAAGCACGGACACCCGGTGCAGGCGGACTACGAAAACTGGACTGTCGTGATGCGCCCCGTCCGCGCCCTCCATGCCTCCTGCCTCGGCTGCCACGCCGGAGCGCAGCGCGGCGATACGCTCGGCGTCATGGTTTACGCCGTGGACAAAAACGCCAAAATCAAAGGCCGCAGCTTCAGCGCCGACAGCGAAGGCGGCGACGCGGAGCAGTGACCCCGCTTGCTGTTTCTGGTATACTTCCGTATGCCCGATATTTTGACCCCCTGTACCCTTTGCCCGCCGACACGCGGCGTGGTTTGCCGAAACGACTATTGGACGCTCATCGTCAACGACAACCAGGCGACGCTGGGGCGGGTCTTTTTCGCCTTGAACCGCCATAAGACCGACATCGCCGCGCTGTCCGACCCCGAAGTCTTGTCGCTGTGGGCGTTTGTCCGCGAAACGAAAGCCGCGCTCACGGCGCTGCTGGCCCCCGACCACTTCAATTTTATGTTCCTGATGAACTTAACCCCGCACGCTCACTTCCATATCTTCCCGCGCTACGCCGCCCCGCGCGAGTTTGCGGGCGAAACGTTCACCGACGGCCGCTACGGAGACCATTACGACCCCGCCGAGACCCGCGCCCTCCCCGCCGACGCCGAAGCCGCGCTGGTCGCCGCCCTGCGCGGTGCGCTGACGGAGGTGCGCCCGTGATCGCCTCCCTGCGCGGCCTGCTGGCCCACGCCGAAGCCACCGCCGTCATCTTAGACATTGGCGGGGTCGGCTACAAAGTCAATGTCCCGGCGAGTATCCACGGCTTTTTGCCCGCCGTCGGCGAAAGCGTCTTTCTGCATATCCACTTCCACATGCGGGCCGAAGAGATTTCTTTGTTCGGCTTTCTAACCCCCGATGACCAGAAAGTCTTCGAGCTGTTGCTGTCCGTCACCGGCATCGGCCCGAAAGTCGCCCTGTCCATTTTGTCCGCGATGGAAGCTGAAGCGCTGGCCCGGACGGTGGCGTCGGAAGACACCCGCGCCCTCGTGCGTATCCCCGGCCTCGGCCTCAAAACCGCCCAGCGTTTGGTTTTAGAGCTGCGCGACAAGCTCGCCGCGCTGGAGTTCGACCGCAAGGTGGACGCCCTGCAAGCCAAATCCGTCAAGCCCGCCGAGGGTGACATCTTCGACGACGTGGTCGAGGGCCTGATCAACCTCGGCTACAACCGCAACGCCGCCCGCGCCGCCGCCGACAAAGCCCTCAAAGAGATTGACGACAAAACCAGCATGGGGGCCGCCCTCCGCGCCTCCCTGAACATCCTCACGGGCAGCGGGGGGAAGGGATGAATTTTGAGATTATCAGCGCGATCACCAACGTAGAGATCATGAAAGTCACAAACGGCATTCGTGAGATAGCGCGTCTGAGGAGAGATTATGGAGGAAGACGTTGGCGTAAAATGAAGGGCATTGCCACGGTCCGCCGTGACACCGGCTTCGTCAAAGTTGTTGAACTGCATTGGTACGAGGAGAACAGCATTGGAAAACGAGAAATCAGAATCAAGCGTAATGTTGATGGACGGCGCGATTTATGAGCCGCAGTTGCCGCAAGACCATCTCGACGCTGAACCCGTGTTCGCTGTGTGCATTAACAATGATAGCTACACTGTGTCGCTGGAGCGTCACAAAATCTACCGTGTGCTTCCCGACTCGGAAGCGATAGAAGACCGTGAGCTGCGGATTATAGATGAGTCCGGCGAGGATTATTTGTTTCCCCGAGACTGGTTCATGCTTGTTGAACTGCCGGAAACGCTCAAACGGTCTTTGCTTGCGGTATAGGTGGGCCTTTAAAGAACCCGGATTGAAAATCGGGGTTTTCTCAAAAGCGATTGTCCGCTTGCGCGGACATAAGAGGCGGACGATCTCGCGCGATCGTCTGACATCTGCGAAGGCAGACAATCGCACTTCAAAAGCCCCGGTCTTCAGACCGGGGAATCTGACGCCGAAGGCTCTCCCATGAATCAACTTGACCAAATAGAGCAAAAATACGGCTCCGTTCTCCCGGATGCCTACAAATCCATGCATGCAGCAGGGTGGCTGGATGTCAAATCGCCTGCCTCCCTTTATTTCTGGCTGCTGGAAGCGGAATGGATGCCGCTTCGGGAGATTATTGAGTACGAGCCGGACGAGGACGAGCAGCCGGGGCTTGTCCCGTTCGCGTTTGAGGGTGATGGGTCTTATTGGTGCTGGTGGCCTGCGGCCCATCCGGGCGCGATCGTATTGTGTCCGCGAGACTGCTACGAAGGCGAGTTCTACGCACTGTCATTTGTCAGCTTCATGTACCGGCGCTTGCTGGACTATGCCGGCTGTGTACCCAGGGCGGAAGAACCGGAGGCGCGGCGCTATCTGCGTGAGACGACAGCTCGGCTTGCAGACTATCTACCTACGTCGTGGCAAGAAACGCTCAATACACTGGCGTCTGCGGAACTGGTACAATGGACGCATGGCAAAACGCAGGGCGGCGGTTTTCTGACTTATGGCCAGAAACAAGAAATAATTCGGCGTGATGTCAATTTTCCGTTGCTGGGCCAAACATTTCGCTGGATGCACACATGAAAAGGTGAAATAAATGTCAAAACGAACTGTGATGGCTTCTGCTCTCCGCTGTCAGCAAGCACGGAAAAACGTAGCGCGGCAAGACTATGAGAACACCTGTCAGGCGATTGCGGAAGGCTTCGCAGATATTGAGGCCGGGCGCACGGTTTCGTTAGAGGAGGCGCGGGCAGGACGGGAGGCGCGGGCAGGACGGGAGGCGCGGAGAGCGGAACGAACGAATTTGCCGGAACGAACTGGTATACTCTAGTTATGAGCGAACGGATGATCTCTCCGAACTCCGGCGATGATGACCGCGATGAGTATTCACTGCGGCCGAAGCGCCTGCGTGAGTTTATCGGGCAGCCGAAGATCAAAGAAAATTTAAGTATTTTCATGACGGCGGCGCAGCGGCGCGGCGAGGCGCTCGACCACGTTTTATTGCACGGGCCGCCTGGGCTGGGCAAGACGAGCTTGTCGCTGATTATCGCTAATGAAATGGGGGCGGCGCTGCGGGCCACGTCGGGGCCGGCGATTGAGCGGCCCGGCGATTTGGTCGCCATCTTGACCAATCTCGAAGCGGGCAGCGTTTTATTTCTCGACGAGATACACCGACTCTCGCGGCCCGTCGAAGAGATTTTGTATTCGGCGATGGAAGACTACCAAGTTGACATTGTGATTGGGCAGGGGCCGTCGGCGCGGACCGTGAAGCTGGATGTGCAGCCGTTTACGCTGGTCGGGGCGACCACGCGGTCGGGGATGCTGTCTTCTCCATTAAGGGATCGGTTCGGCATTCAGCACACGTTTGAATTTTACACGCCGGAAGACCTCGTCGAGATTATCACGCGCTCGGCGGCGATTCTCGAAGTGGACATGGATTTGGACGGGGCGGGGGAGCTGGCGCGGCGGTCGCGCGGGACGCCGCGTATTGCCAATAGATTACTCAAGCGGGTCCGGGACTTCGCGCAGGTCAAGGCCGACGGCCATATCAGCCGGGAAGTCGCGGCGGCAGCTTTGGCGATGCTGGAAGTGGACCCTTTAGGCTTAGACGAGTTCGACCGGCGCTTGCTGCGAATACTTCTGGAAAAGTTCGGCGGCGGGCCGGTCGGGGTCGAAACGATGGCGGCGGCGATGTCCGAGGAGCGCGACACACTCGAAGATGTCTACGAGCCGTATTTGATGCAGATGGGCTTTTTGCAGCGCACCCCGCGCGGGCGGGTCGCCACCCGGCGGGCATGGGAGCACCTCGGCCTGACCCCGCCGCCATCGGCTGTCGGGCAGGGAACGCTGCTTTAACGGCGTGTTTATGTTTCGCGTGAGTCACGGGCGGGTACAGCATACTGTACGCTCCGGGCACACACGCCGGGGAGTTCTTAGGATACAAAATTTGTATCCCGGCTTTCAGTCCCGGAGACAGCATTGCACGACCCGCTTGACCACTTTGAAATCACGGCGCATCCGCAGAACGCCGGACCGGCCCGCGAGCGCATCCGCGAGGCCGCCCGCGCCGCCGGATTTGCCGCGCTGGACCTCGCCGATATTGAGATCGCGGTCGGCGAAGCAGTCACCAACGCCATTTTATACGGCTCCCCCAGCGCCGACAGCCGGGTCATCCTCGCTTATGGGGTTACCGGCCCCAGCTTTGTGATCAAAGTCCGCGATGAAGGCAGCGGCTTCGACCCCGGCACGGTGCGGACCGAGGAAGACACCGACGCCCTCGGCGGGCGCGGCATCCGCCTGATGCGGGCGCTGATGGACCAGGTAGACCTGCACTACGACGGCCGGGGCATGGTCGCGTCTCTCCAAAAAACGCTGCCCTGACCTGCTGCGCCTCTTGACATCCCCCCGCCCTTCCGCTACAATACCGGCAGAACTTCTGCCATGGAACCACCCACGCCTGCCGCGCTGCGGCTTTCCGACTTTGATTACGACCTGCCCGCCGACCGCATCGCGCAGACGCCGCTTGAGCCGCGCGACCGCTCGCGCCTGTTGGTGCTCGGGCGCACCGACGGAGCCATCGCGCACCGACAGTTCACGGATCTGCCGGAGTACCTTCATCCGGGCGATGTGCTGGTGATTAACGACACGCGGGTGACGGCGCAGCGCTTGTTCGGGGCACGGAGGGGGCACCCCGGCGAAACAGTCGAGACGTTTCTGACCCACCGGGTGGCCGACGGCCTTTGGGCGGCGCTGGTCAAGCCCGGCCGGAAGCTGCTGCCGGGGGTCCGGGTCGAGTTCGGGGACGGCCTCACGGCGGAAGTGGTCGAGCGCACCGACGACCGGGGCGGGCGGCTTTTGCAATTCGCGGCCCCGGCGGGCGTGTTTGTCGAGGACGCGATTGCCGCGCACTCTCAGGCTCCCCTGCCGCCGTATATCACCGCCCGGCTGCCCCAAGAACAGCGGGAGCGCTACCAGACCGTTTACGCCGACAGCGGCGGCTCGGCGGCGGCCCCGACCGCCGGGCTGCATTTCACGCCGGCGCTGCTGGCGCAAATTGTGGCAATGGGCGTCCAAATCGCCCGCGTCACGCTCCATGTCGGGATGGGGACGTTCCGGCCCATTGAAACCGACGACATCGCCGCTCACCAGATGCACGCCGAGCGCGTTTCGGTCAGCCCCGAAGCCGCCGCGACCATCAACGCGGCGCAGGGCCGGATTGTCGCCGTCGGCACCACGTCGGCCCGCACCCTCGAAAGCGCGGCGGTCGGCCCCCGCCGGGTGGAGCCGATTGCGGGCGGCGAAACGTCGCTGTATGTCACGCCGGGCTACGAGTTTCAGATTGTAGATGCGCTCGTGACCAACTTCCACATGCCGCGCTCGACCCTGCTGCTGCTGGTCAGCGCTCTTGCCGGCACCGAGTCCATCCGCCGCGCTTACGCCGCCGCGCTGGCCGAGCATTACCGCTTTTTGTCGTTCGGCGACGCCATGCTGATTATTTAAGGTTAACCATGCGTGTCGGCATTTTTTCGGAAAGCTACCCGCCGCTCATCAACGGCGTTTCGACCTCGGTGCAAACCCTCACGGCTCAGCTTGAAGCCGCCGGGCACGATGTATTTATTTTCACGTCCCGCTACCCGCGCTACAAAGACGAGCGGGCCGGGGTGTATCGCTACCCGTCGGTTAATGCCCTGGTCGAGCCGGATTATGTCCTGCCCGTGCCGTTTTCCCCGCGCATTGCCCGCGCGATCCCGGCGCTGAAGCTCGACATTGTTCATTCCCAGTCGCCGTTTCTGCTCGGCCTTGTCGCCCGCCGCGCGGCCTGCGCCCTCGGCGTGCCCCATGTCGCGACCAACCACACGCTGTACACCGAGTATGCCCACTACCTGCCCCTGCCGACCGTCGGCGCGACCCGGCGGATTTTGGTGCGCTGGATGCGCCGGTTTTACAACACCTGCGACCGGGTCCTGGCCCCGTCGGCGCTGACCCAGGATGTTCTTCAGCGCGTCTGCGGCGTCGAAACCCCGATTTCCGTGGTTCCGACCGCCATTCCCGCCCCGCCGTATATTCTGGCCCGGCCCGCCGAGACCCGGCAGGAATTCGGCCTGCCGCCCGACGCCCGCATTCTGCTGTATGTGGGCCGCCTCGCGCCCGAGAAGAACCTGCCGCTGCTGCTTCGCGCCTTTGCGCGGATCGCCGCCAAAACGACCGACACCTACCTGGTGCTGGCCGGCAGCGGCAAAAGCCGCCGGACATTGGAGAATTTAGCCCGGACCCTCGGTGTCCATCGCCGCACCCGCTTTGCCGGCTTTCTGAGCCGGACCAAGCTGGACCCGCTGTACCAAGCCTCGGAGCTGTTTTTGTTTCCGTCCAAAACCGAAACACAGGGCCTGGCCGTCGGCGAAGCGCTGGCCGCCGGCCTGCCGTGCGTCGTTGTCGAGGCCGGAGGCGCTCCCGAAGCGATCCGGGACGGCGTGGACGGGTTTCTGGTGGAAGACCGGGCGGACGCGATGGCCGCCCGCGCTTTAGAGCTGCTGGCTGATCCGGCCCGCCGCCGGGCGATGGCCGAGGACGCCAAGCGCGGCGCGGCGGCCCGCGTCCCCGAAGCCGTCGGCGGCCGGATCATCCGCATTTATGAGGAGCTGATAGCGGCGGGAAAAGGCACCGGCGGCAGCCCGCAGGCCCGCCGGGAGGAACGGGGAGAGCGAGGGGAATGAAGGGTTCCGCTATTCCTGTGATTCGCTTTTCGCTTGAACTTCCTGTTTTTTGATCCGTTCGCTGCGGCGGCTGAGGGTCCCGAAACCGAACGCGCCGAGCAGGCCCACCGCAGAGCCGCCGACAACTTTCAAGGCGTCTGCTGTCAAGCCGAGATGTGCCGGATAACAGCTTGTCGCCAAAAACATGCCCTCAATCGTAACTGCCGCGTAGATGCCTAAATTCGCTCTTTTCGTGCCGCCTTCGACCACGGTCTTTTCCATTGACATTCGGTGTTCAAGCTGCTTCTCGGCCATCACAAAGATGCGCTCCGCAGCCCCCGGAAGAACACGCTCGAACTCTTGCAGGACACCCGGCGGCGGCAGGGGGCCGGAATACGACATCTCGGTCCGCTGGTGAACCAGCGACGACCCCCTAGAGGAAGCTTCTGCTTCATCAGGGGGTCGCTGGTTTGACCTTGTTACTCGCCTCTCGTTATGATTAGCCATTTTTGAGCTGTTTTGCGTCTTGCTCAAACTGCATCATTGCTTGCCGCAAATCGTCTCCAACTGCGAGCCAATCCGAGCGCAGCGCCCGGATGTCGGCAAGCGTGCCATTCTCAGAACCATTGTACTCAGTGAGCGTATCGCCGATGTCTATTGAGCGTGCAATGCCTTCAATAAAAGAAGGAGTTGCATAAAGCAGTCCGAATTGTTCGTTCATGTCAGCCTCAAATCCGTCGCGGTACGGCAACACATTTGTCGTATCTTCACTATAGCATAGCAATACCCAAATTTGCAACCTCTTTGGACAAGCTAGCGCTGACGCCGGAGATAAGAGGCCGGAATACGCATTTCCTCGCGGTACTTGACCACGGTGCGGCGGGCGACACTCATGCCGCGAGCGTTCAGAGCGTCAACAATGGACTGGTCGCTGAGGGGGGCGTCGGGGGACTCGCCGGACACCAGGGCGGCGATGGTGCCTTTGATGGTGACGGCGTTCTCAAAGAAAATATCGAACGAGACGACTTCCTGGGTCGGAAGCTGGACATACTTATACAAGAGGGCGCGGCTGACCGTGGACTCGTGCATCTCGACCATCTTCGCCAGACGCGTCCGGGTCAAAGGCCGCAGAAACGACCGCTGGCCGGTTTCCAAAAACCCCTGCTGGCACTCAATCAGCGCCTGGGTGATCTTTTGGATGGTCCGGCGGCGCTGCTGCAAGTTCTTCAAAAACATGTTCGCCCGCTCGACATACGCGACGACATGCTTTTGATGGTCGGGCGACAGCGACGCTTCCCCGGACCGGATCGCGTCGTACAAGCTGCGGTAATAGGGGTTGATTTGGAGCGACGTGCTTTCAAAGCCGAGCACGTCCACGACAAAGCCGATGCCGGCGCTGCGCCGGATCAGCACATCGGCCCGGATGCTGCGGCTTTGGCCGTTCTGCGTGTGGTCCCACGGCGCCCGGAAGCTCGCCGCCGGGCTGGGCTTAAGCGTCTGAATAAACGCCACCGCAGCTTCAATGCGCTTGTGCGGCACCCCGAGCCGGCGGGCCAGCACCGGATAGCGATGCTGGATCAGCAAGTCCCAGTGATGCGTTAAAATTTGCAAGGCGACCGGATCAGACGCTTCCGCGCCGTCGCCCGGCCAGGCCCCAGGCGCTTCTTCCGATTGGGCGTCTTCCCCCAGCGCCCGGAGCTGCAGCAGCAGGCATTCGCGCAGGTCACGGGCGCCGATGCCGGGCGGGTCGCAGGCTTGCAGGCGCTCGATCCCTTGAACCACCAGCGAGCAGGGGATTTGGAGCACCGCGCAGGCTTCGTCTACATCAATTTGCAGGTAGCCGCGCTCGTCGAGGCTATCTACCAGGTACTCCGAGACCAGCGCTTCTTCCTGACTTCCCGCCGTGGCCCGCAGGTACAGCAGCAGCTCATCGCCCAGCGTCGTTTGGGTCCGGGCCAGAATCAGCGGATCGAACTCGCCGTCGCCGCCGCCTTCCTCGCCGCTGTACTGCCCGAATTCGTTGTCGGCCTGCGCCGAAAGACGCTCTTCTTCGGCGGTTTCCTCGCCCCGCGCGGCGGCAATCGCCTGGCTGTCGGCAAGCGTCGGCCCGGCGTCGCTGTCGGCCAGGGGCACGCCCCCCCGGCTGAACGGACAATGGGCGCACGCGCCGATGCGGCTGCCGGGGCACAGGCGGCAGCCGGCTTCGGCGGGAATGTCCCGGCCTTCGTCGAGGCTGTCCAGCGCCGGGTTTTCCTGCTGCTCCTGCTCAATAAGCTGCTGAAGCTCGAGGGTCGAGCATTGCAGCAGGGTATTGGCCTGAATCAAGTGCGGGGCCAGCTTTTGGGCCTGCACTTGACGCTGTTGATTTTCCTGTCGGAGCTGCACGGTCGCGGATGCCTTTCACGGAAAGTTCCCACGGGAGGGAGAGACCGTCCGTTTCTTCTGTCTGCATTGTCGGCAGAACAGGCAATACGGCGCAGGGCGGCACGTTTCTCGTGTTGAGTGCTTCTACTGTACCAAAAATCTTTCCCGGCGTCTGTGCGCTAAGTCACAGCTTTCTCACCGCGTTGCCACAGTCTTTTCACAGCTTTGTCTTGAAATAGGCGATAGTGCCGATTAATCCCTCGTCAAGCGGGACGCGCGGCTCCCAGCCGAGCAGGGTCCGCGCTTTGGTGATGTCCGGGCAGCGCTGCTTGGGATCGTCGGCGGTCGGCAGCGGCACATAGGTGATCTCGCTGCGGCTGCCGGTCGCTTTAAGTATCTCCTCGGCGAACTGCCGCATCGTGCGCTCAATCGGGTTGCCGACATTGATCGGGCCGGACTGCGCCGACTGCGACAATTTGTAAATGCCGTCAATCAAGTCCGACACATAGCAAAACGACCGCGTCTGCTTGCCGTCGCCGAAGATCGTCAGCGGCTCGCCCCGCAGCGCCTGCGAGATAAACGCCGGCACAACCCGCCCGTCGCTGACACGCATGCGGGGACCGTAGGTATTGAAAATACGAACGATTTTAGCGTCCAGGCCGAACTTGCGGCGGTACGCGAACGTCGCGGCCTCGGAATAGCGCTTGGCTTCGTCGTAAACCGCGCGGGTGCCGTGGGGGTTGACATTGCCCCAGTAGTCTTCCGTTTGCGGGTGGACACTTGGATCGCCGTACACTTCGGACGTGGACGCCATCAAAAACTTTGCGCCTTTGAGCCGGGCCAGCTCCAGGGTGTTGTGCGTCCCTGCCGACCCGACCAGCAGCGTTTCGAGCGGCAATTCCAAGTAATCCACGGGGCTTGCGGGCGACGCGAAGTTGAACACATAGTCTACCGGGCCGTCTACCGTATACGGCTGGATAATATCCTGCTGCACATACTCGAAGTTCGGATTGCCGCGCAGGTGCGCGATGTTGTCCGTGCTGCCGGTCACGAGGTTGTCCAGCGCAACAACTGAAAAGCCTTCGGCCAGCAGCCGTTCCGACAAATGCGATCCTAAAAAACCGGCGCCGCCGGTGACCACTGCTCGCGCCATATATTCTCCTTGTGTTCCCCGCGTGCGGCTGTGTCTGCGCGTGCCGGCCTTGCGCCGGCAGGGGGTTTCGTGTTACACTGCTATTCGCTGCACCGTTTTTCTCGGTTTTGCGCGGCGTGATGTTTCGCGCGGCGTGATGTTTCGGCCGCGCCTTGCGTATCAGTATACTACACTTATGAGAACACGGCGAATTTTTTCCTTTGTTTTTTCCTTTGCCGGCGGCGGGATTTTTGCGCTTGTCGCTTTTGGAGCGCCGGCCAAGCCCGGCCCGGCGCGGCCGGACGCCCCGCCGAGCCTGGGGGTTTCCGGCACCGGGTTTTCGTTTACGCTGCCGGACCCCAAGCGGCCCGGCAGGCTTTTGTACGATCTGCGGGCGGAGTCGGCGGCGGGCCAGTCGCAGGCGGACGGCTTCCACGGCACCTTGACCACCGTGTGGGCGAAATTGTTCCAGGGGGGGGTGCCGGCGGCAACCCTGACCGCGCCCCGCGCCCTCGGGAGCAGCGCACGCGGCTCCACGGTGATCACGGGCCTCGGCGGCGTGGCCGTGAAGTCTTTGACGGAGCCGGGGACGATTTTGACCGCCGACACGGTGGTCTGGTATGCGTCCACCAACAAAATCACGGCGACCGGCCATGTGTACTATCACGACGGCAAGACCGGCGCGACCATGCGCGGGCCGCGTGCGGTCGGCGACTCGCGCCTGAAAACACTCACCATCTCCGCCGGGCATGGGACGGCGCGGCTTTGAACCCGGCGGAAATAGGAAAACGAGTCAGATACCCCGTGGCTAAAGCCAGGGGCTTGTCCCTCACTCGTTCGCCTACGCAAGAAGCGCAGGGTTAGAGCGGAACAAGAGGCTGTCTGACAATTCAGCCCGTGCCTTGATATTGAATGCCGCGTTCTTATCGGCATTGGTATCCAGGCCACAAGAAAGGCAAAGAAACTTGGCTTGGCTTTTACGATTGGCTTTATCGCAGTATCCGCACGACGAACAAGTGCGACTCGTATTGCGAGGGTCAACGAAAACGACGGGGATACCCGCCGCTTCCGCTTTGTAAACCAAAAATTGTTTCAGTTGGTCAAAAGACCAATTTCCGAGAAGCCAGCGCATCTGTCGTCCAAAACCGTTAGCTCGCCATCGAATACCTGAAAGGTCTTCGATGGCGAGTGCCTTTGACTGAACAGAAGCGCGTTGAACCAGTTCTTTGCTGATTTTATGATTGGTGTCACGGGAGAACCGAGATTGACGGCGGCGCGTCTGTTGGAGACGCTTATACGCAGAGCGAGTTTTACGCTTTTGGAGTTGGCGACGATGCTCTTTAACCCGCTGACGAACAGCCTTGATTACCGAACCTGAATACTGATTGCCTTCGCTGTCTGTGGCAATCTCCGTGATGCCCAGGTCAACGCCAAGAACACCCACGGGTTTAATCGGCGGCGGAGTCGGCAGGTCAATCGTTAGGTACAGATAGAAAACGCCTTCACGAAGTATAAGGTCAGCTTGGCCTTTCCTGCGGTCAATGCGCGTTGCCTGATAGTCGCCAAACCGAAGCGGGATAAGTTCGCGCCCTGCCAGTGTCAAGAGCGAGACATGAGAGACGGACTGAAAGGACATGATGCGCTCATCATAAATCATGGCTCCATGCGGATTAAACGTCGGTTGTGTGTTCTTGTCTCGCTTGTAGGCTTCCACGGCTTTACTGATACAGCGCACCGCCATCTGAGAGGATAGGCCATAGTCGGAACGCAGAGTGCCGTAGACGAACGGTTGCAAAGCGATTTTATTCGCCATGCGCTTCTTGAAAGCGACATCGGCAACATAATCACAGCCACGGTTGAAAGCCTCTACGGTTTTCAACAAGGCTTGGTGTTGCTCTGGCGTCGTTTCAAGTTTCAGGACAATCACTTGTTTCATCAAGGTTATTGTACCACATCTATAACCCGTTTTAATCTATAGGCTTGAAAATGCCAACCTAATCTGTTTGGGCAATTCCTCCCCGTGGCTAAAGCCAGGGGCCTCCATGCCCGCTTTTACGAAAGGTCTTTTTTGGTGAAAAACACGTCAATTCTCGCCCTGGCCTTCGTCCTGCTGCTGGGGGCCGCGCTTTTGCCCGGAACCCACGCGCAAAATGACGCGTCGAAACCCCGTATCGGCACCGTCAATGTAGACTTCGACAAAGCGGGGCTTGACCCAGGCTTGTGGCACCTGACGGGGCATGCGAGACTGACTGCCGACGACTACGACCTCGCCGCCGCCGACATCCAAGTGCGGTTCGCGCCCGGCGGCAAACCCGGCGCTTCCGGCCTGCGCGAAGCGGTCGCCGCCGGGTCCGCCCCGGAAGGGCAGGTTCTCGCCCATGTCCGTCAGCCGCTGCAAAGCGCGTCGTATGAAATCCATGCCGACCGGGCCGTGTTTCTGCCCGACCGGAGCCGCCCGAGCGGCGGAGCGCTGAAGTTTGCGGGGCATGTCAAAGTCATCACCAAATCGGGGTTTCTCGCCGCGCCGTCGGTCGCGACCACCGATGAAGCGATTGTTCTGCTCGGGGCCGGCCCAAAATACCCGTCGGTCTCGACCGGGCCGGGCCACCTCACGCTGACCCCGGCGCAGTAGGGGAGAAGCCCGGCGGGACGCCACGAAATCGAGCGCCACGAAATCGAGCGCCACGGAATAAATTCCGAGGCTAAAACGAACCAGTGTCGAAGCGACACAAGAACATACCTACAATTCCTGCGTCGCCGTGACTGCACTGGCAGACCCGGAGGGCTGCACTGGCAGACCCGGAGGGCGCTGTGCTTTTTCCAGCCTCGGATATCAATCCGTAGCATCCTGCATTGCCTGCCAATAACTATGCCAACTTTACGGGCCGAAGGGCTGCAAAAAACTTACAAATCGCGCCGGGTCGTCAATGGCGTCTCGGTCGAGATCGCGCCCGGCGAGATTGTCGGGCTGCTCGGGCCGAACGGCGCAGGCAAAACCACGTCGTTTTACATGATGGTCGGCCTCGTGAGGCCCGACGGCGGGCGGGTGCTTTTGGACGACAAGGACATCACCCGGCTGCCGATGTTTAAGCGGGCGCAGGCGGGCATCGGCTACCTGGCGCAGGAGCAAAGCGCGTTTCGCGGGCTGACCGTCGCGCAGAACATCCTGCTGGTTTTAGAAATGCAGCCGAAAATGACGGGAGCGGCCCGCAAAGCGCGGCTGGAAGAGCTTTTGACCGAGTTTCGCTTGGAGGAGTTCCGGGACACCAATTCGCGGACGCTGTCGGGGGGCGAGCGCCGCCGGGTCGAGATCGCCCGCGTTCTGGCGACCCGCCCGTCGTTTATTCTGCTGGATGAGCCGTTCGCCGCGATTGACCCGATTGTCAAAGTGCAGCTTCAAGAGATCATCGGCGATTTGAAAACCAAAGGCATCGGCGTTTTGATCACCGACCATGATGTGCTGTCCACGCTGAGCATCACCGACCGGGCGTATATCCTGTCGGACGGCGAGGTCAAGACCGCGGGAACGTCCGACGAGCTGAGCGACGACCCGATTGCCCGCAAGTATTATCTGGGCGAAGACTCGGTGCTCTCCGACATGCTCCGCGCGTCCGCCCTGCGCCGGCAGGGACTAAAATAAGCGTAATTCAGCCATGATCAAACTGCTTGACCGCCTTGTTCTGCTGGAGCTGACCCCGCGCCTGCTGCTGTATATTGCGCTGTTTTCGACCCTGTTTTTGACATTCGGGCCGCTGATTGCCGCGTCGCGCTTTGTCGCCGCCGGCATTCCGTGGTGGATCATCGCGCAGTTTATCGGCTGGGACTTCACCGGCTTTGTGTCGTACACGTTTCCGCTCGGCATGCTGGTCGCGGCCCTGCTCGGCTTTGAGCGCTTGTCGCGCGAGTCCGAGGCGGTGGCGCTGTATGCCGGCGGCATCTCGTTCGGACGGATCATTCTGCCGATGATTGCGCTGGGGCTGGCCGTCAGCGCGGTCTCGTACACGTTCAACGACCGAATTGCGCCGTATGCCAATCTGCGAGTCGCGGAATTCAACGATCACCGGCAGGACATTGTCGGCGAGACTTCCAAGCCGTTCGACCTGGCGAACCGCAAAGACGGCAAGCTGCAAACGACGGTGCATATTGAAAAAGGCTTTGACGCGCAGGCCAAAGTGCTGCGGCAGGTGACAATCACGCTGTTTGATTCCGACGGGCAGCGCCCGCGCCAGACCATCTACGCCGCCCGCGCGAAATCGCAGGGCGCAGGGCTGAAACAATGGACTTTGTACGACGGGCAGCTCACCGATCTGACCACCGGCGCGGTTTCCAAGTTCGCCCGCGCCGCCGACACGGTCGGCATTCAGAAAACGCCGGAAAACATGGCCTTTTTGCAGCGCAGTCCGGAAACGCTCAATTTTGCGGAGCTGGCCCGCCAAATCCGCGAAATGAAGCGCGGCGGCAGTGATGGCGCGGACATCCGCAATGCGGAAGTCGGGCTGTGGTTTAAAACCTCGCTGCCGTTTAGCTGCCTGATTTTCGGCCTGGTCGGCGCTCCGCTCGGCATGCGGTCGCCGCGCTCGTCCAAAATCCCCGGCTCGGTCTGGATCGTGCCGATTGTGATGGGCTATTACCTGATCTACATGGTGATGAGCAATCTCGCGCAGGGGGGCGGCATTCCGCCGATTGTCGCCGCCTGGCTGCCGAACCTGCTGGGGGGAATTGTCGCCGCAGGGCTGATTTGGAACGCCGCAAAGTGAGATTGAAGCAAAGAAGTGAAGCAAAGAAGTGAAGTGAAGTAAAATGGGCGCGATTGTTTTTTTCGGCTTCATTTTGTTTGTCATGGGCGGGGCGACGGCCTATATGGGCGACCGCCTGGGCAGCTATATCGGCAAAAAGCGGCACTCGACGTTCGGGCTGCGGCCCCGTCACACGGCCATGCTGTGGACGGTCGTGTCCGGCGGCGTAATTGCGGTCGGCACGCTGGCGCTTTTTGTCGGCCTGAACCGCACGTTCCAAACGGCGCTGATTCGCGGGCCGCAGCTTCTCGCGGCGAACAGCGACCTCGCCGGCCAAAACCGGGCGCTGGTGCGCCGGAACCAGGCCGCTGCGCGGCAGGCGGACGCCGACGGGGCGCTGGCCCGCGCCGCGCAGGCGTCGGCAGCGTCCGCGCAGGCCAAAGCCGCCGACGCCCAGAAGTCTTTGGCGGCGGCGTCGGGTCAGCTTCGGCAGACCCGAAGCGTTTTAAGCCAAAGCCGCCTCGTGCTGGCCGAAAGCCGCCGGGCGCTGGCCGGGCGGCAGGCCGCGCTGGCGTCGGCGCAGGCGCATCTGGCCGACGCCCGCCGGGGCGTCGGCACGACTCGCGCCGAGCTTGAAACGACCCAGGCCGAGCTGCAATCGGCGCAGGCGCAGGTGCGCGGGGCGCGGCAGACGGTCCGCACGGCCCGGCATCAAGCGCAGGCGGCCGAAGCCGAAGTCGTGCAGGCGAACAAAGCCGTGCTGAAGCTCGGCGTCAAGCAGGACACGCTCCAAGCCGCCGTCGCCAAGCTGGCGTCGCTGAACCAAGCCCAGGAAGACCGCTTGCAGGTGTCGCAGGGCCGGACTTTGATCTTCCGGCGCGACGACGAGCTGGGCCGAACCGTGGTGTCCGCCCGGCAGGACCCCGCCGCGCTGCGGCGCGAGCTGTCGGTCTTTTTCGATCAGATCGCCCGAACCGCCCGGCAGCGCGGTGCGGGAGCCGACGACGCGCCCGCCGTGGTGCTGCCGACCCCGCGCGACACGGCGCTGGAAGCGCTGTCGCAGAACATCGCCGCCCAGGGCGGGACCCTGCCCAGCGTGGTGGTGGTCGCCGACGCCCGCTTTAACACGTTTCGCGGCGAGCCGGTCAAGCTGCGCTTGACGCCTTACGGCAACCTGCTGATTTTCGCCAAAGGCGCTGTTGTCGCGCGGGGCGCGGTCAGCGGCGCGGGCACTGAAGACGAGATTTTAGGGCATTTGCAGGCGTTTCTGACCGAGCAGGTCCGCACTGAAGCGCTGAAGCGCGGCATTATTCCCGTGCATGATCCCCAGTCCGGCGCTCCGCTGGTCGGCCGGCCCATCGGGGGCGCGGTGTGGGTGGACCTGGTCAAGCAAATCCAGCAGGCCGGCCCGAATGCCCAGGTGACGGCATCGGTCGCCGAAGACACCTACAGCGGCGACCTGCTGCACCTGAGCTTCCGGGTGAGCGCCGGGTAACCAAGCCGCCCATGTCACCTTCTCCCCTGACTCTGCTTGCGATTGACCCCGGACGCGCCAAATGCGGCTTGGCCGTTGTTTCCGGGCCGCTTGCGCCGCGCTGCCTGGAGCGCCGGGTGGTTGAAACCGCCCGGCTGACCCTGGCGGTCGGCGACCTGCTCGCGCGGCGGCCGGAAATCGAGCGTCTGCTGCTCGGCAATGCCACCCATAGCGCGACTCTGCGAAAAGCTCTCGCTGCCGCCTTTCCCTTTATTCCTTTGGAGCTGGTTGACGAATGGAACACGTCGGCGCGGGCCAAAGCGCGGTTTGTCGCCGAAAACCCCGCTCCCGGCTGGCGGCGGCTGCTGCCCCGAGGCATGCGCTCGCCGGAAGCGCCTTTCGACGATTACGCTGCGCTTTTACTCGCCGAGGATTATTTTTTGAATTTTTTGGATAAATAAGCCCAGCCCGTGAAACAAATGCCGTTTTTGTTTGTCACACGGGTTGGGAGCAGCCCCAAATGCTGCTTTTTCCGCGCCGCTCTTCCAATGATGGCAAGACGGCATGCGGCTCGGCGTTTTCTTCGGCGCCTCACACGCGGCCTCGGCCCGTGCTGAAATTGATCGCGACACGCACGGCGTGTTCGCACCGGCGGCAGACTTTCAAGGCAACATGGATACTTGGGAGGACACCGGCGGCGCGGGCGGCGCCAGCCTATCGCGCACTGAGTTTCGGCATCGGCAGTCCCGCGCGGCGGCGAAGCGCACCCGATCTGCTATTTTTCTGTGAGAGGAAACTGCTCCATGAAGAAGTCTTTAGCGCTTCTCGCCGGCGTCGGCATGGCCTTTATCGGCCTGCCCGCCGTCACCCACGCGCAGGCCGCCTCCGGCCCGTTCGCGGATGTCCCCACCGACCACTGGGCGTACCAGTCGGTGGACACCCTTCAGAAAGCCGGCATCGTCATCGGCTATCCCGACGGCACCTACGGCGGCCGCCGCCCGATGACCCGCTACGAGTTCGCGGTCGCCATCGCCCGCCTGCTCGCGCAGATGAACAGCACCAAAGGCTTCGACCCCAGCGCCCTGGAAGCCCAGATCGCCGGCAACAAAGCCGCGATTGACGCCCTGACGGCCCTGGTCAACGGCTTCAAGCCCGAGCTGGACCGGCTCGGCGTGGACGTTGCCGCCAACACCGCGCGTTTGGACGCCCTGGAAGCCCGGCTGGGCCGCGACGAAGGCATTCTTGGCGCGGTCGTCAATGAGCAGAACCGCTTCAAAGTGACCGGCGAAGTCAACTTCATCGCCGAAGCCGATGCGTCCCGCCGCCGCCTCGGCGCGAATTACCTGCCGTTCCGCGACCAGAACGGCGTGTACCAGGCCGGCACCGGCACGCAGAACCGCCTGCTGTCGTCGTCGGACGTGTACGAAGACATTCTGCTGCACCTGCGCGGCAAGCTGTCGGACACCGCGACCGCGAACGTTGACCTGAACTTCGGCAACTACTTGAGCCAGGTCGGCAACACGGCGGCGTTCCCCGGCTACTCCGCCGGCAGCCTCGCCGGCTCGTCCCTGCGCCCCGGCACTCTGACCGCCGGCAACCAGTACGCCAATGTTTACAAAGCGTACCTGGATGCCGCCGTGAAGCTCGGCCCGCTCGGCGGCGGCGATCTGGTGGTCGGCCGCTTCGGCAACCAGTTCACCAAGTACACGCTGAAGCAGGTAGACGCCGACATCTACACGAACTTGACCCAGACCGACTCCGGCGACATCATCGGCGACGGCGCTAAGGTCAGCTTCAAAGCCGGCCCTGCCGGTGTCACCGCGTTTGCCGTCAAGATGAGCGCAGACCAGTTCTCGCAGCCTTACGGCGGCTCGGTCGGCGCAGGCTTCACCGGCCAGGCCGGCAACCCGTTCAACCCGCTGACGGCAGCGTCCACCCAGACCCGCCCCGGCGGTTTGATTGCCGCCAACCATGCCGCGCCGCTCGACCAGGGCTACGGCGTCCGGGCCACCTTCGGCACTCCCGAAGCGGCCACCCTCGGGTTCACGCTGGAGCAGTTCGGCTTGTCGAACAGCCGCTTGACGGTTCCCGGCACGGCCACCGGCCTGGCGCTCAACGGCAATGATGGCATCACCGACCCGAACGCCACCGGCGGCAACGCGCAGTTCAACCGCTTGACGGTGTACGGCGCGGACTTCAACGGCGCATTGCCGTTCGGCATTCCCGGCGTCAAAAAAGGCGGCATTCTGGTGGATGCGTCCTACACGGTCTCCGCGCAGGGCTTCAACCAGGGCTTCAACAACGTCGGCAACGGCTTCCGGTATGCGTCCACCGACGATCAGCTCGGCGTGGCGTTCGGCGGCCTGAGCCTTAAGGGCGGCTACCAGTATATCGGACCGGAGTTCTCCGCGCCGGGCTACTGGGGACGTGTCGGCTCCTGGACCAACCCGACCAACGTGCGCGGCCCGGTCGTGTCGGCGAAGTACGCCTTCACGCCCAAGCTGAGCTTCAACGCGGATTACCAGCAGTACAAAGCGGCTTACGGCACCAACAAAAACGGCACGCAGATCAACTCGCCGCTGCATCAGGGCGACCACTTGAACCGCTACCAGGTCGGCTTCAACTACGGCCTGAGCAGCGCTTACGGCGTGGACCTCGGCTACGAGGATGTTCAGTACGACCTGCGGAACGCCGGCGGCACGCTTGCTGCTCCCGGCAAGCCGCGCGAAACGTATGTGAACATCGGCATCGGCCACACGATCAGCACCAATGCCAGTGTTAAGCTGCTCTACCAGATCGTGCATTATGACGACAAGGGCACCGGCTTCGATTCGACCGCGAACCGGGGCAAGGAAGACGGCGGCGTCGCCGCCGCTCAGTTCCAGCTTAAGTTCTAAGCGGAAACGCACCGCGCCCGGCGTCTTCTTTCTGTGTAGCGAGAAGCGCCGGACCGCGCAAAACCCCCGAAGCATCGCTTCGGGGGTTCTTTTTTTGTTCCCGTAAGGCTGGGAATGCGCGGGCGTTGGTTGTGACGAGGGCGTGTACGCCCGTGTCAATCCCTCTGCGTTTCCTGTTCCCGCCACCGTCGGCACAAATCCTGCGCGGCGTCCGGCCACTCGGGAAACTCAAACCGAAAGCCGTCCTCTAAAAGCCGGGCCGGCACGACCCGCCGGCTTTTCAGCACCAGCTCCGTTTCCGAGCGCAGCGCCCAGGTTCCGATCTCCAGCATCCATTCCGTCGCCGGCAAGCCGATTTTCGTGCCCCACGCCTCCCGCAGCGCCTGCATAAACTCGGCGTTCGGCACCGGGTTCGGCGCGGCAATGTTGACCGGGCCGGTGAGGGTGTCCCGCTCCATCAGCCACCCCATCGCCCGGACAAAATCCGCGCCGTGTATCCAGGACAGATACTGCCGCCCGCTGCCTTCGGTCCCGCCGAGACCCGCTCGGACCAGCCCCAAAAGCACATCAAACACGCTGCCCCGGTCCGCGCTCATCACCATCGCCGACCGCAGGGCCACTTTGCGCGTGTTCGGCGTTTCCGCCTCGTCCAATGCCTGCTCCCACGCTTTTGCCACGTCAATCGAGAACCGCCAGGTGTCGGGCACATCCGGCTCCGCGCCGCCGAGCATCCCGGTCCGCTCATCGTTCGGCGCGTCGTAACGGTCGGCATAAATCGTCGCCGTGCTCGATTGCAGCCAGACGCGCGGCGGCCGCTTCGCCCGCGCAATCGCGTCGCCGACCGCGCGGGTCGAGAGCACCCGCGAGTCCATAATGGAGCGCCGGTTTTCCGGCGTGTACCGGCAGTTGACCGAGCGCCCCGCCAAATTAATCACGGCGTCCGCGCCGTTTATCTCGTCCGCCCAGTAGCCGACCCGCGCGGCGTCCCAAAGGACGACCCGCCAGGGCGCGGCATACGCCCGGCGGCTTAACACCACGACTTCATGCCCTTCGCGGGTAAACGCCCGCGCCAGCAGGGTTCCGACCTGCCCGCTCCCGCCGGGCAAAACGATTTTCATAGGTGTTTTTCCTTCACGGCACCGAAACGCGGACCGTCTGCACGACTTTGCCGCCGGCTTGGTCGAGCGCGGTCACTTCGATCTTGTGCTGCCCCGAGGGCAGCGCGGGCAGGGTCAGAGTCCACGGCTCGGAAGGAGAGTCGAAGAGTCCGTCGTCGGCGGCGGCGGCGATGGGGTCATTGGTGTCGGCTTTGGCTTGGACAGCTTGAATAAACGCCAATTTCGCCGTCGCCGCGCCGCGCAGGGTGACGGTCTTGTCGGCATTGACGACGGGAATGCCGACGGTCAGCGTGGGCGGGGTGTTGACGATCAAAAACGGCGGCGAGACGGCTTTGGCGGAGAGCGCTCCGACGGGGTTGCTCGGCTTGTCGCCGGCGACGACTTGGACTTGGTACAGGCCGTCAGGCAGGCTTGTCGTGTCCCACGCATACGACGTTTCTTTCAAATCCTGCGCGGACTTCGGCGCTTTGGGCGTGTCGGCCGCCGCCGAATTGGCGGCAATCTGCGCTTTGACGAGCGCCTGCACCCCCGCCGGGGCGCTTTGGAGGGCGCTGAGGGCGGCCGGCGGCGTGTCCGCTGTTTTTGTGACGGTTTTTGTTTTGGTTTGGGACCTGAGCTGGGCGCTGGCGGTGATCGGCTTCCATGTTTTGCCGCCGTCCGCCGAGTACGACACATCGTAGGAAAGCGTGTCTTTGTCGGGGTCGGAGGCCGTCCAGTTCAGGGTCGTCGTTTTGGAAACCGCGTCTCCGGCGGCGGGCTTGGCGAGACTGACCGTCGGGACCTGATTGCGCGGCAGGTAATACACCGCGACGGCGCTCAGCTTCGGGGCTGCGCCGGTGAACCGGGCTTGGTACTGCAAAAAGCGGGCGGGGGGCGACGTGACTGTCTCGCCGCGCGGCTGCGTGTACGGCGCGGACCAGGCGCTCCACGAAGAGTCGGGGCGGGCGACATCGCCCGAGCGGGTTTGCAGCGCGATTCGGCTGCCGTCCGGCGTGTCGGCCTGCCAGGCGAGGGTGCCCCACTGTGCCCGTCGCCCGGCATCGTGGACGGCGCTTTGGAACGTGCCTTCGGCGGTGCCGCTGCCCGCCGCGCCCAGCGTGTAAACGCTGCCGCCGGTGCCTGTGCCCGCGTAAAGCGTCTGCGCTTGCGGGTCCACTGCCAGCGAGATAAACTGCGGGTCGGCGGGCGTCGTGTAGGTCTGCACGCTGTTGTCGGGCGCGATTTTCGTAATTGTCCCGCCCGAAGCCGCGTAGACGGTGTCAGCATTGTCGGTTTTGAGGCTCGTGACGGCGGCGCTCGGCAGCCCCGCCAGCTTTTTCGCCGTGCCGTCGGGCGCGATCTTGTAGACATTGCCCGCCGCCGATGTTCCCGCGTAGACATTGCCGAGCGAGTCGGTCGTCAGCGCCGGGACGTTCGGCTCGGCGGCATCGTAGAGAACGCTGGTTTTGCCGTCGGGGGTGATTTTGTAGACAATACCGCTGGGCGAGCTTCCCGCGTAGAGATTGCCGTCTTTGCCGGTCGCCAGCGAAAGAATGTGCGTTTCGGGAGAAGTGAACACCGGCGCTTCCGAGCCGATTTGGTAGATGCGCCCTGTCCCGCCGCCGGTGGCGACATAAACTGCGCTTTTGCTTTGCGCCAGCGCCGTGATATACTTTTCTTTCGCCGTGAAGACTTTTGCCCCTTTGCCGTCCGGCGCGACGCGGAACACAAAACCGTTGGGGGCCGTGCCGACATACAAATTTCCCGCGTCATCAAGCGATAAACACGTCGCTTCCAGCTCGCCGGTGCGGAAAAACGGGGACACTTTGCCGTCACTGCTCCGCTTGTAGACCACGCCGCTGTCGCCGGTGGCGAAGTACGCGCCGCCGTGGCCGTCGGGCTGGACGGCCCAAACATAGTTTTCGCCGGTCTCGGCGGCTTTCGTGAGCGACGGCGACAGGCGCACGTCGCCGAGCGATGACACGGCGACATTGGCGAGCGTCCCGGCGGCGAAGTCGGCCTGCGAAGTCTGACGCCAAACCGACGGCAGGCGGCCCACGGGCTTCACGGTCGGGGTGGATGAAGAGGCAGCAGGTGCGGCGGCAGCCTCGGCAGGGGCCGTTCCCTCCGCCTCATTCCCTTCCCGCTTCGGGAGGGGTGGCGAGGAACGAGCCGGGGTAGGTTCCGGCGCGTTCGTCACAAGCGCCAGGTTCTGGAACGCCAGAGTATCGCCGTCGTCGGCGGGCAAAAGAGCCGAAGAAGCGGCCGGGGCGGACGATGTGCTGGTCGTCGTCGTGGTCGTCACGCCCGCCGCGCCCATCCCGGCCGCCCCGCGAGCCGTATCAGACAAGTCTTTGCGCTGAACCGTGAGGGTCAGGGTCTGGCTGCCCGACACCAAATACGGCACCGTGAGCGTCTGCTTGACTTCATCGCGGGTCGTGCGGTAGCCGGTCGTGCGCGGGGACTGCATCACCGCCAACAGGGTGGGGGGCAGCCCGGACAGCTTTTCGCCGCGCACGGACACGGCGGCGGTCGGCAGGGTGAGGCGGGCGACAAGCTGATTATTTTGCGGCTTTTCGGCGAACTTCTTCACAAGCTGACCGACATTCGCCGACGGCCCGGACGGCGCGGCGGACGCGCCCCCGCCGAGCAGCAGCGCCAGCAGGCCGCCCCCGCCGCCCGCCCCGCCGCCTTCGTCCGCGCCGCCCGCAACCGTCAGCGGCAGCGTGCCGTCCGGGGTAGACTGGGGGATTTTCACCGACACATACTCCGTGTAGCGCGGCTGCTTGTAGGGCTTCAGCACGACCCCGACCTGCACAGTGTCGCCCGGCGCGAACTTGGACCGGGACACAAACAAGTGGTCAATCTCCGCCGTGTCGTGACGGTTTTGGATCGTCACGGTCATTTGGACGCTTTTCACGGCCAGCGGGTAAAAAGCGTTGGACGACAACAATCCCATCAGGCTGGAAATGTCCGCCGTCGCCGCCTGGTCAATGCTGAGCGGGTCAAAGTAGGTGTTCGTGCGCTTGACGTGCCCGACTTCCTCGGCGTCCACATCCATCGTCACCGTCGCCATCGTGTCGCCGGGGTCGCCGTGGATTTGAGCAATCGCCGCGCCCGCAACCGCCGGGATGAACCGGCCCGTCAGGAGAGGGTGGTTGATAATTCGCACGCGAAACGTTTTGTCCCGGTGGATGGAACGGTCGTGGACTGCGACCGTCATGGGAATCATCTGCGGCATCGGCCCGATGACGCCGCCGACCGAAAACGGCCGGTCTTGAAAAATGCGCCCGACGGTTTTGATCGGCGAGCCGAGCTTAAACGAGGTCTGGTAGGACGGGTAAATATCCACCACATACGCCGTCGTCAGCGCCGCGTCAATCGGCCCCAAGTTCTCAAACGGGTGCCCGAACAGCAAAAGCCGATTGCCGTCCCGGTAAGTGACGGTTCCGGTCGCGTTTGCATCGAAATCGCCCTGGATCAGCGCCACCCCGACCGCCGAGCCGGGCACGAGGCTCGGGTTTTGGGCCAGCGGGTTTGTGGCGGTCGAATCGCTCATCCCCGCGCCGGCCATGACTTTGAGGTGCAGCGGCGCAAGCGACGCGCCGAGCCGGGATAAGTTTTGCGGGTCCATGCCGCTGACGGTCAGCGGCATTTCGTCCCGAAAGCTGCCGCTGCTCAGCGCTTGAACGGCGGCCGACGGGGCCGATGCCCCAATGCGCGGAATACGCGCCGGCAGGTCGGGACTCCACGCATCCAGCATCGCTTCAATCGGGGTGGCGAAGCCGATGGGGTCTTTGGCGAACTGGTTGCCGAGCGAGATCGCGCCCACGAGCCGCCCGTTGATATAAATCGGGCTGCCGCTCATGCCTTCGGCGATCCCGAGTCCGCGCGAGACCGGCGGCCCGCTGGTCGCCCGGAACATGATGTAATCTTTGCCTTCGTTGAACTTGGCGACGACGCCTAAAATCTCAATCCCGAACTTTTCGATCTTGGTGCCTTTGAAGACCGACAGCGCATAGCCCTTCATGCCGGGCCGCAGCTCGGACACGCGCATGAACTTTTTGGAGTCCCACTTGAGCTGGTGCGCGGGCGCGGGATGGCTGATCGGCACGGGCGGGCGGGCTTGGACGGGAAAAGCGGGAAGCGTCAGCGCCGCAAAGGCGGCGGCGCGGAAGGCGAAACGGGCGCGTGAGTTCATAAGGTCGGAGGCTTTCGTGAAGTAGGCAGGGATTGGAAAAGATTGTCAGAAAAAATTGTCAGGAAAGATTGTCAGGCCATGTGTTGAACACGGCTACACGGCCTTCGGCCAGGAAGTGCCGCTTCGCGGGACTCAAAGAAGTTCAATCTTAACCCCGCGCCCTCCGGGTCTGCCAGTGCAGAAGCGGTGCGTTTCCTGGCGTCCGCGCCGTGTACCCCAATAAAACCCTAGCCGTGCAATTTATTGCATGGTCTTGATGGCTTATTAGAAATTACGCCGGTTTGGCGTAGACTTGTTCCGGGTCAAACTGCGGCGCGGTGATCGTCCGCCATTCCGCGCCGTCCGCCGCCGCTTCCCGGTAATAGCAGGTCGGGTGCCCCGTGTGGCAGGTCGCGCCGACAGGCCGGGCCAGCACGAGAAGCGAATCGTCGTTGCAGTTGACGCGCAGCGACACAAAGTTCAGCGTGTTGCCGCTGGTCTCGCCTTTGGTCCACAGCTTCTGGCGGGAGCGGGTCCAGAACGTCACCAGGCCGGAGCGGAGCGTCTTTTCCAGCGCGTCCCGGTTCATAAAGCCCATCATCAGAACGTCTTTGGTGTCGGCGTCCTGCACCACGGCCGGCAGGAGGCCGCCGTCTTTGTCCCAGCGGATTTGGTCAAGAATGATCATAGCAAGTTATCTCCAGTGGCGCACGAGCGCGGCGATGCCCAGCGCCCCGAGCACAAACACCGGGGCGCACCCCGTCCCTTGTGTGAACTGAAGCTGGCCTTTGACATCGTGGCGGGGGTTCACGGCAGGCGGCGGCTGCGAGTAGTCCGGGGCGGCAATCGGGTAGCGCTCCGTGCCCTGCTTGCCGCGCCAGACATACAGGGCCGCGCCGGAGTGCGACGGCGGGTAGTTCGAGGTCATCTGAAACAGCATCTCGCCGTCTTTTTGGTCAATCCGCCCGCCCTCCCAGCGCAGCCAGCTTGCGCCGGACTCGTCGGTGAACCAGCGAACGGCCGCCCAGCCCGGCGGGGTCATCTCGTTGGTGACGGCTTCGGGGTACTTGATCTGCGGGGCTGCGCCGGGGAAATAATACGGGCCGATGTCGAGGCGGGTGATGCCGCCTCCGTTTTCTTCCTCGGCAATCTGTAATTGGTACATAAAGCCGGTCACGACCTGCTGGGTTTCGACATACGGCGCGGTGATTGAAGCCATCAGAACGGCGGTCCTCCGGGGTATACTGTGAGCGTACTGGGTGGGAGTATTGTACCAGACAAACGCCCCGATTTACACACGCCCCGAGCGGCACCCCTTAGAATGGACGAAGACACATGGCAGACACGACACTGGCAGGGAAAACCGCGCTGATTACCGGCGCAGGCAGCGGGATCGGGCGCGAAATCGCGCTGGCGCTGGCCCGGCGCGGAGTCAGCGTCGCGCTGGCCGGACGCACCGAAGCGAGCTTGACCGAAACGGCCGCCCAGATCGGCTACGAAGGCGGCGACGCCGTTTCCATTGTCGCCGATGTTTCCGACCCGGCCCAGGTAGACGCGCTGGTCGCAGACACCGCGCGGGCCTTTGACGGGCTGGACATTCTGATCAACAGCGCAGGCGTCGGCCTCATCAAGCCGCTGGAAACTACCACCGCCGCCGAGATAGACAGGCTTCTCAGCACCAACGTCAAGGGCCTGATGCTGGTCACGCAGGCTGCGCTCCGCCCGATGATCGCGGCGGGCAAAGGCGGCCACATCGTCAACCTCGCCGGCATTCTCGGCAAAGCGCCGATGGCGAACGCCAGCGTGTACTGCGCGTCCAAGTACGCCGTGACGGGCTTCTCGAAAGCGCTGCAGCTTGAAGTCAGCCGCAAGCACAACATCAAGATTTCCCTGCTGTACCTCGGCGGCGTAGACAGCCCGTTTTGGGACGGCATTGACATGAAAGTCCAGCGCGACAAAATGCTGTCGGTCGCCGACGCCGCCGGGGCGATTCTGACCGTGCTTACCCAGCCCGCCAATCTCGTCCTCGGCGAGTTCACCCTTCAGCCCGAAAGCCATCAGCTTTAGACATCAGTTTTAGAAAGCCGTTTATGACTCTTCAGACACGCCGCGAATTTGTCCAAACGACCGTCGGGACCGCGCTTGCGGCGGGCTTTGCCCTGGCCGTGCAGCCGGTTTCGGCGCAGGTGATCCACACGGACACGCAGGGGCTGACGGCGGGGGAAGTTCAAATCCCGACCGCCGACGGGCACATTCCCGGCTATGCGGCCCGGCCTGCCGGGGCGGGGACTTATCCCGTGATTTTGGTCGTGCAGGAGATTTTCGGGGTCCATGAGCATATCCGCGATGTCTGCCGCCGATTTGCCAAGCGCGGCTATTTGGCGGTCGCGCCGGAGCTGTTTTTTCGGCAGGGCGATGTGTCCAAGATCAGCGACATCGGCACGATTGTCGGCACCGTAGTCGCAAAAGTGCCCGATGCTCAGGTGATGACCGACCTCGACTCGGCGGTGCAGTGGGCACAGAAGTCGGGGCAGGGAAACGTCCAAAAACTCGGCATTACGGGCTTTTGCTGGGGCGGGCGGATTGTTTGGCTGTATGCCGCCCACAATTCCCATCTCAACGCCGCCGTGGCCTGGTACGGGCGCGTTCTCGGGCAGCCCGACACCCTGCATCCCGCGCACCCGCTAGACATCGCCGCGAAGCTCCACGCGCCGGTTTTGGGCCTCTACGGCGGGCAGGACGAGGGCATTACTCAGGACTCGCTGGCGCAGATGCGGGCTGCGCTGGCGAAAGCCCACAGTCCGTCGCAGATTATCGTCTATCCCGACGCCGGGCATGGGTTTCATGCCGATTACCGGCCTGGGTATAATGCCAAAGACGCCGCCGACGGCGACGCCAAGATGTACGCCTGGTTTCACCGCCACGGCGTTTGACCCGTTACAGGAGAATTCACTTATGGCAGTACGCACCGCCGACGCCCAGTGGTCGGGCAGCTTGAAAGACGGCGCCGGCTCGATGGAGCTTGGCAGCGGGGCATTCAAAGGCCCGTTTTCGTTTAAATCGCGCATGGAAGAAGGCACGGGCACCAATCCCGAAGAGCTGATTGGGGCCGCCCACGCCGGCTGCTTCTCAATGCAGTTTTCGGCGATGCTCGAGCACGCCGGCTTCACGCCCGACAAAATCCACACCGCCGCGAAAGTCTTTTTCGGCCCCGACGGCGGCGGTTTTTCGATCACCAAAATTGAGCTGACCACCGACGGCCAAGTTCCCGGCATTGACGCCGCCCAGTTCGAAGAGCTGGCCCAGGCCGCCAAAACCGCCTGCCCGGTCTCCAAAGCCCTCGCCGGCACCGAGATCACGCTGAGCGCAACGCTGGCGTAACCGACGCAAATCAAAAGCCCCGGCTGTGCAGCCGGGGCTTTTGTTGAAAGACCCTTCATTAAAACCGGGCCAGCGACACGGCCAGGGCGGCGACGGTGACAGCGAGCAGGGCCAATGTGCCGCCATCGTAGCAGCGGTCCATTTGTGACTTCCGGCGCGGCCCAAAGCACCGGGGCGAGCCGCCGGAAGCGCCGGGCAGACTGTTATCCCATTCCAGAAGCGCAAGATGGCCCTGGGTCTTGAATCTGACAATTTCGGCAGGTTTATTTATCTGCGGGCAAAACGGGGTGCCGGTCATGGCTGTCTCTTCTTTCATTTTATCAACTTCTTTGTTGGCGTTTACTTTGTTGGCGTTTACTTTGTTGGCGTTTACTTTGTTGCGAAGCCGCGTGGTTCTAGAAACTGACGCGTCTTTTCCTCGTCTGCTAAATCTTCAGTGCCGGCGACGCGCCCGGCGGCAGCGGGTCGGACTTGAAGGACTGAACGGATTTGTGCGCCAATAGCATGGGGAGGCTTTATTCCGCGCTGTTCATGGCAGGAACTTCCAGGCCGGCGGAGCGCCGCCTTTCAGTCCAAGCCGCTTGTAGATCGGTCCCATGACGCGCACCATCGCTTCCAGCATCGGCGCGGCGTCCGGCCCGCCGCAGTCCACCGGCCGGAAGCCGGTCGCCGTGACCATCTGCGCGACAGTCGCCTTTGCCGCTTCGTCATCGCCGCAAAGGAAAACGTCCTGCGTTTTTTGATTGGGTCCGGTCAAGGCAAGCGATCCGGCGAAATTTGTCTTCCAGGCCCCGACCAGCTGGGCGGTCTCAGGCAGAAACGCGCGGACCGCTTTCAGCGCCGAGGTTTCCAGAGCCGGTCCTTCCCAGGGCGTGCTGATGTCCACCACGATTTTGCCGGGCAGGGCCGCGCCGAGTCCTCGCACCATTCCTTCCAAGTCCTCAAACCCGGCGGCCAGGATGACCACTTCGGCGTCGGCGGCCGCCTCCGCATAAGTGCCTGCCGCCACGGTTCCTAAACCGTCCGCTTGTATCTGCCGGGCGACTTCGCCGGCACGCGACGGGTCCCGCGAGCCGAGCCGTACAATTATTTCAGCACTCGCTAAAGAGCGGGCAAGCGCTTTCCCCATCTCTCCTAATCCCAGCACAGCGACAGCTTTCATTGAATCTTCCTCCCCTTCGTTTATGCTGAGAGTTTACTCTGACAGAAACATTGTTTCAATATAATATCAGGTATACTTGTTATCGGATTAATTGATAACTGGAGGCGGCAAGTGGATACCGAGCATCTGCGAACTTTTGACTTTGTGGTACGGGAAGGCAGCTTCAGCCGGGCGGGGTGGGAGATGGACGTGGCCCAGCCGACGGTCAGCGGGCGGATACAAGCGCTGGAACAAGAAGTCGGGGGGGCGCTGTTTGCCCGGCGCGGGCGCAGCGTCGCGCTGACCCCGCTCGGCGAAAGCTTTCTGCCGTATGTGCGCCGGACGCTGGCGGTGCTGGCGGAAGGGATCGAAGCCGCGCGGCAGACCCAGGACGGGCGGCGCGGCAAGCTGGCAATCGGCGTGAGCGAGTCGCTGGCCGGACCGTTTTTATCGCCGTGTCTGGCCCGGTTTCACGCCGCGTATCCCGAGGTTGAGCTTGCCGTGTCTTCCGGTCAGGGCCGCCATGTGATTGATCTGCTGCACGACGGGCTGGCGGAGCTTGGCCTGCTGACTCACTGCCCAAACGCGGCGGCCGACGACTTGGTTCCTTTGCTGAGCTTTCAAGAGCCGCTGGTGTTTGTTCTGCCGAGCCGGCACCCGCTGGCCGCGCGGGAAACTATCACACTCACCGAGATCGAGCAGCACGCGCAGCCGTTTTTGTCGCTCAGTTGGTGGAGCCTCCCGAAAGCGACGGCAGCCGTGTTCGACGCCTTGACCCCCCGCGTCGCGGCTATGCCGCTTCAAACTGCCCGGCACCTGCTTCGGCTCGGGATCGGCAGCGCCCTGTTCCCCGAAGCGATGGCTGCGGACGAGATCGCCGCAGGGCATTTGGTTTCCGTCCCCGTCGCCGGGCTGCCTGCGCTTTCGCGCGAGTTTGCCTTAGCTCGCCACAGCCGCCCCGGCCCCCTGTCGGCTCCGGCGGCGAATTTCATGGCGCTGCTGCGCGAAACGGCCGGCGCGGCCCGGCAGAGCTGACGTAAGCCAAGCAAAAACGCCCCGGCCTTCTGGCCGGGGCGTTTTCTTGTCTGCGCTTAATCTTTGACAAAGGGCAGCAGGGCGATCTCGCGGGCGCGTTTGATGGCGACGGCGATCATGCGCTGCTCTTTGGCGGTTGCGCCGGAGCGGCGGCGGGGGACGATCTTGCCCCGGTCGTCGGTGAAGGTGCGAAGCAGGTTGACATTTTTGTAGTCAACGGTCTTGATCTTGTTGATGGTCAGCGAGCTGACCTTGCGGCGCTTGAAGCGCGGGTTCTTGCGAGCGCCGGCGGGTCCGCCGGGGCCGCCCGGACGAGCGCCGCGCGGGCCGCCGCTGCTGGGGGAACCGTAAGCCATGGGGAAATCCTTTCGCTGCGATTCTCACCGGCGGATGGTGCGCCGGTGCGACTTGCGGGTTTCTAGGTGTATTTGTCGCTGGGACTGCCTGCAAGTATGGCACAACGGGCGGCGCAAAGTCAAGCAAAACCAGCCAGGGAAACAGAGGAGTCGCCCGGCCCGGCGGAAAGTCCGGCGCGGAACGCCCCGGCCCGACAGCGCTGCATCAGCAAACCCGCCAATTCCTGTAGCAAACCCGCCAATTCCTGTCTATTGCTCATGGCCTTTAACTTGCTGGCTTGTCTGCCCGCGATTCGCTTGCTTCAATACCCAACCGGCGCGGTTATTGGCCGCACTGGCCTTTGCTGTCGGCTTTCCGCTTGTCCTCTGGCTGGTCCGTAGACAGCGAAAAGCAGGACGTACCATTTTATGGGAAGGTCTTAGCTGCCTGCTATGCTTCTCGCCGTTTTTCGTGGGGTGGGGCATACTCCATAGCATCGTAACGCTGAAAGACTTCGACTCCTGGTGAGGCGCTCGACTTGAATTGACAATCAGGCCAGCTTCCGCCAAACACGCTATCCGCCGACCAAAATAGTGTATAATAGGGGAGTTTTGACTGCCCCATACCTGAAGATACTTGGAAAGGTTCTTTTATGACTGCTACTGCCGCCCCGCCGGCGACGACCCTGCCGGAGACCACTTTGTCCGCGCTGCCGGTCGCACCGCCCGCTTACGATGTCCGTGACCTCAGCCTGGCCGATGCCGGCAAGCGCCGGATTGAATGGGCCGAGCGCGAAATGCCCGTCCTGCGCTCCATTCGTGAGCGCTTTGAGCGCGAAAAGCCATTGGAGGGACTTACGGCGGTCGCCTGCCTCCATGTTACTGCCGAGACCGCCAATCTCATGCGGACACTCCAAGCCGGCGGCATGAAAGTCGTTTTGTGCGCGTCGAACCCCCTGTCCACCCAAGACGATGTCGCGGCGGCCTTAGTCCAGCACTACGGCATTGCGACCTTCGCCATCAAGGGCGAGGACAACGAGACCTATTACCAGCATATTCTCAGCGCCCTGGAGCACAAGCCGAACTTCACGATGGACGACGGCGCGGACACGGTCGGCATCATCCACACCGAAAAGCGCGAGCTGATCGAAAATATCATCGGCGGCACGGAAGAAACCACGACCGGCGTGATTCGCCTGCGGGCGATGGCAAAAGACGGCGTGCTGGCGTACCCGATTGTGGCGGTCAACGATGCCCAGACCAAGCACTTCTTCGACAACCGCTACGGCACGGGCCAGTCTACGATTGACGGCATCATCCGGGCCACCAATGTTCTCTTGGCCGGCAAGTTTTTTGTGGTCGCCGGCTACGGCTGGTGCGGCAAGGGCCTGGCGATGCGGGCGAAGGGAATGGGCGCACAAGTCATCGTCACCGAGATTGATCCCCTGCGGGCGCTCGAAGCCACAATGGACGGCTTCCATGTGATGCCGATGGCCGACGCCGCCAAAGTCGGCGACTTCTTCTGCACCGTCACCGGCGACAAAGATGTCATCCGCGCCGAGCACTTCGCCGCGATGAAAGACGGCGCGATTGTCTCGAACTCGGGCCACTTCAACGTCGAGATTGACATTCCGGCGCTGGAAAAGATGGCGACTTCCAAGCAGACGGTCCGCGACTTTGTGGAAGAATATGTTCTCGAAGACGGCCGCAAGGTCTTTATTCTCGGCGAAGGCCGCCTCATCAACTTGTCGAGCGCCGAGGGCCATCCCGCAAGCGTCATGGACATGTCGTTTGCGAACCAAGCGCTGTCCGCCGAATACATGAACCAAAACGCCAAGACTTTGGAGAAAAGCGTTTACGGCGTCCCCGAAGCGATTGACAACGAGATCGCCCGCCTGAAGCTGCTGTCGCTCGGCGTCCACATTGACACGCTGACCGAGGAGCAGGAGCGGTATCTGGCGTCCTGGCAGGAAGGCACGTAAAGTTTACCGCAAAGACGCCCCGGCACGGAACAGCGCCGGGGTGTTTTTGTTGGGGATTGCAGAGGAGCGTGGAACTAAAATTCTACGCTGTAGGGTACAGACGCCTAATGTCACCTCAATAAAGCCCCACCTTCGTGGGCGGACAGGACTTTTCCCGTGCCCGCGCAGGCGGTCACTTGGCGCCTGCGTCCCACAGCGCAGGAGTTTATTCCCACGCTTCTTTCGCCTAATGATGAAAGCAGCTCATGGCAGAAGAAATTTCCATCCACGACAATCTAGTTTTGTCTTACACCGTTGATTGCCGAGACAAAAAGATTATCATTCACACTGCTTACGACGCCGAGCCTTACGAGTACACCGATATTGTGTTCCTGCAGGTAGCCGGCTACCACTTCGAGAACGATAACTTCGGCACGATTTTGTTTGGGATAGACCAGGCCGAAGTCGAAGAAGTCTACTTGTCCTACACACAACTGTTCGAGCGCAGAAAAAATGATGCTTGGCCTTTTGTTTATGTGGGCAAGCAGGATTTGCTGGAAAAGCTCGGCGGCAAAGGTGTCAAGGGGTTTTTTGTGTCTTCGTCGTATGGATTGACGGGCTTTGTGCTGGCCGAAGAAATGCAGACCATGCCATCTGCCGGGCCGTGCTAACTGACTGCCTTCGCCCGGCGCTTTGCCGCCGCCCGCAGAACGCCGGGCTTCGGGCGGCAGGCGCGGAGTGCAAAGCGGCGCGGACTGCGCCGGGCGCGAAACTTGACAGCGCGGTTTCGGGCGGGTATACTCCGGTGTTCCTCGGCGCGAAACCTATCGCCGCGCTGGGAAAAATGTATTTTCAAGGCAGGGGGTGGACAATTTGACCCAGATCATCGTGCGGCCCAACGAATCGCTGGACAGCGCCTTGAAGCGCTTCAAAAAGCAGCTTCAGCAGACCGGCATTCTGAAAGAAGCCCGTGAGCACGAGCATTACGAAAAGCCGAGCGACAAAAAGCGCAAAGCGCTGGCCGCCGCTATCCGTAAAGCGCGGCGCAACGAAGAAAAAGAAGGCTTGAACAAGTAAGCCGGCAAAAACCCTCGGCGCACGCGCTCTCGTGACAGGCGAGACGCGTGCGCCGTCCCCATGAAAGACGCGCCGGAAACGGCTCCCCTGTTTTGACCGCTCTGCCCTATGGCACGAGACCCTTCCGCCCTAACTTCATCGCTTTCCCAATCGCTGGGCCGTCTGCCGCGCCGCCGCAAGCCGCGCGGCAAAGAAGGCCGCGCCGACGCGCTGCGGCGTCTGCTTCCGCTGCGGGAGTGGCTGGCCGGGCAGCATTGGAGCCGGATCGCCCTCTTTTTCGGCACCATCGCCGTGCTGTCCGCCCTGCTGTCGCTGCATCTTCTGCCGGACAAAGTCGCCCTGCGTGTCGGGGAAATCAGCGCTCAGGATGTCCGCGCCCTCCGCACCGTGCGCTACCTTGATGACGGCGCAACCCGCGCCTTGAAAGCGGCGGCGGCGGCCCGGGTCGAGCCGGTCTACACGACGGCTCATGCGGCGTCGGAGGCCGACGAAACCATTGCCGACGCTTACCAGCATCTGCGCCGGGACCAGGGGGCCGGAACCGACCCCGCGCGGGCGGCGGCGGACCTGCGCCGGGAAGTCGGGCTGCGCGTGCCGCCCGCCGCCCTGGCCCCGCTGGTCAGCCCGCGCGGCGGCGCGTACCACCTGGACCAAGCCGAGCGCTTGACCCGGCAGGCGGTCCACGGCGCGATGGACCGGGAAATCCGCGACGACCACCCGGCCGACCTGGCCGAAGCCAAAGCGGAAGTTTCGGCGCATCTGACGGCGTCGCTTTTGCCCCGCACTCACCTGCCGGCGGCGCTGGCGATTGCCCGCACGGTGGTTCAGCCGAACCGGCTGCTCGATAAAAGCAAAACGGCGTCCGCCGTTTTGAGCGCCGAGCGGCTGGTCGCGCCGATTTACAGCCAGGTGTTTGCCGGGGACATTGTGGTCCGCACCGGACAGACCGTCACCCCGAGCACGACAGCGAAGCTCCGCGCTTTGGGCCTGCAAAATCCGCGCCTCGATCTCGGCACGGTGCTGAGCATTGCCGGCCTGGTGGCGTTCATGGTCAGCCTGGTCTGCTTTTGGCTGGCCCGCGAGCATCCTGCCATTTTCGCGTCCACCAAACTGCTGCTGCTGCTGGCCCTGCTGGTCGCGCTCGGCGTCCTCGGGCTGCGGCTCGGCAGCGCCATGCTCGGGGTCCGCTTGTCGCCGTCGCAGTTCGGCTATGTCGGGATGCTGTGGGTCGGAGCGACCGGCATGCTGATTGCCGCACTGATCAAGCCGCGTGTCGCGACGCTTGTGACCGCCCTGCTGGCCGCGCAGTCGGGCGTCGTGCTCGGCAACGACCTGCGGTTTTCAGTTTTGACTCTGCTTTCGGCGTGGGTGGCGATTTACGCTGTTTCGGACCTCCGCAGCCGGGCGGGCCTGCTGCGGGCGGGCGGGCTGCTGTGCGGCGCGAACGTCATTTTGAGCCTGCTGGTGGGTCAGCTTCAGGGAGACACGCGCCCCGACCTCGGCCAGTCGGTCGTCTGGGCGTTTTTCTCCGGCGCATTGTCGGTGGCCCTGTTCGGGGTGACGGCGCCGCTGTTTGAGCGCGTTTTCGGCATCACCACCCCGCTGTGGCTTTTGGAGCTGTCCGACCCGAACCGGCCCCTTCTAAAGCGCTTCTGCGAGGCTGCGCCGGGGACATTCACCCATTCCATCTTAGTCGGCAATTTGGCCGCGACCGCTGCCGAGGCGATTGGAGCCGATGCGCTTTTGTGCCGGGTCGGAGCGCTCTACCATGACCTCGGCAAAATGCAGCGGGCGCAGTTTTTTGTGGAAAACCAGGCCGGCGGGGACAATGCCCATGAGCGCCTGAACCCGTCGCTGTCCGCCCTGGTCGTGACCGCGCATGTCCGCGAGGGCCTGGAAATCGCCGAGCGGGAACACCTGCCGCCGGTCATCAAAGCGTTTATCACCGAGCACCACGGCACAAGCCTCATCCGCTACTTCTACCACCGGCAGTGCGCGGGCGAAGACTGCGAGGCTGCACCCGTGCTGGAGCAGCAGTTCCGCTATGCCGGCCCGAAGCCGCAAAGCCGCGAAACCGCCATTTTGATGCTGGCCGACAGCGTGGAAGCCGCATCGCGCACCCTGGACAAGCCGACGCTCGGGCGCATTGAAGACTTGGTCGCAAAAATTGTAGACGCCCAGCTTGCCGACGGCCAGCTCGACGAGTGCGATCTTACGCAGCGCGACCTGCGCGGCCTGCGCGATGCCTTTGTGCGCCTGCTTTCGGGGATGCTCCATTCGCGCATCGAGTACCCTGACGCCAAAGACGCCAAAAAGTCTGCCGATTTGTCCCTGCCTGCGCCGGCTTTGAGTACGCCCCATGCCGCTCTTGATCCACTGCCGAATCGAGCCGTCGCCGCTGCCGAGCGCGGCCAAGACCTTGACCGCCCCGCTGGCGGCTCTCTTGCGGCATGAGTCGGTGCTGAACGACCCGGAAATCAGCCTTGTGCTGTGCGACGATTTGTTTATTCAAGGCTTAAATGCCGAGTACCGGGGCAAAGACGCGCCGACCGATGTGCTGTCGTTTGCCCAAAATGACCCGGACATGCTCGGCGACATCGTGATTTCCCTGCCGGCCGCCGCGCGTCAGGCCGAAGCGGCGCAGTGGCCTTTGGAAAGCGAGATCGTCCTGCTCGCCGTCCACGGCCTCCTGCACCTTTTGGGCTACGGCGACGAAACGGCGTCCGGCGCAGCCGAAATGCAGCGGCGCACCGAGGCGGTGCTGACCGAGTGCGGCATTGCCGTTCCGGGCGCGGGAACGCACCCGTTTTTTACCGAAGCGGAATAATCGGCTCGGCCCGTGCCGGTCATTTCGCCTATTCCTATGCGCCAAGTACCGAGACCGAAAAACCATTTAGACTCGTTTCGCTACGCGGTCGAAGGCATCGTCCATGTGTTTCGCACCCAGAAACACATGCGGTTCCACTTCTTTACGGTCGTGCTCGTGCTGCTGATTGCGCTGCTGCTGCGCTTGTCGCGGGTCGAGATGGCGATTTTGTTTATCGTCATGTCGGGCGTTTTGGTGGCCGAGATGCTGAACACGGCGATTGAAAGCGTCGTGGACATGGTGACGCAGACCTATCATCCGCTCGCCAAGCTCGCCAAAGACATTGCGGCAGGGGCGGTGCTGATTGCCAGCATCACAGCGGCGATTGTCGGCGGGTTTTTGTTTTTCGGCTCCAACAAGCTGGCCGAGCTGCACCTGGAAATCAAGCACGACCCGCAGCCGGTGACGGTGATTTTGACTGTGGTGGTCATGCTGCTGTTTATTGTCGTGATCTCCAAAGTGGTCGGGCAAAAAGGCTCCATTCTGTCGGGCGGGATTGTCAGCGGGCACTCCGCCGTGTCGTTTTTCCTGGCCGCGACGCTGATCTACCGGGCGATGGACTACTTCACGGGCATTCTGGCGCTGCTGCTGGCGGCGCTGGTGGCCCAAAGCCGGGTCGAGGGGAAAATTCATACGCTGCAAGAAGTCATCTTGGGCGGCCTGCTCGGCATTTTGTTCACCTGCGGTATTTACTTTGTGCATATTTTCCCGTTTCACTGATTCGCGCCGATCACGCTCATGCAGCCTTCCCCTAGTTTCGCGCTCTTCGGCCTTGTTTTGCTGACGTTTCTGAATGCGTTTTTCACGCTGGCGGAAACGGCGCTTTCGGCGGCCCGCCATGCCCGCTTGCAGGACTTGGTGGACGAGGGCGGCCCCGAAGCCCGCGCGGCGGAAGCGGCCCAGCGGCTGCTGCGGCAGCCGACACGGGTGGTCGCGACGGTGCAGGTCGGCATCACCCTGGCGGCGTTTGCCGTCGCGGCGATTGGGGCATCGGTGCTGGCCCCCGCCTGGGCGCAGGCGGTCCCGGCCCGGCTGTCGAGCCATCCTTTGCAGTTCTCCGTCGTCGCGGTAACCCTGCTGTCGGCGCTGGTAACTATTGTGGTCGGCGAGATTGTGCCGCGCTCGATTGCCCTGCGCCGGCCCGAGGAGATCGCCCTGCATATCGCCGCCCCGCTGCGCGGTTTCATGCGGCTGCTTAATCCCCTGGCCTCGGCCGCGCTCGCGGTTTCCAATCTTCTGGTCCGGCCGTTCGGCCTGACGGCGACATTCGCCGCCCCGATGATTACCGAGGAAGAATTACGCGCCACTTTGGAAGCGAGCGCCCAGTCGGGAGCGATTGAGGAAGATGAAAAAGAGATCATTCGCAATGTGATCTCGTTCGGCGACACCGATGTCCGGCAGGTGATGACCCCGCGCATTGACATCAAAGCCGTGGACATCGAGGCCGGCCTGCCCGCGCTTTTGGCGCTGATTGTCGGCAGCGGCCACTCGCGCATCCCCGTCTACGAAGGCAGCGTGGACAGCGTCGCCGGCATTGTTCATGCTAAGGATTTACTGCCGGCGCTGGCACGCGGCGAGCGGGACCTGGACCTGCGCCCGCTGATGCGCCTGCCGCTGGTGATCCCCGAAAACCGCCGGATTGACGATCTCCTGGACGAGTTCCGGCGGTCGTCGGTGCAGATGGCGATTATTCAAGACGAGTACGGCGGCACGGCGGGCCTGGTGACGGTGGAAGACCTGCTGGAAGAATTGGTCGGCGAGATTCAAGATGAGTACGACCGGGAAGACGCGCAGTTTCAGACGCTTGCGCCGAATGTGTACCGAATAGACGCCCGGATGGCGATTGACGATTTGAACGACCTGCTGGATTTGGACCTGCCGCATGAGGATTTCGACACGGTGGGCGGCTTTGTCTTCGGCCAGTTCGGCCGCCAGCCCGGCATCGGCGAAGCGGTGACGTATGAGAACTTGGAGTTCACGGTCGAAAAGACTGACGGGCGGCGGGTGGACGAGATTAAATTGGTGGTTTCGCCAAATGGCGTAAGGGAAAACGAAGACGGCAGCGAGGGAGTAAACTCCTCTCGCTAGTCAAGGTCGTCCTTCGGACGAAAGACCTGCTGACGGCTGCATTTCTTCTCCGTCCGAAGGACGGCATTCACCAGCGAGAGGAGTTTACTCCCTCGCGGCTCAGTTGAGGCAAACACGATGCTGGAACTCGGGCAGGTCATCGGCGACATACAGAAAATGGGGGCGGAGGCCCGCAAGCGCGGCGACAAAACCGCCGCGCAGATGCAGGCGGCGCTGCGGCAGGCCCGGCTCGACCCCGAAAATTGGGCGGCGACGCGGGCGCAGCGAGAGTCGCTGCCGCGCCCGTCGTTTCTCGTCGCCGACTGCCGGGACATTCCACCGTCGGCGACGGTGCCGCTGCCGGACGGCGTTCCCGGCGTCTACACGGCGCTGGCGACCGACGGCTCCCAAATCCCGCTGGACCGCCATGCGGTTGCGCCGTGTTACCTCATCAATGTCGGGCAGATCGCGCTGCATTACGGCACCGGGGAGCGCCCGACCCTGGCGTCTCAGGCGATGCTGCATTACCGCGACGAGGACTTATACCAGACCGAGCACGGCGGCGACCCGGTGCCGCTGTCGGACAAAATCATTGCCAACCGGCGGCTGCTGGCCGAAAGCGCCGCGCTGGCCGCGCTGATTGAAACCCACCGGGACCGGGACGCGGTGGCGCTGGTAGACGACCCCTTGATTGTCTGGACCCCGCAGGGCGAGTCGGAAGCCGAGCAGAAGCGCATAGTGGACGGCTTTTGCGAGATGCTGACGGCGGGCCTGGCGCACAATACGCCGGTGGCGGGCTATGTCAGCCGGCCCGCCCATAAAGACGTGGTCGGCGCTCTGCGCCTGACACTCTGCGAGCCGGGCTGCGCCCATGCCCCGAAGGACCTCTGCGCGGAGCTTGCGACCCTGACCGATACCCAGTTGTTCTCGCGCCTGCTGCCCCGCCCCGGCGACCGCTCCCCGGTCTTCGGCAGCGCCGCGCCGAGCCTCACGCTGTATCCCGCCGAACATAAAATCGCGTTCTTTTATCTTAATGCCGGGAGCGAGATCGCCCGCGTCGAAATCCCGGCGTGGGTCGCCGAGGATGCCGAGCTGACCGAGCGCGTGCATCGGTTTGTGTTTGACCAGGCGCGAAAAGGGCAGGGGTATCCGGTTGCGCTGGCCGAAGCGCATGAGCGGGCGGTCGTGCGCGGCCCGGAGCGGGACGCGTTTTTTCGGCTGGTGGAGAATGCCTTTGTCCGCGAAAACCTGCCCGCGCTGCAAACCCGCAAAGCGCTGTCGAAGCGGACTCGGGTGCTGTAGGAACATATGATTTTCGACGGAACTTTCCTGTTCTGCCGTTTGTAGGGGTATTCGGTGGGCTTTATCCGCCCTTGCCAGTGCTCCGGCCGGCAAGAACGACCAAGAACAGGAACTCAGAATGAAGCATTTGACTGCGCTTTCCGCCGCCCTCACGATTGCCCTGCCGGCATATGCGGCCGCACAGCCCGCACCCGTGAGGCCGACCGCCCAAGTCACCATCGCCGGCGTCAAAGTAGACATCTCCAGCCGTATTCAGGTTTCCACCTCGCCGAGCGGCGAGACCTTGTATACCATCCCCGCTCAGGATGTCAAAGCGCCCAACGGGGCGAGCGTCACCGTCAGCTCCCAGGGCAGCTCTCAGGCAGATTTCGCGTATACGCTTTCAAGCGTCAACCCTTTCAACTCCGCCAAGACCTTTGGGTTTGACGAGCAGATTCCGGTGGTTGTCCGGCCGGCCGGGCAGCTATTGACCACTACCCTGCTCGGCGAGCTGACGGCCTTCGGCAGCACCCATGTGTCCATTGACCCCATCCGCGCGGGCGTTCAGCAGGGCACCTACAGTGTGACACGCAGCATCGGCTTCATCGGCGCGGCGCAGGCGAATGTCATTCCCAGCGCGACCTTTGTGAATTACGGGCCGAGCGATCCGGGCTTCTTTTTCCGGCCGTTTTTCAGCAGCTCCGCCACTGCCGCTGTTCCCGTCACTGCGATTGGGGTGCATGTCCTTTACGCGGAAGCGCCGGGCGAAGGGGTCAGCCTGCGCGGCACCGCCGGAAGACCGTCTGTTTTCCTCGCCCAGTAATTGCGCTGCCGACCGGCAGAAACAAAGCACAGCGGCGGGGGCATCTCCAAGATGCCCCCGCCGCTGCTGTAGACGCCCTCGCGCTGTGCATATTTTTCGTTAAATGTGGCAGCTCGACAGGCCGCGCTTTTCCAAATACTGCTGATGGTATTCTTCGGCGGCGTAGAACGTTTGCGCCGGGACGATCTCGGTGACGATAGGGCGCTTGAAACGTCCGCTCGCGTCCTGCGCGGCTTTTGATGCCTCGGCCGTCGCCGCCTGCTCCGGCGAATGGGTAAAAATCGCCGAGCGGTACTGCGTCCCGTGGTCCGGCCCCTGATAATTCAGCGTGGTCGGGTTGTGGTTGTCCCAAAAGACGTTCAGAAGCGTCTCATACGACACTTGGGCCGGGTCGAACGTCACTTCCACCACTTCCGCGTGGCCGGTCGTATCCGTGCAGACATCCCGGTAGGTCGGGTTGACCAGCATTCCGCCTTCGTAGCCGACCGCCGTGGACTGCACGCCGGGCACCTGCCGGAAGGCTGCTTCTACCCCCCAAAAGCACCCCGCGCCGAACGTCGCTTTTTCTGTATTCGCCATTGTCAAATACTCGCTTTCCTCAATGCTGTTACCCATAAAACACCGTTCGGCAGACGAAAAGTTCCACGGTTCAGACCCGCCGCCGCTGGGTAAATCCGTCTTGCATCGCCGCAAACTGCATCGCAGCAAATCACAGGAGAACACTTATGGACCGCACCGAAATCGAAGCACAGATCAAAGAGCACATGGAAGTGGTCGGCACCGACAGCCAGCATGTCGGCATCGTAGACCACTTGGACGGCGACCGTATCAAGCTGACCCACCACGATTCGCAGGCCGGCGGCAAGCATCACTTTCTGCCCATCTCCACCATCATGTCCATCGGCGAGTTTGTGACCTTGAACGTCACCGCCGCCGAAGCCGAAGCGCAGTGGACAGCAGAGTAGCTGCGGAGTTTTTCGGCCTAGGCAGGGCAGGGCTTGTCCCTGCCCTTTTTTCTGTTCCAGGTGTGTGTCAATCCCCTGCCAATTTGTAGCCGAAGCCGCGCACGGTGACGATGCAGACGGGGTGGTCTTCGTCGGCCTCGATCTTGCGGCGGATGCGGCGGATGTAAACCGCCAGGGCTTTGATGCCTTCGGTGGGGGCGTTGCCCCACACCTGCTGAAACAGCCAGGTTTTGTCGAGCGCCGTGCCGCGCCGGCGGGCCAGCAGCAGCAGCACTTCGTATTCGCGGTCGGTCAAACGGACGGGGATGCCGTCCACGAGCGCGTCGCGGCTGCGAAGGTCCAGCACGCGGCCTGCGCCGAGGGGGATTTGCTGCGCTTCGTCCGCCGGGGCGGCGTACTCGCGGACCCGGCGCAGGTGCGCCCCGACACGGGCCAGCAGCTCGGCGGGGTCGAACGGCTTGGTGACATAATCGTCGGCCCCCGCGCCGAGGCCGCTGATCTTGTCGGGTGCGCCGCTGCGGCCTGTCAGCATGACCACCGGGCCGCGCCAGTTCTGCTCGCGCAGGGCGCGGCAGCAGGCAAAGCCGTCCATTCCGGGCAGCGCCACGTCCAGCAGCACCAGGTCGTAGGAAGGGTCGGCGCGAAGGTGCGCGGCGGCGTCTTCCCCGCTTCCTTCGGCATGGACAAAGTAGCCGTCCCGCGCCAGCAGGCGCAGCAGCGACTGCACAATGGCCCGGTCGTCTTCCACAACTAGGATTTTTCCGGCGATGACGGTGTGCCTTTCCAGACAGGAAGCGCAGGCAGGCGGAGCGTGAACACGGTCGCGCCGGGCCGGCTGCGGACCGTGATCCGGCCGCCGTGGGCTTCGGCGATCCGGCGGCAGGAAAACAGGCCGAGGCCCGCGCCGTCGGGCCGGGTCGTGAAAAACGGGTCGAACAAGCGCTTTTTCGCGGCGGCGGAGAGGCCGGGGCCGGTGTCGCCGACCTGCACCCGCACGCCGTCCCGGCCGCCGCCGAGCGTCACCGACAGGGTCCCGCCGCCGGCCGGCTTCATGGCCTGCACGGCATTCAAAATCAGATTGACCAGCACCTGCTCCATCTGCACCGGGTCGGCGGAAACGCGCGGCAGGCGGGCCGGCGGCGAATACGCCACCGTGACATTTTCCAGCGCAGCCTGCGGCCCGACCAGCCGCAGAATGCGGGCGGTCAGCTCCGCCAGATCGGTCGGCTCGCGCTCAATCAGCTCGGGCCTCGCCAGCGCCAGCAGCCGGTGAGTCAGCAGCGCCATGCCGTCCACCTGCCGGCGCATGGCGGCCAGCGACTCGGCTCGGCCCGCCGGGTCGTCCTGGTCGGCCAGCGAGATTTCAATCGCCAGCGGGGTTAAAAGATTGCGGATGTCGTGGGCAACCGACGCCGCCAGCAGGCCGACCGCCGACAGCTTTTCGGTTTCAAACAACTGCTGCTGGGTCTGGGATAGGGTGGTTTCCACTTTGCCGAGACGCCCGGTGACGGTTTTCAGCGACGCCGCAAGCTGCCGGGACTGCTCTTTAAGCTGCGCGGCCTGCACCCGGACCTTATCTTCCATGCTGCGGGTGCGCGTGATATCCAGAAATGTCCACAATCGCCCGATAATTGCACCATCGTCGCCGACCACCGGCGCAGTATAGCGCCGAAGCAGTCGGGGGCGGGGCAGGGCAATCGCCACTTCGTCTTCCAGCACCCGCGCCGGGTCGGCGTACACCGCGTCCAGCGTGCGGAGAAACCCGGCGGCGTCCCGGAGGCGCGGGGCCAGCGCCGTGCGGACAAAGTTCGGCTGGGCGGTCAGCGTTTCAAGGCTGTCCAAGCCGAACATCTCGCAGAAGCGCCGGTTGCAAAGCTGGTCGTTGCGGTCCGAGTCGGACAGCAGCACGCCGTAGTCGGAGGCTCGCAGAAGCGCCCGCAGCAGCCCCAGCTCGTCACTTTCGGTCATTTGACCCCGATCTGCCGCCCGAGCGCCGACGGATCGAAGTACGCCGCCGACCGGGTGACTTTGCCGGAGTCGTCAATTTCGAGGATCGTCACGCCGGAGTAGGTCAGCGGCGAGCCGCTGAAGCTGGTGCCTTCGGTGGTCCATTCCAGCGCCGCGCCGCCGCTGCCGGCGATGACATTGCGGAACTCGGACTTTGCCGCGCTGAACGTTCCCCGGTACTCGGTCCAGAACGCTCTGGCGCCGTCCGGGCCGCGATACTTGTCGGGCGAAACGACGTTGCCGACGGCAGCGTCGTCGGCATACAATGCTGTCAGCGGCCCGGCATCTTGAGTTTCTTCCAGCGCCCACAGCGCGTCTATGAACTGCCTTGCCACCTGCTCAAACATAAGACTTTCCCGCTTTCGGTTCTTTCGGTTATTATGCGAACAAACCGGGCCACTTCAAACCTCAAATACCGCTTCAGCCCTTAAATGCTGCTTTCGGTCTCGCCGGTCTGTCCGTGCCGGCATGATTGAGCGCGGGGTCGGCCCAGGATTGAAATCCGGGGCCGTTCGTGAGCTTTCTGGAATTTCAAGCGTGAGGATGACCCGCGATGCCCCGTTTTTTGATGCTTTTATCTCAGCGATGGCAGCAGTGGCAGCACCGCCGGGAGCTTGGGCGGCGGCAAAGCGCCCAGACCCGCGCCGACCGGAAACGCGCCCGGCGGCTGGCGGCTGTGGTGAAAGCCGCCGACAGCCAAAAAGCGGCCCGGCAAAGGGCGCAGGCTTTCCAGCGCCGCCGCACTGCCGAGCGCCGCCCAAGCCGGGGGCTTGCCTTTTCAGGTGTCTGCGCCGCCCTCGCGGTGTCGCTGCTGGTCAATCTTATGCTGGCTGCCAAATGGTCGCCGAACCGCGCTCTGCTCACGGTCGGCAGGCACACAATCACCAAGCGCGAGTATGACGCGAGCTTGGACGCCGCCGCCGGCCGGCCGGTGCTGACCCGGATGGTGGCGGCCGAGCTGATCACGCAGGCTGCCGCACAGGCAGGCGTGACGCCCACGCCTGCCGAGATAGACGCGCGTGTTGCCCTGCTGCGCCGCAGCGGGGCGCTGCCGGGCCTGCCGCCCGCCGACCTGCGCGTTTCGGTCGGCCGGGACATCGCGCTGGAAAATTTACGCATGCAGGGCATTTCGGTCAGCGAGGCCGAGATCGCCGCCGAATATGCCCGCAGCCCGGCCCGCTACCGCCTGCCGGCCCAGATCGAGGCCACCCTGGTGATCGCGTCGGGTCCCGCCAAGACGGCCCAGGCCGTGCATCTGCTCGGAACCGGCGCGTCTCCTGCCGAGATCGCCGCCACGGAGGGGCTGCAAGTGGACGGCGTAAACGGTTTCGCGCTGCCGGGCGGGGCGCTTTCGCCGGGGCTGCGAGCAGCCATTCTGGCCCAAAAAGACGGCGCAATCAAGGTATATTCTTCGCGCGGGGGCGGCCCCGACGCCGCGCTGGTGGTTCGCGCCAATTCCCACACCGCCGCCGCGTTGCCGCCGCTGTCCGCCGTGCATGACCTGGTCGCCCGCACCCTGCGCCTGCAAAAAGCGCCGAGCGCGTCCGCCGAGCTGGTGACGCTGTACGCCGCCAACAAGCCGGTGTTCGACATGACTAATTATCAGCCGTACCTCAGCGAACTCGAAGCCGCCGCTGCAAAAGCCGCCGCGCCGAAAACGGCCAGCGTTCCGTAACTTCTATGGCTATCGAACAATTATCTGCCGTTTCGCCGCAGGAGCCGCCTACGCCGCCCGTGCCGCCGCAGCGCGACTGGCCGACCCTGGCCCTGCTGGCCGTGTCCGCCGTCGTCTTCGCGGGGGTGTCCTGGGGCATTGTGTCCCAATGGATTTCGGCGTACCTCGCGCCGAACTCGTTTTATGTCTACGGCCCGGCGATTCCGGCGCTGGTGGGATTGATGCTCTGGCACCGCCGAGACGCGCTCAAATCGGTGCCGAAAACGCCGGGGTATGCCGCCCTGCCCGCGCTGCTGGGGTCGCTCGGGCTGCTGCTGCTGGGGCAAAAACGCGAGCTGCTGGCCGTCGCCTCGCTCGGCGTGCTTTTGTCGGGGTGGAGCGCGGTTTGGCTGCTGCTCGGCAGGCGCTTTGTGCGTGCTGCGCTGTTTCCGCTGGGGTTTCTGGCGTGGATGGCCCCGCTGCCCGGCCCGCTGCTGCACGAGGCGACCTTCGGCAGTCAGCAGCTTTCGACCGAGCTGACCAACCGGTTTCTGCATCTTTTGCAGTTTCCGACCGTGCTGCACGGCAATGTCATCACGCTGGACAGCTTTTCGCTGTTTGTGGAAGAGCCGTGCTCGGGCTTCATGCTGCTCCTGACGCTTCTCGTCATCTCGTCGGCGTTTGCGTGGCTGGCCGACGGCCCGCCGGTCCGCCGCGGCTTGCTGTTTGCGCTGTCGCTGCCGCTGGCGATTGCCGACAACGTGTTTCGCTTGACCCTGCTGGCCGTCGTGGGAGACAGCTTCGGGGCGCGGGCCGAGCACGCGATTCACGACCCGAGCGGCCTGGCCGTGGTCGGTCTCGGGCTGATTGTTCTTTTTTGGACTGCAAGGAGGTTGGGATGCCGCACTTTCGCGGGGCTGCCGCTGTTTTAATGCTGTCGCTGTGCGGCGCGGCCTGCGCTGCGCGGCTGTGGCACCCGCCTTTGGGGTCGTTTCCTGTGGGGGCGGCGTCTGCCGATGTGCCCAAGCAGATTGCCGGGGATGTGTCTGCGGGGGATTTAGCGCCGGGGAACTATCTGATCGGAGCGCTGCCGGGGGCCAAGATGCTGTTTCGCACCTACGGCGCTCCGCCCGAGGCAATAGACTTTTTATTGCTGAGCGGCACGGCGGGGGTGGCGCTGCACGACCCGCGCCTGTGCCTCAGCGGCTACCGCTTGTCCAACCCCGGCACGCTGGCGGTTCCCGGCACCCCCGTGGTGATGCAAACCTACGACGGCTGCACGACCGCCGGCCTGCCGGATGTTTCCGTGTCGTATTTTTACGTTGTAGACAACACGGTGATCAGCAGCAGCACGCGCATCCGGGCGGCAATGCTCCAAAACGCCTTGATTGGGCGGCAAAGCGCCCCGGTCTACTTTGTCCGCTTGATCGAGCCGCTGAGTCAGGACCCCGGCGTCGAAGCGAGGCGACGGGCGCATTTGCAGGCGTTCACGGCGGACTTGTGGCGAGCGCTGAAGCCGCGCATCGCGCCGGGGGCGGAGGAGTCTGGGAGTGCTGCCCTTGACGCCTCGGCGCGGCGTCTGTTATAATGCCGTATGGCACGAACGGCATCTTTGAACCCAAAAACGGCGGAGCGGCGGACGCGGCGGGCGAAAAAGCGGGAGCTGCCGCTTGGCGCGGCCGCGGGCTTCGGCCTGGCGGCGTCGCTGGCCGCCGGGACCCTGATTGCGCTGACCCTGGTGCTGATCCCCGGCACCGCCGCGCATCAGTTTTTCTCGCTGGCATCGGGTATCCACAGTGCGACCCTGCCGCTCGATCCGCTGTACCAGCAGTGGATGGAAAAGATCAGCGAGGAAGAAACTTTGTTCGCGACCCCCGTTTCCATGCTCTGCGGCGGCCTGACTTTGGGCCGGCTTGCGCCGAGCTACGCCGGGCGTCGGCGCGTCCTGCTGTCGGGCGCGGCGCTGGGCTTCGGGATTGTCGCGGCGGCGGTCGCATTCGTCTGGGTGTTCGGCGTCCTCAATCAAAACACGCTGAACCATTTGCAGGGCGGGGAGCAGGTCACGCTGTCCGCGCCCCCCGATCTGATCGTCCGCGAGATCGTCAGCATCGCTTTCTGGACCGCCGCCTGCGTCCTAGGCACCTGGCTCGGCCTGCGCCGGCGGGTGCAGAGTCCGTAAATTCGCCCGCACTAGTGCGCCGGCGCTTTCTCTAGCGCCGGCGCTTTCTCCAGTTCCACCCCCACCAGCCGCACGGCTTTTGCGTTCAGCACGATGCCGCTTGACGCCTCTTCCATTGTGCCGAAAATCGTGACCCGGTCACCGGCGACGGTCGGCGGCACCAGCTTCGGCATGTTGACCTGGATCGGCGCTTGTCCAAAACCGTCAGCAACAAAAAAGTGATCGCCGAGCCGGTCCGAGCCGCTTGTCACCAAAACATTGCTCAAAGTCAGTGTCGCATCGCGGGTCGCGTGGATATAGCTGCTAATCCCCGTGACTTGGGAGCACCCGCGATGCTCCCGTGAGACTGTCAGCAGCGCCACAGATTGAACCTGCCCGGCAGTCACCCCGGTCGAGCAGACAGTTTTGCCGAAATCCGCGTCGGCGGCGAAACGCGGAACAAAGCCCAAGCTATAGCTGCCTGGCTTGACATTCACAAAGGCGAAGAAGCCGTTGCCGTCTGTCGCCGTTCGCTGAAACACTCGTCCAGACCCGTTTTCCAGCGTGATTTGCACACCGTCCGCCGGGATCAGCGTATCGGTTTCCAGCAGCGTTCCCACCAGCGCTCCGGTTTTCGGCTGCGCTTTCCAGCGCATCGGCGGCACGGACACATCTTTTGTCCAGACGCGGGAAATCGCGGTGAACAGGGCCGTGTCGCCCTCGTGCTCCACGCCGCCCGCGCCCGACGGCGTATCGTAGCAGTAGACGACGGCCCCCGCGCCGGTGTGCCCTTTGGCGGTCGGACGGCGTGAGCTTTGCAGCAGAGCCAGGGTTTCGGGCACGGGATTGAGATACGCGCCGACCCCCATCGCGACCTGACGCCCGAACGTGCGGTCTTTGGCGAACGCGTTCCAGCCCGCCCACCGGGCCGACGCTTTCGGCAGGCCGAAATAGGCCATCGGGCAGTTCAAATCCAAAATCCCTTCGCGCATCCAGTCCCGCCAGGGGGCGAAGACTTCGGTGTACGAAGAGCTTTTCGTCTCGTAAGCCCGGTCGGACGCCGGCGCGTCGCCCCAGCAGATCGTCGCCGCGCTGACGGTGAGCTTCGGCTTCAGGGCGGTCGCCGAAACGTAGACCCGCCGGACCAAGTTTGTGACCTGCTCCCGCCGCCACGCCTGCCAGCGCGGGTCATTAAACAGCGGCTGCCCGACGGTGCCGTACCGGGCGTTGTACCGCGCGACCGAGACGGGGTTGTACCCCCAGTGCCCGACTGTTTTGCCGTCGCCGCCGTAGCGGATAAAATCGAGGTGAATGCCGTCTACGTCGTAATGCCGCACCACATCCATGTAGACGCGAAAGGTCCAGTCGGCGGCGGCGGGGTTGCCGGGATCAATTTTGGTCGCCTCCCCGTCAAAGTCCGCCCCCGTATCCGACAGCGACAGCCATTCGGGATGCAGCTTGGTTAAAGCCCCCGCCGACGCGTTCCCCCCCACCGCGCAGGCATTGATCCAGGCATGGATTTGAAGGCGCGGCTTGCCCTCCTCGTGCGCGTGGGCGCACAGATACGCCAGGGCATCAAACTGTGCGGGATCGTCCTGCGCCCAGCCTTCATAATGCGACTGATAATACGCATCGGCCCGCTTCCGCATCTGCACAAACACCGCGTTCGCGTGCATCGCCCGCAGCCGCGCCAGCAGCAGGTCGCACTGCGCGGGCGACTTAAAGCCGTCATTGAACCCATCCACCCAAAACGCCCGCAATTCCGGCGTCTCCGCCCGCGCCGGGGCCAGCGCCGAAACAGCACACAGCATCAGCGCCCAAAGCGCCACTTGCAAAATTCCAGCCATTCGGAAAACTTTCATAACCCGATTATAGCCCACGAACGACGCGCGAGGCAAGCCGGAGCCGCCATTCCAGACGAATTGACTTTGCCTGCCGCTTCGCCTATAATAGAAGCATTAACGAACAGGAGCAGAAGCACTATGATGACCGTTTCCCTGACCGCCGATCTGGAAGAATACGTCAAAACCAAGATACAAAGCGGGCAGTTTAATTCGTCGGGTGAAATCGTCCGGGCGGGACTACAACTGCTGCAAGAACAGGACGCGCTCCGGCAGATCAAATTGGAGCAGCTTCGCAAGGACATCGCCGTCGGAATTGAGGCAGCGGACCGGGGTGAGCTGATTTCCTCGGAGGACGTGTTTCGCGAGTTGTACCAGCGTAACCGGGAGGCCGCAGGCAAAAAATGAGCCGTTGCATCTTTACTGCACCCGCCTCCGAAGACCTCAAAGCTATCCATGATTATATCGCACGAGATGATGTCATGGCGGCGCTCCGCTTTGTGCAGCGTTTAGAGCAGCGCTGCAAGGACGTAACCGATATGCCCGGAATGGGCCGTCGCCGTGATGACCTTGCTCCCGGTCTGCGAAATATTGTCGAAGGCGAGTATCTCATCTTCTACCGAGTTTTAGGTGATGATGTCATCATTCAGCGGGTCATACAGGGATCAAGAAATCTGCCGAGCCAGTTTGATTAAAGTCTAGCCCAGCCGAAGCCGCCGCCTGTAAGGCAGGCGGCTTTTATTTGTGTCAAGCTACAGCAGTGGCAAGCAGGAAGGTGTATAATAACAGCGCGACCCGAAAGGAGAATACCCGATGACCGAAGCAGGACAGCAGGTCGGCCGGCGCGGCCAGGCGCTGTATGACCAAACCCTCAAAGCCCAGGTCGAAGCCGGCAACCACGGCAAGTTCTTGATCTTGGATGTCAACAGCGGCGATTATGAGATAGACCCCGAAGACCTGACTGCCTCCAAGCGGCTGTTGGAGCGAAGGCCCGACGCCGTTCTTTTCGGCGTTCGCATCGGCCATCGTGCGGCTTATCAAATGGTTGGGATCAAGCAGTTACTGCTTCCATGCTTGAATTGACTTTGCCCGTCGCTTCGCCTATAATACAGACAGTCTCTTCCACTAAATCATAAAAGGCAGCATTCGCGTTATGCGCGTCCTCGACGGCTCACGAGACCTGCCAGGCCAGTTTAATTGAAGCCAGTTCACTACGGCTTGCTGGCTTCTTGCAGCAAATTTACTACTTCCTGCATACCTTCATAGAACTCTTCGTTGTTTAACTCCCAAAGCGCTGATGTCAATGCTGTGCTACCGTCATCATCTTTGGCATTTACATTGGCCCCGCGTCTCAACAGCAGACGAATCACCTGTGGCTTCCAGGAAAAGAGTGCAGTTTGTCCTCTATAACAACGCTTCTCCATATCTGCGCCGTGGTTCAGCAACAAACTTACCACATCAGCATGTCCTCGCAAGGCGGCTGCAGTCAGGGCCGTGCAGAACAAGCCTGCCTGATCGGAGTAAGCGTCCACATTCGCACCCTGTGCAAGAAGCAGTTTTACTATTTCAATCTGATTGTTCGCAGCAGCAGTGATAAGCGGCGGCACATTCGGTACGCCGCCGAATTCGACCGAAGCGCCATAACCAAGCAGCAGAGCAGCGACTGAGGAACATCCAATATGCGCTGCTCGCCTAAGCGCAGACCAACCCTTGTGATCCACAGCCTCAGCGTTTGCCCCGCTTTCAAGCAAAGTCTGTAACGCTTCCGCGTCACAATCAGCAACAGCTTGGAAGAGAGCATTGTCCATTGAATGATCAGCCCTTAGATCAAATCCCCGAGCAGGTCTATCGCGTCTTGGACGCCGGCGGCGAAGACTTCTAAAACAGTGTCTATTTGGGCGCGGGTGATGATCAGGGGCGGCTCGAAGCGGATGACTTTCGGGTTGTTGAGCGTGTAGGCGGCGACAACGCCTCGGTGGACCATCGTGCCGATGACGAGCTTGCCGATGTCGCTGTCGGTGAACTCGACGCCGAGCATCAGGCCCAGCCCACGGGCTTCTTTGAGTATCTTCGGGTGGGCGGCGGCGATGCGCTTTAATCCCGCCAGAAAATAAGCGCCGTTCTCGGCGGCTTTTGCGGGCAGATTTTCTTCCCAGGTGGCTTCCAAAGCCGCGAGTGCGGCGGCGCAGGCCATCTCGCCGCCGCCGAATGTCGTGGTATGGATGAACGGGTTCTCGCGGAACACTTTGGTCCAGATCGCTTCGGTGGCGACCGTCGCGCCGATGGGCATGACCCCGCCGCCGAGGGCTTTGGCGAGAATGAGAATGTCAGGCTGAACGCTCCAGTGGTTGATGGCAAACCATTTGCCGGTGCGGCCTAAACCCGTCTGCACTTCGTCAATGATCAAGAGAACGCCGTGCTTGTCGCAAATCTCGCGGACGCGCGGAAAGTAGTCGGGGGACGGGACTTGGATGCCGCCTTCGCCCTGCACGGGTTCCAAAATCACGGCGGCAGTCTTCTCGGTGATCGCCTTTTCCAGCGCGTCCGTATTGTCAAATGGAACGAAGTTCCCGCCGGGGAGCATCGGCTCAAACGGCTTGCGGTAAACTTCGCGGCCCGTCACCGAGAGCGCTCCCATCGTCTTGCCGTGGTACGCGCCGTGCGTAGACACGAAATCGGTTTTACCCGACGCCATCCGGGCGAATTTCAGTGCGGCTTCGGCGGCCTCGGCCCCGGAATTGGAAAGAAACGAATACTGCAACTCGCCGGGCGTGATTTCGGCCAGCTTGGCACAGAGATCGGCGAGCGGCTTGTTGAGAAACGTCTTCGACCCCATTGGGATACGGTCAAGCTGGTCTTTGACGGCCTGCACGACTTTGGGATGCCGGTGGCCGAGCGAAAAGACGCCGTAGCCGCCGAGGCAGTCTAGGTACGAGTTGCCCTCTAAATCCGTCAGGGTCATGCCCGACGCCGACGCTTCGATATGATCAAAGCCGCCGACTTTCAGGAGCGCCACCTGGGTCGGATTGACGAACTTCTGGTACTTTTCGATCACGTCCTGCGTCACCGCGTCGGCATCGGGGTAAGAGTGTTCCATAGGCTTACTTTAGCCCAACCGGGCGGGAGATGTCAAGAGAGATGATGTCAAGAGAGATGATGACTCCACAGCTTTACCCGATTTTCGAGACGGTTTTTCCCGAAGCCGGCGGGGCACACACAGCCGGCTTTGCGCTGGCCCGCGCCGCCGAAGCGCACCCGGACCTCGCCCCGCTGCTCGACTTCTGCGCTGTGGACCCGCGCGAGGTCGCTGTCGCCGTCGGCATGGTCTACCCCTACGAAGAAGGCGGCCTCGACGATTTGGACGATCTGGACTTCGGCCCGCCCGAGTGGCACGAGCCGTCCGCCGCTCTGCCGGTCCTGCGCCGGGCCGCCGCCGCCCTCCGCGCCCGGCCCGAAAGCCTCGCCGCCGCGATCTACGACCCGTCCCTGCGCCCCGCCGACGTGCTGGCGGATTTGGATGCTCTTGTGGATTTGTTAGAAGCGGCGCGTCAGCACGAAACCCGCTTTCATTTACGGCAGGTGGGTTAGGAACCGTGTGCTGAAGAACCATGTGCTGAAGCACACGGCTACTCGGCGCGGACGCCGGGAAGCGCCGCTTCGCGGGGCTAAGAGTCAGACAATCCCGAGTGCCGCGAAGCGATAGTTTTCGGCGTCTGCGCCCAATAGCCGTGTGCTTCAGCACATGGTTCCTCAAGCAGCGACCAATACGGGCGCGGCGGCTGGATTTGGGACCCCAACGAAGGCGATAAAAGTAGCTGCGACTGTGACGGCGACGCGTAGTTTCCCTTGACGCATTCAAGGCTTGTATGTTATCATACAAACATATTTCAAGGCGGGGAGGGCGCACCGATGTCCATGCTGGGACGGATGTTCGGCTTAGGCCGCAATGAACACTACGACACGGGCATTCGCTTGTTTGATCAGGGCTTGTTTGCCGCCGCCGCCGCCGCGCTGACCCTGGCGCTGCGCCGCAGCCCCGACGAGATGACTGAGCGGCTGGCGTCGTTTTACCTCGCCGAAAGCCATGCCGGACTTGCGGCGGCGGCGTTCAGCGCGGGCGATTACCCGGCGGCGCAGGCCGAATACGCCGCGGCGCTTGCGATTAATCCGCACTACGCCGACCTGCATTTCGGGCTGGGCCGGGCGGCCCGCGCGGGCGGCGATCCTGCCGCCGCGCTGGCAGCGTTCGATTCGGCCTTGACGGTCAACCCGCGCTACGCCAAAGCTCTGTTTTACCGAGGGCTGACGCTGTACGCGCTGGACCGGCCTGCCGAGGCCCTCGCCTCGGCGCAAAGCGCGGCGGCGGCGGACGAGACGCTTGCCGCTCCGCCTTATGCCGATGCACTGGCGGCGCATGAGGCCGGAGACTTCGCCACGGCGTCGGCCCTCCTCGGCCGCATCGCCGAAACCGAGATGGACGACATCACGTTCCATTCCCGCCTCGGCGCGGATTTATACCGGCGCGGCATGTACGCCGAGTCCACGGCTGAATTTGAAAAAGCCCTGGCGCTGAACTCAAACTACGCCGACCTGCACCATTCCCACGCCATTGCGCTGACGGGCCTGAAGCGCTACGCCGACGCCATCGCCGCATTCCACCGGGCATTGTCGCTGAACCCGAAGTACGCCGACGCCCGCACCAATCTGGCCTTAACCCTTCGCGCCGCCGGCCTGCACAAAGAAGCCGCCGCCGAGTTCACCCGCGTCCTTCAAGACGACCCCGCCCATGCCGCCGCGCAGGACGCGCTCGGACAGGCAGAGAACGCTTGACTTTCTTCGCGTTTGTGACTACAATGTGTTTACCAAGAGTGTGGGAGTATGGGGCGAGCCATGAACAATAGCGTCACGACGAAGATCATCAAAATCGGCAATTCAGAGGGGATACGCATTCCCAAGCCGCTGCTGGAGCAGGTTGGACTGCGGGGAGCGGTGCGGCTTGAAGTCGAGGCTGACCACCTGGTTTTGCGCCCGGTCCGCGCCGTGCGTCAAGGCTGGGAAGAGCAGTTCCAGCGGATGGCGGAGAACGGCGACGATACGCTGCTGGATGCCGACTCTCCCTCGCTGACTGTGTGGGACGAAACGGAATGGAATTGGTAGCCAAATATGGCAGTCAAGCGCTTTGAGGTTTATTTAACCGCACTTGATCCCACCGTCGGCAGCGAAATCCAAAAGACCCGCCCGTGCGTAGTTGTTTCTCCCGACGAAGCCAACCGACGGATCACGACTGTCCTTGTCGCCCCGCTCACAAGCGGCAGCCATCCGTATCCCACTCGAATCGTCTGCCGCTTTCAAGGCAAAGACGGCACCATTGTTTTGGATCAGCTCCGCGTTGCCGACAAAATCCGCCTTGTCAGGCGTTTAGGTCAAGTGACCAAAGAGGAACAAAAAGCCGTTCTCGCCGGACTTGCAGAAATGTTCGCTGAGTAGCCAAATGCTCTACTTCTCCGTTGAATAGGTTCTCGCCGCTTCCCGCGCGTCGGCGATTTTGGCGAAAACGGCTTCGGCGTCGGCGATGTGCCCGAAGCTGAACTCATAAGTTTCTTTGTGGCCGCCCTGCCCGTGCCAGACCCAGTGGGAAAGGCGCTCAAAGACAATCGTGCCGACCCCGTTTTTCAGCTTCTCCAGACGCATCCCCGCTGTTTCGGCCAGCGAGCGCTCTTCAGCGGTGCGCGGGCCGCGCTTCGGGCCTTTCAGCGCCAGCACCCGGCGGGAAGTCAGCGCGTACTCGGTCTGGTAGATTTTTCGCATTGTCCCGGCTTTCCACAGCGGGTACAGGGCCAGCGCCGGCGGAAACGCGAGAATTTGGCCGCGCGGCGTCCACTGCCCCGTGGCTTCCAAATAGGTTCCTATCGCAGCGGGGAGGAGCAGGTGCAGGGTGACAATCGCCGCTCGCTGGGTGCGCCACCAGGCCGCCGGGTCCGGGCGGCCCTGCCAGAGCAGCGTCTCGCCGCCCTGCAAGTAGTCGGCGAGGGTCACGGCAGGCGGGGCGGGAGCGGCGGATTTCTGGAGGTAGTAAGGGGCATCGCTTCGGCCCGGCAGCCGCGCCGCGCGGGCGTCGGTCAGCAGCGCAAACACGGCGGCGGCGTCGGGGACAGCCCGGAATGCCTGCTCGTACTGCGACGCCGGAAAGCCGAATGTGATGGTGCCGGTGCCGCCTGCGCCGAGGCTTAGGCGGGGACGCAGCGACAGGAGAAGATGCTCGTCAATCCGGGGGCGGCTCTGCTGCGAGGTCAGCTTTTGGAGGCGGCGGATCATCACCCGGCGATCCGTCAGCGCATACGCCGCCCACGGCGTCTGCTCGGCCAGCGTCACCGCCGTCAGCCAGCAGGCAAACGGCCACAAGGCCAGCGACAGGAGGCCGTTGAGCGGCGACAGCAGCGAGAGGGACGCGTGCGCTTTGGCCGCACAGGCCCAAAGAATCACCGGCAGGCACGGCAGCAGGATCAGCGAATACGCGATGAGCCGGGGGCGGTTGAAAAGAGCCGGGTCCGGGACGCCTTGCCACAAAATCCGCTCGCCGTCCTGCAAACGCCCCGCAAAATCGGGTTCCGTCACCAAAACCGCCTTCATGCCCTGCTCTCCCTGCCGCCGCTCGCCCTACAAAACGCCCCGGCTGCCTACAAAACGCCCCGGCTGCGCCACAGGGCGCTCAGCTCGCCGGCCCGCAGGCGCGGCCCGACTTCCGGGGTGTCAATCGCGCCGTTTTCCGAATTGCGGGCGTTTTGGGCCTGGTACTGGGCGGCATAAGCCGGCCGGTCTTCGGCGGTTTCGTTCCGCAGCGACCGATGATAGGTGTTGCGGTCGAAGATGCAGACATCGCCTTTTTTCATGCTCGGCAGCGGCATGCCGCCTTCCGGCTCGGTTTCCGCTTCCCGGTGCCCGGCGGTGTTCGCCTGCGCGGTCGCTTTCGACGGCTGCGTGCCGAGGCGGTGAGTGCGCGGGGCGACCCACAAGATCGCCTTGTCGGGCGTGATGTCGCACAGGGCGACAAATGTGTTGAGCGCTCCGCCGAGCACCTGCATATACTGGTTGTCCTGGTGCCAGGGCAGCCCGGTCCCGCCGTGAGCCGGCACCACCGCCAGCATGCCGTACAAAATGCGCGGCTCATTGGCGAAAATCTGCCCCACGGCTTCCACAATATGCGGCTCGACCAGCAGGCGGTGAACGGCGGCATCTTTTTCCGGCTGTTTGTGGTCGAAAATCTGGGCGGTCCAGCCGCCGCTGGCTTGGGCGTGGACCGACGACGCTTCCAGCGCCCGGTCAATCTCTTCCGCCGGCACCAGGCCCGGCACGACAACGTAGCCTTCGCGGTAGAATTCGGCGATTTGGTCTTCAGTCAGCATGGGTGTTTCCTTCCGTCTTGTTTGCTGCTGTTATTATAAGGCCCGGCGGGGCGGGGGGCAAGGGACGAAAGTAACCGGCGGCTGCACTTTTGACGCTTTCTTTGACCCGGCGGCGATGGCTGCCCGGCGGCAGGCCGTAGCGGGCGCGAAACGCCCGGCTGAAATACGCGGCGCTGTCGAAGCCGCAGAGCGCGGCGACGGCGTCCAGCGAGCGGTCGGTGTCTTCCAGCAGGCGGCGTGCCCGCGCCAGCCGCAGGTCCCGCAAAAGGCGCATCGGCGGCACGCCGTAGACCTGCTGAAAAGCCCGGTTTAGCGAGCCGGGATGCAGGCACGCGCGGGCGGCCAGGTCACCCCGCCCGAGCGGCTCCGCCAGATGCTCTTCCATGAAATGCACCAGGCCGGCAAATCGGTCGGCGGGCGTGTCCAGCGACGGCGGCCGGGGCGCGGAACCCGCCGCCTGCCAGTCGGCGACCACCGCGCCCAGCAGCCGGGCCAGGGCGCTGAACCCGGTTAATCCGCCGCCGGCCTGCATCAGCTCGTCGAACCCCTGCGACCACACGCTCGGCGCGGCCAGCGGCACGGTCAAGCCCACCGGGTACACCCGCAGCAGGTCGAGGCCGGGGCCGAGCTTGGCATCCAAAAACAAAAACTCATGCCGCCCCGGCCCGGCGGCGACCTCCGTAAACGGCAGCCCCGGCGGATGCACCATCACCGTGCCGGCGTCGGCCACGCGGGTTTCACTCCCGGTGCGGGTTTGGACCCGGCCCGCCTGCACATGGCTGACCACCCAAAACGGCAGGGTTTCCGCCACCGCCAGGCTGTCATACCGCGCCGCCTGCGCCCGGTGCAGGGTCAGGTGAAGCTGCTCGTCAAACATAGCCGCCATTATACCGCGTTTTCTGGTACACTCTGCCAATGACCATCCGTTTGATCACGCGCGGGGACGATGCCGGATCGAGCCGAAGCGCGAACCGGGCCATTTTCGATGCGGCGGCGGCGGGCATTGTCCGCAATGTTTCGCTGCTGGCCCCCGGCCCGGCCCTGGAAGACGCCACGCGGCGGCTGGCCGGCCTGCCGGACCTGTGCTTCGGGCTGCATGTGACGCTGAACTCGGAGTGGGACACGCCGCGCTGGGGGCCGGTCCTGCCGCCTGCCGAGGTGCCGTCGCTGGTGGACCGTGACGGCTGTTTTTGGCGGACGCCGGCAGAAACGCATGCACGCGGCGCGAAGGTCGGCGAAATGCGGGCGGAAGCCGAAGCGCAGCTCGCGCGTCTGCGCAGCCTCGGCTTCCGGGTGTCGTACCTCGACGAGCATATGGGCGTGGCCTGGCGCCGCCCGGAGCTGCGGCAGGCGCTGGCGTCGCTGGCGGCGGCGGAAGGACTGCAAGACACCGACGGGGTGCCGTTTTTGCCGGAGCCGCCCGATGCCGGCCTGCACGCGGAAGCGGCGGACGACTGGATCGCCCGCCTGCGGGCCGCCCCGGCCGGCGACTTTGTGCTGATGACCCATCCGGCGTTTGACGACCCCGAAATGCAGGCCATCCGGGGCGGTGGCCTGCCGGGCGAAGTCGCCCGGCAGCGAGACCGCGACCGGCGCGGCCTGCTCGACCCGCGCTTCGCCGCCGCCTGCCGGCAGAGGGGGGTGGAGATCATCCGGTACTGTGACCTCACGCGCCCCTGATTATGCGCCCGAAGCCGCCCCGCGCCAAAAAAGCCCCCGGCACGCTTGCAATATCCGTCAGAGCGTGTCATAATAAGCCCGAGGCGATTCAAGCCCAAGTAGCTCAGTGGTAGAGCACTTCTTTGGTAAAGAAGAGGTCAAGGGTCCGATTCCCTTCTTGGGCTGAGACTGAACTGCTGAGAATGAACTTTTGATGCCTCGCTGAAAACGCAGTCCTTGTCAACAAGGACTGCGTTTTGCTTTGGAAGCTGCAATGGAAAAACTCCTCACGCGCACCGAATTCCGGGACGGCGTGTTTGCCCGCGACACTGGGCGCTGCGTTGTCTGCGGGGAAGCGGCGCTCGATGCCCACCATATCATGGAGCGGCGCTTGTTCACCGACGGGGCCGAAGCGGGCGGTTACTTTCTTGCCAACGGGGCCGCGCTGTGCGCCCGGCATCACCTCGCCGCCGAGCAGACCATGCTGTCGTGTGAACAAATTCGCGAAGCCGCCGGGATTACCCAAATCGTTCTGCCGGCGCATCTGTACGACGATTCCCGGTACGACAAATGGGGCAACCCAATCGAGCCGAACGGGACCCGCCTGCGCGGCGAGCTGTTCGGCGACGAAAGCGTTCAAAAAGCGCTGGCGCAGGGCGGGGTTTTGGGCGAGTTCCTGCCGTATACCCGCTATCAGCGCACTTACCATTTGCCGTGGTCTCATCTGACCAAAGACGACCGGATGCTGCCCGGCACGGCGGCATTCGACGGGCAGGAAGTGGTCGTCACGACCAAAATGGACGGCGCAAACGTTTCGCTGTATCCCGACTACATTCACGGGCGCTCGACCAAGCCGCTGGCCGGGCCGGAAAGCAGCATGGTTAAAGCGCTGCATGCCCAAATCCGCCACGACATCCCCGCCGGCTGGCGGCTGTGCGGCGAGAATTTGTACGCGAAGCACTCGATCTTTTACCCGCGCCTGCCTGCCTATTTTCTGCTGTTTTCGGTCTGGGACGACCGCAATGAGTGCCTCGCGTGGGACGAAACGCTGGACTGGGCGGCGATGCTCGGCGTGACCCCGGTGCCGACCCTGTACCGGGGGGTGTGGGACGAAAAACGCATCCGGGCGCTGTTCCCGCCGCCGGGCGGCAGCGGGGAAAGCGGCGAGATGGAAGGCTACGTGGTCCGCCTCGCCCGCCGCTTTTCCTACGGCGAGTTCCGCCGCGCGTCCGCGAAATTCGTCCGCCCGAACTTCGCCGCCGGGCGGCACAACTACCGCAAAGTGCTGGAGCTGAACGCACTCGGCCCGGCAGAAGGGGACACCGGCAATGGGCGCACCGCATAACCCGAAGCGCTACGGGGACCTTTGGGACCCGGCGCTGCTTGCCGCCGTCGGTCAGGAAATTGACGCCGTCCGCGCCCTGGTCACCGTTTCCGGCGGCTGGGCCTGGCACTTTATGACCCCGCCGCATAGGGAGCTGAAGCACGCGCACGACCACAAAGACGGCGACTTGTTCGCCGCGCCGGGCGACATCGCGGCGCTGATGGCGCGGCTGGCCGAGCGCGGCTTTGCGCGGGTCTGGACCCGGTTCGACGGTCATAGCGACGATTTTCACCGCTATGTCAGAGCCGCCGACGAGCACAAAGTCATCTTTGACGTGTTCACCGGCGATGTTCCGAGCGTCGTCACGGCGTCAGGGATGCGCGTCGTCGCGCCGTCCCATCTGCTGTCGTTGTACGGGGTCAAGCATTCCAGCGCGGAGTGCTTCGCCGTGCAGATCGCCCGCCGCCTCCTCGCCGAGAATGTTAGCCCGGTGGATCACCCCGCAATGGCTGATTTCGAGGCGTTTCTCAGCCGGCCCGCACAGACCAAAGGAAGCCAAAAATGAACACGGCTGATTCTGTTTCTGCCGCCAGCGCGGATTTCGGCTTTCGGCTGCTTCGACGCCTTGCAGCAGACATGCCCGAGGGCAATGTCTTCTTCTCGCCGCTGAGCGTGTCGTCGGCGCTTTGCATGACCCTGAACGGCGTGGGCGGGCCGACGGCTGCCGGGATGTCGGCGGCGCTGGGACTGGCCGGGGTGCCGCTGGCGGACATCAACGCCGCGTATGGCCGCCTGCTGCCGGCGCTGACCGCGCCCGACCCGAAGATCACGGTGCGGATCGCAAACGCTCTGTGGACCGGGCGCGGGGTGGCTTTAGACCCGGCGTTTCGCGCGAGGTGCCGTGAGTCCTACGCCGCCCGCACGGATGCCCTGACATCGGCGGCGGCGATCAACGCCTGGATCAGCGAAAGCACCGAGGGTAAAATCACCGAGCTGGTCTCGGACACGGACATCGCCGGGGCTTTGCTGGTGCTGACCAATGCGCTGTACTTTCGCGGGCTGTGGCAGACGCCGTTTGACAGGTCGAACACGCAGCCCGGCCCGTTTTATTTGTCTCCGAGCGTGTCCAAACCCGTGCCTTTGATGTGCCTTACCGGCATGCTGCGGTACGCCGACACGGCGCTCGGGCAGGCGGTCAGCCTGCGCTACGGCGATGCGGGCCGCATGAGTATGGTGGTCGTGCTGCCCCCGCCGGAGCGGACTGTGGACAGTGTCGCCGAGGCGCTTGCCCCGGACACCTGGGCGCATCTGACGGCGGCGCTTGCGCCGACCCGCCTGCGCGTGTTCCTGCCGCGCTTCCATGCCGAGTTCGCTGTCCGGCTTTCAGGGCCGCTGTCGGCGCTGGGAATGACGGCAGCGTTCCGGCGCAGTTCGGACTTTTTGCCGATGGGGTTTCCCGATGCGCTGCTGAGCGAGGTGATCCACAAGGCGACGCTGGACGTGGACGAAAAAGGCGCGGTCGCTGCCGCCGCCACTGCCGTCGTGATGACGCGCGGCGGCGTTCCGTCCCCGCCTGCCGTAACGATGCGCGTGGACCGCCCGTTCCTGGCGGCCATTTGCGATGAAGTGACGGGAGCGCTGCTGTTTGCGGGCATGATCCGGGACCCGGCGTAGCGGGGTGACATGAGGCGTCCTCGCCCCGCACCCCAATAAAGCCTTGTCTGAAGGACAAAAACAGCCTAATTCGTGCTACAATAGCCTCAGCGCGGGGCGAATTTTAGCGTCTGCGGAACTCCCTATGGAACCAATAGATTACTCACTTTCGGGGCATCGGGCGCGGCGGCTGCGCGGGACGGCGGCGCTGCGCGGGATGGTGCGCGAGACTTCGCTGGCCGCCGCCGACTTGGTTGACCCGCTGTTTGTCGTCCCCGGCGCGGGCCGGGATCGCCGCCCGATTGCGCCGCTGCCGGGCGTGTTTCAGATGACCGTAGACGCGCTGCGGGACGAAGCCGAGCGGATCGCAGCGCTGGGACTGCCGGCGGTGCTGCTGTTCGGGCTGCCGGAAACCAAAGACGAGGCGGCGTCGGGCGCGTGGGCCGACGGCGGGATTGTACAGACGGCGGTGCGGGCGCTCAAAGCCGACAATCCCAATCTTCTGGTCTTTACCGATGTCTGCTTGTGCGAGTATATGTCGCACGGGCACTGCGGAATTGTGGACGGGGAGAAAATTCTCAATGACCCGTCGCTGGAGCTGCTGGCCCGCACGGCGGTTTCGCACGCCGCCGCCGGGGCGGATGTGGTCGCGCCGTCGGACATGATGGACGGCCGGGTGGGGGCGCTGCGCCGCGCTTTGGACGCTGAGGGCTTTTCGGATACGCCGCTGCTGTCGTATGCCGCCAAGTACGCGTCGGCGTTCTACGGCCCGTTCCGGGAGGCCGCCGACAGCGCCCCGGCGTTCGGCGACCGGCGAACGTATCAGATGGACCCGGCGAACCGCCGGGAAGCCTTGAAAGAAGCGGCGCAGGACATTGCCGAGGGCGCGGATATGATCATGGTTAAGCCCGCGCTTTCGTACCTCGATATTGTCCGCGAAGTGCGCGAGCTGACGCACCTGCCGGTGGCCGCGTACAATGTTTCCGGGGAATATGCGATGGTCAAAGCCGCCGCGCAGAACGGGTGGCTGGACGAGAAAGCGACGGCGCTGGAAATTTTGCTGTCCATCAAACGCGCGGGGGCGGACTTTATTTTGACGTACCACGCGAAAGACGCCGCCCGGTGGCTCCGTGAAGCGTAGCCCCCGCCTGCCGGTGATGATCGGGTGCGCCCTGGCGCTGTATGCGTTTTCCTATGCCCTGTACTGGGGCGCGGCGTGGATGGTCGGCAGTCCCCACGGGTTCGTTAATCTGTGGGCCAAAGCGCTCCTCCCCGTCGCCGTTCTCGGGGCCGCGTACTACTTCAACCAGACCAACGGCCGGCGCAGCAAATAAACACAAACCACAGGAGAAATTATGGCAGACAACACCACGCCGCTGATGGCGTTTTTGACGGCGGAAGGCTACCTGCCGCTGGCGGACGAAAACGGCGGGATTACGTTTAAGCGCGAAGGCCGCCTTTTTTTCAGCGTCACCAGCCCCGACGACCCAAACTACTTCAATGTTTACTGCTACATGAACTACGAGGGACTGCTGACCGACCGGGACAAAGCGCTGCAAGCGGCGAACGAAGTTGGCCGGTCGCTGAAAGCGATCAAAATCACGCTGCCCGACGACGGCGACCCAAGCAAAGTGGCGTTCGGCATTGAAGCCCTGCTGCCGTCGCCCGACTCGTTTCCGGCCATTTTCGAGCGCTCACTGGCGATTGTCGCGCTCAGCGTAGACCAATTTTCCGCCAAAATCACTTCCGCCCGGCCGTTCCGGCCGGCGGCGACGGCGTAAGGAACCTACCCCCGGCGCTTGCGCCGGGGGTAGGTCAGCTTTTCGGCAGCGTGAATGAAAACACGCTGCCTTTGTTGTATTCGCTTTCCACCGCGACCGTGCCGCCGTGGTTTTCGACGATGTGCTTGACGATGGACAGGCCGAGGCCGGTACCGCCCGACGCGCGGGAGCGGGCTTTGTCAGCGCGGTAAAAGCGCTCGAAGAGGCGGGGGATGTCGTGGGATAAAATGCCGATGCCGGTGTCGGCGACGGCGACGGTGATGGCTTCGGGGGTCTCGGCGGCGCTGAGGCTGACCACTCCGCCGCGCGGGGTGTAGGCGATGGCGTTGTCTAAAAGATTGACCAAGACTTGGGCCATCTCGTCGCGGTCGGCGTGGACAATCAGCGGCCCGCGAATCGTGCTGACCAGGCCGACATCGGCTTTTTCGGCCTGCGACCCCAGCCGGCTTGACACTTCACTCACAAGCGACGCCAAATCAATCGGCTTTTTTTCAATCCCCAGCGCTTCCACTCGCGACAAGTCCAGCAGGTCGGCGGACAAGCGCACCAGGCGGTCCGACTCGCGGATGATCGTCCCGAGAAAGCGCGGCGCGACTTCCGCATCCCCTAATGCCCCGTCAAGCAGCGTTTCGGCCATCGCTTTGATGCTGGTCAGGGGCGTTCGCAGCTCATGGGAGACATTGGCGACAAAGTCCCGGCGGACACGCTCGAGTCGCCTCAGCTCGGTCAAATCGCGCAGCACCACCAAAAACTCCGCGCCGCCGACCGGGGTAATCCGGGCATACAGCGCCCGTGGCGGATGACTCAGCGTCACTTCCCGCTCGACCCGCGACCGGCGGCGGAGGGCGGCCTTGTACAGCTCGTCCAGCTCCGGCGACAGGGTTTGGGCCAGCAGAGCGCCGGTGCCGGAAATCCCGAACAAGGCCGACGCCACCAAGTTCGCTTCCAGAATATGCCCGTCGCCGTCTACCAGCAGCACCGCATCTTCGGTGGTTTCCAGCAGCGCCGCCCAGCGTGCGTCCACGCCGTCCGCCGGGCCGCCGGAAAGCTCTTCGGTCTCCGCGCCGTCGTCTTTGGCGCGGCGCGGCCAAACAAAAAGACTCACGGGTTAGCCCTTAAATTTATAGCCGACCCCGCGCACGGTCAGCAGCATTTCCGGCTTGGCGGGGACCGGCTCCAGCTTTTCGCGCAGCCAGCGGATATGAACATCCACCGTGCGGTCGTCCACATAGCAGTCTTCGCCCCAGACCCGCGACAGCAGGGTTTGGCGGTCAAAGACCCGGCCCCGGTTCGCGGTCAGCAGCTTCAGCAGGTCGAACTCTTTGCGGGACAGGGACACGGCGCTGCCGTTTTTGACCACTTCGCGGCGGTCGGCCCGGATTTCCATGTTGTCAATCAGCAGCGTGTCGGGCTTTGCGGGAGGGGCTTCGGGCACGGGGTCCGGGTCGGCGGGGGGAGAAGCGCGGCGCAGAAGAGAATGAACACGGGCCATCAGCTCGCGCATAGAAAACGGCTTGACGACATAATCGTCGGCCCCGGCATCGAAGCCGCGCAGGCAGTCGGCTTCGGCGGCGCGGGCGGTCAAGAGCAGCACCGGCAGGGCGGCGTTGTGCCGGTGCAGTCTTCGGCAAAGGTCGAGGCCGCTGCCCGACGGCAGCATGACATCGAGGATCACCAGATCGGGACTGCCCGACAAAAACCGGCTGATGCACTCGTCGGCATCGCTGGCCGTTTCCACCGTCAGCCCTTCTTTTTTCAAGTTGTACGAAATCGCGTCAACAATCGGCTCCTCGTCATCCACCACCAGGATTTTTGTCATGCGTGCCTCCCCTGCGCCTTTTTGTGACATCTCTTGGGACATCTTCAAGGCATTTTTGCCGTTCGGTGACAGTATACCCACGAACGCCGGGATTGTCTACACGGCTTGACAGCAGCTAATTTTCATGTTACACTATTACAAAACATGGATAAACAAACCAAAGAAGCGCTGAAACAGATGCAGGCGGAGATGAAGCACCTCCAAAACCTGCTCGCCGAGCAAAAACCGGACCAAAAACCCGAGCCGGAGCCGGGTTCCGACCCAAAGGCCGAGGCCAAGCCCGACCCGAAATCCGGTGTTTCCTACAGCATTTTCCAGCCGCCGCGCGGCGACGGCGATGCGGCGTTTAAAACCGGCACGGTCAGCGTGTCTTCGGCCCAGCTCGGCAAAACCGCCGACGAGGCCGTGGCCGTGCTCGGGTACGCGCTGTCGTCGCCGCAGAAAGTCGGCCTCCTTCGCGCCCTGCTCGGACACTCGCCGGAAAGCGCGGCGGCGCTCGGCGCGGCGGCAAGCCTCAGCACCGGCAGCTTGTACCATCACCTGCGCGATCTCATGCACGCCGGCTTGATCGCCCAGGAAAGCCGCAACCGCTACGGCATCGCGCCGCGCGGCCGGCGCGTCCTGCTGCTGCTGCTGGCGCTGGCGTCGGAGTAAGCCTACGGAGAAAAAACATGCCTGCCTACACTTTGACCGAAGAAACGCTGGCCGGGGACATTCCGGCCCTGCACGTCGCCCCTGCCGACGCGGCGACCGATGCGCCGCCGGTGCTGGTGCTGCACCCGCTCGGCAGCCGCAAGGAAAGAATGCTGCCGGGGCTGCTGGCCTTCGCCCGCGCGGGATTTCATGCGGTGGCGATGGACGCCGTGCTGCACGGGGCGCGGCCCGGCGCGGACACCCGCGACTCTCGTCTGCAAACAGACTTTTTGGGGACAACGGAAGCGATGATTTCCGGGACAGCCCGCGACGTGTCCCGCGTTTTGGATGCCCTTGGGGCGGAGCGGGCAGGTATTCACGGCATTTCGCTCGGGGGGTACTCCGTGTTTGCCGCGCTTTTGACTGAGCCGCGTTTAGCCGCCGCGTCGGTCGCCATCGGCAGCCCGGACTGGACCGGCCCGCTGCGGGGCTACGGCCTCGGCCCCGGCCATCCGCTGTTTGACCGCGCCGCCGCGCTCAGCCCGCTCGGCTTGCTGCCGGAAGCGCTGCCGCCGCGCCCGCTTTTGATGCAGCACGGGACTTTCGACGAGACTGTTTCGGTGGAGGGAGTCATCGCGCTGGAAAAGCGCCTGCGGCCGCTGTACGTCCACGCGCCGGAGCGCCTGCACCTCGAGCTGTTTCCCGGCCTCGGTCATGCTTACACAGACGACATGGAGCGGCGAGCGGTGGAATGGCTGGCGCGGTTCCAGAAGGGTAGGGCAAAATCCCCCCGGCCCCCAATAATGGGGGAGTCAGACTAGAAAGGGCAGGAAAGAGGGCGCGGCAAGCAGCGCCCCTACGGGCGCTCCTTCTCCCCCATTATTGGGGGCTGGGGGGACCCGGCGCTGAAATACAAGTGAGCGCCTTTGGAGGCCAGCAGGGACCCGGCGAGGGTCATCATGCCGAGCAGGAGCAGGTCGCGGGCCAGGCCGGCCAGGGAAACGCCGATGTTGGCGGCGGCCGGCGGCGGAGCGCCGGGGGTTTGCAGCGGCGCAAGGCCAGGCGCGGGCGATTGAAACAAGTGCAGGGCGGTGACGAACACGAAGATCAGCATGCCGACGCCGAGCAGGAACACCAGCAGGGCGACCAGGCGGCAGGACAAGTCGGCAGGGGACAACGCAGGGCGGGGCGGGACGGACATCGGGGCAATTCCTGTGATCGGGCAGAATTCTCGGGGCGCAACGTTATCATGGCACACCGAGCGTGCCGTCGTCAAGCCCGCCGGTACGACGCCCGCCCGCGCCGCGATGTTCCCCGCTCAAGTTATTCCCAGCCCAGCTTGATCAGCACAAACGCCAGCAGCGCGGTCAGCGCCGCCCCAATCAATGTATCCCGCAGCACTCGGTTCATAGTTTAATTCTCCCCGCCCGGCGCTCGCGGCGCACGGTCCACAGCAGCCCGAAAAACGCAGGCCACCAAACAAAGTCGTTGAAAACGTTCACCCACAGCGACGGCCACGGCAGATGTCCCAAAAAATGGTGCAGCGCCCAGCCCATCGGCCCAAGTATCTTACCGCAAAGTCCCAGCAGCGCAAACGGCCAAAATCGCGGCGGGTCCAGTGCGACGCAGGCATAGCCGATGGCGTAGACCCCGACAAACATCCCGATACACGCCGCCAGAATCGCGGGCAGCGGCCCGGCGGCGGATTGCTGCGCCGCCGTCATGCCCATCCACCCCAGCATCAGCGTCGGCTTCAGGCCGACCACCGTGCCCCAAAGAATGTTATAAACGGTCGCCGCCCAGAACCAGGCTTTGTAGATGCGCCAGGGGTTTCGGGTTTGTGTGAAAGCCATATTTGTTTCTTGGAGCCGGCACTCCCAGCGCCGGGCGCTATTCGATCCCCAAGCCCTTCCACATCCCGTCCACTTTCGCTTTGACTTCGGCGGGCATGGTCAGGACATCGGGCCATTCGCGGGTGAAGCCCTCGTCGGGCCATTTGCGGGTGGCGTCCACGCCCATCTTGGAGCCGAAGGCCATTAGCGGAGAGGCATGGTCCAGCACGTCAATCGGGCCTTTGACGAAGGTGATGTCGCGCTCGGGGTCTACATTGGCAAAGGCCCGCCAGACGGCGTCGGCGTGGTTCTGCACGTCTACATCTTCATCGAACACGACGATGCACTTGGTGAACATCATCTGCCCCAGGCCCCAAAGCGCGTGCATGACTTTGAACGCATGGCCGGGATACCGCTTCTTGATGCGAACTAAAGCCAGATTGTGGAACGCGCCTTCGGCGGGCAGCGAATAATCAATCATTTCGGGGACAAACAGCTTCGCCAGTGGCAGAAAGAGGCGCTCGGTCGCCATGCCGATATACTTGTCCTCCATCGGCGGCGGGCCGACAATCGTACAGGGATACACGGCGTTGCGGCGGTGCGTGATCGCCGTGATTTTCAGAACGGGGTAATCGTCGGCGAGGCTGTAGTAGCCGGTGTGGTCGCCGAACGGCCCTTCCCGGCGGCGGACTCCTGCGGGCACGACCCCTTCAATCACAATCTCGGCATTCGCGGGCACTTCAATATCCACAGTTTTGCACTTGACCAGCTCGACGGGCTGTTTTCGCAGAAAGCCCGCAAAGACCATCTCGTCAATGTCGTCGGGCAGCGGCGCGGTCGCGGCATAGATTTGGGCCGGGTCGCCGCCGAGCACAATCGCAATAGGGATGTCGCGGCCTTTGGCTTCAAAGTTCGCAAAGTGCCGCGAGCCGACTTTATGCCGCTGCCAGTGGACCCCGGTTTCGCGCGGCCCCTGCTTTTGAATGCGGTACATGCCGACATTGCGCTTGCCGGTGCCTTCGTCTTTGGTGTACACCGTCGGCAGGGTGATATACGGTCCGCCGTCGTCCGGCCAGCAGGTGAGTATCGGTAAATCGTCTAAATTGGCGTCGTCCCCGAGATGCACGACTTCCTGACAGGGGGCAAACGAGGACGAGACCATCTTGGGCGAGATTTTCCCGAGCGCTGCCAGTTGGGGCAAAAGCTGGAGCTTTCCAAACAGCGTCGGCGGCACGTCCGACGGCAGCTTTGTGAGGGCCGCAATCTCATCCGCGATTTCCTCCATGTCGTTCACACCCAACGCCCACGACATCCGCTGCCGCGACCCCATCAGATTGATCGCCAGGGGAAATTTCGATCCGATGACATTCTCAAACAGCAACGCCGGCCCGCCGCCGGGCATCTTCATTACCCGGTTCGCGATCTCTGTAATTTCCAGCTTCGGGGAAACCGGTGTCGAAATCCGCCGCAGCTCTCCGGCTTTCTCTAATCGCTGAATAAACTCGCCTAACGACGCATACGCCATTGCCGCCACCTTCTAAGGAAACCAAAAACAATCCGTGCAATTTTTCACAATGTTGACCAAAGTATACCAAGCCGGAAGCGCATTGTCAACGGCAGTTCGTTTTAGCAGATTTACTCCGTCGTGTTTTGCTGAAACCCTAGCTGCCGATGCTTTTCCGGTTCGGCTCCCTCCTCCAGCCACACCAGCGCATTTTCTTCCGCTTTATCCGGGTTGACCCAAACGATTTCACGAATCTCGCCGATATTCTCGGTCGCCACCGAAAAATGAAAGCGAACTTTTTCATCCAACGAAATAATAACTTTATCGGCAGCGAGCGATGCTTCTAAAAGATGACAATCCTTTAGCATAATTGTACAAACAGCCTCGGTGAGTATTTCCGGTCCTACTCGTTTTCTAATCAGCCGTTGAACCCTTATGCTCAAAATACTCTCCGGTATCTCGTCTTCGCGCTTAATTGTGACCCTTTTGCGTGAGTACATTTGCTGAAGCCACTCTTTCGCATACTCTGACCGATGCCGTCTCCATTCTTCCCAAGTTTGAGGATGAAAGAAAATCCCGTACTGGTTTGCTTTAACTGCTCGTAAGCAGCGTCGGCATCTTCCCTGCGGCGTCTCTTCTGCGACAACCCCTCCTCCTGTCATCCCACCAACACTTGCATCTATCACCAGCCACTTCCGAACACTTTGAGCCATGTTATGTTCCTAGCAAATGCTTTTCCGCTGCGTCCAGAAAGCGATCTTGTGCATCTAGTGAGACATCGCCGAAATCCTCCGGCCAGTCGCCGAATGCCCCGCCCTCGTCCAAATCTGCACTGCGGATCGTTGTCGCGCCGTCATCGCCTCGCTCAAACCAGTGCAGCTTGACTAGCTCCGGCGGCAGCTTTCCCTCAGCGACAAGCGTTTGAACACCAAGCAGCAGCAGCGAGCTATGCGTCTCAGCCACCACCCGAACGCCGCGCATTGCTGCATCCGCCAGAACTTGCGCCATTGCGGTTTGAGCGCGAGGGTGCAAATGGATTTCCGGCTGTTCAAGATAAACGAGTTGACCGGGTTTCGCGGCAAGCAAAGCGACTAAGACAGGTAAAGTTTGCGAAACTCCAATACCAACGTCTGCAATGTTTACCATATGTTCCGTGTTGCCGCGCAATGTTCGACCGACACTCAGTTCTACTTGAGCATCATTTATTGATCTTGCGAATACATTGTTTGTCAACCCTAGACCAAAGAGATATGTTTGAAGGCTATCAATTTTATCTTGCTTATCTTTTTGCCATGCGATTAGAGTACTCGCAACATAGTTGTTAAATATACCTGGGAAATTTGAACTCACTGCGGCAACGAAATAAGTTCTCAATGGATTGCCTCTAAGACCCGGTAAGTAGATAGTTTCTTGTAAATGCTTTTTTATGTCTGAGGTGAATACAAGATCGCTCAAGGAAGGCTGTGAGGAGCCAAACATCCTCGAAATTTCTACTATGTTAGACAAAAGGGAGAAGGGATAAGTAGCCCTCTCGCTGCCATCTTCAATCTTTAGTCCGAACTCTAAAAAGCAACGATTTCGCACTACGCTTAGTTGGACATTTGCATCGAACGGATTGCTACTTGTCTGGAGCAACTCACTTAGAATTTGATCATGCCCCATCTCAGGTAGAAACCTAAAGCTCCGGCCTTTGTCATCTAGATACATCGATCCAATGTTGAATGCGCGGGTTGGGTCTTTAAGAAAAGCAGTTGTCGCCGTTCTGTTAGAAGAAATGCCTATTCCTACTAAGAAACCAGTCCCGACAGGGGGTAAAGCAACTGAAGAAAGCAATTGTTCTGCTGACGTGAATTTAATGATTGGCCCGTCAAGTAGCAATGCGCCGGGATCATAACTGGCCTCTAAGGTCTGCTTCATTAGCAACAAAGGCTGCATGATGCTGGATTTGCCTGAACTGTTCGCACCAGCCAAGATGGTCAGCGGCCGGATTTCGATGCTTTGCTCTTCGGCGATGGATTTGTAGCCACCGACGGTGATTTTGGTGATGCCTTCCGGCGCGGCGTGCGGCTTGGTGCCGCTCTGTCCATTTTGTCCTGACATAATAGTGGTGCCCTCTGCGACAGCCGGAAGGTAACGCGTGGTTACCTGCCTGTTCCGTATTGTAGCATTTTGCGGGTCGGTTTAGGATAGGAAAGGCTAAATACCGACGGCCAGCAGCTTCACCCGCTTGGCCGGGTCCGGTGCGTGCGGCTCGCTTCGGCCTGTCTCCGAAAAGCCGTGCTTGCGGTAAAAGCCAAGCGCACGGGCGTTGTCCTCGACCACCCACGCGTGCAGCGTAGTCATGCCCTGCGCTTCGGCCCAGCCCGCAATCGCCGCGACTAAAGCGCCGCCGACGCCCTGCCCGCGCTGCTGCGGGGCGACCCAGAATGCGGTCATCTCAGCGGTTTGGGGATCGGCTTCAGTGACGAAGCAGTTTACCATGCCGCAGGGCTGACCATCCGTCAGCGCGAGAAAAGACGCGGCGGGCGGGAGGCGCGAAAACCGGCAGGCGTTTTCCTGCCAGCGGCTGTTCTTCCACGCAGACGCCTCGGCAAGCGTCAGGCCGAACGCGGCCGGGGAGTCGGTCAGCGCCGCGAGGCGGACGGCTTTCAAGAGGGGCCAGTCTTCAGGGCGCAGCGGCTTGATTTTGCTCATAATTTCGGGCATAAACGGCCTCCCCCGGAAACCCGGCATTCCGCGCAGTGAGGGTTTTTGACGCGGGCGGCATAATAAAAAGTGCAGGCGGGGTTCGCCTGCCGGAGACGCGCCGAAAGCAGTGGGAGCGCTCCGTGCCGAAGCCGCTAGGCTCTCTTGCTCATGGCTCCCTCAAGCGGCTGCTTCCGCCTGCAACGGCGCAGGCGGCAGGCAGCCGCTCTTGATCTTTATGCTTGATTTTTATGGAGGCAATCGTGGTTTATCAAATGCCGTGTCCCGGCAAAAACGGCGTGTTTGTCGCCAGCTCAATTCCCAGCCCGGAGCAGGCGCTGCAAGAGCTTCAGCACTGGGCGGCGGGCAACGGCTACCGGATTGCTGCGGTCCGGCGGTCGTTCACAGTCTACAGCGGAGAGCGGCAGCCCCGCGAATGGGTGCTGCTGGAGCGCAGTCAGGCGGAAGAAAGCCGGGAGCGTGCCTAACGGGGGGCGGTCTGGACTGCTTTCAGCACATCCTGGTCGGCGGCCCGCAGGCGGAAGTTTTCGTTGATGTAAGCGTAGCGGACTTTCTTGTCGCGCCCGACAACGAACACGGCAGGCTTCAGCGTCGTTCTGCCGTCGTAGACACCCGCGTATTTTCGGGCCGCCGTGCCGGTTTTGTCCGAAAGAAACGTCACAAAGCTCAGCCCATGCTGGGCCTGCATCTTCTGCTGCGCCGCCGGGTCCTCGTCGGAGACGGCATAAACCGCCGCCCCGCTTTTCGCAAACGCCGCTTTGTCCGCGCCGAGCTGGGTCATCTGGGCCTGGCAGAACGGGCACCAGACGCCCCGGTAGAAAAAGAGCACGACCGGCTTGGTTCCGAAAATTTTGCTCATGTCCACGGACGCCCCGGCGCTGGTCGGCAGGGTGAACGCCGGCGCGGCGCGGCCGACCCAGCCGCCGGTCGTATCCGCTGCGGGAGCGGCAAAAGCCGCACTTGCGGCAAGAACAGTCAGCCCGACGGCAGCAAAACGTTTCATCAATTCCCTCTTTCTTGGCGCACTGTCAGATATTGGACACTGAAATTCTCGGCGGGGTCGGTCCAGACCCGGCGCACTTCAAACCCTGCCGACTCGGCGAGGGCGGCGAACTCGGGCAGGCTGTATTTGTAGGAGCACTCGGTCCAGATCGTTTCATCTTCGGCGAAACGGACCGCCTCGCCGCCGAGCCGCACGGTTTGGGCGCGGCGGCTGACCAGGTGCATTTCGATCCGCCCCCACTTTTCGCTGTAAAACGCCCGGTGCGTGAAGCTGCCCGGCGCAAAGTCCGCGCCGAGTTCGCGGTTCATGCGGGTCAGTAAGTTGAGATTAAACGCCGCCGTGACCCCCGCCGCGTCGTTGTAAGCGGCTTCCAGCACGGATGGGGATTTCCGTAAATCCACCCCGATCAATAGTCCGCCGCCGGGGCCGCACACTTCGGCGATCTGCCCGAGAAACGCCGCCGCGTCGGGCCGGTGAAAGTTGCCGACGGTCGAGCCGGGAAAATACACGACCCGCGACCCGACCCGCCGCCGGATGTCCGGCAGAGGGAAATGCTGCGTGTAATCGGCGCAGACCGGCTGAATGGTCAGCGCGGGGTAGGCCGACTGCAAGCGCTCGGCGGTTTGATACAAATGCTCCCGCGAGATGTCTATCGGCACATAGCCCGCGAGGCCGGGCAGGTGGTCCAAAAGAATGCGCGTTTTGGCGCTGCTCCCGCTGCCGTATTCAATCAGCAGCGTGTCGGGGCCGAACACCGCCGCCATTTCGCCGATCTGGTCCGCCATGATCGCCGCTTCGGTGCGGGTCGGGTAATACTCAGGCAGGGCGCAGATTTGGTCAAACAATTCCGAGCCGCGCCGGTCGTAAAAATACTTGCACGGCAGTGTCTTCGGGGCGCTGCGGAGGCCGGCCAGCGCCTCGGCTAAAAACTGCGCGTCGGCCGGTGCGTAGAGTGTTGGGGGCTTCTCGGCCGTGATCATAACGTTCCTTGTTTTAAACATCTTTCGCCAGCCGAATGCCCGTAAACTGCCAGCGGGCGTCGGGCGGGAAAAAGTTGCGGTAAGTGGACCGCATGTGCGAGTGCGAAGTCGCGCACGAGCCGCCGCGCAGGACAAACTGATTGCACATAAACTTGCCATTGTACTCGCCGAGAGCGCCGGGCGGCGGGGCGTAGCCGGGGTAGGGCGAATACGGGCTGCGGGTCCATTCCCACACGTCGCCGAACATCTGGTGCAGCGTTTCGGGTTCGGCATCGGCGGGCAGCGGCGCGGGATGAAAGCGGCCCGCATCGGCAAAATTGCCGCACCCCGGCGCGGTCTCGGCGGCGATCTCCCATTCCGCCTCGGTCGCCAGCCTAGCCCCCGCCCACCGGGCATACGCGTCGGCCTCAAACAAAGACACATGGCAGACCGGCGCGGCTAACTCTAATGCGCCCATGCCGGCCAGCGTGAACTCGCTCCACTCGCCGCGACGGTTCCACCAGCACAGCGGCGCGGTCCAGCCCCGCGCCTGCGCCGTGCCCCAGCCTTCGGACAGCCACCATTCGGGCTGCCGGTAGCCGCCCGCGTCAACAAACCTCAAATACTCGCCGTTGGTGACCAGCCGCGAACCGAGCGCAAACGCCGCAACATATTCCTTGTGCCGGGGCGTTTCGTTGTCAAACGCAAAGCCCGTGCCGTCCCAGCCGATTTCCCGCACGCCCTCACCGAACTCGATCCATTCCAGCGCGGGAACCGCAGACGCGGGCGGGTCGCGGCGCGGTCGGTACACGGGGCACAGCGGATTCTCGAAAAAATTATATTTGAGGTCCGTCAGCATCAGCTCCTGGTGCTGCTGCTCATGGTGCAGGCCCAGCGTCACCAGCGGCTCCAAAACCGCCAGCGCTTCCGGGCCGGCTGCGCCGAGCAGCGTGTCCATGAACTTGTCTACATAAGCCCGGTAAGCATAAGTTTCGTCCACCGTCGGGCGCGACAAAACCCCGCGCCGCACCCGGCAGTGCCGCTCGCCGACCGCGTTGTAGTAGGAGTTGAACAAAAAATCGTACTGCGGGTGAAGGGAAGTGTAGCCCGGCAGATGAGGCTTCAGCACAAACGTCTCAAAAAACCAGCTTGTGTGCGCCAGGTGCCACTTGGCCGGGCTGACATCCGGCATGGACTGAACCACATAATCTTCAGGAACAAGCGGCTCGCACAAAGCTTCGCTGAATGCGCGGACCGTGCGGTATGAATCGAGCAATATGGGCATCATCTCTCCCAGTCCGGCCCCAGGCGGCGGGGCAGGCAAGCACGGAACTTTACCCGCGCGGCGTTTTCTTTAACCGGCAGGCAGGGAAAGAAGTTCCATCGGAGTCCTCCATTATTGGGGGCCGGGGGACTCTTTCCACGCAGGAAAACCGCTGGCGTGTCGCCAATTAACCGCCGTGACTGACACCGACCGCGAGCTTCGCGAGATTTTAGGGCGCGGCGCAAATGACACCTGGCAGTTAGGCTTGACCGAGGCCCAGCTTGATCAGTTTGTGCGCTACGCGGCGCTTTTGGTCGAGTGGAACGCGGCCCGGATGAACTTGACGCGCCTGGTTTCGCCGCAGGACATTGCCGTCAAGCATTTTCTCGACTCGCTGGCGCTTTTTAGGGTCCAAACTCCGCCCTCCAATGCCCGCGTCCTGGATGTCGGGACGGGGGCGGGCCTGCCGGGGCTGGCGCTGAAGATCGCCCGGCCCGACCTGCGCGTCACTTTGATGGACTCCACCGCCAAAAAGCTGACCTTCTGCCGCGCCGTCGCCGACGATTTGAGCTTGGAGAACATTGACACGGTGCATGCCCGCGCGGAAGACGCCGCCAAAAACCCGAAGCTGGCCGGGCAGTTTGATTGGGTCGTCGCCCGCGCCGTCGCGCCCCTGGCGTCGCTTTTGCCCTGGCTTGCGCCGTTTGCCGCGCCGGGCGGCCTGCTGCTGTCGCTTAAAGGCATCGCGGCGGACAGCGAGCGCACTTCTGCCCGCGCCGTGGTCAAGCGTCTGAGCCTGACACTTAACGATTACAGCGTTCGGCTGCCGGAAGCCGGTGAAGTCATCGGGCGGCAGATTGTGGTGGCGCGGCGCAAGGGTGCCACGGATTGAAATCCGAGGTTGGGATAAACCAGTGTCGAAGCGACACAAGACAAACACAGAGGGCTGTTCCCGCGCCTTGAATTCCCACGTCGCCCCGACGCTGGTTTATCCCAACCTCGGATTTCAATCCGTGGCACCCCTGCTGTCTTTTATAATCCGCCGCGCGGCGTTTGTGCCCGAAAGGGCGCACAGCGGGACGCCCCCGCCGGGGTGGGTGCTGCCGCCGACATAGTACAAGCCGTCCACGTCAGGGGAGACTTGCGGGGGGCGCAGAAAGCCCTGCCGCCAGCCGTTCGACGACAAGCCGTAGATTGCGCCCCGGTATGCGCCGTAGCGGCTTTCCAACTCCAGCGGGGTCCACATCTGCTCGGCGACGATGCGTTTTCGCAGGTCGGCGAGGCCCATGCGCTCGAGCTTGGTCAGCACCGAATCGCGGCAGCGCGGGGCTTCGGTGCGCCAGTCGAAATGCGGGCTGAGAGCGGGCGGGTTGGTCATCACAAACAAATTGGAGCAGCTCGGCGGCGCTTTCGTGGGGTCGGTCACGGACTGGCAGGCGACCCCGACCGTCGGGTCGGCGGCGGGCACCTGCGCGTCAAAGATTGCCTCGAATTCGGCCTCGCCGTCCGCCGCCAGAAACGAGTTGTGATGGGCTAATTGGGGATACTCGCCTTGAACGCCTAATAGCAACAGAAATGCGGACGTGCTCGGCTCGATCTTTGCGACCCGGCGCTCGGTCCACCGCTTGCGGGCGCGGGCGGGCACCAGCGACGTGATTGCGCCGAGCGCGTCGGCATTGCAGACTACGGCGTCGGCAAACAGCCGCTCGCCGGACTGTGTTTCCACTCCCCGCGCCCGGCCTGCCTTGACGATAATCTCGGCGGCGGCCGTGTCGGTTTGGAACCGAACCCCGACGCTTTCGGCGGCGTCCCGGAGCGCTTCGGCGAGCTTGTACAAGCCGCCCTGCACATAAAACGTCCCCTGCCGCCACTGGACATCGGCGACCGTGGCGAAGATGCCCGACGCCCGCGCGGGATGCGAGCCGCTGTACAGCGCATACAGCTCAAAGACTTGGCGCAGGCGCGGGTCCCGGAAGTGTTCGCGCACGACATCCCGCAGCGTGCGCCACGGCTTCAGCGCCAGAAACTCCTGAAGCTGGCCCCACTGGGCGGGGGTAGGGACGCCGCGCACCGATGCGCCGAAATCCTGACGCAAAAACGGCTCCGTGGTGGCGTCCGAGACCTGCCGGGCGTACTCCAAAAACCGCCGAAAGCCCGCTTCGTCGCCCGGCGCAAAGTCCCGGATCGCCCGCGCCGCGTCTTCCGGGTCGCCCGGCGCGTCGAGTGTCTGCCCGTCCTCAAAGTGGTAGCGGCAGACCGTGGGGAGCCGCACCAACTCCAGCACATCCGAGAGCCGCCGCCCGGCTGACGAAAATACTTCGTCCAAAGCCCACAGCATGGTCAAAACGTGCGGCCCGGTATCAAACCGAAAGCCGCCGTGTTCCCACTGGTTCAGCTTGCCGCCGAGTGTGCTGTTTTTTTCCAGCACCGTAACCTGCGCCCCCCGCGCCGCCAGCCCAATCGCCGCCGCCAGCCCGCCGACTCCTGCGCCGATAACGATCACTTCCATACTGCGAGTGTACCCGGCGGCGACAAGAAACCGGCGCGACAAGAAACCGGCACGACAAGAAACCGGCACCGGAAGTGCCGGTTTCTTATTTTCGCTGCCCGCTCTTTCCGCTCTTACCCCACGTTCAAGACAACCTTGCCGCGCGTATGCCCGCCCGCCGCCTGCTGCTGCGCTTCCTTCGCATCGGACAGCGGCAGGACCGCGCCGACCCGGACACGGACTTTGCCGGAGTCAATCAATGCCGCGATCTCGGCGAGATACGCGGCGTCGGGGTGAGCGCTGAACGCCTTGCCGGTGACGCCCCGCGCGGCGGCGTCGGGCGGGACGTTCACCGGCGGCAGGGTGCTGACCAGAACGCCGCCGTTTTTGAGTGTCCCCCACGACCGCGCCTGCGTTTCGCCGCTAATCGTGTCGAGCACGGCGTCCATCCCCTGCGCGATGTCCTCAAACTTTTCGGCTTTGTAGTCAATCACCGTGTCCGCGCCGAGGCCGTGCACGTACGCTACATCGTCGCCGGTCGCGGTCGCAAACACTTCCGCGCCTTTCGATTTGGCGAACTGCACGGCGAAGCCCCCGACCGCGCCGCCCGCGCCGTGAATAAGAACCGACTGGCCTGCCGTCAGCTTCGCTTCCTCGAACAGCCCTTCCCACGCGGTCGTCGCCGCCAGCGGCACCGCGCCCGCCGCGATCAAATCCAGCGTTTTCGGCTTCCGCGCGACAATCGCCGCCGGCAGGGCGATAAACTCGGCATACGCGCCGTTGACCCGAATGTCGGCCAGCGCAAACACCTCGTCGCCGGGCTTCATATTCGAGACGCCCGCGCCGACCGCCTCGATTGTCCCGGCGACGTCCCAGCCCAAAATCAGCGGCAGGGTATGAGAGACCATCGCCTCCATTTTGCCCGCCCCGATCATGGAGTCCACGGGATTGATTCCCGCCGCCGCCACTTTGATTAAGACTTCGCCGTCTTTCGGCTCGGGCTTGGGCGCATCTTCATAAACTAATTTCTCCGGCCCGCCGAACTCATGGATGCGTATTGCTTTCATCGTGTCTGTCATCGCGTGTCTCCCCTGACGCCGTTGTACCCAATCGGCGAGGGAAGATAGCCGTCAGGGGAATCTACCTCCCAGACGCTGTGCATCGAATGGATGCACTCACTTTTGCGGCGTCAGCAAGAAAGCTCGGTAGTGGTGGGGGCCGTGGGTTCCGACGCCGATGATCTGCCCGTGGTCGTTGATTTTGTAGGCGGCTTCCAGTATCCAACCTGTCTTCTTTGGAATGATGTCGTTCAGGTCGGTCATCGTGCCGTTTTGCCAGCAGTACGCGTGGGCGTAACCGCGCTGGCGCACACACTTCCCGACGACCCGGCCCTGAGCGTTCAGGCCGTAGGCCCGGCTGGAATTGTATCCGGCCAGGGCGTCCAGTTTGAGAAGCCGGCTTCCATTCCAGAAAAACGAGTATTCATTTTGGAAGCCGGCGGGCGACACGAAAGGGGTCATCCAGCCTGTCACTTGGCCTGTGGCGCTGAGGCCGGACACTTCGGCATACTCGGCTCCCGGAATGAGACCAAGATCGGTTGTTTCCCCGTTTTCCCAAAGAAAAGGGTGCAGCGCCGTTGACTGAGCTTCCGGCGCAAGGTCCTCGGTGTACCCTGGTGTGCCGGGGGCGTAAGGGGCGGCATCTTGCCCCGCAATTTTTCCGGCGTCATTGACGCCTGCCGAAAAGAAGCCGATTTTGACTGATCCGCCGTTCTGACAAAGATACCCGGCACTGCCTGCAACTTGTTCATGGTTATTGATTGCTGTCGCCTCCATGTCTTCCCCTGTTTGGCCGAGGCTGATATTGACATTCGGCAGCATGGTTTTTTTGCCGTTTTCCCACACAAAACTATGACTCTTCAAGTCATTCCAGGGGCCGATTTGGTCTTGACCGACAATTTGGCTGCGGTCATTAATCGCGAATGCCTTGCAGTTTGGAAAGATCGCGTTTGCTCCGAGATCGGTCATTTTTCCGTTCCACAAAAAAGCGCGTGTGCTCAAATCCTTTAATTTTACCCAGCCGACGAGTTGACCTTTGTTGTTGATGCCGGTTACATAAACAGACTTGCCGCCGGGCAGTATGCCTAAATCCGTAACGCTGTACATTGGGTGGACTGTTGCATAAAATGGCATCGGCACAGGCGATCCGGGGCGGCGGCAGCCGGAACTGACAAGAGCAGCCGCGAGTGCGAAAAGAACAAGGCAGGCAGAGCGTGTCATGTCGGGTTTCCCTTTGTGCTGATTGTACCCGCTTCGTTGACTTCCCGCCGCCGACAATGCTATAATTCGGCGTCCAAGCGCAGGCCGGGGAACCCCGGCCCGAAACAGAAGCACGGGGAAAAGCAATGGCAAACACAGTGGTCGTGGGAGCGATGTGGGGCGACGAAAGCAAAGGCAAGCTGATTGACTTTCTCGCGCATGACAAAGATGTCGTCGTGCGCTGGGGCGGCGGCTCCAACGCCGGGCATACAGTGGTCGTGCCGAACGATGCGGGCGGCGAGGACGAATACAAGCTCCACCTCGTGCCGTCGGGCATTCTGCACCCGAGCACGCTGTGCGTGGTCGCCGACGGGGTGGTGCTCGACCCGGCCTCGTTTGTCGGCGAGCTGACCTCGCTGAAAGCGCGGGGCGTTTCGTGCGACAATCTCAAAATCAGCGGCAATGTCCATATTGTCCTGCCCTACCATGTGCTTTTGGACGAGCTGGAAGAAAAGCGCAAAGGCAAGCGGGCGCTCGGTACTACCGGGCGCGGCATCGGCCCGGCGTACCAGGACAAAGCCGCCCGGATCGGAATACGCATGCGCGAATTTGTGGACACGCCGCTGTTCGCCGAGCGTTTGGGCGAAGTTTTGGACTTCAAGAACCAGGTGCTGACCAAAGTGTACGGCGCACAGCCCTTGTCGGCGCAGAAGATTTTAGATGAGCTGCGGCCCCATGCGGAAGCGCTCCGGCCTTATGTGGACGACACGGCGCTGCGGGTGGCGTATGCCGCCCGGTCCGGCAAAAAAGTTTTGTTTGAGGGCGCACAGGCGACGCTTTTGGACATAGATTTAGGAACGTACCCCTATGTCACGTCGTCGCACCCGTCGGCGGGCGGCGCGTGCATCGGGACAGGGCTGGGGCCGACCCAGATTGACCAGATCATCGCGGTCACGAAATCGTACACCACACGGGTCGGGGCGGGGGCGTTTCCGACCGAGCAGAACAACCCCCTCGGCGATTTGATCCGCGAGCGCGGCGCGGAATACGGCACGACCACGGGCCGCCCTCGCCGCTGCGGCTGGCTCGACGGGGTCGCGCTCCGCTACTCGGCTTTGGTCAACGGCCTGACCGATTTGTACCTGGGTCATTTGGATGTGCTGACGGGCTTCGACGAAATCAAGATGGCGGTCGCGTACCGATTGGACGGCGAAGAAATCACCGATTTCCCGAGCGACCAAGCCCGCTTGTGCCGCTGCGAGCCGGTCTACAAAACGTTCCCCGGCTGGTCCGAAGATGTCAGCGCGGTCCGCGAGTACGCCGATCTCCCCGGCAATGCCCGCCGCTACATTGAAGCCGTCGAAGCCCATGTCGGCGTCCCGCTGACGACCATTTCCGTCGGCCGCCGCCGCGACCAGACCCTATTCCGAAAGCCGTAAAAGTCCCCCGGCCCCGCCCCCAATAATGGGGGAGCAGAATGGAGAAGGGCAGGACAGAGGGCGCAGCAATAAAGGGCGCAGCAATAAAGGGCGCAGCAATAAAGGGCGCAGCAAGCAGCGCCCCTACCGGGCACTTTCTGCTCCCCCATTATTGGGGGCCGGGGGGACTTCGGTAGTGTGTTCACGAAAGGCATAACCACCATGACCGTTCTTGCCGACCGACCCGCGCCCGCTTCGACGCTTTTGGACGACCTTACCCCCGACTCCGGCCTCGCCCTGCGCCGCTGGACGCCGGATGAGTTCCGGCGCATGGTCTCGCCGGAAATTCTCGGCCTCGACGAGGCTTTGGCGCTAGTGGACGGCGAGATCGTGGACTGCGACAGCCGGGTGCCCTACCTGTTCAATCGCGGCGAATACTACAATCTTACCAATTTCGGTGTTTTAGGGCCGGAAGAGCGCACAGAGCTAATCTACGGAAGGATCATCACGCGCATGAGTCCCATGAGCAGGCCGCACAGCATTGCCATCAGCAAAACGGCGGACGCTTTAGAAAACGCATTTGGTCTCGGCCATTTCACGGAGCAACAGATGCCGCTTCATGTCGAGCGCGGTTTGGAACCGGAACCGGATGTCACGGTTCTTGCGGGTGTTCCCGATGGTTATTCTCATGTGCCACGTCCTGCCGATGTTCTGCTTTTGGTCGAAGTTTCCAACAGCACTTTGCAGTACGACCGCAATACAAAATTACGGCTGTATGCCGAGAACGGCATTGCGGACTACTGGATCGTCAACCTGCAAAATCGTACGCTGGAAGTGCGCCGTCAGCCGGAAAACGGCGCGTATGTCAGCCTGCGCGTTTGCGGCGAAACCGAGGCCGCCGCGCCGCTGGCCGCGCCGGATGCGCTTGTGCAGGTAAGAGATTTGCTGCCGATGGTGGGGCGGGGGTAAAGGAGCGAGGGAAAGCGAGGAAGTGAACTTCTCTCGCTGTTAGGGTCGTCCTTCGGACGAGAAAACAATGCACGGGCCTATCTTTCGTCCGAAGGACGACCCTAACAGCGAGAGAAGTTCACTTCCTCGCATCTTCTCCTCAAGGGACGCAGACGGCACAGAGCCAAAGCACTATTACCACTGAAAGCGAGACAGCAGAAACAATGCGGAAAAAGATCATTGCGGGCAACTGGAAGATGAACAAGACGGTCGGGGAGGCGACGGCGCTTCTCGACGAGCTGAAGCCGCTGGTGGCGGATTTCGCGGGGGTGGACGTGGTCATCTGCCCGGCGTACACGGCGCTGTATGCGGTCAATCAGATGCTGGCGGGCAGCGCTATCGGGCTGGGGGCGCAGGAGGCGTTCTGGAAAGCGTCGGGCGCGTACACGTCGCAAATTTCCCTGCCGATGCTGGCGGATGTCGGCGTCACTTACGTCCTCTTGGGCCACTCGGAGACGCGCGGGCGGTTCGGAGTCCCGGAACCCGATTTGACCCCCGATCTCCTCAGAACCTTCGGCGAGACCGATGCCGGGGTTAATATCAAAGTGCAGGCGACGCTGGCCGCCGGGCTGACGCCGATTATCTGTGTCGGCGAAACCCTCTCCGAGCGGCAGCGGGGCGAGACCGACGATGTGGTGCGCGTCCAGGTTTTAGGGGCGCTGGCGGGCGTGAGCGCTCACAACGCCGCCGAGCATGTCGTGTTTGCTTACGAGCCGGTGTGGGCTATCGGCACCGGGGAAACGTGCGCTCCCGACGAAGCCGACCGGGTGTGCGGGGTGGTGCGCCATGCGGTGGAAAGCGCCTACGGGGCCGAGGCGGCGGGGTCGGTGCGGGTTCAGTACGGCGGCTCGATGAACGCGGGCAATGCCGCCGAGCTGCTGTCCCGCCCGAACATTGACGGCGGCCTGATCGGCGGGGCCAGCCTGAAAGCCAAAGACTTCGCGGCGGTGGTCGCGGCGGCAGGATAAGGCGGCGCGATGATCGCGGCGTTTGCGTCGGCGGCAAACCGGGAACAAGAAGACAACATTCTTTGACTTCACGCGAGGGACCCTACCGATGAGCATCAAAACTACCCGCAGAATAATCGGCAGCAAAGTAGTCGGCAGCATTGCCGCCGGCGCGGCTGTTTGGGCGGCGGCTTCAGCGCCCGTATCGGCGGATACGATAAATTTCACCAACACCCCGGCCAGCGCGGCGGCGGTGGCTTTGAACAAGCGGCTCGGCGCGACAATCGTGTTCCGGGGCAGCGTCAACACCAGCCGCCCCGTCACGTTTTCGGTGGACAACCCCGGCACGGCCGGCGGACGCCTGCCGGCAGTCAGCAGCCTGGCCGGGGCGCTGGACCTCGATTTCCAAAAAGTGTACGTCGTCTCCAAAGCCGCGCCCGGCGCTTCTCTGCCGAGCATTCCGATAGACGCCGACGCGCCGGTGGTGTTTCGCCGGACCCGGATGCCGGTACGCGAGGCCATCCAAACTGTCGCCGCCGTGGACGGCGCGTTGGCCCAAATCAGCGGCGCGGTGGAAGGCACGGTGGACCTGCCGAGCGGCGAAATGAGCGCGTCCGAAGCGGCGGCGTCCATCGCCAAGCAGACGGGGACGCAGTGGAAGGCTTACTACGGCCTGTTTCCGCGCGGCCAAGCCCCCGCGCGACTCGGCGGCCTGGTGGTGGACCGAACTGCCGACGGCCAGGCGATCACTAAGCTGCCGCTTTTGTCGTTTCGAGGCGGCACGTCTCACACGGTTCCGCTGCACAGCGGGCAGGATGCGGTTGTCGGCCCGCTCGGTCCCGGCCCGCTGTCGGGCGGGGCGGGCGTGCAGTCGGTCGGCGACGCCGGGGTGATTGACGGGTTCGGCCTCGCCGACCCGTTCGGGTACGGCGGTCCTTACGGTCCCTTCGGATATGCCGGGCCGAACGGAACATTTGCGTCGCCCGGCAGTGTTGTGACTCCCGGCGGCGGCGTCGCGCCGGCCATGCCGGGGGTCAACGCGCCGCCGGTGAATGCCGCCGCCGGCCCGAACGGCACGGCGGTCACGGTGCCGACGTTCTGAAAGCGCTTATGCCTGAGCTGATAGCTTCTTCGCGGGTGCGCGACATCCCGGACTTCCCGCGTCCCGGCATTGTGTTCAAGGACATCACTCCGGTGCTGGCCGACCCGGCGGCGTTTCGGGAGATTGTGGAGGCCCTGACGGCGCAGGCCGAAGCGTTTGCGCCGGAAGCGGTTGCGGGGATCGAGTCGCGCGGCTTTTTGTTCGGCGCTCCGGTTGCGCTGGCGCTCGGCGTCGGCTTTGTTCCGATCCGCAAAGCCGGCAAGCTGCCGGCGGCAGCGATCCGCGAAGATTACGCTTTGGAATACGGCACGGCAGCGATGGAAATCCACTGCGATGCCGTGCCGCCCGGTCAGCGAGTGCTGGTGATTGACGACCTTTTGGCGACCGGCGGCACGGCGGCGGCAGCGGCGCGGCTGATTGAGCGGCTCGGCGGCACGGTCGCCGCCTTTTGTTTTGTCCTCGAGCTTGGCTTTCTGCCGGGCCGCGCGGCCCTCAGCGGCTACCAAGTGCGCTCCCTGCTGACCTGCTGACCAAGCGATCCGCATGCGGGTCGAGGCGCAGGTGCAGGCCGGTTATTCCCAGCACCGCCAGCACGGCCAGCGCATAGCGCACCGCCGGCTGGGGAAACTCTCCGGCGAGTGTCGGCAGCAGGCGGGACACGCCGCCGCCCGCTAAAAGCGCCAGCAGCGCCGCCGCCGGCAGCGACATCCCTTCTGCGGTTGTCAGCGTGCAAAACGACGCGGCTCCCAGCGACAGCCCGGTCCACAGCGCCGCCGGCAGCCAGCGGGCACGCCGCGCCGCTTCCCCGAACTCGCCTGCAAAGGGGATCAGCAGCCACGCCAAAAGCAGCGGGGCGGGAGCGCCGAGCCGCCGCCAGAGTTCCCAAGATGCCCCAAAATGCGGCAGCCGGGGCAGCCCGTAACCCAGCCGGTGCCGCGCGTACTCGAACCCCGCCAGGGGCAGCGCAAAGACCAGCGCCCCCCAAGCCGCGCGGGGCCGCTTCTGCGCCAGCGCCAAACCCAGCAGCAATCCTCCGAGCAGCAGGCCGTCGGGCCGGGTCATTGCCGCGCCCGACGCCAGCGCCAGGGCGGCCAGCGACGACCCGGCGACAAATGCCAGCAGCGCCCCGACGCAGAGCAGGGTAAATGCCGCGCTTTGCGGCGAATACGATGCCGCGTCAAGAAACGACGGGCTGAGGGCCAGCAGCAAAGCCGCCGCGACCCCGGCAGCCCGGTCCCGCGCCCGCCAGCCGAGCGCGTACACAGTCCCGACCGTCGCCGCCGCCAGCAGCGACGGCCCCAAGCGGTGCCCGGCCGTCGCCCCGAGCCGCGCCGAGACCGCCACCGACAGCAGGCACAGCGCGGCGATCCAAAACGCATCGAGCGCTTGAAACCGGGGCCGGTTTTGGCGCGGGGCAGGCCGCGTCCCCTGCCGGCGGGGCAGGGAGCGCGGGGCGTTCGGGGCGGGGACCGGAGCATGAGGAGGAGGCTGTGCCATGATGCCGCAATCATAGCACACGGGTTTCGGGAGTGTCAAGCGGCGCGTGAACGCGAGCGCGGCACAAAGCGAGCGCAGCACAAAGCGAGTGCAGCACAAAGCGAGGAAGTAAACTTCACTCGCTAGATATGTCGTCCTTCGGACGAAAGAGTGCTGACGATTGCGTTTCTTGTTCCCTCGTCCGAAGGACGCCATTCAGCGAGTGAAGTTTACTTCCTCGCTTTGCTCGCTTTGTGCTGCACTCGCTTTGCTCGCTTTGTGCCGCCTATGCGTTTCCCGGCAAAACTCTGTTGCTCCCGTAACATAACTTTCGGCAGCTTTAAGGTATAATCCCCGGCATGAAGGGCATCATACTCGCCGGTGGCTCGGGAACACGGCTGCATCCGCTGACGCTGGCGGTCTCAAAACAACTGATGCCGGTGTACGACAAGCCGATGATCTATTACCCGCTGTCGGTGCTTTTACTGGCCGGCATCCGGGAAATTTTGATCATTTCAACCCCCCACGACCTGCCGCACTTCGAAAAGCTGCTCGGCGACGGCAGCCGGCTCGGGTGCCGCTTTGAGTACGCGGCCCAGCCGGAGCCGAACGGGCTGGCGCAGGCGTTTGTGATCGGCGCGGACTTTATCGGCGGGGAAAAAGTCGCGCTGATCCTCGGCGACAACATCTTTTACGGCTCCGGCCTGGCCGAAATGCTCCAGCAGAAAAACGATCCCGACGGCGGGGTTGTTTTTGCCTACCATGTCAAAGACCCCGAGCGCTACGGCGTGGTGGAGTTCGACGCCGAGTGCCGGGCGATCTCGATTGAAGAAAAACCGGCGGTGCCGAAATCGTTTTACGCCGTTCCCGGCCTGTATTTTTATGACAACAGCGTGGTTGAGATCGCGCGGGCGCTGAAGCCGAGTTCGCGCGGCGAGTATGAAATCACCGATGTCAACAAAGAGTATCTGGCGCAGGGGCGCTTGCAGGTCGGCATCCTCGACCGGGGCGCGGCCTGGCTCGACACGGGCACGTTTGCGTCGCTGATGCAGGCGGGGACGTTTGTGCAGGTCATCGAAGAGCGGCAGGGCCTCAAAATCGGCTGCATTGAAGAAGTGGCCTACCGCATGGGCTTCATGGACGCCGCACAGCTTGAAGCCGCCGCAAAGCCGCTGGTCAAAAGCGGCTACGGCGAGTACCTGCTGGCCCTGCTGCGGCCCGAATTTCAGCGTTAATTCATCAGTTTAGGAGAAGACACACATGGCAGACAAGATCAAGACGCCCTCGGGGCTGGAGTATACGGACGAAGTGGTCGGAGACGGCGCAAGCCCGGTCGCCGGCAAATCCGTCACTGTGCATTATACCGGGACCTTTCCCGACGGGCGCAAATTTGACTCGTCGCGCGACCGGGCCAAGCCGTTTGTCTTTACGATTGGCCGGGGCCAGGTGATTCAAGGCTGGGATGAAGGCGTCCTGACCATGAAAGTCGGCGGGCGGCGCATTTTGACGGTTCCCGCGCACCTCGGCTACGGGGTCGCCGGCGCGGGCAATGTGATTCCGCCGAATGCGACTCTGCTGTTTGATGTCGAGCTGCTGGGCGTCGGATAAGTCGAAACACGGAGGAGGAACCTATGCAGCAAACGCTGATGCCGGACGATTTCGGAGCGGAGTTTCGAGAGCATCTTTCGACGCAGGAGTACGGCGGCGGGAAGCGGATTGACGGAGTGAAACTTCTCGACCTGCGGCTGTTGACCGACGACGGCGGGTCGTTTGCCGAGCTGGTCCGCTTTGACGAGTCGGGCCATTTAGAAGCGATCCCCGAATTTCAGGTTCGGCAGTCGTCGTACTCGCTGGTCCTGCCCGGCGCGATCAAAGCGTTCCACCTGCACTTTAACCAGGAAGATGTCTGGTTTGTCCCGCCGACCGACCGGCTCTTGATCGGACTGGTAGACACCCGCAAAGACTCGCCGACCCTCGGGGCCGCGATGCGCTTTGTGATGGGCGGCGGCAAAGCGCAGCTTTTGTATATCCCTCGGGGCGTGGGCCACGGCGGGGCGAACATTTGGCAGCAGCCGGCGACGATTTTGTACTATGTTTCCCAGCAGTTCGATTTGAGCGACCCCGACGAGCGCCGCCTGCCGTGGGATTTGCTGGGCAAAGACTTCTGGCAGATGACGATGGGGTAACGCCCCGAAAGCCGTGACGCCCTGAAAGCCGTAACCGCTATGCCCGAGCCGTTTCCGACTGTGTATTGGGCCGAGTGGGATGCCGACGCCACATTTGACGCCGGGGATGCCCTGCCGCCGGAAAGTCTGCACCGGCTTTGGGCCGTGCTGCTGTTTGTCTTTTACGGCGACAAAGTCGCCCTCGCCGAGATTGAAGGCCGGGGCCTGACCATTCCGTCGGGCCGAATCGAACCCGGCGAAACCGTGGACGCCGCCGCTGTCCGGGAAGCCTGGGAAGAAACCGGGGCCGACCTCGACCCTGCCCGCCGCCGCCTCATCGGCTGCTACCGCCTCGTGCCCCGCAGCGGCCCGCACGCCGGCGAAACCCGCTACTGCCCCGTGTTTGCCGCCGAAGCGTTCGGCTTCGGCCCGATCCCCGAAGGCTCCGAGTCGCGCGGCCTGGTGCTGGCCGCTTGGGAAGATGTCGCCGCCCTGTACTTCACCTGGGACCCGCTCATGGCCGCCGTATTCGACTATGCCCGCGACCGCCAAGCCGCGCTGTTCCCCGCCGGAGTCCCCGTTTCCCGGCTGACCGGCTAAGTCTTCTGCCGATTAATTTGGAGTGACATTCAAAACTGCCGCCTGATGGAGATACTGAAATAGCCGGCGATAATTACAATTCTCTTGGGCTTGACCGCTTGGAACCTAGAAGGCCGGATGTACCGATTTGGATAGTCCTAAAAACGACGACTTCCGGCGCTTTCAAAACCTGCTACTACGAAAACAAGAACGACGGCGCACGCGGCATCTCGATTGTTGGTGCAGTCAATCCCTGTCCACCGGCCCCGGAACTGATCATAGATTGGAATTAGCGTTATGAACTTAAATCTACTCCTGCATCAAGCCGTGTCTCTCGGAGCGTCCGAGGTTCATATCGCACCCGGTCTTCCGCCGATTTTTCGTGTCGGTGGGAAATTAGTGCCCGCACAGCATGATAAACTGAAACCTATTGAGGTGACACAGCTTCTTTCTCCTTTGTTTTCCGTTGAGGCGGAGGCATCATCAGTGGAGGGCACTTCAAACACCATGCTCGGCAGCGGAACTGAACGGTTTGAGGTGACATTGCACTGTGACAGCCATGTGTGGACAGCGGCTTTTCAGCGATCTCAAACAGCAGCAAGCTGATTCGTTCTGCCTGGACACATTTTGTTTATAGTCACGTCCAAAGCGCCAAAAAAGCAAGGGGCGGCTTTATTTGAGCGAGGCCATCAGGGCGTCCAACTCGGCGTTTTCCAAATTCCCCACAATCACGATTTTTAGGCCGTTTTGACGGCCAAATAAAACGCCGTGCCGGGGATGCTCCGGTTTGGAGGCCCCGCTGGGGCGGTCGTCGGGCGTCTCAAAAACCGACAGGCCGCCGCCGCCGCCCCAAAACCGCAGCGCGGCGACCTGCGCCGCCCCGCGCGAAGACACCGAGCCGCCTTGATACCGAAAGCCGGCCGGCAGCGCCGCCGGCGACAGCACCGGAAATGCCGCCTGCCCGCGCACCTCGTCCAAAGATAAAGTCGGGGCAGCAAACCCTGTGGTCACCACTTTGCCGCCGCGTTTGGGAATCCGAAACGCGGCCGGGTCGAACACGGGATTGTACACAACCTGCGTGTAGTACGACGCCGACCGCAGCCGGCCCGCGCTGTCGTACTGCTCGTTGCGAAGCTGTGCGCCGTTGGCCGGGTCCACCCAAAACTTCTGAAACGGCACCGGGCCGCTGCTCTGCACCCGCACTTGCAGCACCGTACAGAGGTGTCCGGCGATGGTCTCCGTGCCGACGGCCTGCACGCCCAGCCGCCCGGCATTGATCTCCCCGATTACCTGCGGCACCCGCACGCGCAGGGAGTGAACACGCGACGGACTCAGCTCCAGGGTGTTTTCCGACGGGAGATAGCGGCAAAAAAAGCGTCCGTTGTCAATCACCTGCTCGCCGGCCAGGCGGGCGGGGCGCAGGTAATCCAGGCGCAGTGCGCCTGCGCCGCGCCGCTGCACCTGCTGCTCAGACGAAATATCCAGCCCGCCGCGCACAACCACCGTGGTTTGGCTTCCCGCCAGCGGCAGCGAATTTTCCGCTTGCAGCATCCGGCGCAGCAGCTCCCGTGCGGCAGGGTCTGCGCCGGAGGCGAGCGGAGCCGCTTGCCGGGGCGGTCCGGCGCAGGCCGGCCCGGCGGCGAAAACAGCAAGGGCGAAAACGGCAAAGGCGAAAAGTGCGAAAAAGCGCATCATAACAAGCTCGGGTCCGACGAAACGTCCGGGTTTGCCAAAGCGCTCGGGTCAGCGGACAAATCGGCGCGGCCCGGCGCATTCCCGGCCGGCACGCCGTCCAGGCGGCCGGTGAGGGTCTGTGCGGAAAAATCGGCCAGCGGCTCGGCGGCGGCGTCCTGTCGGTGCTGGGCGATGCAGTCGGCGACGAATTCCGGGTCGGCGGGGCGGGCCGCCGGGGCCGCCGGCATCGGCGGGGCCGGCGCGTGGCCCGGTTCCAGCGCGGCCAGTGTCCCGGCGGCCAGCACAAGCGACAGCGCCAGCGCGGGCCGCAGCCGCCGGAAGGTTCCGGCGGGACGGGTGCGAAATGTGACGGCGGCCGGTCGGCGGGTCAGGGCCAGGCGCTGGGCCAGCGCGGCGTCGAACCCGGCGGACGGCGCGGCGGGCGGCAGCGCTTGAAGCAGCGTTCGCACCGACACTGACTCGCGGCGCATGGCCGCGCACGGCTCGCAGGCGGCCAGGTGCGTCTGCACCTGCCAGGCGGTCCCGGCGGGCAGGGCGTCATCCTCAAATTCCGGCAGCAGCGATTGAATTTCGCGGCAGGGTAAAGTTTTCATAAATTTCTCACAAATTTCCGCTATTCGAGTAAGTGTCAGCTATTTAAGTAGGGCCGGAGGTGCTCGCGAAGAAGCCTGCGGGCGTTGAACAAGCGCGATTTCACCGTGCCGAGCGGGCAGTTCGCGATCTCCGCGATCTGCTCATACGGCAGCCCTTCGATATCGTGCAGCAGCAGCGCGGTCCGCAGCTTGTCGGGCAGCCGGGACAAGCCCGCCTGGATTTGGTCCGCCAATTCCGCGTTTTCCAGCAGCGTGTGGGGCGCATACGTCTCGTCGGCGACTTCATGCGCCGCCCCGTCGCCGTCGCCCTGCGGCGCGTCCAGGGAAAACAGCGGGGTGCGGCGCTTGGCGCGGCGGAATCGGTCCACGCAAAGATTGCCGGCGATCCGAAACAGCCAGGTGCTGAGGCTGGACTGACCGCGAAACGAGTCCAGCGACGTGTACATCCGCAGAAAGACTTCCTGGGTCAAATCTTCGGCATCCTCGGCGCTGCCGGTCATGCGGTACAGGTAATTATAAATTTTGGCTTTGTACCGGGCGACCACTTCGCCGAACGCCGCATCGTCGCTGGCCCGGCAGCGCTCCACCAGAAAGCGGTCCGGCGGTGAGATTTGGGCCGCTTGGGCGTGTTCCGTCAAAAAATTCATGCCGCGCCGCTCCTCAGCTTCCGAAAAATCTTTTTGAGTCGTGTTACAGACGGGTATCACAGAAAAAAGTTCGTTTTTTGCCGCCGGGCAGGATTTCCGGCCGAGAGACGGCTATAATACCGTATAATACAAACAGTGTGCTTTCACTCGGGCTGCCCGGCGGTGCCGGCAATGGAGGATTTCATGATCACAGGTCAAACGCGGTCGCTTTCAATGCGTCCCACGCTTACGCTCGGTCTTGCGGCCGCTGCGCTTTTCGGAATGGCCGCGCCGGCGGTGCAGGCGGCGGGGGCGGAGCGGTCTCTCGCCGGGGTGTCCATTTTCGCCCCCGGCTCCGTCGTGACCCGCAAGTTCGGCAATCCGAACCAGATTTTGGTCGGCGGCGCAGCCCCGGCGGCGTTCACCCCCGGCAGCAGCGCGGGCGGGGCGGGCAGCTCGGCGGGCGCTCCCGGCGGCGGCGGCTTTCCCGGCGCTTCTAGGGGCGGCGGCTTTCCGGGTGCCCCGAGCGGGACCGACTCGCTGCCGGGCTTCCCCGGCGGCGCACCGGGCGGCGGCTTTCCGGGTGCGCCGGGGGGGAGCTTTTTAGGAGCGTCCGGCGGCGGGGCCGGCCTCCCCGGCAGCGCGGCGGCGGCCGGGCCGGTCAAGCCGGCGTATACGTATATTTACAACCGGGCCAACGGCGGCTCGCTGGAATTTACGATCTCGCCGGACAAGCGCGTGGTGCAGATTCGCGAAACCGGCTACAGCGGCGCGTTCGGCACGGCACGCGGCATCAAGCTGGGCACCACCTACGCGGCGGTGGTCAATCATTACGGCTCGCCGGAGAACATCGAGATTTCCGGCTCCATTATCAACATAGATTACCGGAATACCCTGCACTGCGGCTTTCAATTCCTCGATCAGCGGCTGGTCGGCATCATCGTCGCGTCGCCGGATTAGGGGATTACCAAGAGGAGCCGGCATCGGTGCCGGTTTCAGCCGTTCGGAACAGACTTCGGAACAGACTTCGGAACAGACTTATGGCCGACCGCAGCGATATTGATGAGGTGCGGACCCGGATTGACCTTGTTTCGGTGGTCGAGCGCTATGTCACACTGAAACGGGCCGGGGGCAAGCTCAAAGGACTGTGCCCGTTTCATTCGGAAAAAACGCCGTCGTTTACGGTCAGCCCCGAAATCGGACGCTGGTACTGCTTCGGGTCGTGCGCGGAAGGCGGGGACGTATTCAAATTCGTCCAAAAGATCGAGAACTTGTCGTTCCCCGAAGCATTGGAGCGGCTGGCCTTGCAGGCCAATGTCACGCTGACCCGGCGAAATCCGAGAAGTGACGGCGGCAGCGAGGCGGGGGACGGCGGCGGGGGCGGCGTCCGGTCGGAAGCAGGCGAAAAAGACCGGATTTACAAGATCAATGCGCTGGCCCTGCGGTTTTACCGCGACGTGCTGGGCCGCTCGCCGGTCGCCCGTGATTATCTCGCGGCGCGGGGGCTGGCGCACGACGCTCAGACGAACTTCTCGCTCGGCTTTGCCGCCGATGAATGGGACGGCTTGTGCCGGTATTTGACCGCCAAAGGGGTCGCGCTGGCCGACGCTGAAAAAGCCGGGCTGGTGACGCTCGGCGAGCGCGGGACCTTCGACAAGCTGCGCGGGCGGCTGATTTTTCCGATTTTCGATGTGCAGGAGCGGCCTATCGCGTTCGGCGGGCGGCTGATTGCCGACGCCCGGCCCGGTCAGCCGAAATACTGGAACTCGCCGGAAACGCCGGTTTTCTCGAAGTCGCGCACCCTGTACGGCCTCTGGCGGGCGCGAAAAGCGATTGCTTCGCGGGAGCAGGCGATTGTGGTGGAAGGCTACACCGATGTCATTGCCTGCCACCAAGCGGGGTTCGAGAACGTGGTCGCGACCCTGGGAACGTCGCTGACCGAGGAGCATGTCCAGACTTTGGCCCGGCTGGCGTCGGTGGTGCTGCTGGCGTTTGACGCCGACTCGGCGGGCCTGAAAGCCGCAAGCCGGGCCGCGCAGATTTTCGAGGCGCAGGAAGTCGAAGTGCGGGTGCTGGACCTGCCCGAAGGCGAGGACCCGGACAGCCTGCTGCGCTCGGGCAAGCGCATTGTTTTTGAAGACGCTATACAAACGGCGCTGCCGCTGACCGAATATCGTATCAAGCGGCTGATCCGCAAAGGCCCGGCGGAAACCGACCGAGACCGGGTCGCCCTGTTTCGTAAAGCCCTGCCGATCCTTGCCGCCGTGCCGTCGGTGCTTGAGCGCGAGCAGTATGTCAAGCTGCTGGCCCCGTTTCATCCGCACTACGGCGCGGGCGCGGCGTTTGCCGAAGAGCATATCCGGCAGGATGTCGCCGGCCATCTTGCCGGGCAGGCCAACGGGCAGGGCAGCCAAAGCGCTTACGGCGGGGCCAATACGCGCCGCCCGGCCCCCTTGCCGCAGCCGCCTTCGGGGGGCGGGGCGACCGAGCAGGCCGAGCGGCATCTGCTCCGGGCGATGGTCAGCGACGACCCGGCGCTGGCCGGACCGGCGCTGGAACTCGTGACGCCGGAAGATTTCGTTTCGGCGAAAGCGCGGACGCTGGCCGAGTTTTTGATTGCACACGGACGCTCCGGCCAGTCGCTTGACCCGAAATCCGTGCTGGCGGCGCTCGGGCAGGACGACCCCCGCGCGGACCTGCTGGCGGATTTGCTGATGAACAGCGGCGACGAGCCGCTGCTGCCGGAAGCATTGTCCGGCGAAATCGCGCATTTGAAAGACCGGGCCAAGACGCAGGCGCTTTCGCTGCTGAAAGAGCGCATTGCCGGCGGCACGGCGGACATGGAAACGCTGCGGCAGTTTGCCCGGCTGCAAAGCGAGCTGCGCGGGACGCCGAAGTCTCCGGCGGTTCGCGAAGGAACATAAATCGTGCTGACACCTGTGGAAGACGCCCGAGCCGAAGAGGGCGGCGTCGCTTTGGAACCCACTTTAAGCGAAGGGGCGCTGACCGAATCGGCCCTCGATGACGACCTAGACTTCCCCGACGACGATTCGCCGGCGGTCCGGCGGGCGTCGGAAATGGCCTCGCTGGCGTTCGCCGAGGACGGCCCCGGCGCTCCGTCCGCTCCCGAGATCGCGCCGGAAGACTTGTCGGGTCTCGACGGCTTGTCGCTCGACGACTCCGTGCGGATGTGGCTGCGCGAAGTCGGACGGACCCATCTGCTGACCGTGGCCGAGGAAGTGCGCCTCGCCAAGCGGATCGAGCGCGGCGACCAAACCGCGAAAGCCATTCTGACCCAGGCCAATCTGCGGCTGGTCGTCTCCATCGCCAAGCGCTACACCCTGCGCGGCATGTCGTTTCCCGATCTCATTCAAGAAGGCAACATCGGCCTGATCCGGGCCGTGGAAAAGTTCGACTACCGCAAAGGCTACAAGTTCAGCACTTATGCGACCTGGTGGATACGCCAGGCGATCACCCGCGCGATTGCCGACCAGGGCCGGACCATTCGCATTCCCGTCCACATGGTCGAGACGATCAACCGCCTGGTCAAAACCAGCAGTCATCTTTTGCAGACCCTGGGCCGCGAAGCGACGCTGGAAGAGATCGCCGCCGAGATGGACGTGACCGTGGAGCGCGTCTCCGAAATCATGCGGATCGCCCCCGAGCCGCTGTCTTTGGAGACCCCTATCGGCGAGGAAGACGACAGCCGCTTGTCGGACTTTCTGCCCGACGATATTTCCGATTCCCCGAGCGACTCGGCGACATTTCAACTGCTTCGCGAAAAAATAGACGAAGCCTTAACCTCGCTGACCGCCCGTGAGCGCGACGTTCTCAAAATGCGCTTCGGACTTGACGACGGCTACCCGCATACGCTGGAAGAAGTGGGCCGCCACTTTGAAGTCACCCGCGAGCGCATCCGGCAGATTGAAGCCAAAGCCCTGAAAAAACTCCGTCACCCCAGCCGCAGCCGCCTCTGCGACTATGTGGAATAACTGCCCGTTTCGGGACCCGCCGGTCAGTCAGCCTCGGGCGAAACTATTTCCGTTTTGTTTCCTCCGCGTCGTCCATTTCCCCTAAATATGCGATAAAATGGAAGTGCCGTTTCAGTGCGCCGAACAGGGCGCATTTTACTTGAAGGAAGTGCTTCTATGTTTCTCCGCTTTTCGCCCGTGCGGCTCGGCCTTGCGCTGCTCGGACTTTCGGCGCTTTCCGCGCCGGCCTCGGCGCAGTCGCCGGGCTTTTCCGCCCTGCCGGGGCATATCCCGGCCGCCGCCCGGACCGCGCAGGCGGTCGCGCCGCTGACGGCGACGCAGCCGGTGGCTTTGGCGCTGACCCTGCCGCTGCATCGGCAGGCGGAGCTGGACGACCTGCTGCGCGGACTGTCCGACCCGGCGGACCCGCGCTATGGGCGCTTTTTGACCCCGGAGCAGTTCACCGCTCGCTACAGCCCGACCCCCGCCGAGTACGCCCGCGTCATCGCATACGCCAAGTCGCTGGGATTGACCGTGACGGGCACGCACCCGAACCGAACCGTGCTGGATGTGTCCGCGCCCGCCGGGCAGGTGGGACGCGCGTTCGGCCTGCATTTGATGACATACTCGCGCACGGACGGACGCACGTTTTTTGCCCCCGATGCCGAGCCGCAGGTGCCGTCGGCCCTGCGCGGCCTTGTCTCCGGCATTGTCGGCCTGTCCAATGCGTCGCTGCGCCAGCCGCATCTGCGCCTGCCGTTCTCCGCGCTGTCCCCGGCCCTGGACCCGCTGGCCGCCGGGCGGCAGACCGGCTCCGGGCCGGGCGGCGGCTTGACCCCCTCGGACATCAAGACCGCGTATAACCTGGGCGGCATTCCGGCAAACGGCGACGGGCAGACGCTGGCCTTGTTTGAGCTGGATGGCTACACGGCGTCGGACATTGCCGCTTACGAAACGGCGTTCGGCCTGCCTAAAATCCCCCTGCAAAACATTTTTTTGGACGGCGCGACCGCCGCGCCGCTCACCACCAACGGCGCGGCCGAGGTGACGCTGGACATTGAGCTGCAAGCCGCGTTGGCGCCGGGCGCAGCGAAAATCCTCGTGTATATCGGCCCGAACTCCGACACCGGCGGCATTGACACTTACAATAAAATCGCCACCGACAACCTTGCCAAACAAATCAGCTCCTCGTGGGGTCTTGACGAGGTCTCGACCGGAGCCAGTGAGCGGAACGCCGAAAACACGGTGTTTCAGCAGATGGCCGCGCAGGGCCAGACCATCTACGCGGCGTCCGGCGACAGCGGCGCGTATGACAACGGCTCGTCGCTTACGGTAGACGATCCCGCCTCGCAGCCGTTCATGGCCGGCGTCGGCGGCACGGCGCTTGCGACAAACGGGCCGGGCGGGATGTACAAGTCCGAAACGACCTGGAACAACGGCGCGGGAAACGGCGCGGGCGGCGGCGGCATTTCCACGGTGTGGAACATCCCGTCGTACCAGTTGGGCCTCGCCGGCTCGGCAGCCTCGAAAGGCTCGGCGACCAAGCGCAATGTTCCCGATGTATCTTTGGCTTCCGACCCGAACACCGGCTACGCGATTTACTACGGGGGCGGCTGGACACTCTACGGCGGCACAAGCTGCGCCGCGCCCCTGTGGGCGGCCTTCACCGCGCTGGTCAACCAGCGGCGTGCGGCGGCGGGCAGCGGCCCGCTCGGCTTTGCGAACACGCCGCTGTATGCGCTGGCGAAAACCGGCGCGTATGCGGCGGACTTCCACGACATCGCCGACGGCAGCACCAATTTGTTCTACCCGGCAGTTGCCGGCTACGACAATGCCACCGGCCTCGGGACGTTCAACGGGGCCGCGCTGCTGGCGGACCTGAGCGGCAGCGCCGCTCCGGCCGGGACGAGCGTTCAGATCAACTCGGGTGGGGGGGCTTCGGGCACGTTCGGAGCCGACACCGCTGTTTCCGGCGGCAGCGTCTACAGCGTCTCCGCCCCCATCTACACCGGCGGCGCACTTGCCCCCGCCCCCCAAAGCGTCTACCAATCCGAGCGCTTCGGAAACTTCACCTACACCGTCCCAAGCCTCACCCCCGGAGCCGCCTACACCCTCCGCCTCCACTTCGCCGAAATCTACTGGACCCAGCCTGGACAGCGACTCTTCAATGTCGCCGTCAACGGCACCCCCGCCCTCACCAATTTCGACATCCTCGCCGCCACCGGCGGCATCAACCGCGCCGTGGTCGAGGACGTGCCCGTGACGGCGGACGCGGGCGGCAAGGTGACGGCGGTGTTCACGACAGTCAAAGACAACGCCAAGCTCAGCGGCCTGGAAGTGGTGCCGGCGGCGGCGGCCCCGGCGGCCTCGTCGTATCACCTCAACGCCGGGGGCGGGGCGGCGGGGTCGTTCGGGGCGGACGCCAATGTGTCAGGGGGCAGCGTGTACCGCGTGGGCACGGCGATTGACACGTCGGGGGTGAGCAGTCCGGCGCCGCAGGAGGTGTACCAGTCGGAGCGTTTCGGCAGCTTCACTTATGCGTTGCCGGGGCTGACGCCGGGGAGGACGTACACGCTTCGTTTGCACTTTGCGGAGGTGTACTGGACGAGTGCGGGCCAGCGCGTGTTCAATGTCTCTGTCAATGGCACGGCGGCTTTGACGAACTTCGACATTGTGTCGGCGGCGGGGGGCGCGAACCGTGCGGTGGTGAAGAGCTTCCCGGTGACGGCGGACGCGGGCGGGCGTGTGACGGTTGTGTTCACGACCGTCAAAGACAACGCCAAGCTCAGCGGAATTGAGCTGCAATAATCAGCGCAGCAAAGGCCCGGACGGGAAAACGGCTACGACGTGAACTCCTCGCGGGCGGCGCGGGTCATCAGCTCTTCCACGGCGACCGACGGGGACAGGCCGCCGTGAAGGACCGCATCAATTGCGGCCAGCACGGGGGTCTGCACATCGTAGCGGCGGCTCAGGACCTGGGCGGCGCGGGCGGTCGGGATGCCTTCGGCGGCCTGATGCAGCTCGGCGAGAATCTCGGCGGCCGACTTGCCGGCGGCCAGGCCCAGACCGACCCGGTAGTTGCGGGACAGCTTGGACGAGGCCGTCGCCATCAAGTCGCCGACCCCGGACAGGCCGAGAAATGTCAAGGCTTTGCCGCCGGCGGCCACCCCCAGCTCAGTCATTTCCAGCAGGCCCCGCGTCATCAGCGCGGCTTTCGTGTTGTCCCCGAAGCCGAGGCCGTCGGACAGCCCTGCGCCGATTGCCAGGACATTTTTCAATGCCCCGCCCAGCTCGACCCCTTTGACATCCGTGTGGGTGTAAACCCGAAACGAGCGCTCGGTCATCAGAAGCGACTGCGCGAAGCGGGCCTGCCGGGGGTCGAGGCTGGCGACTACGGCGGCGGTCGGCACGCCGCGTGTCAGCTCGCGGGCGAGGTTAGGGCCGGACAGCACGACCAGCCCGGCATACGCCGCGTCTTCCAGCAGCAAAGTTAAAACTTCCGAGTTGGTCAGCCCCGTGTCGGCTTCCAGCCCTTTGGACGCGCTCAAAACGCCGGTGTTCGCCGCTAAAAACGGCGCGGCATCCGCCGCGACTTCCCGGATGCCGTCGGACGACACGGCGATCACCGCCCAGTCCGCGCCGTCCAGGGCGTCCCGCAGCAGCGGCGTCGCCGCGACTGTTTCCGGCAGCGCCACGTCCGGCAGATACTTCGGGTTCAGCCCGCGCTCCCCAATCGCCGCCATCAGTGCGCTGTCCCGGTCCCACAGCCGGACGGCATGCCCTTTGGTTCCCAGCAGATACGCCAAAGCGCTGCCCCAGCTTCCCGCCCCCAAAATCGCGACAGTTCGTTGGTCCATAAATAAGATTATAGCAGAACCGGCAGGTGGAAATCCGCCACGGAGCAAGCGCCACGGAATAAATTCCGAGGCTGCAACAAACCCGTGTCGCGGCGACACAAGAGACCGGGATCGCGCCGTCCGGTCAATCCTGCCTTCCGTCGCCGCGACGACCGTTTTCCGAGCCTCGGAATTTATTCCGTGGCGCTTGCTCCGTGGCGGATTTCGGCACAGTGCCGCTTATTGCGCTGTTCAGGTATATTTGAGGCGAAGGCAATGGATGACGAAATGCCACTACCGTCCTCTGGGTCCCCGAAAGACTCTTCAGCAATTGCGGCTCTGCTTAACGAAATTTGCGAGGACCTCGGAACCTCGGATATGATATGTTTTAAGACGAGATGCTTCTGGAGCTGCGCCGCCTCCGCGAACGCAGCGATTACGAAGCACAGACTTGATCTGACCCTTGTTCCTAACCGCCGGGAACCTTTTATATAAATCCCCCGTTATCTTACTTGTACAGCGTTTGTTCCTGCCGAAAAGCCGACCCAGGAACAGGCGCTTATTTTGTCGTGTGCCGAAAATAGTTCTTGACAACCTATAGCAAACCGTGCTATACTGTGCGTTCGTGTGTTCCCCCAGGAGGCTTCATTTGAAAGAAATTCAGCATACCGCAAAGCAGACCGCGCATGTGGTAGATGTCCCCAACCTCGTTGAACTCCAACTCGATTCCTACCGCTGGTTCCTTCAGGAAGGTCTGAACGAACTGTTCGACAGCTTCTCGCCCATCACCGATTTTACCGGCAATCATTCCATTTCGCTGGTTGACTTCACTCTCGGCGAGCCGAAATACGACATCGGCGAGTGCCGCGCCCGCGATGTGACCCTGGAGTCGCCGATCAAGGCCAAAGTGCGGCTGCAATCGGGCGCAAACGAAGTCATTGAAAGCGAAGTGTATCTCGGCGACCTGCCGCTGATGACCGACAAAGGCACGTTTGTCATCAACGGCGCAGAGCGCGTCGTCGTCTCCCAGCTTGCCCGCTCGCCGGGCGTCTACTTCAAAGATACGCTCGACTTTTCCGGGCGGCAGCTTTACTACGCCACGATTATCCCGAGCGAAGGGGCCTGGGTAGATGTCGAGACCGATGCGACCGACGCGATTACCGTGCGGATCGGCCAGACCCGCAAGTTCCCGATCACGACTCTGCTCCGCGCCTTGAACTTGTTCCCGGTGGCTTCGCCGAGCGGCGTTCAGTCGGTCGCGTGGGGAGAGCTTGCCGGCAAGCTGCTGGCGTCGCCGGTGGTAGACAAATCCACCGGCGAGGTTCTGGTGGAAGCCGGGACGGTCATGGACACGACCCAGCTTCGGCGCATCGAAAAAACCGTGGACCAGGAAAACGACGCGTTTGAAGTCGAGCTGCCGTCCACGCCCTGCAACACGACGGCCGAGATTGTGCAGCTTTTCGCCGAGCCGGAAACCATCACGTCGCCGAGCCGTGCGACTTTGTTTGACCCGACCCGCGTGGAGTTTGAAGTGCTGGACTTCAATGACGACGGGACGCCGGCGCTGAACGCCGAAGGCGGCTACCGCTCGGCCAACCCGCGCAAGCGGGTGCCGTATGCGACGGCGGATTTGAAGGACGCCGCCGGCAAAACCATTGTCAAGGCTTACGAGAAGATTGACCGGGACCTCGCCCGCAAGATCGAAGCGCTGGCTTTAGACACGCTGGACGTGATCTATCTCAACAACTATATTGTGGCGACGCTGGATCAGGAAGGCGCGGCGGTTTACTCGAAAGAAACCGCGCTGCTCGACATCTACCGCAAAATCCGGCCCGGCGACCCGGCGACTCCCGAGTCGGCCCGCTCGCTCCTGAACTCGATCTTCTTCGACACCCGCCGCTATGATTTGGCAAAAGTCGGGCGGCACAAGATGAACAAGAAGCTGGGCTTGTCCCTGCCGCTGTCGTACCGCACGATCACCAAAGAAGACATCATCGCCATTGCCCGGTATGTGGTCAAGCTGGCATCGGGCGCGGGCAATGTGGACGATATTGACCACCTGGAAAACAAGCGGGTCCGGTCGGTCGGCGAGCTGTTGTACTCGCAGCTTCGGCTGGGCTTTCTGCGAATGGAAAAAGTCGCCAAAGAGCGGATGACTTCGCTCGACACCGAGAACATTCTGCCGCAGGTGATCTTGTCGGTTAAGCCGATCTCGGCCAGCATTAAATCGTTCTTCGGGTCGTCGCAGTTGTCGCAGTTTATGGACCAGACCAACCCGCTGGCCGAGCTGACCCACAAGCGGCGCTTGTCCGCGCTGGGACCGGGCGGCTTGTCGCGGCAGTCGGCCAAGCTGGAAGTGCGCGACGTTCACCACTCGCATTACGGGCGTATCTGCCCGATTGAGACCCCGGAAGGTCCGAACATCGGCCTGATTGGGTCCCTGGCCGTCCATGCCCGCGTGGACCAGTTCGGCTTTATCGAGACCCCGTACCGGCGGGTCATCGGCGGCAAAGTGACGACCGATCTGGACTGGCTGCCTGCCGACGGTGAGCACCACTACTTTATCGCGCCGGCGAATACGCTTTTGAAGCCGGACAATACGTTTGTGGATAAAAACGTGCAGGTCCGCAACAACAATCAGTACCCGGTCATCAACGCCGACAAAGTGGAGTACATGGATGTCTCCCCGCAGCAGATTGTCTCGGTCGCGACGGCGATGATCCCGTTTCTGGAAAACGACGACGCCAACCGCGCTTTGATGGGCGCGAACATGCAGCGTCAGGCTGTCCCGACGCTCCGTCCCGATGCGCCCCTGTGCAAGACCGGCATGGAAAAGCGGGCGGCGGTGGACTCCGGCGCGGTGATTATCGCCCTTCGGGCCGGCACGGTCAAGCGCGTGACTGCTGAAGAAATTGTCGTGGTCGCCGATGAAGACGGCGGCGAGGACACCTATCGCCTGCTGAACATGCTGCGCTCGAACCAAGCGACATGCGTGACCCAGCGCCCGGTGGTCAACAACGGGCAGCGGGTCCGCGAGAGCCAATTACTCGCTGACGGTCCCTGCACCGACGGCGGCGAGCTGGCGCTCGGGCAGAACGTCTTGGTGGCGTTTACGCCGTGGAACGGCTACAACTTCGAGGACGCCATTCTGCTGTCGCAGCGCCTGGTGCGCGACGACGTGTTTACGTCGGTGCATATCGAGAAGTACGAAGTCGAGGCCCGCGATACGAAGCTGGGACCGGAAGAAATCACGCGCGACATTCCGAATGTCGGCGAGGACGCCTTGAAGGACCTGGATGACCGGGGCATCATTCGGATCGGGGCGGAAGTCCGGCCCGACGATATTCTGGTCGGCCGGGTCGCGCCGAAGGGGCAGGGCGAGCTGACCGCCGAAGAGCGGCTGATTATCGCCATCTTCGGCAAAAAAGCCGAAGAAACCCGCGATGTGTCCCTGCGCGTCCCGCACGGCGAAAAAGGCAAAATTGTTGACGTGAAAGTCTTTTCGCGCTTCAAATACAAGGACAAGACGGGCCGGGTCTTCGACTTCTCGAAGCGTCCCGACTCGATGTTCTCCGACGAGTGGGAAGGCGAGCTGGACCGGCTGCCCGGCGATGAGCTGTCGGCGGGTGTCAACATGCTGGTTCGCGTGTATATCGCCCAAAAGCGCAAAGTCATGGAAGGCGACAAGATGGCCGGACGCCACGGTAACAAAGGGGTCATTTCGCGTATTCTGCCGCAGGAAGACATGCCGTTCCTGCCCGACGGCACGCCGGTAGACATCGTGCTTAATCCGCTGGGCGTTCCGGGCCGTATGAACATCGGCCAAATCTTAGAGACGCACCTGGCGTATGTCGGCAAAGCGCTCGGCTGCTCGTTTGTCAACCCGATCTTCGAGGGCGCGACCGAAGCCGAGATTTTGACCGACATCGGCAAGTTCGCCGAGTTCACGCGCTACGATGCGCTACGCACTTACGTCGAGAAAGAGCTGAAGATTGACCTCGAAGCCGGCAAAAAAGACGGCGTTGCCGAGCTGCTGGCGAAGCTGGAAGGCAAGCTCGGCGAGCTGACCCCGGCGCGATTGGAACAAGTCGCGGCGACGGTCGGCGCACCGCCCGCCGTGGACCTGCCCGACGACTACGACGGTGGCAATATGGAAGAGTGGGAGGCGCAGCAGGCAGCGCCCCTACAGACCGTAGACTCCTACGACCTGAAAGCGATTGTCGAGCGGGTCCAGCAGAACGTCTGGCGGCGCAGCGGGATTGACGAGAAATCGGCGAAGTCGTGGATACGCGACGGCCTGTCGGGCGACTGGTTTACCCAGCCCGTCACCATCGGCACGATCTATATGCTCAAATTGGCGCACCTGGTGGACGACAAAATCCATGCCCGCTCGACGGGTCCGTACTCGCTGGTCACGCAGCAGCCTTTGGGGGGCAAAGCGCAGTTCGGCGGCCAGCGCTTCGGCGAGATGGAAGTCTGGGCTTTGGAAGCCTACGGCGCGGCGTATACGCTTCAGGAGATCTTGACGATCAAGTCCGACGACGTTCTGGGGCGTGTCAAGACGTATGAATCCATCGTCAAGGGCGATGCGATGCTGGAACCCGGCGTGCCCGAGTCGTTCAAGATTCTGGTCAATGAGCTTCAGTCGCTGGGCCTGAAAGTGGCCGTGGAAGACGAAGACGAGAAAGAGATTGATCTGAAGGACAAAGAAGAGGACTACGGCGACAGCGAGGGCCGGGGACGCGGCCTGCGTCCGCGCCTGCCCCGCGCCGAATCTGACGCCGAGGCGTTGTTCGGGGCGTAGGAACGCAAGCTATAAGAGAGCGATCAACGTGAAGAGAGCGATCAACGTGGCGACTGCGGCGGGGCGGGCGAATGCCCCGACAGGAAGGGCGAACACAAGGTTCGCCCCTACGCCCGCTGTATCTACCCCGTAGGGGCGAACCTTGTGTTCGCCCTTCCTGTCGGGCATTCGCCCTTCTGGAATGGTCCTGCCCTTCTGGAATGGCCTTACCTTCCTAACGGGGTCGTCCTTCTGAAATGGTTTTGCCTTTCATGGTGCTGCCATTTCATATCCTATTGACCATGTTTATTGCATGTTTATTGACGGTATCTGACCGTGTTTAGGGAGCATAGCAACTCATATGACAGACGCAAGCGCATTCGATAAAATCCGCATCGGGATTGCCTCGCCGGGCGAAGTCCGCAACTGGTCCTACGGCGAAGTCAAGAAGCCTGAGACCATCAACTACCGGACGTTCAAGCCGGAGCGCGACGGCCTGTTCTGCGAGCGCATTTTCGGACCCGTCAAGGACTGGGAATGCCACTGCGGACGCTACAAGAAAGTCAAGTTCAAGGGCATTATTTGTGACCGCTGCGGCGTCGAAGTCACCCGCTCCAAAGTGCGGCGCGAGCGCATGGGCCATATCGAGCTGGCCGCGCCCGTCTGCCACATCTGGTATCTCAAAGGCGTCCCGTCGCCCTTGTCCCTGCTGCTCGACATCTCGCCGCGCCCGCTCGAGAAAGTCCTGTACTTCGCGTCGTATATCGTCACCTACGTCAACCGCGCGATGCTCAACAACGAGATGGAGACGTATAAGATCAAGCTGGAAGAGCGCGTTCAAGAACTCGAAGACCAGCGTGATGAGGACATCGAGCAGGCGCGGGTGGACGCCGGGGCCGAGATCAAAGCCCGGCAGACCCCGCCGGAGCCGGTGGAAGTGTCCGAAGAAGACGCCGAGCTGATGGAAGGCATGGAAGGCATCGAGATCGAGGCCGCCGAAGAATGGCAGCCCTGGGACGAAGCGCGGATTGTGGACCGCAACAAGCACATGGAGGAAGAAATCAAGGACATCGAAAAGGACTCGCTGGAACAAATTCAGTCCCTGCGCGATGCCCTGACGCTGCTCGACGAAAAAGTCGAAAAGCGGATGCTGTTGATTGAAGACGAGTACCGCAAGCTTGAATCGCTGATGGACATGCTTTCGGACAAGCTCGACCGCAACCTGCGCCTTAACGACCCCGAAGGCGAGATTGTCCGGGCGGGCCTCGGCGGCGCGGCGGTCAAAGAGCTGCTGGAAGAAATTGACCTGGAAAAGCTGGCCGGCGAGCTGCGCCACGAGATTTCGATCACCCAGGGGCCGCGCCGGGCGCGGGCCATCAAGCGGCTGGAAGTCGCCGAAGCGTTTATCTCGTCGAAATCGCGTCCCGAGTGGATGATTCTCGACGCCGTCCCGGTGATCTCGCCGGAGCTGCGCCCGATGGTCCAGCTTGACGGCGGCCGCTTTGCCACGTCGGACCTCAATGACCTGTACCGGCGCATCATCAACCGGAACAACCGACTGAAGAAGATCACGGAAATTCGCGCCCCGGAGTCCATTGTCAACCACGAAAAGCGGCTTTTGCAGGAAGCCGTAGATGCGCTGATTGACAACGGGCGGCGCACCCGGCCCGTGGTCGGCTCCAACAACCGGCCCTTGAAGTCGCTGTCGGATATGCTGAAAGGCAAGGAAGGCCGGTTCCGCAAGAACCTGCTCGGCAAGCGCGTGGACTACTCGGGCCGGTCGGTCATTGTGGTCGGCCCGCGCCTTTTGCTGCACCAGTGCGGCCTGCCGAAAGAAATGGCGATTGAGCTGTTCAAGCCGTTCGTGATGAAAGCGCTGGTGGAGCGCGGCTACACGACCAACATCAAGACCGCCAAGCGGATGATTGACAAGCTCAAGCCGGAAGTGTGGGATGCGCTCGAAGAAGTCATCCGCGAGCACCCGGTGCTTTTGAACCGTGCGCCGACCCTGCACCGCCTCGGCATCCAGGCGTTTGAGCCGGTCCTTGTAGACGGCAAGGCGATTCAGGTTCACCCGCTGGTGTGTACGGCGTTCAACGCCGACTTTGACGGCGACCAGATGGCGGTCCATGTGCCGCTGTCGGCGTCGGCGCAGGCCGAAGCGCGTATTTTGATGCTCTCGACTCACAACCTGTTTTCGCCTGCCGACGGCCGCCCGATTGTGGCCCCGGCGCAGGACATGGTGCTGGGGGCGTACTTCCTGACCGTGATGAAAGAAGGCGAGCCGCGCTTCGAGGCGTTCGGCTCCCGCGCCGACGCCGAGCTGGCGTATGCCACCCAGCGGATCGGCTTGCAGGAAGAAATTGACGTGGCCCTGCCCAACGACCTGCTGCAAAACGGGGCCGGTCCCGGCAAAACCGTAGTGCGAACCACGGTCGGGCGGCTGCTGTTTATGGACATCATGCCGGACAACATGCACCCGTTCATCTTCAAGATGCTCGACAAAAAGTTCGCCGAGAAAGAAGCGGCGGTGCGGCGGGAAACCGGCAAGGAAGGCGGCGGCTACAAGGGCAACGGCTTCGGCAAGAAAGACCTCGGCGCGATTATCGCCGAATGCCACCGCAAAAACGGCGACACCCGGACGATCCAGCTTCTCGACGAGCTGAAAGCGCTCGGCTTCCAGGAAGCGACCAAAGCGGGCATGACGGTCGCGATTACCGACATGGAAGTGCCGGAAAAGCGCAACCAGATCATTGTGGAGGCCGAAAAGAACGTCAGCGCCCTCAACAAAAACTACCAGCGCGGCTTGATCACCGGCGGCGAGCGCAAAGAGCGGGTGCTGGAAGAATGGCAGAAAGCGGCCAAAGATGTCGGCGAAGCGATCTTCGAGAACATCAAGCCGACCAACCCGATCTTCATGTTCACCGACTCGAACGCGCGGGGTACGCGCGGCCAGATCACGCAGCTTTCGGGCATGCGCGGGGTTATGTCCGACCCGTTCGGCAACATGATTGAAGACCTGCCGGTGAAGTCGAACTTCCATGAGGGCCTAAGCGTCTTGGAATACTTCGTGTCCACCCACGGCGCACGGAAGGGCCTCGCCGATACCGCCCTGCGGACGGCGGACGCCGGCTACCTGACCCGGCGCTTGGTGGACGTGTCCCAGGAAGTCATTGTCCGCGACGACGACTGCGGCACTGAGCTTGGCGTGTACCAGGAAGAAATCAAAGACGGCAACGAAGTCATTGAAAAACTCGACCAGCGCATCTATGGCCGGTATTCTTTGGAAGACATCGCCTACCCGGCGGGCCATGCCAAAGCCGGCGAGATCATTGTCGAGAAGGGCGGGATGATCACGCAGGACCTCGCCAAAGTGATTATGGACAGCGGCCTGAAGCGCGTCGGCGTCCGCAGCCCGTTCACCTGCGAGCTTCGCATGGGCATCTGCGCCCGGTGCTACGGCCTCGATTTGGCAAACTCCAAGCTGATCGAGCCGGGGGTCGCGGTCGGGGTCATCGCCGCCCAGTCTATCGGCGAGCCGGGAACGCAGCTTACGATGCGGACGTTCCACTCCGGCGGCATCGCGCAAAAGCAGCTCACGGGAGTGGCAAACGTGCGGGCGCGGAAGCAGGAAGCCTTGAAAGAGCTGCACAACGACATCTCCAAAGGGCTGGTGTCGCTCGACTCGCAGGCGGAAGAGCCGTCGGCGGCGACCACCGCAACCGGCGTGGACCGCGAGCGTGTCCGGGCCGTCCAGGCGGTGCTGAAGGTGCTGGAAGACCAAGTCGGCGGCCTGCTGCGGGTCGTTGAGCTGTTTGAAGCGCGGAAGCCGAAAGGCCAGGCGATTGTCACCGAGTTTTCCGGCAAAGTCGCCGAAGTGGAAGTCAAGGGCCTGCGGCGCGTGATCATCCACACGCCGATTGCGATTGACGAGAACACCGGCAGCGCGGTTTCCGGCGAAACGCTGGCCGAGGACCTGTATCTCGGGCCGCATGCAGACTCCGAGGCACTCGAAAAAATGACCCCGACCCAGGCCAAGCGGGCGACGGAGATTCCCGAAACGCTGGTGGCCGGGACCGAGCTGACCGACAAGCACATCAAGAAGATCAAGGATGTCGGCATCTCCGAGATCAAAGTCCGCAAGGCCATTCTGGTGCCGTATCGCGGTCAGCTCCAGGTCAAGGAAGGCGACATCGTGGAAGCAGGCGACCGCCTGACCGAAGGGCCGCTCGACCCGCAGAAGGTGCTCGATTTGCAGGGCATCCGGGGCGTCTCGAACTATGTGGTCCGCGAGATTCAGGCCGTGTACAAATCGCAGGGTGTGGACATCAACGACAAGCACATTGAAGTCATCGCGCGGCAGATGCTCCGCAAGCGGCGGATCAAAAACGCCGGGGACTCGGAGTTCCTGCCGGGGCAGATGGTGGACAAGTTCGAGTTCATTGATGCCAACCGCCGGGTGACGGAGCGCGACGAGCCGGGCACCGAGGCGACTGCCGACTGGCTGCTGCTCGGGATCACTGAGGCGAGTCTTGCGACCGATTCGTTCCTGTCGGCGGCCTCGTTCCAAAAGACGACCCGCGTGCTGACCGAAGCGGCGGTGCGCGGCAAGAAGGACTCGCTGATCGGCCTCAAAGAGAACGTCATCATCGGGCGCTTGATCCCGGCGGGCACGGGCCTGCCGCAGTACCGCAACATCGAGCCGCGATTGGACGGCGTGGACGAAGCGCACCGCTACGCGGCGGTCGGCGCAGGCCGCGCAAACGGCGGCTCGGCCCGCAGCCGCGACCTGGAAGATGACGAGATGGATGTCGTCCGCGAGATGACCGGCACCTCGGGCGGGGCGAACATGTCTTTGCTGGCCGAGCAGGAAAGCCTGGGGGAAGTCAATGAGCCGACCCTCAGCACCGACTCCGAGTCGGCCATCTAGCGGCTGTCGGGCGCAGGACAAGCAAAACGAGCGCCGGAGATTTAGTCTCCGGCGCTCGTTTTGGCGTTGTTTCGTGTCCGGGGTCAGCTCGGCGCGACCGGCTCGGGGCCGGCTTGGACCGTGCGGTTGCGGCCGCTGCGCTTGGCCCGGTACAGGGCGCTGTCGGCCAGCGTTACGAGTGCCTGCGTGTCCTGAGTGATGTCCGGGTAGGTGGCGACCCCGAGGCTGACGGTCTTGCCGACCGTCATCTCCGGGTCGTCGGCGAACCCCGGAAACAGCGCCCCGGCAACTGCCAGGCGCAGCCGCTCGGCGGCTTGATACGCTTCGTCGGGCGGCGTTTCCGGCAGCACGACCAAAAACTCTTCCCCGCCGAAGCGCCCGACGATGTCCACCCGGCGGACCGTGCGCCCGAGAATCTCCGCCAGCATCCGCAGCAGCACGTCGCCCTGCACATGCCCGTAAGTGTCGTTGTAGGACTTGAACCCGTCCACATCCAGCATGATCACCGACAGCGGGTGCCCGTAGCGCTCGGCCCGGCGGCGCTCGTCGGCCAGCACCGTCTGCATGTGGCGGCGGTTGAACAGGCCGGTCAGGGCATCGGTGACGGCCTGCGAGTACACGTCCTGGTGAGCGCGGATATTCGCGAGGGTCGCCGCCGCCTGACTTGCCAGCGCCAGCAGGCGGACGCTGTCCCGGTGGGTAAACGTGCCGGGGGCATCACGCTCAAACTGCGCCACGCCGAGTGTCCGGCTCCCGGCCACCAGCGGCAAAAGCAGCACGGCGCAGTCCCGGCCGCCGTTTTCCTGGGCGACCGCACGCGGGTCGCGCCCGGCGTCCCGCACCATCAGCGGCACCTGGCGCTCGGCGGCCCGCCCGGCCAGTCCTTCGCCGAAGCGCACGCTGACGGTTTCCTCGGCCTCGCCGCGCAGCCCGACCCGCTTGAGGCGCATGTCCATCTCGTCGGTCAGCCACAGCGCGGCCCGGTCGCAGGACACCAAGCCCCGGCTCAGGTGCAGAAACTGCTCGGTGACACGCGGCGCGGAGGTCTGCGACACCGACACGGCGCTCAGCCGCTCCATCGCCTGCACCTGCCCGCGCAGGCCCGCCACCTCAAAGCCGAAGTGCGCGACCAGGCCGAGCAGCGCCAGCAGCGCCGCCGCGCCGCTCAAGCCCGGCAGGCCGTATCGGGGAAACACTAGGGCCATCAGCAGCGCGGACGGCGCAGTTGCCAGCAAAGTCGCCGCTTCCAGCCGCCAGCACTGCCGCGCCTGCCGCCGCCCGGCTTCCCGGTTTCCCGCATGCCGCAGCAGGCTGACCCGCCGGGCCAGCGCAAACACGGCGGCGTACACGGCGGCGGTCAAGCCCAGCCGCACCGCCGGCGGGGCCGAGGCCAGGACCGCCGCGCCCGCGCCGAGGGCCAGCAGCAGGCACAAGCCGCGCTCTCCCGCCGGACGCCGCGCCGAAGCGGTCGCCCGTGTCAGCGCATACCCCATGTTCGCCAAAAGCAGCGGCAGCCAGGCTTCGGAAAGCGGCAGCAGCAGCAGCGCCGCCAGCCCGACCGCCGGCAGCAGCCCGACCCGCTGCCCGCGCGGGCCGGTCGCCGGCAGCGCCGCCGCCAGCCCGGCCAGCAGCGAGACAAACAAAAACAACACCAGGTGCCTGAAATCCAGGCGGCACACCGCCAGCGCTCCAAGCGCCGCCGCCGCGCCGCACCCCGCCAGGCCCAGCCGCCGCAAGGCCGCCTGCCGCCGCAGCCGGGCGGCAGGCCGCGCCGGCAGGCGTCCCGCCGCCCGAAAGCGCGACACACAGGCCGGCAGGCGGCTGTCGTTCGACCTGATTGTTTTGGGAGCGCTGTCTTTCGGGCTGATTACACCAGGCATTCGGCACACTTTCACGACATAAACTCAAAAGCTGCGTGTTTTCCCGCGAGCGCTGTTCATTTGTTGCGTTGATCACTTGCAGGCGCTGTTCACGGTTTTGTCGGTGCATTCTTCCATGCCCCGCCCCTGATTTCACACAGTATTTTCACCCCCACGGTTTTGCTGTTTCGTTATTTTGCGCCGCCGTGCGCGAGAAAATAATCCTGAACACTGAACCGTGGCTCGCTGTCCGACGGGCGCAGGCGGACATACGCGCCGTCGGATTGCAGCCGATGGGCATGGACGGTATCCCTGAGATACGGCTCTAAAATGTCGTCCCGGAGGTGCTTTTTAAGCGCGGCATCTTCGACGGGGAACAGCACTTCGACCCGGCGGTCTAAATTGCGGCGCATCAAATCCGCGCTGCCGCAGTAGATTTGATACCGGCCGCCGTTGTGGAAATAATACACCCGCGAATGCTCCAAAAAGCGCCCGACCACCGAAACGGCCCGGATGTTTTCAGAGACGCCGGGGACGCCCGGACGCAGGCAGCAAGCGCCGCGCACGATGAGATCAATCTTGACCCCCGCCTGCGCGGCGGCGTACAGAGCTTGTATCATCGGAATGTCCGACAGCGTGTTGGTTTTGAGAATGAGCCGGGCTGGCTTGCCGCGCCGCGCCCATTCAGCTTCGCGGGCGATCAGCGCCATCAACCGCTCGCGCATGTTGACCGGGGCGACCAGAATTTTGCGGTAGCGCCGCTGCCGCGAGTAGCCGGTTAGGTGGTTGAATAAATCGGACACATCGGCGGCGATGTCGGGCCGGGCAGTGAACAGCGACAAGTCCGTGTAGATACGCGCCGTGATCGGGTTGTAGTTGCCCGTGCCGAGATGCACATACCGGCGCAGCGCCCCGCCCGGCTCTTTGCGGACCACCAGGGCGACTTTGCAGTGGGTTTTCAGGCCGACCAGGCCGTAGACCACATGAACCCCCGATTCTTCCAGCGCTTTGGCCCATTCAATGTTGTTTTCCTCGTCGAACCGCGCTTTCAGCTCCACCAGCACCGCCACCTGGGTATCGTCGTCGCGGGCCGCCGCCAGGGACTTCACAATCGGGGAGTTGCTGCCGACTCGGTACAAGGTCTGCTTGACCGCCAAAACGCCGGGGTCGTTGACCGAGCTTTTGATGAAGTCCAAAATCGGGCTGAACGAGTCGTAGGGGTGGTGCAGCAGCACGTCGCCCTCGCCGACGGCGTCTAAAATAGACTGCTCCGGGTCGGCCAGCGCCGACGGCACGGCGGGCAGCAGCGGCGGGTCTTTCAGGTCGGGCCGGTCCAGCTTCCAAACTTGCATTAAATCGGACAGGCCGAGCGGGCCGGGCAGGGCATACACATCGGCGGGGTCTACGAGCAGATTTTCAATCAGCATCTCGCGCAGGCGCGGCGGCATGGCCGTCGTGACTTCCAGCCGGGCGACATCGCCGAACTGCCGCCGCCGGAGGCCCTGCTCGACTGTCTGCAAAAGGTCGGCGGCATCGTCTTCCTGGATTTCGAGGTCGGCGTCGCGGGTCACCCGGAACGGGTAGCTTTCGGTGACTTGCAGGCCGGGAAACAGCGCCGCCAGGTTAGCCGCAATGACCTGCTCCAGCCAGACAAAGCCGGCCCGCCCGCCCGCGCCGCCCGCCCCGCCCGCTTCGTCGGCGGCGCACGGCACAAAGCGGGGCAGGATATTGGGGATTTTCATGCGGGCGAACCGCTCCCCGAGGTCGGGGTCGCGGACCACGACCGCCAGATTAAGGCTGAGATTTGAGATATGCGGGAACGGGTGTCCCGGCCCGAGCGCGAGCGGAGTCAGCACGGGGAAAACTTCGCGCTCAAAGTAGCCCCGCAGCGCCTTTTGCTGCGTTTTGGTGAGCTGGGCGTAGTCGAAGATTTCAATCCCCGCCCCGCGCAGGGCCGGCAGCAGCTCGTTTCGGAACAGCGCGGCAGCGCTCGTCAGCATCGGCCCGACCCGCGCCCGCAGCACCGTGAGCTGCTCGGCGGAAGTCATGCCGTCGGGCGATACATCGGTCATGCCCGCCGCGACCTGCTGCTGCAATCCCGACACCCGCACCATGTAATACTCGTCGAGGTTTGAGTGCGTGATGGCGGCGAACTTCACCCGCTCCAGCAGCGGCTGCGTGGGGTCCGCCGCTTCGCCGAGCACGCGCCCGTTGAAGGCCAGCCAGGACAGCTCCCGGTTCAAGTACAGGGCGGGGTCGCTGAGGGCCGGAGGGATGGTCAGCGCCGGCACGGCGTCGGACGGCGGGTCGTCGCTCGGGGGCGGCAGAGGGAAAAAAGCGGCATCGGGCATGGGCGGAATATCCTCGGCAGTGCAAACGGCTGAAAAAGAGTGCGAACGGCTGGAAAGATAAAGGGAAGTTCGGCGCGGGGGCAGGGATTTCCTGCCCTCTCGCCGAATAGGGGCGCATGTTTGCCCTGCTGACCAACGCGGTCAACGCTTTGCTCGTCGCGTGTGTCGCCGCCGCCCCGTTTGTTCCGCCGAAATCACCTGCGCCGGGCAGAGGCGACTTCTGGCTCCGCAGCGGCCTCGGCCTCGGTCTTGCGGTCGCGCTGGCCGAAAGCGGCAAGCACTTCAGCGTCTGGCCCGGACGGCCCACGTTTCCAAGCGGGCATGAGACGCTGGCGCTGGCCGCCGGGACATGCCTGGCCCTGCGTGACCGTCGCTGGCTGCTGCTCGTCCTGCCGCTGGCCGCCGTGCAGGGCTGGGCGCTGGTCGCGGGCCATTTCCATCAGCCCATAGATGTCGCCGGAGCGCTCGTCACGGGAATCCTCCCGCCGCTGATCTGCCACGGGGCAAAGCGCGGTTAGGTCAGTCCTTGTACGGATCGCGTATTTCCGGCCCCGCCATTGCCACCCCCATCGGCGACAGCGTGTGGACAATCCGCACCGTGCCGCCGTGCGCTTTGACCACTTCCGACAAGCGCTTGTATGCCTGCGGGGCTTCGTCGGTGTCCGCCCCGCGCAGCTCGACCCCTTTCTCGCGCAGCCAGTCCATCATCATGTGCTTCGAGATCGCCCCTTCGGACTTTTTCGCGCCCGTGCGGAAGTCCCGCTTTCCGGCGGCCTGAGTCCGGCTCATCACCCGGCCTGCGCCGTGGACAGTCGAATACAGCGCGGCTTTGGATAGGGGCGTTTCGACCCCTTCCAGGATGTAGCCGTCATCGCCCATGCTGCCCCCGACAAAGCCGCGCTGCCCCGGAAACGCCGGGGTCGCGCCCTTGCGGACCACCCACAGGTCCCGTCCGCCGTGCGACTCCAGCCAGGCGAAATTATGGTGCGAGTGGACCGTTTCCGTCACATGCGTCCCGAGCAGGCCGGCGATTGTCTCGATCACCCAGTCGCGGCCCGCATACGCGTATTCCCCGGCCAGCGCCATGCAGCGGATGTAATCGTGCCCGAGCGCCGTGCTTGCCCCGAGCACCAGTGGGGCGACCATCATGCCGTCTTTTGCGCCCCCGGCATTCAGGAAATACGTCGCCGTTTTGTGTCCCAGCCCGCGCGAGCCGAAATGGGTCACAGCCCAGGTGTGCCCGTTCTCGTCGGCCATCAAATCCACAAAGTGGTTCCCGCCGCCGACCGTGCCGAGCTGCTTTCGGGCGCTGTCTTTCAAGGGCGCGACAGCGGGCAGGTGCCAGGTCTCCGAGTCGAACAGCGGGTGCTCGACTTCGACTTTGTTGCGCCGGCCCATGCCGAACGACACCGTGTTCCAAATATCGTCCATGATCGGCTTGATCCGCGCCCGCACGTCTTTGGCCGGAACATCGAGGCGCGACGCCCGGACGCCGCAGGAGATATCGAAGCCGACTCCCGACGGGCTGATGTGGTCGTCATAGGCGATCACCCCGCCGATGGGCACGGCGTAACCCAAGTGTCCGTCGGCGCAGAGCGTCGCCGCGACGCAGGCCTCGTGCTCGGCGACCGTCTTCATCTGCGCCAGCGTGTTCTCGTCATGCGGCCCGAATATCTTCACGTCTTCAAATTTCATCTTGATCTCCCTTTTAATCTCCTTTCGCCGCCGCGCGGTCCAAAATCGCCTGAATATCGCGCAGGGCCTGCGTTGCCGCGTCCACATCTACCACCGCCTCGGCCAGACTGCCGTAATGGTGCTCCAGGCAGTCCAGCAGAAGCTGCCGAATTTTCGCTTCATCCGGCGCGGGCGGCAGGCGGCTTGCCGTGTACAGCGTTTCCAGCTCCTTTTCGCGCCGGGCGAAATACGCGACAATCTCGGCCTGCGTCCACTCGCCCCGGCGAATCGATTTGAGCTGCTCGCGGTTGCGCTGCAAGTCAATGTCGCCTTCGGTAAGTATCTGCTCGACTTCATCCAAAAGCCGCACGACATGGTAGGCGTACTTCAGGTCGTAGCCGAATTCCTCAATCGTTTCCCGCCGCTTGCCGTCTGTGGGCTGCTTGGAATTCATTTTAAGAATCTGACTATACGAGTACCCTTTGAATTTGGGCCAGGCCCCTTTGTGCAGAAACAAGCGCCGATTTTCGCGGACCAAGCTGCCGACCGCCGTGCAGTGCAGGACGCACGACTGGGACGTGAACAGCGAGTCAATCATGTTCGGGTTGTTTTCCAGGCAAAGCTGAAAGTATTTCACAATCGAATAGATCGAAAAATCGTACACCCGCCCCTTGCCGCCGAGCGCATCTTTGTCGGCGATCCCATGCTGCTGCCACTGCTCAAAGCGCTGGATTTGCCGCCCGAAGCCGGGGATTTCGCCCCGCAGGTGCGGAAACACCAGGTCTTTGGGCGGAATGCAGAACCCGTAAATGTCTATGTCCGACGTGTCCGCCGAAACGCCGTAAGCGACGCTGCCCATGATCGTCTCGTAATGGACGCTGCCGGGCAGAAACTTCGGCGGCTGGATCAGTTTTTTGTCCCAAAGTTGCTGCACCGTGCTCATGCCGTGCTCCTTTCTCTATGATGTCCCCCGCCCCCATTATTGGGGGCCGGGGGGACTTCAATTCCGTGCGGCGCTCTGAATGCCGCGCTCGCCCATCCACCGGCGCAGCACCTGCGCTTCCTCGAGCTGCGGCGGGCGGTTCAGCGGGCCGCGCACCTGCACGATGCCCCGCGCGGAATTGACTTCAATCGTGACCCGCCGGGTCTCGTATTCGCGCGACCAGACCGGCTTGCCGTCATCAGTGTAGTCCGCCGCCAGCTTGCGGCAGGCCCGCAGCGTGAAGATAAACGAGCGGCCGGCGACGCAGCTTTGCACATACGAGTAAACGCAGTGCTTCTGCTTGCGCCCTTCGGCGACCAGGTCTTTGTTGCTTTTCAGCTCAAACACGTCCCACACTTCGGCCTTGTCTTCATAGGTCCAGTCGGCGACTTTGAGGCCCTCCCACTGAATGTGCCGGCCGAGCTTCGCCCGCTGCATCAAAAGATGCCACTCGTCGGTCAGCTTGACCACCGACCCGGCGGTCCGGCCTTTGAGCCGAAACTGCCGGCTGTTGCGAAGCTGGTACGCGACGAAGTCCGTGACTTCGTCAAACGACCGCGCGGAAAGCGAATCGGTCCAGCGTGCATAAAACTGGATTGCTTCCGCCAGCCGCCCGTCGCCGTCTTGGACCGGGTGGGCGCTGAATATCCGGTCAATCAAAGGACCGAGAGCGGCGCTCGGCACGCCGGCGGCTTTCAGCCGCGCCCACCAGATGTTTTCGGTGATCGTGCGGCTGTTCGGAGCCGTCACAAACGCGCACGCTTCCCGGCTGGTCATCACCCCCTGAACCGCTTTCGGAAAGCGGCCGCCCTGCGCGAGCGTGATAAACCAGTGCTTGTGCTCCGGGTCCGCGCGGGGGTCGAAGCAGACCGCATACAGAAACGGCGGCACGGGATACTGCACAAAAAGATGGTTGATCAGCCCGTAAAGCTGCTTGTCCAAATTGTGCGACTTCGGCACATACGTCTCGGCAGGCCGGAGCGCATGCCGCCACAAGCCTTGCAGCGAAAGCATTGCGGTCAGCTCGGCGACCGTCTTGATCTTGCGCCGTCCGAGGCGCTTGGCCTCGGCCAGTGATTTTTTGCGGCAGGTCAGGGCGTGCAGGATTTTCGCCTCGGTTTCCTGCTCTTTGATTTTCTTTTGCTGTAATTTTGTAATGCCCATCGGCTGTGTGTTTCTTTTCCGTCGGTAGAAAGCGAGAACGGTTTTCTGTCGTGCGATAATCGCGATTGCATAATCGGTCCTTTCGTGTCTGAGTGTGAAAAAATTGGGAGCGCGGAGGCTTGAACTCCGATGTCCCGGTTAAAAGCCGGGTCCGTTACCATTACGGGCACACTCCCGTCGGCCAGTGAATTCAAAAACAAAAACGGCTCCAAGCGTGGTGCTTGGAGCCGGCTGCCGTTTGTGCCCGTTGTCGGGAAGCTGTCAAAAACAGCCCTCCCGTGGGGAAGCAAACGCAGCCGGCGGCAGAAGGCCGGCCTGTTTAGGCTGGCTTTGCCGAGCGGCGGACGCGGCGGTCAGGTTGTAAATCAAGTGGGTCATGGTACGGCAAGCATTCTAGCACGCGGCCTGCGGGTTTGTCAAGCGCTGCCGAAAAGTTTTTTCAGCGCATCGCCAGCCGGAACACTGCGCTGCCCCGCGCAAGCAGCGCCGCGCTGCCGTCGCGGAGCAGCAGGCCGTCGCCGCCGAGGGCCGGGTCGGCAAGCACTTTCAGGGCCGATGCGCCGTGTTTGGCGGGAAACACTTCCAAGTCGCCGTCGCCGGTCAGGTGCAGGCAAAGGCCGGAGTCCAGCACGACAAAGTTGACGCCGTAAGTGGCGACATCGGCCGTCACCCGCAGGTCATACGCCGAATAGTCGCCCGCAAAACGGAAAATAAATTTGGAAAACCGGCCGGAGTGGGCGGCGACCACCATCAAGACCCCGCCCTCAAACTTGGCCGAGACGATCTGAAAGCCGTCCAATTCGGGCAGGCGGACCTGCCGGCACCGGCCCGCTTCGGGCAGCAGCGACGCGTACCACGCGCCGACCAGGTTTTGCAGCGCGACGCCCTCAAAAATCTGTGTCGCGTGCTCCAAAACCGTGCCGACGATCTTGGCGGACGCCCAAATTTGCGCCGCCGTCTCGACAAACGACAGTTCCAGCAGCGAGCCGCCCTGCTTCAAATAAAGCCTGCCGTCGGCGGCCATGATCTCTTCCGCCGCCAGCGCAAGCGAAAGAACCGTCCCGCGCGTGAGGTCTTGGAGGCGCAGGCAGCCCTGATGCAGCGAGGCCAGAATTCCCGTGTGCGTCTGAGGCGTCACGCCGATCTGCGCCCCGGCGGGGGCGTCGCACACCCGCCGGTCGCCGTCGTAAACCGCTTCGGACGTAACGCAAAAGCCGCGAGTGAACGCGGCGATAGTGCTGTTCAGCCTGCGCCACAGAGTGATCGAAAGCTGTCCGGCACTCACGGTCGGGGCGGCATAGACAGCTATGGCCGCCGCGCCGAAATTGGGCGGCGGCGCGGACCGCTCGCCCTGCTCAAAAACCGCTTCGTACCACGCCCGGTAGGCGCTCGGAAGCGCCGACAGCGGCGGGCAGACGCTCGGCAGGGACACGCCGGGATGAAACACCGAAATCTCCTGCGCCATCCGCTCGTCAAGTGTTTTGACGCTCGGGTGCTTGCCCTTGTACGGGTGAATGCCCATCAGCATCTGAAACGACACCACGGCAAACGAAAACCAGTCCGTGCCGGGGGTCCACGCTCCCGCCGCGCGGCGGTCGCGCACACTGTCCATCAGCGCGGTCGCCGGAAAGTGCGGGGTCTGGTAGCTGTCCACATCAATAAAATACACCGTGCCGAACGCCGGGTCCACCAGAAAGTTCATCTCGTTAAGGTCCACAATCAAGACGCCTTTGGAATGCACAAACGCCACCCCGTCCCGCAGCTCCCGGACCAAATGCAGCATTTTCTCCGGGGTTAAGCCCGTCCGCTGCCGGAATGCAGGGGTGAACGTCGCGCACAGCGCCAGGGCATTCGGCACGCAGGACATGGTGTAGCCGACCGGGGTTCGGGCGCGGTCCAGCAGAACGTCTTCCGGGCGGACAATGCCGGGCCGGTCCAGCACGGACAGCTCCCGGATTTTCGCAGTCGGGATCATCTTCGCCGGGTCCGCATAGATTTTGTAGGCCGTGTTCCCGGCAACATACACCGCCCCTTCGCCGCCCTGCGCCTTGAACTCGGCGGGTGTCAGCCGCACTTTTTTCCCCTGCCGGTAGACATCCATTTTTCAGTCCCCTCCTTCGGAAAATGCCCCCCCCCGCCCCAATTCTGGGGAGCCGGAAAAGAACCCGTAGGGGCGCTGCTTGCCGCGCCCTCTTGCCTTGCCGCGCCCTCTTTTTGTCTTTATCCGGCTCCCCGGAATTGGGGCGGGGGGCATCCTCTCACTCCTCAAACCAAATCGCCGCCAGCGAAAGGTCGTCGCTGTGCCGCCGCCCGCGCTTCGCGCCGTCTTTGCGAAACGCCTGCGCCCGGCGCTGCACAAACTGCCCCGGCCCGCTCTTAAACGCCAGCAGGGCGGCGAGAATTTCAATCGCCGGCACCGCCACGGTCGTCCGCGACGTTTCGGTCGCTGCCGCCTCGGTGAACGACTGCACCCCGTCGCTGAGCACGGCGGCGAACCGATGCTCGGCGATGCCACCCTGAAACACTTCGACGGCGGCGGCGCTTTCGCGCGTTTCGCCCTCGGCCCGTCCGTCGGGGGTCAGTGTCCAGTGCGTCACGGTTTTGGTGTTGCCGGCCTGCCGCTCCCACAACTCCCGCCGGGCCTCGTCGAGCAGATAACTCGGGTACAGCGGATAGCTCGCCGCAAACTCGACCACGAAGACCTCCACCGTGCCGCCCCGCCGTCCGAGAGCGATCACGCCGTCCCCCGCGCAGGTCACTGTGAATGCGCCGTCGCCGCCGGCCCAAATCGTCAGCAGCGTCGCATCCAGGCAGCGGGGCGGCAGGCCCAGCGCCTCGGCGCACCGGGCGGCGTCCCGAACCGCGCGTCCCGGCCCGTCCTCCGCCGTCCCGACCTGCTTGGCGGCGTGCGCCAAAAGCCGCGCCCCGATGTCCGTGTTCGGCGACGACGAGCAGCCGTCGCACAGGACCACCCCGGCAGGACCGGCCGCCGCCTCGTCTTGGCATGTTGCATAATCCTGGCATACTGCATGGGCGCTGCCGATCCAAAACGCGCTGTCGGTGTGCATGGAGTTTCCTCTCGAAGTCCCCCCTGCCCCCAATAATGGGGGAGTCTGAAAGAATGTGCCCGTAGGGGCGCTGCTTGCTGCGCCCTCCCTGCTTGCTGCGCCCTTTGTCCTGCCCTTTCTAGTCTGACTCCTCCATTATTGGGGGTAGGGGGACTCTAAAACGTCAGCGACTGCGACGGGCCGCCGGTGCCGAGCGACTGCGACTGGGCGCTGATGGAACGGGACACAAACTCCGCCAGCTTTGCCAAAGTCTTGGCCTCGGCGTCCTCTAGTGCAACAAACTGGGAAAACCCGGCATCGGTCCGAAGATCGCGCAGGTAGCCGCCGACCCCGGCATCGCGGACATTGACCCCGATTAGCACCGAGACAAGCGACTCCAGCGCTTCGGACGTGACTGCCTGCGCCAGCGCCGCCTGCACTTGGCGCGGACCCAGGGTGGACGCGTTGTCCATGCCGTCGGTCAGCACAAACACAATCGCATTGGCCCCGAAGTCGCCGGCTTCGAGCCGGGCGGCGTAGTCGGTCGCCGCGCTGACCGCATTTTCGGCGGCATCGTACAGCGCCGTCGCCCCGCCGATCTTCAGGACGCCTTTGTAGTCGTCCGCGTGGCACTGTTCCAGCAGCTTGAAGCCGTGAACTTCCGTGACGGCACTGTCAAAGGCCACCAAGCGCAGCAGCAGGTTGTCCGCGCGGGGGCTGAGGCGGCAGGCGTGAACAATGCGCCGCAGCGCGGTTTCCAAATCATGCTTGAACGGCTGCACGCTGCCGGAAACATCGCAGGCAACCGTCACAAGCGTGTATTCCGACGCCCCCAGGTCGTCCAGGCGCGTGGCAGAATAGCCGTAAGAATTGGTGGAAAGGGCGGCCTGCTCGAAGCCGCCGTTGTCTAAAATCGGCATTGTGTTTCCCTTTCGGTCTCCTAAGCCAAAAACTCGCGCGTGGTCGAAAGCTGCATGCCGCGTGCGGTCATTTCAGCCAAAAACTTGTCTTGAAACGCGCCGAAGCCGCCGACCGGGCTGGTGGCATCCTGCAAAAGCACGATCTTGGACACTAAGCGGTCGTCGCCGAAGTTGTCGGCGATGTCCCGGACCGTGTTCGCCAGGCAGTGGCTCCCGGCTTCCCCGGCGACCGCGACGATGTCGGCTTTCATCAGCGTCCCAATCAGCGCCGTGTTGATCTGCGTGCTCGGGTCGGCCGGGTCGGGCACATCGGCCTGAATGGCCGAATAATGCTCGGTCCAAATGTTGCTGCCTTTGGTGACATAGTTCACCACCCGGAACCGCTGCTCCCATTCCTGCAATGCCGCAAATAGCTCCGGCACAACCGCATGGCCGGGGCTGCCGATCAGGCAGTGGGGCGGCCAGATGCACAGCGGGTAGCGCCCGTGCGCCGCCAGCGCCGACACATACGCCAGCGCCCGCTTTGATGCCCCCGGCTGGGTCGGCAGCCACCGGCCCCCCTCGACATCCTGGACGCTGATGATCGAGAACGGGGCCGGGTGGTTCCCTGCGCCGTCGCGCCAAAAGATCGGGTGCGCGATGTCTACAAAATGGTGCGAGTCCAGGGTCACATGGATGTCCCCCAGCTTCGGCGCAATCCGCTGGACCATCCCCGCCAGCCGGCGCATGTCCGCGTCCGCCCCGCCGACAAACAGCGCCCCGGCGGGGTCGCAGAAGTCCACCTGCGGGTCAATAATCAAAAGCTCAGCGTGCATCGTTGTCCTCCTGGCGTCTTTTAGTGTTTTATTTACACAAACAATATACCCGGCAATTCCATAAAATATGTATTTTTTACACTAACTGGAAAAATAATTTTTTCGTGCTTCCGATCCGCCGACGGCTACAACGACTGCGCCCGCTCCGCATGCCAGCGCTTGATGTTGGCTTCCACTTCCGCCTGCTCCCGCCGCCGCTCCTCCGGGTCCGTTTCCTCCCGCACCGCCGCCTGCGCGTCTTCCGGCCCGCCTGCGCCAAGCTGACGGATCAGCGCCCGCAGCACCGCTTCCCGCGTCGCCCCCGCCGCTCCGGCCGCCGCCTCCAAAAGCGCCGCTTCTTCGGCGCTGAGTTCCAACGTAACTGTCATTAGCTGCTGCCTTGTCACGGCCTCGCGCTTTTGCAAAGCTCCTGCACAAGAAGATGCACCGTCGTACACGGGTTGTCCGTCTGCGGATTGTGCGCTCCGCCGTACTCCGCGAGAAGCTGCCCGGCTCGCTGAATCGCCTGCGCCTGCCGCGACTCCAGTTCCCGATAGGCGCTCGAACTGTTTTTTCGGTACGCGTGGCCCAGCCGCTCCGCCAGCTTCGGCCCGTACTGAGTTCGGCTGAGGGCACTCCGGTGATCGTCGAAATGCAGCAGATACCACAGCTCAAAGGCTTCATTCGTGTACGCCACTCGGAAGCCCAGCGCTTCCGCACGGCCGATGGCGCGGTTGAAGTCGGCGGCAGCGAACGAATCCCGGTCAAAGACGCACCAGCACTGATCGTATCGTTCCGGCCCTGCCGCCTGCCGAAGCCGCTCCGCTTCGGTCACCAGGCTTTCCGTGCTGCGCCCGACCCCTTTGATTTCCAGAACGCGTCCCGGCACACGAAACCCCTCAAAGTACAGCGGCTCGGTTTTCGCTCCCTCGCACACAATCAAAAACCGTTCGCGTACATCCCGGCCATCTAGGCCGCGCTGCGCGGAAGTTCGCGCGGCCTGCGCCGCAAACTGCGCTCGGTTTTGTGACCGGCTAGGCACCTGCCGTCTCCCGCGCCCAGGGCAGCCGGTCAAGGCCGCCCAAGAAGGGGATCGCGCCGTAGCGCCCTTCCAAGTACTGCTTCTCAAACGCCGCATCGCTGCGGACCCGGTAGTCGGCGAGCGACGCCAGGTGAGTCGCTCCCTGCCGGTCTTTCTCGGCAAACCAGATTTGGTCGCGCCGAAACAGCGTTTTGTCGAGAAGATTGGTGTCGTGGGTCGCAAAGATAAGCTGCGCCCCGTGCGGATTGGTCAGCGGCGAGTGAAACAGCTCAATAATCCGCCGCGTCATCAGCGGATGCAGCCGCGCGTCCAGCTCGTCTACGAAGAGAACATGGCCGTGGTACAAGATGCTGTAAAGCGGCCCTGCCATTGCTATCAGCTTCCGTGTTCCCTGAGATTCGTGAGTATCTAAATCGAAAACTTCAACATCATCCGGTGTTTTTAGTGGCTCTCTTAAGTAATGCGCGACGTAAATTGCTTGGGATAACTGCCCCATAGCTAACTTTTTGACCTCGTCCGTCCATTCCTGCGGCAGCATCTCTTCGAAAACAGGGGCCGATACGGTGATGTCGCTAATACCCAAATCCAAGCTGCGGATGAATGCCACTAAAGCCTCTTTGCCATCCGTCTCACGCAGACCCTGCAATGTGAATGCGCGAAACTTGTCGTCTTGAAGGCCGGTTTCGACTGCGAACGCTATCAGCCATTTCCTGATCTTCAATGAAATCGCAGAGTTAAACAACGCCGTCACGGATAAAAACAACGCCTCCGGGCGCGTCTTTGACTCTAACCCTTTGCCTTCCTTGAAGCCGGGCCGGACTTCAATTTCCTGGCTCTCTCGCGTGAACAGCGCAGCTTCTTTTGTTTTCGGCACATGAAACAGCCATTCGGAAATGATCTGCCTGGCGTCGGCTTCGAAGCCGTACCGATACTGTGTCCCATCCACCAAAAACACAATTTCGAAAAACGACGGCGCGGCGCGAGTGTCTTTGTCCAGCAGAAACGGCTCCAATCCTGCGCTTCCTGGAGTCAGCGCCTCGCGGGACGAATTGAGAATAAAGTCCCGCATAAAGCGCAAGGCTAGTCCGAAGTTGCTTTTGCCGCTCGCATTTGCGCCGTAAACGGCAGCGCTTTTCAAAAGACTCAAATTTTTGCTGACAGTGATGACGTTGTCCCGGTCGAGTGCCGGGTCTTCCGAAGCGAGATTGGCGGCAATCATGCTGAAAGTTGTCTTGTCACGAAACGACTTGAAGTTGCCGACAGTGAACTCAATAAGCATTTCACGCCCCAATTTGCGGATAATCCGCAAAAACTGTCTTGAAATTAGGAAAACAAGACAAGTATACCCGCAGACGCTATTTTTTCTGCATCAGCAGGACGCAGGCGAAGAGGCCGAGAGCGCCGGCGATGCGCCAGGGGTTGAGGGGGACGCGGGGGACGCCGAACCAGCCGAAATGGTCAATCACGACGGCGGATAACAACTGGCCGAACACGGTGGCGGCAATCACAATGCCGGCGCTGACTTTCGGGATGCCGATCAGGCCGGCGGTCACGGCGAACGCGCCGAGCGCTCCGCCGCCGAGCCAGACCCACCAGGGGGTGCGGACCAGGCCCCCGAGCGACCCGCGCCCGAAGACGCCCAGCGCGGCCAGCACCCCTAAAATCACCGCGCCGACGATAAACGACAGCAATGCGCCCAGCAGCGGCGACTTCAAAGCGCTGCGAAGCTGGGCGTTAAGCGCATCCTGCACCGGCAGGCCGACCCCCGACAATGCGAGCAGCCCGATCAAAAGATACTGCAAAATTGTTTTCTTTCCGGCAACAGGGCGCTGAGGCTAAAGGGCGCTCAGCTCGGCCCGCAGCCCCGAGCGCGACGGGTCCACAGGAGTGTCTCCGCCGTCGTTGTGCGCGGCCAGGTTCATCTCGCGCAGACCCGGCATTTCCGCCAGGGCATCGTCCTGCGGCGCATAGCCGAGTTTTTCGCGGGCCTCGGAAATATCAAGGCGCTTGAACCGATTGTCGCTTAAGCCGTGCAGGAGCGCAAACGGCACCTGTTCGGCGTCAATACACCGAGTCAAAAGCTGAGTCAAATCGCGCTGCGACACGAAATCGTCAAGCATATCCAGGTTGTCCGGGGTTTGCACCGTTTCCACCGGCTGGAATGCCCCGATGCGGACTGCAATCGCGCTGATCCCTTCTTTGACCGCCATGTACCGGCACAGCGCTTCGCCGAAGCATTTGGAAACGCCGTACAAGTCGCCGGGGCAGACCGGATCGGTCGTCTTGACCTGCACATCCGCCGGGTAGCCGCTGACGGCATGAATAGATGACGCGTACACGACCCGCCGGACCCCGGCGGCCTTCGCCGCTGCGAAAATGTGGTAGGTCCCCGTGATGTTGGTTTCCAGTAAGTCCTGCCACACCGCCGCCGGGTTCGGGTCGCCCGCCAGGTGCAGCACCGTGTCCATGCCGCTGCACAGCGCTTTCAAGCGGGGCAGGTCGGCGAGATCGGCGTCCACCACCTCGCCGAACGCGCGAAGCCGCCCGATTTTTTCGCCGTCCTCATCGCCCCGCACCATCAGCCGCAGGCTGTACCGCGAAGCGCAGTGCTCCGCGAAATACGCCCCGATATGTCCCGCCGCTCCCGTTACCAAGACTCGCTGCATTTCTTTTCTCTCCTTTTGCACGCGTGTTTGTTTGTACTTCGCCGTGTTTGTTCCCAAAGCGTACAAAAAGAAAACGAAATCAGCGCTCCCGGCGCGGCCTCGGCTGCCACTGCCCGGCGATGATTGCCGCCCGGAGCAGCGCCGCGCCGCCTCCGGTGCCGACAATCAGAAACACCAGCCCGGCTTCGGGGCCGAACGGGCCGCCCGTCCAAATCGCTGGGCCGGCCAGCGCGGCATGAAGCAGCGTGTGCGGGTCATGGGTGCCGGAATCGGGGCAGCCGAAAATCGGCCCTTCGAAATAATCCCAGGCCCAGTGAATACCTATCGGCAGCCACATCCGCCGGGTCAAAAGATAAGCCGCGCCGAGCGGCAGGCCGGCTTCCAGGCAGATTTGCAGCGGCCCGGCCAGCCGCATCCCGAGCGACGCCCCCGGCAGGGGGTTGGCCAGGTGCGCCAGGCCGAACAGCAGGCTGGTCGCGGCCAGCGCTGCCCCGCTGCCCCAGCGGCTCTCCAGCGTTTGAAACACATACCCGCGAAAGAAAATCTCCTCAAACGCCGCCACAGCTAGGTAAGTCAGCAGCGGAGCCAGCACAAAAACGCTCGGCACGACCGCCGCGACATGGTACGTCCCCAGCAAACTCAAAATCAGCACCCCGAGCGCGACCATCCCCGCGCCGAGCAGAAAGCCGCCGCCCAGCCCCGCCGCCAGCTTGTCGGAACTGAATCCCGCCGTCGCCCAGGGCCGGCGGTCTACAAACCGGACCATCAGCCAGAATGCCAGCAGGACGCTGCCCGCCAGAATGCTTTCGCCCAGGGTGGCAGCGAGGAAACGGTCGTGGCCGGGCCGGTGGTGCAGCAGAAAAAGCACGCCGCTCAGCAGCCCGCCCGAAACGGCTGCAAGCAGCGCCGACAGCAGCACAAACAGGGTGCAGCGGACAAGCGGATGCGCCCAAAAGCGCCGTCCCCGGCTCGGCGCGGGAGGCGGCGCGGAAGAGAGCGGCGTAAGAGGCAGCGGCGGGGCAGAGGTGTCGTTGTTCATGCGGGCGCTGATACCGGGCCTAATACTTCAAGTACGCTTCGGAGATGGCATTGCCGATTTCAATGCAGCGAATCTGCACCTGGTCCAAAAACTGATGCAGGCCCTGGGTCAAAATCTCCTCGGTCGTGATAAACGACAAGTCGGCCCGCAGGCGGCCGACCAGGCGCTCGGCGCGGTTGGTGGCCGGGCCGCCCCGTGTCCCGCCGATCTGGCGCAGGGCATGGTCCACGCGGGTCACTGCATATGAGACCGAGGCCGGGAAGTCGGGGTTTCGCACCAGAAACGACACCACTTTGCCGGGCGTGATCCCGAGCCGGTTGGCTTTGCGGAACGCTTCAAACGCCCCGACGCTTTTCAGGACCGCGATCCATTGGTGCTGGTCCAGGGTCCCGCCGATTTCGGCGTCCCCGAGCAGAATATGGTATTTCACATCCAAAATCCGGGCGGTTTTGTCGGCCCGCTCCAGCATCATGCCGCATTCCAGAAACGCCCGCGCTTCGTCGGTCGGCATGGTGCGCTCGGTGATGCCCCGGAACAGATGGGAATTGTTTTTGACCTGGGCGAAAAACGAGTGCGGGGACGCTTCCAGAATCTTGTCGGTGTTCCAGCGCGTGACTTCCAGAAAAAAGATGTTCAGGCTTTCGTACATCTCCGACGGAATCATCTCGCGGACGCCCCGCGCGTTTTCGCGGGCGCGGACGACGCACGAGTTGATGGAATTGCCGTTTTCGCGGCAGAACGCAAAAAAGTCCAGCACATTGCGCTCGACCTGCGTGTCGTTGTACAGCGCCGCAAACAAATCGGCGTCTCCGGAAATGGCGAGGATCGGCCCCCACAGCGCCGACGGGTCGCCGCCGACGCCGTGCTTGGCGAGCGGAAACGCCCCTTCCAGCTCCGAGTGGTACTGCACATCCACCATCCGCGCGGTCGCTTCCGCGCGTTCCACATAGCGTCCGATCCAGAACATGGCATCGGCTTCACGAGCAAGCATAAGTGAGGGTTCCTATTACAACAGCCGAAAGCGGCCACGGGTTGAAACCCGAGGCTCGGATTAACCCGTGTCGCGGCGACACAAGAGCAGCCCGGCGGCGTATTTTATTCGCGTGTCGCTTCGACACTGGTTTGTTTCAGCCTCGGGTTTCAACCCGTGGCGTTTGTTCTTGAACTGTGGCGTTTGGTCTTTATGCAGTCTCGGCTTTTATCACGCCCTCGACAGGCCGCGTTTCTTCTCCAAACCCAGGCTCGCCGAACCCCTGCCGCTGACTCATCGCGCCCATCGTCTGCGCTTGACTCATGCCCGCCGGACGCGCCAAGACCCAGGTGTCTTTGGAGCCGCCGCCCTGCGACGAGTTGACCACATACGAGCCTTTGCGGAGGGCGACGCGGGTGAGGCCGCCGGGAATGATTGAGATGTCCTCGCCCATCAGAATATACGGGCGCAGGTCAATATGCCGGCCCTCGAAGCCTTCCAAATCCGGGACAAACGCCGGGGCGCGGGAGATTTCGACCAGCGGCTGGGCGATGAAGTTGCGCGGGTCGGCCTTGATCATGGCGGCGAATTCGTCCTGCTGCGCCCGCGTGGACTGCGGCCCCATCAGCATGCCGTAGCCGCCGGCCTCGTTGGCGCTTTTCACGACGAGTTTATCCAGATTTTTGAGAATATGGTCGCGCTGGGCGTCGTCGGCGGACAAAAACGTCGGCACGTTCGGCAGCAGCGCGTCTTCGCCGAGATAGTACTTGATCATGGCCGGGACATACGCATAAATCACTTTGTCGTCGGCAATCCCCGTGCCGACCGCGTTGGCCAGCGCGACTGTGCCCGCCCGGTACGCGTTAATCAGCCCCGGCACGCCGAGCGACGAGTCGGGCCGAAAGGTCAGCGGGTCGAGAAAGTCGTCGTCAATCCGGCGGTAAATCACGTCCACCCGCTGCGGGCCGCGCGTCGTTTTCATCCAGACGCAGTTGTTTTCAACGTAAAGATCGCGGCCTTGAACCAGGTCTATTCCCATCTGCTGGGCCAAAAACGCATGCTCAAAGTACGCCGAGTTGAACTCGCCGGGGGTCAGCAGCACGACGGTCGGGTCGTCGCCGGGGCGGGGGGAAACGTAGCGCAGATTGGCGAGAAGCTGCGAGCAGTAATGGTCCACGGCCAAAACGCGGTTTTCGCGAAACAGTCCCGGAAAGATGCGGGTCATCAGCATCCGGTTTTGCAGCACATACGAGACGCCCGACGGCGAGCGCAGATTGTCTTCTAAGATGTAATAATCGCCCCGGTCGTCGCGCACCAAGTCCGTGCCGCAAATATGGACATAAATGTCTTTCGGCACCGAGGCCCCCAGCAGCTCACGCCGGTAATGCTTGGCGTTGACAATCAGCTCGCGCGGCACGACCCCGTCTCGGAGTATCTTCTGGTCATGGTACACGTCGTGGAGGAACAAGTTCAGCGTGCGGAGCCGCTGAGTCAGGCCGCGCTCGATGCCGGCCCACTCGCTGTGGGTGAGAATGCGCGGCACCAAATCCACAGGCATGGTTTTTTCCAGCCCTTGATTGTCGCCGTACACGGTGAACGTCACGCCCTGGTTGAGCATGCTGTTTTCCGCCATCTGCGCCCGCTGCTTGAAATCGCCGGCGGTCAGCGACTCCAAAGTCGCATGCAGGCTTTGGTAATGGCGGCGCGGCACCCCGGCGCTCCCGAACATCTCATCGTAGAAGCTATCGAGGGTGTAGTGGTCAAAGAGGGACATAAAACGGCAGACTCCTGACTTTTCGGCCTGAGAGAACGCGCGTCGTTGCGGGGACCCCAATTATACCGAGGGGAAGGGGAGCGTGTCAACCGCGCCCTTGACGGCGCAGCAGGGAAAGAAAAAACGGTGCGCCGAGAAACGCCGTGACAATCCCGGCCGGCAGCTCGCGGCCGTCGGGCAGGACGCTCCGGGCCAGCGTGTCGGCCCAGACCATCAGAATTGCGCCGACAAGCGCGGCCAGCGGCAGAACGACCCGGTGATCGGGAGTTTTTGCAAGCCGCCGGGCGATATGGGGACTCATCAAGCCGACAAAGCCGATAATGCCCGCGAATGCCACTGTCGCGGCGGTCAGCAGGGACCCGGTGACAATCAAGCTGGTCTTGAACCGCTCGGTTTCCACCCCGAGCTGCATAGCCGGCTCCTCGCCGAGCGCAAAAACGTTCATCGCCCGCGCCTGCGTCAGCAGAACCAGAAAGCCGAACACCAAAAAGCCGAGCGTCACCCCGCACTGCCCGAACGTCGCATCGGACAGCGAGCCGTTCAGCCGGTACTGCAAATACTGAGCGTCGTTCGGATGGCTCCATTGAAGCAGCAGCAGCGAAACGCCGCCGAGAAACGCCGACACGACCACCCCCGCCAGCAGCAGCGCCGTCACCTGCACCCGCCCGCCGCGCCGGGCCAGCGCGTACACCGTTGTCATCGCCGCCGCCGCCGACCCGAACGACGCCAGCGGCAGGGCCAGCCCGCCGAGCGCCGTGTCCGCGTGCGCCAGCAGCGTTCCTTCGGCCCCGACCGACGCCCCCGCCGAAACGCCGACCAGGTACGGGTCCGCCAGGTCGTTTCGGAGCAGCGCTTGAAACGCCGTGCCCGCCGCCGCCAGCGACGCCCCAACCAGCGCGGCCAGCACAAGGCGCGGCCCGCGCAAGGTCCAGACAATGGCGTCGTTTACGTCCATGCCATGCGGCCCGTGCCGCAGCGCCGCCCACACGGCGGCAGGCGTCAGATGCACCTGCCCGACGCCGGCGGCCAGCAGGAGGGACAGCAGGAGAGCGAGGAGTAACCCACCTCCTTGCTTCGCAGGGGTCCTCCCGAAACGGGAAGACGAGGAGTTTTGGCTGTGCATGGCTGGCGAACTCTTTACCCTCCCGCTTCGGGAGGGCCGCCGAGGGACGAGGCGGGGTGGGTCATCGTCCATGCAGCGCCTGCGCCGCCAAGACCAGCCCGTCGGCGAGGCGCGGGCCGGGCCGGGAAGTCAAATCCGGCGGCAGAACATACACCCGTCCACTTTGCACCGCCGGCAGACGCTGAAGCAGCGGGTCGGTCCGAAACGCCGCCGCGACCGACGCATCGCCCAAAATCACCTCGGGAGCGCTCGCCAGCGCCTGCTCTTTCGAGAACGGCCCGTACCCCGGCACGGCATGGCCGATGTTGACCCCGCCGGCGCGGGCAATCAAGTCGTCCAGAAACGAGCCGCTGCCCGCCGTCCACAGCGGGCTTGTTTGAATGACGACCAAAACGCGTGGGCGGGGCCGCCGGTCCGCCGCTGCGATTTTGGCCGCCTGCCGTGCTTTGTGCTCCATCTGTGCGACCACAGCCTCGGCCTGCTTTGTCGTCCCTGTCCGCGCCCCAATCTGCCGCAGGCTTGTCTCAACGCCGGACAGCGAAATCGGCGCGACGGCCAGCACCGGCAGATGCAGGGCCGAGAGCCGGGCGGCGGCGCGGGCATTGGCCGTGCTGTCCGCGACCACCAAATCCGGCCGCAGCGCCAGCACTTTTTCGTAATTAGTGTTCACGTCCCCGATTTTGGCGACTGTTCGAGCCGCCGGCGGATAATCGCAGTACACCGTGTCGCCGACCACGCGCGGGCCGAGGCCGAGCGCAAACAGCATCTCGGTCGTGCCCGGCGACAGCGAGACAATGCGGGCCGGCGGCGCGGCAGACGAGAAAGAAGCCGGCAAAAGCAGCAGGCAAAAGAGGAAAAGCAGGCATCGGAACATAGCCTTACTATAGCCGGTCAGGGCGGAGGTGTCAAGGGGGAAGCGAGGCTGAGACGCGCGGGGGTAGAACGAGAGAAGAAATTGCCCACGCTCGGTTTTTCTGGTCTTTCGTCCGAAGGACGACTTTGACAGCGAGAGGAATTTATTCCCTCGCTCCCTTCGAACACAAACAGCCCCGGCGCAAAATGCGCCGGGGCTGCTGAGGGGACGGTGTTTCAGCGCCGTCCCGGATCGCCGTAAGGGTCCTGCGACGCCGGCAGGATGTTCTGGCCGGGGTCGCCGTAAGGGTCCTGGGACGCCGGCAGGATATTGGACTGATTGCCTGCATCGCCGTAGGGGTCCTGGGACGCCGGCAAAATCTGCTGGCCGGTCGCGTCGGCATGCTGTCCGAACAATCCTTCCACCTGGCCGATAAGCGCGTTGGCGTCAAACCCGCCCCCGCCCTGCTGCTGCTGGTCGGAATGGTTTGAGATCGCATTGCGGACTTGGTCCAGTAAAAAACCGAGTGCCATGATGTTTCTCCTTCAGGCCGGAATGACTACTGCCCGGCATAGCTGGGGTCGTACTGCGAAAATGACTGGGTGGGCTGTCCGGCCGGCGGCGGCGGGGCGGCCTGGCCTTGATACTGCGAGTAATCGGGGGCGTAGCGCTGCACTTCGTCCGCAGGCACCGACACCGGCTGGTTCGGGACGGTCAGCCATGTCACCTTCTGCGGGTTCTGCGGGTCGCGGTAGTACACGCCGCCGTTGCTGGACCGATAAAGCTGCGGGGACTTGCCGCCCTGCGCTCCGGCCTGCGCCTGCTGGGACGCCTGGTGCTTCTTGTAAAGGTAATACAGCAGGGCCGCGCCGGCCAGCGCAATCGCCGCTTTTTTTCCGGTGCTCATGCCCTGCTTGGCGGGCTGCGCCGGGCCGCCGGGTCCGCCGGGAGTGTTCGCCATGCTCGGGCCGGGCGGGGTCACCGCGCCGCTGCCGGCCGTGCCGCTGTCCGCGCCTTTGTTGCCGCAGCCGGTGAGGCCCATCAGCAGCGGGCCGCACATCAGCGCCGTCAGCGCCAGCGCGAGCAGGCGCGGCGAGCGTCGTGTTTGCAGTGTCTGGATCATTGGGTCTCTTTTCCGCGAAAAGCGCCTCAGCGCACCTTCGCCGTGTGGGGTCGTTTGTCGCAGTGTACCCGAAAATCGGCGTGTGTAAATCCTGACTTAAGTATCTTGGAGCAGTACCGTTTCCCCGCAATACGGGCAGTTCTTTGTCGCAGTGACAATCCCGCTCTGGCTGTCAATCCGCTTGCCGCAGTGCGGACATCTTAAGCGGCTGTCACCGTTCGCCTTGCGGTCAAACAGCCACATCGTGAACAGCAGAATGAAAATCACAGGGAACATGAGCGAACCCTGCGCGAACGGGGCGATGGATGGCGGGAAATGACGAAAAATAAACGCTGTGACCGTGTTGAGAGAGGCAAGCATCGAAGCCGAATAGACTCCTATCAAAAGCATCGCCAGCAGCAGCGCGGCCACGGTTCGTGCCCTGTATTGCGCCTGCGCGGCGCTGAACTCCGAAAGTCGCATCTTTTACCTGTTCTTCTTTCGCGACCGGAAAACGACCACATCCGGGCTTTTACCGCCTGTTCTTCGCGGCCTGAGAACAAGGCGTCCGATCTTCAGCGCGTGCCGGATTTGGAGGCCGAGCAGAGCGCTTCCAAAACCCAGCAGCGCCAGCATTTGAACGAACGCCGTCCAAGTTGAGACAAGGTGCGGAGAGCCTCTCCTGCCGGGCTGAATCGTGTACCCATGCAGACCGCCGCCCTGATATAGCCCTTCGATGACATACCAGCCGTTCAGCAGGGCGAATAAAAAGCAAAAAAAAGCCAAAAGGCCGCTTTGCCGAATGAGCCACGAAACAGCCGCGCGGAAACGATTGCGGATCATGTCTTTGTCTGACACGGCGGCGGCAGAAAAGTTGCACGGGCTTCCCGAATGCGCTCAATCGCCTCGGCCAGCAGGGCTTTGTGCCCGTCGTCGTTGAGCCAGGTAGACGCGCCCGACGAATGGGGGAGGGGAATAAAGTGAATGCCGCCGGCATCAAACGCTTTGCCGATGCAGTCTTCTAAAGAGCGCTTCGGCAAAAACGTGTCAATCGCCAGCTTGCCGAACAGCAGCACGACGCGGGGCTGAACCAGTTTCCACTGGGCGTCGAGCCAGGGGCGGCAGTTGCGGCGCTCTTTGGGCGACGGCGCTCGGTCGGTGCTTTTGCCCGGCAGGCGGCCCGGAAAGCACTTGGTCAGCGCGGTCATATAGACAATCGTGCCGATGTCGGCTTCGGAAAAGCCCGCTTCAATCAGCCAGCCGATCAGCTTGCGGGCCGCCGGGCCGAGAAACATCCGGCCTTCGCGGAAGTCGGTCAGGCCCGGCGCTTGGCCGATCAAAAGAAACGGCGCGGGGGCCTGCCCCCACGCCAGCGGCGGCGGGACCACGGGGAACCCGTCGAATTCGCATTTGCGGCAGGCCCGGATGGCATCGTGCAGCAGGTCAAGCTCTTTCATACAAAGAGTGTACCCGGCCCGGTCACGGCAGGGGGGCGCGGTCCACCCGGCAGGAATAGCAGCCGTGCCCGGCGTGGTGCAGGTGCAGAAACGCGACGCGCGGGTCCGAGAAAAGCGCATCAATCGCAGCTTCCAGGTCTGCGCCGTCGGTGACGCGGGAGTCCGCCAAATCCCCGCTCGCTTCATAGGCCCGCACGGACAGCCGCCGGCGGCGCACGGAGTCCGGCACTTCGCCGACGGCGGGGTGCGCCTGCGCTGCGTTCTGCCGCACGAAAATCGGCCCGGACGCGCGGTAAGGCGAGGCCGTCTCGTGATGCGGAAACGGCAGCAGCAGCAGGGTTTCGCCTACGGCGGCATCTTGGAGGCTGACTCGGCACGGGTAGCCGGGACTGGCATCGGCAGCGCAGCGCTTCATGCCCCGCGCCGTCAGCGCTGCGTCGCTGAACGAAAACAGGGGAGTGAACTGTTCGGCAGTCAGCGCCGAAATTTGGAAAAATGTCATTTTTTTGCCTCGTTTTGTTGAGTTTTCTCACGCTCCAAAAGCGCCTGCTTGCGCCCGATGCCCCAGCGGTAGCCGCTGAGCGAGCGGTCGCCGCGCACGACCCGGTGGCAGGGGACGACCAGCGCGACGGGGTTTGCCGCGCAGGCCCGCGCGACCGCCCGTGCGCTTTGGGGACTGCCGACGGCGGCGGCGATTTGGGCATACGAGCGGGTTTCGCCGCTTGGAATGGCCCCAAGCGCCTGCCAGACCCGGCGCTGCCAGGCGGTCGCCTGAACATCGAGCGGCAGGTCCAGGTGCGGCTGTTCCCCGGCCAAATGACGCACCAAAGCCGCGACCGACTGCGCCAAAGCGCCGTCATCGCGGATGCGGGCGGCGTGGGGGAACTCCGAAGCCAGCGCCGCTTCGAGTTCGGCGTCGGTGTCGCCGAGCGTGACCGCGCACAGGCCCCGCCCGGTCGCTGCGACCAGCAAGCGCCCGAGCGGCGTTGGGGTCAGCGCGTAGGTGATCGCCGCCCCCGCGCCCCCGCGCTTGTAGGCCGTCGGGGTCATGCCGAGCGTCGCCGAAGCGTTCTCATACACACGGCTGGTCGAGCCATATCCGGCCTCGGTCAGCGCTGCCGTGACGGGTTCCCCGTTTTGGAGCCGGGTCTTAAACGCCGCCGTGCGGCAGGCGGCGGCGTACTCGCGCGGCGAGATGCCCACGGTGCGCCGGAACATGCGTCCGAAATGCGCCGGGCTGAGGCCGGCCTGCGCGGCGAGCGTCCCCAGGCTGAGGTCGCCGCAGCCTATGTGCGCCTCGATAAACCGGCAGGCGGCCCGCACGGCGGCCGCGTGTGCGGCGGCGTCGCGCGGGCGGCAGCGGAGGCAGGCGCGGAACCCGGCGGTTTCAGCGGCGGCGGGGTCTGCGAAAAACTGCACCTGGGCGCGGGCCGGACGCCGCGCCGGGCAGTCCGGGCGGCAGTAAATTCCTGTGGAGCGGACGCCGTAGACAAACGGCGTCTCGGGCAGAGCCGTGCGGCGCTCCACGGCGTCCCAGCAGGCATGGTCGTCGAGTAGGTGTTCCATGAGGCCATGATAGCACGCGCCGCTCGCCGAAATCGCTCCGTTTCCGGCGCTCAAACTTTCGTCCCGAACTTTGCGGGTATACTGTCTGCATTTCGCGGGCGGCTTCAGCCGCCCGTCGGCAGCAGCGGGAAGGGCGACAACATGGGCATTTTAGACGGCAAACAGGGGATCATCTACGGGGTTCGCAATGAGCGCTCGCTGTGCTGGGGCTGCGCCAAAAGCCTCGCGCGGGAAGGGGCGCGGCTGGCGCTGACATTTCTCGGCGAGCGGGAAGAAAAAGATGTGCGGAAGCTCGCCCCGACCCTGCCGGGCGGGGACCGGACCGTAATTCAGGCGTGCGACTTGACCGACGATGCCCAGATTGCGGCGCTGCATGCCACGCTGGCCGAAGAGTTCGGCCAGATTGACTTCATCATTCATGGCGCGGCGTTCGCCAATCGCGACGATTTGACGGGCCGGTTTTTGGACACGTCGCGGGCCGGCTTTTCGCAGGCGCTGGACATCTCGGCGTACACGCTGACCGCCGCCGCCAAAGCCGCCGAGCCGCTGATGACGGCGGGGGGCAGCATTCTGACGCTGACTTATCTCGGGGCCGAGCGGGTGATCCAAAATTACAATGTCATGGGAGTCGCCAAAGCCGCGCTGGAAGCGTCGGTCCGCTACCTGGCCGCCGACGCCGGCCCGGCGGGCATCCGGGTCAACGCCATCTCCGCCGGGCCGGCGATGACCCTGTCGGCGCGGGGCATCTCGGGCTTCACCGAGATGTACCGCGAAGTGGTGGACCGAGCGCCGCTCCGCAAGAACACCACCCCCGATGAAGTCGGCGACACGGCCTTGTTTCTCGTTTCCGACTGGTCGCGCGGCATCACCGGCGAAGTGCTGCATGTGGACAACGGCCTGCATATTTTGGGGTAACGGATAGCCAAATGACCCTGCGTCAAAAAATCGGCCAGATGCTGCTCTTCGGCTGGCAGACCGACAGCCATGCCGACGCGCTTATCACTGACTTGTGCGCCGGGGGCGTCATACTCATGGGCCGAAACATCGGCACGCCCGCCGAAACGTCGGCCCACATCGCGCGTCTGCAAGCCCTCGCCCGCGCCCATTCCCTGCCGCCGCTGTTTGTGGCCGTAGACCAGGAAGGCGGGCGGGTGCAGCGCCTCGGCCCACCGCAGTATCCCGCCCGGCCCTCGGCCCGCACTGTCGGCCGCTCCGCCGACCCCGCCGCGACAGCCCGCCGGACGGCAGCGAGCATCGGTTTAGAACTCAAGCGTCTCGGCTTCAACTGGGACTTCGCGCCGGTTCTGGACGTGGACAGCAACCCCCAAAACCCCGTCATCGGCGACCGCGCCTACAGCGCCGACCCCCAGGCCGTCGCTGTTCTCGGCGTCGCCGCCGTGTCGGGCTTCCAAGACGACGCCGGGATGCTGGCCTGCGGCAAGCACTTTCCCGGCCACGGCGACACCGAGACCGACTCGCACTTCGCCCTGCCGACCATTCCCCGCTCCCGCGCCGTATTGGAGGCCGCCGAGATGGTCCCCTTCCGCGCCGCCGTTGCCGCCGGCCTCGCCGCCGTGATGACCGCCCATATTTTGTTTCCCGCGCTTGACCCGCACCTGCCCGCTACTCTTTCACCCAGTATTTTAACGGGCCTGCTGCGCCAAGAACTCGGCTTTCAGGGACTCATCATCACCGACGATTTAGAGATGCGCGGGGTCGCGGGCGGCTGGGGCGCACCCGAAGCCGCCGTTCTTGCCGTCCTCGCCGGGGCCGACATTCTGCTTTGCTGCCACGAGTGGGGAACTCAGCAGGCCGTTCACGCCGCCCTGTTGTCTGCCGTCCAAACCGGCCGCCTGACCGAAGACCGCCTCGACCAATCCCTGACACGCATTGCCGCCGCGAAGGCGAAGTGGGTGGCATGGTAACGGATTGCCCCGGTCTGGAAGACCGGGTACAATGGCCCTATGCTGCACCGGATTGAGCCGCGCCGGCCTGAGCTTTTGGACCTTCTGACCGCCTTGTACCGCGAAAGCTTCACGGCGGACCCGGCGACGCCGCATTTCCGGCCTGACGGCACCCGCGACACCTGGGCGCTCGACCTGCGCCGGGGCCTATCCCAGAGCGCGTTTCTTGCCCCCGTCGCCCGCGAGATGGGCCGTATTGTTCAAGAGGCGGGCGCAGCGCAGATCGTCGGCAGCGGCTACGGCAGCGCATTTCTCCTCGGCGGCCTGCTCGCCGCTCACCCTGACTTTCGCGGCGGCATTCTGCGCGACGCCGCCAAACTTCACGGCTTCCGCCGCCGGCTCGAAGGCTCGCTGACGCCGGATCGCCCGGTGTTTCTGGTAGACGATGTGCTGTCCAGCGGCCGCTCCGCCGCCGCCGCGCTCTCCGTCCTGCGCGAGCACGCCATCCCCGTCGCCGGCCTCGCCGTCGTTTTCCGCTACGGCTGGCGAAACTCCGCCGAGCGCCTGCAAGAGTTCGGCGTTCCCATCTACTCGCTGGCGACTTTGATCCCGAACTCAGCGTAAGAGCGAGGGCTGGGAGCGAGGAAGTAAACTTCACTCGCTACGAAAAGTCGTCCTTCGGACGAAAGAGCGAAAACGTAAAGTTTCTTGTCGTTCGAAGGACGATTGTAACCCGCGAGTAAAGTTTACTTCCTCATGTCTTTTATAGGAGAAAGCTGTGACTCGTGAGGAAGTTTCCGCCGCAGTTCGTGAACTTGCTTTCCCCGTTCCCGCCTGGAGAGATTGGCGAGAGGCAACAAAACAACAAAAGCAAGAGCATCAGGAGCAAAAGCAGCTATTTTATACGGCGTGTGAAGAAACTTGCCGCACGCTGCGCCACGCCGCCGACCAAGACGTTTTCGATGTTCTGTTTGCTCGTGCGTGTGCGCTTGATGAGTCACCGGATTTCGGCCTTCAAAACATTGCCGGTCACTTGCTGCTCTGCTCCAAGCCGCGTTGCCCGATTTCCTGCCCCAAAGCCTGCCGCATCATCTCCCGGTCAGACTGGAATGTCAGCGTTCAGGAAGTCCCCTGGTATCTGGCAAGTTTTTTCGGGACCGAAGCTGTATACCTGTCTATGAACGAGCTGGAACAAGAGACTGATGTTCAGGAAGCAAGAGCCGCAGTGGAAGCTTGTTGGAAAATGCACACGTTCCACAAAGGCACAGTACGCCAATTTGCAGAATGGTATAGGGAGAGGCAACAAGAAGCACCGCGAGACGACGTTGGCAATCGGCTAAGTACGATTCGTTACTGGACAGATATTTTAGTTCGGGGTCCAGAAGACATATTGGCTGACTGGAAACCTTTCTGGCGATGATGCAAGCGAACTCAATGGACCACTTTAGCACAGCGCGGCTCGATGCAGAACCGTTGCAGGAGCAGCATTTTGAATGGCTTTGCCGGATGCACCAAGACCCGAGCGTGATGGCGACGCTCGGCGGGGTGCGCTCGGCGGAGCAGACCCGCGCGTTTTTAGACCAAAACCTCGCGCACTGGCAGCAGCACGGCTACGGGCTGTGGATGTTCCTGGCAAAAGACGACGGGCGGTTTGTCGGGCGGGGTGGACTGCGGCAGGTGTCGGTCGGCGGCGGCGAGGAAACGGAGCTGGCGTATGCGCTCGACGCGGAGTTTTGGGGACAGGGCTACGCGACGGAAATGGCCGAAGCGCTTGCAGGCCGAATCGCTGCGCAGCACGGCCTGAACAATCTCGTCTGCTTCACTCTTACAAACAATAACGCGTCGCGGCGCGTGATGGAAAAAGCCGGGTTCACGTTTGAGCGCGATTTGAACCATGCCGGAATGCCGCACGTTCTTTACCGCCGCCGGATACGTGAAACCAAGATACGGGCTATGCAACAGGAAGATTTGACGGCTCTGCTGGAACTTTATGTCCATCTCAATCCCGTAAATGCTGCATTGCCGGACGGTACGCTTTTACAGACAGTTTGGCAGCGAATTTTGACCGACCCGGATATTTATTGCTTTGTCGCAGACACTGATGGAGTGCTGACGGGTTCCTGCCAGTTGGCGGTGGTTCCGAATTTGACGCGCGGCGCCCGCTCATTTGGTGTGATCGAAAATGTCGTCACCCACGCTGACTACCGGAGGCAGGGGATTGGAATGAGTCTGATGCGCCGGGCGCTGGAGACCGCCTGGGACGCGGGGTGTTACAAGGTCATGCTCCTCAGCGGAGCATGGCGCGAGGGCGCGCACCGATTTTACGAGGAACTTGGCTTCACGCGCGAAGCAAAAGTCGGGTTTGTCGCACTGCCGCAAGAAAGGGTATAGTTTCTCCATGAGTGTCACAGAAATTAAAACGATTATCTCACAGTTGCCGCCGCCTGAGCAAGCCGAGCTTGCGGAGTGGTTCGAAGAGCTTCAAGCCGACGCCTGGGACCGTCAGATTGCAGCCGATGTCAAAGCCGGGCGGTTCAAAGCAGTCTTCGAGCGTGTAGATGAGCAGGCCGAGTCTGGTCAGTACCGGCCGTTATGAACATCTCCATCAAGCACTTTACGACGCCGGACTTTTGGCCGCTTTACAATGCGCTGCCGCAGGAAGTCCGCGTGCTTGCGGACAAAAATTACGCCTTGCTGAAGTCTGACCCAAAGCATCGATCCTTGCAGTTTAAAGCCGTGGAAGATTTATGGTCAATCCGGGTGGGCCTACATTATCGCGCTTTGGGAAAAATGCGAGCGGATGGGCTTTACTGGTTTTGGATCGGGCCTCACGGCGGCTACGACAAGTTTATGCCGTAACAAACGCCTCGCACCATGCTATAATCAACCCATGACCGCGAAAGTTTGCCCTCGGTGCGGCTGTCAATACGAAAATTTCAAGTCCACGACCTGCCCGCAGTGCTTTGCGATTTTGGTGGCGGTGGACGAGGCGACCGCCGAAGAATTGGCGGCGGCGCGGGCGGAAGTCGAGCGGTCGGACGAGTTCAAGGAGACCAAGCTCGCCGACGACGAGCGGTTCCGGCAGCAGTCGTTCGGCGCATGCCTCGGGATCGCGGCGCTGACTTTGGTGACACTGATCGTGGCGGTCATCTTGCTGGTCTCGGCGGCGCACCGAAAGACCGCCCTCGCATCCCGCCCGGCGGCGCGAGTGGCGTTGTCCCGTGAAGACCCCCTGACGACCCTGCCGGTCGCGGCGGCGACCCCCGCCGAAATCTTCCCGCCGCAGCTTGGGGCGTGGGCGCGGCAGTCGGTGGACACCGAAACCGTGCTGACGGGGACGCTGACCCCGCTGGTGCATGGGGTGTACCAAGAGCCTACTGGAAAGCGGCTGGACCTCTATGCCCTGCCGGCAGGCCGGCCCACTTCCGAGCAGAACGAGTTCCGGCTCGGGGTCACGCTGGCAAGTCAAGTCGGCGGCCCGCCGCGCCCGACCCTCTTTTTTGCAACCGAATACTGGCACTTCGCCGTGCTCGCCCCGCCGGGCGACGCCTCAGCCCCGGCGCAGTTTCGGGATGCACTTGCCGCGCATTTTGGGTATACTGGCGTCAGCCTCACGAAAGGCGCTCCCTAAAGTTGATCCTATGAACAAAACACTGAAGAATTTGCTGTGGGCCGGGGCGGGCGCGGCGGCGGTCGCGGCGGCGAACAATGCCGTGTTTGCGGCGGCGGAAGCGCTCGGCAACACGCTCGGCGGGGATGCCCGCTTTTGGCCCGGCCCTTACGGCGACGTTTTCTACACCAAGCAGGGGCAGGGCCGGCCCGTGGTCCTGCTGCACGGCCTCTACGCAGGCGCGTCGGGCTACGAATGGCGCAAGAACTTTGATGCGCTGTCCGAGCACGAGATGGTCTACGCGCCGGACTGGCTCGGCTTCGGCTTGTCGGACAAGCCGCGCATCAAATATACCGCCGCGCAGTATATCGAGCAGCTTGGGCAGTTTCTCGCCGAAGTGGTCAAAGAGCCGTGTACGATAGTGGCGTCGTCGCTGGCGACCGCTTACGCCGTGCAGGTCGCGGCGGACCGGCCGGAGCTGGTCCATAAGTTGATTTTGGTCTGCCCGACCGGGTTCCGGCACTTGTCCAAAACGCCCGACGCGGGCACGGAAGCGTCGTACCAACTGACGCACCTGCCGCTGCTGGGGACCAGCATCTACAACGGACTGACTTCAATGGCGGGCCTGCGCCTTTACTTGATGAACCAAACGTATTTCGACCCGTCGTATGTGGACGACGCGCTGCTTTTGCACTACTTCACGGCGGCGCATCAGTACGGGGCGCAGAATGCCCCGCCGTCATTCTTTTCCGGGTATCTCAATCACTGCGTCGCCGAGTCGTTCCCGAAGCTGACCCCCAAAACGCTGCAAATCGTTTGGGGCCGGGAAGCGCGGCTGACCCCGCTGTCCGATGCCGAAGCGTTTCTTGCGGCAAACTCCCGCGCGGAGCTGACCGTCTTTGATAAAAGCGGCCTGCTGCCGCACGATGAGCAGGCGCAGGCGTTCAACCGCCTGGTCATCGCCGCGCTCTCCGACGAAAAGACCCCGGCGGCGGACAAGCCGCGCGGGCGCAAATCCGCACAACCTCAACCCAGCGAAGGAGCCGAATGACGATGGCACTGAACAACGGCAATGCCCAGCGCAGCCCCGCCCCCAAAGACGCCCCGCGCAAGCCGCCGGTCCCGCTGACTTTGGTGGACCAAAGCGACGAGATTGACGAAGACGAGGAAACGTATATTGTCGTCGGCGAGGCCGGGGAAGATGTCGCGTTTGAAGTCTGCGAAGATTTGGAAATCGCCCTCGGGGTCCGCGAAGCCATGCTTGAAGACGGCTTTGCGGTGAAGCTGTACCAGGCGGTTGAAATTGAAGTCGTCGCCGATGACGACGACGCCCCGGTCCGGCCCGGAGCGGCGTAGACCTTGCTTACTCGCGCGGGGCGGCGCTTGACCCCGGCTCGTCGGGCGGCGCGACCCGGCCCAGCGTGATTGGGCCGGGGGACACCAGCGGCGGCCAGCACGGGGCCGGCGTCGGCTTTTTGCTTCCCGCCGGCGTCAGCGTCAAATGCGCCCCGTCGCCGGCGACAGTGTAGGCGGCTGTCGCGCGATACCAGGGTTCATGCGAGAACGTTTCGATGGGCAGCAAGCGGCCGTTGATGCTGAGACTCCGGCATGTTACCGAAAGCGTGTCGCCCTGCCGGGTGTACGTTCCCGCGCCGCCGATAGCGCCTGTGGGAAACGAAATCACAATGCCGGCGTCGCCGTGCGGCAGGAAAAACAGCGCGGTCTTGAACTTTTGGGCGTAGGGCCGGCCCGACGCATCGTTCCACACGACCGCGCCGACCCATTTGCCGTCAATCACTGCCGGCGGCTTCGGCGCAGACTCCCTGCGGGCGAAGTAGGCCGGCACGAGCACCAGTCCGAGCGCGGCGGCAGGGAGCGTGAACATAGCCGCAAGCCGCGCCGGGTATCTGCCTCGGACGACAGGTTTCGCCGGGAATGGCACTAACGGCACGGCTGGAATTAATGGGGCGGCGCGGCTTTTGTCCCGGCCGGCACGACGCGGCCGGTCGCGTCGTCCGCGCCCGATGGCCGAGCGCTCCAGCACCTGGTCGTTGACAGCCTTGCGTCCTTTCACTTCGGCCAGTTTCCGACATACAAGACTTCTTCTTCCAGCGTCACCCCAAAGTGGTCCAGCACCCTGGCTTTAACTGTCTCCGCCAATGCCCGCAGGTCCGACGCCGTCGCGTTTTCAGCGTTGATCAGAAAATTCGCGTGCTTTTCCGACACTTCCGCCCCGCCGACCCGCAAGCCCTTCAGGCCGCACAACTCAGACAAAAACCCCGCCGGAACCACGCCGGCCGCTTTCATGCCGGCCGGCAGCGTGTCCAGGCTCTCGGCCAGCGCTTTGCTTTGCACATTCTTGAAAAACGATCCCGCCGACGGCGCATACGGCTGTTTGGCCCGGCGCTGCGCTTGGTATTCTTTGGCGCGGGCGACAATCTCTTCCGGGTCGCCCCGCTCGGAAAGCGCCAGCGTGCACGACAGCACCACCGCCGGGCCGATCCCCGCCCGGCGCAGACGGCTGTCCCGGTACGAAAACTCCATCCACTCCGGGCCGACTGTCTGGTCGAAGCCGCCGTCGAACACCCGCACCGATGACACCAGCGGGCCGATATTGCCCCGGTACGCCCCGGCATTGGAGACCAAAGCGCCGCCCACCGTGCCGGGAATGCCGATGGCCCATTCGAGGCCGCCAAAGCCCGCCCGCGCGGTCTGCAAAAACAGCGACCCGAACGAGACCCCGCTTTCGGCATAGGTTTCGTCGCCGACCCGGCAGCCTTTGCACCGGTTTTGGATTACCAGGCCGTCGTACCCGGCATCGCTCATCAATAAATTGGACCCGTGGCCGATAAACAAGTAGGGAACTGCGTGCTGCGAGCACAGGGCCAAAACGCGGGCCAGGTGCTCGACGCTTGATGCTGCCCAGAACCAGCGGGCCGGGCCGCCGACTTTCAAGGTCGTGTGCCGCGCCATCGGCTCGCTTCGCTTCAAGCCGTCCCCGAGAATTTCGCTCAGCAGTCTGTCCGTGTCCGTTTGTGGCTCCGTCATAGCCTACAGTATACCCGCGCTTTTTTCGTGCAGGAAACCTCACGCCGGGTGTCGAACTGCTTTTTTGTAACACAATGCGAGGAGCCGGAACTGATGGCGGAACCAGTGGAAGTGAACCAAGAGCGCTTGGTAGGGACGTTTCTCGACATGGTGCGGGTCAACACGCCCCCGAGGCACGAAAAAGAAGCCAGCGAGATTGCCTACCGAACCCTGATAGAACTCGGCTTTGAGTGCGAGTACGACAATGCCGGCAAAACGTTGGGCGGCACTGTCGGCAATCTTATCGCATTTAAAAAAGGCACGGTCGAGAGCGCCCCGACGATCTTTTTTTCGGCGCATTTCGACACGGTTGAAGAGACGCCGGGCCTGGAGCCGATTATTGACGGCGATGTCATCAAAACCGACGGCCAAACCGTGCTCGGAGCCGACGACATCAGCGGCATGGCTCCAATTTTAGAAGCTATGCGGCTACTTCAAGAGCAGTCCATTCCGCACGGTGACATTCAATTACTGCTGACCATCTGCGAAGAGATCGGGCTGGCCGGAGCCAAAGCGCTTGACCCCAAGCGCATCAAAGCCGAGTTCGGCTATGTTCTCGATGCCGGCCCGCCGGTCGGCTCGCTGGTCTACAGCGCCCCGACGCAGGACATTTTCGATGTCTGGATTCACGGCAAGCCTGCTCACGCCGGAGCGCAGCCCGAAGACGGGACTTCAGCTATCTTGATTGCCGCCCGCGCGATCAGCCGCATGAAGCTCGGGCGTGTGGACCATGAAACCACAGCCAATGTCGGGGTCATTGACGGCGGCACGGCCACCAACATTATTCCCGCCGAGTGCCATGTGAAGTGCGAGGCCCGGTCCCGAAACGTCGCCAAAATGGAGCGTCAGCGTGACCACATGATCCAATGCTTCCGCGAAGAAGCCGAAGCCGCCGGGATCACTTTGGATGTCAAAAACGAAAACGCTTACCCGGCGTATGAGCTGGGCATGGACGACCGGGTTTTGACCCTCGGCATGGCGGCGGCGGAGCGCATCGGCCTGGAGCCGCTGCTGCGGGTGACGGGCGGCGGGGCCGACGCCAATATCTTCAACGCCGTCGGTGTTCCGACCACCGTGCTCGGCTGCGGCATGATGAACATCCACCGGCACGATGAGTATGTCTTGATTTCAGACCTCGTCAAAAGCACCCAGCTTGTCGTCTCCATCGCCGAAACCGCAGCAGCTTGGAAAGGCTGACTCGATGCAGACGCAGGCGGCGGGGAAAATAACGGCGGTTGTGCCGTGGGACGACGACGCGGAGGAAGTCTCGGTGCGGATCGAGATGGAAACCCGCCGGGCGGTCAACTACCCCGCGCTGACCGGCCCGGCGTCGGCGGGCGACGAGGTTTTGCTGAACACCACGGCGCAAGTGCTGAAGCTCGGCACCGGCGGGTACGATTTCGTTTCGGCGAACTTGACCCGCGCCCTGCCGAAGTCTGATTCGCTCGCGATGGGGCATATTATCAAAGCCCGCTACCTGCCGTGCCAGCTTGCCGTGCTGACCCTGGAAGAGCAGGAGCAGCACGCCGAAGTCTGGGAGCGTGACCTCGGGAACCTGCCCGTTTTGGTGGGACAGTTACACTCGCAGATCGCTCCCGCTGCCGCCGGCCTGTTTCTGGCGGGCCGGCGGAAAGTCGCCTATGTGATGACCGATGCCGCCGCCCTGCCGCTGGCCTTCAGCCGCCTGGTGCGCGACCTTCGGGCCGCCAAGCTCATTCATCACACGCTCACCTGCGGGCAGGCGTTCGGCGGGGATGCCGAGACCGTGACGCTGCATTCGGCCCTGCTGGCGGCAAAGCATGTGTTCGGGTGCGACGCCGCCGTGGTCTGTCAGGGGCCGGGCAACGCGGGCACGGGCACCAAATATGGGTACAGCGGAATTGAGCAGGCGCAGAACCTCGACATCGTGCGGGCGCTCGGCGGGTTGTCGGTCGCGGTTGTCCGCATGTCGGAAGCGGACAAGCGGGCGCGGCACCGGGGCATCAGCCACCACACGCGGACGACGCTGGATTTAGCCTACAGCCGGTGCCTGGTTCCCCTGCCGGCGGGGGCCGACCCGGCGGGCCTGCCGCCGGGCCACACGGTGCAGTTTGTGCCGAACACGCAGGCGGCTTTAGACCTGCTCGCCGAAGCGGGGGTCGCCGTGACGACGATGGGCCGCAGCCCCGCCGAAGACCCGCTGTTTTTTCACGCGGCGGCGGCGGCGGGCCTGGCGAGCTTGGAGTAAAATGATGTCTGAACATAACAAAGAAATAGTCACCGGCAGCGAGCGGCTCTTTGAGGGACGTATTCTCAGTCTGCGTCTGGACACGGTGGAGCTGCCGAACGGCAAAACCGGCCGGCGGGAGATTGTCGAGCACCGGGGCGCGGTTGCCCTGGTGCCGATGCTGGACGCCGAAACCGTTGTTTTAGTCCGGCAATACCGAGGCGCGGCGGGCGGCTTTCTGCTGGAAATCCCGGCCGGAACCCGCGACGCCGGCGAAGACCCTGAAGCCTGCGCCCGGCGCGAGCTGGCCGAAGAAATCAATTACAAGCCCGGACGCATGACAAAGATGTTTCAGTCGTTCATGGCGCCGGGCTACTCCACCGAGCTGATCCACACGTTTTTAGCGCAGGACCTGACCCCGACCGAAGGGCAGGCCGACGACGATGAGTTTTTAGAGATCGTGACCCTGCCGCTGGCCGATGCCCTCGGAAAAATCACCTCGGGCGAGATTACGGACGCCAAAAGCATCAGCGGACTGTTATACGCCGACCGCGTGCTCCAAAAAATAAAGTAAGGACGAAGCCATGAAACTCGGCATCAGCATGTACAGCTACCACGCGGCGTACCGGCGGGGGCAGATGGACATTCCCTGGTTTATTCAGGAAGCCAAGCGCCTCGGCGCGGACGGGGTCGAGCTGCTGGATAGTTACTGGCGCGACCCGGCCGCCGAGCTGCCCGAAGTGCTGGCTGCCCTTCAGGACACCGGCCTGCCGGTCGGGGTGTACGCCGTGACCAACGATTTTGTCAAAGAAACCGACGCCGAGCGAGCCGCCGAGGTCAAAAAAATCACCGACGGCGTAGATTACGCAAGGCAGTTCGGTGCCCAAGTCGTGCGCGTCCTGGCCGGAAACGCTGCCCCTGAACACACCTACGAGCAGTGTCTGCTGTGGATCATCGCCGGCCTCAAAGAAGCCAGCGCCTATGCGTATGCCCAGGGCGTCACGCTGGCTTTGGAAAACCACGGACGGCTAGCCGGCCGCTCCGAGCAGGTGCAGATCATTCTCAATGCCGTTGCCTCTCCGGCCCTGAAAGCCAACACGGACACCGGCAACTTTCTTTTGGTGCATCAAGCGTCGCACCTGGAGGTCGCCGCCCTGGCGACCCGCGCGGCGATGGTGCACTTCAAAGACTTCAAAGTCGTGCCCGACAGCTACCCCGGCGCGGCGTATGTCGGCACCGAAGGGCTGAAGTTCGCCGGCACGGCTCTCGGCGAAGGCGAAGTGGACCTGCCGGACTGTGTTCAATCCCTGCGCGAAGCCGGCTTCGACGGCTGGCTGAACATTGAATACGAAGGCGAAGAAGACCCGATCTCGGCGGTCTCCCGCTCGGTGGACTACACGCGCGACCTGCTGAAGCGGCTGGGATAGCCCCACGGCACAGAAAAGAAGAACTCTGGAAAGAACTATGGCACAGCAGAGCATCGTCGTGATGGAAGGCGATCAAACCGGGCAGAGGGCGCTGGTGTCGTAATATGGCGCTGCCTATCAATATCCATGCCGTCCTTCAAGGCGTCTCCGTTGAGTGGGAGCGGCTGGAGTTCAAGCAAAACTGGAACCCGGAGCCGATCCTGCATACTTTGTGCGCGTTTGCCAACGACTTCCACAATTTAGACGGCGGGTTTCTCTTTATCGGCATTGCGGAGAATGAAGGCAAGCCGGTATTGCCGCCGGCGGGATTGCCGCTTTCCTCGCTCGACACGCTGCAAAAGCAGATACTGAGCCTCGGCTACAGCATTTACCCGCCCTACCATCCGATTGTTGAGCCTTACGCAATAGACGGCAGGCACATTCTTGTGCTTCGAGCGCCGGGCGGCCAGAACCGTCCTTACAAAGCGGCGGAGTCGCTGGCAAAAGAAAACAAGGTCTTCAGCTACTACATCCGCCGGCATTCCAGCACGGTGCGTGCTTCCCATGCCGAGGAAATCGAGCTGATTTCGCTGGCGGCCCAAGTGCCGTTTGATGACCGTATGCGCCAGGATGCTTCTTTGAGCGACCTGAAGCGGCACTTGATTCAACGGCATCTCAGTCAAGTCGGAAGCGGTCTTTCCGAGCAAAAAGAAGAAATTGATTACGAGACGCTTTGCCGCAAGATGGGAATTATTGACGGCCCGCCGGAGCAGCTTGCGCCGCGCAATGTCGGACTGATGTTCTTTAACGAGCGTCCCGAGTTTTTCTTCCCGCAGGCCCAGATTGATGTTGTGCAGTTCCCGGAAGGACTGGCCGGCCCGATTATCGAGAAAACATTTCAAGGCCCAATCAGCCAGCAGTTAAACAACGCACTCGAATATCTTTCGGTCAATATCCTGAAAGAGTATACCGTTAAGCGTGAAGATAGGGCGCAGGCGGACCGCTTCTGGAATTATCCGTACGCTGCTTTAGAAGAGATTTTAGCGAACGCCGTCTACCATCGCAGCTATGAGCTGCGTGAGCCGATTGAGGTGCGTATTCTGCCGGACCGCATCACCGTCACAAGTTATCCGGGGCCGGACCGATCCATCAGCCTGGAGGATTTGTCACGCGGCACATTGATCGCGCGTCGCTATCGCAATCGGCGCATCGGCGAGTTCTTGAAAGAGCTGCGCTTAACGGAAGGGCGGGGGACAGGTATCCCAACGGCTACGACGGCGATGCAGCGCAACGGCTCGCTGAAACCGAAGTTTCAAACCGATGATGATCGCACCTATTTTACTGCAATCCTGCCGATCCACCCCCGGCTGAGCAAAAGTGGGGGTAAAAGTGAGGCTGCCCCCGCTTTCACCCCCACTTTGGGAAAGCCCCTCGCGTCCAATAAACTCTCCGAGATGCTGCTGTTTTGCCGGTCTCCGAGGAGCCGTGCCCATATTCAGGCGCATCTCGGCTTGAAAGACCTGAAGAATTTTCGAGAGCGCTATCTTTATCCGGGCTTGAAGGATGGCCTGCTGGAAATGACCGATCCTGGCCGCCCTCGCGCTCACGATCAAAAATTTCGCACGACAGAGCAGGGAGAGCAGTGGCTTTCACAAACAGCATTAAATTCGGGCGATCATTAAGCAGCGAACCGAAGATGAAAAAAGAAGGTTAGTACCAAAGAAGGTTAGTATTATGGCACAACATACCATCGTCGTGATGGAAGGCGATCAAACCGGGCAGGAACTGCTTCTGGAAGCCCTGCGGGTGCTGGACCCGGCGGTGACGAAAGTAGACGCGGCGTTTGAGACGTATGACCTATCGCTCGGCCATCGGCGACTGACGGGGAACGCGGTTGTCCACGAGGCGGCGGCGGCGATGAAGCGGCACGGGCTGGGCTTGAAAGCGGCGACAATCACGCCGGAAATCAAAGGCGATGTCGGGTCGCCGAATGCTATTCTCCGGGCGGAGATTGACGGCACGGTGATTGTCCGCACCGGGCGGCGTCTGCCGGGGGTTCTCCCTGTAGGCGGCGTGTCCGCGCCGATGTCGGTGGTCCGCATGGCGGTCGGCGACGCGTATGGGGCCAAAGAATGGCGCGAAGGCGAGGGCCTCAGCGAGAAGTCGTTTCGGACCGAAACGCTGGACCGGGGCGTCTGCCGCATGGTCGCCGAGTTTGCCTTCCGGCACGCCCGCAAAATGGGCGCGAAAGTGTTCGGCGGCCCGAAGTACACGGTGTCTCCGATCTACGAGGGCATGTTCAAGGAAGAAATGGACGCGGCGTCGAAAAAATTCTCCGATGTCCGCTACGAGCCGCAGCTTATTGACGCCACTTATGCGCTTTTGCTGGCGCGGGCGTCCGAGCCGCTGGTTATTCCGGCGCTGAACCGCGACGGCGACTGCCTCAGCGACCTCGTGCTGGCGTTCTACGGCTCTATCGCCGGCTCCGAATCGCTTTTGATTGCGTTTGACGATAATTTTGAGCCGAAGGTCGTGATGACCGAAGCCCCCCACGGCACCGCGCCGTCGCTGGAAGGCAAAAATCTTGCCAATCCGCTGGCGATGATCCTGGCGGGGGCGTCGCTTTTGACATATATCCCGACCCCGGCGGCGACCCGCGCGTCGCGGGCGATTTACGAGTCGGCGTTTGAGGCCATCCATGACGGTATCCGCACCTCGGACCTCGGCGGCGGCTCGACCACGACCGAGTTCACCGATTCGGTCATCCACCGGGTCCAAAGCAAAGTGGAAGTCTGGGCAACGCTGGGTGAGCGGTAGGGTAAGAATAATGTGAGGTTACGATTTTGGCGTTGGTATTTCGGTCCCATGCTTTACAGCGTATGTTTCAGCAAGGGATCACTCGAAAGGACATCAATGACGCATTGGCAGGAGGGGAAGACATGGAGGATTATCCTAATGATACGCCGTATCTAAGCCGGCTTGTCCCTGGCTGGGTTGAAAACAGGCCAATCCATTTGGTTGTCGCTGATAACGAGATTGGCTTGGAAACAATCGTGATTACTGTTTATCAGCCCAACCCCTCGCTGTGGTCTGCCGACTTTAGGAAGCGATTATGATAGGAGGTGATTATGAAATGCGTGATTTGTAAGCAGGCCGAAGTTGAGCCGGGAACGGCGACGCTGACCCTGGAGCGCGGCGGCATGACATTGGTTGTCAAGCATGTCCGGGCGCGTGTTTGTCCCAACTGCGGCGAGGAATATATTGACGAAGATGCCGCGTCGCAGGTGATGGAAGCTGCTGAGCAGGCGTTTCGCTCCGGGGTGCAGGTGGACGTGCGCGATTATGCCCATGCTGCCTGACAACCCGTTTACGAGCTTGACGCTGATTGCCGCGCCGGCGGTTTTGACCAACGCGTCGTCGGTGCTGGCGCTGGGCACGTCTAACCGCTTCGCGCGGGCGATTGACCGGGCGCGGGCCTTGTCCGCGCTGCTGGAAAAAGAAACCGTCAGCGGCGACCCGCTGACCATCATGCGGGTGCGGCACCTCAACCGGGTCGAGCGGCGCTCGCTGCTGCTTTTGTATGCCCTGCGCTTGTTTTATCTGGCGCTGGGATCGTTTGCGGCGTCGGCCCTCACGTCGCTGCTCGGCGCGACTTTCGCGTCGTCGTCGCACCACCTGTTTTACCGGCTCACCCTCGACGCCGCCGCCGTGTCCGGCACCCTCGGGGTCGGCGGCCTGGTGTCCGGGTGCAGCCTGCTGGTCGGCGAAACGCGGCTGGCCGTGCAGACCGTCTCGGAAGAAGCGCGGTTTGTCCGGGAGCGCTTCGGGGACTATTTGACGGCCTCCGAAAAAGCCGGCGAGCCGGGATAAGCCGTTTCGGGTATGATAGCCCCATGACGACCCCAACGATCCCTTCCCGCGCCCTGCCGCGCCGCTATGTGCAGGCCGGCTTTTATTTCGCCCTCGGTATTCTGCTTTTGGTGCTGCTGGCCCTGACGGCCCGCAAATTTGCCGAAGCGACATTGTCGGTCATCGGCCCGTTCGCGGTCGGCTTGACCCTGGCGCTGCTGCTCGACCCGATGGCCGACAATCTGATGAAGCGCGGCCTGAGCCGCATGGCGTCGGCCGGCATTGTTTTCGGCGTGTTTATGTTTTTTATTCTCGGCATCAGCTACCTGTCCATCCCGGCGCTGATCGCGCAGGCCGGCAATCTTACCCAAAACGGGCCGACTTATATCTCCGGCTTGCAGCATACGGCGGATGTTTTTCTGCAAACCCACCGCAAAATCGGGCCGGTGAAGCTGCCGCCGAACTTTGCCGCGCTCACGACCCAGCTTTCGGGTCAGGCGGCAGGCTTTCTGCAAAAAGCGGGCGGCTCCATCGGCACGTTTTTGATCGGCTCGGCGACGTTTCTGGTTCAGCTTGTCTTGACGCTGATTGTGACGTTTTACTTTCTGGTGGACATTGACCGCCTGCGGGCGCGTTTGTTTTACCTCGCGCCCGAGAAATGGCGCGGCATGATGGGGCAGATCGGCAGCGATGTCGGCGGGGTCTTTTCGGATTACCTGCGCGGCCTTTTGATTGTCTGCTCGCTGTACGGCGTGGCGACCATCGCCATGCTTTACGGCCTGAGCGTGTTTCATCACTCGCTGGCCCAGTACGCGCTGCTGGTCGGCGCGGCGGCGGGGCTGTTGTACGCCGTCCCGTACCTCGGCTCGCTGACCACCGCCCTGGTGACCTTTCTGGTGGCGTTTGCGGCGGCCACCGGGGACCACCAAAGCGGCCTGACATTCGGCGGGATTGCGGTCGGGGCCACGCTGGTTATCAACCAAGTCTTCGACAACGTCGTGACTCCCCGCGTGGTCGGCGGCGGGGTCGGCCTGCATCCGATTCTTGCGCTCTTTGCGCTGGTCATCGGCGGCGAGCTGTTCGGCATCACCGGCATGCTGCTGTCCGTGCCGATTGCCGGCTCCATCCAGGCGATTTTGTTCCGCCTGTACCCGCGCCTCACCCGGCCGACCCCCGCGCCGTTTTTGACCGTGCAGGGAGTCCCGCTCGACGGCAAAGAAGCGTCCAAGATTTTGCAGGGCAGCGACTCGGTCACGACGGAAAACCAGAACGCCGAAAGTCAGAAAACGGAAGCGCAGGGTTAGCGCACACAAAATTTCGCACAACAAAGGAAAACAACTCAATGGCACAGCACAACATGAACGCGTATCTGCGGACGGCGACAGAGCGGGCGTACAACAATTTGGTCAACGATTTGTCGGCAATGGAAGCCGGGCAGGCGGTCGGGACCCCGCACGAAGCGCTGCGCCCCGCGATTAAAATGGTCGCCGAGTGCGCGTCGGTCAACGGCCTGCTGGCGACTCTGGTGACGACCGGGCAGGCCGCCATGCCGACCCCTGAAGAGCGCGACGCGTTTTTTGCCGGGATCACTACCCCCGAAGCCGCGCTGGCGGCGCTGAAAGACGGCACCGAAAAGCTGTCTGCGGCGATTGACGCGACTTCTCCCGATGCCTGGGAAGATACCGTGCCGACTCCCTTCGGCCCCTGGACCCGCGCCGCCGCCGCCGGACTTGCCGCCCACCATATGATGTACCACGACGGTCAGCTTAACGCCGTGCATTTGCTCCACGGCGACACCGAGATGCACTGGAAGTAGGGCGAAGCCGAGGTTCCGAGCGGCGTGCGCGTTGACTTCGGGCCGCCGCGCGTGTCATACTAAACGCGGCTTTTCACGCTAAACGCGGATTTTCACGGAAAACACGCCCACACGCAAGGAGAAACAGTTATCATGGCAGTACGAGTCGGCATCAACGGCTTCGGCCGCATCGGGCGCATCACCTTTCGCGCCATCCAGGAGCGCTACCCCAACGGCGAGATTGAAGTGGTCGCCCTCAACGACCTCACCGACCCCAAAACCAACGCGCACCTGCTGAAATACGACAGCAACTACGGCCCGTACAAAGGCGGAGACATCCAGGCCGAAGACAAAGACATTGTCGTGGGCGGCAAAAAAATTACGGTGTTTGCCGAAAAGAACCCCGGCGACATCCCGTGGGACACCGAAGGCGTGGACGTGGTGGTCGAAAGCACCGGCTTTTTCACCGATGCCACCAAAGCGGTCGCGCACCGCGAGCACGGGGTCAAAAAAGTCGTCATTTCGGCCCCCGCCAAAAACGAAGATTTAACAATCGTGCTCGGCGTCAACGACAATATGTACGACCCCGCCGCACACCATGTCATCTCGAACGCCTCCTGTACCACCAACGGCCTCGCGCCGGTCGCGAAGCTTTTGAACGACAAGTTCGGCATCGAAAAGGGCCTGCTGACGACAATCCATGCGTACACCAATTCGCAGCGCACCGTAGACACCGCCGCCAAAGACCTGCGCGATGCCCGCGCCGCCGCCCAAAATATCGTGCCGTCGTCCACCGGCGCGGCCAAAGCCGTCGGCCTGGTCATTCCCGAGCTGAAAGGCAAATTTACGGGCATGGCGTTCCGCGTCCCGACCCCCACAGTGTCCGTCGTGGACTTCACCGCGATTTTGGGCCGTGATGTCTCGATTGCCGAGATCAATGCCGCCGCGAAAGAGTACGCCGACGGCCCGATGAAGGGCATTTTGGAATACACCGAAGAAGAGCGCGTTTCCACCGACCTCAAAGGCAACCCGCACTCGTCCATCTTCAGCGCCGTGGACACCATCGGCCTCGGCAGCTTCATCAAAGTCGTCGCCTGGTACGACAACGAATGGGGCTACTCCTGCCGCGTCGCCGATTTGCTCAAATTCCTCGGCGACAAGGGGCTGTAAGAGACTCTGTAAGATGGGAGGGAGGCGCGGCGTGAGCCGCGCCCTCCACCTACACTGGATTCAGGAAGCTGCCTATCTGTGATCCCTTGCTTGAAGGAACGCCGATGCCGATACGCCCCCTGTTTTCCGGGCAGGATGAATCGATTGAAGGATTTGAGGCTGCTGCCGACAGCATGTACGAAGCCGGTTTCAACCTGATGGCGTCTGCACAGTCGGGGCAGGGTGTATACCTGATGGGATATGTTGCCGAGATGCTGCTGAAAAGCGCCTATTTTCGGCTTCGCAGGTTTGCTGATTCGCAAGTGATAACGATGACTGATTTACGAGACGCAGTTCAGCGGCATCACCTGGCGCTGCCGTCGGAAAAGTACCACGACTTGGAATTGTGGGCACGGCTCATCACCGGGGAACGTGCGGCAAGCAGCCTGTCAAACCCCGGCCTGGAAGCCGACTTGCAGGCTAAAACAACACGGCTGAATACGAACTGGTCTGTCAAGATGCGCTATTATCCGCTTCAAGGGATTGCCAGACAAGATTTAGAAGATGTCTTGGACGATGTCGTTTGGATAAAAAGCAGTCACAACGATTTTTGGAGATGACCATGCCGGTAGAGCGCAGAGTTGGTACAATCGAGCGGGTAAGAACAGAGCAGCTTTTGGAGCGCCTGCTTCAAGAATGGCGTGCCCAGCAGGCCGGGGAGGGCGAGCCGCTTATCATTGAAGAAGCGCCTCGCCGGGGTGAGCGCCCGAACCACTTGTATGTTGTTTGGAGCGATTGGAATAACCTTACTCCAATGGAGCGCTCACGCCTTATCATGCAGGCTTACGCACAATACCGAGGGGCTGATCTTGCCGAGAGCGTGACGCTTGCAATGGGATTAACGCCTGATGAAGCGCGGCATCTGAACATCGAATTCTAGTTGTCTTCTCAAAGTCGTCGCCTGGTACGACAACGAGTGGGGCTGCTCCTGCCGCGTCGCCGACTTCCTAAAGTTCCTGGGCGACAAGGGGCTGTAAGACGATTGATGTGATCCGGCTGCATTCTGAAGTGCAACTCCGCAGCCGGATTGCAATTTTGCTGCGAGATACGGTATAACATTGATATCGGTTGGGAGGTTCGACTTTAATTGGATCGCGAAAGCATGGTCTTTCCCTAACCGACTTTTTTGAGAAGGTTTATGTACATTCTTTATGCCGATGAATCCGGCACTGCGAAAGATGCAAGCCAGCAATACTTTGTACTTGCTGGCTTTTGTGTTTTTGAGCGTCAATGCTACTGGATCAGTGAAAAACTGGATAAAATCGCCACACGATTCAATCCCGCTGATCCAAACTCAGTTGAACTGCATGGCAGCCCAATGCTGAGCGGAAATGGATTTTGGCGCGGAAAGTTAAAGCAGGAAAGAGAGCAAGCGATTTTGGATGCGCTTCAGGCGTTTATGGACTCACACGCAAATAATCGCATCTTTGCTAGTGTTATCAAGAAAACTTCGGTGTCGCCGCAAGACCCCGTAGAGGCGGCGTTTGAGCAGTTGGCAAGCCGCTTTGATCATTACTTAAAGAGACTGCACAAATCGGGTGATACGCATCGCGGCTTGATTGTGTTTGATAAGTCAACTTATGAGACCACCCTTCAAACGCTGGCAACAGACTTTCGAACGATAGGCTATACCTGGGATGTTCTCCGCAATTTAGCGGAAGTGCCGCTGTTTCTTGACTCCAAAGCTTCCCGACTAATTCAACTTGCTGATCTTATTACATTTGCCATCTTCCGGCACTATGAGCGCGGCGACTCTCGCTTTTACTCAATCATACAATCTGGTTTTGATGCCGAAGGCGGTATCGTTCACGGCCTGTACGAAAAGCATTAATTTCAGCGCGGCGGACACCATCGGCCTGGGCAGCTTTATCAATGTCGCGGCTTGGTACGACAACGAATGGGACTGCTCCTGCCGCGTCGCCGACCCCCTGAAGTTCCTGGGCGACAAGGGGCCTGTAAAATGGCGCAATAGTAAAAGGGCGCGGCGTCAGCCGCGCCCTTTTTTCCTGTTATGCGAAGTTATTTGCCAATCTCCCGCAGCAGCCCCGTTTGGTCGGTCAAGTCCAGCACTACGTTTGTCTCGTCCTGCTTTGCAGCAGCCTCCAGGGTGCGGGCTGCTGCCGCGCGGAATGCGGTGAGGGATGGCGACGGCGGCAGGTAAACCCGGATTTTGTGGTATGCGAGCGCCGAGGCCATCCGCTCGCGGCTCGGACCTCCTTCCAGAACTCGGCCGTCGGGGCCGGTCGGCGAAATAAAGCGCACGTCCGGCGGCGGCAAAAGCAGGCTGTCCCACGAGCCGATGGACGAGCAGTAGGGGCCGCTGGACGGCGGCAGCAGCAGCGGCAGGCGCGGTCCCGTGCCGGCGAACGGCGGCGGCAGGGCGGCGGCTAAACTCATCAAAAAGCGCCGCTCGGTGTCCGCCCGCGCATGGCACCAGGCGGTAAACAATCGCCGGTCTTGACTTCCGCCGTCGCCGAAGCCGGGCACCTGCACATTCGCCCGCGCAACGCTGTAGCCGCTGTTCACCAAGTCCATGGGGTCGGCATGGGCCAGCCGCAAAAAGGCCAGCCGTCCGGCATCGCCGTAGCCGAAGCCGGTGCCGCTGCTGCCCTGCTCCTCCGCTCCGGCTTCGTAGCCGGTACTGAGCGTATCCTCCCACACCATGCCGCCGATGCCGGGGACGCTGCCGAGGGCACGCACCAAACCCGACATACGCCGGGCAACTGCCGGGGCGAATGGCGATGCCGCCGGCGAAAACGGCACGCTGTAACGCGGAAACACGGTTTTGCCCTGAATGTCGCAGTCCAAAACGCTCGGGTCGGCACCGTGTGCCCAGTGCAGAAGGCTAAGACTCGGCAGAACACGCAGGCCGCGCTTTTTGCCTTCGGCGACCGCCTGCGCCAGCCGCGCCGGGGCGTCGGCGTCCGATGCCGCCGGGCCGGGTGCGATCTGCACCCAAACTTCGCTGAAGCCGAGCGCTTGAAGCGCAGCCATTTCCTGACTTGTTTCTTTCGCGGTCGCCGGCGCGATTTTCGCCGCCCGCCGGGAAAACCGGCGTAGTGTCAATGAAAAATCCGGGGCGGGGGTTTCGAAGTCGGCAAGCTCCGGGTTTATCTCCTTGAAATGCTTCCGCTCGGCAACCTTCTCCGCAGGCGTCAGCTCCGGGTAGGGGAGCAGGCTGTCGTAGCTCTCGAAAATCTCAATCGGGCCGCGCACCGACGGCAGCAGCGCTTCGACCATCGGACTTTCCTGCACCGTCACCGTGCCGCCGAGCCGCGTTTCCCAGTGATGCTTTTCGTTGTCCGCCTGCATCATCTCGGCCGCTTCTTTTTGGGCCGGACTGAGCCGGCTGAACGGCACGGTCACGTCAAATGACGGCCGGCTGGTCTGTCCCGGTAATTTGGCCCATTCGTTCCAGTACTGCTCCCGCTGCTGAGGGGTAAATGCCAGCGGGTCGCCCGAGTCGGGAATATCTTTGACCGTGTACGGCAGGTCCGGGTTCGCGGCCATTGCCGGAGAGAACGGATCGCCGCCGGGCAGAAGTCGCTGCGCTTTGTCCTCAAACTCTTTCCAGGCCGCGTGCTTTGTTCCCAGCCCGAGCACGTCGTCGGTCAGCACATACGCCGGACCGACCCGGCGGTACACGCCGCCGACACACAGCGCGGCAGCCTGCAAAAGATCGGCAGCCGGCGCGGACGGCGGCCCAACTGCCGGTGACAGCGTGACGCGCCGCGAGCCGAAGCGCGGGTCGGCATAAATTTCCGTTTTCACGGTCTGGCCGATGCGCTCAATAAGGTCGTCCACGGTCTTGACCCCCGCCAGCGGCACGGCGGCCTTCAGCGCCGGCGCGTCGAACGCTATTTGGCCGGCTTTCGGCGTGTTCGGCACGCTTTCGCGCACCTGTGCGCCATATTCTCGGTTGACATCACGCACTTCGACATTGGTCATGATAAAGCGCGGCGGCGAATGGGCCGGACGCATTCCTGCCCCAAACATGTGACTGTTCGGATCATCGGTGGACTGCAAGGCGAGCGTCGTCATGCTGCCGAGGCGCAGGCGAGCGGACTTGAGCGCGTCGCCGGAGAAGTCGCGCTTGGAGTTGGGGTCGTTGTCGCCAATGGGATTGTCTTCCACTATCTCCAAATGCCCGCCGGGAAACAGCGCCCCAAAGAGTGCGGTCTGCGCCTCGCTCGTCATCTGGAAATAGCCGACGCCCGCCGGGCTGAGAAACGCTTTCCATTGGGCCGGCGTGAAACTGCGGCACAGCAGGTGCATCACCTGGCCGGGCGGCATACCGTCGTAAGGGTTAGGCGTTTCGGGCGGGGCATAGACAACCGTGATCGTCGGCGGGGCAATGGCGGTGACTGCGCCGAAAAGCTGGGTCTTTTGCCCATACAAGGCACCGACTTCCGGGCCGGCGAGAGGGTCGCCGGGCAGGACGGCCTCTTTCGGCAGCGTGACCGACGCGGCATCCACAGTCAGCGCAAATCCGGCCGAAGAGGGCTTGGCGTGGGCTAGTGCGGCTTCGAGCGTCGGGGCGGCCCCTTCAGCATGCAGACGGGCAGGCGGCAGCAGAGCAGGCAAGCACAGCAGGACAAGCGTGATTTTCAGCGGCGGCATAGTTGATTATAACACGTTCGGCGCTCGGCGAAGCGGGTATACTAGGGCTGTTTCAGGAAATCACTCGGGAGAAAATTGCATGAGCTTCAACAAAAAGACGGTGGAAGATGCGGATGTGGCGGGGAAGCGCGTTTTGGTGCGCGTGGACTTCAATGTGCCGCAGGATGAGACCGGGGCGATTACCGATGACCGGCGCATTCGGGCGGCGCTGCCGACGATTGAATACCTGGTCGCAAAGAACGCGCGGGTGATCCTGGCGTCGCACCTCGGACGCCCCAAAGGCGGCCCGGCTTCGAAGTATTCGCTGGCGCCGGTGGCGGCGCGGCTCGGCGAGCTGCTCGGGAAGACCGTCCCGCTGGCTGCCGACTCGGTCGGCCCGGAAGTGCAGGCTTTGGCCGGGGCGCTGACCGACGGCGACGTGCTGCTTCTTGAAAACGTTCGGTTTTACCCCGAAGAAGAAAAAAACGACCCGGAGTACGCCGAGAAGCTGGCGGCGCTGGCCGAAGTGTATGTCAACGACGCATTCGGCACCGCTCACCGCGCCCACGCGTCTACTGAGGGCGTCGCCCACCACCTGCCCGCCTACGCCGGGTTCCTGCTGAAAAAAGAGCTGGATTACTTGGGCGCAAACATTGACACTCCGGTGCGGCCCTTTGTGGCGATCCTCGGCGGCGCGAAAGTCAAAGACAAAATCTCGGTGATTGAAGCCCTGCTGCCGAAAGTGGACACGCTGATCATTGTCGGCGGCATGGCGTATACGTTCTTTAAAGCCCAGGGCAAGGAAATCGGCCGCTCGCTGCTCGACAGCACGAGCCTGGACTTCGCCAAGCGGCTTTTAGACGAAAACGGCGCAAAGATCATGCTGCCGGTGGATGTGACCGTGGCGGACGGCAATCCGTTCGATGCCGACCCGGCGACGCTGCACACGAAAGTGGTCCCGGTGAACGAAATCCCCGCCGACTGGGAAGGCGTAGACGCCGGCCCGGTGACGGTGAAAGCGGTCGCGGCGATCTTGCAGGGCGCAAAAACCGTGATCTGGAACGGCCCTGCCGGGATTTTCGAGTTTGACCAGTTTGCCGCCGGCACCAAAGGCATCGCGCAGGCGATGGCGGACAGTTCGGCGACCACGATTGTCGGCGGCGGCGACTCGGCGGCGGCGGTGGAAAAGCTGGGCTTTGCGGACCGCATGACCCATATCTCGACCGGCGGCGGGGCGTCGCTGGAGTTTCTGGAAGGCAAAACGCTTCCCGGCGTCGCCGCTTTGCAGGATAAATAGGCGCAAAAAAGCCAATCTCACCAATCAGGAGCAAGATACAATGGCGGAACTCAAACCCGACGCGGCGGCGTCCGGCACATTTACCCTCGGCGGCGACTTGACTGTGCGCCGCATGGGCTTCGGCGCAATGCGGATCACCGGCAAAGGCATCTGGGGCGACCCGAAAGACCCGGCCGAAGCCAGGCGCGTTTTGCAGCGGGCGCTCGAATTGGGCGTCAACTTCATTGACACCGCCGACTCTTACGGGCCGTTTGTCTCGGAAGACTTGATCGCCGATGCCCTGCATCCGTATGCCGACGGCCTGGTGATTGCCACCAAAGGCGGGCTGACCCGGCAGGGTCCCGACCAGTGGCTGCCGGTCGGACGCCCCGAATACCTGCGGCAGTGCGTCGAGATGAGCCTGCGGCGCTTGAAGACCGACACGATTGATTTGTATCAGCTTCACCGATGATTTGTATCAGCTTCACCGAATTGACCCGAAAGTGCCTGCCGACGAGTCGCTCGGAGCGCTGAAAGACTTGCAGACGCAGGGCAAAATTCGGCACATCGGCCTGTCCGAAGTGACGGTGGAAGAACTTGAGCACGCGCAGACGATTGTAGACATTGTTTCGGTCCAAAATCTGTACAACCTGTCCGAGCGCAAGTCCGAAGCACTTTTGGACTACTGCGCCGAGAAGTCGGTCGGCTTTATTCCCTGGTTCCCCGTAGCGGGCGGCGAGCTGGTCAAGCCCGGCGGGGTGCTGGACCAAGCGGCGAAAGCCCACGGCGCGACCGTCGCCCAGCTCGCGCTGGCGTGGCTTCTGAAACGCTCTCCGGCGATGCTGCCGATTCCCGGCACGTCGTCGGTGGCCCATTTAGAAGAAAATGTCGCGGCGTCGTCGCTGACTTTGACCGAAGACGAGTTCCAATCGCTGAGTGCGCTTGGAAAGTAGCTCCGAGGGCATCGTGCCGCGCATTTTCCCAAAAAAGAGTTCCCTGTTCATTTTACCGTGAGCAGGGAACTCTTTTTTGCCGAGAATAGTCAGCATAAGGACAGTGAACGACGCCGCGCAAAATTTCCGAAACAAAGCGGAAACGGAAGTGTCGTACACTCTACCCATCATGACTGAGCGCTTTGAGGTACGTTTCTTATGAACACTGCGGTTTCTTGTTTAGACACACTGACTTATCCTGACGATTCGATGGCAATTATTCCCCATACCGTGCGCGAGTTCGGTGTTGAGGCCCGCAAAGAAGGCCGCGCCTGGGAAGCGGCCTTCAACGGCCCGATCCAGTCGTGGGAAGACCCCGACACCGAGCAGACCACCTACGGCGTCACCGTCCGCTTGTCCCGCTTGAAGGACCCCGTGACCCGCGAGCTGTTCTCGACCAATCTTTTGTTTTATTTCGCCGAAGCGGAGATGCACGGCATCCACAACATCTATGACATGGCGCAGCGCTTTCCGTTTACGCGCATTCGCGGCCCGCGCACCCCGGTTCCGATTTGCCCGGCCCGCGACGGGCGATTGTGGTACGACGCCAATCCCGAAGGCGTGATCATGGAAGACCTGCGCCTCACCCCGACGACGCTGCCGCAGGGCGGGGCGGGGTTCTTTGTGACGGGGCAGGGCTACCGGGGCAAAGTGATGCTGCCCGACGGCCGGTTTATCCACGATGTCGGGGTCTACGGCGGGTATCTGAACCCTGCCGAGAAGCCCCGGCAGCTTGAGCTTCAGCATTTGTTCGGCGGGATCGAGTTCGGCGCGATGACCGACGACCGCCTGCTGACCGAGCTGGGCGATGGGGTCTGGGTGCGCGGCATTGCGGAGTCGGATGCCGGCTCGCCGCATGTGGAGTCGTACAAGAACTCGGTCCGCCTGCCGAGCGCGGACAGCCGCCGCACGGTAATCGGGGCACGCTCGATGAGCGAGACCAAGCAGATCGCCTACTTTGAGAGCCGGTCAGCGGACGGCCTCAGCGGGTTCCGTCTGGGCGGGGTGATTGACGGCCTGCACCGCGCTTTGGGCCTGCAAATCTGGAACCGGGTGCACCGGGTGGGCCTCGGCTCGAACTTTGTGGAGTGTCCTGAGCTGGGCGGCTACATCGGCCTGATTCACGTCGTGCTGGAAAAAAACAACCCGGACTTCCCGGAAACTCTGGACCCGGTGCATCCGGGAATTGACGAGCAGTACGAAGGCTGGGTGGTCTGGCTGACGCTGGACGAGGACGGCGTTCCGAGCATCAAGGCGTGTGTCCGGGCCATCACTCCCGACGATGTGCCGACCGAGTATCAGGGCCGGGGCGAGCTGTTCGACACCAAGCGGGTCGCGTTTCCGATTTCGCTGTACCGCATAGGCGACGCGCTTCAAGTCGGCTACGGCTGGGGCGACCGGGCACTGTTTCAGGCGGAGTTTGAGTACGGGATCGTGATTGACCAGTTGTTCCGGCGCAGCCTGGGCTAGATCGGGAGCAGGGGCGTCGCAGACATGAGTACGCGGGCGTGATGGTTTACGCGGGCGTGATGGTTTACGAGGGCGTGATGGTTTACGAGGGCGTGATGGTTTACGAGGGCGTGATGGTTTACGAGGGCGTGTTAATGAAAACGAGGGCGTTGTAACGAGGGCGTGAACGCCCGCGCTGGGGGGCGCGGACGCCAAGCCGCCACCTGCGTGGCGGAAGATATAACTCTTTTTCTGTTTCCTATCCTATTCTTGTCCCGCGCAGGCGGGACCTTAGCGCTTCGCTCCCCAGCGAGGGCGTTCACGCCCTCGTCACCCACGCCCTCGTACACATAAACGCTAAACGCCCTCGTAAACACAAACGCCCTCGACACCATCAACATGCCCTCGTTCCCATAAGTCTACGCACTCACGTCTAGCTTTCTGACAAAAAAGCGCCCGCCCGGTTTTTGACCGGGCCGGCGCTTTTTTCTGTCCTGCTTAGCGGTGCATCATCGGGCCGCGTCCGCCGCCGGCGGCATGGTAGCCGGCAGCTTCCGCCGCCGCCGCATTCGGGAAATAAACCCGGTTCTGCGGCGCGGGCATGTTGCCCTTGTCGCCCGCCATGTGGTAGACATGGGAGTTCTTGTTGCCGATGATCTGGCCGCCCATCATCGAGCCGCCCATCGGGCGTCCACCCATCGCGCCCCCGCCCATCGTCGAGCCGCCCATCATGCCGGGATGGCCGCCGGTGCTGTACGGGCGAGCGCCGTTCATCATGCCGGGGTGGGCGGTCATGCCGGGATGGCTCGTCATGCCGCCGTAGCGGTTCGGGTTCATGCTGGAATGCATTGGGGTCGTGCCGGAGTGCATTTGGTTCACGGCCGGCTTGGGCTTCGGGTGGAACATGCGGCTGAAGAGGCCGGGCTTCTTCGGCGGCGGGGGCGGCGGGGTTTGGTTCATCTGGGCGAAGGCGGCTCCGGCCGGCAGAAACAGCATCGCGCCTGCGGCGAGGGTCTTGACAGCGTTGTTCATGGGTGGGTTCCTTTGGTGAGTGAGATGTTTGCTTGCTGTGATTGTAGGGACGAAAAAGACGGGCCGGAAGTTCCCGGCGGCCCGGTCTGCCGAGAGTGTCAGCCGAGCGCGGCGAGCTGATCGGTCAGCGCCGTGCGCTTTTGCTGATATTCGCTGTAAGCGGCCTCATAAGTTTTGGCCTTTGCGTAAGTGTAAAAGCCGACCGGCACAGACACGATTGCCGCCAGCAGACCCACCGTTTCCAGCCCTTCCCCATGCGGCATATTTGCGCCGATCAAAGCAAATATCAGCGCGAGAAGGCCCAAAAAGACACCGCCACCGATGCTGTTCCCAACAGTCGGGACCGAAGTGCGCCCGGCTTTTCCATGCAGCAAATACTCTTCGCGCTTCTCAGACCAGTCTTGGTCCAAGCGCAAAAGCTCGCTTTGAAGCTGCAATCGCTGCAAGTCCCGCTGAACGCTCGCAGAGGCCGCAGCATCCGGCGGCGCGGCGGCAAGGACTTGGGCTTTGGCGGCGGCAAACTCAGGGTCGGTGAGAGCGCCGCTGCCCCGCAGCGCTTCCAGACGTTCCAATTCATCGGTCAGTTTTATAGGTTCTATGACACGCCGGGGCCGCGTTTAGCTGCACTCCTGAACCACTGCCACTAAATCGGGAATGTCCGGTAGCCGGGGTGGCCCGAGGCGAGAAAATACAGCGCCCACAGGCCGGAAATGCCGTAATCGCCAAGCACCAGCCCGATAAACAGCGGCAGGGCCTGGCGGTACAAGCCCACGCCGCCGTAGCGCAAAATCAGCGACTTGAACAGCCAGCCCAAAAGCACCGGAAACCAAATCCAGCCCATCGTATCGGTCGAGCCGACCGCATAGCCGACGGGGTGCAGCGGCCACCAGGAAAAGCGGGTTCGCAGAAAGCCCAGCAAAATCACAATCGCCAGGCCCACGCCGGAGGCCGCGATGCGCCCGCTGTCCAGCGGACGCGCCGTTGTCAGCCAGCTTTGCAGCTCGTCGAACCCGTACCGGCCCTGCCCGGTCCGCCACACGTTCAAGCTGGCATTGGCCGCGCCGTAATGGTAATAAATCCCGAGGCACGACACCCACGCCGCCAGGGTGCCGACCAGAATAGCGACAAACAGGGCGATGCTGACATGGCGCGGGTTCATCGGGCGCGGCGCGGCGGAGTCCGCGAGCTTCAAGGCTTCCATGCCGGCGGGCTGCCCGAAACACCGCCAGTCGGTATCAAACCAGCGGACAAACGAGAACCCGGTCAGCTCGCGCGGCGTAAACGCTTCCGTGCCGGCGAAGCTGACCAGGGTGCCGTGGGACAATCCTGACGGCCCGACGGCCCACGGCAGCCCGGCTTCCGCCCGAATGCGCGTAAAGGTCAGCCCCATCAGCAGAAACAAAATCCAGAAAATCAGCGCCACCAGCAGCGACAAGCCGAGGGCGACCGTGAAGCCGACCAGCAGGGCGAACGAGACAAACAAGCCGACATACGCCGTGCGGTACGACAGCGGCTCGCCTGAGTCGTCTACCGAATTGTCTCCCCGAAACGCCTTGCGCCACGCTTCGGCAAGCTGCGGGCGGGCCAGGTGCAGCGAAAACAAAGCCAGGCCGAGAAACGCCCCAACCCCTTGCTCGGCGATATACGGCATATGCGCCAGGGTCGGCCCCGCGCCGGGGTCGCGGAAGCCGAACGCGGTCGCGCCGACATTCTGCACTTTGCCGAGCAGGTAAAAGAACCAGCAGGAAAACGAAACGTCCAGCGACAGCAGGTACGACAAGCCGATCACCAGCGGGTAAAACGCCAGCGGCGTGTACCCGATAGCGTTCCACGGCGGCGCGGTGATGTTGGTTTCCAGTTGCAGGCTCGCTTCCGGCTTGAGGGGAATGTACGGAAACGTCGGCGCGAGGGTAAAGTGGATCGCCGCCATGCTTTCCAGCACGGCGGGCAGGGCGACCCCGGCCCACAAGAGCTTGTTGCGCCACAGCGGCGACGAGCCGCCGTCACGGGTGATTTCCAGCGGGATCACCACCAGCGGGAACACAAGGCGCTCGCGGTCCACCCACTGCTTGCGGAGCAGGGCGGACAAGCAGTAAAAGCAGAACAGCAGCGTGAAGATGAAGCCGGTCCAGACCGCAATCGGCTGCGCCCAGCCGAGCAGTGTCTCCGGGGCGAAAAAAGTCGTCCGCCCGGCGTAGTAGCCGGGAATGACCGCCGGGTCGGGGGTCGCCCAGCGGGGCACGAAATGCTCCCAGGTGTTCCATTTGTTTTGCGGGGTCTGGTAAAACTTCCAGCCGACCAGCGCCGGGGTCAAAAACTGCATCATGCCGAGGCCGCCGATATAAATGGCGACGGTGTTCATGGTGTAGATAAACAGCAGCTCGGCCTGCGAAAGCGCCCAGCGCGAATTGACGCGCTTGACCAGCAGGTTGATCCCGACCAGCACCAGCAGGGCGAACAAAACCGCCATCGGCAGGGACATGGCGGCAAGGTCGGGGCCGGACGCGACAATTTCGGTGTATTCCAGCCAGAAATCGAGCAGCGGGATCAGCAGCAGGCCGATCACCCAGGCGCGGACAGTGATCCCGCTCCAGCGCGAGGCAGCGGACGGCGCGGCGGCCGGCGGGGAAGAAGACGGAGCAGAAGGCTTTTGGATCATGGCAACTCTCGCTATGATAACACACGCGGGGCGGAGTGTCAAGACGCGCCCCCCGCCCCGGTTCCTACAGCGTTCGCAGCGCCAGCCGCCCGCGCAGGTCGCCGGCCGTGGCGATGCCGTCCGGCTTCGGCAGGAACAGCGTCCGGGTCTCGCCGGGGCGCAGGTGGAAAAAGTTGTCGGGCAGCCCCGGCAGCGGGCCGTGGTCGGTGCGCCGCAGCCACACATAGGGCGCGAACTTCTCGGCGCTCACCGTGACGGCAAAGCCGCCGTACATCGTCTCGGCGACCATCAGCGTTACTCCCGGATCGGCTGTCCGCAAGTCTTTCGGCTCAGCTAGGAGGAGAAAATTGTCGGCGGCGGCCGCGCCGGTGCTTGACGTGAACACGGCATAAACATACACGTCCCGCTCCCGGCCCGATGCGGCAGTCAGCGAAAACGCACCGACTTCCGCCGCGCCGTTTGCGCCGACGGTGACTTCGGCGGTTTCAGTCGCCAGTGTTTCGCCGTCGAGTGTCGCCAGGGTCCAAGTGAGCGTCCCCGACAGCGGCGTCAAAAGATCGCTGACCAGATGCGCCGTCGCCGTCTCGCCGTCCCGCACGAGCGACAGCAGCACGGGGGCGTAAAACTTTCGGCAGGCGAAATAAGCGGCTTTCGGCTCGCCCGCCGAATCAACAATCGCCCACGACTGCACCGGCCAGCAGTCGTTGAGCTGCCAAAACAGCGTGCCCCAGTTTCGGCCCTTGCGCCGCCGGTAATGCTCCACGCCGAACTTAAGCGCCTCGGCCTGGTTGCACTGCGTGTAATACACCAAGTCTTCCAATGTCTGCGCTTTGGGAAAGTGAACGTCCACCATGCCCAAATAAACATCGTAGCCTTTGCGGGTCTTGTCGTGCCAGCGCACCGCCGCCGAGTCGGGAAACTTGTCGGCGGGCACGAGGCACGAGTCCCACGCGCCGAGGCCGCACGAGGCCGCAAAGCCGAACTCGGAGCAGAAGCGGCTGTCGTTTTCGGTGTAATGCGTCCAGTCCCCGCGTCCGTGCCACACATCCCAGTTGTGGCAGTCGCCGTAGTCCGGCGAGTTGCTTTCCGGGCCGCCGAAGGGCGAAGACGGCCAGTACGGCGTTTCCGGGTTCTCGGCGGCGACCACGGCCGGCAAAACCTCGTGGTACAGCAGGTCGCCGATGAGCCGTTCGGGCCGATGGCCGGTCCAGTCCATATCCTGCATCATCTGGTTTTCGTTGTTGCCGCACCACAGCGCCAGCGACGCATGATGCCGCAGGCGCTTCACCGCCGCTGTCGCCTCGATTTTGGCAGCCTCGGCATAATGCCCGGTGTCCGGGTAATACGAGCAGCCGTAGGGGAAGTCCTGCCAGACCAAAATGCCCATCTCGTCGCAGAGTTGGTAAAAGTCGTCGGACTCGTAGAAGCCGCCGCCCCAGACCCGCAGCATATTGAAGCCGGCGTCGCGGGCCTGCCCAATGCGCTCCCGCAGCTTGGCTTTGGTGATGCGCGTCGGAAAGCTGTCTTCAGGTATCCAGTTTGCGCCTTTGATAAAAAGATCGCTGCCGTTGACCCGGAACTTGAAGCCCTCGCCTTCGCCGTCAGCGTCCGGTTCCCGAATTAACTCAACCGTCCGCAGGCCCATGAGTTTCCGTCGGCGCTGATAGTTTGTCGAGTGATCCGCGCTGTCAAGGCTAAAGTCAAGTTGATAAAGTTCGGCTCCTCCCATTCCGTTGGGGTTCCAGCGCCGCAGGTCATAGTCCACGGTAAGGTCAGCCGTTGCTGCGACTGTGCTCGCGCCGGTTGGCACAACTATCGTCGTCCATTCCCGTTGCAACCCAGCATTGAGGGTCAGCGGCGTGTCTTCCTGCCCCGGCATCCGCTCGACTTCCGCTGTGACGGTCACTAAGGCTTTGCCGTCCTCGGTGAACTCGACCGTATGCTTCCAGTCTCCCAATCGCGCGACGGGGACGGTGATCAGCTCGACAGGCTGCCAAATCCCGCAGCCGCGCAGGACGGGACCCCAATCCCAGCCGTACTGATACTGCGCTTTTCGCACAAACGCCCGCTCGTTCCAGCAGTCCCAATGCGGGGGCAGGGTATCCTCACCCGATTCGTTCCACGCCGCCTGCCGCTCCGCGCCGACCCGTCCCGCCGAGCGAAATGTCACCGACAGATGGTTCTCGCCGGCGACAATCCGACTCCCGACGGAAAACTCGTGCGGAATAAACATGTTGTCGGTGTTGCCGAGCGGCTGCCCGTTCAGCGCAATCTCAGCGACCGTATCCAGCCCGCCGAAGCGCAGAAACATGGACGGGCCGGGGGCGTCCACCGTGAACGTCGTTTCATACACCCAGTCGCGGTCATCCACCCACGCGACCGCGTGCTCGTGCAGGCGTACAAACGGGTCAGGGATAACGCCCGCCCGCATCAGGTCCAGATGGACGCTGCCGGGGACTTCGGCGGGCAGCCAGGGCAGGTGGTTATGGGCGGCCAGGCCGGCCGGGGCGACTTCGCGCACCCGCCAGCCGCGCGACAGTGTTTGTGTGGTTGTGTTCAAGGGTCCGTTTCCAATACGCCAATCAGCTTTGGGGAATAGGGCTACTATAGCCGACGAGCCGGGCGCTGTCAAGCCTCTTTATTTTTCGCGGTTCTCCGACGCCGAGCCGTAATTCCACATTTTGCGGTATGATAGGGAAGATGACGCGCAAAATCACCAAGAATCGCGGGAAGCCGCTGGCTTTAGCCACGGGGAGGGATAGCGACTTGTCATTCCGAAGGCAAGATGTTTTCGCCTAGCATTGACATAAACTGTTACCTCCGGGTACACTAACCCTATGAAGCAGACGATAGCCGTCAAACTAGAGCCAACCGCCGAACAAGCCGCGTCCCTGATTGAGACGATGACGGCCTTCAATCGTGGCTGTGATTATGTGGCGGCAGTTGCTTTCGAGAAGCGGCAGGCCAACAAGATTGCCTTGCAGCCGTTTGTCTACGGTTCGCTCCGTGCCGAGTATGGGCTGTCCGCTCAAATGGCTATTCGGTGCATTGCTAAAGCCATTGAAGCCTACAAACGCGATAAAAACATTCAGCCCTCGTTTGACCCGCTCGGCGCGATTGTGCTGGACGACAGGCTCATGTCTTTCAAGGGGCTGTCTCATGTCTCGCTCTTGACACTGGGCGGGCGCATTCTCGTTCCTCTGCGTTTCGGGGCATACCAAGCGGCCAGAATTGACCGTGCCAAAGGACAGGCCGACCTTGTGTTTCGCGGCGGTGTATTCTACTTGCACTTGACCATTGACCTGCCTTCCCCGCCGCCGATTGACCCCGTGGGCGGTGTTCTGGGGATTGACCTCGGCATCACCGAGATAGCCACGGACAGTGAAGGCAATCAGTATTCGGGGGCGGCTGTCAAGGCTGTTCGTCGCCGTGTTCGTGAACATCGTCGCCAACTCCAAAAGAAAAACTCTCGCTCTGCGTACAAGCGGCTCCAAAAGACGCGCCGCCGTCAATCTCGGTTTGTGCGCGACACGAACCACGTTATCTCAAAGGCACTCGTTGGACGCGCAGTTTCTCAGGCAAAGGCAATCGCAATTGAAGATCTTCAGGGTATTCGGGAGCGGGCTTCGGTTCTGTCAAGAGAAGTGCGCTGGCTTATGGGCAGTTGGGCGTTTGACCAGTTGCGCCAGTTCCTCGGCTATAAGTGCGAGGCGGCAGGGGTTTCCCTGATTTTGATTGACCCCAGAAACACAAGCCGTACTTGCTCCAAGTGCGGACATTGTGAAAAGGCCAACCGCAAAAGCCAAGCCAAGTTTGAGTGTCTTTCTTGTGGCTTCTGCGCCAATGCCGATAAAAATGCTGCTTGCAATATATCGCGCAAAGGTGCAGAGGCACGGGCTGAATTGTCAGACAGCCTCTTGTTCCGCCCCGCTGTGGGGTGAGGGACAAGCCCCGCCATTTATGGCTGGGGTATTTGACCGCAGTGGAATACTTAATTTATGGATTGTCGGCCTTCGGCATCGGCGCTGCCTGCTACGGCCTTTTTTCCGTGGCACGGGCCTTTTACCGAAAAGATTATTTGCTGCTGCGAGACGCTTCAAAAACAGACCCGCACCGTCCGTCTCATCAGTAAAAGCTGTATCAAGCCATGCCCCTGTACGAATACACTTGCAATCACTGTCATAAGCGCTACACGGTTCTGGTCGGCATGACCGCCGCGCCGGACTCGAACCTGTGCCCGCACTGCGGCAGCGATCAGGCCGTGAAGCGCGTGACCCGGTTCGCCAAAGGCCGCACCGACGACGACCTCATGGACGATCTCGCCGACCCGAGCGCGATGGGCGATTTGGACGACCCGAAAGCCATGCGCCGGTGGGCCAAAGAAATGGGCCGCGAGATGGGCGAGGATTTAGGCGACGACTTCGATGAGTACTTGGACGCCGCCGAAAGCGGCGAGGACGACGATCCGCTGCCGGACGACTGACTGTTCTCAGGGGCGGAGGCCATGCTTCGCAAAGACGCCCTGCCGGACGATTTGGACGCTGCGGCGGGCGTAGTCGTCCATTGTCCTGCCGCGCTCCGTGCCCCGGCGTCGGGCGTAAATTTGCTCGAAGACCGCTTCGCGCTCGGCGGCGGTCGGGCCGAGCGGGTCGTGCAGCGTTTCGGGAAACGCCTGCCCGGACAGCGCACCGTAAAGCAGGGTCCACAGCCGGGCGACGGTGTCCAGGTTGTAGCCGCCCCCGCCGAGTGCCACTGTCGGCCGGCCCAAAGCAAGGACCGACTGCGCGAGGCCGAGCCAGCCGCGCGAAGTCAGCCCGAGATGTGTCAGCGGGTCGGCAAAATGGGCGTCGGCCCCCACCTGCAAGATGATATAATCGGGGTCGAAGGCCGTCAAAAGCGGCAGAAACGCCGCTTCGAACGCTTCGGCGTACACGTCGTCCCCGCTGCCCGGCGCGAGCGGCAGGTTGGCATTGAAGCCGAAGCCCGCCCCGTCTCCTCTCTCCTCGGCAAAGCCCGACACGCGCGGAAACAGCGTTTCCGGCGTTTCATGCACCGACAGCGTCAAAACGCGCGGGTCGTCGTAGAAAAACGCCTGCGTTCCGTCGCCGTGGTGGGCATCTATATCTACCACCGCGACCCGCTTTGCCCCTTCGCCGAGCAGTTCGTACACCACCAAAGCAAGGTCGGCGACCGTGCAGAAGCCCGCCGCCCGGTCCCGCCGGGCATGGTGCAGGCCGCCGGAGACGTTGAACGCCGCGTCAAACCCGCCGTGCCGGACCAGGCGGGCGCAGTCCAGCGACGCGCCCGCGTACAGCAGGGTCGCTTCCCACATGCCGGGAAACGGCGGGTTGTCTAAGCTGCCGAAGCCGAACTCTTTTTTATTCGGAACGCTCTCGCCGGCGCTCAGCCGGCGCAGGGCGTCGAGATACGCAGGCGAGTGAACGCGCAAAAGATCGGCTTCAGTCGCAGGGGCCGGCGCGAGCAGGCGCGAGTCGGGCGAGGCAAACGCCCCCTGCGCTTCGAGCAGCCGCTGGGTCATCACCAGCCGCTTTTGCTGCAAGGGGTGGGTATCCGACAGGTGGTAGTCAGCGAAGTCGTCGGTGTAAACAAACGCGGCGCGGGGCATGAGAAACCTACTCCCCGTCGCTTCGCGCCGGGGGCAGGCTACGCATACCCCTTCGCCTTTAGATTGTTGTACGACAGCGTTACCGCGTCCATCGGCGGGATTTTGCAAAGGTCCTGCTCGACCAAAAAATGCTTGGTGCCGGACGCCAGCGCGGCGGCGATCAGCGCATCGAGCGGCAGGTCGCCGGTGCCGACCGGGGCGAATGAGCCGTCGGTCAAGTCGCGGTCTTTCAGGTGAACAATCGGCACGCGTCCGGGGTGCTGCTTGACGAATGTCACGGGGTCCTGCCCGGCTTTCATGATCCAGTACGCGTCGGCCTCGATCTTGACAAAGTTCGGGTCGCTGTTTTCCAGCACAATGTCCTCGCCGAGCCGGCCGTCTTCCAGCGGCAGAAACTCAAAATCATGGTTGTGGTAGCACAGCGTGAGGCCCGCCGTCTGCAAAGTCTCGCCGAAGCCGGTCAAAATCCCGGCAAGCTGCTTGTAGCCGTCGGCGTCTTTGCGCCGCTCGGCGGCCAGATACGGCACGACAATGTGGGTATTGCCGAGCTTCAAGTTTTCTTCAATCACTTTGGCCAGGTCGGCTTCCAGCGTTTCCAGCGGGATATGGCTGCCGGCGACCGTCAGGTGGTTGTCTTCCAGCAGCGCGGACAGCTCGCGGACGGACAGGCCGCCGTGGCCGGCCAGCTCGACCGACGAGTAGCCGAGGGCGGCGACTTTCCGCACGGTTCCGGCAAAGTCTTTTTCGGCGTCGTCGCGCAGGGTATAAAGCTGCAATCCAATCGGTATTTTAGGCATAGGGTTAGTCCTTCGGCGTAGCGATAAAAGCCTCGTTCGCCGGAGCGGGCTTCGATTCCTGCACAGCCACAGATTCCTGCACCAGCGCGGGCAGGGACGGCATTTCGGCGAGAAACGGGGAGCGGCTGAGAGTGCGGGTTTGGTGAACCAGCGGCCACGAAAGAAGCACGCGCTCTTTGGCGCGGGTGATGGCGACATAGGCCAGCCGCCGCTCTTCTTCCAGGCTGTCCGCCGCAAGCTGCGTTTTGTCGTCGTCGAGCCAGCGCAGCGAGCGGTGATGGGGCAGCATGCCGAACGCAAAGCCGACCACAAACACCGTCGGCCATTCCAGGCCCTTGGCCCGGTGGATCGTCATCATTTCCACGGCGTCGCCGGCCGCGCCGTCTTCTTTGGCCTTGTTTTGGGCGGCCACAAACGCCAAAAAGTCGGCGGGGGTGGGGAACGCGGCGGAGGCCGCGCACAGCTCTTCTAAATTGTCGAGACGCGAGTTGCCTTCGTCCTCCACATGGCCTTCCTCGCGCAGCAGCCACTCGTCGTAGCCCAGCTCCCGCGCTTTTCGCAGCCGCGCTTCCGCCGTGTCCCCCGCCAGGGCAATGTCCCGCACCAGGTCTCGGAAATCTTTCACCGCCAGTCCCTGATTGGTCGTCTTGAACTGCCCCGCCGCCAGCATTTTATACAGCGAATAATTCTTGCGGGCCGCCTGCGTTTCCAGCTCAGCGACAAACGCCTGGCCCAAAAAGTGGGTCGGCTTGCCGAACGATGCCGACGGGATGTTCAGGACGCGCTTCACGGCCTCGTCCGCCGCCGGGCTGTCGCGCTCGACCGATAATTGCAGGAATGCGACCAGATCGCGTATTTCGCGCCGGGCGTAAAAGCCCATTGCGCCCTGCAAAACATAGGGCACGCCGCCTTTGACAAACGCTTCTTCCAGCGCCCGCGAGTACGCATTGGTCCGAAACAGCACCGCGCAGTCTTTCAGCGCCCCGCCCGCCTCTTGGATGGCTTTCAGCCCTTCGGCGACACCCTGCGCTTCGGCGGCGGCGTCCTCGTGCTCATGCTGGGCGAGCGGCTGCCCCGCCGGGTGGATCGCCGCCATTTCCAGCCGGTACTTGGCATCAATCCCCGATTTTTCGATCAGCTCATTGGCGACCTGCACAATGGTCGCCGACGAGCGGTAATTGGCGGGCAGGCGGATCACGGTGCCGTTTGGGTAGGCCGCCCCGAACTGCCCGACAGTCGCTTCGGGGGAGCAGCCGCGAAAGGAATAAATCGCCTGGCCGACATCGCCGACAATGAAGATGTTGGCCTGCTGCGCCGCCAGCAGCCGCGAGATTTCCCACTGCACCGCGCTGGTGTCCTGCGTCTCATCAATGGACAAATACTGAAAAAAGCTTTGATACTTTTCGCGTACCGCCGGCTGCTCTTGCAGCAGCGCCAATGTTTCAATCAGCAGGTCGTCGAAGTCCAAGCGGCGCGACGGCTTTTTTGCCAGAATGTCGAACTTTGCCTGCTTGGCCTGCTCGTAGCAGCGCCAGAACTTGACAAGCGTTTGGATCGCCGGGTCAGCCCAATTCGGCTCGTGCGCTCGAAACGCGGCTTCCGCTTCCTCGACTTTGAAGCCCCGGTTTTTCACCGCCGAAACCGCCGACAGCGCCCCTTTCGGGTCGTATTTGACGTTCAGTCCAAACGGCGGCGACGGCAGCCCCCGCGCCATCCAGTCTTTGTCGCCGAGAATGGCTTTGGCGACCCGCACCTGCCAGTTTTCGTCGGCAAGCTGGAAGTAGCCCGCTTTGCCGTACAAATGCGCCCATTCGTGCTTGAGTATCCGCAGGCAGTGGGCATGAAACGTCCCGATCCACATCTTTTCGACAATCGCCGCGCCGCCGTCGCCGAGCAGCGCCGCCAGCCGCAGCCCCATCTCGTCGGCGGCTTTTTTGGTAAACGTCGCCACAAACAATCTTTGCGGGTCAACCCCTCGGGCGAGCAGCCGGGCCGCCCGGCGGGTCAGCACCGTGGTTTTGCCCGATCCCGCCCCGGCCAGCACCAGCGCCGGGCCTTCATCGTGGTAAAATGCCTGCCGCTGCTGCTCGTTGAGGCCCGCTTCCAGCTTGGGAACCAAAATTTCGGTCCGATGCAGGTGAAGGTCTTCGGTGATGGCGTCCAGTGTGGCTTGCATAAAAGAGTGTTTGCGTTTCCGGGAGATGCCGTTATTATACCGCATGGGCGCGTGTGGCGGCGGATAATTGCGTCTTCGGCGCTATCGCTCAAAAATCGGCCTGTCTGTGAGCAATAGAAAGTCTTTCTATTGCTCGCCGCAGTTTCAGCCGGCGTCTTTGCGGCGGACGCGCAGCACGGCGATTTTGGTCGGGTGGTTGAACGGGGCCGGGTCGGACGGCAGGGCGGGGGGAGGCTCGGCGTACCCGAGAAAGTCCTGCGGAACGGGGATCAGCGCTTCAATGGACAAATAGCCGTCGGCGCACAGCGCTTCGAGCATTTGGAGGTACGCCGCGCCGCTGACATACAGGGCGTTGTTGATGGTCACCAGCGCCCCGCCGTCGGCGACCAATGGCCGGACTTTGTTGATCAGCCGGGCGTTTTCCTCGGCTAAATCCACAACCCCGTGCCGGGTGCGCGAAAACAGCGGCGGGTCCAAAATCACCGTGTCGAACCGAGCGCCGTCCTGCTTCAAATGGCTGACATGCGGCCAGAAGTCCGACGACACAAAATCTTTGGTCTGCACCGGAAAGCCGTTGCGGACATACGAGTCTTTGCCGAGGTTTAAGAACTGCCGGCTGAGGTCGCTCTGCACGACCCGCGCTGCACCGCCCGCCCGCGCGGCGACTCCTAAACTTCCTGTGTAAGCGAACATATTCAAGACGGTTTTGCCGCCGGAGTTCGCCTGGAGCCATCCGCGCACCCCGCGCGTGTCGAGATAAAAGCTGCTGTCTTGGTTAAGCCGCAGGTCAATCCGATACCAAACCCCGTTTTCCAGCACAAAGCGGTCCAAAGTCTCGCCCGATAGCAGTGCCCCGCGCCGGCTCTCGTCGTCCCCATGCCGCGATTTCACCAAAACGGCCTGAAGCCAGGGCAGGGCGTCTAAATAAAACTCGGCAGCGGCATCAATCAGCGCCGTGGACTCGGCCGGCGGGTCAGCGTAATTGTGCAGGGTCAGAGTTTTGCCGTACACATCCGCGCACAGCGCGGGCCAGCCTTCGTAAAAGCCGTTGAAGAGCCGCAGAGCCGTTTCATGGCGCGGATCAAGGCGCGGAGCGCGGGCGGCCAGGGCAGCGGCAAGCGCGGGCTGTAAAGAATTGATCGGAGAAGTCATACGCGTATTATGGCGCACAAATCGCCGGAACACGTTTTTTTCAGCGTCCCAACACTCGCAGCGGCGTTTTTGCCTCGGTTTTTGCTATACTGGCTTGGAAAGAAAGCCGCTCATGACACCTCCCGCGCCGAACACGAACCCGCCCGACAGCCTCAGCGACGACCCGCAGGTTTCGCAGCGCATCCAGCAGGCGGTTCGCCGGGCCGCCTGGTGTTCGTTCATCGCCGGCCTGGTCACGGCCGTGCTGGTGACGACGGCGATTGCGGCGCTTCGCGCTCCGTTTTTCGGCCCGTTTCTGCACGGGGCCGGGTGGGGCTTCGGGATCGGGCTGGGCCTGGTCCTCGGCGGCAGCCTTTTGAATGCCGTGGTCGGGATTTTGGACCAGGCCAAAAGCGACCTGCTGGGGAGGTGACGCGGATGCAATGGCGGCGACGTGTTCTGCGTTTCGGGCCGCTGATCGGGTACGGCGGCGCGAGCGTTTTGCTGTGGCGGTGGGCCGCCGCGCCGCTGCGGGCGCTCGGGGCCTGGCTGCCGTTCAGCCTGGGCCTGCTGTGCGGCCTCGCGCTGGCGGTGGTCTGCGGCACGGCCTGGGTGTTTCTGGCCGGGCCGCTTCAGGAATGGATTTTGGAGCGATGCTTCGACCCACCGCAGCCGCAGTTTTCGGCGGTCCCGGACCGGCCACCGGGCCGCCCGCAGGGGGTTTTGGTGTCTGATCTGCACATTGACACCTGGGGCATGACCGGCGAAGAATCAAGCCGCACGGAGCGGGAAGCGCGGTTTTTAAGTCTGCTGGAAGCGGTCAAGGCCAGCCCAACCGTGGACAGCTTTTACCTGAACGGCGACTTGATGGACATTCCGCCCCGCCCGGACCCCGATACGCCGGACCGGCTGACGCTGAATTTGAGTGGGGCGCTGGGCCATGAGCAGGGCGTTTTGCTGCGGCGCTACAACAGCGTCCTGCGGGCGCTGCTGACTTTGACCGTGCCGGACGCTCCGACTCTTCCGCCGGCGCGGCCGGTGCGCCGGGCGGTGTTTCAGACCGGCAACCATGATGTCGGGGTCAGCGGCCTGCGGTATGTTCAGCCGCGCATGCCGGCGTTTCTGCCGGCGGTGCAGACGGTTTGGAACCCGTCGCTGCTGATCCAAACCGCCGCCGACGGGCGTGAATACCCGGCCTGGGTGTACGCCGAGCACGGCCATCATTGGGACCCGCTGTTGTGGCTGTACCTGCGGTATTCAGTGATGGACACCCTGCGCTACGGCCACCGGCGCGGGGAAGCGCAGCTTTTGGCGGGCTTTCAGCGCCGGGGCCGGCAGGGCATGGGAACACAGACTTTGAAGGGCGAGGATTTGCCGCCCGCCCCGCCGCCGGGCACTCTGGCGCATCACTTCGCGGGCGATCAGCCCGGCCTGCTGTCGTCGCTGGTGCGCCTGCGCTACCGGCAGGCGGCCCGGAAAACGCTGCGGGAATTTCGGCTTCGCGCCGGCGGCCCGGCGGAGTTCGGGCGGGTCCGCACGCTGACGGTCGGTCACACGCACCACCCCGACCGCTACGTTTTTCCCGGCGGCGGCGTGTATGTCAACTCCGGCGACTGGTCGGGCGCGACCCGGCACTGCGCGTACTGCGTGCTGGAAGACGACGGCACCCTGCGCGGGCCGTTTCAGTGGGAAAGCGCCGCCGAGGCCGAATTCGAGACGGCGGCTGCCGCAAGTCTCGGTTGACGGCGCAGGCAGGGAGCCGCACGTTTACTTGGCTGCCGTTTCGGGTTCAATGCGCGGTGCCGGCGGGGTGTCGGCCTCGGGGTCCGCCAAACGCTCCCAATGTGTTTCGGAGCCGGCACGGGGCTTGTCCACAATCTTATCCAAAAAATCGTCTGAGGCAGTGTTCCTATTGCTTTTGCTCATAACTTGATGCTCGCCGGATCGAGATCACGCGAATGACATTTTCCTGCGGTTCCGTAAAGGCAACGATGACCCGGTTATCAAGAAGCCCGAAGCCGATTGACCTTTCTTCTCCATAGTCATAGCGGTTGTCTAAAATGACGCGCATCAGAGCGGAAAATATAAAGACAGCCTCCTGAAAATCAATGTCGTGCTTTTCGATGTCGCTCCTGTTTTTGTTTTCGTCCCACACAAATCGCATAAAAATCCTTTCCTGCGGTTTGCTTTTCTACGGTTCGGGTGATTATACTCCAGTATGCTCTCGCCCTGCCGTATCGCCTTTTGTCTTTTCTTTCGTCAGTCCTTCCAGCGCGACGAACAGCACGGGGGCGACCAGCAGCGTGAAAACGGTGGAAACGGACAAGCCGCCGATGACGGCGATGGCGAGAGGCTTTTGCAGGGCGGCCCCGGCCCCGAGGCCGAGGGCCAGCGGCAGCAGGGCGAGAATGGCCCCGATGGTGGTCATCAAAATCGGACGCAGGCGCTCTTCGCCGGCTTTTTCCATTTGGGCCGTCAGGTCGCCGCCGGGGTCTTCGGAGCGCAGGCCGTTCAGAAACGCAAACAAGACGATGCCGTTTTCGGTGATGATGCCGATGATCATGATCGCCCCGGTCAAGCTGGAAATGTTCAGCAGCGTGTGGGTCAAAGTCAGCGCGGCGAGGACGCCGAACAAGGACAAGGCGGCGGCAGTGAGAAGCGCCGCCGCCTGGCGCACCGAGCGGAACTGAAACACCAGCAGCGTGAAGACGAACAGCAGCGTAATCAAAAGTGTCCGGCCCAGCCCGGCGAACGACGACTGCTGGCTGGCATACAAGCCGCCGTATTCCACCGTGTAGCCGGGCGGCAGCGAAACGCCTTTGGCGACCAGCGCTTGGATTGCCGCTGTGGCCGAGCCGAGGTCTTTGTCTTTAAGGCCCGCCGTCACGGCAATCATCTGCCGCTGGTTTTCGCGGGTGATCTGCGACGCGCCGGGGGCGGACACGACAGCGGCGACTTCGGAGACGGGAACCGTGCCGCCGGTAACGGGCGACGGAACCCCGATGTTCGGCAGCAGCGCGGGGGAAAGCGCCGCGCCGGGATGGGCAATGCTGACCCGGACCCCGACCGCCTGCTCGCCCGCCTGCACCTGGGTCGGCTCGGTCCCTTGCAGCGCGGCCTGGACCGCCTGCGTGATGTCGTCGGCGGTCAGCCCGTAGCGCTGGGCGGCCTCGGTGTTGACTTCCAGCACCGACTCGGGACTGGAATGAACCACGCCGGGATTGACATCCACCACATACGGCAGCGTGCCGAGGCTGTCGGCGGTTTTATGCGCCAAATCTTCGAGTGCGCCTTGATCGGGGCCGAAGATTTTGATCTGCACCGGGGACGGGCTGCCGGCGATGTCGCCGATGTTGTCCTGCAAGGTCTGCTTAAAATCTACCGATGCCGCCGGGTATTTTCCTTCCACCTGGTTTCGCACATCGTCCATAATCGCCGTGATGTCGCGGGTGCGCCTGGATTTCAGCCGCACGGTCATGTCGCCGGTGTTCTGGGTGGTGATGTCGAACCCGGACTGCGCCCCGGTCTGCCGGGACCAGGCGGCGACTTCCGGGGTGGCGGCCAGCACGGTTTCAATCTGCCCGGCCACCCGGCTGGATTCGGCCAGCGACGTTCCCGCCGGAAGCTGATAATCCAAAATAAACCCGCCTTCGTCGAACTCGGGAAAAAAGCCGGTCGGGATGGCCCGGAGCAGAAAAAACGTGCCGAGCGCCACCGGCAGCAGCGACAGCAGAACCACGGCCCGGCGGCGCAGAGACCAGCGCAGAACGCGGGCGTAGACCCGGACCACGGCGTCAAACTGCCGGGGGAAAAAGCCGAGAATGCGGGCGAAAATGCCGCGCCTGCCGCCCGCGTGGGCACCCGCGGCAAGCGGCAGCAGCCAGGCGGCGAGAATCGGCGTCAGCAGCGGCGCCAGCGCCAGCGAGACGGTCAGGGTCGCGATCATCACCAACGCGAGCGGGCCGAAAAACTGGCCGGTCAGATCGTTGAGAAACGTCAAGGGCAGAAACGCCGCCATGGTGGTCAGCGACGACCCGGCCATCGCAGGCGTGATTGCTTTCAATCCTGCCGAAATCGCCTCGGCGCGGGAGCCGCCGCGCTCCAGCTCGGCGAACATATTTTCCACCACCACAATGCCGTCGTCAATGACCAATCCCAGCGCGACCGCCAGCGCCCCCAGGGTCATGATGTTCAAAGTCTGCCCGAGCAGCTTCATCAGCGCAAACGAAATCACAATGGTCAGCGGCAAAAGAACCAGCACAATCGCGGCGGTGCGGAGGTTGCCGAGAAACAGCATCAAAACGACCAGCGCCAGCAGGCCGCCGATGATCAGCGCTTCTACCACGCTGTTTTGGGACTCGAGAACAATCTCGGACTGGTCGTAATAGCTCGCAATCGTCACACCCGGCGGCAGCAGCGGCCGCGCTTCGGCCAGCGCGGCTTTGATGCCCTCGGCGACCTGCACGGTGTTTCCGGCAGGCTGCTTGATAATCGAAAGCAGCACGGCGGCATGGCCGTCGCCGCTGGTCTCGACCGTGTGCGGCTCCGTTCCGCGCGTCACGACGGCGACTTCGCCGAGCGCGACGGGAACGCGGTTTTTGACGGCGACAGTGACGGCGGCGATGTCCTGGGCGTTTCGCAGCAGGCCCGAGACAAGCACCTGGTAGCGCAGAAACGACTGGTCATACGCGCCGACCGCATTGATCTGGTTGTTCTTTGAGAGGGCCGCCCCGACATCCTGGGCGCTGACGCCCCGCGCGGCCAGCGCGGCGGGATTGAGCTTCACTTCAAAGTCCGGCGTGTCGCCGCCCTGCACGGCGATTTCGCGGACGCCGGGAACGCGCAGCAGGCGGGGCCGGAGCGTGTACAGCGCCAAGTTCCGAAGCGTCTGCGGGCTGACGGTTTTGGAGTACAAGCTGTAGCCCATCACGGGAAACACCGACGGGTTCAGCCGCTCGGCGTTGACGGTCGTGCCGGGCGGCAGGGCGGCCTGGGTCTGCGCCAGCTTCGCCTGAACAAGCTGCAAAGTCGCCGCCATGTCCGTCCCCCAGCCGAAGTTCACGTCCAGCTCCGCCGCGCCCCGCTGGGTCAGCGACCCGACCCGCGTGACATTCGGAACCCCCGCCACGGCGTTTTCAAGCGGCCGGGTGATGTTTGCCAGCACGGTCGGGATCGGCGTGTTCCCGGCATCCGCCGTGACAATGATGCGCGGCGCGGCAAGGTCCGGGAAAATGGCGACCGGCAGGGATTGAAACGCGGAAACGCCGCCGAGGCAAAGCACGACCACCAGCAGCAGAATAGCCTTGCGGTACTGCCGAACCCAGCCGCTCAGGCCGTGCTTACTTGTCATGGGCCACCTGCACTTTTGCGCCGTCGGGCAGGCCATAGTGATTGGACACGGCGACCCGGTCGCCGATTTGGACGCCGCCCGTGACTTCAGTTCGGCCTTCGGCGGTCAAGCCGAGCGTGACGGGAACCGCATGCACTTTGCCGTCGCCGTCCACCGTGACGACGCTCGGCTTGCCGGTGTCGGGGTCGGTCAAAATCGCCGCTTTCGGCACGACAAGCGCGTTCGGATGCCGCTCGGTGACAATCTGCACCCGCACGGTCGTGTCGTCTTTGAGCAGATGACCGGGGTTTGAAATCACGGCGAAGGCCGGAACCGTGCCGGTCGCGGCATCGGCGCGGGGCGCGACCGAGCCGAGCGTCGCCCGGAACACGCGCCCCGGCACGCTGCCGACGGTGAATGTCAGCGCCTGGCCCGCATGCACCGACGCCACGGCGCTGCCCGGCAGGCTGACTTGAAGCTGAAGCGAGTCTAAATTGGCGATCACGGCGACTTTGGCCGCCGTGTCTACCGCCGTGCCGGCCGTCACGCCGACCGCGCTGACCACGCCGGAAATCGGAGCGCGGAGGGTGTACAGCGCCCGCTGGGACCGGGCCGTGGTCAGCGCCCCTTCGGCGTTGCGAAGCTGCTGGCGGGCGACCAGAATGTCCTGCCGCTTGACCACGGTTTGCCGCGCGGCGGCGCGGGCGGCGCTGACGGCGGCCTGCTGGCCGGCGACGGTCTGGCGTCCGGCGGCGACCGCTTCGCGCTGGGCGGCCTGCTGGGCGGCGGCGGTGCGGAGGGCCAGCTCGGCGGCCTCGACATCCTTTCGGGGCACCAGACCTTCGGCGTACAAAGTCTGCTGACGGGTCAGTGTTTGCCGGGCGTTCCCCACGGCGGCGTCTGCGCCGAGCAGGGTGGCTTTCGCGCCGGCGAGCGCCGCTTCGGCATTGCGCTCGGCGGCCTCGGCCTGCAAAATGGCGATTTTGGCCTGGGCGGCCTGCCCGGCGGCATTCGCCTGCGCTTGCTGCACCTGAACCCGGTTTTGCCCGACCGCAGCTTCGGCCTGCTGTATCTGCCCGACCAGTGGCTGAGTCGAAAGCTGGGCGACACTCTGGCCGCGCGTGACGGTCTGCCCGTAGCGCACGGAAAGCGTCGAAAGCACCCCGGCGACCGGCGGCGTCACGGTCGCTTCGCGGCCCGGCAGGGTTTGAAGCAGGCCGGTCGCCGGCAGGGTCTTTTCGAGTGTGCCGCGCGAAACGGCGGCGACTTCCACCGACGGCAGCGGCTTGGCCTCGGCGGCGTCGGACTTGTCGTCGGCGGGCTTTGCGGTGTGGCAGCCGCCGGTCAGCAGCAGGGCCGGCAAGGTCAAGAGCAGAAAAGCGTGTTTTGGCGTAGGCATAAACTCTTTCACGGGCCGACGCGTCCTCCCGCGCCCGCGCCGGGCGCCGGCGGGGTTGTGCTGTTGCCGGCACGGGTGGCGCCGGGCGACCCGGCCCCCGCCGGGCCGGTCACGCCGACGGGCGCGGCCGGGGGCGGCGTCGGTGACACGGAAGTCGCGGGCGGCGGCACGGCTCCGGCAAACGCGGTTGTCAAAGTCGTGGACGCCGATGCCGCATCGTAAAGCGCCTGCGTGTAGGCAATCCGGGCCGAGGTCAGCGCCGCACGCGCACTCAGCACTTGCAGCAGCGGAAACAAGCCGCTGCGGTAGCCGAGCGTGGTTTTGTCGTAAGTGATCTGGGCGATGTCGCGGGCCGTCCGGGCCGACTCGACTTGTCGCCGGCGGCTTTGGGCGGTCCGGTACGCTGCGCTGACCCCTGCCAGCACCGTGCGCCGGACGGTCTCGGCCTGCGCTTCCGCGCCGGCTAAGGCCGCTTCGGCTTCCCGGACCTGGGCGCGGCCGAGGCCGCCGTCGGTCAGCGGCACGGTGACGGCGGCTTGCAGCGTCTGCTCGCTTTGAAACGAGGTCACGTCTTTGGAGCGGATGTCAATCGCCTGAACCGAGTACGACGGCTCGCGGAACAAACGGGCGGCGTCCAGCGCGGCGCGGCCGGCCTGCACGGTCGCTTCGGCGGCCCGCAGGTCGGGGCTGCGCGACAGCGCAATCGCAGCGGCCTGGGCGGCCGTGTAAGGCAGCAGGGGCGCGTCGGGCGACTCGGCGAGAAACACCGGACTGCCGAGGGGCCGGCCGAGCAGGCTGTTAAGAGTTTCGTCGGCGACCGCCAGGTCGTTGAGCGCCCCGTCAAGCGCGGCCTGCGCCGACGCCACCGGCACCTGGGCCTGCAACACGTCCAGCCCGGCGGCGTCCCCGGCATCGCTGCGTTTTCGGACATCCGCCAGCGCCCGGAGGTTTTCGGACAGCGTTTGCCGGGCGATCTCCGCCAGCGCCTGCTTTCGCAGGACATCATAAAAGGCCGCCGCCGCCTGGCCGGCGAGCGCCAGCCGGGCGGAGTCAAGCTGGGCTTCCGCCGCGCTCCGCTGGGCTTCGGCTTGGGCGACCAAAAGCCGGGGGCGGCGGCCGAGCGGCAGCGGCACGGAAATCGTGTTTTGCAAAGTGCCGAACGTTTCTTGATCGGGCGGCGGCTGGTAAACGCGGGCATGGGAGACCGACGCCGTGCTGCTGAACGTGAGTTGCAGCCGCCGCCCGGCTTCCGCCTGCCCGCGCCGCGCCGCCGCCTGCGCGACCGCCTGCCGGGCGGCGGACAGCGCCGGGCTGGCCGACGCGGCCTGCTCCGTCACCTGGGCCAGCGTCAGCGGGGCATTAAGCGCCGCCGGAGCTTGCGCCCCGGCGGCGTGGGGGGCGAGGACGGCAGCCAGAATGAAAATGGGCGTGCGGTTTCTCATGCGTAACTGGCTTAACGGCCCGCTTTTTTGTGGGCGGCTTTCTTCAAAGCCGCCTTTTTGTCGGCGGCAGCTTCCGACGCTTCTTCGGCGGCGCTGGTTTTTTCGGTCGCGGTCACTTTGCCGGTGGCGGCGCTGACTTCGACTTCGTAAAGCTGCTTCGACTTGTCCTCGACAACGACTGCGTACTGCCAGTGGCCGTCCTCGTATTCGTACTTGGCAGACTGAGCCGTGCCGGGAATTTTCTTCACGGCGGCGGCTTCCGCCTGCGCGGGCGAGACGCGCGGCGCAGCCTGCGCCGCTCTGGCGATCAGTCCGGCGGAAAGCCCCAGCCCGACAGCCAATGCCGTGTGCAGCATCGTCTTCGTCTTTTTTGTATTCGTCTGCATAGGATCGTTCTCCTGTTTGGTAGACTTCAGCGCCGACAGAATACCCCCCGGACATTAACGGCGCATGAGAATTAGGTGAGAGTTTTCTCATGTTACGCGCGGCAGGGTCACTGTGAAGATGCTGCCGACGCCGGGCGTGCTTTCAGCGGCGCCGCCGCCGCCGTGCGCTTCGGCGATGCTTTGAACGATGGACAAGCCGAGGCCGCTGCCCCCGGTAGAAGCGCGGGCCGGGTCGGCGCGAAAAAAACGGTCGAAGACGTGCGGCAGGTCGGCGGGCGCGATACCGATTCCCGTGTCGGCGACGCGCAAAATGCAGTCTGCGGCGTTTTCAGCGACCGACACGGCGACGGTGCCGCCGGGCGGGGTATAAGCGACGGCGTTCTCGACCAGGTTTTGAATCAGGCGGCGCAGGGCATCGGCCTCGCCGTAAACCGCCGCGTCGCCGGAAAGCTCGGTTGTCAGCCGAACGTTTTTTGCGGCGGCGCGGCCCGCCAGCGTTTCGGACACCTCCGCAGCGATTGCGGCGAGTGAAACGCGAGCCAGCAGCGGGGCAGACGCGGCGGCTTCGCCCCGCGCAAGAAACGCCAGGCTGTCTACGATGCGGGTCATTCGCAGGGTTTCTTCCAGGCTGCTTTCGACGGCGGCTCGGTACTCGTCGGCGGAGCGCGGGCGGGACAAGGCCAGCTCAAGCTGTCCGCGCAGAATGGTCAGCGGGGTGCGTAGCTCGTGGGAGGCGTCGGCGGTGAACTGCCGCCGGGACTCGGCGGCGGCGGCGACGCGGGCCAGCAGCCGGTTCAGCGCGGACACTAAATGTCCGATTTCCGTGTCCGACAGCGCGTGCGGGCCGAGCGACGCCGAATCGAGGCGGTCCGGGGTGAGGCGCTCGGCGTCGGTGACGATCCGGTCAATCGGGCGCAGGGCGCGTCCCACCAAAAGGCCGGTGCCGCCCCCCGACAGCACGAGTACCAGCAGCGAGGCCCCGGTCAGCCCGGCGGCCAGCCGCGCCAGCAGGTCTTCGGCCGGGTCCCAGGGCAGGGCCGCCTGCAAAACATACGGCGAATTCGGCACGGCGGCGGTAAGGCAGCGCAGTTGAGTGTCGTCTCCGGTGCCGGCAAACTCCGGCGCGTGGGGCCGGAAAGGAAGCGCGGCCAGTGTCGCCTTGAGGCCCGGCGGCAGCGCGGGCGACTCGGCGGCGGCCTCCCTGCTTCCGGGCCGGACCAGGCGCAGAAAAATCGCTTCTGCGCCGAGGCCCGGCAGAGCGGCACGCGGACCCGGCGCACTGCGAACCATCGCCGCCGGATCGGCGGGGCCGGACAGGTCGTCCGGTTCGGCGGGTTCGTTGGGGGTCAGCCGCCGCAGCGCCGCCGCTGCTGCGCTTTGGAGCGCCCGGTCGGTCTCGCGTATCAGCGCAAAGCGCACCAGCGTAAAGCATAGCAGGGAAGCCGCCAGCAAAATCAGCGCGGTCGTCGCCAGCGACCAAAGCGTAAGCTGGAAGCGCAGCGATTTTGTCCAGTCGAAGGTCACAGCTTACCCAATCTGGAGCTACCCAATCTGGTAGCCGACCTGGCGCAGCGTTCGGATGAGCTTGTGCGCGTGCCCGGCGTCAATTTTGCGGCGCAGGTAGGAAACGTAAACATCCACGACATTCGAGCCGCCGTCGAAGTCGAAGCCCCAAACATGCTCGGCGATTATTGCCCGCGAAACAGGGCGGCGGGCATGGCGCATCAGGTACTCGAGCAGGGCATACTCGCGGGCGCTCAGCTCAAAGTCCCGGCCGCCGCGCTGCGCCCGGCGGGTCTGGGTGTCGAGCGTCAGGTCGTCCACGGTCAGCAGCGGCGAGACCGACGGCCCGGTGCGCCGGCGCAGCAGGGCGCGGACACGGGCCAGCAGCTCGTCAAGAGAAAACGGCTTGGTGAGGTAATCGTCGGCCCCAGAGTCAAGGCCCAGAACCGTGTCGGCAAGCGAGTCGCGGGCCGTGACCATAAGAATAGGCGTTTGGCAGTGTTGCTCGCGCAGGGTGCGGCAGATGTCGAGGCCGCTGACCGCAGGGAGCAGCCGGTCGAGGACAACCAAGTCGAAGCCGCCGACTTGGGCTAGGCGCAGCCCTGCCGCACCGTCCGGCGCAACCGTGACCGTGTAGCCCGCTTCGGACAATGCCTGACGCAGAAAGGACGCGACTTTAGGTTCGTCTTCAACCACTAAGACCTGCATTGCCGAGAGTATACCCGGTTCTTCGGGGTACACTTTCCGGGGGAGAAAAGGCGCGATGGCGGCGGCGGAAGAGTTGAGCGACAACCCGGACTGGATGGCGGGGATTGCGGAGCGCAAGATACAGGATGCGATAGACGACGGCTTGTTTGATAACCTGCCGGGCCGGGGGCAGCCGCTGGATTTGTCGGTGAACCCGTTTGAGCCGCCCGGCATGGGGGCGATCAACCGGCTGCTGAAGCACAACAAAGTGCTTCCGCCCTGGCTGATGATCGAGCGCGAGATTGAAGCGGGCCGGGCGCTGGCGCTCGCCGTCCTGGCCCGCTGGGAAGCGTCGGAAGCAAGCCTGCGGGACACGCCGCAGTATCCGGCGCTGCGGGCCAAAGCGCGGGACGCGTATGCGCGGCACCTGAAAGAAACAAACGACCTGATTTTGAAGTATAACTATTCCAGCCCGTTTTCGTACCGGACGCAGATTCCGTTTCTGCAAAAACGGCGCTTGGCGGAGTTTGACGAGAAGTACGGGGCGGACGAGCCGGCGGCGTGATGCCTGCTGAAAAAAATCAACCATGAACCTTCTTTGGGTGGAGCGCGGCGGGGTTGCCCTGAGCTTGTACTTTTTGGCCCGCGCGGTCGGCAGCTACCGGGGGACGAAGCGGCAGGCGCAGGCGATGCGGACGCCGCTGGTGGACGCGGCGACCCTGGAAGCCGTTTTTCAGCCGCGCCCGAAAGACGGCGACGACGGCGAGCTGCTGGCCGAGCTGCGGGACACGTTTCTGCATCTGAACCGGCAGGCATGGGCCGAAGAGTTCTGGGGGCTGCACACGCAGCTTGCCGCGCTGGCCGAAACCCTCGGGCCGGCGCAAAGCGCGACCCTGCGCCGGGCGACCCTGCGCCTCCTGACCGCCAATGACCGCTGGCTGCAAGCGGTCGGCGCGAACACCGCCGCCGCGCTGGGGATGGCCGAAGCCGTGCCGCCGATCCGGGCCGCGCTGGAAAGCGGCGATGCGCCGGAAGTGCGCTTTCGCCTGGTGCTGGAAGAAGCGCTGGCGACGCTGACGGGTCCGGCCGGAGAGACCGAAGCCCATGATTAATGTTCCCACCCTCGCCGGGATTATCCGGCGGCGCATTTTGATCAACTACCGCGCAGACCCCGCTGTCCTCGCCGCGCGGCTGCCGCCGCCGTTTCGCCCCAAGCTGCACGGCGGGCAGGCTATCGCCGGCATCTGCTTGATCCGCTTGGAGCAAATCCGGCCGGCGTTTCTCGGCCTGCCGGTCGGATTGTCCAGCGAAAATGCGGCGCACCGAATGGCGGTGGAGTGGGACGACCCCGAAGGCCGGACCCAGGAAGGGGTCTTTGTGCCGCGCCGCGACACCGATTCGGCTTTCAACTCTTTGGCCGGCGGGCGGTTGTTTCCCGGTCAGCACCGGCGGGCGTCGTTTGCGGTTTGTTCCACCGAGACCGATGTAGACTTGTGCATGCACTCGCAGGACGGCGCGGTGACGGTCACGGTGCGGGGGCAGGTCAGCGCAGACTTTCCGCCGGACTCCTGCTTCGGGTCGCTGGCGGACGCGTCGGCGTTTTTTCAAGCCGGCCGCTTGGGATACTCGGCCCGCGCCGGCTCAAGCCGCTTGGACGGCATGCGGCTCTCCACCAAAACCTGGCAGGTCGAGGCGCTGGCGGTTTCCGCGCTGTATTCCAGCTTTTACGCCGACGAGCAGCTGTTTCCGCCCGGCAGTCTGGTGTTTGACCATGCGCTTTTGATGCGAAATATCGAGCACGAATGGCAGGCCGCCGAGGAGATGGACAGCGGGGAAGGATGAGATTATGACTGCGGTAAATCTGGTGACTGAAATCCAAGCCCCGATTGAGCGCTGCTTTGACTTATGCCGGGACCTGGAAACGCACACCCGGACCGTCGCGCACACGCGGGAGCGTTTGGTGGGGGCCAAGAAAACGGGCCTGGCCGAGCTGGGGGACGTGCTCGTCTTTGAGGCCGTGCATCTCGGAGTGCGGCAGCGCTTGTCGTCGCAGATTACCGAGCTGGTGCGTCCGACCGTGTTTGCCGATGTCTCGCTGTCGGGGGCGTTCCAAACCTTGTCGCACCGGCACGAGTTTACGGAGATTGCGGGCGGAACACTGATGCGGGACTGCTTGGAGTGGACTTCGCCGCTGGGGGTCTTGGGCAGAATTGCCGACCGGCTGTTTCTGCGGCGCTACATGCTGCGGTTTTTGGTGACGCGCAACCGGAACTTGAAAGCGATCCTTGAGGGCAAAGAGTAGAAGAGGTTAGAAGTTATCGGAAAGCAGATGGTTCAGGGCGCGGAGGTCATAAGGGTCGGCGGGCGGGGCTTGGGGGAGGGGATGCTGGGAGGAAATCGCCTGGTTTCTTTGCGCCATCAGCTCGGACACGGTTTGCAGCAGGGCGCTGTTGGCCTGGACGAGATTTTGGATAGATGACACCAGTTCCTGCCACTCGCCCTGGGTGAGCGTAATCAGATCGTCGGTACGGAAGTACTCTGTATCCATAATGCGCGGTTATCCTGCTCCGTGTGCCAAATCTCCGAAAACTCTTCCGGGGCAGGGATTCGAACCCCGATAAGCAGCTCCAAAAACTGCGGTCCTGCCGTTGAACGACCCCGGAACACAAGGAGCATTATACCCGGCGCAGAGTGTTTGTCAATGCTTTTCTTTTCTTCGCGCCGGCGGTGACTGTGCGGGCGGCGAGGCGGGGAACACGACTCCAAACGGCGTATTTCGAGCGCGGCGTGAACGGGTTTGGAGGAGCGCAGCCGAAATTTCGCAGCGCGGCACGGCGGCGCAGCAGGCGTCGCCAAATGGCGGCGTTGAGCAGGATTATTAGCCCCATCCAGGCTAACGTGAACGGGATTGCGAGCCATTGATTTATTGTCTCAAAATGCGCCCAGCTTCGCCATGCTGCCGCATCTTCGACAAGGCTTTCGGCAGCCATACACACCGTCAAGGCGCTCGCAAGCGAAACGCCGACGGCCCCCACCCACAAAACGCGCGTGAAAAGGCTGTTCATAACGCCATGATACCCGCTTTCCGTGCGGTCTTTCCCAGTTTTGTCTCAAATGTTAATCCAAACGTGATACAATAGCCGAAAGCGGCCGCAGCGGCGCAGCGGAGGAGGACCGAGTTATGGCGGAAAGTGAAACATCCGAAGAAATGAACCCGTATGCGATTGCCTTGTCGCAGCTTGGGCGGGTTGCGGGGATTTTAGGCTTGGACGACGACATCCATGCGATTTTGCAGAAGCCCAAGCGCGAGCTGACCGTGCATTTTCCCGTCAACATGGAGCGCGGCGGGACACGGATGTTTACGGGCTACCGGGTACAGCACAACACCAGTCGGGGACCGGCCAAAGGCGGCCTGCGGTTTCACCCGGAAACCGACCTTGACGAAGTGCGGGCGCTTGCCATGTGGATGACTTGGAAATGCGCCATTGTCAACATTCCCTTCGGCGGCGCGAAAGGCGGGGTCGTCTGCGACCCGAAAACCCTGACCAAAGCCGAGCTGGAAGACTTGACCCGGCGGTACACCACCGAAATCAGCCTGGTGATCGGCCCGGACAGCGACATCCCTGCGCCCGATGTCGGCACCAACGGGCAGATCATGGCCTGGATCATGGACACGTACTCCATGCACGCCGGGCACACGGTCCCGGCGGTGGTGACGGGCAAGCCTGTCTCTATCGGCGGCTCCGAAGGGCGGCTCGACGCGACGGGTCTGGGGGTCGTCCTGATTACCGAGGAAGCGTTCAAGACGCAGGGGCGGACGCTCAGCGGCGCGGCGGTCGCGGTGCAGGGCTTCGGCAATGTCGGCAGTGCGGCAGCGCGAATCTTTCACAAGCGCGGCGCAAAAATTGTCGCCGTGTCCGATGTCAAAGGCGGCATCGCGAACCCGCACGGCTTGGACATTCCCGCGCTGACGGCCCATGTCGCCCAAACGGGGTCTGTGATCGGCTTTGCGGGGGCCGAGCCGCTCACCAACGAAGAGATTTTGGAAACCCCGTGCGATGTGCTGGTCCCGGCGGCTCTGCAAGGCCAGATCACCGAGGCGAATGCGGCGCGTGTGCGGGCCAAAATGGTGGTGGAAGGGGCGAACGGGCCGACCACGCCGGGCGGCGATTTAATTTTACGCGAGCGCGGGATTTTACTGCTTCCCGATGTTCTTGCCAATGCCGGCGGGGTCACGGTGTCGTATTTTGAGTGGGTGCAGGATATTCAGTCGTTTTTTTGGAGCGAGTCGCAGGTCAATGCGCGATTGGCCCGGATCATGCGCCGGGCCTTTGCCGAAGTGTGGGCCGCCGCCGAGAAGCACACGGTGGACCTCCGCACGGCGGCTTATATTGTCGGCGTCGCCCGCGTCGCCGAAGCGACCGTGACGCGCGGGATTTATCCATAGGCCGGCGAGGCCGGCGGCATGAGCGCCCCGGCATGAGCGCCCCGGCATGAGCGCCCCGGCATGAGCGCCCCGGCATGAGCGCCCCGGCATGAATGCCGAGGCTCGGATAAACCAGTGTCTCGGAGACACAAGAAACGGATTGCTCCGAAATCTTCCGTCGCTTCGACGTTGGTTTATCCGAGCCTCGGCATTCATGCCGGGGCACTCTTTACTGCCCCTGGCCGAGCGCGAAGCCCGGCACGCCGTCGAAATGGCACAAATTCTCGCACTTGATGAAGTCCAGGCCGGCGGCGTCAATCCGGCCCAGCAGCGCAATGATGTCGCCGTGCGTAACAACGCTTCCGCTCGGCGCGAGGAACCGGCAGCGCCAGTGATCGGTGCAGAACGTTTCCGGCAGGCCGCCGGGCCAGACTTTCACGCCCCGGTTGGTAATCATGGTCAGCGGCAAGCTCTCCTCGCCGGTCGGCAGCAGCGTGGCGGCAAGCTGGTCGGGGCTGCCGTCGCGCCAGTGCAGAAACACGTCCACCCCCACCAGGTCTTTTTTCGCCGGGGCGGCCCGCGTGTACACAATCGGCGGCGCGGCGGCTTCGGCCCGGTACTGCACCGGGGTCAGCGTTTGCGGGGTCTGGCCGAGACGCGCGATCACGGCATCGGCGAACGCCTGGGTGCCGAGGCGCTCCCGGCTTGTCCCTTCAGTGTAAATGTCGAATGTGTGCCCGCCGTCCTCCAAAGTCCGCAGCCAGGCGTTATGAATTCGTCCGGCGGCGTCCGGCTGACCGAGGTGGATCAGCATCTGCACCCCGGCCAGCAGCAGGCCCGACGGGTTGGCTTTGTCCTGCCCGGCGATCTGCGGCGCGGAGCCGTGAATGGCCTCAAACATCGCCCCGTGGTCCCCGATATTCGCCGATCCCGCCAAGCCGACCGACCCGGCCACCTGCGCGGCGATGTCCGAGATAATGTCCCCGTACAAATTGGGCGTCACGATCACGTCAAAGATTTCCGGCGTGTCGGCCAGCCGCGCCGCGCCGATGTCAATAATCAAATGCTCGGTCTCAAACTCCGGGTACAGCGGCGTGATTTCGTCAAAGACTTTGTGAAACAGGCCGTCGGTCAGCTTCATGATGTTGTCTTTGGTCAGGCAGGTGACTTTGCGCCGCCCGTGCCGCCGGGCGTATTCAAACGCATGCCGGACAATCTTTTCGCAGCCGGGCCGGGTGATAAGCTTGAGGCATTGCATGACTTCATCGGTCTGCCGGTGCTCGATCCCCGCGTACAAGTCTTCCTCGTTTTCGCGGACAATCACCACGTCCATCTTAGGGTGCATCGTCCGCACAAACGGGGCATACGCGACGCAGGGCCGGACATTGGCGTAGAGGCCGAGCGTTTTGCGGATGGTGACGTTCAGGCTTTTGAAGCCGCCGCCCTGCGGGGTCGTGATGGGAGCTTTCAGGAAGACTTTGGTGCGCCGCAGCGAGTCCCACGCCGACGGCTCAATGCCCGACGAAAAGCCGCGCTCGTAGACGCTTTGGCCGATTTCGATAATTTCCGTCTCAAACGCCGCGCCGGCGGCGGTGAGCACGCGCAGGGCGGCGTCCATGATTTCCGGCCCGATGCCGTCGCCGTAGGCGACCGTGATGGTGGGGCGAGCAATTAAAGCGGTCATGTGTGTCCTTGTGGGTAGGTTGAATTGGGTTTGGCGGGCTTAGTATGGCATGATAACTAATACATGTCAATCTATTCAGGTATCATTTAGCAGTATTTATGCTACAATCCCTGTCAAGGAGCCGCCATGCCTGTGCCGTCGTCCCCGTGGACCTTTTTGTCGAACCATACGCATGTCTTGATCTGCCTGGCCGATGACCCCGAAATGCGCCTGCGCGATGTGGCCGCGCGGGTCGGCATCACCGAGCGGGCTGTGTTTCGGATTGTCGCCGATTTGGAAGACGCCGGGGTGCTGACCCGGCACAAAGAAGGCCGCCGTAACTCGTATGAAGTGCATGGCGAGCAGCCGCTCCGCCACCCCATCGAGTCGCACAAAACCGTCGAAGATTTGCTGGACTTGCTGCGGTGAGCGACAGGGTGGGGGGATAGGATTAAGTCGCCACGGCATGAATGCCGAGGCTGAAACAAACCAGTGTCGCAGCGACACAAGAGTAAGAACGATACAAGAGCCGGGCAAGAACCTGTTCTTGGTTCGTTTTGTCATCTTCCGTCGCCTCGACGGTGGTTTATCCCAGCCTCGGCATTCATGCCGTGGCATCTCTGCGGGTCGGCGCGAGAAAATTATGAAACAGTTCGTCTTTTCCCAGCACCGGCGGTGCTGGGGTGTGGGCTATCGCTATCATATTTCGATCTTTGAGACCAAAGAAATCATTCTGCGTGCCGTGCCTCGCGGTGTTTGGAGAAACCGGATTGCTGTTGATACGGCAGACGAAAAGCCGAGCTTTACCATTGATTGCTGTGATATGTTCGGCCTTGCTTACTTTATCACAAAGGCAGGCGGTAGGGTCGTTGGACAAATACAGCGCACGAGCTGGCTTTCTCCGCTGATACGAGTTTCGGATACCGGCACCGGGCAGACGGCACGCACAGCGAGAGTGTCGCCGTCGCTCTACGAGGAATTCAGCCTTGACCTGGATGGACAGGCTATTTGCCTTTTCCGGAAAGCCGGCAATTTTTCCACGCCCTTGATTTGCTGTTGCTTGGACGACTCGCGAATCTGCATGGACTTGATGCTCTCAGCGGGAATTCTGCTGTTGGGACAAGGGCCTGCCGACGGTGGCGGCGGATCGGGGTAACAAGCAAAGGGGACATTTTTTGCGACGCGCCCTGTACCCCCGCAATGTTTCCGTAGAAATCCCGCAGTGGTCGTTTCGTTTTCAGCCCCGCGTCAGCGGAGGGCGCATCGGGTCGAACGCCAGGTGCGGACGGTGGTAATGATAGCGCTCCAAAAACGCTTCCACGTCCTGCGTTAGCTCCGGCAGCTCTTCCACGCGGTACTTAGCCCAGCCCAAGCACTCGCTTCTGACGGTGCGGTTGAAGCTCTCGATGAAGGACTGCTCGTTCTTCTTGTACGGGCGGGCAATCCGGTGCTGGCGGCAGCACAAACGGGTCGCGGCGGCGAACTCGCCGCCAAACTCCGGGCCGCCGTCGGTCTGGATTGTCTGCACAAAGCCGCTGAACCGGCGCGGCATCGTGACCGTCAAAAACGCTTCGCCGTCGGCAGCCAGAACGCTCGGACGCAGCAGCACATCGGCTTCTCGCGTGAAGATGTCCACGGCAGTGAAGGCAAATACCGCGCCGAAATGCACCGTGTCCATCTGAACGACTTGCCGGGCGGCGTTCGCTTCGGGGACTGGTCCGCGCTTTTGGTTTTGTGTCCACTTGGAGCGCAAGACATACTTTTCGGCCAGCACCTCGTAAATCTTGGGCACGGACAAGTTGATCTGATGTTCCTGCTGCAAAAAGTAGGCGATCTTCTGGCCGCAGCAGCCGTGTTCGCGCTCACGGAGGCTCCAGATAAGCTGCTTGGTTGAGACGCGCACTTGGCGGGCGGGGCGCGGCTGCTTTTTGGCCTGTTGGTGCTGCTCCAAAAATGGCAGCAAGCCGTGTTCGGCGACGGCTTCGAGCCACAGGCGGATGGTGCCACGGTCTTTGCCGAGGCGTTCGGCGATGCGAGACTTGCTCAGTCCTTGCGTGTGCAGTTCGCAGGCCAGGGTGATCAGCGTCGTGGTTTCCATTCTCACAGTATGCCTCTTTTTCCGTAAGGCCTACTGCGGGATTACTACGGAGAATACATCGACCCCTTGACATTCGCAGAAGCGGGCAGTATAATGGGGAGGTTGTTTTCAGAGGAATTCGCCTGCCTGAGCGGTCTGCCGGGCGGCGACGCATTTTTTCTGCGGCATTTTTTCTGTTGAGGGGGCATCGGCCAGCTTTTCGCGTTTCCCGTCCGGGGTTTTTAAGCTGGAACTTAAACGCAACATCGTCTTTTTGGACGTTTCTGCCCCGTGCCGCCATGTTTCCGTTTTGGGAACAGTGACCGCGAGCGGGGTGTTTTTGTGCCTCTGTCGTCAAGTATTCTTTGAGTATTCTTTAGAACCATCGCCGAAAGGACCGAGTCGTTATGCCGACGATCAGCCAATTAGTACGCAAAGGCCGCAAGCGCGTTGTCAAGAAAAGCAAAGCGCCCGCCATGAAGGGCAACCCGCAAAAGCGCGGTGTTTGCCTCGTGGTCCGCACCGTGTCGCCGAAGAAGCCGAACTCGGCGCTTCGCAAGATCGCGCGTATCCGCCTGACTTCCTCGGGACGCAACAGCCCCGGCACCGAAGTCACCGCGTACATTCCCGGCATCGGCCACAACTTGCAGGAACACAGCGTGGTTCTGATTCGCGGCGGCCGCGTCAAAGACCTGCCGGGCGTCCGCTACCATATCGTGCGCGGCACGCTGGACACGCAGGGCACCAAAGACCGCAAATCGAGCCGCTCCAAGTACGGCACCAAGCGGCCCAAGCCCGGCGCACCCGCCGCCGGCGCGAAGAAGCGTTAATTTACAATTTACTGGAGAGATAATCAATGCCGCGTAAAGGACCCGCGAAAAAGCGCGTAATTCTGCCCGATCCCGTGTACCATAACCGATTGGTGACACGCTTTGTCAACCGCATGATGCTGGACGGCAAAAAGTCGCTGTCCGAGACGATTTTTTATCGGTCATTGGATGCGATTGAAGCCAAGACCGGCCGCAAAGGGATCGAAATATTCGAGCAGGCCGTGCGGAACGTCATGCCGCAGGTGGAAGTCAAGCCCCGCCGCGTCGGCGGCGCGACCTACCAGGTGCCGATGGAAATCCGAGCCGACCGCAAAACGTCGCTGGCCCTGCGCTGGCTGGTCTCCGCCGCCCGCCGCCGCAACGGCAAAACCATGATTGACCGGCTGACCGCCGAGCTGACCGACGCCGCGAACAACACCGGGTCGGCGGTGCGTCAGCGCGAAGAAAAGCACAAAATGGCCGATGCGAACAAAGCGTTCGCCCATTACCGTTTCTAATCTTTAAGGGCGAAAGTCCATCAGAGGAGGGCGAACACAAGGTTCGCCCCTACGTTGCCCGTCCTGTAGGGGTGAACCTTGTGTTCACCCTTCTATCGCAGGACAGTTGAAAGCTGCACATTATGGCACGAGAATATAGCTTAGAAAAAACCCGCAATATCGGCATTGCCGCCCATATTGACGCCGGCAAAACCACCTGCACCGAGCGCATTCTGTACTACACGGGCCGCTCATACAAAATCGGCGAAGTGCATGAAGGCGCGGCGACGATGGACTGGATGGAGCAGGAGCAGGAGCGCGGCATCACGATCACGTCGGCTGCGACCACCTGCTTCTGGGGCCTGGAAACCGCCGACGCCAAAACCGGCCTGCGGATTCCGACCCACCGGATCAACATCATTGACACGCCGGGCCATGTGGACTTCACCGTGGAAGTCGAGCGCTCCCTGCGCGTTTTGGACGGCGTCGTCGCGCTGTTCGATGCGGTTGCCGGCGTTCAGCCGCAGTCCGAAACGGTCTGGCGTCAGGCCACCAAGTACCGTGTCCCGCGCATGTGCTTTGTCAACAAAATGGACCGCACCGGAGCCGACTTTTATTTCGCCTTCGGCACGATTGTGGACCGCCTGGGCGCAAATGCCGTCATGCTGCAAATCCCAATCGGGGCCGAGACCGAGTTTGCAGGCGTGATTGACCTGGTGGAAAACAAAGCCATCGTCTACAAAGGCGATGACGGCAAAGTCTTTGAGGTGATTGACGTTCCGGCGGACATGCAGGAGCAGGCGGCCAAGTACCGCGCGGTGATGATCGAGAAAGTCGCCGAAACCGATGAGCAGCTCATCGAAAAGTTTCTGATGGAAGAGCCGATCACGGCGGACGAGCTGAAGTCGGCCATTCGCAAGGCGACGATCAGCCTGGACATTGTTCCCGTGCTGTGCGGCTCCGCGTACAAGAACAAAGGCGTTCAGCCGCTTTTGGATGCCGTCATCAATTACCTGCCGTCGCCGCTCGACAAAGGCGCGGTGTCGGCGATCAACCCGGACACCGAGGAAGATGAGCCGCGCGAGCCGTCGGACTCCGCGCCGTTCTCGGCGCTGGCGTTCAAACTCATGAACGACCAGCATGTCGGCAACTTGACGTTCTTCCGGGTGTATTCGGGGACGCTGACCAAAGGCTCGTATGTTTACAACGTAAACAAGGGCAAGCGGGAGCGGATTTCGCGTATTCTGCGGATGCACGCCAACAAGCGCGAGGAAGTGGACGAAGTGTTCGCCGGCGACATCGCCGCTGCGGTCGGTCTTCAGCTTTCCACGACCGGCGACACGCTGGCCGATGAAAAAAAGCCGGTGCTGCTGGAAACTATTACGTTCCCGGAGCCTGTCATCTCGGTTTCGATTGAGCCGAAGACGAAGCCCGACCAGGAAAAGATGGGTATGGCCTTGCAGCGCTTGTCCGCCGAGGACCCGACGCTTCGCATCCGCACCGATGAGGAAACCGGCCAGGTCATTTTGTCGGGCATGGGCGAGCTGCACCTGGACATCATCATTGAGCGGATGCGTCGCGAGTTCAAAGTGGAAGCCAACCAGGGCCGGCCGCAGGTCGCGTACAAAGAAACCGTCAAGAAAGAAGCCACGGCCCGCGTGCCGTACAAGCGGCAGTCGGGCGGCAAGGGTCAGTACGGCGACTGCGAGCTGATTGTCGAGCCGCTGGAAGCGGGCCTGGGCTTTGAGTTCGTCAACAAGACCGTCGGCGGCTCGATCCCGAAAGAGTTCATCAGCCCTATCCAGGCGGGCGTCAAAGAAGCGATGGAAACCGGCGTTTCGGCGGGCTACCCAATGGTAGACATCAAAGTCAGCGTCACCGACGGCTCGTATCACGACGTAGACTCGTCGGAAATGGCATTCAAGATCGCGGCCTCGATGACGTTTAAAGAGGCCGCCCGCAAAGCGCAGCCGATCATCAAAGAGCCGATCATGGCCGTGGAAGTGGTCACGCCCGATCAGTTTCTGGGCACCGTCGTCGGCGACCTGAACTCCCGGCGCGGCATGATCGAAGGCCAGGAGCAGAGCCACGGCGGCACGATGGTTATCAAAGCGAAGGTGCCGCTGGCCGAGATGTTCGGCTATGTCACGGACCTCCGCTCGAACACGCAGGGCCGGGCGTCGTCCACCATGGAGCCGTCGCATTACGCCGAAGTGCCGCGCAACGTTTCCGAAGAGCTGATGGTCAAATCGGCAGGCAAGACACTGGTTCGCCAGCAGGGCTGATTACTGGGCTGATTATTAGGCTTGATTTTTCGCCGCCGCCCCGAAGGGCGGCGGCCCGTACTGATCGCAGAGAGAACCTATCATGGCAAAAGCAAAGTTTGATCGTTCGAAGCCGCATGTGAACATCGGGACCATCGGTCATGTGGACCACGGCAAAACGTCGCTGACGGCGGCGATCACCAATGTGCTGGCGAAAGCCGGCGGGGCGCAGGCCCGGTCCTATGCCTCCATTGACGCGGCGCCCGAGGAGCGGGAGCGGGGCATTACCATCAACACCGCCCATGTCGAGTACCAGACGGAAGCGCGGCACTACGCGCATGTGGACTGTCCGGGGCACGCCGACTACATCAAAAACATGATCACCGGCGCGGCGCAGATGGACGGGGCCATTCTGGTGGTGTCGGCTGCCGACGGTCCGATGCCGCAGACCAGAGAGCATATTCTCTTGGCGCGTCAGGTGGGGGTTCCGTCTATCGTTGTCTTCTTGAACAAAGCGGACATGGTGGACGACCCGGAGCTTGTGGAGCTGGTGGAGCTTGAGGTGCGCGAGCTGTTGTCCAAGTACGAGTTTCCCGGCGACGACTGCCCGATCATTGTGGGGTCTGCGGTGAAGGCGCTCGAGGGGGACCAGTCGGAGATCGGGGAGCCTGCGATCTTGAAGCTGATGGCGGCGGTGGACTCTTTTATTCCGACGCCGGAGCGGGACGTGGACAAGCCGTTTTTGATGCCGGTGGAAGACACGATGACGATCACGGGGCGTGGGACGGTGGCGACGGGTCGGGTTGAGCGGGGGGTGTTGAAGGCCGGGGAGCAGATTGAGATCATCGGCATCCGCGAGGCGACCAAGAGCACGGTGGCCACAAGCATGGAGATGTTCAAGAAGACATTGGACGTGGTTCAGGCGGGTGACAACGCGGGGATATTGCTTCGGGGGATTGAGCGCAAGGATATTGAGCGTGGTCAGGTTCTGGCGAAGCCTGGGAGCATCAAGCCTCATGTGAAGTTTGAGGGTGAGGTGTATATCCTGTCGAAAGAGGAGGGGGGTCGTCACACGCCTTTCTTCAAGGGGTATCGTCCTCAGTTTTACTTTCGGACGACGGATGTGACGGGGAACCTGGACTTGCCGGAGGGTGTGGAGATGGTGATGCCGGGTGACAACGTGACGATTGTGGGGGAGCTGATCGCGCCGATTGCGATGGAGGAGGGTCTGCGGTTTGCGATCCGCGAGGGCGGTCACACCGTCGGCGCGGGCGTCGTCACCAAAGTCCTGGCTTAACTTTTGAGGGGCGGAAGAACACCTTCCGCCCCCGTTCGTGCTTGGGAGCTATTTACTATGCGTCGTGATAAAGTTCGTATCCGCCTGCGGGCGTTCGACCACCGTGTCTTGGACCAGTCGGCGGAAAAGATTGTGGACACCGTCAAGCGCACCGGCGCCCGGATTTCCGGCCCGGTGCTGCTGCCGACGGAAAAAAACATTCTGCCGATGCAGCGGTCCACGTTTGTGGACAAAGAGTCGTTTGAGCATTTCGAGATGCGGACGCACAAGCGCCTGATTGACATTTTAGACCCCGGCCCGAAGACGATTGACGCGCTGATGCGCCTCGACCTGCCGTCGGGCGTGGACATCGAAATCAAGCTGTAGCCATGAGCGTGAAGCCATGAAGGTCACGGAAGACTCCTACCGCGAAGCGGCGCTTGCTCAAATTGAGTCGGCTCAGGGCCTGCTTGGGCAGCGTCAGTATCCGCTGGCAAATTATTTAGCCGGTTTGTCGGTTGAATGTATGCTCCGTGCTTACAGCAGCCGAGGCGGCACCGAGTTTGATGCCCGGCATGATCTTCGCCGATGGTACGAAAAGAGCAGCCTGGAAGCGGCTGTGCCGGAAAGCCAGAAGCGGAAAATCAGCGCGGCTTTAAGCCTTGTTGCTTTCCAATGGAACAACAGTCAGCGCTATTATTCGGTTGAAATTTACCGCGCTGAAATTAAGCAAGCGCTTTTGGATCGCGGCATCAAAGGCGACTCGGTCAAAGAAGTAACTCACCGAACTGTCAGTGCCGCTTTAGAGATTGTCATCGTGGGAGACGCACAATGGAAAAACTACTTGAGAAAGTCAGGTCGCTCCTAAGCAGCAAGTTTCCCGGATCCAGTGATGAGCTGGCAGAGCGCCTGCCCGGACAGCGGATCGGCGGTTCGTTTGTTTGGTCCGGCTTTGACGGGCTGGCGCAGATTGACCGGCAGGACTTGGTTCGTGAGGTTCTGCGCGAGGGATTGACGCGCGACGAAGAGCGGTCGGTAGGACTCCTCCTTACGTTTACCCCGCAGGAAGTCGCTGCTATGGAAGAGCACGCACTCGCCGCTTAAAAGACGCTAAGTTAAGCACAAATGTCGAGGAAGTCGAAGTTTAAGTAGTCGAAGAGATTAAAAACAGAAACCGCGTCACGCAGCGAGTTGAACCACACTCGTGAGGTGCGCCGTGGAGGAAACCAATGCCAAGTTCCATCTTGGGAAAGAAGCTGGGAATGACCCAGATCTTCGAAGAAGGCGGTCGCGTGACTCCGGTCACAGTGATCGCAGCCGGTCCCTGCGTTATCGTACAACTGAAAACAATCGCCAAAGACGGATACTCCGCCGCCCAAATCGGCTTTGAGGATGTCAAAGAGCATCGCCTGACAATGCCCGAAAAAGGGCATTTCGCGGCGCATGACGTAAAAGCGAAGCGCACCCTGCGCGAGATACCGCTGGATGACGGTGAAACTCTGGCCGAAGGCCACGAGTTCAGCGCCGACATCTTTGCCGAAGGCGACAAAGTCGCCGTTACGGGCATCTCCAAAGGCAAAGGTTTTGCGGGCGTCATGAAGCGCTACGGCTGGCGCGGCAACAAAGCCACCCACGGCGCGTCTACGTCCCACCGCAAGCCGGCGTCCGGCGGCGGCACCGATGCGGCCCGCACATTTAAAGGCTCCGGCAAGCCGGGCCACATGGGCGATGTTCAGGTGACTCAGCAGGGCCTGCGGGTCATCCGCGTGGACACCGACAAAAACATCCTGCTCGTCAAAGGCGCTGTCCCCGGCGCAAACGGCGGGCTGGTCTTGATTAAGAAATTCAAACGCTAGGAGGAACCCTACTCATGCCGGAAACCATTCTTAAAAACGCAGATGGCACCAGCGGGGGGACCGTTTCCCTCAGCGAACAGCTTTTTTCTGCGAAAATCAACCCTGGGCTGATGCACCAGGCGGTGGTCAACGAAGCGACCAACAGCCGCCAGGACACCCGCGACACCAAAACCCGCGCGGAAGTCGCCGGCGGCGGACGCAAGCCGTACCGCCAAAAAGGCACCGGCCGGGCGCGTCAAGGCACCATCTCGGCCCCGCACTACCGCCACGGCGGCATTGTGTTCGGCCCGCACCCGCGCGACTTGTCGGCCAAGTTGCCCAAAAAAGCCCGCCGGGCCGCGCTGGCGTCGGCGCTGACGACCAAAGCCGCCGACGGCGTGATCGTTGTGCTGGACTCAATTTCCATGGAGTCGCACTCGACCAAAACTGCCGCCGCGCTTTTAAAGACGCTCGGCGTCGCCGGCAAAGCGCTGATCGTGCTGCCGGAAACCAATTTAACGATCTACAAGTCGTTCCGCAACATTCCGGGCATCACTGTCCGGGTCGCCCCGGCCTTTTCGGTGCGCGACGTGCTGGATGCCAATCAGATCGTCATCACCCAGGGCGCTTTGGACAAGCTCGATGCCGTGTACGGCAAGGCCGACACCGAAGCGCCGACGGAGGCCGCAGAAACCGCATGAGCGCACTGACAAAAAGCCCATATCAAATCATTGTCCGCCCCGTCGTCACCGAAAAAAGCGTGGCCGGCGGCGCGGAAGGCCAGTACACGTTTGTGGTCGCCCGCGATGCCAACAAATACGAGATCGCCGAAGCGATTGAGCGCATCCAGGCCGACGCCAAAAACAATGTTAATGTCGTCGCGGTCAACACCATGGTCGTCAAAGGCAAAACCCGCACGGGCCGCTTCTTCAAGCGCTCCAATCGGGGCCGGACTTCCGACTGGAAAAAAGCCATCGTGACCCTGAAGCCGGGCCAGTCCATTGAGCTGGTGGAAGGAGTTTAATTTTTATGGGAATCAAGCGTTACAAACCGACAACCCCGTCCCAGCGCTTCCGCACGGCGTCGGATTATTCCGAGCTGACGGCGTCGAAGCCGGAGAAGTCCCTGCTGCGGCCGAACAAGCACAGCGGCGGCCGCAACAACAAAGGCCGCCGCACGGCGGTCAATGTCGCCGGCGGCAACAAAACCCAGTACCGGATCATTGACTTCAAGCGCGACAAAGACGGCATTCCCGGCAAAGTCGCGACCATTGAATACGATCCGAACCGCTCGGCGCGTATCTGCCTGGTGCATTACGCCGACGGCGAAAAGCGTTACATGCTTTGGCCGGTCAACTTGAAAGTCGGTGACCCGGTGATTTCCAGCGAGACTGCCGACATCAAGCCGGGCAACGCGCTTCCGCTGCGGGCGATTCCCGTCGGAACGCTCGTGCACAACGTCGAGATGAAGCCGGGCCGGGGCGGGCAGATGGTCCGCACGGCGGGCGGCTCGGCGCAGCTTATGGCCAAAGAAGGCAAGTATGCGACCCTGCGCCTGGCATCGGGCGAAACCCGCCTGATTTTGGCCGAGTGCCGGGCGACCATCGGGCAGGTCGGCAACGTCGAGCATGAGAACATCAAGCACGGCAAGGCCGGCAAAAAGCGCTGGCTCGGCGTGTACATGCACAACCGAGGCGTCGTCATGTCCCCGCGCGACCACCCGCACGGCGGCGGCGAAGCGAAGTCTCCAGTCGGACGCAAAAAAGGTCCGGTGTCCGCGACCGGTGTTCGCGCCAACGGCTTCCGCACCCGCCGGAACAAGTCCACGCAGAAGTTTATCGTCCGCCGTCGCGGCAGCAAATAAGATGTCCCCCCGGCCCCCAATAATGGGGGAGCAGGAAACGCCGCTCGGCACAGTCAGGTTCCCCCATTATTGGGGGCTAGGGGGCTTAGGAATAACAATTTATGGGACGTTCACTCAAAAAAGGTCCGTTTGCGGACGCGAAGCTGCTGAAGCGTATTGACGACATGAATGCGCGGAACGAAAAGCGCATTATCAAGACCTGGTCGCGCCGCTCGACCATCTTCCCGCAGATGATCGGTCACACGCTGGCCGTGCATGACGGGCGCAAGCACATTCCGGTGTTCGTCACCGAAAACATGGTCGGCCACAAGCTCGGCGAGTTTGCGCTGACCCGCACGTTTAAAGGCCACGCCGGCTCCAAAGACACGCGCACGACGCGCCGTTAAGGCAAGGAAAACACTATGAACACCGCCGCGAGAGACCGCGCCCTGCTGCCGACCGTCAAAGACGTGCTCGGGCGGACGCCGGTTTCCAAGCTGAAACTGACCAAAGAAAAAGACGGCAGCCTGAAAGTCCTGCTCCATTCGTCGCGCCCGAACACGGTGCGGATGGAAATCAAAGAGCTGACCGAGGCGCTGCAAGAGCAGATCGGCGACCAGCGCACGGTCGCGGTCGAAGTCGTCGCCGAGGCCCGCGCCGTCGCCAAGTATATTCGGATGTCCCCGCGCAAAGCGCGTCTGGTGATTGATGTCATCAAAGGCAAGCGGGTCACCGAAGCGCTGGCCCTGCTGCGGTTTATTCCGAACCAGGCCGCCGAGCACATCATGAAAGTGCTGATCTCCGCCGCCGCCAATGCCAACGACGGCTGGGGCGCGGGCACCGATGAGCTGAAAGTCCACAACATACTCGCCGACGGCGGGCCGAGCTTGAAGCGCGTCCGCGCCCGCGCTCAGGGCCGGGCGTACCGGATTTTGAAGCGCACGAGCCACTTAACTGTGATTTTGACCACCGCGCCGCCCGCCGTGCCCAAGCCGCGCCGGACGGCAGTGCAGTCGCCGGCAAAAGCGAAAGCCGCGCCGGGCAATGCCGCGCCGAAGGCGCAGACGGTGACTGAGCAGGCCCGCGAGGAAGTCGCGCTCGACTCGCCGATTGCCGAGCCTGCCGAGGAAAGCCGGCAGGTTCCGGGCGCGGAGCAGGGCGAAGGCGGCACGGGCGACTCGGCGAACACGCCGGACTCGGGAACCGCCGCCCCGGCGGCGTCTGCCCCGGTGGCGTCTGCTGAAGCGGCTGAAACCGAGGCGGCTGAAATGGCGACTGAGGGAATTGACGCCGCGCCGGGCGAAACGTCGGCAATGCCGACCGAAGCCACGCCGGTCAGCGCCTCCGACGCATCCGAAACCGATGTGTCCGACCGTGCAGCCGATCCGAGCGATGGCGCAGACCAGAAACGGGAAGAAGGAGAATAACGCATGGGACAGAAAATCCATCCCGTCGGGTTCCGCGTCGGCGTGAACCGGGACTGGGAAAGCAAATGGTATCTGGACAAAGGCTACGCCAAAGCGCTGGTGGAAGATTTCCATATTCGCGACTATATCAAGACCCGCAAAGACCTGGCGAATGCGTCCATTGCGCGTGTTGAAATCGAGCGGGCGGCGAACCGCGTCAAAGTCACCCTGCACACGGCCAAGCCCGGCATCATCATCGGACGCGGCGGCAAGGGTGTGGACGACCTGCGGGCGCTTCTGGAGACCAAGTTCAAGAAGTCGTTCCAGGCCAATGTCAGCGAAATCCGGCACCCGGAGCTTGACGCTCAGCTTGTGGCGGAAAGCATCGCCCAGCAGATCACCAAGCGGGTTTCGTACAAGCGGGCCATGCGGCAGGCCGTCACCCGCGCCATGAAGCTCGGCGCAAAGGGCATCCGTATTTTGTCGTCGGGCCGGCTGAACGGCTCGGAAATGGCCCGCAAAGAAGGCGACCGCCTGGGCAAAATCCCGCTGCATACCCTGCGGGCGGATATTGACTACGGCCTCGCCGAAGCGCCGACCACTTACGGGAACATCGGGGTCAAAGTCTGGATTTACAAAGGCGACATTCTGCCGGGCCAGAAGCGCCTGACGACCGCCGACATCGCGCTCCAGCAGCAGCAGCAGCGGCGGCTTAATGCCGAAGAAGGCTTCGGCGACCGGGGACCGAGCGGCGGCCGGGGCGGACGCGGCGGCGCGGGCGGCGGTAATCGCGGCGGCGGCGGTCGCGGCGGGGCCGGCGGCGGACGCGGCGGCGGTGGCGGCTTCGGTGGCGGCGGGCGTGGTCCCGGCGGGGGCGGCGGCGGACGCGGCCCCGGCGGTGGCGGCGGATTTAGCGGCGGCGGCGGTCGTCCGGGCGGCGGTGGCGGCTTCGGCGGCGGGGGCGGACGCCCCGGCGGCGGTCGTTAGGAGAAATAACCAATTATGTTGATGCCAAAGAAAGTCAAATACCGGCGCGTCCATCGCGGCCGCCGGACCGGCCCGGCGTCGGGCGGCAACAAAGTGGACTTCGGCGATTTCGCGCTGCAAGCCCTGGAAGCCTGCTGGATGACCAACCGGCAGATTGAAGCCGCGCGTATCGCGATGACCCGCAAAATCAAGCGCGGCGGGAAAATCTGGATTCGGGTCTTTCCCGACAAGCCGTTCACCAAGAAGCCCGCCGAAACCCGCATGGGCAAAGGCAAAGGCGCTCCCGAAGGCTGGGTGGCGGTGGTGAAGCCGGGCCGCGTTTTATTCGAGATGTCGGGCGTGCCCGAAGAGCTGGCCAAAGAAGCCATGCGGCTGGCGCAGCACAAGCTGCCGATTGCGACCAAGTTTATCACCCGGCACGAGTCGGCGGTGCAGCTTCTGGCGCACACGGTGGTTTTGGACGAAACCGAAGACGCCGAGTTCGCGGAAGCGGACTTGGTGGAAGTGGGAGACTAACATGGCCGAGAAAACCAAAAGCCGCCGGGCGGCGCTGCGGGGCATGAGCGATGCGGACCTAAACGCCGCCGTCGCCGACGCCCATAAAAGCATCTACGGGTTCCGCAAGGACCGTTTGAGCAAGCCGGTCGAGAATGTCAAAGTCGTCAAGAACGCCCGCAAAGAAATCGCGCGGATTTTGACGATTCAGCGCGAAAAGCAGCTCGGCATCGAGCACAAGGGATAAGCAATGGCAGAAGAAACGCAACGCGCGGAAGTGCAGACGGAAGAAGCCCGCAGCCGGCGCAAAGTCCGGGTCGGGGTCGTGTCGAGCGACAAGATGAACAAAACCGTCGTCGTCACCATCAAGAACCTGGTCCGGCATCCGATGTACGGACGCATCTTGAAGCAGGACAAAAAGTTCAAGGCGCACGACGAGACCAACGACGCCCATATCGGCGACACGGTCGAGATCATGGAAACCCGCCCTCTCAGCAAAGACAAATGCTGGCGCGTCACCCGTGTCATCGAGCGGGCCAAATAAACAGCGGGGCCAGGCGATTTCTGTTGAACGAGAGAACGTTGACGGAAGCGGAGCGGGCGGCCCTGCAAAAGGTCGCTGACTTGTTCCAAACAACGATTGACGTTGTCGGAAGCCGGGGAGCAAGCAAGGGCAGAAACATTGATACTGACTTGCCGTTCGGCAAGGGGGCTGGAACACGCAGCGACATTCTTTGGAAGTCTTGATATACGGATTGATGGGCAGCGGGAAATAGATTTGCGCGGAGCGTTAAGCGATGCACTCTCTAACTCTATCCCCGGAGCCGCAGTCAAACCAAGACTGCTCGGCGGCTCACGTCCGCCACTCATAGAAATTAAGCCGGAGACCGGGCTGTGATGCAGCAGGCAGCAACATCCACGGAACATCTCTCAACTTTCGGTGGGAGTGATTTGCGTCAAGTCTTCGAACCCTCACCAGGGCCTGTTGTGCTGTGTCAAACGACAATCTGGACGCGGCAGACGATGACGGGAAATCTCGAAGAGAAAGGCGCTTGGGTGCATCGCTACTGGAACGCGGTCCGTCAAGAGATGCCGGAAGCTCAGGGATGTTGTCTGGGCTGGAACAGCGTCTTTTTTGCCCTCCCGAATGGAAAAATCACATACGCTGTGGAGCGTTTCGGAGAGGTCTTGCGGTCGCTTCGAGACGCAGACTTGATGAATTTCTGCGTTCTGTGCGAGGCTGCCGGAGCGCCGGTGCACACGATAGATGTTGTAGATGTTTTAGGGCATGAGACAAGCTCTTTGCGAGATTTTGGAACAAGCCGGGAGTATCGGCCAGACGGCTATAGATTTTATCATCTATTGGACGGCAAGCCGTACACAACGAAATAAATAACGGACGAAGTGATTGCTTGAAAAGCAACTGCTAGGGTCGGCTGCAAAGCCGCCCCGCTTCCGAAGCGGGGCGAAACTGGGCCGGCAGCGCAAAGGAAACACACATGATTCAAGATTACAGCCGCCTGCGGGCGGCGGACAACAGCGGAGCGCGTGAGCTGCTCACGATCCGCGTGCTGAAAGGCTCCAATGCCAAGTACGCCCATATCGGCGATATTATCGTGGCGGCGGTTAAATCGGCGACTCCCGGCGCGGCGGTGAAGAAAGGCGACGTGGTCAAAGCGGTCGTCGTTCGCACCCGCCAGGCCATACGCCGGCAGGACGGCTCGGTGATGCGGTTCGACGAGAACGCCGCCGTGGTGCTGACCAACAACCTTGCGCCGCGCGGCACCCGCGTCTTCGGACCGGTGGCCCGCGAACTGCGCGACTCGAAATTTGAAGGCGCGATGAAGATCATCTCGCTTGCGCCGGAGGTGCTTTAAGATGTATACCCCGCCGAAAAAGAGCGGCCCCCGCCGCAACGTCCCCCAGTACACGGGCAAAATGCGTCTGCTGCTCGGCGACACCGTGCGCGTGCTGACCGGCAAAGACAAAGGCAAAGAAGGCAAAATCACGAAAGTGCTGCGAACCGAAGGCAAAGTCGTGGTAGACGGCCTGAACGTCGTGATTAAGCACCAAAAGCCGCGCTCCGCCGGTGCGCCCGGCGCAGCCGGGCAGGGCGGCCGGATTGAGCAGTCCATGCCGTTCCCGGCCTCTAAAGTGCAGCTTGTGGACCCCGCTGACGGCAAAACCGCTACCCGTGTCGGCATTCGGGTCAATGAAAGCGGCGAGCGCGTGCGCTTCGCCAAAAAGTCGGGAGGAGTGATCACCAATGGCTAATGAAGCAACCAATTCAGCGCCGGCGGCGCAGCCGACATTGAAGAAAAAGTACCAGGAAGAGATCATCCCGGCCCTGCAAAAAGAGTTCGGCTACAAGAACATCATGCAGGTGCCCCGTTTAGAGAAAATCGTCCTGAACATGGGCGTCGGGCAGGCCGGGCAGACCGGCGGCGACGCCAAGCAGCTTGACGGCGCGGTGAGCGACCTTGCCACCATCACCGGCCAGAAGCCGGCGGTGACGCGGGCGAAAAAGTCTATTGCGAACTTTCGGCTGCGCCAGGGAGCGCGGATCGGCGCGAAAGTGACTTTGCGCGGCGCACGGATGTATGAGTTTTTGGACCGCTTGCTGAACGTCGCCCTGCCCCGCGTGCGCGACTTCGGCGGGATCAACCCGAACTCGTTTGACGGGCGCGGCAACTTCGCGATGGGCCTGAAAGAGCAGCTCACGTTCCCTGAAATCGTCTACGATAAAGTGGACAAAGTGCGCGGCATGGACATTATCATCGTCACCACGGCCCCGTCGGATGCCGAAGCCCGGTCGCTGCTGAAAGCCATCGGCGTGCCGTTCCGGGGCGAAAAACAGGGCGAGCGGCTTCAATAGCCGAGTCCCCCTAGCCCCCAATAATGGGGGAACATGATAAATACGATCCGGTTCCCCCATTATTGGGGGCTAGGGGGCGGATTTCGCGCGGATTTCAGGTATACTGATGCCTGTTTCCGCGCTCCCAGCGTAATTTAAGAAGGACAAAACTGTTGGCAAAAGAATGCCTGATCCAAAAAGCGAAGAAAACTCCGAAGTTTTCGGTTCGCGCCTACAACCGCTGTCAGCTTTGCGGACGAGCGCACGGCTACATGCGTAAGTTCTCGATCTGCCGCATCTGCTTCCGCGAGCTGGCCCACCAGGGACTGATCCCCGGCGTGACCAAATCGTCCTGGTAAGCCGAGCGCTCCATTATCACAGCCATATCGGGACTATTGCGAAATAGCCCGCCTGATGGGAGAAACAATTATGCCGGTCTCTGACCCTGTCGGCGACCTGTTGACACGCATCCGCAATGCCAACAGCGCCAATCACGAATCGCTGGAAGTCGACTCTTCCAAGCTCAAAATCGAAGTTGTCCGCATTCTGCACGAAGAAGGCTACATTAAATCTTACGAGATTATCAAGCAGCCGGTGCAGGACAACATCAAAGTCACCCTCAAATACGGCGCACGCAACCGCGAAAAGGTCATCACAAACCTGAAGCGCGTGTCCAAGCCCGGCCTGCGCGTTTACCGCTCGCACGACAAGCTGCCGACAGTGCTGCGCGGCCTCGGCATCGCCATCGTCAGCACCTCGCAGGGCGTGATGACCGCCAAAAAGGCCCGCAAGCTGGGCATCGGCGGCGAAGTCCTGGCATTCGTCTACTAAAGGAGCCTCCCATGTCTCGAATTGGAAAGCGGCCTATTCCGCTGCCGCAGGGCGTGGAAGTCAAAGCCGCCGCCGACGGCACTTTGACGGTCAAAGGCCCCAAAGGAACCCTGTCCCGCCAGATTCACCCGCGCATGAGCGTCGAGATCGAATCCGGCGCGGTGCTGGTCAAGCGCCCGACCGATCAGGACAACGACCGCGCCCTGCACGGCTTGACCCGCTCGCTGGTCAACAACATGGTGGTCGGCGTGTCCGACGGTTACAAGCGCATTCTGGAAATTGAAGGCGTCGGCTACCGCGCGGCGAAAGACGGCGCGAAGCTGGTGCTCAGCCTCGGCTTTTCGCATCAAGTCCCCGTGGAGCCGCTGGACGGCATTTCGTTTGAGGTCGGGCAGGACACGAACACGCGCCGCCCGTTCATCACGATCAGCGGCATTGACAAAGAATCGGTCGGTCAGCAGGCCGCCGTCATTCGCAAGCTGAAGCCGCCGGAGCCGTACAAAGGCAAAGGCATCCGGTATCAAAACGAGCTTGTCCGCCGCAAAGCCGGCAAAAAAGGCAAGGCCGGCGGCAAGGGCGGCGGCAAAGGCAAGAAGTAAGCCTGCTCCGGCTTTGTTTCGCTTTCTTTCTCGCTCTTATTCGGCTCATAACGCGGACGCAGGCGCGTCCGTGACACGGTGGGTCAAGAGGAAACTCGCATTATGGCACAAATCAACAAAAACGAAAATCGGCAAAAACGGCATATCAGAGTGCGGAAGCGCGTTCTCGGCACCCCCGACCGGCCCCGGCTGAATGTGTATCGGTCGTCGAACAACATTTACGCGCAGATCATTGACGACCTGGCCGGCCGGACCCTGGCGGCGGCGTCTTCCCTGGATGCGTCGCTGAAGGGCGAGGCGCTGTCGAAGAGCGCGGGCGGCAACATTGAGGCCGCCAAATCGGTCGGCTCCCTGATTGCCGAGCGGGCGAAAACCGCCGGCGTTTCCAAAGTGGTCTTTGATCGCGGCGGCTACCTTTATCATGGGCGTGTGCAGGCTTTGGCCGACGCGGCACGCGAGAATGGACTGGATTTCTAAATGGCATTGATCAACCCGGACACGCTCAACTTGGAAGAGCGCGTCATCCAAACAAACAAAGTCCAGAAGACCCACAAAGGCGGCCGGACCATGTCCTGGAGCATTTTGGTGGTGGTGGGCGACGGCAACGGCTATGTCGGGGCCGGCATCGGCAAGGCGCGGGCCATTCCCGACGCCATCCGCAAAGGCGTCGAAGCCGCCCGCAAGTCGCTGGTCCATGTCCCGATGGTCGGCGCGACCATTCCGCACGACGTTTTGCTGCGGCAGGGCGGCGCGGAAGTGCTGCTGAAGCCCGCCTCGCCGGGTACAGGCGTCGTCGCCGGCGGCTCGGTCCGGGCGATTTTAGAGGCGGCAGGCGTGCGCGACGTTCTCGCCAAGTCGCTCGGCTCGTCCAACAAAGTCAACACGGCGTGGGCGACGATTGCCGCGCTGAAGCAGCTCAAGCGGGCCACCGATGTGGCGCGTCTGCGCGGGCTGAACGTCAACGACCTGGTCTCGAAGGCGGTGGCCGACGCCGCCCGCGAAGCGGAGCAGGTGGATTCGGCAGCCGGCATTTCGTCGGTTGTTTCCGATGAGCCGGCGGTGCTTTCGACAACCACGGCGGAAACGCCCGCCGCCGCGCAGACGGAAACCGAAGTGTCCCCGAATGCCGTCGGCGCGGTGGACGCCGCCGATGTCGCTCAAACCGAGACGACTTCCACGGGGAACCCGACCACTGAAGGGGGAGCGTAACCGATGGCGGAACTGAAAATCACTTTGACCCGCAGCCTGATCGGCTACGAGAAAAGCCAGCGCTTGACGGCAAAAGCGCTCGGGCTGGGCAAAATCGGCTCGTCGGTGACGCAGCCCGACTGCGCTCCGATCCGGGGCATGATCAAGAAAATCACGCACGTTCTCACTGTCGAGGCGGCGGACGGCTCTTTGGTGTCGGAACCCGCCGCCAAAATCGGCCGTAAGAAACATTATGGTCCGCATGAAGGACTAGGGGTTGGGCAATGAATCTTTCCGAACTGAAACCGAATGAAGGCGCTCGCAAGCCGCGCAAGCGCATCGGGCGCGGCCCCGGCTCCGGCACGGGCAAAACGTCCGGCGGCGGCCACAAAGGCGACAAAGCGCGGGGCAACACCAAGCCCGGCTTTGAAGGCGGCCAAACGCCGCTCCATCGCCGCCTGCCGCAGAACCGTGGCATCGCCGGCAAGGGCGGCTTCAACGCGCCGCCGAAGACGCCGTTTGCGGTTGTGAATCTCAGCGCCCTCGAGCGCTTTGACGACGGCGCGACGGTGACGCCCGAGACGCTGTTCTCGGCGGGACTTTTGGGCGACATCAAAAAAACCGTCAAAATCCTCGGCAGCGGTGAGCTGAGCAAAAAGCTGACCGTCCGAGCCAGTCACTTCTCGAAAAGCGCGATGGAAAAAATCGCGGCGGCCGGCGGCACGACGGAAGTTCTTTAAGGCAAATCTATGGCAGTCAGAAGACCCGGTGCAAATATCCCGCCGTCGTCGCCGCTTGCGGGACGAAGCGGCGGACGCGGCGGCAGCGCCGCCCGAAGCGGCTCCAACACGCCGTTTGTCGAGGCGATGACGGCGGCCTGGGCGATCCCCGAGCTGCGCCGCCGCCTGCTGTTCATTTTCGGCGCGTTTGGGGTGTATGTGGTCGGCCTGCATATCCCGCTGCCGGGCATCCACCCGGACGCGCTCCAAAACTTGTTCAAGACTTCCGGCATTCTGAGCCTGGTGGACGTGTTTTCCGGCGGAGCGCTGTCGAAGTTCACGGTCTTTGCTATGGGCATCGTGCCGTACATCAATGCTTCGATCATCATGCAGCTTTTGACGTTTGCCATTCCGCAGTGGCAGGAAATGTCCAAAGAAGGTGAGTCGGGGCGCAAGCGGATCGCCCAGTACACGCGCTACCTGACAATGGGCCTCGCGCTGGCCCAGTCTATCGGCTTTGTGGTGATTCTGCGTCGCGGCGGGGCGATCTCGACCAGCTTCTTTTTGGACCTGGAAGTGGCGCTGACGATGATCGCCGGGACGGCGTTTTTGATGTGGCTCGGCGAGCAGATCACCGACAAGGGCATCGGCAACGGCATCTCGCTGATCATCTTCTGCGGCATCATGGTCCGCCTGCCGGACCAGCTTGTCCGCACGGCGGCGGAGATCATCGCCGGAACGGTTAAGCCCTGGCAGGCGCTGATTTTGATTGTGTCGTTCTTTGCGACCGTCATCGGCATTGTCTTTGTGACACTCGGGCAGCGAAAAATCCCGATTCAGCATGTTCGAAAGATCGTCGGCAACAAAATGTCGCAGGGCGGCACATCGTACCTGCCGTTTCGGATTGCCCAGGCCGGCGTCATTCCGATCATTTTTGCACTGTCTATTCAGCTTTTGCCCGGAACGTTCGCGTCGTTTGTGCCGGAAACCTCGCCGATCGGTCATTTTCTGAAGCAAGCGACCACGGCCATGCAGCCCGGCACCAGTCCGATTGCCGCGCTGATTTATGCTGTGATTATCGTCTTCTTCACCTACTTCTATACGGCGGTGACAATGAATGTCGAGCAGATGGCGGACGACCTCAAAAAATACGGGTCGTTTATCCCCGGCATCCGGCCCGGCAAGCCGACGATGGAGTATCTGGACAAAGTGATGACCCGCATCACGCTGGCCGGAGCGCTGTTTTTGGCGTTTATCGCGCTGGTCAACTACTGGATTCCCGAGCTGACCGGGACATACAAGACCTTTACGCTGATCGGCGGCACGTCGCTGTTGATTGTCGTGTCGGTCGCGCTGGACACGATGCAGGCGATTGAAGCGCAGCTTTTGATGCGGAACTACGAAGGCTTTATCCGCTGATGCGACTGGTGCTGCTCGGCCCGCCCGGCGCGGGCAAGGGGACGCAGGGGGCGGCGCTGTCGGCGCGGCTGGGCGTGCCGCATGTGGCGACCGGCGAGATTGTCCGGGACCATATCGCGCGGGGGACCGAATTCGGGCGAAAGATCGAAGCGGCGATTGCCGCCGGGAACTTCGCGTCGGACGCCGACATTTTACACTGGGTCGGGGTGCGCCTGGCGCAGCCCGACGCCGCGCACGGCTATATTTTGGACGGCTTCCCGCGCGACGTGGCGCAGGCGGAAGCGTTTAAGCCGGTTTTAGACGCTGTGATTGATTTGGAGATCGCCGAAGATGCGCTGGTGGAGCGGCTTTCGAAGCGCTTAATCTGCGACGATAAGACTGGGCGAATGGTACGCAGACCCGACGACGAGCCGGAAACGGTGCGGCGGCGGCTGCTGGTCTACCGGGAGCGCACCGCCCCACTGCAAGCGTATTACGAGCGCCGGGGCCTGCTGAGGCGCGTGGACGCGCTGGGGCCGCCCGAGGTGATCACCGAGCGCATCAAGCTCGCACTGCGAATTTAATGCTTGCAATTTAGAGATTACAGGGGTATACTACGCGGATGGTTCGCCTCAAGAGCGCGGAAGAGATAGAAATGATGCGCCGGGCCGGCCGGGCCGTCGCGGAAGCGCTGGCGGCGATGCGCGATGCGATTGTGCCGGGCGAGACCACCACGCTGGATTTGGACGAAGTGGCCGCCGAAGTGCTGAAAAAGCGGGGGGCTAAACCCGCCTTACTCGGCTACAAGCCGTCGTTCAGCCGCGTGCCGTACAAGCACAACACGTGCATTTCGGTCAACAACGAAGTGGTCCACGGGGTCCCGAGCGGCAAGCGCGTTTTAGTCGAAGGCGACATTGTTTCACTGGATTTAGACGCCTCGATTGACGGCTGGTGCGCCGATGCGGCGCTGACGGTTCCGGTCGGCACGGTGTCGGCGGCGGCCAAGAACCTGCTGACCGTCTCGCGGGAAGCGCTGTTCAAGGGCATCTCGCAGGCGCGGGTCGGCAGCAATGTCGGCGACATCAGCGCGGCCATCCAGCGGCACGCCGAGCGGAGCCGCTACAATGTCGTCCGCGACCTGGTCGGGCACGGGATCGGGCAGACGCCGCACGAGGACCCGCAGGTGGCGAACTACGGCAAGCCGGGGCGCGGGGAGCGGCTCCGGGCAGGCATGACGATCTGCATTGAGCCGATGGTCAATATCGGGCGGCACGATGTCGCGCACAAAAAAGGCGATGTTTGGACGATTTTCACGTCGGACGGCTCCCTATCCGCCCACTTTGAGCATACCGTCGCGATTACCGAGGAAGGCCCAGATATTCTGACCCTGCCGCCCTCAGATGAGAAGTAATCAGGAGAAACAACAGAGTTTATGGCTCGTAGACCACGAAAACAGCATGTCGCCCGCGATGAGCGCCGCGCTGAAGAATCGGAAACTTACGCCAAAGAAAAGGCAATCGAAGTCGAGGGCGCAATCGCCGAGACTTTGCCTAATGCCATGTTTCGTGTCAATATCGAAGGCGGCCACCAGGTGCTGGCCCAGGTCAGCGGCAAAATCCGCATGAATTTTATCAAGATTTTGCCGGGCGACCGGGTGAAAGTGGAGCTGTCTCCCTACGACCCGACGCGCGGCCGCATCTTGTACCGCTACAAGTAGGAGACTTCAGATGAAAGTACGGCCGTCCGTCAAGAAGATTTGTGACAAGTGCAAAGTGATCAAGCGCGACGGCGTCGTGCGCGTGATCTGCGTCATCAAAAAGCACAAGCAGCGCCAGGGTTAATTTTAGGGCTTTTAGGAGGCATCTTTTGGCACGTATTGCAGGCGTCGATCTCCCCCGCGACAAGCGGGTTGAGTACGCGCTCCTTTCCATTTTCGGGATCGGGCTGACCAGCAGCCGGGACATCCTGGCAAAAAACGGCGTCAGTGTGGACACCCGCGTTCGCGATTTGACCGAGTCGGAAGTCAACTCGCTTCGCGAGACCATTGAGCGTGAGTTCCGGGTCGAAGGCGATTTGAAGCGCCAGATTCAGATCAACATCCGCCGCTTGCAGGAAATCGGCTGCTACCGGGGCATCCGCCACCGGCGCGGCCTGCCGGTGCGCGGCCAGAAGACCAAGTCCAATGCCCGCACTCGTCGCGGCCCGCGCCGCGCAGTCGCCGGCAAGAAGAAGATCAAGAAGTAATAAGTCGTAGCCAGGAGAGCGAGAAAATAAATTCCTCTCGCTTAACCGCGTCCTTCGGACGGAAGATCGGCTTGCGACGGCATTCCTTCATCCGAAGGATGCAATTCAGCGATAGGAATTTATTCCCTCGCTTCTCTACCCGCATTGCGGGTCCTGTACCGCCCCTCACACCCTATGCGAATAGGCTGACTGTTGGGACGGGATGATAGGAGACATCTCAGACCGAAATGGCACAGAAGAAAACAACAACTCGGCAAAAGCCGAAAGAGCGCAAGAATATCGCCCAGGGGATCGTGCATATCCAAAGCACGTTCAACAACACCATCGTTTCCATCACCGACGTTAAAGGCGATTTGATTTCCTGGGCTTCCGCCGGCTCGGTCGGCTTCAAAGGCTCGCGCAAAGGCACCCCGTTCGGCGCACAGCTTGCCGCCGAAAAGGCCGGGCGCATCGCGCAGGACAACGGCATGCGCCGGGTGGACGTTCATGTCAAAGGGCCGGGATCGGGCCGGGAAACCGCCATCCGCGCCCTGCAAGCCGTCGGCATCGAAGTCAGCATCATCAAAGATGTCACCCCGATCCCGCACAACGGCTGCCGCCCCCCGAAGCGCCGCCGCGTCTAGCTTTTGATTAGGATTTTGGAGAACTGATTACCGATGACCGCTGTGAAAAAAGGACCCGTCTCGAAGTCGGGTGACGCCCGCTGCCGGCAGTGCCGCCGCGAAGGCATGAAACTGTACTTGAAGGGCACCCGCTGCTATTCCAAAAAGTGCGCCATTGAGCGCCGCAACTACCCGCCGGGCATGCACGGCCAGGGCATGCAGAAAAAAACCACCGAGTACGCCCATCAGCTTCGCGAAAAGCAGAAGATGAAGCGGACCTACCGGGTGCTCGAGCGGCCGTTCCGCAACTATGTGGACGAAGCGCTGCGCCGCAAAGGCGTCACCGGCGAAAACATTTTGTCGCTGCTGGAAACCCGGCTGGACAACGTGATTTATCGCCTTAATCTCGGCGCGTCGCGGGCGCAGGCCCGGCAGTTTGTCGGACACGGCCACTTCTTGGTGAACGGCAAGCGCGTAGACGTGCCTTCATACCAGGTGCGTGTCGGCGATGTGCTGACCGTCAGCGAAAACAGCCGCAAGATGCAGCCGATGCTCGACTCGCTGCGCGGCATGGGCCGGCGCATCCCCGAATGGCTGTCGTTCGATGCCAACTCGCTCACCGGCAAAGTTGTCGCCGTGCCCACCCGCGACATGATTGACACCGAAGTGACCGAACAGCTAATCGTTGAGTACTACTCGCGATAACGACCAGGCCCCGCCGCGCGTGCGGCGCTGTCGCCGGGAGAAGAACCCGCCGTGCCCCGGCGGGTTTTCGCCTGTTGCCGCGCCGTGCCGAGGCCGGGCGGCTTGAAGGAGCAACGACGACCCATGCCAGAGACAACTTTGGACCCGGCTGCGCCGCGCATCGAGACGCTGGAGCAGACCGAGACTTACGGAAAATTCGTGGTGGAGCCGCTGGAGCGCGGCTACGGCGTGACCCTGGGAAACTCCCTGCGCCGCGTCCTGCTGTCGTCCATTCCGGGCGCGGCCGTGACTTCCATCAAAATTGACGGTGTCCTGCACGAGTTTTCAACCATCGCCGGCGTCAAAGAAGACACCACCGAGCTGATCCTGAATTTAAAAGACCTGTACGTCAAAGTGCATAACCGGAGCGGGGCCGCTGCGAACGGCGCTGCGCCCGAGCCGCGCACGATCAAAATTGACGTGACCGGGCCGGGCCATGTCACCGGGGCCGACATTCAGTGCCCGAGCGACATTGAGATTGTCAACCCGGAAGTGCATCTGGCGACGCTGGCGGACGACAAAACGCATTTGTCAATGGAGTTGACCGTCAATGAAGGCAAAGGCTATGTGCTGCCCGAAAAGCAGGACAAGTCCAAGCAGATCATCGGCGTCATTCCCATCGGCGCATCGTTTACGCCGGTCCGCAAAGTGTCGTTCAACGTTGAGTCCACGCGGGTCGGCTTCAAGACCGACTTTGAGCGGCTGACGCTGGAAATCTTCTCGAACGGCACAATGGCCCCCGGAGAAGCTTTGTCGCAGGCGGCGGAGCTGCTGGAAACATTTTTCCATCGGTTCGTCGTCGTCCCGCAGGGGATCGGCGGCCGGCTCGGCGGGGCGAACGGCGCGGGCTATGCCGCCGGCATTCCCGGTGCCCCGGATGCCCGCATTGAAGAGCTGGATTTTTCGGTCCGCACCTACAACTGCTTGAAGAAAGCCAATGTGCTGACGATTGGGGATTTGCTGCAAATCTCCGAAAGCGAGCTGATGCAGATTCGCAACTTCGGCAAAAAGTCACTGACCGAAGTGCGCGAAAAGCTGTCGTCGCTCGGCTTGACCATTCTCGGCGCGACCGATGACGACACGGCCTACGGCGACGATGACGACGAGACTGAAGACGACGATGCGGCGGCTGCCGAGGCCGACGAAGAATAGACGATCACCTTAAAGGACTATTGCCATGAACCACCGTATTGGAGGCCGCAAGTTCGGTCTGCCGAGCGACCAGCGCCGGGCGCTCTTGAAGAGTCTGGTCCGGGCGCTGTTTGTGTACCAGACAATCCAGACAACTGAAACCCGCGCGAAAGATGTCCGCTCCATCGCCGAAAAGCTGATCACCGGCGCACGGGTAGACACGCTTCATGCCCGGCGTCTGGCCCGGCGCTACCTGGGCGACGAAACCCTGGTGCATCACTTGTTTACCGAGATTGCGCCGGAGTTCAAGACCGGCTCGGGCTACACCCGCGCCGTCAAGATCGGCACGCGGCGCGGCGATGCGGCGACGATGGTGCAGTTGTCGCTGGTGACCGAGCGCGAGTTCGGCATGCCGGTGGTGCCGGAGAAAACCGGCCAGCCGAACCGGGTCCGCTAAGCCGCCGTGCGTACCTTGAAGCTGACGGTGGAATACGACGGCACGGAGTTCAGCGGTTTTCAGCGGCAGGGACAGGGCGAGCGGACGGTCCAGTCGGTGCTGGAAGAAGCCCTGCATTCCTTGTCGCCGCGCGATGAGTTCGTGCTGCACGGGGCGGGGCGCACCGACATCGGGGTGCATGCGCTCGGCCAAGTGGTGTCGTTTGGAACCGTCAGTTCTTTGCCGATTGAGCGCTGGGCGATTGCCTTAAACTCGCTGCTGCCGCCGGACGTTGCCATTGCTCAGGCTGAAGAAGCCGCCAGCGGCTTCCATGCCCGGTTTTCCGCCAAGCAGCGCACCTATGGGTATTTGATCTGGACCCGCCGAACCCGCTCGGCGCTGTGGGGCCGCTACAGCCTGCACTATCGGGGCGAGCTGGACCTTGCGCGGATGCGCCGTGCCGCGCAGACTTTGGTGGGCACGCATGACTTCGCCGCGTATGCCCGCTACGGGGGCAATCCGGGCCGGACCACGGTGCGCGACCTGCGCCGCTTGTCCGTGCGGCGCGTATCCAACGGCCTGCTCGTTACGGCCACGGCGAACGGGTTCCTGCGGACGATGGTTCGCAACTTGGTCGGCGGCCTGGTCGCCGTCGGCTCCGGCAAAGTGCCGGTCGAGACTTTAACCGAGATACTGAAAGCGCGTGACCGGGTGCAGAACCCGATCCCGCCCGCCGTACCGCAAGGATTGTTTCTGCGGCGCGTGGATTACTGAAATACAGGCCCCCCGGCCCCCAATAATGGGGGAGTCGGAACATTCTGTATTGCTCCCCCATTATTGGGGGCTGGGGGCTGACTTTAATTGGAGAAACCAAATGCCGACTTATAGCGCCAAGCCGCTGGAGATGGAACAAAACCGCAAGTGGATCGTGCTCGATGCCACCAATCAATCCATGGGCCGGCTGGCTGTCGAAGCCGCCAAGATTTTGCGCGGCAAGAACAAGCCCGAGTTCACGCCGCATGTGGACTGCGGCGACCATGTGATTATCATCAATGCCGCCAAAGTCCTGCTGACCGGCAACAACAAAAAAGATGAGCCGATTTACCGCCACACGCTGTATCCCGGCGGCATTCGGAGCGTCACGCGCGGCCGCGAGATCGAGAAAGACCCGGTGGTCGCCATGATGCGGGTCGTCAAAGGCATGCTGCCGCATAACACGCTGGGGGCGCAGACGCTCAAAAAGCTGCGCGTCTACGCCGGCGCGGAGCATCCGCATCAAGCGCAAAAGCCGCAGGACATCGCTTAAACTCTCGGACCTTTAGGGAATAAACATGGCAGAAACAACACGCTACTACGGAACGGGCCACCGCAAAAACGCTACCGCCAAAGTCTGGCTGTCGTCGGGGCAGGGCAACATCACGGTCAACAACCGCACCACGGGCCAGTACTTCGGCCGGGCGTCACTCGAAGCGCTGATTATGCAGCCGTTTGAAGTGACCGAAACGATGGGCCGCTTCGACGTTTTCATCAAAGCGCTCGGCGGCGGCATCTCCGGGCAGGCCGGCGCGGTGCGCCACGGCATCGCCAAAGCGCTGGTCGAGTCCGATCCCGACCTGCGACCCGCTCTGCGGAAGCTGGGCTACCTGACCCGCGACCCGCGTGTTAAAGAGCGCAAAAAGGCCGGACGGAAACGGGCGCGGCGCGGCTTCCAGTTCTCCAAGCGCTAAAACTCGTGCGCCAAGACGCACAGCGTCAGGGGAACTTTTGCCGGGGCCTGCCGTCGTAGAAGCTGTGAGGTAAGACGATGCTTCCATTGGCCATTGGGCTGGGCAGTCCGGCGGACATTGCAATTATTCTGGTTGTGGCGCTGATTGTGTTCGGCCCGAAAAAGCTGCCGGAAGTCGGCAAGCAGCTCGCGCAGGCGCTGCGCGAGCTGCGAAAAGTCAGTGATGAGCTGACCGGCGCGGCGCATTCGGTCCATTCCGAGGTCGAATCGGTCTACAAGCCCGTCATGTCGCCGCCGTATGAGTACGGCAACCCGTATTCAGGCACCAGCAGCGCGACCGTCGAAAAGGCCGCCGCGCGAAAAACCTACGACCAAGACCCGGAAGATTTGATGCTGCCGACGATTAAACCGGCGACGGGCGGTCCCGAGGGGGTCCATTCCGAGGCGCATTCTGATCCGTTAGACACGAAAGGACACTGACATGCTTCCGTTAGCCTTTGCGTTCGGCGCTCCGCAGGACTTGATGATTATCGCGGTGGTCGTTTTGCTGCTGTTCGGCGGCTCCAAGCTGGCCGGCTTCGGCAAGTCGCTCGGCGAGGGTATCAAAGAGTTCAAGAAAGCGACAAGCGAGGACGACAAGCCCGGAGCCGTGCCGCCGGGTCCCGCCGGGGCGCCCTCCGAGCCGCCGGTCGCCGCCGGCAGCCGTCCCGAAGACAAATAGACCACTGATAGGACAACTTTCGCGATGAACTTTCAATCGGCAGTGCAGATCATTTTGCTGGTGTTTCAGGGCCTTATCTCCGTCGCCCTGGTGTTTCTGGTGATGTCCCAAACGTCTAAAAACGACGGCCTCACGGGCACCATCGGCAACAACCAAACCGGCGCGAACTTTAAGGGCAAGCCGGGCTTCGAGGAGCGCCTGCAAGGGTACACCCGCAGCCTGGGCATCTCCTGGTTCGTCGTCAGCATCCTTGTCGGCATCGCGTTCCGCAATACCCCGTAAGCAAGTCAAAAAGAGTGCAAAAGCCGCCCGCCGGAACTGTCCGGCGGGCGGCTTTTTTGGGTGTGGGTTTATTGCCGCAAAAAATTCATTGCCCGCGCCAGGCCGATAATGGAGACGCCGTCGGTGATGCGCCCGTCCATCGCCATTGCATAAGCGTCGGCTAGCGGCAGGCGGCGGACCGACAGCACTTCGTCGCCTTCCGGCTCGGCTTCGCCGAGTGTCAGGCCCTGTGCCAGAAAGATTTGGCCGGCTTCGTTTGTCACCGAGTTTGACAGATGAAACGGGCCGAGGTCGGTCCACTCGCTGGCCGTCAGGCCGGTTTCCTCGGCCAGCTCGCGGCGGGCGCTGTCTATCAAGGGAACGGACAGCACCCCGCCGCCTTCGGGGATTTCCCACGAGTACAGCTCGAGCGGGTAGCGCCACTGACCGACCAGAAAAGTATCGCCGTTAGGGGCGACCGGGACAATGCCCAGGGCATAAGTCTGAAACTCGACCACGCCGTAAATGCCGTCCCGGCCGTCGGCGCGGATGACATGGTCTTCGCGGACGCGTATCCACGGATTGACATAGATTTCCCGGCTGCCGCGCGTCTGCCAGGGGTTTTGCTCATGTGACATAACGCTATCATACAGGATTTTGTCCAGCAATGCGATATTGTGATAATTTTCACAGACTAAACGGGTATAATCACCCAAAAGATTGCACGGGAGACAGGCAGCAGTTATGGCACAAGCACGAGTCGTCATTGTCGGAGGCGGATTTGGAGGTCTGAAAGTCGCGCAGACACTGGAAAAACTCCGGCGGCTCGGCGACTCGCTGGAAGTGACCTTGATCAGCCGGGACAACTTTCTGCTGTTCACGCCGTTTCTGACCGAAGCGATGGGCGGCATGCTCGATGAAGCCGATGTGATCTCGCCGATCCGGTCGTTTCTCAAAAAGACGCGCTTTGTTATGGGCGAAGTGACTAACATTGATCTGCATGCCAAAACGATCACCTACCGCCGCCCGCTGACCGACGAGACCGAGACGATGCAGGCCGACCACCTAGTTCTCAGCCTCGGCAGCACGACCTCGTTTCACGGCCAGGAAAACGTCGCCCGGCATGCCTTCACCTTGAAGTCGCTCAGCGATGCGACGCTGCTCCGCAATCACCTTATGGCCGCGCTGGAGCAGGCCAACGAAGAAGCCGACGGCGTGGCCCGGCGCTCGTTTCTGACCGTCATGGTGGTCGGCGCGGGCTACACGGGAGTGGAAGCCGCCGGAGCGATCCGGGACATGATGAAGGAAGCCGCCCGGTCCTATGAAAGCATCCGGCCCGACGAAATTCGCGTGCTGCTGGTGGACATGGCCGAGGAGATTTTGCCGACGATAGACCCGTCGCTCGCCAAGTACGCCATCAAGCAGCTCCAAAAGCGCGGGATCGAGATGCGGCTGGGGCAGAAGATCAAATCCATTGACGAGCGCTCGGTGACGCTCTCAAAAGGCGAGTTTGTGCCGACCCGCACCGTGCTCTGGTCGGCGGGCGTGACGCCCTCGCCGCTGACTCATACTTTGGACTGCGAAAAAGACAAAAAAGGCGCGGTTATGACCGAGCCGACCATGCAGGTCAAGAACCTCGACGGGGTTTGGGCGATGGGCGACTGCGCCCATATCCCCAATCTGCTGGAAGAAGGCCGGCCTTACACGGGCACGGCGCAGAACGCCGAGCGGGAAGCCAAAAAGCTCGCGCACAACATCATGGGCCTGCTGCGCGGCAAAAAGCCGGAGCCGTTTTTGTTCCGCACGCTCGGCGAGTTTGTCAATTTAGGCCACCATTCGGCGGTCGCTCAAATCAAGTTTTTTAAGTTCTCGGGAATTCTGGCGTGGCTGATGTGGCGGACGACCTACTTGGTGAAAATCCCGCATTGGAGCCGTAAATTCCGGGTCGTTGCCGGCTGGACCTCGGACTTTTTGTTTGGGCGGACGGCGGTGGAAAGCGAAACCCCGCGCCTGCTGCGAAATGTCACTGAGTTTCAGCGGCACCGCGAGGAAGAGCCGCTTGCGGCGGCGAAATAGCCGCTGCCGAAAAAAGCCCGCAGGCGCGAAGCCTGCGGGCTTTTTTAGGCTCTTGTTACGCCGCCACTGGCTCGCCGGCGTTTTCCGCCGGGGTAAATGTCACTGTCCGCGCGTCCTGCCGCTTGCGGAAGTGGATCATCTCCCATTGGTGAATATAATCCAAAACCACCAGCGCCATCTTGCGGGCCTCAAACTCAGGCATCTGCAAAGTCAGGCTGTCGGTCGCTTTGACCATCTTCACCTGCCCCTGCCCATACACCTCGCCCTGGCCGTTGTCAATGCGGAGCACATACGGCTGCCGGTACTTCGCTTCTTTTTTCAAGGACAACACGCGGGCCTCGGTGTAGTCGTCATGGACGCTGCCTTTTTGGTCCTCAAAGCTCGTGAACGTCCCCGCCAGCAGGTCATGGCAGACCAGCTTCATATCGTCGGCGTCCACATAGTGCCGCACCCGCGCGGCGGCTTTGTTGGTGTCGTCCAGCTCGACCAGCGTAAACGCCATCTTGCTGCGCTTCGGGTCAAACGCCAGCAGGTCGGTGATGTCGAGCAGCTTGTCTTTGGCGACCAGCCGGTAAATCTGTATCTTCGAGATTTCGTTTGTCATTGTCAGTTCTCCTTAAACCAGGTCAAGTGTCAATTCAATCGTCAGAGTATCTTGCGGTAGCCGCACGCGGGGTTGTCGCCCAGGCTGCTCCAGCACTCGTGCAGCAGGAGATAGCCCCGGCCACCGACGTAGTAGCAGTTCGAGACCAGCTCGTCGCCGCACTGCGGGCAGGTGCCGCGCACCCATTCGGGACGGGGCCGGTCGGAAGTGCCGTCATAAGCCTGCCGGACACTTTCCACGGCGGCATTGGTGTCTAAAATGGTATCCATCGTTGTAGTCCTCTCACTAAACCGTTTCGCATCCCAGCGCACTCGCTTCGTCACAACTCACAGATATATTATAGCGTAAGTGGCAGCGAGTATCAGCAAAACGCGAGAAGTGGGAGATCCGATCTTCCGAAATTCTCACGACGTGAGAATTTTTTGCCGTAGAAATACGGTAATGAGCGCAAAGGCATCACCCGATAATCAAGGCAAAGGGGAGCGCTGTTATGTTTTTCTGGATTGCCGCCGGCTACCTGTTGTCCGCCGCCGCGTTTTACTCGTATATTGTCGCAACCGCTCAGGAAGACCCGTATCAGGAAGCGCTGACGCTGGCCGAGACGCCCGAGTGGACCCGCGAGCAAACTGTCCGCCGGGCGGCCTAAAAGGCGAGAGACAATTGAGCGAAATGGTTATGTGCGAGAGCGTTGGTTATGACGCGGGCATAAGACGAGGGCGTGGGTGACAAGGGCGTTTTAACGAGGGCGTGTTGATTGTGACGAGGGCGTAAACGCCCTCGCTGGGGAGCGCAGACGCTAAGGTCCCGCCTGCGCGGGACAGGAAACCGAGCAAGAGACATTCTTCCGCCACGCAGGTGGCGGCTTGGCGTCCGCGCCCCCCAGCGAGGGCGTTCACGCCCTCGTTACAACGCCCTCGTTACAACGCCCTCGTCACCCACGCCCTCGTCACCCACGCCCTAATCACCTACGCCTCGCAACGCTCAACATACCCAAACACAAAAACGCCCGCCGTTCCCTTCTGGGACGGCGGGCGTTTGCTTTGTTTCTTTACTGCCCCGAGCTTGGGTAGGTGGAAGGCGACGGATGGTGCAGCGCGGCGCTGCCGACTATTCCGAACACGACGATCACATAAATGAGGCTCAGAACACCAATCACCGTGCCGATGATCCCGCAGATGCGCCCGGCGCTGATCTGGCCGGCCTGCGACGGGTCCACATAGCCGGCTTTCAAGGCATTGTTGCCCATGACCCAGGCAATCGGGCCGAGGACGACGCCGAAGCAGCCGAAGACAATGCTCAAAATGCCCAGCACCAAAATCAGGGTGCCGTTGCCGCCGGGCTGCGGCGCACCGTAAGGCGACGGGACGCCGGGCTGCGGCGGCCAAACAGGGGGCGGGGTGCTCATCAGTAATTACTCCTTAAACGTTGTTTCAGCCGTGCTGACCGGCGGCGGAGGCAAGCATAACGATGCGGATGATGATGGCGATCACCGAAAGAATGCCGCCGATCAAGCCGCAGATTCGGCCGGCATTCACTTTCCCGCGCAGCCCGGTCGGGTCGCCGTAAGCATCCAGGGTTTTAAGCGCGGTGGTGCCCTGAGTGTAAGCAATCGGTCCGAGAATAATCCCGAAGGGCGTTGTTGCATAATAGCGATCTGTAGGGGCGCTGCTTGCTGCGCCCTTCCGAGTGTGGCTTGAGTTTTAGAGTAAGTCAAGCAATTATGCAACAACGCCATCCCGAAGCAGAAAAAACTCAGAATGCCCATCGCCAGAATGGAATTGGCATTGACAGGGGCGGGCTGGGGCGCTCCATACGGCGCGGGCGAGCCGGGCGGCGGCGGCCAGACGGGGGGCGGGGTGCTCATACATTGATCTCCTTTGATTAAGCTCTTTTAGCTGATGGAAATTGTTCCCTAACTTCGTGCTCGGCAAACAGCCGGGCGCTACGGAAGCAGCGAAACAAGCTCGGCGGGCGCGGCGGCCGTCAGCAGCTCGGACGCCGTGCGCTGGGCGGGATACGAAGCCCGCCCGAGGCGCAGATCGCAAGGGTGGGGGAAAGCCGCCAGCAGCGCTCCGAGCTGCGTGTGGAGGCGGCCCATGACCGTCTCGCGGGTCGCCCCGGTGTGCGGCAGCAGCGCGATCAGCTCGCGCTCGTCCGCGCGGGCCACCAGGTCCGAGCGGCGCATGCACTCTTTAGCAACCTGCGAAATGCGGACAAACAAAGCGGCTTCGGGCAGGTCGCCCCGGACCGCCAGCCGGATCACCGACAGCTCCAAGCCGTGACGGCGGGCGCGGGACAGCTCCTCGTTCAAGCGGGCGTCGAAATAAGGCCGGGTGTACAGGCCGGTGACGGAGTCCACCACCGTCGGGGGCGTCGCTTCGGCTTCTTCCCGAAGCGCGTCGGGACCGTGCGCGGCGACACGGCGGCGGCGCTGCTCGTGCTGCAAGGCGGCTTCGCGAACGGCGTCGCTGCGAAACATCTGCTGCAATTTGCGGGCGGAGTTTTTCAGAATATGGGAAACGTAATTGTTGGAAACGCCGAGGGCGCGGGCGATATCGGTCTGGGAATGGTCTTCGTAGTAGAACGAATACAAGACTTTCTGCTCGATTTCTTTCAATCGGGTCAGCGCATGCTCCAAAACCACTTTGTCTTCAACCGGCATCTCGGTCCGGGCGGCCTGCGTGTTGCTTTCGGCCACCTGCACCCGCGACGACCCGGCTTCCTGCGCTTCGTCGAGCGACTGCACGGCGAAAATCGAGCGGGTGGACCGGATGCGCGTGACTTCCGGCTCGTTTAATCCAAGCGACACGGCGACTTCCGAGTCGCTCGGCTCCCGGCCCAGCTCTTGGGTCAGTGCCTCGGTTTCCCGCCGTACCCGCTGGGCCATCTCCTGTAGCCAGGCCGGTTCTTTGATGATCTGAGTCCGGTCCCGCAGGAAATGCCGCAGGTGCCCGTCAATGTGGTGGGTTGCATAGGTAATCAGCTTGACCCCGCGTGCCGGGTCGTACTGGTCAATCCCGTGCATCAAGCCGAGAAAGCCTTCCTGCACCAAGTCTTCAAGCGGCACGGCCGACGTGAAAAACTGCCGGGCCTGTTTCTGCACCAGGGGACGGAACTGAAGCACCAGGGCATCGCGGGCCGCCGCCGCGCCGGGGCCGCCCGCGCGGATTTCCAGCAGCAGCTTTTTGGCCCGCGTTTCATCGTCCTGCCGGCTCGGCCCGCGCCGGTCGGGTCCCGCCCAAGTTGTTTCCGCGCTTGCAGTCTCAGTCATTGACGAAAAAGCCCTCGCCCCGCCGCCTCTTCGGAGTTCTCCGGGAAGCGAGGCGGGGTCTTCTAGTGAATTGAGCTGACCAGTTTAAAGATCGGCGACATAACCGAAATCGCGATAAAGCCGACCAAGACGCCCATTGAGACGATCAAAAGCGGCTCAATCAGCGAAGTTAGCCCCTTCACCATCGCATCCACTTCGTCATCGTAAAAGTCCGCGACTTTGCAGAGCATCTCAGATAAGCGGCCCGTTTCCTCGCCCACATCCACCATGTGAGTCACCATGCTGGGGAAAAGGCCCGACGATGCCAGCGGCTGACTGATTTTCGCGCCTTCGCGGATGGAAGTCCGCGCATTGGCAATCGCTTCGGCCAGCACGGCGTTGCCCGACGTTTCCCCGATAATCTCCAAAGAGCGCATCATCGGGACGCCCGACGCAATCAGCGTGCCGAAGGTCCGGCAAAAGCGCGACACGCTCAGCTTCAGCGACAAGTCGCCGAAAATCGGCAGCTTCAGCTTGTACTTGTCAATCTGGTAATGGCCTTTAACCGTTTTGTCGTACTGCTTGAAGCCGACATACGCCCCGACCCCGGCGATCAGCACCACCCACCAAAACTTTTGCAGCCAGTCGCCGGTCGCAAACAGTGCCAGCGTCACCGGCGGCATCTCCACGTTCATCGAGAGAAAGATTTCCTTGAACCGGGGCAGCACAAACAGAAACAGCGCCAGCACCATCACCCCGGCAAAGTTCAGGACAATAATGGGATACATCATTGCCGATTTGATCTTTCCCTTTATTTCCATTTCCTTTTCCAAGAATCCTGCTAAACGATCCAAAATGACATCCAAAATACCGCCGATTTCGGCGGCCCGGATCATATTGATGTACAGCTTGGAAAACGCGTTCGGATGCTTGGCAATGGCATCGGTCAGCGACAAGCCGCCTTTGACATCTTTGCGGGTGGCGTTGATGACCATTTTCATGGCCGGCTCTTTGGTCTGCGACTCCAAGATATCCAGGCATTTGATGATCGGAATGCCGGCGTCAATCATGGTCGCAAACTGCCGCGAAAAGATCACCAGCGTTTGCAGCTTGATCTTGACCGCCTTGCCGCCCGCTATCTGCATCTTGAAGCCGGCTTTGGTTTCGCCGAGCGAGACCACATGAAACGACTGCTCATGCAGCTTCGCCAGCACCACCTGCTCGTTATCGGCCTCGACTTTCCCCTTGACCATCCGGCCCGACGGGTCCACCGCATCATAAGTAAATGTCGCCACGCAAACACCTCCTGCACCACAACGAAGATTGACCACAAAGAAAACTTTTTATGTCGTCTTCATTGTCGGCAGAACAGGCGGGGGGCGTTAGTGCCGCCTCAGCAAAAAGCCCGGACGCGCTCGGTGCGCGTCCGGGCCGTATCGCCGGATTTATCGTTGTTTCCGCCTGAGCGCCGCTCCGACCACTTTGGCCGCGCTGAGGCCGGATGCGCCGAAGACCCCGCCGCCGGGGTGGGTGCTCGCCGCCGTCAAAAACAAGCCCGGAATGGGCGTCTTGTATTCCGCCAGCTCCGGCAGGGGCCGAAATGCGAACATCTGATCTAGGGACATCTCGAGGTGCATGACATTGCCGTTGAGAAGACCCAATGTCCGCTCCAAATCCAGCGGCGTTTGGATAAAGCGCTGCTCAATCGCCCCGCGCATGTTCGGCGCATGGGCGTACAGCACTTCGCAGATCGAATCAGCGGCCTCCTCGCGGGCCTCGTCCCACGAGCGCCCGTCGCGGCGGCTGTAAGGGAAATACTGCGCCCATAATTGCACGATATGCTTGCCGGGCGGCGCAAGCGACGGGTCCAGCGCGGTAAACGTCATCGCCAGCACCGCCGGCTTTTCCGACGGCCGCCCGCCGACATAATCGGCATAAGCATCGGTCAAGTATTCGGGGGTCGGGCAGAGTAGCTGCATGCCCTGATGGATCAAATGCGGCTGCCCGCCGCCGTAATCGGGCAGGGCCGACGCCGCGCACCGGACCGTCATCCCGAAGCCGTTGCCGACATTCAGCGCGTCCAAGCGCCGCCCCAAATCGCCCGGCAGGTCTTCCGGCGACAGCAGCGTCTTAAACGTCGTCAGCACATGGCACGCCGCCACCACGGTCTTGGCCCGGTACGTTTCCCCGTTCGCGATAACCCCGACCGCCCGGCCCCGCTCCATCACAATACGCTCGGCGGGTGCTTCGGTCAGCACCGTCCCGCCCAATGCCTCAAACGCACGTTTTAATGCGGCCGTCAGCATCCCCGAGCCGCCTTTGGCCCGCTTCGCGCCCGTTTCATGCACAGCGGTGTACCACGCCGCAAACGGCCCCGTCCCCGGCTCGGTCGGCGCGGGACCCGACTGCGCCGCCAGCCACCCCATCGCCGCCCGCATTTCGGTGCTCTCAAACGTTTCTTTCAGCAGCCGCCCGTACCCCGAGACGATCATCCGCAGCGCGTCGGCGGTCGAGCGTCCCGGCGACTTCGCCATGATAACATGCCGCCCGAAATTCGCCATCGTCGGCGGCTTTTGAAACGCCTCAAATACCCCCCGCGTCACGGGCGACCACCGCTTGATAAAGTCTTCATACGCTACGGCATCGCGCGGCGAAACTTGGGCGATGCTTTGGCACGTCTTGCCTAAATCCCGGTGAAAACAGATCGCTCGTCCGTCCGCTAATGGGAATGCCGCCCACGGGTCCATTTCGATATACTCTAAGCCGTACTTTTCCAGCTCCAAGTCCGCCACAATCGGCGTCCGGTGGATCATCAAATGCACCGACGAGCCGATGTCAATTTTGTACCCCGGCCAGATTTCCTCTGTGCAGACCGCCCCGCCGACCACCGAGCGCCGCTCCAAAACCAAGACTTTGTGGCCTGCTTTGGCTAAATAACACGCGCAGACAAGCCCGTTATGCCCCGCCCCAATCACAATCGCATCGTACTTTGTATCACTCATATTTTTTGTGTTTCTAATGCCTTTAGTTTACCTCATGCGCCTATGGTATACTGTGGAAACGATAAGCAGGCGTTTGGCGTAAAAAGTACCGTGCAATAAATTGTACGGCTACCCAGCGAAGACGCTAGAAAGTACCGCTTCGCGGGACTCGAAGAGTCTTGGCATTATCCTAACCCCGCGCCCTCCGGGTCCGCCAGTGCAGAAGCGGGTGTTTTGTGGCGTCTTCGCCGTGTAGCCGTATGTTTCAACATACGGTCCGAACAACACACAAACATAATTTAGACCTATCACGCACAGCCACAGGAGGGCAGACCATTGGGCATTTACACGGAAGCGTATCACCATTTCGTTTGGGCGACGCGCAAGCGGGAGCATTTCATCACACCCGAAATCGAGCGGGACCTGCACCGGCGTATTCGGCATCTGTGCAAAGCGCACGTTCAAATTCATGCGCTTAACGGAATGCCTGACCATGTGCATCTCGTCGTGACGCTGCCGGCGACGCTCGCGCCGTCAGTGTTCATACACGACATCAAAGGGGCATCGTCGCACCTCATCAACCATCTGCCGCAGACAGGCGGCTGTCTTTACTGGCAGGAAGGCTACGGCTGGCTGACATTCACACAAAACGATCTGCCGCGTATCGTCTGCTATGTAGACCGTCAAAAAGAGCGACATGCCCTCGGCAAACTCTCGCCGAAACTCGAACGCGCTGCTGATTGGGAACAACATAACTCTTAACCCCGCGAAGCGGGCGTTTCCTGGCCGAAGGCCGTGTAGCCGTGTGTTTCAACACATGGTTCTTTGGGCCAACCCATCAAGAACCATACAATAAATTGTACGGCTACACGGCGAAGACGCCACGAGACACTACTTTGCTGAACTCAGAATTAAAGCATTCCTGTTATGGATTTTGATTGGGACGACAGTAAAGCCGAGACAAATCTAAAGAAGCACGGTGTTTCGTTTCTTGAAGCGGCAACCGTGTTTGAGGACGATCACTCAATCACGTTTTCCGACGCGGACCATTCTGTGAATGAAGAGCGTTTAGTGACCGTCGGGCATTCGCAGCGCGGGCGTCTGCTTTTTGTCTCCCATACAGACACGGATGACCGGGTACGCATCATCAGTGCGCGTGAGGCCACTCGACGCGAACGGAAGGTTTATGAAAATGAAAATGCCTGAAAATCAGCACAGCGTAGCAATCAAAGACAAAGAACAGGATAATCTGCGGGCTGAGTATAACGAAGATGAGCTGCGCGGCCTGCTCCAAAACGGCGTGCGCGGTAAATATACGGCGCGGTATCAGCGAGGAACTAATCTCGTGAAACTTGCGCCGGACGTTGCGGCGGCGTTTCCGACGGAGCAGGCGGTCAATGACGCACTCCGAAAACTGCTTGCCTCTGGCGCTGTCGCGGCTTCTTGACGCTTATGCAAAGTCCCATCACATTTGACCATCCCTGGCTTCTGCTTCTGCTGCCCGCTGTCCTTCTCGCCCTGTGGGCCATCGGGCGACGGTCGTATGCGGGGCTGCCGGCGGCGACGGCGCAGCTTGCACTTCTCATGCGCGGGCTGGCGGCGGCGCTGCTCGTCTGTGCGCTGGCCGGCATCCACACGGTGCAGCGGTCGGACAAGCTGGCGACGATTTTTCTGCTGGATGTGTCCAAGTCGGTGCCGCGAGCCGATCAGGCCGCCGGGCGGGAGTATGTCAACAAAGCCCTCGGCGGCAAGCGGACCGGGGATCAGGGCGGGGTGATCGAGTTCGGGCGCACGTCCAACGTAGACGAAGCGCCGTCGGAGACATTCCAAAGCTTCGAGCCGGGAGCGCCGAGTGTCGCGGGCGATGCGACCGATCTGTCGAGCGCCCTGCGGCTCGCCGAGTCGTCTCTGCCGGAAGGAGTCGGACACAAAATCGTCGTGCTCTCCGACGGCAACGAAAACATCGGGGATGCCGAAACCGAGATTGACGGCCTGCGGGCCAAAGGCGTCCGGGTGGACATCGCCCCGACCGCGCTGGGGCAGGGGAGCGGCGGCAAGGCCGGCGGCGAGGCGATGGTGGACGACGTTTCCCTGCCGACCCGCGCCCGGCAGGACCAGCCGTTTACCGTGCGCGTGGTTGTTTCCAGCACCGTAGCGCAGGCCGGAAAGCTGACTCTGACCCGTGACGGCGAGCCGCTCGGGCAGACCCCCGTGCAGCTTCAGCCGGGCAAAAATGCGTTCACGTTCCCCGAGACGGTGCATGCGTCGGGCTTTCATAAGTACGCGGCGACGCTGACGGCCCCGTCCGATACCATCGCCGAAAACAATCAAGGCTTTGGCTTTGTGGCGGTCTCGGGCCGTCCGCGCGTTTTGTATGTCACCGATCAAATTAACGCGTCGCTCGGATCGGTCAAAAATGCGCTGAATGCCCAGCAGATTGACCTCGATGTCCAGACCCCCGGCGGCATTCCGGCCAGTGTCGCCGCGCTGGCGTCGTATGACGCCGTCGTGCTGTCCGACGTGCCTGCCGACGAGCTTGGGCCGGCGCAGATGAGCGCATTAGAGGCCGCCACCAAAGAGTTCGGGGTCGGCCTCGGCATGGTCGGCGGGGTCAATTCGTTTGCCGCCGGCGGCTACTCGGGAACGCCGATTGAAGACGCCCTGCCCGTAAAAATGGATATCAAAGACAAAAAGCGCTTCCCGACCATCGCGGTCGCTTTGGTGATTGAAGACCTGGAAGAGCCGGGCAATGTCAACATGTCCATCGAAGCCGCCAAATCCGTGGTGGATTTACTCGATCCGCAGGACCAAATCGGGGTGGAAGACTGCAACGGCGTCTGGCGCATCCCCATGCAGCATGTTTCCGATAAAGCCGGCCTCAAAGCGCAGATGGCCGGGCTGACCGACATGAACGACCCGCCGGTCTACGACCCGTATATTCTCGAAGCGGGCCGGGTGCTTAAAGCGACCCCCGCCCAGGTCAAGCATATCATGTTTCTCGGCGACGGCGACGCGATCAGCGAGTCGGGGCAGAACACCGCCAATTTGTCCGCGCTGAAAGCCAACGGCATCACGCTGTCCACGGTCGCGACCGGGGCCGATGCCCAGGGAGCGCAGTTTCTCGCCTCCATGGCCCAGGTCGGCGGCGGAACGGCGTATGTCGCCGAAAAGCCCGAGGACCTGCCGAAGCTGCTCAAAAAAGATCAGCAGTCGGTGTCCAAATTGCGGATTATTGAAGAGCCGTTTCTCGCGAAGCCCATTCCCGACGACGAAGTGATTGCCGGCATCAACTGGGGAGCGCAGCCGCCGCTTTTGGGCTACAACGTGTCGTCGACCAAGCCCGGCGCGACCGTCGCGCTGACCGCAACCGATCACCGCGACCCCGTGTTCGCCTACTGGCGCTGCGGCCTCGGGCGGACCTTTGCGTTTACATCGGACGACCGCCCGCACTGGGCCGTTCGCTGGCTGCCCTGGGCCGGCTTTCCCCGCTTCTGGGCGCAGACCCTGCGCTGGTCTTTGCGCCAGAACACCGACGCCGACTTCCAAAGCACGCTGGACAACCAGAACGGCAAAGGGCACTTAGTCGTAGATGCGTTCGCCGCCAACGGCGGCTTTGTCAACGCCGCCAAAATCACCGCCAATGTCGTCGCGCCCGACTTGTCGCTGAAGCCGGTGACGCTCTCGCAGACGGGGCCGGGCCGCTACGAAGGCAATTTCGATGCCGACCAGACCGGGCCGTACCTGGTGAACGTGCACCGGGGCGAAGCCGCCGCAAGCGGCCCCGCGCCGCCGTCGCAGACCGTCAGCCTGGTCGTCCCGTACTCGCCGGAGTTCCGCACGCTCGGCCCGAACCTGCCGCTTTTGACCCGTCTGGCCGAGGAAACCGGCGGCAAACTCCAAAACGACGCCGGGCAGGTCTACCGCGATGCGCCGTCATGGGTCGTCGGGGTCAAAGACATCGGCCCGCCGCTCCTGCTCTGGGCCGCCCTTTTGTTTTTGCTGGACGTTGCCGTCCGCCGCCTCTTGATCCGCCCCGCCGAAGTCCGCGAAACCGCTCTCGCCGGGGCAAGCGCCGCCGCCGTCCGCGCCGCCGCGTACCGCGAGGGCATTGCCGCGCGTTCGGCAAGCCAGCCGTCTACGCCGCAAATGGACACGCTGCTGAAGCGCAAGACGACCACCCGCGCGTCAAGCGCCGATTCCGACCCGGACGCGACGGCTCAGCTTCTCAACCGCCGCGCCGCCCGGTCTGCTGACGACGGCGACAATCCATTCCCGCAGGTCGCCGCCCTCCCGCCGCGCCCCAAAGCCGACAAGCCGAGCGGCACGGCTGATGGCGACGGCTACACGAACCGCCTGCTGGAAGCGAAGCGGCGAGCGAAAGAGAAGGATGAATGAAGAGTCAAAAAAAGCAAAGAGCGAGGGAATAAATTCCTCTATGCCTTCGGCATTACTTCGTATCTGCTGAATAGCGTCCTTCGAACGAAAGATTAGCAGACATTCGGCTTCCCTGTCTTTTCGTCCGAAGGACGACTTTTGCAGCGAGTGAAGTTTACTTCCTCGCAACTTCCTCGCTTCCTTCCCCGCTCTTATCTCCGTGCCTAATCCGCGTACTCCATCGTGCCCTGGGCATCGCGCACCATCACGCTCGATGTTTCCTCGGCCAGCGGGATTTCCATGGACGTGCCGCCGTCCATGTCCAGCGCCAGCGTCGTGCCCGCCTGCCGGACGGCCTTCACCGTGCCGCCGGTGGACGCGCTGTTCGATGACCCCGCCGTCTGCACCGTCATCTGCGAATTGTCCGTGAACGCAATGGTCAGCGCATCATTAGAGTTGGACGTTCCCGCAATGGTTCGGCCCTGAATCAGACTGGTCAGCTTGTGATTGCTTGTCATTGCTTTCTCCTCGGTTTTCCCTATTGTCCCTGCGCGGCCACATAGCCGCTGTTGACGGCATCGGCTTCGCTCATATACTGCCCGCTTCTGGTGTTGCCGTAGTACGGCGAGCCGATGTGAAAGTATTTGCCGGACTTGGTGTTGACCCACACCTGAGCGCTGGCCGAAGGGGCCGTGCTGCTCGGGACGTTATCCCTGCCGAACGGCGCGTCCTGCCCCGTCAGCGGGTGGCTGACTTGTCCTTGTCCGCCGCCCGCCGACAGCGGACTATTAGTGCCGAAGTGCTTCTTATAAGACGCAATCCAGTCGGTCGCAATCTCGTGCTGGGCGGTCGCCAGATCAATCTTCCCCGCGCAGACCTCGGCGTGCAGCTCGTTTTCCAGCTTGTCTTTAACATGCGCGTTCCACGGCTGGGTCACATACGACTGCGGCCACAAGTTTTTGAGAGAGTTCGACCCGCCGAGTTCCAGGCTGATCAAATGATCCACTTCATACTCGCCGGGCCGGTGGCTGGCGATGCCGTACTCGGCGTACACCTGGGCTTTGACGCCGGCGGGAACATTGCGGACTTTTTTGGTGTAGCCGGGCACGCAGATGTCCCCGGCGGCGACCGGCAAAGTCGCCCCCGGCGTCATCTTCGGGTCCGGCAGCAGCGGCGAGCCGGACTGGTCGGCAGCATTGACGGCACGGGGGGAGCGTGTGTCGGCGGCCTGACGGCTCGGCGCGGCCAGCCCCGGCTGCGACGACCGGCAGCCGAAGCCGACGGCAACGAGGGCAATTCCGGCAAGCACGGCGATTTTTGCGTTTTGTGACATGAGTGGCTACCTGCCGGGTAAGGCATGATACTTCCGAGGGCGTAAACGCCCTCGCTAGTGTTTTATTGGGGTGGGGAGCGAAGCGCTAAGGTCCCGAGGGTAAGGGACAAGAATAGGACGGCACGAATGGACTCTTCCGCCACGCAGGTGGCGGCTTGGCGTCCGCGCCCCCCAGCGAGGGCGTTCACGCCCTCGTTACATACGCCCTTCAGCCAACGCCCCGGTTATCTACGCCTTCGGCCAGTCCGGGTTCGGCTTGAACTCAAACGGGTCCAGCGCCGCGCGGCCCACGCTCGCTTCATACGCGCCGATCTTCTCGTGCAGGCGCATCACGCTCCGCTCGGCTTCGCCGGGATCGAACACGTCCCACAGCGCCGTGGTCCGCATCACCCCGTCGTCGTTCGGGATTTCGCGGGTGCGCTTGATGCCGTTCTCGAGCGCCTTCTTGCCGGCGACGGTCAGGTTGTCGAACACCGGGCCGATCACGTCGCGCTGGAAAACGCGCGGGCCGTAGACCCCCGCCTTGTAGATCGTCTCGGCGACCGTCGGCCAGTTCGGGATGATATTCTGCGCGGGCATCGCAAAGTGGCTCACGACATCGTGAATGGCCTGCAACGTTTCCTCCGGCTGATAATACAAATACAGCCGGGCACCTTCCAAAAAGAACGCATAATGCGCGGCTTCATCCACCGCCAGCTTCGTGCAGGCGGCGGCCAGAACCGGATCGGCGTCGCCCGCAAAGTCCGGGTTCTCAGACTCGCCGCGTGCGATCTTCGCGAAGTTCAAATAGTTGATCTGCGTCGCCCGCTCCTGAAAGACCGTGTACAGCATCATATGCAGCGGATCGTCCCAGGGCAAAGTCCAGTTGTTATTACGCAGTTGGCCTTTGTAATCTTCAATCGCGTCCGGGGTGCGGCCGCGCGAAAACAAAAGCGCGTTCTCCCACGTGTTCGCATGGCGCTCTTCTTCCGCGCCCCAGCGTAATTGGAAGTTCGAGCGGCCGGAGGAGCGCCGCACGATCCGCAAAATCTCCGACGTGTAATCGGGCGTGTACTGCTCGACGGCGAAAAAGCCTTCGATAAGCTGCACAACTTCCTCAGAATGGTCGGTCCGCATCTGGCCCCATTCAAACGATGTGTCCGGGTTCCAGTTGCGAATGCGCTGCGAGCGCTCGACATACCAGCGGTACAATCCGGCAAACGCACGCTCCACCTGCCGCTCGCGCTCGTCGCGGCTCAAAAGCGCCGCCGGCGGCTTCGGCGTATCGCTTTGGGTCAAATCCGGCGGCAGCAGCGCGTCTTTGCGCGTGCCGATTAATGTGTGATAAGGCAGCACGGCGTTTGTTCGGCTGCCGCTTTGGGGAGTTTCGGGAAGTTTGACGGTCATGGACGACTTTCTAAAGTCTTTCTTGTGAAATTGGGTTTGGTCCGGCGTTTCGGCGCGTAATGATTCAACACGCCATCATACCCGAAAGTGCCGCGTTTTATGTACGGCTGCTTCTGTGGGCGAACACGGCAAGGAAAGGGCGAACACAAGGTTCGCGCCCTGCGTTCCGGCATGACCTGTAGGGGCGAACCTTGTGTTCGCCCTTTCCTTGCCGTGTTCGCCCTCACATACAGCCGTTCTGTGTCTCAGCGCGGCCCGTCTATGACCAAACGCACTTTCGGCTCTGCGCTGACTTTGTTGTAAATATCGTCCAGCGTCAGTGTGCAGCCGACCGACTCCAGCGCCAAGCCGCCCTCAGTCCACTCGGTCATGCGCCACGACCCGTCGCTCTGCTTCAAAAAATGCTCCACTCGCCGCTCGCTTTGCGTCACCAAAAAATACTCTTGCAGTGAGTCGAGCCGCCGATACCGCAGAAACTTTTCGCCCCGGTCATAGGCTTCCGTGGGCGGCGACAGCACTTCCACAATCACTGTCGGATTTTGCAGAACATCGTCCTCGCTGTCCCGAAACTGTGGCTCCCCGCAGACGACCACTACGTCCGGGTAGGAAAACTGCCGCGCTTTATCCGCCTGCACCTTCATGTCGTTGGCGTAGACCTCGCAGGGCTTCTTGCGAAGCTGAACGCCCAAAGAAGCAGTCACGTTGCCGGAAACCAAGCAGTGATTTCGTCCCGCGCCCGCCATTGCGACAATCTCGCCGTCAAAATACTCGCTTTTGTACTCCGCGCGGCGCTCCAGCTTTAAGTATTTGTCTGGCGTATAAAATTGTTTCGGCAGCGGTGATTTCATGTAGTTTACTTTCGACATACCGGGCCATGTGTTGAAGCACATGGTCAACGGAGGTAGGTGCCGGCGGATCATGCTCTGAAGGGCAATACCCTGGTTACTACTGTGCCGTTTCAACCCGTGCAATCTCGTCGCCAACAACTGCAAGTCTAACTTTTATTCCTTCATGGATCGGTCCGCCATGCGAACGGCTGCGATTGAATCCAGCGGTAACAGTTGCGAACGAATAAGAGAAACGCCGTCTATTGACGGCAAAACTTTCCGGCAAATGGTCTCCCTCCGGCTGCGCTGTAAAGTCCGTCACTGTCCCCGTTACAGTCTCGTAGTGACCGGACACCAAAGCCGATTTGAGCTTTCGATAATCTTGAAAAGTCTCACCAAACATAATGACGCTCCACAACAGCAGAAGGCCAATTGGAATCGACAGTGGTAGCTTTCGCTTGGGCGGCACAAAGGGCAGATGCTTATCAATCAACATGCCAAGCGCAGCGAATACGGCGAGCGCAAGACCTGTAGCTGGAAACCACCAGTACCGATAGCCCGACTGCGATACATCAAAGACAATATGGTATGGCAAAAGCAAACGCCCTCTTCATCTGCTGAAACTGTTCGATAAGAAATCGGCACCCGTGTCGAAACGTGACATAGCGCCGCCAAATGAAATCACCACAGCAAGAAGTGAGGCCAAACAATGTTCGAAGGCGAGCGCGAAGATCAGCAGCCCGTGACATATCCAGTTTTTAGGGTGCATATCTTGATCTACCCTTCCTTCCGGTTTATCGTTTCGATTGACGGGAAGAAAAACAACCGTCAGCCCTGGTTTGCCCACCACCAATCGGCATAATCAGTGTCTATGACTTCGCCGCCTAGCTGATCCACAAGCAGCGTTATCTGGCCGCGATGGTAGGCAGCGTGTCCGGCAAGCTGCTCGATCTGCACTCCGAGGGACAGGCGAAAAGTTTCCCCATTCGACTCGGTGAACTCAAAGTCCTGCGCCATTTGGGTGTCGTCAAGACGGGCAAGATAACCCGTCCAGCGCGGCTCGACAGCCGCGAAGTGGGGGCGAAGCGCATAAAAATCACACTGCTCGTTCCATCCGGCAAGCCCGCTGCTGCCTTTGGTCATGCAGTCCAGCCAGAACTCGCGGCAGGCCGCCAGGTGATCCGCCAGCGTCACGGCCTGCTGAAAGCGAGGGTCGCTGCGGCGGGATTCAGGAACAGCGTCCAGCATCGCGAGCATCTTTTGGTCGCAATCCCTCTCGTATTCATACAGCATGCGGTAACGTTCGATCTGTGACATGGAAAAGCCTCTTCAGCGGATAACAACCAGGCGGCTGCGCCCGCCCGCGACGAGTTCAGTATGAGAAGTTCGGAGCGCCTTTGACAAACGCCTAAGACCGGGCGCTTTTCATGTACAAGAGGCGGGCGTTGCGCTCCATTTTCGGGTTGAACGGGTCCAAGCGGCGGGCGCTTTCGTAGTGGCCGAATGAGTCCCGTAATTTGCCCTGACGGTAGCAGATGTAGCCCAGCAAATCGTGCGCTTCGCGGTCGCCGGGGGCGTCGGCGCAGTAAGCGCGTAGGGTCGCTTCGGCGGCGGGGTAGTCGCCCGTGAGATACAGGTCGCGGCCTAAGTTCTTTCGCGCTTTGGCCCACTCGGGAACCAGCTCCAGGACGCGGCGGTAGGCGGGCAGGGCGGCATGGGGGGATTCCAGATAATCATGGCACAAGCCGACCGCAAAATGGGTATAAGCATCATCGGGCCAGTCGGTTTGGACCCGGCACAGATGCTGCAAGGCTTCGCCGTAGCGCTCGGCTTCCAAGTGATGGCAGGCGAGAAAAAAGTTCGCCCAGGGGTTTTCCAGGTCGAATTCATACAAGGCGCGGGCGTGGACTATCGCTTCTTCCAGGCGGCCTTCCTCGTAAGCGCCCCGCACCGCGCTTTCCTGCTGCATCGCCCGCCACCGGCGGGTGAGCGTCTGTGTGACATGGGAAAATAAGTTCATACCGCAGCTCCCTGAACTGAAAAACGAAAAAGATGAAAACGGGCAAGAATAACAGGCCCATTATAAACGCCTGCCGGGGTTCTGTCAAGCAAAAACCCGTACCCGGCGAACTTGACACGCCGCCCGGATTTCCGCTACAATACACCGGCTTTTCCTGCAACGGCTTTTGCCGAGATCTCAAGACGCAATTCAAACATAACGAGAGGTTCACACCCCATGGCCGCAAGCCCCGCCGCGCCTCCGAAGACAAACTCTGACATTAGCTCGCCGCCCAGCGCCGCCCTGAACGGCTCGCTGACCGGCGGCGCTCCGAAAAACGGCTTTACGCCCCTGCCGCGCTCCGACGGCCACAGCCACCCCCTGCCGGCGGTGTCGGCGGCGGACGTGGTCCAAAAACTCGGCTTGACCCCCGACGCGCTGCTGCATACTTACCAGCAGATGCTTGATATTCGCCACTTCGAAGAGCAGTGCAACCGCGCCTTCCGCGCCGGCAAAGTCGGCGGCTACCTGCACCTTTATATCGGGCAGGAAGCGGTCTCGCTCGGCGTCCTGCATACCTGGAAGCACGGCGACCAGGCCCTGTCGTCATACCGCGACCATGCCCACTGCCTCGTTTTGGGCAGTGATGCCGACAAAGTGATGGCCGAGATTTACGGCAAAAGCACCGGCATCTCGCGCGGCAAAGGCGGCTCGATGCACCTCTTCGACAAAGAACACGGCTTCGCCGGCGGCTACGGCATCGTCGGCGGCAATGTCCCCCTGGCCGTCGGCATCGGCTGGGCGTTGAAGCATTCCCCGGAGCTGAAAAGCGGCAATAACATCTGCGTCTGCTTTCTCGGCGACGGCTCCATGAACGCCGGCGGGTTCCACGAAGCGCTGAACATGGCCCAGTTGTACGAGCTGCCGATTTTGTATGTGCTCGAAAACAACAAGTACGCGATGGGCACCTCGATTGAGCGGTCGTCGGCCAACACCGATCTCGGCTCCCGCGTCGAATCCTACAACATGGCCCATTCCAAAGTGGACGGCCAGGATTACTTCGCGGTCCGCGAAGCCGCCCAGGCGATTGTGGACCAGATGCGCGAAAAGCCCGCGCCCTTTTTCCTCGAAGCCATCACCTACCGCTATGTCGGCCACGGCGCGGCGGACGGCGCGGAAACGCAGGCGACCTACCGCCAGCCGGAAGAGCTGGACGTTTGGAAGGGCCGCGACCCGGTGCAGATTTTGGAGCAGAAGCTGCGCGACCTGGGGATTTTGGACGACGACAAGCACCGCGAAATGGACCAAAAAGCCCTGGACATGGCCCGCGCCGCCGGCGAGTACGCCGACAGCAGCCCGCTTTGCACGAAGGAAGAGCTGACCCAGGACGTTTACGCCGATTAGCAGGCGCTTGGAGCGGGCAAGAGCGGACACGGAAGGGCGAACACATGGTTCGCGCCCTACATACCGAATGGACCCCGTAGGGGCGAACCTTGTGTTCGCCCTCCTCGTGTATGTTCTACAGAAATAAAGGAAACTATGGCTGAAGTGATCATGCCCAAGATGGGCGACGCGATGGAAGAAGGCACCCTGCTTGAATGGAAAAAGCAGGACGGCGAGACGGTCGCACTCGGCGACGTGATCGCCGAGATTGAGACCGACAAAAGCAATGTCGAGATTGAAGCCGAAGAAGCCGGCGTCCTGCATATTCAGGCCGAGCCGGGCGCAGTCATCGCGGTCGGCAAGCCTATCGCCGTGATCGGCGAAGTGTCCAAGATGAACGGCACGAATGGAACAGGGTCGAACGGCACCGGCCACAGCGACACCAACCCGTCGGCGATCCCCACCCAGGACACGATGCACACCAGCGAAGGCATTCAGTACAAAGCCGACACCAAAGACGACAAAGACATCGCCCGCATCGTGCCGACCGTCCATTCCCACGAAGCCTACACCGGCCCGACCGAGTCGCTGACCTATGCCGATGCGATCCGCATGGCGCTGCAAGAAGAGCTGGACCGCGACGAAAAAGTCTTCATGCTCGGCGAGGAAATCGGTCAGTACCAGGGCACGTTTAAAATCACCAAAGACTTTCTCGAAAAGTACGGCCCCGAGCGCATCGTAGACACGCCGATTTCCGAAGCCGGCATGGTCGGCATGACGGTCGGCGCGGCGATGATGGGCCTGCGGCCGATTATCGAGTTTATGACCTTGAACTTCGCGCTGGTTGCGTGGGACGGCATCATTAACCACGCCGCCAAAATTTTGTATATGAGCGGCGGCCAGTACAATGTCCCCTGCGTCCTGCGCGGCCCCGGCGGAGTCGGCGTTCAGCTTTCGGCCCAGCATTCCCAGGATTTAGCCCACTGGTACGCAAACACCCCCGGCCTGAAAGTCGTCGCCCCGGCCACCCCCGCCGACGCCAAAGGGCTGCTGAAAGCCGCCATTCGTGACAACAACCCGGTCGTCTTCAATGAGCATGCGGGTTTGTACCGGACCAAAGGCGATGTGCCGACCGACCCCGAATACATTGTTCCGCTGGGCGTCGCCGATGTCAAGCGCACCGGCAAAGATGTCACCATCGTGTCGTACTCGCGCGGCACCGTGCTGGCACTGGCCGCCGCCGAGCAGCTTGCCGCCGAGGGGATTGACGCCGAAGTGGTGGACCTGCGCTCGCTTCAGCCGATTGACCTGGACACAATTATCAACAGCGTCAAAAAGACCCACCGGGCCGTGGTCGTGCAGGAGCAGTGGCTGTTCTACGGCATCGCTGCCGAGTTCGCCGCCCAGATTGGCAGTGCCGCGTTTGATTACTTGGATGCCCCCGTCGAGCGCGTCGCCGGCGCGTTCGTCCCGATGCCCTACGCCCGGACTTTGGAGCTGGCCGCCACTCCGCACGAGCCGGACATTATCGCCGCCGTCAAGAAAACTTTGGAGCGGAGCGCATAGGTGAATGGAAATAAGGGAGAGCGCGAGGAAGTGAACTCCTCTCGCTGTTAAGTACGTCCTTCGGACGAAAGAGCGGCACACGTTCGGTTTCTTCTCGTCCGAAGGACGACCCTACGGAGCGAGAGGAGTTCACTCCCTCGCTTCTTCGCCTGCGTGTGGAACGACTGCGGATTAAGAGAAAACCAATTTATGCCAGAAGTAATTATGCCCAAGATGGGCGACGCGATGGAAGAAGGCACCCTGCTTGAATGGAAGAAGCAGGACGGCGAAACGGTCGCACTCGGCGACGTGATCGCCGAGATTGAGACCGACAAAAGCAATGTCGAGATTGAAGCCGAAGACGCGGGCGTGCTCCATGTCAAGGCCGAAGCGGGCGCAGTGCTCCCCGTCGGCACGGTGATTGCGATCATCGGCGACGATGTGCCGAGGCAGAGCGCCAATGGCGGCGGGTCGTCGAAGCCGGCGTCTGCGCCCGCCCCGGCGCAGGCCGCCGAGCGCCGCCGCGAAGCCGCCGCCGAGTACGACACGCCCCTGCCGGCCACCGCCGCCGCCCCAAAGCCGGCCACCGCCGCCGCGCCAAACGGGAACGGCAGCACGGAGCGTCTTAAAGCGTCGCCGCTGGCCCGGTCGGTCGCGCGGCAGCGCGGGCTGGACATCGCCCGAATTACCGGCACCGGGCCGCACGGGCGCATCATTGAAGCGGACGTGCTGGCCTTCGCGTCTTCCGCCCCGGCGACCGCGACCGCTCCGGCTGTTTCGGTGCCGTCTACGGCTGTTTCCAGCGACCTGCCGCCGGCGACCGTCACTCCCGCCGCGCCGATGAAACGCGCCGATTACACGCCGTCGCCGCTGACCACCCCGACCGAGCTGTCCGCCATGCGGAAAGTGATCGCCCGGCGCATGGTGGAAAGCAAGACGACCATTCCGCATTTCTACATCACGTCGGAAGTGGACATGGCCGAAGCGATGGCCCTGCGCGAGATGCTGAATGCTTACGATGAAACGCTCCCCAAAATCTCGGTCAACGACATGGTGGTTAAAGCGTCCGCCAAAGCGCTGGTGAAATTCCCCGCCGTCAATGCCTCGTTTAAAGACGACAAACTTTATCCCGGCGCGGGCGTCCATGTCGGCGTCGCCGTGGCCCTCGATGACGGCCTGATTGTGCCGGTCGTTCGCGACGCGGACACGACCCCGCTGCGGGTTCTGGCCCAGAACACCAAAACGCTGGTCAAGAAAGCTCGCGACAAAAAACTTCAGCCGAGCGAGTACAGCGGCGGCACGTTCACGGTGTCTAACTTGGGGCCGTTCGATGTCGAGAACTTCATCGCGATTATTGACCCGGCGCAGGGAGCCATTCTGGCCGTATCGAGCATCGTCAAAAAAGCGGTCGTCTTGGACGACAACACCCTTGCCGCCCGGCCCCGCATGAACTTGACCCTCAGCGGCGACCACCGGGTGATGGACGGCGCGACTGGCGCTCGGTTTATGCAGGAAGTCAAGCGCCTGCTGCAAAACCCGCTTTCTTTGATGGAGTAGCCTATGTTTACACCCGGCGCTGTTTGGCGCGACACCGACGGACACCCGATTCAGGCCCACGGCGGCGGAATTCTGTTCCATGACGGCTTGTATTACTGGTACGGCGAAAACAAAGACGGCCCGACCGATCCGATCAGCGGCGGCGTGGATATTCTCGGCGTTTCCTGCTATTCGTCGCCGGACTTGGAGCGCTGGACAAACCACGGAATTGTTCTGCCGGCGGTTCCCGGCGACCCGGCCCACGACCTCTACCCCAGCAAAGTCGCCGAGCGGCCGAAAGTGCTTTTCAATGCCCAAACACAAAAGTTTGTGCTGTGGCTGCATGTGGACACCCGCGATTACACCTACGCCCGCGCCGGGTATGCCGTCAGCGACGCGCCGACCGGGCCGTTTACCTACGGCGGCAGTGTTCAGCCCGGCGGCTTCGACAGCCGCGACATGACGCTGTTCGGGGATACGGACGGCGCGGCGTATTTGATCTTTTCATCCGACACCAACTCCGTCATTCGGATTGCCCGGCTGTCGGACGACTATTTAAGCGTCGTCGATGCGTCCGCGTCGGCGTTTGCCGCCCCCAAAGACCACAGCGGGCGCGAATCGCCGGCCGTGTTTAGGCACAGCGGCCGGTACTTTTTTGTCGGCTCCGGCTGCACCGGCTGGGCGCCCAACGCCGCCGAGTACGCAGTCGCCGCTTCTCCTCTTGGCCCGTGGACGGTTCGGGGAAACCCCTGCGCCGGCCCCGGCGCGGACACGACTTACGGCGGGCAGAATACGTTTGTGCTGCCGGTGGCGGGCCGCCCCGGCGCGTTTATCTTGATGCTCGATATTTGGAACCCTGCCGACCTGCGCGATTCGCGCTATGCCTGGCTGCCCCTGCGCGTTGACGGCGACACGCTTTCCGCCGAGTGGCGCGATTCGTGGGACCTGTCGGTTTTCTCGTCGTAAAGGAACAGTCCTATGCTGGTCGTCACAGGAGGCGCGGGGTTTATCGGCAGCGTGCTGGTCGGAATGCTCAACGCGCGGGGCCGCCGCGATGTGCTGGTGGTGGACGAGTACGGCGACGGGCCGAAGTGGAAAAACCTGCGCGGCAAAGCGTTTCTGGACGTTGTTTCGCCGGATCGCTTTGTCCATGACCTTGTCGCCGGCGCTTACGACGGCAAGCTGGACGGCATTCTGCATATCGGCGCGATCACGGACACGTCGTTTCCCGACATGGACGAATTGCAGCAGCGCAATGTCCGCTGCACGCGGGCGCTGGCCCACTGGGCGATGGCGCACGCGGTTCGCTTTGTGTATGCGTCCTCGGCCAGCGTCTACGGGGGCGGCGAGCGGGGCTTTTCCGATGCCGACGCCGTGACGGCGACTCTGCTTCCCCTCAACCCTTATGCGTTCTCCAAATGGCTGTCCGACACGGAAGCCATTCGGGACGGCTGGACCGACCAAATCGCCTCCCTGCGCTTCTTTAACGTCTTCGGTCCCAACGAGTACCACAAAGGCCGGATGGCGTCGGTGCCCTGGCACGCCTTCCATCAAATCCGCGAAACCGGCGGGATTAAGCTGTTTCAGTCGCACCACCCAAAGTACGCCGACGGCGCACAGGAGCGCGACTTTGTGTATGTCAAAGATGTCTGCGCCGTCGTTCTGTGGTTTTTGGACCACCCTGACGCTAACGGCATCTACAATGTCGGAACGGGGCAGGCGCGGACCTTTAACGACCTCGCCGCCGCCCTGTTTCGCGCGTTGAATCAGCCCGCCGCCATTTCCTATATCCCGACGCCCGAAAATATCCGGGCCGCTTACCAGTACCATACGCAGGCCGACTTGACCCGCCTGCGCGGGATCGGCTGCGACCTGCCCTTTTTGTCCCTGGAAGATGCCGTCGGGGACTATGCCGGCTACCTGCAAAATGAAACCAACCCTTATTTTTAGCGGCCCCCCGCCCCAGTTCTGGGGAGCCATACGAAGTGAAGTCGCTGCACGGCTCGGCAAGTTTCCGATCTGGCTCCCCAGAATCGGGGCGGGGGGGCTTTTCTGCCTCCTCCTCGCCGTGCCCTGTCATGCCGAGTCCGCCGACCTGCCGAACTTCCACCAAGCCGCGCCCGGCATCTGGCGCGGCGCGGCTCCGACCGAAGCCGGCCTGCGGCAGCTTAAAGCGATGGGGGTCAAGACCGTCATTGACCTGCGGATTGCCCCGAAGACCGTCAAAAAAGAAGGTGTCTACGCCCGCTCTTTGGGTTTTCAGTGGATCAACCTGCCGATGGGGGCAGAGGCCCCGACCCCGAAAGAAGTCTCGACCCTGCTGGCGACGCTCAAGCAGGCCCCGCAGTCGCCGGTGTTCGTCCACTGCCAGCACGGGGCCGACCGCACCGGCTGCATGATCGGCATTTACCGGGTGACGCAGCAGAACTGGACTTATTCGCAGGCGTTCGCTGAGATGAAAAAAGACGGCTTTAACCCGCGCTGGGTCAATCTGAGCGCGGCGGTCCGGCAGCGGGCCAAGTCGTAGGTGAGTTTAGGCCCCCGGAGCTTCCAGCTCCGGGGGCTTGTTCAGCATCGCCGCGCTTGACATGCCGCCCCCCCATCGGGTACACTGCGGCGATACCCAAAAGATTATTCAAGATTACACACAAGAAACGCAGGAGGGAAAGAGCTAAATGGCTCTGCTCACAGAACAAAAACAAGTTGTCATTGAAGGCAACAAAACGCACGACTCGGACACCGGCTCGCCGGAAGTCCAGATTGCGCTGCTGAATTCGTCCATCAAGAACCTGACCGAGCACCTGAAAGTGCATCGTCACGACAACCACACCCAGCGCGGCTTGATGGTGCAGATCGGCAAGCAGCGGCGTCTGCTCAATTATCTGGCCGCCAAAGACATCAACCGCTACCGTGCGCTGGTCGCCAAGCTCGGCATCCGCAGCAAGCACTAAGTTTTCACGCAAAAGCCTCCCGGCGAAGACGCGCAAGGGAGGCTTTCGGCATTCACCGCCCTGCCGACTTTTCCCTGTCCCCAGCGCGGGATAGGAACCCACCCCGCCGCAAGCGGCGACCCTCCCGAAGCGGAAGGTGAAGAGTTTTCAAGCAAGCCTGCGGGCGACAAAACCCTCTTCGTCCTCCCGCTTCGGAAGGACCCCTGCGACGCAAGGAGTCGGGTCTTTTAGGAACACCCAACACACATGGAACAATTTGTCGAAACGGAATGGTGCGGCGCGACCCTTCGCCTCAGCACCGGCAAGCTCGCCCAGCAGGCCAACGGCGCGGTCGTGCTGCAAAACGGCGACACGATCATCCTGGCGACCGCCACAATGTCCAAAGAACCCAAGTCGAATCTCGACTTTTTCCCCCTCACCTGCGACTACGAAGAACGGAAATACGCGGTCGGCAAAATCCCCGGCGGCTTTGTCAAGCGCGGCGGACGGCCCGGCGAAAAAGCGACCCTGACCTCGCGGCTGATTGACCGGCCCCTGCGCCCGCTGTTCCCCTACGGCATGCGGAACGAGACCCAGGTGATCGCCATGCCGCTGTCGTATCAGCCCGAGTTTTCGCCCGATGTGCTGTCGGTCACGGCGGCGTCGGCGGCGCTGATGGTCTCGGACATTCCCTTCAACGGCCCCATCGGCTGCGTCCGGGTCGGTCTTGATGCCGAAGGCGCGTTTATTCTGAACCCAAGCTTTCCGCAGCAGCAGGAAAGCCCGCTCGACCTCATTGTCGCGGCGTCCGATGACGCGATTGCGATGGTGGAAGCAGGGGCGTCGGAAGTCTCCGAAGCCAAAATGCTCGAAGCGATGGACTTCGCCCACGACGCCTGCCGGAAGCTCTGCGACATGCAGCGCGAGCTGGCCGCCAAAGTCGGCAAAGCCAAGACCGACATCCCCCTGCACCATACCCACGCCGAGATTTTGGAAGTGATTCGCCAGCGCTTCTCCGCCATGCTCCGCTCCGGGCTGCAAGACCCCGATAAGTCCTCGCGCGAAGCGGGTTTAACCCTGCTGATCAACCAGGTGGTAGACGAGCTGAAGGGCGAATATCCCGACAACATCGCTGACCTCAAAGAAGCCGCCGACAAAGTCGTCAAAGAGCAGCTCCGTGACCTCATTCTGACCGAAGGCAAGCGGCCCGACGGGCGCGGCACCACCGACATCCGCAAAATTGACTGCGAAGTCAGCTTGCTGCCCCGCGTTCACGGCACCGGCCTCTTTACGCGCGGTCAGACTCAAGTCTTAACGACTTTGGTTCTCGGCTCGGGCGAGGACGCGCAGATGGTGGATACGCTGGAAGAAGACAGCGAAAAACACTACATGCACTTCTACAACTTCCCGCCCTACTCGGTCGGCGAAGCGCGGCCCATGCGCGGCCCCGGACGGCGCGAGATCGGCCACGGCGCTTTAGCCGAGCGGGCGCTCCGGGCGGTGATCCCGTCGCGCGAGACGTTCCCCTATACCATGCTGCTGACCTCGGAAGTCTTGGAGTCCAATGGCTCGACTTCGATGGCGTCTACCTGTGGCTCGACGCTTGCGCTGATGGACGCCGGCGTTCCGATTAAAGCCCCCGTCGCGGGAATTGCCATGGGCCTGATTGAAGGCCCCGAAGGCAGCGGCGAGGGCGGGACGGGGCGCAAGTACGCCGTGCTCACCGACATTCAAGGCATGGAAGACTTTTCGGGCGACATGGACTTCAAGGTCGCCGGAACTGCCGAAGGCATCACGGCCTTGCAGCTCGATACCAAAATCGGCGGCGTCCCGCGCGACGTGTTCGTGCAGGCATTCGCCCAGGCCCGCGATGCCCGCTTGTTCATCTTGGACAAGATCACCGAAGCGATTGCCGCGCCGCGCGAAACGCTCTCCGACTACGCGCCGCGCATCATCACGCTGCACATCGAGCCGGAACAGATCGGCCTGGTCATCGGACCGGGCGGCAAGACCATCAAAAAGATCACGGCGGATACCGGCGCGAAAATTGACATCGAGCAGGACGGCACGGTGTATATCGCAGCGGTAGACGGCGCGGCAGGCGACGCGGCAAAGAAAGCCGTGGAAGACCTGACCCGGACGCTCAGCCCCGGCGACGAGTTCGAAGGCACGGTCGTCCGCTTCCTGCAATTCGGCGCGTTTGTCGAGATCCTGCCCGGCAAAGACGGCCTTGTTCACGTTTCGCAGCTCTCCGACTCGGACGAGCGCATCGGCAAGCCCGAAGATGTCATTAAACTCGGCGACAAGATCAAAGTCCGCGTCACCGAGATTGACCCGCAGGGCCGCGTGAACCTCACGGCGCGTGGTCTCGACCAGCCCTTCGACCCGGCGAACCCCGAGCCGGGCCGTCCCGCCCGTCCCGGCGGCGGGGGCGGTGATCGCGGCCCGCGCCCTGACCGGGGCGGCGACCGTGGCCCGCGCCCCGGCGGCGGGGATCGGGGCGGGGACCGGGGCGGACGCGGCGGCTTCGGCGGCGGTAATTCCGAGCGCACCGAGCGTCCCGTTCACTTCGAGCCGGCCAAGCCTGAAGGCACCGGCGACATCGCCCCGGCCGCCGCGCCGTTGACCGCGCCCGACGCCCCCCCGCTCGCGCAGGCTGACGACGAAGCTCCCCGCGCCCGCTTCCGCCCCCGGCGGTAGGCGTTCGCGCTGAAACTCAACGAAAGGCCACGGCATCGCTGCCGTGGCCTTTTCTGCAAGTGGACAAGGCCGTAATGTCTGAGCGTGATGTCTGGAGGCGTGTTGATAGTGGCAAGGGCAGGGGATAACGAGGGCGTTGGTTGTTACGAGGGCGTTCACGCCCTCGCTGGGGGGCGCGGACGCCAAGCCGCCACCTGCGTGGCGGAAGATGTCAATCCATCCTATTCTTAACCTCGTCCTACTCTTGTCCCGCGCAGGCGGGACCTTAGCGCTTCGCTCCCCAGCGAGGGCGTTCACGCCCTCGTAACAACCAACGCCCTCGTTATCCCCCCGCCTTCGCACACAATCAACGCCCTCGTAACAACCAACGCCTTCGCAACCCCCAACGCCCTCGTACACAAAAACCTGACACACAAAAAAACACAGGCGGCAGAGACCATTCTCTGCCGCCTGTGTTTCGTGTGGTCGGGTTCCGTGCGGGAACCGGTGCGAGACTACTTCGCGTCCGGGTGCCACAGCTTGAACTGGGTCGGGTCGGTCACGCCGGTAGGCAAATTATAAACCTGCTCAAAGCGCAGGAACTTCACATGGCTGTCAACAAAAGCGACATTCATGCCGCCGGAGTGCCGGGCGACCGGCGTGGCGTAATCATAGGTAGAGGGTTCTGGGTCTTGCACCGGAGTGGTGTTTTCGGCAGAGTACCATGTCTTCGTGTATCCGGCATTGCCAGCCGAAGACGGCGTACAGCCTGCATAGGTGCCGCAGTAGCCAAAGCTCTGTTTGGGGACGACGTCCAAAAAGTCCTCGGTGAGCAGACACAGCTCGGAAGGGTTCCGAACCACAGAGAGCTTGATGCCTTCGTGCACTTTTTGCAGGAAGCCACCAGCATCCGGTGCGGGCGGCTGGTTCAAGGCCGTGTTCATGCCATAAGACTCGCGGTCGAACACGCCGCCGAAACCGGCCCCATCGCCAGGATTTGCGGCGGAAGCGGCGATGTTGTTTTTGCCGTTGTCATCCGGGCAACGGAACACTTCGGCGCTCTTCACGAACGAGTAAATCGCACCGGGGAATTGAATTTCGCCGCCGTTGACAACAGGTCCATTCAGCGGCGGAAACTTCTCGTTGGAGTCCTGCTCGTACTGGGTAAAGCCGACCGCAATCTGCTTTTCATTGGACAAGCACTGGGTGCGGCGTGCGTTCTCGCGGACTTTCTGGAAGACCGGGAACAAAATGGCGGCGAGAATAGCGATGATGGCGATGACAACGAGCAGTTCAATCAAGGTGAACGCCCGAGTTTGGCCGGAGCGGAGTCGGCGCATGGATAACATAACAGCCTCTTTCTACAACGCAGCGTGTGCGTTTCAGTGATTTTCGCGGCAGCGGAGTGTTTTACCCTCAGCCGTGATATACTATATCATCTTTGAGGCATTCCGCCAATGACTGAAATCACTCTTTAATATGTCAAAAATCACCGTAACCCCCACGCCCGGCTGGCAGTCCCTGCGCTGGCCGATGCCGCTTCAGCAGCCGCCCCGCGCCCGGCTGATGGCCTGCGCCACGCATGGCCCCCAGATCACCGAGCGGCACTGCCTCGACGGGCTGTGGAGCGTTCATTTTTATTCCTACCGGGCCACCCTGGAACTCGGAGAAACCCGAATTCCGGTGCGCCCCGGCTTTGTCGGCATCCTCCCGCCCGGCACCGCGCACTGCTACTACCTGCACGAAAAGGCCACCCATCTCTGCGGGCACTTCGCCCTGCCGCCGGCCCCCGACGCGGAAGGCACGCCGATGCCCGTGATGCAGGACCTTGGCGACGACTTCGCCGGGCTGCATGCCGCCTTCGAAGAAGGAGCCGGCTGGCTGTCCTGGCAGCCGGCCCGCGCCGACGCCCGGCTGTGGGACATCCTGTGGCGCTTGACCGACCGGGAGCCGCCCGCCGCCCCCGACCGCCGCGTTTATCCCGCCGCCGTCCGCCGCGCCTGCGATCTGATTGAGCAGGACCTCGCCCAGCCCTGGAACATTCCCCGCTTGGCGCAGGCGGTCGGCGTCTCCCACAACCACCTGACCCGCCAGTTTCAAGCCGTCTTCGGCGTCACCGTCGTCGCCTACATCCGCCGCCGGCGGGTGGAACGCGCCGAGCACCTGCTGCGCTCTACCGACCTGCCCGTAAAAACCATCGCCGTCCAAGTGGGCATAGACGACCCGCGCCTGTTCAACAAAATGGTGCACCAAGAGCGCGGCCTGTCCCCCCAAGCCCTGCGCCGGACCCCGCTTCCGCCCCCCGAAGTCTAACAAGCGAAGTTCGGCGCAAGGCGGCAGGAAAAGAAGGTCGCCGCGGAATAAATTCCGTGTCTTGGAAATACTCGGCGACGCGGAAATCGGGTCTGATCTTGTGTCGCTTCGACACTGGTTTATTTCAGCCTCGGATTTCAATCCGTGGCATGATACGGGAGCTTTATACGGGAGCCTGAGCATGGAGTGGACCGAGCGGTTGAACCGGAACGGGGGGCGGATTGCGCTCGGGGCGGGGAGTGTCGAAATCCTGCACTGGGCGTATGAGCGGCATCTGGCGGACAACAAGCCGCACCGGCATACGTTCTTTGAAGTCTGCCTTGTCGGGCGGCACGGGGCCGGAGAGTTTATCGTTCAAGACACGGCCCACGCGGTCGGGCCGGACGACGTGTTTTTTGCCCGGCCCGGCGTGATTCATCAGATCGTCAACACCGGCCCCGTGCCGATGGAGCTGCGCTGGGTGTCGTTTCAGTGGACGCCGCCGGCAGCCGACAACACCGAAGCCGACACGCTGCTGCGGGCGTTCTCGAATTCGCCGGTCGCGGCTGCCCCCTCGGAAACTGCTGCGGCAGTGTGGGCCGCGCTGGAAACGGTCGGACAGACGCCCGTGGGTCTGGCGGGCGAGGAGCAGTACCGCCTGCTGGCGTCGGCGCTGATTCTCGGCCTCGCGGCGGCGGGCGCGGGACGCGTCTTTGTGCCGCAGCCCGCCGGGCCGGACCCCGGCGACGTGTCCGCACGGCTGGCCGTGCGGTTTATCCACGACAATCTGTCCCGCCCCCTGCCGCTGGCCGAGATCGCCGCCCAGGTCTCGCTGTCCCCCCGGCACTTGTCGCGCGTCTTCGGACAGTTCACCGGAAAAGCGCCCGCACAGTATATCACCCACGCCCGTATGGACCGGGCGCGGGGATTGATCCTGCGCTCGGCGCTGCCGCTGAAAGAAATCGCGGCGGCGGTCGGCTACCCGGATATTCACCACTTCACGCGTGTCTTCACCGCCCACTTCGGCTGCTCTCCCGGTGAAGCCCGCCGTCACCCGGAGCGGGCGTCTGTCCCGAATATCCAAAACCCCGGCGATTTGGTCTAAAGACACTCAGGGGCAGACGTGGTAAAATAAACTTCAAGGAGAAACCCATGCTGACTGCCGAACAAAAACAATTTTATGCCGACAACGGCTACGTCGTCGTGCGCGGCCTGCTGTCCCCCGAGGAAGCAGCGCAGTACCGCCAAGAAGCCCACGATCTCATCCGCCGCCTGAGCGAGATACGGAACATTGACTCCACTTGGGGCAGCGCGGCGACCGAGGCGATGGGCAAAAAGACATCGCTGCTGCACTGCCACGATGTTCAGTTCCAAAGCGCGGCGTTTCTGCGGCTCCTGGCGAACGAAAAGCTGGCCGAAGCGGCGTCGGACATCATCGGACCGAATGTTCAGCTTCACCACACCAAAATGTTCGTCAAGCCGCCGGAGAAAGGCTCGCCCTTTCCGATGCACCAGGACGTGCCGTTTTTCCCGCACGAAAACCATTCGATGATCGCGGCGATTGTCCACTTTGACGACGCCCCGCTGAACCGGGGCTGCGTCCGGGTCGTCCCCGGCTCCCACAAGCGCGGCATGCTGCCGCACAACTCGGAAGGGGCGTGGCACTTGTCGCCCGAAGAGTACCCGGTCGCCGACGCCCTGCCGATTGAAGCCAAAGCCGGCGACGTGCTGTTTTTCTCGTACCTGACCATCCACGGCTCGGGCATCAACGAAAGCGACGAAGCCCGGACCACCCTGCTGATCCAAATGCGCGACCCCGCCGACCCGCCGTCGTTCCGCATCCACGAATCCAACGGCCAGGGCATGATGCTGGCCGGCGTGGACCCCTCGTGCGCCACCCGGCCCGCCAAAGAGCGCTCCCAGACCGCCGACGGCCTGCTGGCCGACGCCGGCAGCGATGCCCCGTCCGTCCCGCCCGTCTCGATGGGCGCTTCGATGGGCGGCGCAATGAGCGGCAGCATGGGCGGCGCAATGGGGAAGATGTAAGCGAAGATGTAAGCAGTCGCCGCCGTCGGAACCATGTGTTGAAACACACGGCTATTGGGCGCGGACGCCACAAAACACCGCTTCGCGGGGTTAGGAAAGAGCATTTGCGTAGGGGCGGGGCTTGCCCCCGCCCTCTTAGCTTGCCCCGCCCTCTGTATTCATAAGGCGGGTAGGGGCAAGCCCTACGCCCTACACAGAAACCCAATCCGAGTCCCGCGAAGCGGTACTTCGTGGCGTCCGCGCCGTGTAGCCCAATAAAACCCTAGCCGTGTGTTTCAACACATGGTCCTGATGGCATTCGCGCCAAATAATGCCATTTGGCAGGACAAAACGCAGGCGGCGGAGAATAATTCTCCGCCGCCTGTTTCTGCGTCACGGCTGAAGGCTAACCATGACAGTTTCATTCCGAACACGAGCGATTGATACCTGGTTCTACTTATGTCACCTAGCGACCAGAACAATTACAGGCCGCTGCTTCCTCGCTTTTGCCTTAACAGCTCCTATTTTGGGGCTGGCATTAGGTACATATCAGTCTGCGCCAGCTTCACTGACACGCCACCACTGGATGATAATATGGTTTGCGACGGGAGCCACCTATATTTATTTGGCGTTCTGCATCTTCCTGGGTGCGCTGCTGTCAACAATCCGACCAGCAACGATTATCACAATCGAGCCTGAGTTTTGCTCTCGAAAAGGTTTTCTCAAGTACAAATCATCCTGGCGTGCATTCTTGGCCCTTCGGGAAGATGCAGACTATTTCTACTTTCTTGGATGGGTAAGAACTTTCTATATTCCCAAATGGGCCTTTGACAGCCGCGCCGAGTCTGAAGCCTTTTATGATACCGCGCTTGGCTGCTGGCATATCGCAAGAGGAACAACACCGCCAATCGTTCCGAAGGTAACAAGTGCTTGGCCGCCTGCGCCGCGCCCGGCCAATTCTGCGGAACCCGGCGGAAGCGCGGAATGTTAGGAGGTATACTAACAAGTCAGCCATGACAAACTATCAGCGAGGATGAACGAACATTATGATACAGCGTGACGTGCTGCCGAACGGTGTCCGCATCGTGACGGAAAACATAACTTATGTGCAGTCGGTGGCACTCGGGATTTGGGTCGGGGTCGGCGCACGCGACGAAGGCGACGACGTGCGCGGCATCTCGCATGTGATTGAGCATATGCTCTTCAAAGGCACGCCCACGCGCACCGCCCAGCAGATCGCCGACCAGATCGATTCGGTCGGCGGCGACATCAATGCCTTTACGTCCAAAGAAAGCACCTGCTACTATGTGCGGATGCTGTCCGAGCATGTACCCTTAGCGGTAGACGTGCTCTCAGACCTCTTTTTGAACTCCAACATTGACGCCGAAGAACTGGGGCGCGAGCAGAACGTCATCCTGGAAGAAATCAAGCGGCGCAACGACGAACCCGATGACCTGGTCCATGACCTGTTCGCCGAAACCCTCTGGCCCGGCCATGTGCTCGGCAAAAGCGTCATCGGCACCCCGGAGACCGTTTCGGCCTTGAAATCCGCCGATTTGAAGGGCTACATGCGCGGGCATTACACCCCCGACACCATTGTCATCGCGGCGGCGGGCAACCTCAATCACCAGGAAATTGTCGAGATGGTCCGGGAGCGCTTCGGGCATCTCACAGGCAAAAAGACCGACTGGCGGATGCCCGATACCCTGCCGCAGTTTGTTCCCGGCACGGCATATATCGAAAAATCCATCGAGCAGGTCAACCTGGTGCTTGGAACGCACGGCTACGCGCAGATGAATGACGACAAGTACAAGCTGTCTATATTGGATGCCGTGCTCGGCGGCTCGATGAGCAGCCGCTTGTTTCAGGAAATCCGCGAAAAGCGCGGCCTGGCGTACTCTATCGGCTCGTACTCGCAGTCATTTAGAGAAGGCGGCTACTTTGCGGTCTACTCCGGCACCAGCCCGGCGACTTCCGAGCAGGTGATTGATCTCGTCAAGACCGAGTTCGCCAATGTCTTAAAGAACAACATCACCGAAGCCGAGCTGGACCGGGCCAAAAACCAGTTTCGAGGCTCTGTCGTGATGAGCCAGGAAGGCATGAACTCGCGGATGCGCCGGATCGGCTCCAATGAGCTGGTCTACGACCGTGTGATCCCGATTGAAGAAACGATGGAAAAGATCACAGCGGTGACGCTCGGCGACATCGCCGAGATTGCCGAGTACCGTTCGGCGCGGGCGAGTACGCCCAGGCCACGGTCGGCCCGACCCTGGAAAGCTAGAATAGCATGGCAGACACAATCAAAGTCGCGGTCGCCGGGGCGGCGGGCCGCATGGGCCGGGAAACCGTCGCAGCGGTCCGCGCCGAGGCGGATTTAGAGCTTGTCGCCGAAATCAATCGCGGCGACACTCTGGCCGACGTGCTGGCAGCGACAAAGCCTGCGGTGCTTGTAGACTTCTCGGTCCCGGACAGCATTGTAGACAGCATTGAAACCGCGCTGATTGCCGGCGTCGTCCCGGTGGTTGGCACCACCGGCCTGTCGCCGTCCGACCTCGCTATTGTCCGCGAGCTGTGCTGCCGGTACGAAACGGGGGCGCTGATCGCCCCCAACTTCGCGGTCGGGGCCATTTTACTGATGCGCTTCGCCCGCGACGCGGCGCGTTACCTGCACGACGCCGAGATTATCGAGATGCACCATGAGAAAAAGCGCGATGCGCCGTCGGGCACGGCTTCAAAGACCGCCGAGATGATCGCCGAAGGCCGCGCCGAGGCGCTGCCGACCGCGCTGCCGGACGGCGCTTACGAAACTTTGCCCGGCGCACGCGGCGGAAACGGGGCAGGGGACATTCCCATCCACTCCGTCCGCCTGCCCGGCTTTGTGGCGTCGCAGATGGTCATTTTCGGCGGCCCCGGCCAGACGCTTACGCTCCGCCACGACAGCCTCGACCGCAAATCCTTCATGCCCGGTGTCCTGCTCGCCATCCGCCACGCGCCCGTCTTGGCCGCCAACGGCGGCGACTTGGTCTACGGGCTGGAAAACTTGCTTTAGACTATCTCGCTGCGCCTCGGTCCTATGAAATTTACTTGGTAGGCTCCACAGGGCTGAACCCCCGTGCTTTGAAGTGCAACTCCCCGCCTGCGCGGGCGAAGATGTCAGGGAAGGTCTTTTTGGTGCCCGCGAAGGCGGGGAGTTGCACTTTGAAGCACGGGGGTTCAGCCCCGTGTTGCTTTCCTATCGAATCAAGTTTTTCCCATCCCCCGCTTCATCGCCCGCGCGTGCCAGCGCAACTTCAGCGGCATCAGCAGCGACTCCCAGACGACGCCTTTGGAGAGCTTGGACTGACCGGCGCGGCGCTCCATAAAGATAATCGGCACTTCCACCATCCGAAAGCCGCATAATTGGGCGCGGAACGTCATCTCGACTTGAAACGAGTAGCCGTTGGAGCGGACATTGGGCAGGTCCAATGCTTCCAAGACGCGGCGGTGGTACAGGCGGTAGCCCGACGTGCAGTCGTTGACCGCAAGGCCCGTCACGGTGCGGACATACTTATTTGCGCCCCATGACAAGAGAATGCGGCTCAGCGGCCAGTTGATGACCGAAATGCCGTTTAAGTAGCGCGAGCCGATCACCACGTCGGCGCTTTGGGCGGCGTCCAGCATGCTGACAAGATACAGCGGGTCGTGCGACAAGTCGGCGTCCATCTCGACCACGGCGTCATAGCCGTTGTCCAGAGCATAGGCAAAGCCCGCCAGATACGCCCGGCCCAGGCCCTCTTTGCCGGGGCGGTGCAGGACAAAGACCCGGCCCGACGCTTCCGGGGAAGCCGCCAGGGTGTCGGCGATCTGCCCGGTGCCGTCGGGCGAATTGTCGTCTACGACTAAAATGTCCACGCTGACCGGCTGCTTGAGGACCTCTTCCGTGATTTTCTTGATGTTCCCGGCTTCGTTGTAGGTCGGGATGACCACGATTGTGCGGGTTTTCGGGTATTCTGTTGGCATAAAATTGTTTGGACCAAATTTGCGGGCAAAGCGCAACGATGACTTTTGGGCGGAAAATCGCAAACCGGATTGTGCTGGCCTACCTGGTTCCGGTGGCGTTCATGCTGGCGCTCGGCATTCTGGTGATTCACCTGCACGGCGACCAGATTCGGTTGCGCGAGTACGCGCTCGGCATGGTGCTGGTGCTGATCCCCGCGCTGGTCATCGGGCGGCTGCTGACCTACACCATCACGCTGCATTTGGAGCAGCTTCAGCGCTCCGCCGAGCGGATCGAGCAGGGCGACTACTCGGCCCGCGTCGTGCCGAGCTACGAAGACGAGTTCGCGGATTTAGCCCGCGCGTTCAACCACATGGCGGACGTGCTCGCCGCCCGCGAAAGCGCTCTGCGCGAGCAGAACGAAACGCTGGCGGGGGTCAACCATCGGTTTGAGGCCGTCTTGAACGCGGCCAACGACGGCATTGCGATGCTGGACACCGACGGCTGCTTTGTGCTGGTCAACCGCCGCTTCGGCGAGCTGCTCGGCACCCGCGCCCCGCTGCTGCTGCATCACACGCTGGAACAAGCGCGGCCCCTGCTGATTGACCGGCTGTCGCACCGGCTGGCCGCGCTGGCTCCGACCGAGACCCGCGCGGTCGCCGAAGAGATCATTGCGCTGGAAGAGCCTGACCGGCGCTTTTTGCAGTTTTATACCGCCCCTGTGACGGGGGTGGACGGCGCGGAAGTGATCGGGCGGATTATCGCGCTTCGGGACATCACCCGCGAGCGCGAGCTGGACAAAATGAAGACCGACTTTATTTCGGTCGTCTCGCATGAGCTTCGAACGCCGCTGACTTCGATCAAAGGCTACACGGATTTATTGCTGTCGGGCGCGGCGGGCGAGAACACGGAAATCCAAAGCGAGTTTTTAGGCATTATCCAGCTCAGCACGACCCGGCTCTCGAATCTCATCAACGATATTTTAGATATTTCGCGTATCGAGTCGGGCACCCTGAAGATCAAGCATGAGCCGATTGACTACCGCGCGATTGTCGCCGATACCCTGCGGCTGATGAAGGCCGCCGCCGACGCCAAAGACATTTCAATGGACGCCGCCCTGCCCGAGACCATCCCGCCGGTGCGCGGCGACGCGGACAAAGTGACCCAAGTGCTGACCAATCTGGTGTCCAATGCCGTCAAGTATACCCCAGACGGGGGCTGGGTGAAAGTGAGCCTGGAAGTCACCGGGACCACAGCGTCACCACCTGCGTCGCCGACAGCGGCATCGGGGTCGCGCCGGAAGACCAGCCGAAGCTGTTTCAGCGCTTTTTCCGGGCCGACAACACCTCGACCCGCGAGGCGGGCGGCACGGGCCTCGGGCTGGTGATCGCCAAGACTTTGATTGAGCTGATGGGCGGCGCGATCTGGCTGGAAAGCGAGCCGGGCCGGGGCAGTAAGTTTTACTTTACCCTGCCGCTCTTTCTCGAAACCGGCAACGCACCTGCCCCGATGCCAGTGGCTCTGCCCGAGCGCGGCATCGGCCTGGTGCTGATTGTGGACGACGACGCGTATGTGCGGAGCCTCATCCGCCACGCCCTGCACCGGCGCGGCTACGGAACCCTGGAAGCGTCCGACTGCGCCGAAGCCCAGCAGAAGGCCCGCCTGCACAAGCCCGACGCTGTTTCGTTAGATATGATGATGCCGGGGATGGACGGCCTTCGAACGCTCCGCGCCCTGAAAGCCGACCGGGCGACCGCGCCGATTCCGGTGGTCGCCGTGTCGGTGCTCGGCGACCCGGCCCACGGCGAGCTGAGCTTCGGCACGTTCGCCTTTGCCCAAAAGCCGCTGGCGGCGTCCGCTCTGCCCGGCCTGATCGCGGGCTGGGTCCGCCCGCACGGGGAGCCGGCGCAGGCACTGGTCATCTGCGCCGAAAGCAGCGCGGTCCGCGCGGAGTTCGCCGCCGCCGCGCCCGCGCTGGCCGCCCACGGCTTTCGGCTCACGCCCGTCGAAGCCGCCCCGGACGCCGTCGCGTTTGTGATTACCGAAACGCCGGGCCTGATCGTCATTGACACGGCGATGCCCGACACCGACCTGTTTGAACTTTTGACTGCCTTGAAAGCCGAAGAAGAAGCCGCCCGCATCCCGATTGTGCTGCTCACCGACGACATCGCGTCCACCGCTTCGCCCGCCACGGCGGAACCCGGCCCCGGCAGCGCACTGCTCGACACACTCTGCGAGCAGCTTTCCCGCGCGATTCCCGCGTGGGAGATGCCCGCGAAATGACTCATTTTATTGCTACTTATTCAAGACTGGGAGAACAATGCGAGTTCAGGATTATTCTCAACAAGTAGATGTGGCAATGACGCTCCTTAGAAAAGGGCTTCAGCCTTTTGTTGTTGAGCAGATGAAGGCCGTATACAACGATAAATGGACTGATAAGTAACCGAACGTAAATAGATTAAACTATCAGCCTCGCAGGAAACGGCTCACTACGGAGTAAAATGCGCTCGGCGCAACCAATGATAGTTTAACTTATTTCAGGTCAGGCACTTAGATGTCGAGATGTGCAAGGTGTACAGTTTGAACGTGATGGTTTACCGAAGCTAGACAACAATGCCCTGCTCAACATAATTCGGGTTCACTGGGATGCCGTTTTTCGTATGGACGGACGGCGTGGGCCAAAACAGCGTGGCTATATATCTGAACTTATCGAATGGCGTCATAAATTAGAAGGACACCGCACCCAAGATGTCCTGAAACAAGATGCCTTAGATTTTGTTGAAAGCGTTGTCGCTATGCTGAAATGTGTTGATGCGAAAGATCAACTAAGTAATCGTGCATATGTAATCAGGTATTTTGACCCGGCACGGGAAGTGCCAGGCTACTCGGAGAAAGCCCCTTCGGGGCTGATGAAATACCTGATTACATATGCACAGGTACTTAGAACACGCAGATAACATATTACAGTCATTGTTACCTGAGCCTGCTAAACCCGCACCCCAACCCCCGGAGGCGATTCAACCGCAAATCTATCCGAAAGCAATCGTACCCTCTTTGACCCCAGCGGCGGCTACCGTCGAAACCGAACTGCTAAGGACCGGCAGAACAACAGATTTTTGGGGTGCATATCATTTTGACTTCACTGATGCTCTCAATGAAGAAATATGGCTGTTGTCGTCTGAAGTCCAAAAACAAATTCAGCCGCTAGATGCTTTGAAGCAGCCTGGAATAGTTGGCGCACAGCAGGCTATGTTAGCGGATGATGTGTTAGCGGAGCGTGGGGCGCTTCCGTGGGTTCCTGATTTAGTAGGCGGAGAGTGGAAAAATGAAAGCGGGGTTGTTCTTGTCGGCTCCGCTTATGCTGGTTTCATACAGGAATACTCTACTCGCTCTAGCGCAATGCCGCTTAATCAATATCTTGCCGCTGCTTCTGTGCAGGATTTTCAAAATCTATTTTTGAGATATGTTGTAAGAGGGGACCCAGGCTACTACACTCCTATCCAAAATCTTTGTTCCAGTTTGGGAAGTGCATCGCGGTTATCGCTTGTAGATTTGTGCCGGGTTAGCTTAGTTGAGCGCGGAACCGGGTCAGAGAAACGCGCAGATAACAGCAATGGCATTGCCGTGAAGGCCCCAGCAGTCTTTGAACAGTATGCAGAAAGTCAGCAGGCAGCCGAATGGCTCTGGCGGAGATTCATCGAGGGACAGGCAAGATGTGTTCTTGCACTCGGCACAACTGCTGAACATGGACTTCTCCGGCTATTTAGTCATCGCGGCATGACGATTACGCAAGATGAAGAACCGTATCTCGTTCCGCCAATAGCACGCGGAGCGTGGGTAAATGAGTATGCAGACCCAAGCCGAAAATTAAGCTATTGGCTGAACCGTGAAACGTGGTGGACTGTACGAGGACAAGTGAATGATGTGGAACGTGTTTGGCATATACTGCCTGTTTATCATCCCGCGCGTCACCGCAACTTTGATGCTAACTACGAGCGGACCAAGAATGTGCTGAAATTAATGCAGGCTTCTTAATATTTCGCTCACTCTTGACAAGAGTGATGCCTGATAAACCTGTTGGGTTAAAAGTTATGACGGAATACAACATTGCGGTGGTCGGAGCGGGCGCAGTCGGGCAGGAGATGCTGCGGGTGCTGGCGGAGCGGCGGTTCCCGGCGCGTGTGGTCAAAGTGCTGGCCCGGTCGGCGCGGACACTGACCGTGGACGGGCGCGACTACGCGGTCGAGCCGACGACGCCGGAAGCATTTGACGGCGTACAAATTGCGCTGTTTGCCGGGACCGAGGGTGAAAAAGGCGCGGCGGTGGTCTTCGGGCCGGAAGCCGTCAAGCGCGGCGCGGTCATCATAGATAATGGCGCGGACTTTCGCATGCGGGCCGATGTGCCTTTGGTGGTGCCGGAAGTCAACGCGGCGGCTCTGCGGACGCATGAAGGGATTATCGCGAACCCGAACTGCTCGACGGCCCAATTAGTCCTCGCGCTGAAGCCGCTGCATGACTTCGCGCGGATCACGCGGGTTTGGATTGCGACTTATCAGGCCGTCTCCGGCGCGGGCGCGGCGGCGGCGGACGCCCTGGCCGCCGAGAACGCGGCGCTGGCGGCAGGGCAGGCCGTCAAGCCCGGCGCGGCGTTTCCGGTGCAGATCGCGGGCAATGTCATCCCGCAGATCGGCGGGTTCGATGACTTAGGGTATACGTCGGAAGAAATGAAGCTGGTCTACGAGACGCGCAAGATCATGGGCGAGCCGAGTCTGCGTGTCACGCCGATGGTTGCCGCGCGGGTTCCCGTCCTGGTGGGCCATTCGGAAGCCGTCAGCGTGGAAACCGAGCGGCCCGTCACGCCCGCCGAGGCCCGCGCCCTGTGGGCCGCTGCGCCGGGGCTGGAAGTTTTGGACGACGGCACGGACCCCGCCCGCGCGTACCCGATGCCGCTGTTTGCGGCAGGGCGCGATACGACTTACATTGGGCGCATCCGGCAGGATTTGGACAACCCGCACGGCTTGAACTTTTGGGTCGTCAGCGATAATCTGCGAAAAGGCGCGGCGACCAATGCCGTGCAGATCGCAGAGAGCTTGGTCGCGCAGGGATTAGTATGACCTCCCCCCGGACCATCGTTCCTACCCTTCCCGCTTCGGGAGGGGTCGGCGCGGAGCGACGGGGGGAGGTGAGGCATTAAGGGAGAACGCATGGAACCGAGATTTGGCCGGGTGCTGACCGCAATGGTCACGCCGTTTACCGCATCGGGCGATGTGGACTATGAGGAAGCCGGGCGGCTGGCCCGGTGGCTGACGGAGCACGGCTCCGACGGCCTGGTCGTGACGGGGACGACCGGCGAAAGCGCGACCCTCAGCCGCGAGGAAAAGCTGCGATTGTATAAGACGGTACGGGAAGCGGTCGCGCCGGAGCACAAAGTGCTGGCGGGCACCGGCAGCTACGACACGGCGGAAACGGTCGTGCTGTCGCTCGAAGCTGAGGAAATGGGCGTAGACGGCCTTCTCATCGTCACGCCCTATTACAATCGGCCCTCGCAGGAGGGCTTGTTTCAGCACTACAAAGCGATTGCCGACGCCACCGAGCTGCCGATTGTGCTGTACAATGTCCCGGCCCGCACCGGGGTCAATCTGGAAGCTGCGACCACGCTGCGATTGGCCCAAATAGACGGCATTGCGGCAGTCAAAGAAGCCAGCGGCCTGATGGCCCAGGTCGGGGAAATCACGCGGGACGCCCCCGCAGGCTTTGAGCTGTACGGCGGGGCCGACGAAGTGAACCTGCCCATTCTCGCGCTCGGCGGGGTCGGCAATATCAGCGTCATCGCCCATGTGGTCGGCCCCGATCTATCGGAAATGCACCGGGCGTTCTTTGCCGGCGACATGGAGACGGCCCGGCGGCTGCACCTCGGGACGCTGCCCATGACCCGCGCCATGTTCAGCGTCCCCAGCCCCGTGCCGACCAAGACCGCGCTGCAAATGATGGATGTCCTGCCGAGCAGCCGTGTCCGGCTGCCGCTGGTAGACGCAAGCGACAAAGAACGGGCGCTGATTCACGCGGCCCTGAAAGATTACGGACTGATTAGAGGATAAAAATTACCTACCCCGGCTCGTTCCTCGCCACCCCTCCCGCGACGGGAAGGGTAGGAGTCAGGCGCAGAGGGCCATATTTGTAACCTCTTACCCTTCCCGCTTCGGGAGGGGTGGCGAGGAACGAGCCGGGGTAGGTTCCAAACGACACATTATGACAACCACCACACAAAAACCCAAAACACAGCAGCCCAAAACCAAGCAAGCCACCAAGCCGCCGAAAACGGCTCCCGCCCCGGCCGCCGCTGCGGGGGCGGCCAGCACGAAAACCCTGCAAATCATCCCGCTCGGCGGGATCGGCGAAATCGGCAAAAACATGACTGCCGTGCGCTGCGGCGACGAAATTATCGTCATTGACTGCGGCCTCGCCTTCCCCGGCGCGGACCAGCTCGGGGTAGATTTGGTCATCCCGGACATCTCCTATTTGCTGGAGCACAAAGAGATGGTCAAAGGGATTATTCTGACCCACGGCCACGAGGACCATATCGGCTCGCTGTCGTTTGTCTTGAAGCAGCTTAATGTCCCCGTCTACGGCACGCGGCTGACCATCGGCTTCACCAAAGGCAAGCTGAGCGAGTACAAAGTCCTGGACCGGGCCAAGCTGCACACGTTCAGCGCCGAGGATCGGTTCAAGGTTGGCATATTCGACATTGAGCCGTTTCGGGTATCGCACTCCATCCCCGACGCGGTCGGCTTCGCCGTGCATACCCCCGCCGGGACTCTCGTGCACACCGGCGACTTCAAGTTCGACCAGACGCCCGTAGACGGACAGTTGTTCGACATTGCGCGATTGACACGGATTGGGCAGGAGGGCGTCCTCGTCCTTTTGTCCGACTGCACCAATGTCGAGCGCACCGGCTTTGTGCCGTCGGAGCGGATTGTCGGCGATTCGTTCGACAAAATCTTCCGGGACGCCCAAAAGCGGATTATTCTCGCGTGCTTTGCGTCCAATGTCCACCGAGTCCAGCAGGCGATTGACGTTTCGGTCAAATACGGCCGCAAAGTCGCGCTGATGGGCCGCTCGATGGAGCGCAACATGGAGATGGCGCAGCAGATGGGGTATCTAAAAATCCCCGAAGGCACGATGATCCGGGCCGACGAAATCGAGGATTATTTCCCGCAGCAGGTCACGGTGATTACCACCGGGTCGCAGGGCGAGCCGATGGCGGGCCTGTCGCGGATCGCGCAGGACGAGCACCGCAAAATCAAAATCGTCGCCGGCGACTCGGTGATTTTGTCCGCGTCGGCCATCCCCGGCAACGAAGACGCCGTGTACCGGACCATCAACCACTTATTCCGGCGCGGGGCCAATGTTTATTACGACGGCGTCGCGACGGTCCATGTGTCCGGCCACGGCTACGCCGACGAGCTGCGCTTGATGCTGAACCTGGTCGAGCCGCAGTACGTTATGCCGGTTCACGGCGAATACCGCATGCTGCACCGCTACGCCAAGATGGCTGAGGACATGGGCTGGCCGCCCGAAGATATTATCCGGGCGGAGATCGGCGACATTATCGAAGTCGGCGAGGATGTCGCGGGCGTCATCGGGCGGGTCGAGAAAAGCGGCGCGGTGCTGATTGACGGCACCGGCATCGGCGACGTGAGCGAAGTCGTGCTCAGGGACCGCCTGCATATCGGCTCCGACGGCTTTTTGGTTTTGGTCGTCGGCATCTCCCAGGAAACCGGCGAGATTGTCAGCGGCCCCGAAGTGATCTCGCGCGGCTTTGTTTACATGGACCAGTCGGAAGAGCTGGTCGAGGAAATCAAGCAGGTGATCGTCAATAAAATCAAGAACCTGCCGGAAGAAGACAACGACTGGATGGTCGTCCAGCAGGACCTGCGCGACGCCGTTTCCAAGTTCCTGTACAAAAAGACCGCCCGCCGCCCGCTCATCCTGCCGATCCTGCTGGATTTGTAAAAGAGGAGAAAACTATGATTGCCGAACCAAGATCAAACGACACAATAGAACGTGGTCAAAGACTTTTTGAGACGCAGATTGAGCCACGCTTAACCGGCAGAAATCCAGACGACTTTCTCGTGATTGATGTGCTGTCCGGCGACTACGAGGTTTCTAGTGATGAGATCAGCGGTCGAGACAGCCTGCGCGTCCGCCGCCCGGACGCGATAATCTATTTGCGTCGTGTTGGGGATGAGGCTGCTTACACGGTTGGCGGGGGCTATCAAGAATGATCCTAGCGACTGTAGACCCGCGTCGTCGCATCATTCTTACATTAAACCTAAGCGGCCCGAACGGTCAACAGGAAGCGGTCGAGTTTCAGGTTGACACCGGCTTCAACGGGTCTCTGCAACTGCCTCTGGCAATTGCGGTACGGCTGGGGCTAGCCCAAGAAGAAGCTGTTATGATGCGCTTATCGAACGGTAGTCGTGTCCAAGTTCCTGTGTACAGGGTTCAGGTCTCCTGGGATGGGCTAGAAAAATCGGTAGACCTTCCGGCTGCCGGCCAGCAGCCGCTGATTGGAACCGGCTTGCTGGATGGGCACCGGCTAAATGCTGAAATCAAGCCGGGGGGAACGGTAATAATCGAGGCGCTGCCGCTGTAAGGGGAAACCGCTCGCCGCCCGCTCATCCTGCCCATTCTGCTGGATTTGTAGGCGGCCTTTCGAGGAGAACGCGATGCAGGCATTGAAATACCAAGCGGAAGTCGGCGCAGACGGGGAAGTCATGCTTCCCCGACTGCGGCTTGACGAGGGAACGCCAGTTGAGGTAATCGTCCTCGTGCGCGAATTGGACGCCGCCGCGCTCGAAACTCAAGATCAGCAAGAAATACGGCGTTTATCGGCGAAGACTATGGACTACTGGGACAATCCTATTGACGACGAGGTTTGGAACAATGCCTAAGCAGCGCGACATTGTGCTGATTGCGGTGCCTTACGCCGACCTAAGCGCGACGAAGCGTCGTCCGGTGCTGATCTTGTCGTCCAACAAACATCTTCAACAGTCGCCGGATATGCTGGTCGCGACAATTACCTCTAATGTGACTGCCGGTATGATTGGAGTGATATTTGATACGCCAGACATGCAGGTTGGTCGTATGCAAATGAAGAGTCTCATTCGTGCCGACAAAATTCACAATTTGAGCCAATCGGAAATTATCAAAACCTTCGGTATTTTAGGTCAGCCCGCGTTTGACAAAGTCCTGGCCGAGCTTGATGACGTTTTGGGCCGGTGACAGTATGCCGTCCGCTCATCCTGCCCATTCTGCTGGATTTATGACGAGGTGCCAAAAGGAGGCAGCAATGACTGAGCCGACCGAGATGGAAGCGATTGGCGCGTCTGAGGAAGACAATGCCGCTGTTTTGGACGCAGACGCCGGCAGTCTAAAGCACTGGAGAAAGCCAATGGTCATCGGCAAAATCGGCGCAGACCTGCGCCCGATGGTTCCGATTGTCGTGCAGGGCGCGGATGGAGCGGAGCGCAAAATCCCCGTGCTGCTGTCTACGGGCTTTCGCGAGGCCCTGCTGCTGCCGCCCGCCGAAGTCGCCGCGCTCGGCCTGCCGGCTGCCGGCGAGCGCGACGTGGAGTTCCCCGACGGCAGCCGGATTGTCGCGACGGTGCATCCCGCCCAAGTGCTTTTGATGGGCGAAGCGCACCCCGTAGACATTCTGGCCGGCGGCTGGGAGGCCCGCATGGGCCTGGCGCTTTTCCAAAATTGCCGACTCAGCATGCGGTTTGTGCCCGGCGAAGAAGTCCGCGCCGAGCGGCTCGAGCGAAACACGCCGTAACGCAGCGGCGTCGTCAGGCCGCCTTGCGGCGGCGTGCCCGCAGCGCCAGGCCGGTGCCGCCGAGGCCGAGCAGCGCCCACACGGCAAGCGCGGACGGCTCCGGGGCGGCGGACGCGGGGGTGCCGGTGCGGAGGATGACCGTGCCGCCGTTGAAAACAGTCGCCTCGAACGGCGACACCCCGAACAGCAGGGTGCCGCTGAGAGTGCCGCTTGCGCCCGACGGCAGCGCGGCGTTGCTGAGCGCGGTGGTGCGCCCGGCGGCGTCGGTGAAGAGAAAATCGCTGCTGCCCCGGCTGACCAATTCCAAAACGCCGCTGCCGACCGTAGACAGCCCGTAGCCGCCGGTCCCTGCGGAAAACTCGCCCCCGTAAATGGAAACCGGGCCGGAGCCGGACGCATAAACGCCGTAGCCGTTGTCGCCGCCGGTGAACGTGCCGCCGGTAATCAGCACCCGGCCCGTGCCTTCGCTTCGCAGTCCGCTGCCGCCGCTGCCTGCGCTGAGGTCCCCGCCCAGGATCAACACCGGGCTGCTCCCGCCGGCCACAAGCCCCGCGCCGCCGCTGCCGGCGCTCAGCGCCGCGCCGGAGTTCAAGGCGAAGCTGCCGGTGCCGACAGTCCGCACCGCCGCCCCGCCGTCGCCGGCACGGTAAGTGGACACGGAATTGCCGACAGTTCGCTGTCCGCCTTGAAGGCCCTCCGTGCCCGCCGCCGCGACCGTGACGCTGTCGCCGCTGCCGACGGTGAGGGTGGTCTGCGCGTGCGCCGAGGCCGCGAAACACACGAGCGCCGCCAGGGCGGCAAACACCGGCCGCCCCGGCCGCCAAACGCTCTGCATGAAATTTCCTCTTGCCAGTCGTGACTGCGCCGAAGCATACTTGTTCCGGCGGACGACTTCTTTCCGCTGTGCTTACCTGCAAAAAGAATGCCAAGCAGGCGCTTTTTCCACAAATTCCCGCAACTTTACCGGGCCGGCTATTTCTCGTTGGCGATGTAATCTACAATCACCTCGCAGGGGGCGGCCAGAAACAGCTCGCGGGCCAGGTCGCCGGGCAGGCCGCGCAGGCGGTCGGGGCGGCCGCCGAGCACCAGAAGGTCCACGCGCTCTTCGGCGATGAGCGACAAAATGCGCTCTTTGGCCTTGCGGGTGCGGTGAATGACCGATTCAATCTGCACATTGTAAGGCACGGCGGCCCGCTCGGCAAGATTGAGCGCATTCGCCGCGACCGACTCGGCGTCGGGCAGCGATGCCTCCAGCGGCAGAATGCGCGGGACTTCAATGATATACGCAAGCTGGATACGCGTTTGAGTGCCCTCGGCCAGCCGAAACGCGACTTCCAGGGCACGGTTCGAGTAGGGCTGGTCCACGGCGGGGATCAGCATGCAGGACCACTGGCCGGGCGGCGCGGCGGCGTCGGGCGCGGGTTTCGGGCGGCGGTTAAAGAGGGACATGGAAACAGGGCCTTTGGTTTGACAGAAAACAAGCGGGACGGGTACAATCTTCTTCGAGGATTGTACCCCAAATGCCGACTACAACAGAGAACGCAATTACAAACGAAGACGTATTAGCGGCCCTGCGCCGTGTGATAGACCCGGATTTCCGCAAAGACCTGGTGACGCTGGGAATGATCAAAAACGTCAGCGTAGACGGTCCCGATGTGTCGTTTACGGTGGAGCTGACGACCCCGGCCTGCCCGCTGAAAGAAGAAATCGAGCGGATGTGCCGCGAGGAAGTCGGGAGCATCCCCGGCGTCGGCGCGATTGCGATTGAAATGACCGCCGTGGTCCGCGCGAACACCGGGCGCGGCATTCCGACCCAGCAGGCGCTTCCCGGCGTCAAGAATATCATCGCGATTGCGTCGGGCAAAGGCGGGGTCGGCAAAAGCACGGTGTCGGCCAACATCGCCTGCGCCCTCGCGCAGATGGGCGCGAAAGTCGGCCTCATGGACGCCGACATTTACGGGCCGTCCATTCCGATCATCATGGGGGTCGAGGACCGGCAGCCGGAAGTGGACGCCAAAAAAGAAGTCATGCTGCCGATTGAGCAGTACGGCGTCAAGATTATGAGCATGGGCTTTTTGCAGCCCGGCGGCTCGGCGGTGATCTGGCGCGGCCCGATGGTCGCCAAAGCCGTGCAGCAGTTTCTGCGCGATGTGCAGTGGGGCGACATTGACTATCTGATCGTAGACCTGCCGCCGGGCACGGGCGACGCCCAATTAACACTGGCGCAGGCGATTCCCCTGTCGGGCGCGGTGGTGGTGATGACCCCGCAGGACCTCGCCGCCGCCGTGGCCGTGAAAGCCGTGTCCATGTTTAAGCGGCTCGACGTTCCCATTCTCGGCATTGTCGAGAATATGTCGTATTTTCTGTGTCCGACCTGCAACTCGCGCCATCACGTTTTCTCGCACGGCGGCGGGCAGCAGGCCGCCGAAGCGCTCAGCGTCCCGTTCTTCGGCGCGATCCCGCTGGCGCTCGACATCGGCGCGGAAGCCGACGAAGGCACGCCGTCGGTGGTCGCCAGTCCGAACGGCCCGTATGCCCAGGTGTTCCGCGAAGTCGCCGAGCGGATCGCCCAAGCCGTCTCCATCGGAGCGCGGGCGTTTGTGCCGCTGGCGATGAGCAAATGAACCCACCTCCTTGCTTCGTAACAAGTTACTTCGCAGGGAAGTGGGTATGACCCTTCCCGAATACCTTCTGCTTCTCGCGGCTCTTGCGTTCGGCTTCGGCAGCACCGCCTGGCTCGTCAAGCGCTACGATCTGCGACGCCCCAACTTCCTGGGCAGCCGCATTCCATCCGTCGCCGGGCTGGCGTTTGTGCTCGGCGGCGAGTTTTTTTATGCCGCCGTCGCCGCCGCGCAGGGCTGGCGGCACAGCTTGGCCTCCGTGTATTTCCTGATAACCCTCGGCTTCGGCGGCCTCGGACTGCTGGATGATTTGAAAGGGGACCGGAGCGCCGGCGGCTTTCGCGGGCATTTTCGGAAGCTGGCGCAGGGCACCATCACGACCGGGGCCGTGAAAGCCCTCGGCGGCGGGGCGCTAAGTTTGATCGCCGGGTATCTGATTGTCGTGCCGGGGCCGCTGTGGACGGCGCTTGTCGCCGGGCTGCTGATTGCGCTGTCGGCGAACACGCTGAATTTGCTCGACCTGCGGCCGGGCCGCTGCTTGTTCGGCTTCGGGGTGGGGGCGGGGGTGATTTTTCTGACACTGCTCGGTCAGCATTCGCCGGGGTCGGGGCTGCTGCTGTGGGCGGCGGCGGCGTTCGCCGTGATCTTGTACCCGCTGGACGCTGGGGGGACGGTGATGCTTGGGGACACGGGAGCCAATGCGTTCGGAGCCGTGCTCGGGGTCGCCGGCGCGATTTATTTCCCGCCGTGGGCGCAGATGGTTTTGGCCGCGCTTCTGCTGGCGTTTCAAGTGTGGTGCGAGCGGCGCTCGCTGACGCAGCTCATCGAGTCGCGGCCGCTGCTACGCGCTTTGGACCGAAAAATCGGCATCCGGCCGGAGCCGGACCGCCCCGACATAAGTGGCTAGGTACTCGGGCGCGTCGCAGAAGTCTATCCGCACCCCGAGGCCGCCGCGCGAGTGCAGAAACCGGCCGTCGCCGAGCGCGATCCCGATATGGGTCGGCCGCTTGTCGTCCCGGCGGCTGAACACGACCAAATCTCCTGCATCAAAAACGGCGGTTTCCAGCGTTTGCCCGTCCTCTACCCGCGCAAAGCGCGTGTCGGCGAACTGCAAGTGTGCGTCGCGCAGTAATTGCAGGCCGCTGAGCTTAAACGCAAGCTGAGTCAGTCCTGAGCAGTCAATTCCGAACGGGGTCGTGCCGCCCCACAGGTAGGGGGTGCCGATCAGCCGCTTGCCCGTATCGGCGGCGACGGTGCCGAGCGCGGCGGTGATCGCGCCGCGCGGCAGGCCGCCGGCTTCGGCCAGTTGAAACTTGTCGCCGTCGTGGGTCCGGCTGAGGCTGACCGTGTGCACAAACCCGCGCTCGCCGCCCGGCAGGCGCACGGCGGCCCAGTCGCCTGCGCTCGATTGGCGGTCAATCGCAAGGCGCGTCCCGGCCGTCAGCTTGGTGATGATTTCGGAGCGGGCATCGGGGTAGGTGCAGACATCGGCGAACAGCGTTGCCACGGTGGTGGACAATAAATCGCCGAAATCGCCTGACAGCGCGAGAGCGCGGCTGTCTATCCAGCCTTCGTAGCGGTCTTCGGTGCCGACCCGGCAAAAGCCGCTTTGCTCTTCCCGCACTTCGGCCCGCTCGCCGAGAACGGCCTGCGAGACCAGCTCGGCGTCGCGGCTCGGCCCGGCCCGCAGCGCGGCGACATTTTGCGTGACAATTCGGTTATTCACTCTTCAAACGTGATTTCCGTGCGGTCGCCGACCCGGATGCGGTCGCCGTGCGCCAGCCGCCGCTCTTGATGCGGCGTCAGCGGCTCGCCGTTCAGCGACGTGCCGTTGGTGCTGCCGGTGTCCACCAAGCGGTAGCCGTCTTCGCGCCGGACAATCTCGGCATGGCGGCGGGAAACGGCGTCGTCCATCTCGATTTCAATGTCGGGATAATAGTGCAGCGTGCTGTCGGGCCGCCCGATGGTGGTGATGTCTTTGATCAGGTCAAACTCCGCCGAAAGCCGCCCGATGCGAAGGGTCAGGCGCGGCGCGGCGGGGGCGGCGGCGGCGGGCAGGGGGGTGTCGAGGACAAACGGCGCGACGGCGGGGATGCCGGCGCTGAAATCGGGCGACAGCCACGACGACGCATGCAGCGGCTCGAAGTCGCTGTCCGGGTCCTCGGCGGTCGGCGCCGGGGCGTCGGCAGACTGCGCCGCGTCTGCAAAATCCGCTGGGGGCGGCATCGCCGGAAGATCATAAATCGCGGCGTGCGGCCCCGCCGTCAAGTCGTCGTCAGGCTTGAACTGTTCGTGGGACGCCGTGTAATCCACCAGGGTCAGTGCGCTGCCGTCGGGGAGCGCGGGATCGGCATCGCGGTCGAATTCCAGCGCGGCGAAATGCCCTTCGGGTTCAGTGTCGAAGTCCGGCAGGTCCAAAGGCGGCAGGTCCAGAAATGCGGCTTCGTCGCGGGTCTGCGCGTTGTCCTGCGTTTGTGTTTGTTGGGCTGTCGCGACGGCGGCGCTTGCCGGCGGCTCGGCGGGAACCTCGGAGTCAGGGGGTGCACCGGGTGTTTCTGCCGCCGCCTTGTCCTTGCGTAGTTTCCAGCCTGCCATAAGTCGTCGTGCTCCTGCCCGTCAAAAAAGATAGTGCAGTATATCACGCCCCGCAAAGACCTGTCAAGCAGGCTTGGACTCGCCGAGCGGTGCGGCCTTGCGAAACCGCGCGGGAATGTGCTATAATCCGCCTACACGTTCCGACCTGACCCAAATTTGACCGCTAAAATTTGACCGACAAAGGACCCGCCCGATGAAACGCACTTACCAGCCGAAAGTTCGGCACAAAATGAAGACCCACGGCTTCCGCCACCGGATGTCCACCCCCGACGGCCGCAATGTTCTGAAGCGCCGCCGCGCCAAAGGCCGCTACCGGCTGTGCGTCACCCACACGGTGACAATTCCTAAAAGCATCTAGTGAAGGGTAGGAGGCGCAGGATTTCAATCCACGCCCCCAGCGTCCAAAGGCAAAGCTCATGCTGCCGCGCGTGTCCCGGCTCAAACGCAGCCGGGACTTTCAGGCTGTTTACAAGCGGCGGCAATCGTGGGCGTCGCCGTCGCTCGTGCTGTATGTCCGGCTCAAAACCCCGCGCGAGCCGCCCGCGCCCCGGCTCGGCTTTGTGATTTCCAAAAAAATCGCCAAGCGTGCCCACGACCGGAACCGACTGAAGCGGCGGCTGCGCGAGATCACGCGCCATTTTTTGCTGTCCGCGCCCGCGCGGCCTTACGACGCCCTAGTCGTGGCGCGAGCCGCCGCGCCGGACGCCGATTTTGCCCGGCTGACGGCGGAGCTGACCGGGCTGGCCCGCCAGGGCGGCCTGCTTTGAGAATTTTAGCTGTAAGAATCACAAAAGCATGCGGCACGTTTTGGTAGCGGCAGTGCGTATGTATCAGCGGTATGTGTCCCGGTGGACCCCGGCGACCTGCCGGTTTTCGCCGACCTGCTCGGAATACGCCGCGCAGGCGATCTTGAAACACGGCCCGGTGCGCGGCCTCGGCCTGGCCGCCCTGCGGCTGTGCCGCTGCCATCCGTTTCACCGAGGCGGTTTTGACCCGGTGCCTTAGCGGCTGCCCCGGTCTTTTTTGCCCCGGTCTTTTTTCGCTCAGTAAGTTTGGGAGTCTGGATGAAGAGTTTTTCCGCCTCTCGGCGGTGGCCGCTGAAAACGGTGCCGCTGAAAACGGCGTTTGCGATCCTTGCCCTGCTGTGCTTCGGCGTGCCGGCCTTCGCCCAGGCGGCTGCCGATGCGCCGCCGGCCTACGGCATCGCCCAGCGGCTGCAAGCCCAAGCCGTCGCGGCGGAAGCGGCGCACGACAGCCAGACCGCGCATAACCGCTATTATCAAGCCGTCAACCAGCTTCAGATTGTCGTGAAAAGCCGCGAATACGGCCGGTCCGAGTTTGCCAAGCAGGCGCTGTTCCAGCAGGCGGCGATTGAAGAACACAAGCTGCAAGACAAAAACGCCGCCATTCAGTCGCTCCAAACCCTGCACAATACGTTTCCGAGCGATCCCAAAGTGGAAGCGGAAATCCAGCGGGTCGGGATTGCGCTCGACGATTTCAACAAAACCGTCACGCCGCAAAGCACCTCGGTTCACATTTTCCGGGCCGGGCTGTACCATGTCATTGACTTCATGGTGTCGCTGACCGGCAAAAAGCCCTGGTCGTATGCGGTCGCCATTGTGCTGATTTCCGTGCTGGTGAAGCTGGCGCTGACCCCGCTGTCCAACAAGCAGTACCGCTCGATGAAGGAGATGCAGAAGCTCCAGCCGTATGTGGTGGAGCTGCAAGCCAAGCACAAAAACGACAAAATGGTGCTGCACCAGAAAACGCAGGAGCTGTACGCCGAGCACGGCGTCAACATGTTCGGCGGTTGCCTGCCGAGCCTGATGCAGATACCGTTCTGGATCATGATGGTTCAGATGATCTCGGTGTACCAGTACCATTTCACCAACGGCACGTTTCTTTGGATCGGCAGCCCGCTGTCGCATTTGTTTCCGGCGTACATCGCCCCGAACCTCGGCCAAATGGACTGGCCGCTGCTGCTGCTGTATTCCGGCTCCATGTACATCACGCAGAAGATGACGATCACGCCGACCACGGACCCGCAGCAGGCGGAAACCCAAAAAACCATGGCGGTCATGGCGCCGCTGATGACGACCTATTTTCTCGCCACAGCCCATTATCCCGCCGCATTTGCGCTGTATTACTTGACGTTCAATATCCTGTCCACGGCCCAGCAGAAGTATTACATGCGGAAGCGGGCCGGAGATGTTTTGCCCGAAGGCGGCGGCGGGGACGGCGGCACGCGCCGCCTGCCGGCTCTGCCGAGCGGCCCCGCCGGCGCGGCAGTCCCGTCCAAGCGAAACGGCAGCAGCGCCAATGGCAGCAGCGTCAGCGGCAATGGAACCCACGGCTCCGGCAGCCGCCGCGTCCCGGTCGGCTCAGCGTCCGGCAGCGCCGGCGACACGGCGCACCTCAACGGAGCCGCGCCGACCGCCAAAGGGGTGATCGCCCCGCCGAAGGTTCATCCGAAAAAAAAGCGCCGCTGACTCTGCGCCCACTACTCCTCACGCCGAAAGAACCGATGCATTGGCTGACAACACTGCCGAACTTGAACTTGCCGACCCGCCTGCGCCGTCCGCTCTGGACGTTCCCGGCGCACAGGCGCTTGCCCACCTGAAGACGCTGCTGTCGCTGGCGGGCTTTGAGGCCGACGCCGCCGAAGAGTCGCGCCACGGCGATACCCTTACGTACGCCGTGTCCGGCCCCGATGCGCCGCTGCTGGTCGGGCAGCACGGGCAGACATTGGACGCGTTCCAGTACCTGCTGATGCTGATGACCAACAAAGGCCAGGCGAACCGCATCCGGGTCACTCTCGACAGCGACGGCTACCGCGCCCGCCGCGCCCGCAAGCTGGCGGACTTTGCGAACGAGCTGGCGGCGGAAGTCGGCAAAACCGGCCAGGAAGCGGTCACCGATACGCTGAACCCGATGGAGCGGCGCTTGATCCACACGGCTCTGGTGGACCATCCTGATGTCGAAACCTACTCCGAAGGCGACGAGCCGAACCGCTACGTCGTCGTCACCCCCCGCCGGTTATAATACTGATTATAATACTGACTTTCTTGCAGCTTTTTTGGGAGAGCGTGCGGAGGGTGCGCCGCACAAAACAACGCAATCACACCTTTCACGCGAATTAGTCAGCCACTATGTTGGCTTGCTTCTTAACGCGGGATCAGAAGCGCCGCCGATAAAAACCGACGGCGACATAATTGTTGACGGCAACCATCGCTACATTGCTGATCTGCTGGCACGTCAAAGAGGTTATAATGGCCCGGCATTGCAGTATGTTCCCGGAGCGTCACCCAGCAGTCCGAGGCCGGTAGTTCCCTGGAGCCAAATTCATTGGTACTGATCTGCTCGGCAGAACCACACAAGCGCCGGTGAGGAACAAAATATGACTAGCCACCCCTTGCCTCTTGTGGTCTATGTAGATGTTGATGATACCTTTGTGCGAAGTTACGGCGCCAAGCGTATTCCTATCCCTGCGGTTATCCAGCATGTTCGGGCGTTATGGCAGCAGGGAGCCGAGCTTTACTGCTGGAGTTCTGGCGGGGCAGAGTACGCCAAAGAAAGTGCTGTTGAGTTTGGCATCAAGGAGTGTTTCACCGCGTTTCTGCCAAAGCCGAACATTGTACTCGATGATCAAAGAATCAGCGAGTGGCGACGCCTGCTGGAAGTTCACCCGGCAGCCACTGTGACGGAAAGCGTCGAAGATTACCGGGAGAAGCTAACACACAGATGCAGCATCGCTGGGAATTCGTAACCAACGGGTGATCAGCAGCGCGGCGGCAGGCTCCTCTTCGGAGGGGCCTGCCTTTCTTTTTGGCTTGACTTTAGGGCCGATACCCCGTATAATGACCTGTTAATTGCGGCCGCCACAAGATGTGCCGTTTCGCCGAAAAAGTCAGCCCAACGTTTATGCCGCCAACTGCCGTGCTTGATGCCGAAATTGCCGAAACGAACTCGCCGGAAGACGACGCCGAGCGGTCTTTGGACGACCTGACCGTCTGCCTGCCCGGCATTTCCGAGACGCTTGCGGTCGCGCTCGGCAAAGGCTTAAACATCTTTACGGTCGGCGATCTTTTAAAGCACTATCCGAGGCGCTACGAAGACCGGACGCATTTCAAGCCGATTTGCGACATCAAGCACGGCGAATCGGTCACCATCAGCGGCAAAGTGATCGGGGTCGAGAATATCCCGACCCGGACCCGCGTGACCCTGACCAAGATCGCGATTGACGACCGCACCGGCATCGCATTTCTGGTCTTCTTCAATCAGTGGTTTTTAAAGAAGCAGTTCGACAAGCTGCAAGGCAAAACGATTGTCGCTTACGGCAAAGCGTCGCGCTCGGGCCGGGGCGGGCTGGATTTGACCGATGTGGAATGGGAAGCCCCCGAAGAAGACCGCGACGTGCTGTCGTCGGGCCGCATCGTCCCCGTGTACGCCCTCAGCGCGGGACTCTTGCAGGGCCGGGTCCGCCGGGCGGTGTATACGGCTTTGGAGCTGTACGGCGACCTTGTCGAAGAAACCCTGCCCGAGCGCCTGCAAGCGCGGCGCGGCCTGCCGCCGCTGGCGGAGAGCTTTCAGCAAATTCACTTCCCGGACACCGAAGAAGCACGATTATTGGCCCAAAAGCGCTTTGTGTTTGATGAGTTTTTCGGGCTTCAGCTTTTGCTGGCCGTCCGCAAGCGGCAGTCCGACAAAGCGATTGGGACGGCGTTTGCCGAAGTCGCCGCGCCGGTAGACGAATTAAAGTCGGTCCTGCCGTACCCGCTGACCGGAGCGCAGGCGCGGGTGATCGGCGAAGTCGCCCGCGACATGGCCTCGCCCCGCGCCATGAACCGCTTGGTGCAGGGAGATGTCGGCGCGGGCAAAACCGTGATTGCGATGGCCGCGCTTTTGATTGCCGTCAGGAATGGCTATCAGGCCGCGCTGATGGCCCCGACCGAGATTTTGGCCGAGCAGCATTACTTAGGCATCCGCCGGACAATGGAAAGTCTCGGCGTCACGGTGACGCTGCTGTCGGGCAGCCTGCCGGCGAAAGAAAAACGCGCCGCGCTGGCGTCGGTGGCGTCCGGCGAGACCCACATCGCGGTCGGCACCCACGCGCTGATCCAAACCGATGTCGCATTTCATAACTTAGGCTTAGGGGTTGTAGACGAGCAGCATAGATTTGGCGTGATGCAGCGAGCGGCATTAAAAAGCAAGGGCACCGCCCCGGACGTGCTGGTGATGACCGCGACCCCGATCCCGCGCACCTTGACGCTGACCGTCTACGGCGACCTGGAAGTCTCGATTATTGACCAGATGCCGCCGGGCCGCAAGCCGATCAAGACCCACTGGAAGCGCAGCCACGAGCGGGCATTGGTCTACGAAACCCTGCGAAAAATGCTCAAAGAGGGCCGGCAGGCGTATGTCATCTGCTCGCTGATTGAAGAAAACGAGAAACTCCAGGCCCGCGCCGCGACCGAATTAGCGGCCCATTTGTCGGCGCATGTGTTTTCCGATTACAAAATCGGCCTGCTGCACGGCCAAATGAAGCCGACCGAAAAAGAAGAAACGATGACCCGCTTCCGCGACCGTGAGCTGCACCTTTTGGTCTCTACCACGGTCATCGAAGTCGGTGTGGACGTGCCCAACGCCTCAGTGATTGTGATTGAGGACGCGGATCGGTTCGGCATGGCCCAGCTTCACCAGCTCCGGGGCCGTGTGGGGCGCGGCGATACCCAGTCGTACTGCCTGCTGATCGGCGACCCGAAGACCGAAGACGGCGCATCGCGGCTGACAACAATGGCCCAGACCACCGACGGCTTTTTGATCGCCGAGGAGGACCTCAAGCTGCGCGGCCCCGGCGACTTTTACGGCACCCGCCAGTCGGGTCTCCAAGTGCTGCCGTTTGTAGACGTTGTGCGCGACGTGCCTGTCTTGAAAGAAGCCCGCGAAGAAGCCTTCGCCGTGCTGGCCGAGGACCCGAAGCTGCTCCTGCCCGAACACGCCGCGCTCAAAGCCGTCGTCAAGAGCCGCTACAAGACCGTGGCCGGCGTGTCGGCAAGCTGATTGACATGCCATGAATGGTACGGCTATTCGGCGCAGACGCCGGGAAGCGCCGCTTCTGCACTGGCAGACCTGGAAGGCGCGGGGCTAAGACAATAATGTAATCCATTCCCAGTGCCGCGAAGCGGTAGTTTGCAGCGTCTTCGCTCAATAGCCGTGCCATTCATGGCATGGTTTCGAGAAGACTATTAGAGGAGCCTATACAATGACACTTACGCTGAGACCGGAAACGGAGGCTCGACTGCTGGCATGGGCGGAATATGAAGGAGAGAATGCTGATGTTCTCGCCGAGGCGCTGCTTGTGGACGCGCTGGCGCGTGTCCAGGCGGAGGAAATCGCCGCAATCCGTGTCGGATTTGCCGACAGTGATGCAGGGCGCGTCCGTCCGCTGTCCGAAGTCGCCGCGGAGAAGCGTGCTAAATATAACTTGCCGACACATCTGTCAGACGAAGAAATCTTTGCCGGAGAGGAAGGTCTTGGCCCGCATTGAGCTTCACTGTAGAGATTTCTGACACGGCAGACGCGGAAATTGACAAAGCTTACTTCCGGCTCTCTGCGCGGAACCCGGACTTTGCGAGCCGGTGGCTGGATGGCGTGTACCGGAAAATCGCAACGCTCGATGAATTTCCATTGAGTCATCCCTACGCGCCGGAGAGTCATGTTTTGAGACGCGACACACGCCGTATGATTTATCGGAATGGGCAGACCGTTTATCGAATTCGATTTACACTGATAGATGCCGACGGTGATGGTGAAAATGACACCGTCCGGGTCCTGCGTGTGCTGCATGGGGCGCAGCGACCGCTTGGACAGCCGGAAGATGACGAATGACGACTAAAACCGAAGCCCAGTATATCCCGGACGCGGACGGCGCAGAAGCCGATGCCATTGTGCCGATTGAGCTTTGGCGTGAGATCGAGTCGGAGCGCGAAACCGCCTATTTGCTGAAAAGCGAGCCGAAGAAACGGCGTCTGCTGGGAGCCAAACAGCGTCAAGGCGGCATCACTTTGGAGGATAGGCCGATAAAGCTTGGAAAGGCAGGGTGTCCATGATTGCCGAGAAGATGAGCGATGAAATGCAGGCAGCGGCAAAGGTGCTGGCGGATGCGGCGCGAAACAATGAGCCTGCGATTGAAAAAGTTCTGTTGTTTCCGTCGGCAGAAGATGTCCGATTGATTTATGTTGATCCCACGGCATATCCCACGCCGCACGAGGAGGCAATCGCTCCATTCTATTTCGGGCCGAACAGTCGCCGCGGCGTACATTACTCATCGGCTGTTGCGATGATACGGCCCGAGGAAGAAGGAGTGTTACGTCTCCCTCAAGGCTGGGGAATGTGGAAAGATGCGGTCGAAATTTAGAAATGCCCCTAATAGACTGGCGGACAGCCTATTTGGCGCAGGCAAAATCGGATTATGCGATGCTCCTCAAGCTGAATCGAGAAGCTGCACCTCTTTGTCATCAACTGCACTATCTACAGATGGCGACAGAAAAAATGGCAAAAGGCTTCCTGACGCGCAAGGGCGGGGAACGGTATCCAAATACACATAACGCTTTTGTAAAGTTCGTTGCGCTCGCTGCAAGGACTCCGGAGTTCCGTGCCGCATCTCGGTACACGAACAGGAGCCAGTTTTCTGCATATCTCACTAGCCTCTTAGAAATGGCGCAGAATGTTGAGGACCTCTCGCCGGATGGCGGGGATCATCCAAATCCTGAGTATCCGTGGGAAATCAAAGGGGTAATCCTTCTGCCGACGGAATATGCATTCGGTAATCTTGATTTGGAAAACCCAAAAATGGTCAAGCTGCTGCGATTTATCGCCGACTGCTTTACTCTTGCCTAAATAATCTGGATTGGTACGAAATGATTGCGGTGTATCCCGGCAGTTTTGACCCCGTCACTAGCGGGCACTTCGATATTATCTGCCGGGCGGCGGGGATGTTCGAGACGCTGATCGTGCTGGTCGCCGCGAACTCGGCAAAGTCGCCGCTGTTTACCGCCGAGGAGCGGGCGGACCTGCTGCGCCGAAGCTGCGCCGCTCTGCCGAACGTGCAGGTCGCGCTGCTGCCGCCGGCGCTTTTGGTCTCGTTTGTGGTGGAAAGCGGCGCACAGGTGATTGTCAAAGGGCTGCGGGCGGTTTCGGACTTTGAGTACGAGTTTCAGATGGCTCTGCTGAACCGCCATTTGGAGCCGAAAGTCGAGACGATCTTTTTGATGACCGCCGCCGAGCACGCGTATTTGTCGTCCAGCATCGTCAAGGAAATCGCGCGGCTCGGCGGCGACATCGCCGGGCTGGTGCCGGGGCCGGTGCAGGACGCACTCACGAAGAAGTTTAACGCACGGCTGTAAAAAATTTGACCGCTGTAGGGGAAACGATGGATATTATCAAACTCTTGAACGAACTTGAGCGGCTGACCGACGAGCAGAAAACCGTCATGGGCCTGGCGTGGAACTTTCACCCGGAAGATTACCACGACATCATCAATAAGATTCGGGCATCCCTGCCCGAAGATGTCAAAAAAGCCAGCCGGGTCACCGCCGAAAGCGATAAAATTGTGGACAGCGCCCGCGACACCGCCGAGCAGACTCTGGAAGATGCGACCGTGGAAGCCGACGAGATCATCCGGGAAGCGCGGATCAGCGCCGAGCGGCACCTGCGCGACACCGAAGCCGAAACCCATAAAATGAGCGCGGCGGCGGAAGCGCAGGCGAAAAAAACGGTGGACGACGCGCGGGCAAGGGCGGAAAAAATGCTGTCCGACGCCCATCAGCAGTCCGAGAAAAAAGTCACCGATGCTATGCACCAAGCCGATTTGATGCTCAGCCAAAGCGAGCTGGTCCGGCTCGCCACCGCCCAGGCCCGCGAGATTGTCGCGGCGGCCGAGCAGGATTCGTCGTCGCTGCGTCTTGGGGCCGACCAGTACGCCCACAGCGTGATGACCGACCTCGAAAAGCAGGTCGGCGAGCTGATGGCGACAATTCAGCGCGGGCGAATGAAGCTCGACGGGCGGGTCGGGCCGGCGGGTGCCGCGCACGGCGGGGCGGCCAACGGCAGCGGGCGAGGCTCGGAGCTGGCCGGGACACGCCGCTAAAGACTGCTTGGAGCAAAACAAAGTTGCTTTTGCTGAATTTTGTGGTATTATAAGGGGCGGCTTTGGCCGCCTCTTGTGTTTTCTGCTTGTGTTTTCTGCCGTCCTTTTTTATGCCCGGCAAGCGAGGGCTATCAACCATGCTGAAATTCGATCTGGCGGAGCTGCTGCGGACCCCCGGCATGCGGCAGGTGTATGAGATTTACGAACAGCCTTACACCGATGACGATGTGGAGTATGTCGCCCCAATCACCGGGCGCGTGACCGTGACCAATACCGGCACGATGGTGCTGGTGCGCGGGCCGCTCGACACCGTGATCGAGATGGAGTGCTCCCGCTGCCTCGACCCGGTCCGGGCGGCGATCCACACGGACCTGGAAGAAGAGTTTGACATTGAAGTGGTGGAAAGCGCCGCTCAGCGAGACCCGAAAGTCTTGGTGGTCGAGGAAGAAATCGGGCGCGTTTTTGACGGCCAAACGCTTTGCCTTGATGTGCTGATTCGGCAGGCGGCCCTGCTCGCCGCGCCGCTTCAGCCGCTCTGCCGTGAGCAGTGCCCCGGCATCCCGATCCAAGAAGACGCTGCGGACCCCGATGCTGAAATGCTTGCCAATTCGCCGTTCCGCGATTTAGGAAAATTACTGACCGAAGAAAAATGACCGAAGGAAACTGAACTATGCCCCTGCCGAAACGACGCCATTCCAATCAGCGCACCCGCAAGCGCCGCACCCATTACAAGCTGACCCCGCCCGAAGTCGTCTCGGGCTACTGCCCCGGCTGCCAAAAGCAGAACTTTCGGCTGGACCACCATGCCTGCCCGGACTGCGGCTTTTACAACGGCAAGCAGATGATTGCCGTTAAAGAAACAGCGACCGCCGAAGAGTAATTTATGCCGTTGAAGATCGCGGTAGACGCGATGGGCGGCGATTTTGCGCCCGTCGAAGCCGTCCGAGGGGCGCTGACTGTTGCGCGGGAGCGGCCGGACCTGGAAATTGTCCTGGTCGGTCCCGAAGCCGTTGTCGGCGAAACTCTGAACACGCTCGGGGATGTCCCGGCAGGCGTCACGGTCCGCTCGGCGGAGCAGGCGATTGAAATGGGGGAAAACCCCGTTCAGGCTACCCGCCGCAAGCGGGAGTCGTCGCTGGTTGTCGCCGGCCTCATGGTCAAATCGGGCGAAGCCGACGCGACATTCAGCGCCGGCAGCACCGGCGCGGCGATGGCGATTGCGACGCTTGACATCGGGCGTATTCCCGGCATTGAGCGGCCGGCGCTTGCCACCGGCATTCCGACCATCCAGGGCCGGGCGCTGCTGCTCGATGCCGGGGCGAACATTGACTGCACCGTCCGCCACCTGCGGCAGTTCGCGCTTCTCGGCGCGATCTACGCCGAGCGGGTCACCGGCGTCCCCAACCCCAAAGTCGGCCTGCTGAACATCGGCTCCGAAGAAGGCAAAGGCAACGAGCTGGCGAAAGAAGCGTTTCCGCTTCTGAAGTCCGCCCCGCTGAACTTTGCCGGAAATGTCGAGGGCAAAGATGTCTTTGAGCACGCCGTAGACGTGGTGGTCTGCGACGGCTTTTGGGGCAACATTTTGATTAAAAGCGGCGAAGGCATGGCGGAGATGATCTTTGACCTGCTGCACCGCATGACCGAAGCCGCCCCGGAAATCGCCGCATCGCAGGAGGCATTTGACCTAATTGCTCGGCGGCTGGCGCAGCGTATCCATTATTCGGAGTTCGGCGGCGCGACCCTGCTCGGCGTCAACGGCGTTTCGGTGGTCGGCCACGGGCGCTCCAATGCCAAAGCCATCGCCGGGGGCATCCGGGCGGCGGCGGATGCGGCGGCAGGCGGCTATGTGCAGGCAATCCGCGACGCCCTGCCGGCGTTTGAAGGCAAAGCATGAGCGCTTCCCCCTCCGGCCTGCATCGCGCCGGAATTTTAAGCACCGGCTCGTTTGTCCCCCCGCGCGTCGTCACCAACGACGACCTCGCCGCGCAGATGGAAACGTCGGACGAGTGGATTGCCAGCCGCACCGGCATCCATGCCCGGCACCTGGCCGCGCCGGGCGTCCTGACCTCGGACCTTGCCGCCGAAGCCGCCCGCCGCGCTCTCGCGTCGGCGCATCTGTCGGCATCCGACCTGGATTTGATCATTGTCGCCGGCAGCACCCCCGATTACCCCGGCTCGTTTCCGTCCACGGCCACGGTGGTTCAAGCCAAGCTCGGCGCGAATGCCGCCGCGTTCGACCTCGGCGCGGTCTGCTCGGGCTTTGCGTATGCGCTCCATGTCGCCGCCCAGATGGTTGCCACCGGGGCCAGCAAATATGTCCTCGTAATCGGGGCCGAAACGCTGTCGTCGGTCATCAACTGGAATGACCGCAGCACAGCGGTTTTGTTCGGCGACGGGGCCGGGGCGGTCGTTGTCGGCGAGGTGTCTGCGCCGAGCGGCTATTTGGGCGGCGTCCTCGGGGCCGACGGCACCGGCGGCCCGCTGCTATGCGTCCCGCGCACCGGCGACCATCCCGGCACGATTTATCAAAACGGCAAAGAAGTGTATAAATTCGCCGTGACCATCATGGGCGAAGTCGCGCTTGAGGCCGTCCAAGCGGCAGGATTATCGCCGTCCGAGATTGATTTTCTCATTCCGCACCAGGCCAACATTCGGATTATTGACAAAGCCGCCGAGCGGATGGGCTTGTCCCGCGACAAAGTCATCGTGAATTTGGACCGCAACGGCAACACGTCGTCGGCGTCTATCCCCCTGGCTTTGGATGAAGCCGTCCAAGCGGGCCGCATCCGGCCCGGCCATGTGTTAGTGTTCGTCGGTTTCGGCGCAGGTCTAACGTGGGGCGCGAATGTCGTTAGGTGGGGGCGGTAAATGAGGGGACAACTATGCCAGTCGGCACTTTAACATTGCATCGGTTCAACGGCGACGAAATCTTCAATGTTTCCGATGCCACACTCAGCTATTTTGTGGCAGAGGATCATGCTACCCTTCAATTTGACGTGAAAACTGAGGACAAGCCTATCCAGACGCTACCTGATACAGAAGAATTGAATGCTTGGCCCAACGGAACATGGCAACTGACCGTCCCTGTGTTAGATTTTGATGAGATGGTCGGTAAAATATTCTCAATACCTCAAGGCTACGATGAGGAAGCCGAAGAATATCTTGCCATCTTCTACTATGTCGAGCATGAAGCGGTTGACAACAGTGAGATAGTCATTACCGGGCGTGACAAAAATGAATTTCAGGCGACAATAACCAGTACCGTGCCAGATGTAAATTATTATGATGGCTCAAAGCCAGCGACAAAGATAGTTATACAGGCCAATTTTACCTTGTTGAAGTCAGAGGAACCGCTTGATCCAGTCGGGTAAAACGTGATTGAGACCGCGCAAGGAAGCGAGGGAATAAATTCCTCTCGCTGAATGGCATCCTTCGGACGAAGAAATGGCGTACGTTGGGGTCTCTTCTCTTTCGTCCGAAGGACGACCTCAACAGCGAGAGGAATTTATTTCCTCGCTTCCTGCTCGCTTCCTTTTGGCACTTGAACCATGACAAAAACCGCATACATTTTTCCGGGGCAGGGGTCGCAGGCGGTCGGGATGGGCCAAAATCTCTGCGCCCATTCCGAAGCGGCCCGAACGATTTTCGACCGGGCCGACGAATACTTAGGCGAGAAGATCAGCACGCTTTGCTTTTACGGCCCCGAGGACGCCCTGCGCCAAACTATCCATACGCAGCCGGCGCTGTATGTGACCTCGGCGGCGGTCTTAGCCGCCCTGCGCGAGCGCGGCGCGGCGGAGCCGGCGGCGGTCGCGGGCCATTCGGTCGGCGAGTACGCGGCGCTGTATGCCGCCGGGGTGTTTGATTTCGAGACGGGCCTCAGCCTCGTGTCCCGCCGCGCTCAGGAGATGCACCGGGCGGGACTGTCGCAGCCGGGCGCAATGGCGGCGGTTTTAGGACTGACGGCGATTCAAGTCACAGAGATTTGCGCCGAAGCGTCCAGCGCCGGGCCGGTGGCGGCGGCGAACTTCAACGGCGGCGGGCAGGTGGTCATCTCCGGCAGCCCGGAGGGGGTCGCGGCGGCGGCGGAGCGGGCAAAAGCGGCGGGGGCGAAGCGCGTGCTGCCCCTGAACGTCTCCGGGGCGTTCCATTCGCCGCTGATGGCTCCGGCGGTCGAGGCGATGGGCTATGCCCTGCGCGATGCGGATTTAAGCGAAGCTCAAATCCCCGTGGTCGCCAATCTCACCGCCGATTATGAGAGCGCTCCGAGCGAGATACGCGCGAATTTGGCGGCGCAGATTGACCATCCGGTGCGCTGGGAAGAAACAATTCTGCGCCTGGTCGGGGAGGGTTTCGACACGTTTGTCGAAGTCGGCTCGGGGACGGTGCTGGCGGGGCTGATGAAGCGAATTGCGCCGGAAGCCCGCGTCGTCAGCGTCGGCGACTGGGCGGGGGTTGAGGCTTGGACCGCATGATACTTGCCGGCAAAAAAGCAATCGTGACCGGGATGAGCCGCAGCGGCGGGGGCATCGGCCGGGCCATCGCGCTGGCGCTGGCCGGGGCCGGGGCGGACGTAGCCGTCGCCGGGCACTCGTCGCTGGGCGCTGCCGAGGCCGTGGCGGGAGAGATTGAAGCCCTCGGGCGGGCGGCGATTGCCGCGCAGTGCAATGTCAGCGACGCTGCCGACGTGGAAAAATTCATTTCGCAGGTCTTGACATCGTGGGGCAGTTTGGATATAGTAGTGAACAATGCCGGCACGACCCGCGACGGCCTGCTGCTGCGGATGTCCGAGGACGACTGGGACACGGTGCTGGACAGCAATCTTAAAGGAACGTTTCTGATGACCCGTGCGGCGCTGAAGCCGATGGTCAAGCAACGGGCTGGGAAGATCGTCAATATCACGTCGGTCATGGGCCTGATCGCGAACCCCGGCCAGGCGAACTACTCGGCGTCCAAAGCGGGCCTCATCGGGTTCACCCGGACGGCGGCTAAAGAAGTCGCGAGCCGCAATATCCAGATCAACGCCGTCGCACCGGGGTTTATCGAGACCGCCATGACGGGCAGTATGAAAGACGACCTGAAAGCGTCGGTCTTGAAAGAAATCCCGGCGGGCCGCCTGGGGCTGCCGGACGATGTCGCCGACGCCGTGCTGTTTTTGTGCTCGCCTGCGGCAAGCTACATCACGGGCCAAACCCTCACGGTAGACGGCGGCCTGACGATTTAAAGATTTATACGAATTTCAAGAATTTCTGAGGAGAAACAAGACATGTCAACTTTTGATCGCGTGAAAAAAGTCGTGGTGGAGCAGCTCGATGTGGCTGAAGACGAAGTCACCCCGCAGGCGTCGTTTGTGGATGACCTCGGCGCGGACTCGCTGGACGTGGTCGAACTGGTCATGGGGCTGGAAGAAGAATTCGATGTCGAGATTCCCGACGAAGACGCGGAGAAAATCACGACGGTGCAGGAAGCCGTTTCGTACATTGACGACAAAAGCAAGTAGCGCCGGCAAAAGAGCGTGGAACTGAAGTTCTACGCTAAGGCTTTATTGGGGTGTGGGGCGAAGGGCCTAATGTCCGCCTGCGCGGACAAAGATTTTGTTCCCGCGAAGGCGGCTGCCGGGTGCTTCGCCCCACACCCCAATAAAGCCTTAGCGCAGGAGTTTACTCCCGCGCTTTTTCTTTTCTTGACCGCTGATTTTGATAACAGACTTATGACAAGCACGCGACGGGTCGTCATCACAGGACTGGGAGCAGTGACGCCGCTCGGCATCGGCACGGACACCTATTGGCAGGCGCTTTTGGCCGGCCGAAGCGGGGTCGGCCGGGTGACGGACTTCGATTGCTCGGCCATTTCCACCCGCATCGCCGCACAGGTCAAAGGCTTTGAGCCGGGCGACTACTTCGACCGCAAAGACGCCCGGCGCATGGACCGCTTCGCCCAGTTCGCCGCCGCCGCGTCGCTGATGGCCGTCGCCGACGCCCAGCTCCCCATCACCGACGAGACCCGCGCCCGCGTGGGGGTCTTCATCGGCTCCGGCATCGGCGGGATTGCGACGTTTGAAGAGCAGCACCGCAAGATGATGGAAGGCGGCCTGGGCCGGGTCAGCCCGTTCTTTATCCCCATGATGATCGCCAACATGGGCACGGGGAACGTCGCTAAAATTCTCGGGGCGCAGGGGCCGAGCGAGACCGCCGTGACCGCCTGCGCGACTTCCACCAACTCCATCGGCGACGCGTACCTCGTCATCAAGCGCGGCGAGGCCGACGCGATGGCCGCCGGCGGCTCCGAAGCCGCCGTGGTTCCCATTTCAATGGCGGGCTTCTCGAACATGAAAGCCATGTCTACCAGGAACGACGACCCCGAGCACGCGTCGCGCCCGTTCGACACGGGCCGCGACGGCTTTATTCTGGGCGAGGGCGGCGGCATCTTGATTTTGGAAGAACTCGAAACGGCCAAAGCACGCGGGGCCAAAATCTATGCTGAAATCATCGGCTACGGCATGAGCAACGACGCTTACGATATGGTGCATCCCGCTCCCGAAGGCGCGGGCGCGGCGCGGGCCATGGTCGCCGCTTTGAAGAGCGCCGGGATTGACCCCGCCGCCGTCGGCTACATCAATGCCCACGGCACAAGCACGCCCGCCGGGGACGTTCTCGAAGTCCAAGCGATTAAGTCCGTCTTCGGCCCCCACGCCTACAAATTGGCCGTCTCATCCACCAAATCCATGACCGGCCATCTCTTAGGAGCCGCCGGCGCGATTGAAGCCATCGCCGTCTCGCTTGCCCTGACGCACGGCATTCTGCCCCCGACCATGAACCTTGCCGACCCCGACCCCGAATGCGATTTAGACTTTGTCCCGAATGCGCCCCGCGAGCAGCAGGCAGACATCGCTCTCTCCAACTCCTTCGGCTTCGGCGGCCACAACGCGACGTTGGTGTTCAAGCGCTGGCTCGGCGAGTAACCAAGTGGCGAGCATTGTTTCCACAGTCAAGTCAGACGATATCAGCGTGATACTAGACAACATCGCTCATGATTTTCATCTGGAACTTCTGTTGAAATCTGGTAACATCGTCAGACAAGATGGTCTGGAATTAGCAGGAGAAGTGGAGGGGCTTGAGGGTATTCTTAACAGTAATTCAGCTTATGAGGTTCGACGCTTGGAGATAGAGCAAGGCTTATCTTCCGGTGACTGGGGATATTACGCAAAGCAGTTGACAAGTACGGCTTCTCAATGGCTGAAGGTTTGGGTGAGATGGAACGCAGAAGAAGCTGCTTACGATTATTATCTAAAAGCTGAGTTAGACCGCTGGGCGAACGCGATTCATTCACACGAGGTGAAACTATTATGCTTCCTCTTGCATTCGGCTTGGGTGGACCACAGGATATAGTTATCATGGCGATGCTGTTCCTCATCGTTGTACCAACAGTGTTCTGGATTGTTGAACTAATTGATGCTGCGCGGAGGCAGTTTTCTGAGCCAAATCTTAAAATTGTCTGGTTGCTAGTTATTTTCTTCACCCATGCTTTGGGAGCGCTTATCTATTACTTTGCTGGCAAAGAACAAGGCGTTTTGCCCGGCACACAAAAGCGAACTGCCTCTAACCAAAACGAGGACGGGTGGCCGCCGCCCCCTAAATCATAGGCGACACATCCAGCGGTCTAACACTGCGTTGCAGCCGACGCCAACCGCGCGGGTTCCTGTGCCTCCCCGGTTGGCTGTGCAGTGCGGTTGTCGCGGCTGAACTTTGCCGTTAGACCGCACTAGGCGGGTAGAAGTCAAAGTTGCAATCGGCTAAGCTTCTTGATATAATTACAAATGCTTTTGCCACTGCTGAAACTTGGAGGCCAAGAACGCTTTCGAGATTATGAAAGAGAGTTCAATCGTTTATACTTTCCCGAGCGGGTAGTAGATGTTCTGGAGAATCGAGTTGTGTTTGAGCGAACTTCTTGCTGGCACGTCTGCTTCAAGCCAGCCGACGATAATCAATACGGACGCTCTAGGCGAGATGTATGGTCTCAAGAACGTGCAGAGCGTATTGGGTGGATATTCCATGCTTTAAGTGACCCATCAACGGAAATAAGGCCAAATTCTACGAATTCAAACCGCCAGAACTATTTGTTAATTGTTGAGCGAAAAACAGAGGATGGAGGAAGCGGGCAAGAATACTTCGTTGTAGTTACGGAAAGATTGTCACGTGGATTTGTTTTGTTCGTGACAGCTTTTCCAGCGAATCATAAATACTGGTCAAACTGTCGTAAGGCTGGCAAGCGTTTATATCCAAAAACATAACTAAAACGGCGAATGGGAGAGGCTATAAGCCCCTCCCATTCTGGCGGACTAAAAAGCCCCCCGTTTTCAGTGTGTCTTCGATCTATTAACTTTACGCAGCAACTGCTCAGCGGCTATTAAATCCGACTCTAAGGTATTTCGGTCACCCGAAACCTAAGCTGCCCGACTGCTCCTTGCGGAGTCTCCGCGTGTGGACAATTATATTATACCCTATTTTATGTTTTTCTTTATGCTATATGTGGCTCTTGCCAAAAGTCAATGTTGCATTCAGGAGCATCCCCGCTGACAACTCTCTTATTGGTGCGGTCTAACAATGCGCTGCACCTGACGCCACCCGCGCGGGTTGCTGTGCATACCCGTTCGGCTTTGCAGTGCGGGTGTCGCAGGTGAGCTATGCCGGTCGGCGAAGTTTTCAGCCATGCGACACCCTATGTCGGTGGTGTGCGTAGAGAGGTGTGAGGAGCAGTGGTGAATAGAGAGAATTCTTGCGATAAAGAGTTACGCGCTGCCGTTGAAGAAGCAAATGGCAACATGATTTTGCAGTGGTTAGAGCGCGGAGCTGATGTGAACGCCGGTTCCGAAAATGGATGGACGCCCTTGATGCTGGCTGTTTTGCGCGGTTCCCCTGCGATTGTCAAACTGCTGCTGGAACATGGTGCAGACCCGAACCTGGCGACACAGAGCGAGGAAAACCCATCGCGCACCGCACTGGCAGTTGCGATAAGCAATGGACGCTTCGAGGCGGTTCAGGCTCTGGTTGCCTATAATGCAAATATTGACCAGCGTGATTACAACGGGCTGACGCCGATTAAGCTGGCAGAAAAACTTTCGCTTCGTCCATTTCACCGACAGGAAATCGTCGCAATTGCTTCGTTTCTCAAAGAGGCAAAAGCATCTCCGGCGCGGCAGACTTTGATCTCGATTGCAGCCTAAATCTTGTGCATTCTTCGTTACCAGACCTTCAAGCCATCGCCGAGCGTATCAACACGGGAACCGAAAACCCGGAGATGTCGCGGGCGCTGGTTGTTTTCAATTCTACTTCCCACGCACTGAGCGGCATTGCGGTCTTCCGGGCCGCGATGGCCTGGCCGCGCGGCGTTGCCCTGCCGCCGGTTGTCGTCACCGACACTGATGGTAAAGTCGTACCGTCGGCGGTTCGGGAAATGCAGACCGGGCCGGATGCGAAGGGCCGGGCGGACCGCGTGCAGCTTTCGTTCTCGCTGTGCTTTGCCGTATCGGGTGTCCCTGCGAACGGCTGGCGGACTTACATCGCGTCGTATACCGATGCGCCGACGTTCGCTTTGGAAGATTTCATAGAAATGCCGGGCCTCAGCGTGGTAGAAACCACCCGGCACGGCGGGGAGTTGCCGCCGACAGGAAACTTTTGACTTCCCCCCCGGCGTTATGCTATACTGAGTCCCGATGCTTTTTCAAACGCTGGTACAGCTCAATATCTTGATCCTGGCGACGCCCGCGCTGGCAGGCTGGTCGCTCCTGCCGCCGGTGCACGGCACGGTCCGTGCTGCCGGCATCGTCTGGCAGTTCCGCGCCGCCGAGGCTCCTGCACCGACTGTTGCCGCCATGACCGAAACGCGGCGGACGACACGCTTGTCGCCGAAGCGTCTGCTGTCTTTGCCGGCACCTGCGCCGTCATCGTCGGCGTCCGTCCCTGCCGCCCCCCGCGCCGCGCTTGCCTCGCGCTCCGTTCCGCCCTCCGCCGCCCGTGCGCCGTAAGATGCCCCCTCGCCCCCAATAATGGGGGAATAAGACAGACCTCATTACCTTCGGTTCCCCGCCCGTTCGAACGGGGTGGGGGCGAGGGGGCATTTTGGCACGAAAGGCACTTTCTTCCCCATGCAATTTCTGAAAAACTTATTTGACGGCAACGAGCGCGACATCCAAAAATACCGCAAAGTCGCGGACACGATCAACAAGATGGAACCCGAAATGGCGGCGCTGTCCGATGACGCGCTGAAAGGAAAAACCGCCGAGTTTAAAGAGCGGGTCGCGAAAACCATAGACGACGAATGCGAGCGGCGCGGGGCCGCCTGGCATGAGCTGGAGCGCGACGACAAGCGGACGGTGTGCGATTTGGCACTTGACCCGCTCCTGCCGGAAGCGTTTGCCGTCGCCCGCGAAGCGGCCAAGCGGACATTCAGCATGCGGCCGTTTGACGTGCAGCTTATCGGCGGCATGGTGATCCACGACGGGCGCATCGCCGAGATGCGGACCGGCGAAGGCAAGACGCTGACCGCGACGCTGCCGATTTATTTGAACGCGCTCACGGGCAAAGGCGTCCATTTGGTCACGGTCAACGATTACCTCAGCAAAGTCGGCGCGGTCGCGATGGGGCCGCTGTACCACTTTCTCGGGCTGTCGGTCGGGATCATTCAGGGGCAAAGCCCGGAAACGGGCGACCTCGGCGGGACGTACATTTTTGACCCGGAATACCGGCACCCGGACCCGCGCTACGACTTTGCCCGGCCTGCCGAAAGCCGCCGGGCGGCTTATAGCTGCGACATCACTTACGGCACCAACAACGAGTATGGCTTTGACTATCTCCGCGATAACCTGGCCGTGCCGGGGCAGGAACTCGCCCAGCCCGAGCTGACATTCGCGATTGTGGACGAAGTGGACTCGATTTTGATTGACGAGGCCCGGACCCCGCTGATCATCTCCGGGCAGGCCGAAGCGTCGTCGGACTTGTACGTCAAAATGGACCGGATTATCCGGCAGTTAAAAAACGAGCGCGATTACAAAGTCGAGGAAAAGCAAAAAACGGCGACGTTCACCGATGACGGTCAGCGCCGCGTCGAGCTTGCGCTCGGCATCCAGAACTTATCCGACTCAGAGAACTTATCGCTGATGCAGCACGCCGGCGCGGCGCTGAAAGCCCACGCAGTCTGGAAGCGGGACGTGGATTACCTCGTGAAAAAGAACGAGGAAGGCAAGGAAGAAGTCGTCATTATTGACGAAAACACCGGGCGCTTGATGTTCGGACGGCGCTGGTCCGACGGTCTCCATCAAGCCGTGGAAGCCAAAGAAGGGGTCAAGATCGAGAACGAAAATCAGACACTCGCGACGATCACGTTCCAGAACCTATTTCGCTTGTACCCGAAGCTCGGCGGCATGACCGGCACGGCCAAAACCGAGGAAGACGAGTTCCGCAAGATTTACGCGCTCGACGTGGTCACGGTCCCGACCAACAAGCCGATGATCCGCAAAGACCTGCCGGATATTATCTACAAATCGCAGGAAGCCAAGCTGCGCGGCATCGCCCGCGAAATCTTGACCCTGTACGCCCGCCAGCAGCCGGTTTTGGTGGGAACTCGCTCTGTCGAGATGTCCGAGCGTGTTTCCGACCGCCTGCGCTACGACCGCCTGCAACTGCTCGCGCTGAACGACCTGCTGCGCGACAAATTAGAAAACACAAAGGGCTTGGACAAAGCCAAGTATTCTGAGTGGAGCGGGGTATTGAACCAGCGCCTGTCGCCCTACGGCGCGGCAAAAGGCGACGCGCCCGCGCTGCTGACGGCGGGCCAGATGGCCGACGCCGCCAAGCACTTCGGCATGACGACTTCGATGGCCGACCAGGCGAACCGCGACGCGTTTGCCGCTCTGCTCGGCATTGCACCCGAAGACCGCGAGCGATTGGACGAAGCGTTGATCCACGGCATTCCGCACAATATTCTGAATGCCAAGTCGCACGAAAAAGAAGCCCACATCATCGCCGAAGCGGGCCGCAAGGGCCGGGTCACGGTCGCCACCAACATGGCCGGACGCGGCGTGGATATTCTCTTAGGCGGCTCAACTGTCTCCGAAGCCGAATCGGTGAAAGAAGCCGGCGACGATTACGAGTACCGGCGCGGCGGCAAAGCGCAGGTCGGGCTGACCCCGGTGGGCGAGCGCGGCAGCGCGGAGCACCAAAAAGAAGCCGAAGAAGTCCGTCAACTGGGCGGCTTGTTTATCCTCGGCAGCGAGCGGCATGAAGCCCGGCGTATTGACAACCAGCTTCGGGGCCGGGCGGGCCGCCAGGGCGACCCCGGCGCGTCGCGCTTTTACGTGTCGCTGGAAGATGAGCTGTGGCGCTTGTTCGGCGACAAAGCGAACTCGCCGCTTTTGCAGTCGTGGGCGGAAGACCAGGCGATTGACGCCAAAATGCTGTCGGCGATGATTGCCCGCGCCCAAAAGAAAGTGGAGCAGTTTTACTTCGACCAGCGCAAGTCTACGCTGGACTACGACGACGTAATGAATGTCCAGCGGGCCAACATCTACGGCGAGCGGCGGCGCATCATGGAAGGGGCTGATCTGCGCGATACCATTGCCGGGTATTTGAGCGACACGGTGCAGGCGGAAGTCGCCCAGTACGCCCCCGAAGGCGTCTCGCCCGAAGAATGGGATTTGGCCGGCCTGTACAACGCCCTGGCCCAGACCTTCCCGATTTCGCAGTACGCCCAGGCGGACGACCTCCAAAACAAAAAGCGCACCGAGCTGGCCGAGTTTGTGTCCGAGCTGGCCGAGCGCTCATATGCCGACAAAGAGCGGCACTTTGCCGAAAGCTTGGGCGAGGAGGCGGGCCTGGCCGAGATGCGCGATTTGGAGCGCCGCGTCGCCCTCCAGTCTCTCGACCGGCACTGGATGGAGCATTTGTCGGCAATGGACTACCTGCGCGAGGGCATCGGCTGGCGCGGCTATGCGGGGATTGACCCGCTGGTGCTGTACAAAAAAGAAGCCTACGACATGTTCCAGCAGATGCAGGCGTCCATTCAAGCCGAAGTCGTGCAGATCATGGGATCGGTGCAGATCAGCCTCGACGCTCCCCTGCCGGAAGACCCGCTGGCGAACTTGACCGAGCTTTTGGAGCAGGGAGCCGACGAAAACGGCTTCGGCGACCCCGGCCCGGTCGAAGCCGCCCTCGCCCCGTCCGCCTCCCGCCGGGTGGCGAAGGGCAAAGCGCGGAGCAAATAAAACCACTCTCCGAAAACGCGAAAGCCCGGTACTTTTTGTGCTGGGCTTTTTGCCATGCGTTGAACCATGTCGTGAACGACACGGCTATTGGGCGCGGACGCCGGAAACTACGAAGTCGGCGCACTCGGATTGCGAAGAATGTTTTCTCAGCCCTGCGAAGCGGTGGGTTTGCGGCGTCCGCGCCCAATAGCCGTGCCATTTATGGCATGGTCATGGTAGGGAAGGCTGCTAATTGGGAACGACTGCCAAATATCCATCCCGGCGAAATTTTACAAAAAGACTTTTTGGAGCCAATGGACATCACGCCGTATCGGCTGGCCAAAGACCTCAACAGCGAAGCGGCATAACAGCCCGGCGCGGCAAGCGCCGGGTCTACTTGCTCCGGGTCTACTTGCTCTTGACCCGCAGCTCTTTTCCATCCACTTCGACCACAACCACGTCTGCCGACAGCGACGCGGTGCGGAGAACCGTGCGGCAGATACGAAGGCGCTGACCGCCCCAAATAGTCAGCGCGGCAGGACCGCTCGGGGCCGCCCCGATAAGCATATGCCCGCCGTCCTGCCGCAGCGACAGGCGCGTGCCGTCGGGCCAGCCCAAAGCCGCTAACGCCTGCTTCGGCACGGCCAGCGCCCCGTCGCGCCGGACCCGCCGGCGCGGCGCGTGCGGCAGCGCAGAAAGCGGGCGGGCGGGGCGGGGGAGGACACACGCCGGACCGGCGGGAGCGCTGCCTGTGATGTCCCGCGCCTGGTCTGCCGGGACCGGCGGCAGGGCGTCCAAAGCGCGGGTCTGGTAGGTGCGCGGCTTTGTTTCTTCCCAGTGGTACAAAAACGCCCGCGCCGATTTTGTGCCGTTGTCGGTCATCACCGGGATCGTTTCGCGCTCGTAATCGTAAAAAGCCATCGCGCCGGATTCGTAGATTTCGCGCACCGTTTGCGCGACTTCGCGGTGCCCCACCGGGTAGCGCTCGGCTTTCAGGCGGTTCGAGATGTCCAAAGCCGTAAAGCTGGTTTTCGCCCGCATTTGGTCGAGAACCGTCTGCTCGATTAAGTTCGTGACTGCTGTGGTTGTCATGGGTGTCATCTCCTCACGCTGCAAGGAGGGCGAACACGAGGTTCGCCCCTACGGGATTTGGATTAAGAACAGGATGGGGGGACGGGATGTAGGGCGCGAACCTCGTGTTCGCCCTCCTTGACATCCGCCTGCTTCCTTAATATGCCTACACCATTGCGATTTCGGCGATGTAGCGCAAAGTGCATTGAGCCGTTTTATAGATAATGAACTCGTTGTGGATCAAGTGCGCTCCCTTGCAGCCCTGGACGCTGTGGAAGCCGCGCGGCGCTTCTTCTCGGTACTGCGGCGCTTGCTCCGTCTTGACTTTGCCCAGCGCCACATCCGCCAGGAACAAATAGCCGATGTCCCGCTTGTTGTTCGCCCACACCAGCGAATACTGGGCGCTTTTGCTGCTTTGGTCGGCGAAGTAAATCCCTTTGCCGAACATGTAGCCCGATACCGGGGCGCTTTTCGGCGCGATCAGCAGCCCGCGCGACAGAATCCCCGCCATGTTGCAGTTCTTTGTGCCGTGGAACAATCCCTGAAGGTTGCCGACCGTTTTGCCGTCGGTCTCAAAGCGTCGGCGCTCTTCGGGCAGCTCGGCCGTGAAGATTTTGTTGACTTTAAGCTTGAATCCGTGCCGCGCCGACTGTGTTTCCAGCACCCGCCGCTCGACCTGCTGGTAGGCGGGGTCTTGGGGCGAAACAACGCCGAGCGCTGCGCCGAGCGCCCGGTACTTCCGGTCGGTTTCGGACTCCAGATCGCCCTGGATATGGTACACATCGCGCATGAGCTGCAATAGCTCTTCTTCGCTGTCGGCCTTCTCGATGCTGTTGATGGAAACTTCGCTGAGGTCCGTCCAGCGGCCCAGCCGGTGAGGAACAAGGGAATAGTAGCGGGAAGTCAGCGGCACAATCTTGTCTTGGTGGTCACGGGCGAGGGCAAAGCGTATCTCGCGCAAAGCGTCCGCCCCGCGCTCGATCTGCGACTTGCTGAGGCTGCCGAGCGGGGTTTCAATGCGCCGCACCAGCTCCGACTTGGACTCATCGTAGATATGCTCGATAAATCCGGCAATTTCCGGGGCCAGCAGGCTCGGCTTCGCGCCGCGCTTCTGCTGGAAAGTCTGCGCCGTTTCCCCTTGCAGCTTCTCGCTGCCGACGGCGGCTTTTTCGATTTCCACCAGCACATAGCCCTTGCGCGGGTTGGTTTTCTCCCGCAGCAGCTTCGCGTAAGCGTCCATCGCCGCTTCGCGCGTGTCAAAGTCACGGGACTCTTTCACGCCCGCCGCCCCGACCCGGCCATAATGCGTGAACAGCCGAAACTGCGACGCACTGCCGGACGCTTGATGGACTTCCAGCACATAAAACTTGTTGTTGTTCGCTTCCAGGCTCGTTTTGCTGAGGACGGAAGAGGCCAGAACGGTGTAAGCCTCGGGAAACGGGGCAGGGGCGCTTGCAGGCGGTGTCTGTATCGCGGTCATGGGTCAATTCTCCTTACACAAAGTCAATTCTCAAAATCAATTCTCGTCGGACAAAAAAACTATACCCTGTGTTCGGGACGCATGACTGAAATCGGCCGCGCGGCAATTTTGCAATTTCGCGGCATTCTCACGACATGAGAATTTTCGGCATAAAAAAGCGCCCTGCCGGGTTCGGCAGGGCGCTTTTTAGCAGAAAGTTAGGGCCGGCGGAGCATCTGCTTCATTTCGGTAACGTTGCCGGCGTTTGCCAGGGCTTCTTCTTCCGAGATCAGCCCGGCGCGGACGTACTTGATCAAACACTGGTTCATCGTCTGCATGCCCCAGAAGTTGCCTTCGGCGATGGCTCCGTAAAGCTGCGACGCCCGGCCTTCTTCAATCAGCTTGGAGACCGTGGGAGTGACGACCATGATCTCGACGGCCCCGACCCGGCCCGTGCCGTCCACGCGCGGCGGCAGCTTCTGCGAGATGACGCCCCGGAGCGAGCCGGCCAATCGAAGACAGACCATGTCTCTATCTTGGGGCGGGTACATGTTGATGATGCGGTCCAAAGTCTCGGCGGCGGACGCCGTGTGCAGAGTCGAAAAGACCAAGTGGCCGGTCTCCGCCGCCGCCAAGCCGACGCTCATGGTTTCAATGTCGCGCATTTCGCCGATTAGCAGCACGTCCGGGTTCTGGCGCATCATGTATTTCAGGGCATCGGCAAACGAGTCGGTGTCCAGCCCGATTTCGCGCTGCGAGACGATGGACATCTTGTCCGGGTGCATAAACTCAATCGGGTCTTCGCAGGTGATGATGTTGGTGCGCCGGGTCGAGTTGATCAGGTCAATCATCGCCGCCATGGTCGTGGACTTGCCCGAGCCGGTCGGCCCCGTCACCAAAATCAGGCCCTGGCGCGACTTGGTCAGCTCGGACAAAACCGGCGGCATGCCGAGCTGCTCCAGCGAAAAGATTTTCAGCGGGATCAAGCGCAGCACCATGCCCATCGAGCCGCGCTGCTGGTAGACGTTGCAGCGGATACGGCAGACGCCCTGCACTTCAAACGCCAGGTCTAGCTCGTGCCGGTGCTCAAAGCGCCCGATCTGCTCATGGCTCATAATGCTGTACGCCAGGTTGCGGCAGTCGTCCTGGGTCAGCGGCGGGGCATCGGTCATCTGGATGCGCCCGCTGATCCGCATCGCCGGCGGGCTGTCGGCTTTGATAAATACGTCTGACGCTTTCTGCGCCGCAGCCACTTTCAGCAGCTCGTGGATTTCCAGAGTTTGTTCTTCCATTTTCGGTTACTTTCTTGTTTCCGCTTCCAGACGCGCTTCGGCGTTTGTCTCGCCCGGCGCGGGCGCCGGCTTCGGGGCTGTCAGGCGCACCGCGAAAACATACACCAGCAGGCCCGCCGCCAGGGCCGCGCCGGCGATTGCCGCCAAAATCACCCACGGAGACCGAGGACGCGCCGCGCTTGCGGCCGTCCGGCCTCCCGCCGCCGGCGGCAGGCGGCTGAAGTTCGGCGTGAGCACTTCCACCTGGTAGGCATACACCGCGCCGTGCTGGTCAAGCGACACTTTGATGTCATTATCGGCATATGACCGTGCTCCCTGGAACTGAAACAGCGGGCCGGCGAAAAACACGGCGTTCATCCGCTTGTAGCGCTGAAATGTCCGTGCCAGCACTTCCACCGGAAAGGTGTGCGCCGAGTCCTGCACGACGCCGGGCACGGCAAATGTCACCGAGGTCATCTTCCCGGTCCGGCTTTGCACCGGCGCGGCGGCATCTTTGATCCGGCGCGACGAGATCGGCCAGCCGGACAGCTTGGTCAGCGTGTCAATATCGGCGGACACCTGGGCATGCGGCACCAGGCGGGCATAGGTGATATTCACCTGGTCCATCCCGCCGGGCTGCTGGTAGACCATCACCAGCACTTCCGGCGGCCCGGCGATAATCGGCCCGGCGATAATCGGCGCGGCCGGCGCAGTTTGGGCGCGGCTCGGTGCCGGGCCAAGCGCAGACAGGGCGCAGAGCAGCAGGAGAGCGAAGAGACGAGCATGGGATTGTGATCCTACGCTGTGCGGCGAAGCGGTTAATGTCCGCCTTCGCGGGCAGGGAAAAGACACGCGCGGCAATCCTATTCTTTGTCCGCAAAGGCGGACATTCGGCGTCTGCGCCCCCTGCTTATATCCCCTCATGGCTTGTCCTGAGTCACTTTCGCGTACATCGCCAGCGCCCGCTCCCGCTGCACAGCGTGGTCCACGACCCGCGCGGGGTATTCTGGGCAGACCAGCGCCCGCTCGCTGTCGGACAGCTTCCACGGGGCATGAATGAACTTCGCCGGCACCCGCCCAAGCTCCGGGACCCACCGCTTGACATACGCGCCGTCCGGGTCGAACTTTTCGCCCTGAGTCGTGGGATTAAAGATACGGAAAAACGGCTGGGCATCGGTTCCCGTGCCCGCGGCCCACTGCCAGCCGCCATTGTTGGCGGCCTGGTCGCCGTCCACCAGCTGCTGCATAAAGTACTTTTCGCCCCAGCGCCAGTCAATCAGCAGGTCTTTGGTTAGAAACGACGCCGTGAGCATGCGTCCCCGGTTGTGCATCCATGCTTCGGCGTTAAGCTGCCGCATGGCGGCGTCAATGATCGGATACCCTGTTTTACCCGTTTTCCAGGCTTCAAAGAGCCTTTCGTCGTTTTCCCAGGCAACGGCATCGAATTGAGGCCGGAACGCGCCGCCGGCGACATGGGGGAAGTGATGCAGGATTTGCAGATAAAAGTCGTGCCAGGCGATCTCGGTCAGAAACGTGGAGTGCCCCGGCTCGCTCCGGTGCTCGCCCTTTTGCTCGCTGTCGGGCTTTGCGTCGGGCGAAGGCACATCAAGGCCCGCCCGGCGCACGGCGTCCACGACCGCCCGCGCGGACAGCGTGCCGAGGTGCAGGTGCCGGGACAAAAGCGATGTGCCGTCCACGCTCAGCGTATCCCGCGCCCCGTCATAGGCTTGGATTTTGGTTTTCAAGAACTTCGTCAGGAGCGCCTGCGCCGCGTCTTCCCCGCCGCAGCCGAATGTCTGCGCCGTCTTGAACTTCAGCGCCTCCGCCGACGGCAGCGGGTCACTCGGAACCTCCGGCGGGGCGGGGATATGCTTCGGCGCGGGCTTGGGGGCATCGGCGGGCCGGGAAAACCATTCGCGCTTGTACGGCCCAAAGACAGTGTAGGGCGTTCCGGTTTTAGACAAAATCTCCGGCGGCTCAAACAGCGACAATCCGGGGAACGTTTCCACGGCTGTCCCGTGCCCTTTTAGTGCGTCGGCGACGGCGGCATCTCGGCTGACCCCGAACGGCTCATACTCGCGCTGAAAAAACACGGCGTCCGCCCCGCACTCGTCCGCCGCGCGGCTGATCTGCTCCGCCGCTTTGCCCTGCCGCACGATCAGCCGCCCGCCCCGTTTTTGCAAATTGGCATCCAGCACCCCGAGGGCGTCAATCAAAAACGCCACCCGCGCCGCGCCGGTGTCTTCGCGGCCCAGAATATCCGGGTCAAACACAAACAGCGGCACGACTCGCTCCGCCCGCTCGCAGGCGGCAAACAGCGCCGCGTTGTCCGAGACCCGCAGGTCCCGCCGCAGCCACACAATCACCGTCCCGTACTGCTTTGTTTTCTCTTGTCGCATAGCTTCTATTATACTTCCCAAATCCCTTCACCCGTGAGAATGCCGAAATTATTTTGCCCGCCCTGCTTGACAAAGACCTACCGGCACTTTATACTGTACCCAGCGCAGCCGGCGCTATCGCCGGGAAGCATTCCGGTCTTTCCCAGGCTAGGACCAGGTTTCCCTACAATCCTCGGCGGCAGGAACGGCGCGGCGACGACGCCCGGTGACAGCTCTTCGCCGACCCCTCCTTATACGGTGCCTTAATGAAAAACGTCGGCCTTCATTTTTGGGAAACGGCATGGGTTCGGTCAGCGGCAGTTACGCTGCTGCTGACTTTGCTTCTTCTGTGTGCCGGGTGCCGCAGCGGGCCGGACCCCAGCGCTTTCAATACGCCGCCGACCGACGCTTATGCCCTCAGCGGCGGCAAAATCACTCACTTCACGCCCACGCCGGGCCTGCCCAGCAGCCCGGCGGATAAAGCCATGCTGCTGGCCTGCCGCCAACTGCCGATTACGTCTCACACAGCCCGTGGTGCATTTTTAGTGGTCACGGCGGGACAATTCGGTCGGGTCCCAATCAATGCTCTGGTTGTCGGGGACAAAGTGTTGATGCTGCCAGGAGATTTCATCACAATGGGTATGAGTCATGGATTGGGGTTTGCCAGACCGTACCGTCCAGGAGCTGTCAGCCTTACACCGAACTCAACTGCGGAACTGGCTGGTGCCCCGAACACGGAAATGGTGATGGAGCCAGGCCCAGGCGTCGGAAATGTCATTCTCATTGAGGACAGCAAAACCGCCCTGGTAGGACACAAGCAGATGACTTTGCACGATCCTGTCTTGTCTGTAGAAACCAAAGATTTGGTAATGAATTGGGCAGATATGCTTACTCTTTTTAAGGAGCGTGACCGTCAGCGTCATCAGCCGCCTTTCATCCGTGACGTCAAGATTATTTATGATCTCAAAGACTACCATCGCTGAAGCGGCCAGGGTGGGAAGCAGCGGCGGGAAAAAGCGCGAAAAAAGTGCGAACGAAGCGGCGAGAGGGTGGAAAAATTGGGCAACGGCTGGTATAATAGGGGAGCCGGGGCGGACGAAGCCTGCGGCGCTGCTGAAGATGGGTCGGTGTCCGAGTGGTTAAAGGAGGCGGTCTGTAAAATCGTCGGCGCAAGCCTACACAAGTTCGAAACTTGTCCGGCCCATCAGCAAAAGAAAGCCTAAAACGCCCTGTGCTTCATCCAAAGTGAAACGCAGGGCGTTTTACTGTTTGCGGCGGGCCAGCAGCAGGCAGATGTCGTCGTGGAGGCGGCCCGACGCGAATGCTTTGGCCCCTTCCAGCACCCCTTCGCCGATCTCCGCCAGCGTGCCGCGCTCTAAAGACTCGGCGGCAAGGCGGGCCATGCCGTCGTTGCCCAGAAACTGCTTGCCGCGCCGCGCTTCCGTGACCCCGTCGGTGGCGATCAGCAGAACGTCGCCGGGGTCGAGATACAGGTCGGCGGCCGAATAGTTCGCTTTCGGCGCGACCCCGAGCGGGATGCCGCTGGCGGCGACTTCTTCAAACGCGCCGCCGGGATGCAGCAAAATCGGCGGCTCGGCCCCGGCAACCGCGACCCGCGCTTGGCCGGTGGACGAATCCACGACCGCCAGGGTCAGCACGACAAAGTATTCGTCGTCGCCCGCTTCCATCGCCTGCGACTCGCACAAAAACGCGTTCAGGCGGCTCAGGGCCGACGCGGCGTCGGAATGCTCGCGCAGGTAGGCCCGCAGGGTGTACTTGATCTCGGCGGTGCGCGACGCCGCTTCGAGGCCCTTGCCGGAAACGTCGCCGACCACCAGCGCGAGCCGGCCGCCGTCAAGCGCGAACACGTCGAAGTAGTCCCCCCCGACCTGCGCTTCGTCCCACGCCGGCCGGTAGATAGTTTCCACGTCCAGCCCGGTCAGAATGCTGTCCGGCGGCTTGTTCAAGAGCGAGCGCTGAAGCGACTCGGCGATTTTGTGCTCGCGCTCGTACAGCGCGGCCAGTTCTTCCTGCTGACGCCGCCGCTCGGTGATGTCCCGCACCGAAGCGAACAGCAAGGTGCGGCCATTAATCTCTAAAGTGCTGACGCTGGCTTCCACGGGAAACGTCGTGCCGTCGGCGCGGCGGTGCTCGGACTCAAACGGCGGCACGGTTTCGGTCTGCACCTGCTGAAAAAGCGCCGTGTACTGGGCGTCTTGAACCTGCGTGTCCACGTCCGCGCAGCGCCGCCGCTGAAGCTCCTCTGCGGTGTAGCCGAGCGACTTCTGCGCGGCCTCGTTGGTGTACACAAAGCGGCCGTCGGCATCCAGCAGGAAAAACGCGTCGTTGGCATTCTCGCTGATAAACTGGAACTGATGCAGGGCGGCTTCGGCGGCTTTGCGGTCGGTGATCTCGGTGACCAGTATTCCGACTCCTAAACGATGCTCGGCGGCATCGTCCACCGGGTAGTAGGATGACAGCCAGAAGCGTTCGGCACCGGGGGAGGCCGGGGTTTGGCCGGAAACCTCTACGCCGATCTGCGCTTCGCCGGTCTCAAGAACAGGCCGCAGGTGCTGGGTTTCCACGGATGCCAGCTCCGGCAAAACTTCCGGCACCGTTTTCCCCAGCATCGCGCTCGCCGGCAGGCCGTTGATCCGGGCCAGCGTGTCGTTGATCCGCCGGTAGCGCAGGTCGCGGTCGAAAAACGCAAATCCCACCGGGGCGGAATTCAGCAGGGTATCGAGCAGGGCGACGGTTTCCTGCAATTTCGCTTCGGCGGCCCGCCGGGCCTCGTCGCTGTACTGCCGCGCCGAAACATCGGTCTGGATGCCGACAAAGTGCGTGCATCGGCCCCCGGCGTCGCGCACGGGCGACACGGTGACCTCGTTCCAGAACGGCGTGCCGTCTTTGCGGAAGTTGAGGATCAGCGTCTGGCAGCGGGTTTCGGTGCGGACCGCCTCGCGCAGCACGGCGACGGCGTCGGGGTCGGTGCCCGGCCCCTGCATAAAGCGGCAGTTGCGCCCCAGCACTTCGCCGGCGCTGTAGCCGCTCATCTCGAGGAAGGCCGGGTTGGCATAAATAATCGGGCAGTCAGGCAGGGACGCATCGGACACGACAATGCCGTTGGACGCGGCGAAAACGGCGTTGTCGCGGATGTGCAGGGCGGCCTGGGCGGCCTGTTTTTCGCGCTGGGCCTGCTGAAAGCGCAGGGCGGCGCGGACCGACCGGGCGGCCATTTCGGGCGTGAGAATGGACTTGGGGACGTAGTCCACTGCGCCGGCTTGGATCATCGCCATCATGGCGGCGTCGTCGCGCTGCCCGGTCAGGACAATAATCGGGGTTTGGACGCCCCGGTCGCGGGCTTCAATCAAAAGCTCCAGCCCGCTGCCGTCGGGCAGCAGGTAGTCGAGAAAGATGCAGGAAAACTCTTCGCGCTCCAGCGCGGTGCGGGCCGCCGCCAGCGTCTCCACTTCCACCAAGTCGGCGGTGAGCGACTCGAATCGCAGCGCGTCCCGTTCCAGCGCCCGCCGCAGGGCGTCCCGGTCGAGCGGGTCGTCGTCCACGATCAAAATACGAAGGCGGTCGGTCAAAACAATGCTTTCCTGTCACAGTCGGGTAATTTTGCCCCTACATTGTACCCGAAAGCGCACAAGATTACAAACAGAAGTTTGCGGCCCAATATCTCATTTGGTGAGAATTCTGCAAAAGAGCGCCGAGACTTTTTCGCCACAACCGCGCGGGCGCACAAATCCGGGGCATAATAACTCCGTAACCTGAGTTTTGATGATGAGTTCTGATACGGTGTAGCGAGAGGAGAATTAACCGATGCCCACGACACTCACGATTGAAGGCCAGTTGTTTGGCCGGGGCCGCGCCCTGTTTCCCGATTTGTCCCGGCCCGCCCCGCCGGAATGGGACACGCGGGACACGCCGCTGACGCTGCGCGATTTGATTTCAGAGATTGTCCGCGAGCAGGTGACGGCGTTCCGGGAGCGGCGCGAAGACCGCCGCTTTCTGCATGCGCTGACGGCGGCGCAGATCGAGACCGCCGCCGCGCGGGGCAAAGTAGACCTCGGCGGGCGCACCGAAGACGAGCCTGACGCTGACCCGGACGCCGCTGTCGCCAATGCCCTGCTGGCGTTTGAAGACGGCTTGTATTATGTGTTTGTAGACAACGAGCACCGGACAAGTCTGGACGACACAATCACGCTCCGCGCCGAAAGCCGCGTCACATTCCTGCGCCTTGTCGCGCTGGCGGGAGGATAAACCGATGCTTTCCCCCGACCAAGCGAAAGATACTCCCCACACGTTCAAAGAAGCCAATGGGCTTGACTTGCGGCCCGAGCGGGTCGCCGCTCTGCCGCCGAGCCTTCGCACCGTCGGCTATGCCCTGTTAGACCGCGATGTCAACGGCAAGCTGCTGTCGTCGAAAGAGGCTGTTCAGCCAGCCGCTGATGCGCCGCCGTATCCCGCCGAAACGCTTTCCGACCCCGAGCGCCGGCAGCTTTTCGCCGCATTCTTCCCGCAAATCGCCGAGACTGTCGAAGCCGCCTGGCAGCTTTGGAACCGCCTGCCGTACCAATCGGGCTACGGGTTCCGCAAGTCGTTTCGCGCCCCCGGCCATCCCGAAGCCCTTTGCCCTCCGCGCTCGCAATGGCTCCGGCAGCTCTTGTCTGTTACAAACGGCTACGATCAGAACATTGTCTGGTACGCCGCCTGGGCCGCGCATGTCGGCGGCTACTACGGCGACGTTCTCGGCGTTCTGTTCGCCGCCGCGATTGACGCGGGCGGGCCGACCGGCGACCAGGTCTTTGAAACGCTGATTGAAAGCGCCAAAGGCGAGCACGCGGTCGGCGTCATGGGCCGGCATGTCTCGCGCGGGCTGTTGGCGGCGTCCCGGCCCGACGGCTGGCAGTTCATGGAGCGCCTGCTGCTGGCCGCCCAGCGTCAGGAAGGGCTGCGTCAGGTCATTCTCGAAACGATTGACGAAGCGCACCCGGAAGCGTTTCGGCGGATGCTGCGGCTGATGGTTGAGCACGATCTGCTGCGCTTCTCGTCGGCCATCCGCGCGGTGGACGTTTGGTTCGGGTTCGGGTGGGACGCGATGGACGCCCGGTTTGCCCGGCAGGCCGTTTCCGACGTGCTGACGTTTCTCGAAGACCCCGCCGCGCGGGACGCGGCGATTGCCGAGGAGTCGGGCCAGGCGCTGTATCTGGCGCTCTGGGCGCTGGCCGTGACGGATGCCGCGCAGGCTCTCGCCCCGGCGGTCGCCGCGCTCGAAAGCGAGAACCCCGAGCGCCGCTTCGCCGCCGCGCACCTTTTGGCGGCGCTCGGCCTGCCCGAGTCTCGGCTGGCCCTGCTGCCGGTGCTGGCCGACCCGGATTTGCGGATTGCCGCCGAAGCGCTCGGAGCGCTGGGGTACGGAGTCACCCCCGCGCTTGCCGCCACTGACTTGTTTGAGCGGCTTGAAGCCGAAATCTCGCGCTTTCCCAAGAAAGACACCGCGCTTGACCCGCTGGTCTGGTCCTGGTCGGCCCACACAGTCAGCCGCGAGCCGGTGACGGCTGCGCTGTTTAGCGCTCTCGGCACGCGCCCGCCGACCCGGCTGATTCCGTACCTCGCCGACGCGTCTTCCTACACGCGCGGCTATATTGCACGGCTGCTGGCGGAGACGAAGCCGTGGAACCCGGCCCAGCGAGACACTTTGTTTGCCCTGGTCGCCGACCCCGCTGAGTATGTCCGCGAAACGGCCCTGAAAGCCCTGGCGGACTGCTCGCTGACCTCTGATGAAGCGAAGCGCATGGAAAGTTTGCTGACCCGCAAGTCCGAGTCGCTGCGCCGGGGCATTCTGACCCTGCTCCTGACTCAGCCCGACCCGGACGCCGTTGCCAGCGCCGAGCGTTTAACTGCGGCGTCCCGCGCCGAAGTGCGACTCGCGGGCCTGGAGACTTTGCGGCTGCTGGTCAAATCGGGCCGCAGCGTAGGCGTTTGCCGGCAAGTGGCCCAAGCGCGAGCCGACACCGGCCCGGCCTTGTCCGACGCCGAAAAGCCGTTGGTGGACGCGCTTTTGGACTCAGGCCGGGTCGAGCCGACTTTGGACGATGCGCTGGGCCTGATGGACCCGGCGAACCGAAGCAAGCCGACGCCGCCGGCGGACCGAGGGGCGCTGCTGGAGTCCGACGCCGCCGAAGCATGCGCCCAGGCGCTGGACGAACTGGTCCATCAGCGCCGGGAAACCGAGATCACGCTGGACACATGGAACGGCGCAAAAGAAGAAAAGCTGCTCGGCGATATTCAATGGGGCTTCCCGTCGCCGCCCGCGCCGGGAACTGCCGAGGGGGCCGAGCGCCTGCCGCTTCGCGAAGTCTGGCAGACATGGTGGGAGACGCGCCCGAAAAGCCAGCGCGACCCCGACGGCTTCGAGCTGCTCCGCGCGAGTGTCCGAAATGGCATGGCTAAATCGCGCCAAATCCGCTATCCGCAGATTGTCGGCGGCATTATCGCGTGGATTTTGTATCTAAACCCGCCGGCAAACGCCCCCGACTTCCTGATTGACGCTGTGGAAACGCAGCTTGCTCAGATCCCACGAGACTTAATCTTCTTCACTAACGACCCGAACGCGCCCAACCAAAGTGACTACCGAACTAACTCCAACCGCACCTCTTGGCTCCAAGCGGCGCGGCGGCACCGGACGCAGTACCCTGGCGAGTGGACAGCCGCGAATCACACGCGGCTGTGGGGCCTACTGCGCTGGATGGATGAGCCGGGAACCTCCCTCAATCGCTGCCGCCCGTTGGTGGAAGAAACCGCGCAGGCGGCGGAAATCGGCGCGGCGACGACCGACGATCTGTTTGACCAGCTTCTTGGTCCCCGCACGATTTCCCGCTACGGCGGGTCGGACTTCAGCGATCTGAAGCACCTCACAAAGCGCAAGCGGCATGCGCTCTTGGACCGCTTCCCGCTGCTGGATGCCGCCGTGGCTCGGGCGCGGGAACGGGTCATCGAAGTAGAGCTGACGCGGGGCGATATGCCGACGGCGGCATCCGCCGCCGCCAATGCGCTCGGCACGGCGGGCGGGGCGGACACGCTGGCCCGCCTGCTGGCGGCGTTCGGGAAAGAAACGTTCACGCGGGGTTATTCCTACCGGCACGGCCTCAACAAATCGGCGGTCTTCAGCCATTTGATTCGCGCGGCGTTCCCCGAAGAGAGCGACACGCCCGCCGAGTTTGCGACGCTGATGGCGGCGAAGCGTGTTCCCGAGACGCGAATTGTGGAAACGGCGGTCTATGCGCCGCAGTGGGCCAATCACGCCGAATTCGCGCTCGGCTGGACCGGCTTTGCCGAAGCGGTCTGGTGGCTCCACGCGCACACCAAAGACGCGCAGTGGAGCGTGGACGCCGACATTCGCGACGGGTGGGCGGCGGAGTCGGCCGCGCTGACCCCGCTGTCGGCGCAGGCGCTGCTCGACGGCGCGGTGGACGTGGAATGGTTTCACCGGGTCTACAAGTCCCTCGGCGCGAAGCGCTGGGCGCTGCTCGACGATGCCGCGAAGTACGCATCGGGCGGCGGGGGACACAAGCGGGCGCAAACGTTCGCCGCCGCCATGCTCGGGCAGACTTCGCTGGCGGACCTCAAAGCGCGGATCAAGGACAAGCGCAACCAAGATGCCGTGCGGGCGCTGGGGCTGGTCCCGCTGTCCGGCGGGGCGAAGCGCGACGACGAAATACTCGCCCGCTACGCGGTCATGCAGGAGTTCGGGCGCGGGGCCAGACAGTTCGGGGCGCAGCGGCAGGCCAGCGAAAAGCTGGCGATGGGGATCGGATTAGAGAACTTAGCCCGGACCGCAGGCTATCCCGACCCGGTGCGGCTGGAATGGGCGATGGAGGCAAAAAGCGTCGCCGACCTGGCCGCCGGCCCGGTCTCCGCCGAGGCGGGCGGCGTCAAAGTGACGCTTTCCCTCAATGAATGGGGGACGCCGTCGGTGTCCACCGAGAAAAACGGCAAGCCGCTCAAAGCCGTGCCGCCTGCCGCGAAAAAAGTCCCCGAGATTGCGGCTTTGGTGGCCCGCAAGACCGAGATCGAGCGGCAGGCGTCCCGCATGCGCGTCTCGCTGGAAGACGCCATGTGCCGTGGCGATGCGTTTACGGGCGCGGAGCTGCGGCGGTTGTTGGAGCACCCCGTTTTGGCCCCGATGCTGCGCTCGCTGGTGCTGCTTGGGCCGGGTGAGGCGGCAGGCTACCCGGCGGACGGCGGCAATCTGGAGTCTTACGACGGCGCGGCGCAGCCTATCGGCAGTGCGGACACGCTGCGGATCGCCCACCCGCACGATCTGCTGACGGCCGGGCATTGGTCCGAGTGGCAGCACGAGTGCTTCGGGCGGGAGCGCATTCAGCCGTTCAAGCAAATCTTCCGCGAGCTGTATGTGCTGACGGCGGCGGAGAAAGCCGACGGGGTGCATTCGGCGCGGTATGCGGGGCACCAAGTCAACCCCAAGCAGGCGGCGGCGCTGCTCGGCAAGCGCGGGTGGGTCGGCAGCCCGTATGAAGGCGACTTCCGGCGGACCTTCCACGACGTGGGCGTATCGGCGTCGGTCGGGTTCGATTACGGCTACACGACCCCGGCGGAAGTCGAGGGCTTGACGGTGGACGCCGTGGTGTTCACCAAGCGCGGCGAGTGGAAGCCGCTGCCGCTGTGTGAAATCCCGCCTCGCCTCTTCAGCGAAGCCATGCGCGACTTGGACCTCGCCGTCAGCGTCGCCCATCAAGGCGGCGTGGACCCCGAAGCGAGCGCCAGCACGGTCGAGATGCGAACCATGCTGCTCCGCGAAGCGTGCGCCCTGATGAAGCTCGACAATGTCCGGCTTCAAGGCAGCCATGCGCTGATTCACGGTCAGCTTGGGGACTACTCGGTCCACCTCGGCAGCGCGACCGTGCACCGTCAGCCCGGCGGGCATCTCTGCATCGTCCCCGTGCATTCCCAGCACCGAGGCCGGGTCTTTTTGCCGTTCGCCGACGACGACCCGCGCACCGCCGAAGTGCTCTCGAAAGTCCTGCTGCTGTCGAGAGACACCGAAATCAAAGACCCGGTGATCTTGGAGCAGCTTTACGCCTGACACCAAACGGGCCGCGCGGAAACTCCGCGCGGCCCGCCACTTTTTTATCGGCTCGCCGCAGCCCGCGTGAAGCCGGCGGCAGTATTGCCGCCGAGAGTTGGCGGCTCTTGTGCACCGGGCAGGCTTTCCACATACGCTTTTGCTTCGGCAATCTGTTCACGGAGCAGGCTGACGAAGCCGCCGGCTGTGACGGTGAACACGGACGGTTCCGTTTCCTGCGCGTGACGGCGCATCCCTTCCAGCGTATCTGCAAAGCTCTCCATCTGGAACAAGGCGGCGGCGAGCTGCCGGTCATTCTCGATCATAAGGTTACCTTGCCCTCCGGTCAGCTTTTCTGGACTTCGGCCCAGGGCAGCAGACGGGGCTGGGCAATCTTAAACACCATATCCGTGGCAAGTCCGAGAAAGCCGAGCAGGAAGATGCCGACGAAAATCTCGTCGGCGCGGGAAAACCGCTGCGCTTTCATGATTGCGTAGCCGAGGCCCGAAGAAGTCGCGACGACTTCGGCGATGACCAAATAAGTCCAGGCCCAGCCGATCATGGTCCGGCAGGTATCCAAAAGCCCCGGCAGAGTCGCGGGCAAAAGAACATTGAACAGCACCTGGCGGCGGCCCGCGCCGAGGGTCCGGGCGGCGTTCAGCAGGTCGCGCGGCACTTGCCGGGTGACATCGGCGACCACCAGCACCATCTGAAAGTAAGTGCCGAGAAAGATCAAAAGAATTTTCGCCGGCTCATCAATCCCGGCGACTACCATCACCAGCGGAATCAGCGCCGGGACGGGGACATAGCGGACAAACCCGACCAACGGCTCATGCGCCGCTTCCGCGCACTTGTACGCGCCCATCAAAATGCCGAGCGGGATCGCCAGCACGGCGGACAGCAGAAACCCGATGCCGATCCGGGCAACGCTGATTTTCAGGTCCGGCAGCAGGTCGCCGCTCCGGTACATCTCGATCCCCGCCTGCGCCATGTGGGTCGGGGTAGGCAGCACCAGCGGGTTCGCCCGGCCCGTGTAGGACAGCAGGCACCAAGCCGCAATCGGCAGCAGAAACGACGCGGCGGCGATGAGCAGGTACGCCGGGCGCGGGATGTCTGCGCCGAGCCGAAACAAGCCGGGCCGGTGCCGCCGGGCGGCCGGGGAAAGCGCCGCCGACTTTTCCTGGCTGTGAGTTTTAAGGGTGACTGCCATGTGTGCTAATTCACTTTCAGCGCGTAATCATACGGCGGCAGCTTGCCGATGCCTTTTTTAGCGGCGGCATTCACAAAGGTCGGGTCAATCGCCGACGCATAATCGGGCAGCTTGGGGATTTGTTTTTCGCCGAGCAAAAACTCGGTGATGGACGGCCCGGAGGAATACAGCGAAGTCGGCTTGGCGCTTCGGGTGAACGCCGCCTGCGCTTCGGGGGCGCTGAAAATGCGCGTTCCCTGAATAAAGCTCTTGTAAAAAGCGATCTGCTCGGCGGGGGTGCCGGGGTCTTTGGCCGTGTCGGCCATGATCTTCACGGCGGCGTCGGGGTTCTTGCGCCACCAGTCCATCGCATCGTACCAGGCGTCCACAATGCCCTGCACCTCCGCCGGGCGGGCGGCGACGACTTTGGATTGAAATACCAGCAGGTCGGGAATCTGGCCGGGCAGGGCGCGGCTGTCGAAGACGACATGCGAGCCGGGCAGCTTGGCGAGAAGCTGCGACTTGTTCGGCTCCCACACGGCGACCGCGTCCACCTGGTGCCCGATCAGCGCGGCGGGGCAGTCCTGGACCTTGATGTTGACATAGGTGATGTCTTTCTCGGTCATCCCATTAGCGGCCAGCGCTTTGTCTAAGAGAAACTGCTCAACCGTGCCCAGCTCGGTCGCCACTTTTTTGCCTTTAAGGTCTTGGACCGAATGGATTTCCGGCCCGGCGACAATGCCGTCGTTGCCGGCCGAGTTGTCGTTGATCAAGACGACTTTGGCGGCCTGTCCCTGCGCCAGCGGGGCCATCGTATCGCTCCATGTCTGGCAGTTGGCGTCCACTTGATTGGCGGCAAACGCATTCAGCGAGTCGGTATAATTGGGGAACCATTTCAGGCTGACATTGACATTGTGTTTTTTGAAGAAGCCCTGCTTGTCGGCAATCGCCCAGGCGGTCCATCCCGGCCAGTCAGAATAGCCGAGGGTGATGGCGCCGGGCGTGTCCGCTGCCGCAGACGACGCGGCGGGGGAGCCGGGCGAGGCCGGGCCGGCGGCAGGCTTCGGCCCGCAGCCGGCCAAAGCCAGGGCGAGGGAACCCGCCAAAATCAAGCGGTGAGTGTGCATAAAAACGCTCCTTTTCGTGGGACGGCGGCCTAAAAAAGACTTTCGAGGCCGCGCCGGAGGGAAAGAGCGCCATGCTCGGGGGGCTTCAGCAATGAAGCAGTGTCAGTATACAAACTTTTCGCCCGGCTGTCAACCCCACGCGCGGAAGTATTTCGCGGCAAGTGACGCAAAACACCTTCCGGTCTGCTATACTGACGAAAATCGTTGTTTGTGAAAGCAGAAACGCATGACAAACGTCACACACCCACCCGTTTTGGAAGAGCCGCCGCTGCGGCTGGACCCGCTGGACCACCAAATCATCGCCGTTTTGCAGGAAAACGCCCGCCTGACCAACGCTGAGGTGGCCGCGACGGTCGGCAGCACCGAGCCGACCGTCCGCCGCCGCGTGGACCGCCTGCTGCACCACCAAATCATCAAAATCGTCGCCGTCGCCCCGCCGTTCGCTTTGGGCTTCCATGTGGTCGCCATTTTGGGCCTGCAAATTGACCACAGCCGCCTGACAGAGATACAAGACGCCCTGCTCGCAATGCCTGAAATCCGCTTTGCAGGCGTGACATTGGGGTCGTATGATGTCGTGACTGAAGCCTGGTTTCAGTCCAACGCCGATCTGCTGGCGTTCCTGCACGAGCGGCTGAGTAAAATCCCCGGCATTCAGCGCATCGAATCGCTGCAAGTAGTCAAAATGATCAAGTACGCCTACGACTGGGGCGTCCAGCCGTCGGTGTGAACGCGGTGGACGAAAAAAGCCGAGGTCTTAGATCGGCGAGGACGTGATGAGAGACGGTATAGTTGCGAGGGTGGTTGATTGTTGCGAGGGTGTGTGCGAGGGCGTGTTGATTGTTACGAAGGCGTGAACGCCCTCGCTGGGGGGCGCAGACGCCAAGCCGCCACCTGCGTGGCGGAAGACATAAGATTGTCCTATTCCTATCCTAATCTTGTCCCGCGCAGGCGGGACCTTAGCGTCTGCGCTCCCCAGCGAGGGCGTTCACGCCCTCGCACACGCCCTCGTCACAATCAACTCCTTCGTAACAATCAACACGCCCGCGCATCAACCAACGCCCCCGTTCACACAACCAACGCCCTCATCACTTAAAGTGACGCTTTCCGTCATTTTTTGTTTGTTTACGACTTTTTTCGTCGCAAGTATTGACAAACCGTTTTTTGCCCAGTATACTGCCCTCAGCTCACCGGCGAGCTTCTTGCGCTTTGTAGGAACCCAACCATGCCGGATAACACTTCCCTGGAACCGCTCTTTGACGAAACGCTCATGCCCGGCGCGGCCTGGTCGCATGTCCTGAAACGCGGCACGGCCCTGCGCGTGACCGACCTTGAAGGCGGGGCGAATGTCGGGGCGATTTTCTACAACGCCGACTGCCCGGTCGAGCGCCTCAACCTGCCCGACACGCTGAAAGCTCAGCATATCGCCCGCGTAGGACTGAACACGGCGCTGTACTCGGACATGGGCCGGGTGCTGTGCTCGGTCATCCGCGATGATTTAGGCTGGCATGATGCCCTCTGCGGGTGCTTGGACGCTGCGGCGACCGAGGCCAAGTACGGCAGCGCGTCGTACCAAAAGCAGCGCAACGACTTCCACCGCAACGCGCAAAGCAGCTTTTTGATTGAGCTGGAAAAGTGGGGCCTCGGACCGCGAGACTTGTCGCCGAACATCAACTTTTTCAGCCGCGTCGCCGTCGGGGCGGACGGCGCACTCGCCTATCAGCCGGGCCATTCCCCGCCGGGCAGCGCGGTCGAGCTGCGGGCGGAGATGAATGTTTTGGTTATTCTAAACTCCTGCCCGCATCCGCTTGACCTAAGCGCCGTCTATGCCCCGAAACCCGTGCGTCTGGCCGTCCGCCGCGCCCTGCCGGCCGCCGCCGATGACCCCTGCCGCCTGCTCTGCCCGGAAAACGGGCGCGGCTTTACCCTGACGGAGCGTTATTTCCTATGATTACGACCAGCACGCTTGACCCGGCCGAGGCGATTTATACGGAGATCATTCCGGCAGGGGAGTCCTGGCTGCACGCCGTTCGCGCCGGGCAGACCCTGCGGATTGTAGACTTGGAAGGCAATCAAGCCGTGGACACGCTTTTTTACGATGCCCATGACTTCACAAACCGTTACGACTTCCAGAACACGATCCGCGCACAAAATAATATCTATCTTTCGGCGGGGACGCGGCTGATGTCGTCGAAAAACGACGTTTTACTAACTATCATTGCCGACACCTGCGGGCGGCATGACACGCTCGGCGGGGCCTGCGCGACTGAAAGCAACCAGGTCCGTTATGCGCTGGAGAAAGCCCATATGCACGCCTGCCGGCAGAGCTTTCTGGCGGCGCTGGTTCAGTCCGACTCCGGGCTGGAAAAGCGGGACATTCCAAACAACATCAACTTCTTTATGAATGTCCCCGTGACGCCGGAAGGCGGGCTGACGTTTGAAGACGGCATTTCGGACGCCGGCAAGTATGTCGAGATGCAGGCCGCGCGGGACGTGCTGGGGTTGATCTCGAACTGCCCGCAGCTCAACAACCCGTGCAACGCCTACAACCCGACCCCCGTGCAGGTCTTGATTTGGGATGCCGCTTGATGTTCTCCAAGATGTTCTCCAAAGTGCTGATTGCCAACCGAGGCGCGATTGCCTGCCGGGTCATCCGAACGCTGAAAACGCTCGGAATCGGGTCGGTCGCCGTGTATTCCGACGCCGACCGTTTTTCGCGGCACGTCTCGGACGCCGACGAGGCCGTGCGGATCGGCCCGTCTCCCGCCGCCCAAAGTTACCTCTCGGTAGACGCTATTCTCGCAGCGGCCCGAGACACTGGCGCGGAAGCGATCCACCCCGGCTACGGGTTTCTCAGCGAAAACGCCGACTTTTCCGATGCCTGCGCCGCCGCCGGGATTGTCTTTCTCGGGCCGACCGGCGAGCAGATGCGGGCGTTTGCGCTGAAGCATTCGGCGCGAGCGGCGGCGGAGCGGCTCGGCGTGCCGCTGCTGCCCGGAACGGGGCTTTTATCATCGCTGGAAGCCGCCCAATCAGCGGCGGAGAATATCGGCTATCCGGTGATGCTCAAATCCACGGCAGGCGGCGGCGGGATCGGTATCCGGCTGTGCCGCCGAGCGGACGAGCTGGCCGATGCTTGGGACGCGGTTGTCCGGCAGGGGCAAAGCGCGTTCGGCGACGGCGGGGCGTTTTTGGAGCGCTTTGTCGAGCAGGCGCGGCACCTGGAAGTGCAGATTTTCGGCGACGGGGCCGGGGAAGTGATCGCCCTCGGCGAGCGGGATTGCTCGGCCCAGCGGCGCAACCAGAAAGTGATTGAAGAAACGCCTGCGCCGGGCCTGACCGATGACACACGCGCGGCGCTTTGCCGAACCGCCGTTGCGCTCGGCAAGTCGGTCGGTTACCGTTCGGCGGGCACCGTCGAGTTTGTTTATGATGCGGCGACCAGAGATTTTTATTTTCTGGAAGTCAACACGCGGCTGCAAGTGGAGCATGGAGTCACCGAGGAAGTTTACGGCGTAGATTTGGTGTCGTGGATGGTGCAGCTTGGCGCGGGCGACCTGCCGCCCCTCGCTTCATTTGATCTGACCCCGCGCGGGCATTCGCTCGAAGCCCGCATTTACGCTGAAGATGCCGGCCGGGGCTTTGCGCCGAGCATCGGGCGGCTGACCCATGTGCATTTCCCCGAAGGGGTCCGGGCGGAAACTTGGGTGGAGCCGGGCACGGAGATCACGCCGTATTATGACCCGATGCTCGCCAAGCTGATTGTTCGGGGCGAAGACCGGCCCGCCGCGCTGGCGGCTTTGCAGGACGCGCTGGCTCAGACGCAGCTCGGCGGCATTGAAACCAATTTGGATTATCTGCGGCAGGTCTGCGCGTCGCCGGAGCTTTCGGCGGGCACGGCGACCACCTCGTTTTTGTCCCGCTTTTCGTATACCCGCACGGCCCTGGAAGTGCTGGCGGGCGGGACGCAGACCTCAGTGCAGGATTTTCCGGGCCGGCTCGGCTTTTGGAGCGTCGGCGTCCCGCCGTCGGGACCGATGGACAGCCTCGCCCTGCGCCTCGCCAATAAACTGGTCGGCAACAGCGAAAGCGCGGCGGGGCTGGAGATCGCCGTGTCCGGCCCCGAGCTGCGCTTCGGCGCGGGCACGGTCTTTGCCCTGTGCGGCGCGGCGATGCCGGCAGCTTTGGACGGCGTCCCCGTGCCGTTTTGGACGGCGGTTTCGGCTCCGGCCGGGTCCGCGCTCAAAATCGGCGCGGCGAATGGGCCGGGCCTGCGGGCGTACCTGGCGGTCGGCGGCGGCCTCGCCGCCGGCGATTACTTGGGCAGCCGCAGCACGTTCATGCTCGGCGGCTTCGGCGGCCACGACGGGCGGGCGCTGCGGGCCGGCGACGTGATTTATTTGGCGTCGCCGGGCGCGGGCCGGGAGCGGGCCGGAGCGGCTCTGCCGCCGGAGCTGACTCCCGCGTATTCGGGCGCGTGGACCCTCGGCGTCCTGTACGGCCCGCACGGAGCGCCGGACTTTTTTCAGGACGGCGACATCCAAATGCTGTTCGGGGCCGACTGGAAAGTGCATCATCAATCGGACCGCACCGGGGTCCGCTTGATCGGCCCGAAGCCGGCGTGGGCGCGGCCCGACGGCGGCGAAGCGGGCCTGCACCCGTCGAATATCCACGACAACGCGTATGCGGTCGGCACGGTGGACTTCACCGGCGACATGCCGATTTTGCTGGGTCCCGACGGCCCGAGTTTGGGCGGCTTTGTCTGCCCCGCGACGATCATCAACGCAGAACTCTGGAAGCTCGGTCAGCTTCGGCCCGGCGACACCGTGCGCTTTCAGGCCGTCACTTATGCCGACGCCGAAGCGCTGTCGGCGCAGCTCGACGCCGCCGTCGCGTCGCTCGGGTCGCCCCTGCCGCGCCTGCCGGACACGGCCCGGCTGCCCGCCGAGCCGGCGGTTCTGGCGTCCCGGCCCGAGACGCCGGGCAAACCCTTGGTCGTGACCCGCGCCGACGGCGACCGCTCGCTTTTGGTCGAGTTCGGCCCGAACATTTTGGATCTTTCGCTGCGCCTGCGCGTTCATGCGCTCGAATCGCAGCTTCGGCAGCTAAACTTGCCGGGCATTGTGGACATCACGCCGGGTGTCCGCAGCCTCCAAGTCCACTACGACACGCGCCGCCTGCCCCGTGAAGCGCTGCTGGAAGCGCTCCGGGCCGCCGAGCAAGCCATTCCCGAGGATTTAGACATCACCGTGCCGTCGCGCACCCTGCACCTGCCGCTGTCGTGGGACGATCCCGAGACCCGGCTGGCCGCCGAAAAGTACATGCAGTCGGTCCGGCCCGACGCCCCCTGGTGCCCGGACAATATCGAGTTTATTCGGCGCATCAACGGCCTCGGCTCGACCGACGACGTTTACCAAATTGTCTTTGACGCCCGGTATTTGGTGCTCGGCCTCGGCGATGTGTATCTCGGTGCTCCGGTCGCGACGCCGCTGGACCCCCGGCATCGCCTCGTCACGACCAAGTACAACCCGGCGCGGACATGGACCCCGCAAAACGCGGTCGGCATCGGCGGCGCGTACCTGTGCATCTACGGCATGGAAGGCCCCGGCGGCTATCAGCTTTTCGGGCGGACCACGCAGGTTTGGAACACCTACAAAAGCACCCACGAGTTTGAGCCGGGCACGCCCTGGCTGCTGCGCCCGTTTGACCAAATCCGCTTTTATCCCGTCACCGCCGCCGAGCTTTTAGAGCTGCGCGACGCATTCCCGCACGGACGCGCCCCGCTGCAAATCGAGGACGGCGAGTTCCGCTACCGGGACTACCTCGCGTTTCTGGAAAGCATTCGCGCCGACACCGACCAAAGCCGGGCGCGTCAGCAGGACGCGTTCGCCGCCGAGCGTGCCCGCTGGGCCGCCGCCGGGCACGAGCTTTCGCCGAGCCTTGAAGACGACGCCCCGCCGCCTTTGTCCGCCGTGCCCGACGGCTGCGAAGCGGTTGTCTCGCCGATGGCGTCCAGCGTTTGGAAGATTCTCGTCGCGCCCGGCCAATCGGTCAGTGCGGGCGAAACGCTGCTGGTCTTGTCGGCCATGAAAGTGGAGTGGACCGTCACCGCCCCGGCGGCGGGCGTGGTCGAGGAAGTGCTGACAAAGCCCGACGCCCTGGTCGCGCACGGCCAAACACTGATTGTTGTGCGGACGGGCTGAGGCCCCGGACCTAATTATGAACCCGACACGCTTAGATTTAACCGCCCTGCGCGATGCTTATGACGGCGGCGAAACGCCGTCGTCCGTGCTGGCCCGCGTGTACGCCCAAATTGAAGCCGCGCCGCTTTATCCCGTTTGGATTTCGCTCCTGCCGAAGTCCGCTGTGCTGGCGCGGGCCGCCGAAGTGGGGCAGGGGGACCGGGCCAAGCTGCCGCTGTACGGCGTGCCGTTCGCCGTCAAAGACAACATAGACGCCGCCGGGGTGCCGACCACGGCGGCCTGCCCGGCGTTTGCGTACACGCCGAGCGAGACGGCAGCGGTGGTGCGCCGCCTGGAAGCCGCCGGGGCGATTTTGGTCGGCAAAACCAACATGGACCAGTTTGCAACCGGGCTGGTCGGGACCCGCTCGCCTTACGGCGCGTGTGCCGGCGTCTTTGATGCCGGATATATCTCGGGCGGCTCGAGTTCCGGGTCGGCGGTCGCGGTCGCAGGCGGCCTGGTCTCGTTTGCGCTCGGCACGGATACGGCAGGGTCGGGACGAGTGCCGGCGGCGTTCAATAATTTAATCGGGCTGAAGCCGACACGCGGCAGTCTCAGCGCCGCCGGGGTGGTGCCCGCCTGCCGGTCGCTCGACTGCGTTTCGGTGTTTGCCCTGACGGCCTCGGATGCCAATTCGGTGTTTCAAGCGGCCCGTGGCTTCGACCCTGCCGACCCGTATTCGCGCGTTTCGGCGGGCGAGGATGCCCCCGCGCCCTGGCTCGGCGGCCCGTTTCGGTTCGGTGTCCCGCGCCGCGAACAGTGGCAGTTTTTCGGCGACGGCGAAGCGCAGGCGCTGTACGAAGCGTCCATTGATTACCTGAAAACGCTCGGCGGCGCGGTGTCCGAGTTCGACTTTGCGCCGCTTGCCGAAGCCGCGTCGCTGCTCTACGCCGGTCCCTGGGTCGCCGAGCGCCTGGCGGCGGTCGGCGAGTTTTACGACGCCCACGCCGAAGATATGGACCCCACGGTGCGCGGCATCATCGGCGGCGCGGCGCAGTGGAGCGCGGCGGACGCCTACAAAGCGCAGTACAAATTAGCAGCGCTGCGTCGGCAGGCGTCGGCGGTCTGGAATTCGGCCGATGTGCTGCTGCTGCCGACGACCGGCACGATTTATACCCACGCCGAAGTCGCCGCCGAGCCGATCACACTGAACACGAACTTGGGCTATTACACAAACTTCGTCAATTTGCTGGATTTGGCCGCCGTCGCCCTGCCCGCCGGCTTTCGGCCGAACGGCCTGCCGTTCGGCGTCTCGCTGATCGGCTCGGCGGGAACCGACACGGCCCTGCTGACCCTTACCGACCGCCTGCACCGGCATTCAGGCCGGACTTTAGGCGGCCTGCCGACGCGCCTGGACCAAACCGCCCCGATGACCGCTTCCGAGACGCCGCCGGGGTGCGTCCTTGTCGCCGTGGTCGGAGCGCATTTGACGGGGCAGCCCCTTAACGCCCAGCTTACGGGGCGCGGCGCACGGCTTGTTAAGACGACCCGCACGGCTGCCGATTACAAGCTCTACGCCCTGGCGAACACGGTGCCGCCGAAGCCTGGCCTGGTGCGCGTGCCCGGCTTCGAAGGTTCCGGCCTGGAAGTGGAAGTTTGGGCGATGCCGACTTCGCGTTTCGGCTCGTTTGTTGCCGCGATCCCCGCCCCGCTCGGGATCGGCCGCGTGTTTTTGTCCGATGGCTCCGCTGTCAGCGGCTTCCTCTGCGAGCCGTTCGCCGTTCAAAGCGCCGCCGAGATCACGGCCTGCGGCGGCTGGCGGGCGTATCTGGCCCAAACAACAGCCTAAACGTTAAAGAAAGCTGCTTTTTCATGCCGACTTCCACCGACCTGCCTCCGATTTTGCATCTGGACCAGCTCTGCAAAGAGTATCCCGTCAAGGGCAAATCCGTCACCGTGCTGGAGCCGACCTCGCTGACCGTCGAAGTCGGCGAGCTGGTTTCGATTGTCGGGCCGTCGGGCTGCGGCAAGTCCACCCTGCTGCACATTGTCGGCGGCCTGGTGCCGCCGACCAGCGGGTCGGTGCGGCTCGACGGCCGGGAAGTGTTCGATGCCGGCCCGGAGCGCGGCATGGTGTTTCAAGGGTACACGCTGTTTCCCTGGCTGTCGGTGCGGCGCAATGTCGAGTTCGGGCCGAAGCAGCGCGGGGTCAAAGCCGCCGAGCGGGCGCGGCTGGCCGACCACTTTCTGGACGCCGTCGGCTTAACCGAGTTTGCCGATCATTACCCCAAGCAGCTTTCGGGCGGAATGCGGCAGCGGGTGGCGATTGCCCGCGCTCTTGCCAACGCCCCGCGCATTCTGCTGATGGATGAGCCGTTCGGCGCATTGGACGCCCAAACACGAATTACCATGCAGGAGCTTTTGCTCGGCATCCGGCAGCGCGAGCGGACGACCACGCTATTTATCACGCACGACATTGACGAAGCGGTCTTTCTCAGCGACCGCGTGTTTGTGATGACCGCCCGTCCCGGCCGCCTTAAAGCCGAGATCGCTGTTCCGTTCGGCCCCGAGCGCCGTCCGTCCCTCCGCACCACCCCGGAGTTTTACGCCCTCCACGCCCAAATCTACGCCCTGCTGACCGCCGAGCGCCAAGCCGCCCTTTAGCGCCCGCCCAGCCATCCGTGCCGTACCTAAACGTGCTGGTCGTGCCCCTGTACACGCACGAGACCATCCGGTTCTGGCGAAGCTTTCCGCTTGCGGAACCTGTCCCATGCCATCGTCCGGCCTGCACTTTCGGTCAAGGTGTTGCTGTCAGCGTCAGAAGTCGCGGCGGACGCACTTGCGCCGTTAGTCGCTGTGGACGTGAGGCGGTTGGCGGCGTTATGAAAATCGTCATGAAAATCGTGCCAGGCTTATGATGTTCCAAATTGCTATGCAAAGAAAAAAGTAGCTCTGCAAAAGTAACCGGGTATTTTTCCTGATGGGTCTCGTGCGACCAAGCCCTCCTGGAACAGATGCACTTGAACGGCAAAAGCGCCCGCTAACGCCAACGCGCCCATGCGGTTTTGCTATCGGCCTGTTCCAAAAGAATCTCGACTTCATCCGTTCTCCTAAGTGATCCAGCATGGCGCGGGTCAGCACCACCCCCTTGCTGTTTCCGATCTTTTGTAGCGTGCGTGTCATGGTATTGATTTCCTCTTCAGTTCCAGCGAACGTTCCATGAATATAGTCTTTTTCTAGAGTATATTGTAAGTACCATGTTCTGACAATGCTTTTCGTCACCCTTGTATCTGTTAAACGAGCGGAAACACAGAAAATGGCCGCTCAGGAATAATCCTGAGCGGCCATTCATTGCGATAACTCCCCGATGGGTTGGAAAAAGAGCCTCCCGTGAAGTTATCGCAAATAACCCGCCTTTTCTGACAAAGCACACGTTCCCGCCGATTGAACACGATTATGACATCGTCAGGCCGAAGCGGATGCGGTGCGCTTCTTGACGCTGGGACGCTGCGTGGCGGCGGACTTGCTCGGCTTAACGAGACTTCGGGGTCGCCGAGATGGCAGCGGCGCTTTCGCCGCCGGGCCGCCAATCAGTGTCTCTAAATTGTCAAGCGAAATGATGCCTTTGCCGGCCACTGTGTTGCGAACGGTGACGAGATGCGGATCGCCGACGATGCTCTCGTCGCTCATCTTGGGCAGAACAATAAACGCGCCATGCTCCGTTTCGCGATAGGCGATCAATTCTTCCGTCTCTTTGCGAACGAAGCCCAGCGTTGCAAGCACTTCATCCAGTCGCCGATAAGAGATGTGTTGGTAAGAAACCTGTGCTGGTTCCTCCGTACCATTTTTAGACACATTAGCCAAATGAGAAATGTTAGCCATAAAGGTTCAGCCCTTCAATGCGTTTAAGTGCATCCGCTTTGTACTGCCGGAATGTTTCAATGGCGGCTTCATCCACAACATTATTCATGGAGAGAGGAACGGTGACTTCCTCTTGCGTGACAGGCGGCATCGTGAACCCGCTCGCTTTCAAATAAGGCTGCATATGAAGCCAGTACCCTTGCTGGTCAGGCACGGAGTAGACGATCAAGACAACCGGAAGCGGCTCGTTGATCCAGTAGACCAAATGACGACGCTTAATGGGGAACGAGATTTGGGTGCTGTCTTTCTTAGCCTTCTTCAAGGCATCGGTAGATTTCAACTGCACATAAATCGCTCCGTTTTCGACTTCGCCGCGCTTGAAGCCGGAAGCGCCTTTGTAGTCAAACGTCGTGATGACGATGTCATAGCCGTAATCCGGCCTCGGCTCATCAGCGGTATGGCCTTGCAGCAGAATAAGTCTCTCGATAGAATTGCGGCCTAGAGCGTCAACATAGTGTTCACGAGTCCGTTCCGGTCTTTGGGCATCACGCATGCAGCATCTCATCTGGGCAGCCCGGCGGATCTTCGTCTGCCCCTTTTTGCTTTGGAGCAAGTGCTGTTATTATACCATCTTCAATGCGGGGAAGCAGTACATCAGAGATGCAAACAGCCGCTCAGGAACACAATCCTAAGCGGCTGTTATTTGCGATAACCCTAAAATGGGCTGATTTTCGAGCGGGGGCAGAAGTTATCGCAATAAACCCGCCCCTTGTGACCACGCACAATTTCTCGCCCATCGAACTGGATTACGAGATTAGCAGGCCAAAGCGCGTCATGCGTCAGCCAGCAATAATGATTTTGCACAGTGCGAGGAACAAACATGGTACATTATGATGAGGCCGCGTATAGCGACGATTGTTGCGCTATGGTGTGAAAAGGACTTCCTCGCGGGCTGCTATTCGTTGAACCACTCAGACCCTTACATAGGGCGAAAGCGAGTACATGGATACCTTTCTTCTTCGCGTTGAGTATGTAATGTTTCTGCCGTTGACTTGGCTCGACTTTTTGCTTTCTCCCTTTTCAGATTTTACTTTTACTGATGCAGCGGATTTCTTCTTTGCGACGTTGATAGTCGTTACCCTTGGCCTTGTGATATTTCGGCATACCAAGAGACCTTACCCGACATGGTGGGTCAGGTTCGCTTCAGCCTCGTCCTTCCTACTGGCGGTGTTGACACCGCTCGTTCCGCTGGCTGCGCTTTACCTTTTATCTTGGCGTGCAGAGACAGTGCTTGGTCATTGGCCTCGGGCGTTGATTGATGACCCAAAGTACATTTGCAATGGAGATGCACTTTATCACAAACTAAGGAATGCAGCCATTTATGCGTCAGCGTTCGCTGGGTGGGGCTTGTTTACTTGGGCGGCTCTTTTGCTTCACTTATGGGGCCGTCTTTCTAAGAAACAGTTGTTGTGGCAGATGGGAGTGTTTTTAGCAGCATGGGTGGCTTTTAGTTGTGAGCCTGGAGAGCGTTATTGGTGGTGGCAGGATTAGACTGTTTGCATTCCGACAATGCGTTGCGACCGATGCTGAACCACTCTTCGAGGCGGAATGGCAGGTGCCATGTGTTATGTTGATTCAAAGTAGGCCAGCGTCCGTGCCGACGCTGGCCTTTGGAATTGCCACTCCGCCTCTCTACGCAACGGGCAATGTACAAAAAATAGCCGCTCAGGATTTTTGTCCTGAGCGGCTATTCATTGCGATAACTCTTCTATGGGTGTCAAAAAGAGCGGGGGTAGGACTTGAACCTACGACCTTCGGGTTATGAGCCCGACGAGCTACCGGACTGCTCCACCCCGCGTCACACAAAAGAGTATACCCGCTGCTCCGGCGCTTGTCAAGGGGCTGCGGGACTTTTCTCAGCGCCGGAGAACAAGGACGGTTTGATGGATTTGGGCGTCGGGGGACGCATACAGCACCACAAAGGGAACGCCCGCTGCGGCGGGAAGGGCGGCGACGGCGCTGTCGTAGTCGCGCTTGGTCGTGACTGGCCGCGAGCCGACTTGCTGGATAACCGTATGCGTGAGCGTCAGGCCCGACAACAGCCCGGCGGCTTCGGCGGGGCTGCCGGCGGCGATGTCCGTCACAAGCACCCCCCGGACGGTCGGGGCAAAGCGCTGGAGGACCCGGTCGGCGGCGGTCAGCGTGCGGACCGAAAAGCCCCACTCCGCCGGAGACGACAAGGCCGGACGAGACGGGGGGACAACGGGATCGGACGGCAGCGCCGGAGCCGTTCCAAGCACCGCCGACACCGTGCCGGGGCGGCCCGCGCGGACAAAGCGCAGCGTCGCCGTTCGGCCCGGACGGGTCCCGCTGATCGCTTCGCGCAGGCTGACTTCTCCCGTGACCGAAACGCCGTTGAATGCCGTCACGATGTCGCCGGCTTGAAGGCCCGCGCGGCCCGCCGGGCTGCCCAGCGTCACATCGCGCACAAACGCGCCGTCGGCCTGCCCGTACAGCCCTTGCAGCGCCGGGGTCAAATCTTCCGGGGCGATCCCGAGATACCCGCGCGTGACTTTGCCGGACGCGATCAAAGCCGCCATCACCGTCCGGGCAATGCGGCTCGGGATGGCGAAGCCGACCCCGGCGCTGCCTTCCACCGGCGATTCGATTGCGACGTTGATCCCGATCACTTGGCCGTCTATGTTAAACAGCGGACCGCCGGAATTGCCGGGATTGATGGCGGCGTCGGTTTGCAGCAGGTCGGGGTAGTAGCGGCCCGACAGCGCCCCGCCGATGCTTTGGTGCCGCCCGACCGCGCTGATCACGCCGACCGTCACGGTGTTCTGCAAGTCAAACGGGCTGCCGACCGCGACCGCCCACTGGCCGGGCCGAACCGCCGCCCCGTCGGCAAACTTCGCCGCCGGCAGGGGAGTCGAACCGGGGTCAATTTTCACCACGGCCAGGTCGCTGCTAAAATCGGGAAACACTTTGCCGCGAAACTCGCGCCCGTCGGAAAGCGTCACCGTCACCGTGCCGTCTTTCGCGCCCTCGACTACATGGTCGTTGGTCAAAATAAAGCCGTCGGCCCGCACGATCACGCCGGAGCCGGTCGCTTGCAGCCGGCGCGGCCCAAACACACCGCCGGACTTGTCCGAAGGCGCATCGCCCGCCCGAAGCCGCTCGGATTTGATGTTCACAACGGTCGGCTCGACCGTTTGCGCGAGGCTTGTCAAGGCATCCTGCACTTGCCGCAGCGCAGACTTCGGCGGCGGCGCTTCCGGCGCGGCCAGGGCCGGCACCGCCGTCAGCACCAGACCGGCAAGCAGAATGGAAGGGTAAAAAGTCATAAAAAGAGGGTCATAAAAGTCGCGCCTAGCGGGGGCGGAACACGGCGAACCGGCCGTCGGCGAGCGAAGTGTCCAAGCGCGAAGTGTCCAAATGCGAAGTGTCTAAAGACAACGTGTCCAAATGCGGAGTGTCTTGACGCAGGCTGAACCCCGCCGTGTCCGCCAGGGTTAAATTGTCGCCGCGCGGGGGGCCGAACGCGGCGGCAGGCAGTGGCGAGGAAAAGCGGCTCGGCATCTGAAAGCGGCTCGGCATTTGAAGGCGGCTCGGCATCTGACCCGACAGCAGCGCGTCGCTTGTGTCCGGCAGCGGAAACGCCGGGCCGCCCGCCGCGTCCGCCGCCCGCCGCGCTTCTCGTCCCTCCGGGGCAAACGGCAGCGCGAACGACACCACGGTCAGGCACGACAGCGCAAGCGCCGCCGCCAGCCGCCGCCCGCGCTGCGGCCGGGCGGCCGCCCCGGGCGCGGCCGGCTCGGCCCGCAGCGCCAGCGTCTCGGAAACGCGCCGCGAAAACTCCGGCGGCGCCTGCGGGTCGCGCAGGCCGCGCAGCAGCAGCTTCACTTCCCGCAGCGATTGCCGCTCCCGGTCGCAGGCGGCGCACCCGGCCAGGTGCGCTTGCAGCGCCGTCCGCTCATGCCCGGACAACTGGTGATCCAGGTACGGAGAAATCAGTTGTCGTGCAGCGCGGCAGTTCAAGTCCCGGCAGTCTCCCGAAAAAAGCAGATAATACAAAAACAGCAGATAGGTCAAAAGCGAACTCAGGCGAAGAGGCCCGCCGGCAGCAGGCCCTCCTGTTCAAACGCCGCGATTTTCGCCCGCAGCAGCTTGCGGCCCCGGTGGAGGCGCGAACGGACCGTGCCGAGCGAGCAGCTCATCGCGGCGCTGATCTCCTCATACGATAAGCCTTCAATATCCGCCAGGATCACCGTCATTCGGAAGTCGGCGGGCAGCAGGTTCAAGGCACGCTGGATATACTCGTCCAGCTCATGCGCCATCACCATCCGCTCGGGGTTTGCGCCGAGGTCGGGGATTTCCAGATACATGTCGCCGCTGCCCAAATCCAGCGGCTGATCGAGCGACTGCATCGGCGCTTTCGGACGCCGCCGCAAGCCGTCCACAAACAAGTTGGACATGATCTTGTACAGCCAGTTGTCGAACGGCCAGTCCCGGCGGTAGTTGCCGAAGAACCGAAACGCCCGCACAAACGCTTCCTGGGCCAAATCTTCGGCGTCGGCATGGTTGCCGGTCATCCGGTATGCAATGTTGTACGCCTGCTTATGGTAGCGCTCGACCAGGCGGTCGAATTCCGCCCGCCGGCTGCCCGGCTCGGGCGCGGCTGTGTCCGCCTGCGCCGGGGCCTGCCCCAAGCCGCTAAGTTCCGCCGCTAATTCCGCCATAAGTTGCGTCCTTTCCTGCTGTTACGCCGTCCGCGCCGTGTTGGTTCCCGGCGCTTCGTTTTATAAAGTCAACACGCGCCGGGGCGGCCGTGTTCCGGGCGCGGCGCGAAAAACGGGTATATTTGCTGTTGAAGCGCTGCCGCCGCCCGGCTATACTGACACTGCTATTATGCCGCAGCTCAATGAAGTTTTGATGAAAAACCGCCGGCAAGCCGCAAAAGAAACAAGGAAACCACAATGAACGCGGAACACTCCCCGAATGTCAACTGGTCGCCGTCGGAAGAAACCATTCTGCTGCTGGCGCGGGAGCTGGAATGGGCCGAAGCCTACGCCGCCGATCACCCGCGCTGCCGCATGGGCCGGCTGTACCTGGAATTTGTGCGCCGGGAGCTGGTCGCGGCTCAGTCCGAGCTGTAAACGTAAAAAGGGCGGCCCGTAGGCCGCCCCCCCCGACGTGCTGACTGCGGAAAAGCCTAAGACGCGTCGTCTTTGGCAACCCGGTACTCGGTGTTGAAAAACGTTCCAAGCGACAAAAATGTCGGCGCCCACAGGCCGATAAAGATGCCGGTGTCTTTTTTGCCGGTCGCATACATGTAGATCGCCGTGATGATGGACACGAGGCTCGCGCCGTAAATCAGCCCTTGTACGTCTTTATTCATTGAAATGCCCCATTTCTAGTACGCTTTGTGTTGGCACGGGTTAAGATGCAAGCGTTACGCACAGTATACCAGATAAGCCTGCCCGGCAAACTTGTCCCGCTCTTTCCTTCTGTGTCTTGTCTCTGCCGCCGTGCCTTTGCGCCGCGCCTGTATTCGGTTGACAAACCCCGCCCCAGGCCGCTATAATAAGACGCGCCCGCTTTTTTCTCTTACCTTCCCAGCACCCGAGCGCCCCTACACCAATGGACAGTCATAGTCACGCGAATTTTTGCCTGCTTTTAACGCATGAGCCAGTCTCCGCCGCGCCCAAATTCCAGCGCCGGGACGACCCTGCCCCCGGCGTCGCCCGCACCGGCTGCGACGCCGCCCCCTGAGCCGCCCCCGGCCGGGCGGCGGCGGCCCCTTTGGCTTGTCCTGCTGTCGGTGCTCGGCCCCGGAGTGATTGCGGCGGCGGCGGGCAACGACGCCGGCGGAATTGCGACCTATTCCCAGGCCGGCGCGAAATACGGCTTGTCGCTCTTGTGGAGCATCGCCGTCGTCACGGTCGGCCTGATTGTCGTGCAGGAAATGTGCGCCCGGATGGGCGCAGTCACCGGCAAAGGGCTGGCGGCGCTGATCCGCGAAAACTTCGGGGTCAAAGTGACCGCGCTGGCGATGCTGGTGCTGCTGGTTGCCAATTTCGCGACCACCGTGTCCGAGTTCGCCGGCATTGCGGCGGTCGGCGAGCTGTTCCATATCCCGCGCCTTTACACAATTCCCCTCGCGATTGCCCTGGTCTGGCTGCTGGTGTCGCGCGGCTCGTACCAGAAGATTGAGACCGTTCTGCTGGCCGCGTCGGGCATCTTTGCGACTTACATCTTCACGGCGCTGAAAATCGGCGTTCCATGGGCCGCTGTCGGACGCAGCACGTTTTTGCCGCCCTTGAAGCAGCTTCCGTGGGGCGACAGCGGCCTTCTTTTGATGGTTGTCTCGCTGATCGGCACGACCATCGCGCCGTACATGCAGTTTTATCAGCAGTCGGCGGTCCGCGACAAGGGCATTCAAATGCGCGATTATGCCCTGACCCGCTGGGACACCGTGGTCGGCTGCCTGTTGTCCAACCTTGTCGCGGCGTTTATTGTTGTCGCGTGCTACGGAACACTGTATCTGCACGGGGTGCGAAACATCGCCGATGCCGAAGATGCCGCGCGGGCGCTGGCCCCGCTGGCCGGACCGTTTATCGCCTACGGCTTGTTTGCGTTCGGCCTCCTGAACGCGTCGCTGATGGCCGCCGTGATTGTGCCGCTGTCCACGGCCTACGCTGTGACCGAGTCGCTGGGGTGGGAGTCGGGCCTCGGGCGGCGCATCCGCGAGCTGCCGCTGTTTTACGGCACTTACGGCGTGATGATCGTGTGCAGCGGCCTGGTGATCTTGTTTTCCAGCGCCAATTTGATCGGCATTATTATTCAAGCGCAGGTGGTGAACTGCGCCCTGCTGCCTTTAGAGCTGGTTTTGATGCTGATACTCATCAACCGCCGCCGGGTGATGGGCCGCTACCGCAATTCGCTGTGGGACAACATCGTCGGCTGGGCGACCACAGCGGTCGCGGGCGGCCTGGCGCTGTTTTATTTCGCCCAGCAGATTTGGTCGCTCCTGCACCCCGGCAGTTAAAAACTTGCATAGGAACTTTCAACGTGGCGCATAAGATTTTAGTGGTGGACGACGAGCCGACGATTGTGCGGCTGATGGAGTTTATTCTTGCCCGGCAGGGTCACCAAATGATGGCTGCGGTCAACGGCGAGGAAGCCCTGAGCAAAATCCAATCCGAGCAGCCCGATTTAGTCCTGCTCGATATTATGATGCCCCGGATTGACGGCTACGAGGTCGCGCAGCGGCTCCGAGCGGACCCCGCCACAGCGGCGCTGCCGATTATCATGCTGTCGGCGAAAGCGCAGGACGAAGACATCCGCAAAGGGGTCGAAGTCGGCGTGGACGAGTACATCACCAAGCCGTTCACCCCGGACCATCTGGTTCAGGTCGTCGCCAAGTATCTGGAGCGTCTGCCGGAAAAGAATCGAAGCAAATAACGCCCCGCGCTGCCACGGAGCACATCCAGCGAAGCTGGTCTTGTGTCGCTGCGACACTGGCTGCGATAGCCTCGGCATTTATGCCGTGGGATCAAGCTTGCGGGAAATACGCTCCTCAGCAAGGTAAGTCAAACAAGGTAAGTCAAACAATGCAGGAACTTGTGCCCGGAGTTGCGGCGCTGCCGCTCTCCATTGAAAACGTTTATTTTGTGGGCCGGCCCGGCCGGCCCTGGGTGCTGGTAGACACCGGCACCCCCGGCATGGCCCCGCGCATTCAAGCCGCCGCCGCCGAGCGCTACGGTGCCCGGTCCCGGCCGGAAGCGATTGTGCTGACCCACGGCCACACCGACCATGCCGGCTCGGCGGCGGCGCTGGCCGAGGCGTGGAACGTCCCGATCTACGCGCACCCGCTGGAATTGCCTTACCTCACGGGCCGCTCCGCGTACCCGCCGAAGGACCCGACCGTCGGCGGCGCGATGGCCCTGCTGTCCCGCGTTTTTCCGATGAATGTCGTAGACCTCAGCGGCCTGCTTCAGCCCCTGCCGGGCGGCGGGGTCGTGCCCGCCCTGCCGGACTGGCAATGGGTGTTCACGCCCGGCCATTCGCCGGGCCATGTGTCGTTTTTCTGCCCGGAACTTTCTGTGCTGCTGGCCGGCGATGCGTTCACGACGGTCAATCTCGACTCGCTGCCGGACCTTCTGACCAAGCGCGAACAGTTGTCGGTGCCCCCGCCGCCGTTTACCTGCGACTGGGCCGCCGCCCGGTCTTCGGTCGCCGCGCTGGCCGCGCTTGCGCCCACGGCGGTCGGCTGCGGGCATGGCCGGCCGATGACCGGCCCGAGCCTGCCGTCCGCCCTGCGCGACTTTTCCGCGAAGTTCGCCGCGCCCCCGCACGGCCGCTATGTGTCCGCGCCCGCCGTCACGAGTGAAGCCGGCCTTGTCTCGCTGCCGCCGCCCGCCCCCGATTTGTTTCCGGTCCAGGCCGCTGTCCTCATCGCTCTGCTGGCCGGCGGTCACGCGCTGTCGCGGCGGTAGCCCCCCGCCCCCTTATTGGGGGCGGGGGGGCTTCCTAAATCTCCACGCCCGCCCCCGCCGTCACTTCCCCCATCAGAAACGCCGTTTCGCCCGCTTCGCGCAGGTGCGCGAGGACGCTGTCGGCGTTTTCCGGGGCAGTCAGCAGCACAAACCCGATCCCCATGTTGAACACCCGGAACATTTCCGCGTCGGACACGCCCCCCGCCGATTGGATCAGCCGGAAGAGCGGCGGGACTTCCCATGCGCTCCGGTCAATTTTTACGCCGAGGCCGGAGGGCAAAACACGCGGGATGTTGTCCGTGCCGCCGCCGGTGATATGCGCCATCGCTTTGACGAGGGCAGGGGAGCCGGCCAGCAGCGGCAAAACCGCCGGCGCATAGCACCGATGCGGCCACAGCAGGGCGTCGGCCAAAGTCTCGCCGCCGAGCGCGGGCACGGGCGCGTCCAAAGCCAGGCCGGCGTCCCCGAGCAGCGCCTGCCGGGCCAGCGAGTAGCCGTTGGTGTGCAGGCCGTCCGAGGCCAGCCCAATCACGGCGTCGCCCGGCCGGAGCGCCGCGCCGTCCACAATTTTGCCGCGCTCAACCACGCCGACAATGCAGCCTGCCAAATCATACTCGCCGTCGGCGTACAAGCCCGGCATTTCCGCCGTTTCGCCCCCAATCAAGGCGCATCCGGCGGCGCGGCAGCCGTCGGCCAGCCCGCGCACGACTTCGGCGGCCACTGCGGGCGACAATTTTCCGGTGCCGAAGTAATCGAGAAAGAACAAAGGCCGAGCGCCCTGCACGAGAATATCATTGACGCAGTGCGAAACCAAATCTCTGCCGATTGTGCTGTGCCGCCCGGTCGCAAACGCGATTTTCAGCTTGGTGCCGACGCCGTCAATGGACGACACCAGCACCGGGTCCTCAAGCGGCCCGAGCGCCCCCAGCGCAAACATGCCGCCGAACGCCCCCGTGTCCGCCAGCACCCCCGCCGTCCGCGTTGCCTTGATAGAGGCTTTCATGCGGCTCACGGCATCGTTTGCCGCATCAATATCCACTCCCGCCCGCGCATACGCGCCGCTGTCTGTCGCATTGGTCATGCGGGTATTATAGCACGAACGGGTATCATCTTCGGGATGAAACGTGTTTAGACCAAAGGAGCGAAACTATGACACTGCAAGTGATTGTCCATGAGGCAGAAGAAGGCGGCTACTGGGCCGAAGTCCCGGCTCTGCCCGGCTGTGCGACGCAGGGTGAGACGCTGGAAGAATTGGAGTTCAACATCAAGGACGCGATTGCCGGCTGCCTCGCCGTGAGCGAAGAGGAAAGTGCGCGGGAGCGCCTCGCGGCGCGGGAACCGTTCCGTGTTCTCGAAGTCGCCGTCTGAGTTTCTTGAAACTGACAAAGAGGGGCCACACATGAAACCTGTGACCGGCAAAGAATTTGCCAAAATTATCGAGCGGTTCGGCTGGGAGTATAAGCGAGCCACGGACTCTCATCACATTTACCGCAAATCGGGCAATCCTTACAACATTTCGCTGCCGATCCACAACAACAAGCAACTCAAAATCGGCCTGCAAATCAGTCAAATGCGGATTGCGGGCATTACGGAAAAAGACCTCACGGAAAAAGACCTCTAATACCGCGCCCGCAGCCTTGCATCCAACTCCTCCGGGGAGACCCATTTGCCTTCGGCGAATTCCTGCACGCTTTGCCGCAGACTCGCTATCGTCTCCTGCATCTCCGCTTCGGCGTCGGTCAGTGCTCGGCCCAGCAAAACTTCCAGCGCCTGTTCCGGGGCAAGGCCATTTCCTTCCGCAACTGTTCGAAGCCGAGTTTCCGTTTCCGGCGCGAGTGTAAGTGTCATCAATGTTCCTCCCGGCGTATTATACCGCGAGACACCGCCGAAAAGAAAACCGCCCACGACCGGGGATGGTCGTGGGCGGCTTCTGTAGAGAGGAAAGAAACTAATCTAGGATTAGTTGCAGGCCGGGTGAGCACCATCTGTGTCGGTTGTCCAGAGGCAAACATCGCCGACAACTTTCTCCCAGCGTACTGCCTTGACGTGACCGTCAGCGAACTGACAGTTGATCAGCTCAGTGTGGCGGGCTTTAATTGCCGCTTCTGAGGTGGGAACGTCGGTGGTCGCGCCGGTAGTGTTGGCCGGGTTGTAGCTCCACAGCGAGTTGCCGATGTTCTGCCAGTAATGGGGATACTGCTGTCCTTTTCCTGCACCGCCAAGGTTGTACGCGTAGTTGTACTCGTTGGTTGCATCTGTGCCGTTCGAGAAGTGTGAAGCGATTTGTACGCCACTCTCGTTGGTCTTAGACAAGTCAGGAGCGACACCGTAGTAGGTAGCGTCAGTGATCAAGATCGTGGAAGCGGGGCGGTCAATCTGAGCTAGGGGAGTCCCTGCACCGGCAGGGCTGATCCAGACGTCGTTGTGTCCATAGCTGTTCTCGCCGCCGTAGCCGACACCGCCGCAGCCGATCGTAGCCTGATTGGCCATGTCGGAATTGCCGCAGTTGTGGTTGCCGGAGTCGCCGCCAGACCAAGAATTTGGGGCATCCGGGCACTTGAAGACATCAAAGCTCTTCACATAGGGCATCAGCATACTGATCCAGAAAGTGCGGCCCTGCGCGTTACCGGTGATCTGAGTAGTGTCAAACGATCCGCCGTTTGCCTTCATTAGCGGGTTGCAGTTAACGCCGGTTGGGCAGTTGATGCGATGGGGATAGTTGACTTCGTCGTAATCCTGAACGTACTGGATAGATGCAGTGCCGAGCTGCTTGAGGTTGGACAAGCACTGAGTGCGGCGGGCGTTCTCGCGGACTTTCTGGAACACCGGGAACAGGATCGCGGCGAGAATCGCGATAATGGCGATGACGACGAGCAGTTCAATCAAAGTGAAGCCGTTGCGCTTCGTTGGTGCAGCGTGCACGGGGGAGTGCGACATGTGATAATTCTCCTGCGGGATAGAAATATGGCGAGCCATACGTCGGGTCGAGTGCCTGCCCCATTGCAGGTCTTTCGGGTCTTGCAGGGATAGTATACAGCACTTTTCGGGGAGTTATATTAAGAGAACATTAAGAAAAAAATTATTTTCGCGGTATTTTTGCGCGTGTTCCAAGATTGTCTCAAAGATGTTTCACGTTTGTTTCCGGCGGCCCCAGCGCGGCGGCCAAATCCGCCGTCAGCGCCGCCAGCGCTTCCGCGCGGGGCCGGCCGGCGTAGTCCTGCGGGCGAAGCGCCGGCTGGTAAGCCGCCGTGACCGTTTCGCGGGAAAAGCGGGGCCACAAATCGCCGTAGGGCAGCACTTTGTCCGTGTTTCGGAGAACAACCGGCACAATCGGAGCGCCCGTGCGAAGCGACAGCAGCGCCGCGCCGGGCTGGACACGCCCCAATTTCCCGTTCTCCGACAAGCGGCCTTCGGGGAACACGACCACAACCTGCCCGGCTTTCAGCAGCGCTTCGATCCGGCGCAGCGCCGCCCGGTCCGCCGAGTCCCGCTTGATCGGAAAGCCTTGAAAATGGGCGAAAAACCAGCCCAGCACGGGAATCTCAAACAGCTCGCTTTTGCCGACAAACCAGGCCCGGCGCGGGGTTGAAACGAAAATCGCCGGCGGGTCACAGTCGCTCAGGTGGTTCGGGCACAGCAGAACCCCGCCCGAGCGCGGCACATTGGCCTCCCCCGACGACCGCAGGCGGCCCAAAACGCGCAGCAGCAGCCGCAGCAGCGTGAAGACAAAGGGATACAACAGGAAATAGGTCATAATAATGTAATGCCCCCCAATTCTGGGGAGCCGGATGGAGAAAAGGGCGCAGCCAGGACAAAGGGCGCAGCAAGGACAAAGGGCGCAGCAAGGACAAAGGGCGCAGCAAGGACAAAGGGCGCAGCAAGGACAAAGGGCGCAGCAAGCAGCACCACTACGGTGACTGTTCCGTTCCTGTTCCGGCTCCCCAGAATTGGGGCGGGGGGGCAATCTCCTGTTCCCGCCGCGCAACCTCCCCCGCCGCCGCCGGCTCGCGCAGCAGCGACAAGGCGGCCATTGCGCCGAGGACGCACACCGTGCAGACCACAAAAATCAGCCGGTAGCCGCCTTCGCCGGGGGCGCTGTGATGATTGATCAGATACCCCGCCAGCAGCGCCGCGCCCGGACCGGCCAGCGACGCCGCCGCCGTTTGAAGGCCCACATAAAAGCCGATCTCTCGGGCCGGCACCAGCCGGGTCAGCAGCGGGTACGCCGACGCATTCTGAACCCCGATCCCGAGGCCCGCCAGCGCCAGCACCGCCGCCACCTGCAAAATTGTTGAGACCCAAAACGCCCCGGCCGCCGCCGCCGCGATCAGCCCCAGGCTCAGCAGCAGCAAGCGCTTCGGACCGAGCGTGTCCGCCAGCGACCCCAGCCCCAGGCTGCCCGCCGCCGTCATCACCAGCAGAAACGCCGAGAGGCCCAGCGAAACCCCGTCGCCGCAGCCCGTCACCTGCTTGATAAACGTCGTTAGGTTCGGCGTCACCGCCCCGACCCCCGCTCCAAACAGGAAAAACATGCCCATATACAGCCGCGCCTGCTTCAAAGTCTTCAAGCCGCCGAGCGCCAGCACAATGTCGTCCAAGTGCCCGTGCGGCGTCCGCGCTGCCGGCCCGGCGGGCGGCTCCGCCGTGCGGGCGCACGTCAGCAGGGTCGTCGCCGCCATCAGCACGCTCACCACCCCAAAGCCGAGGCCGAGCGGGATATGCAGCTTCGGCAGCAGCAAAAGCACGGCCAGCAGCGCCAAAATCAGCACCTGCCCGGCGGCCCCGACAAAGTACCACCGGCCGGTGACCCGCCCCCGCTGCTCCGGGGTCGTGATGTCCGCCAGCAGCGCTTGGTACGGGTCAATCGCGACATTGAACGTCAAAGTAAACAAAAACACGCAGGCGACAATGCCGGCCAGTCGCAGCGCCGGCGGGGCCAGCGCCGCCAGCGGGGCCAGCAGCAGAAACAGCGCCGAAATCAAAACAAACAGACGCATAAACGGACGCCGCCGCCCGTTCGGCCCGGCCAGCCGGTCCGAAATCGAGCCGACCACCGGCTGAATAAACACTCCTTCAAACGAGTGCGACCCGCCCAGCAGCGACTTGATAATCGCATCATGCGTGTACGTGTTCAGCCACAGCGGCAGCACATAGTTGTTGAACGCATAAAACGCCCCATACCCGAGGTTCGCCAGGCTGTACCAAAAGATGCCCGCCGCCGAAAGCGGCCTCGTGGTCTGCGTATCGGTTTGTGTTGTCATAAAAGAGTTCACGGCGCAAGCCATGTGCCGGAGCACATGAAACTTCGTTACCCTGCCGGCTCGCCTTTTTCCAGCAGCTTGCCGTATTTTTCGGCGACAATCCGGCGCTTGACCTTTAGAGTAGGGGTCAGCTCGCCGCCATCCTGCGTGAAGGGGTGGGGGAGCAGGGCCAGGCGCTTGATCTTCTCGAAGTCGGCGAGGTCTTTGGAGAGACGGTCAATCTCGGCTTTGACATGCTTGCGGGCGGCAGGGTCGGCGGCCAGCTCTTCGGGCTTTTTGAGATCGCGACCCTGTTCTTTGGCCCAGGCTTTCAAGAGGTCGTAATTCGGGACGATCAGCGCCCCGACCGTGCCGGCGTTGTCGCCGAGCAGGACCGCTTCGGCGATTAATGGCGACGTTTTCAGGCGGTTTTCAATCGGCTGCGGGGCGACTTTTTTGCCGTTCGCCAGCACCAGAATATCTTTTTTGCGGTCAGTGATTTTGAGGTAGCCGCCGGAATCAATCTCGCCGATGTCGCCGGTGTGGAACCAGCCGCCGGCGTCAATCGCCTCGGCGGTCGCGTCGGGCAGGTTCCAGTAGCCCTGCATGACGGTCGGGCCGTGGACCAAAATCTCGCCGTCCGCGGCGGTTTTGACTTCGACGCCCGCCAGCGGCGTCCCGACCGTGCCGATCTTGACCCGCCCGCGCGGGTTCGCGGCGGCGGCGGCGGTGGTCTCGGTCAAGCCCCAGCCTTCCAGAATGGGAATGCCGACGGCCAAAAAGAAGCCCGCCGTCGCCGGAGACAGCGGTGCGCCGCCGCTGACCAGAAACTTCAATCGCCCGCCGAACCGGGCGCGGAGCTTCGAGAGAACCAGTTTATCGTAAATCAAAAAAACAGCCGTCAAAAGCGGCCCGACCGGCTTGCCGGCGTTCTGCCGCTTGGCGACAATCCCGCCCAGCTCCAGCGCCCGCCGGGTCAGCGTTTTCTGCCGCGCCGGCAGCTTTTCAATGCCGTCGGAAACGCGCTCTTGGATGCTCTCAAACACGCGCGGAACACACTGCATGAAAGTCGGCTTGATTTCCGCCAGGTTGTCCAGCAGCTTGAAAATGCTGTCGTTGTACGCCGTGTGCGCTCCCTGCGTCAGCACTAAATAGTAGGTGACGCGCTCAAACACATGCGACAGTGGCAGAAACGACAGGGCCACATCGCTCGGCGGCGTAAACTCCGGGAACTTGGCGTTTGCGCCGTCCAAAGCCGCCGCCATGTTTCCGTGGGTCAGCATCGCCCCTTTCGGGCTGCCGGTGGTGCCCGACGTATACACCAGGCTCAGCAGGTCGCCGTGCCCCACCGAGTCCCGCCGCGCTTCGTAAGTTTCCTCAAACGTAGACGCCGCGCCGGCGTCCCCCACCCCCGCCATCGTCAAAATGCCTTCGGCGGCCCCGGCGGGGTCGAGCGTCACCCGCAGGGCCATTTCGGGGGCTTTAGCGAGCTGCTTGGCGTCCGACGCCACCAAAACTTTTGCGCCGCTGTCCGCGAGAATATGCGCCACCTGCGACGCCGGCAGGGTCGGGTACACGGGGACCGTCACGGCCCCGGCGGCCAGCGCGGCCAAATCAAAAATCACCCATTCGGGCCGGTTCTCCGACAGCAGGGCCACCCGGTCGCCGCGCTCGACCCCGAGCGCCCGCAGGCCGAGCGAAACCTGCTTCACCTGCGCCGCGACTTCGGCATAAGTCAGCGTTGCCCACTCTTTGGACCCCGGCGGCTTGTGCGACAGCGCCGGCCGGTCCGGGTACTTTCGCGCGGCATCGGCGAAGCGCGTGTTGATGGTGTCGTTCGTCATGGCTGTAGCATAGCAAACGCGCGGCCTTTTGTCAAGATGGGGCGGTTGCTGCAAAGTCCTCTTGACATTGCCGCCGCCGGCAGTGTACAATAACGCCGTGGCGGCCCCCAGGGGAGCGGTGTCCGAGTTGGTCGAAGGAGCACGATTGGAAATCGTGTAATGGGGACCCCTCCATTCGTGGGTTCGAATCCCACCCGCTCCGCCATGTGTCTTTGCCAAGTTTTTGCGCCTGAGTTTTTTGAGGAGCAAACCGCTGTCATGCCCACCCCCGCCGTGATCACTCAGTTGTCGTCGGTCGCGACCAAGCGCCTCGGCGGCAACCTGCGCCTGCTGGCCCTCTACGGCTCGGCGGCGGACCGGCCGCTGGAAGCCCACGACCTAGACTTCTTTCTGGTCGTAGACGCGGTGGAAAACTGCGTCACCCATGCCACCCGCGACTGCCGCGACTTGTTCCCGCAGGTGCAGTTTTTCGTGCTGTCTGCCGCCGAGTACGACGCCCTGCCGGGCTTTTTTCGATTTCAATTCGCGTTTGCCCGGCCCCTTGCCGGCAGCTTAGCCCTGCCGGTCCCCACCCGCGAGGATGCGATTGACTCGATCACTCACGGGTTCACCGACACGCTGCGGACCATTCGTCAGCAGTTCAAGCGCCGCGACTGGGCTATCGGCGACGACTGGGCGCGGCAGGTGTGGTGGAATTTGAAGAGCTTTCGCTATGCGACTCTCGATTTGTGCTGGCTGCTGCGCCGGGAGCGCCCCACCGACATCGAGCGGGCCGCGCTGATTCTCGAAGCCGAGGGCCTGTCCGCCGCCGCCCGTGCGCTGACCGAGTGGCCCACTTTGGAAACCCTCGCCGCACGCTTGAAGCGCGACCCGATTTCCTGGGTGCTGCACTGGGAGCCGCGCATCGCCGCCGCCTACGCCGAAGCGCGGCCTTATCTGCGCGGGAAGTGAGAACGCGAGGAAGCGAGGAAGCGAGGAAGTAAACTTCACTCGCTGAATGGCGTCCTTCGGACGAAAAGATAAGAAAGCCCAGCGTAACACATCTTTCGTCCGAAGGACGCCATTCAGCGAGAGGAATTCATTCCCTCGCTTCCTCCCCCGCCGACGGAACCAAACTTTCTATGCCCAAACCGCTGTTTCCCTCGGTGCGCCGCCTGCGCTGGCTGAAAGCGGCCCTGCTGACACTCACCCTGCCGCTGGCCGGCATCGGTCTGTTCTGCTTTTTCACCGCCTACAAAATCTACGCGTCCAACCGGGCCGAAAAAACGCTCGACCCCGCGCCCCTGCCCGGCCGGCGGCTGCTGGTCTTTGCGCCGCATCCCGACGATGAAACCCTCGGCGCGGCAGGACTCATGCGGCAGGCGCGGCTGCGGGGCGACGATGTCCGGGTCGTGATACTCACCAACGGCGACGGCTTCCGCATCTCCGCCGCGCAGGAGTTCCACGAGCTGACCGTGTCCCCCGCCGACTTTGTCCGCTACGGGTATCTGCGGCAGACCGAAGCCCGCACCGCCCTCGGCGTCCTCGGCATCCCCGCCGGCCAGGTCCATTTTCTCGGCTACCCCGACCGGGGCCTGATGCCGATGTGGATTTCCCACTGGGCCGCCGCCGCGCCGGTCGCCTCGGCCTACACCCTGGCCGACCGGGTGCCGTATTCCGATGCCGCGACCCCCCATGCCCCCTACTGCGGCGCGGCGCTTCTCGGAGACATCAAGCAGCAGATGATCGCCGAGCAGCCGACCGATATTTATGTCACGCACCCGAGCGACGACCATCCCGACCACGCCGCCGCGTCGGTCTTCGTCCGCACTGCGCTGGAACAATTAAACGCGTCCGGTCTGCCCTGGGCACAGGCGGCCCATTTGCACTACTATTTGGTGCATCGGGGCGACTGGCCAGCCCCGCAGGGCCTCCACGAAGACGCCGCCCTGATTCCGCCCGGCCCGATGGCATCGCTCGATACCCACTGGACCGCCCTGCCGCTGTCGAAGCGCGACACGCAGAAAAAATATACGGCAATCAAGCGCTACCAAAGCCAGGTCGCCGCGTCCAGCCGGTTTTTATACTCGTTCGCCCGCCGCAACGAAATCTTCGGCACGCTCGGCCCGGCCCCACGCCTCCGCTGCGTTCCCGACGGCACCCTCCACACTGACGGCAGCTCCGGCGACTGGGCCGGGCAGACGCCCATTGCCCTCGACCCGGCCGGCGACAGCGTCATGCGGGCGTTCCAATCCAGCGCCGACATTGTCCGCATTTTCGCCTGCCGCGACAGCCGGTTTTTGTACGTCCGCCTCGATACCGACCGCCCCCTGTCCCCGGAAGTCGCGTACACGCTGACTCTGCGCCCGATCACGCCCGGCGCGGGTCAGCCGCCCGCCGTCGTTCTTTCCCTGCTGGCCGGTCCCGCCGGCCGTTCCGCTCCCCTGCCCGGCATTCCCGGCGGCGCGTATGCCTGGCGCGGCTCCCTGCTCGAAGCCGCCGTCCCGCTGTCCGCCGTGTCTTCGGCACGCCCCGTCCCCGGCCAAACTCTCTACATCATGGGCCAGACCCGCTTCGCTGATGTCGAGATTGACCGCACCGGCTTCCGCGCCGTCGCCTGCGGCCCGGAGACGGTCACGGCGATGAACTGAACCTCACTTCTACGCTTTTTGCGATATTCCCCCGCGCGTCCCGCACACGCACCGTCAGCGGGGCGGGGGAGACGAAGAGGCGGAAGGGGTGCCCGGTGCGCTGCGTCCGCCCTTTGGCGGTGACTTCAAACGTCGGGGTGAACGTATAGGTGGAGATGGCCGCGCTGAGACTGCCGGTATACCCCGGCGGCAGGCGGGTCCCGACCGGCCGGTAGACATACGGCGGCGCGTCGCCGACACGCGACAAAAAATACGGATCGGAAACTGCCGCTCGGAACGCCGCCAGCGCCGGGGTGCCGCCCGGCAGCGAGTAGTCGTTGAGCTGACGGCCTGCGCGGGCCGTTTGCAGATTGTTTCGCGTAAACCAGCAGAACATCTTCAGGCGCGGAAAGCGGATTTTTATCGCATCGGTCAAATCAAGAATCCGGGCCGACGCATAGTCGTCGGCACCCTGCCCCTCGGCGCGGGAGCGGCGGGAGACGCCGCACTCGGAGAGGCACAGCGGCTTGCGGGCGGCGTACTTGGCATAAAACGGCGCAATCAGCGATGCCGGGCCGTCGTTGTAAGCCGGGCGGCTTAAGTTGTCGTCGTAAAAGCGCACCAGATATAGGCTGATGCCGACCCAGTCCACAGCGTCGTCGCCCGGATAATAGCGGTCCAAATTGTACGTCGGCACCGCGCCCGGCGACCAGACCAGCGCGACATTCGACCCGTACCGATTGACCACCGCATGCACCAGCCGGAACGCCCGCTTGTACGCCGCCGGGTCGCGTCCCCAGGGCGTCCAATTCCCGTTCATCTCCCCGCCGAACCGCAGAAAAATCGGCGCACCCGACCCCGCCGCGTCTTTCGCCCATCGGTTCAAATACTCGTCATCGCGCACGGCATCAATATCGCGCGGCTCCCACGCGATCTGCACCGCCCGGCCCCGCGCTGCCTGCCGCCGTACCCAGTCAGCGGGAAACGGAGCGCCGTAGGGGCTGTAATCGAAGCAGACGGCCAGCGGCCGCCCAATCCGCCGCCCGAACCGCTCCGCATCGTCGCCGTCGGCGTAGTTGTCCAGCGCCCCGAGGTAGCAGCCCGCGACCGGCTCCCATTTCGCGAGCTTCGGCCCGTGCAGTGGAACCGGCCCGGTGATTGCCAGCGTGAGCGTCGTTCGCAGCCGCGCCGCCCGCCGCCTTTCAATTTCCGCCGCCTGCGGGTCCCCGGTCCGCAGCCGAATGGCCGCTTCGGTCTCAAACGCCGAGGCCGCCGCTTCGTACTGCCCCGCCCGCTCCCGCGCCTCGCCCCATGCGCGGGCGTCGGCAGCCGTGCGGAAATGCGGGACGGTTTGAGCGTGAGAAGGGATTGAGAGGAGCAGGAGGAAAAGAAGGAACACGGGAAACACGGGGCTGAACCCCCGTGCTTTGAAGTGCAACTCCCCGCCTTCGCGGGCATCAGACCTATTCGGGAAATCTTCGCCCGCGAAGGCGGGAGTTTGCCCTTTTAAAGCACGGGGGTTCAGCCCCGTGTTCCCCACATTCCTTTTTTCTCTTCTCTTATCCACGCCGCATCTGCTCCCGCATTTCCCCCACATCCGACACCGGCGCAAAGCAGACCGTCCCGACGCATACCGTCGCATACGCCCGCCCGTCTTTGCCCGGCGGCAGCCCGCGCTTCCCGGCCTCGTCCGGCGTCAGCGTTTCGACGGTCTTGGCGGCCGCGACAAATCCCCATGCCGCCTGCTGCAATTCCCGCGTCTCGGCGCTCTCGTGGTCGCCGACAATCGTGACATGCAGACCCGGCGCGGTCGCCGCTTGAACCGCCCGCGCATACGACGACGAGAAATAGCCGTAGTCGGCGTACTTGCCTGCAAACAGCCTCAGCGCCCGCTCGGCGGCCTGTTTGTACTTTGCCTCCCCGGTAAACCCGGACAGTCGAATGAGCGCCAGTGCCGCGTCCGCATTTTCGCCGATGTCCTTTTTGGGCCGCGCCAAGTCGCCGATGGCATCGGGGTCCGGCGCAAGGTCGAAGAAACCGCCCTCGGCTTTGTCCTCTAAGCATGTCGTGATGTAATCGGCTGTTTCCGTCGCCCCCCGAAGATATGTCGCATTGGCACTTGCTTCATGCAAATCCAGCTCAGATGCGAGATAGGCAACTTGATCGGACAGAAGGCCGATGGTTCCTTCTGGTTTATCCTGAGACTGGAAATGATGCAGTGCCAGCAAGATTTCCGTAGCGTCCTCCTCGCTGACCTCAGCGTAGTGAACGCCGACGCTATCGTAGAGAAAACCGAGCACTACTCGCGCCGCATCCAAAATCTCCGCCTCGCCCGTAATTTTATACCGGGCCACCAGCGCAGAGACCATCAAAGCATTCCAATTTGTGTAAACAGTGCGGTCAATGAACGGCGTCGGGAGGGTCGCGCGGACTTGGAGCGGCTGGCCGTAGTACGCTTCTTCGGCGTCGGCGTCCTGACTGCCGGCGAACGCGCCGGTGGCGGGGTCGCGCATATCGGTCAGGAGCCACGAATGGGCGCTTTTGACGACTTCCAAATAATAGGGGTCGTTCAAGACGACCGACGCCAGGGCATACACCGACGTTAATTTGGCGTTGTCTTCCAGCATCTTTTCGTAGTGCGGGACGCTCCAGTCGCGGGTGGTGCTGTAGCGGAAAAAGCCGCCCGCGAACCCGTCGTACATCCCGCCGTCCGCCATGCCGTGCAGCGTTCTCTCGGCAATCTCGCGGAGGGCCGGGTCGGCAGTCCGGGCGTATTCTTCCAGCACCAAGCGCAGGGCGTCGGGGTGGGGGAACTTCGGCTGAGTCCCGAAGCCGCCGTACACGGGGTCGAATTGGCCGGCGATGGACTTGAGAACGGTCGCGGTCGTGTCGGGGTCCAAATCCGACAGTGTCAGCGCTTCGGACCTCGCCCGCTGCTCGCGCATCTCGGCGGTCTGCGCGGCGATTTCGTCTTTGTGGTTTTTGTAGACATCCGCCATGTAGTCCAAAAGGCCGACCATGCGCTCGGGGTCCACATAGGTTTCGCCGTACAGCGTGTCGCCGTCGGGCGTGAGAAACGCCGTGGTCGGCCAGCCGCCCATGTTGTAGCGGGCGTTGATGTCCGGGCGGCGGTCGTTGTCCACTTTCACGGGGATGAAGTGTTCGGCGATGCGCTGCTGAACACGCGGGTCGCTGTAGGTGCCGGTATGCACGGGGTCGCCGGGAATGCCGGTGTCCATGACATGACACCAGTGGCACCAGACTGCGCCGATGTCGAGCAGGACCGGCTTATCGGCCGCGCGGGCTTCGGCGAACGCTTCGGCGCTCCATTCGCGCCAGGGAATTGAAGTGTGATCGCTCATAGACGAAGTGTACCCAGCTTCGGTCTCTTGACTCACCCGCGCGGCGGCAGTATACTAAAGGCAATACCGCCGATCAAAGGCAAAAGCACACAATGGCGCTGGACGAAAAATACGACTTTCATTCAATCGAGACGAAATGGCAGGCAAAATGGGCCGAGGCCGGCCTGTACCGGGCCGCGCTTGACCCCGACAAGCCGAAATACTACGGGCTGGAAATGTTTCCCTACCCGTCGGGGTCCGGCCTGTCGGTCGGACACTTCAAAAACTACGCCCCGACCGATGCGTTTCTGCGCCTCAAATCCATGCAGGGCTTCAATGTCCTGCACCCGATGGGGTGGGACGCCTTCGGACTACCCGCCGAAAACGAAGCCATCAAACGGCAGCGCAATCCGGGGCCGATGGTGCAGGAGTTCGCGGCGAACTACCAGCGCCAGATTAATTTAATCGGCATGGCCTACGACTGGGACCGGGAGATCAACTCGAGCGACCCGGCTTACTACAAATGGACCCAGTGGATTTTTCTGCTGCTGTACAAGCAGGGCCTGGCTTATCGGCAGAACGCCCCGGTGAACTGGGACCCCGTAGACAAAACCGTGCTCGCCAACGAAGACGTGGTCAACGGGCGCGGCGTCCGCTCCGGCGCTTTGGTCGAAAAGCGCTCCATCCCGCAGTGGTACTTGAAAATCACCGCGTATGCCGAGCGGCTGTTGGCGGGCCTCGACACTTTGGACTGGCCCGACGGCATCAAGCAGCAGCAGCGCAACTGGATCGGCCGCAGCGAAGGCGCGGAAGTGACGTTCACCGTGCCGGAGGAAAATGCGGTCATTACCGTCTTTACCACTCGGCCCGACACGCTGTGGGGCGCGACCTTTCTGGTGCTGGCCCCCGAGCACCCGTTGGTGGACACGCTCACGACCCCCGCGCAGCGCGGGGCGGTGGACGCCTATGCCGCGCGGGCGGGGCGCGAGACCGAGATGGACCGGCAGGCCGAAGGGCGCGAAAAAACTGGCGTTTTCACCGGCGCTTACGCCGAAAACCCGGTCAATGGCGAGCGCGTGCCGATTTGGATCGCCGATTATGTGCTGATGGGCTACGGCACCGGGGCCATCATGGCGGTCCCGGCGCACGATGGAAGAGATTTCGACTTCGCCCGTAAATTCGGCCTGCCGGTGGTCCCCGTCTATCAGGAGCCGGGCGCGGAAGTGGACGGCGAAACCATGACGGCGGCGACCACCGACAAGGGCGTTCTGGTCAATTCCGGCCCGTTTGACGGCTTGGCGTATTCCAAAGACACGGTGGCCCAAGTCGCCGCGTGGCTTCAGGAGCGCGGGCAGGGCAAAGCCGTCGTGACGTATCGGTTTCGGGACTGGCTGGTCTCGCGGCAGCGCTACTGGGGCGTCCCGATCCCGATTATCCACTGCCCGGCCTGCGGCGAAGTCGCCGTGCCCGACAATCAGCTTCCCGTGCTGCTGCCCGCTGTGGACAATTATCAGCCCACGGGAACCGGCGAAGGGCCGCTGGCCGCAATCGCGGAATTTGTCGAAACGAACTGCCCTGGATGCGGCGGGCCGGCCCGGCGCGAAACCGACACCATGGCCGGCGCAGCGTGCTCGTCGTGGTACTTCCTGCGCTTCGCCGATCCGCACAACGCGGACGCTTTAATCTCCCGCGAAGCCGCCGATTACTGGCTGCCGGTGGACACCTATGTCGGCGGCGCGGAGCATGCGGTCGGCCACTTGATGTACGCCCGCTTTTGGACCAAAGTTTTGTTCGACGCCGGCCTGCTCGGTTTTGACGAGCCGTTTCAGCGCTACCGCAACCAGGGCATGATGCTGGCCTACACGCCGGGCCGCAAAACCGGCGGCGAAGAAGCTGAGGGCGAAGACGACGGCGGCGACGAGAAGATTGATGACTGGAAAGCGATCAAGCCCGAAGACTTGGGCAAGTTCAGCGAGGCCGAGATCGTTTACCGCTGGGCGAAGATGTCCAAGTCGGCGGGCAACGTGGTCACGCCTGACGAAGCCGCCGAAAAGTTCGGCGCGGACAGCCTGCGCGTCTACGAAATGTTTGTCGCGCCGTTTGAAGAAACCGTGCAGTGGAGCGAGGAAGGCATTCGCGGCTCGGCGAAGTTCCTCGCCCGCGTGTATCGCCTGGTGGCCCAGCGGGGCGCAGGCTGGACCCCCGGCTGGCGCGACCTCGTGGCCGAGGCTTCCGGCAAAGACCGCGACCTGCGCCGCAAGACGCATCAGACGATCACGCGCGTCGCCGACGATTTGGAGCATTTTCGCTTCAACACGGCAGTCGCGGGCCTGATGGAGTGGACCAACGCGATGTACGAAGCCGCGAACGCCCTGCCGGCGGGGACACGCTCGGCGGCTTTGGACGAAGCGCTAGAGTATTTCGTTCTCGCCCTGGCCCCGTTCGCCCCGCACCTCGCCGACGAGCTGTGGACGGCGGGCCTCGGCCAATCGGCGTTCTTGTACCGTCACCCGTGGCCGCAGGCCGACCCCGAAGTCGCCAAAAACGACGAAATTACGTTGGTGGTGCAGATCAGCGGCAAAGTGCGCGACAAAATCACCGCGCCCGCCGATTTGGACCAAGCCGCGCTGGAAGTTCTGGCACTGGCGTCGCCGAAGGTCGTGGAAGCGCTTGCCGGGAACGCGCCGAAGAAAGTCATCGTCGTGCCCGGCAAGCTGGTGAATGTGGTGGTGTAAGACGCGAAGGAACGTTGGTTGTAGCAAGGACGTTTGTGGTGCGGGCGTTTGTGTGTGCGAGGGCGTTTGTTATTGCGAGGGCGTTTGTTATTGCGAGGGCGTAAACGCCCGCGCTGGGGGGCGCAGACGCCAAGCCGCCACCTGCGTGGCGGAAGATGTAAATAATCTGTCTCTTGTCCCGCGCAGGCGGGACCTTAGCGCTGCGCTCCCCAGCGAGGGCGTTCACGCCCTCGAAACCAACGCCCGCGCACACACGCCCGCGCAATAACAAACGCACTCGTAACCAATGCCCACGCAGCAAACGGTCACGGTTCGACTCGTTCATCTCACTCACGGAGGAATACGAATATGCACGAGGCACGAGTGCGCGGCGCACTGCTCGCCGTCTGCCTGGCCTGCCTCCTCGGCAGCGGCTTTGTTCTTTTGCGCGGGCGGCAGCCCGCCCCGCCGCCGATTGTCTTCACGCCGGCTCCCGCCGCATCCCTGCCGCCGACCCGTCCGGCGGCGGGAACAGACGCCCCGCCCGCGCCGCGCGGCCCGTCCCGCCCGGCGCGGCTGTATGTAGACGTGGCCGGGTCGGTCCGCCGCCCCGCGCTGTATGTGCTGCCCAAAGGCAGCCGGGTCATGCAGGCGCTTCTGGCCGCAGGCGGCCCGGCCCGCGATGCCGACCTCGACTCAGTTAATCTGGCCGAAGTCATCACCGACGGCGAAAAAGTGTATGTGCCGAAGCGCCGGCCTCCCGTCCCCGGCAGCCTGCCGTCGGCAGCGGCGACAGCACGGATAACGGCCGCAGGCGGCGCGGTCCCCAAGCCGGGCCGGGGCAAAGGCAGCCGGGGCGGCGCAGTCCGCGCGGCCAAAATCACCGCCGACTCGGGCGAGCAGGTCAGCCTCAATTCGGCGACCCTGGAGCAGCTTGAGCGCCTGCCGGGGGTTGGGCCGAGCATGGCCCAAAAGATTTTGGACTACCGGCAGCAGTCCGGCGGCTTTCAAAAAATTGACGACCTTTCGCTGGTGCCCGGCATCGGGCCGAAAAAACTGGCAAAGCTGACGCCGTTTGTGACGTTGTAAGCAGTTCTAGGCGGGCACCGCCGGCTTGGACGCCGGGCGCGAGACGGGCATGCCGCCGGCTTCGCAGGCCCCCAGAATGCTGCTCAGGATGTCCCATGCTTTCTGCTGGGACAGCCGATTTGCCGCGAGCGGCGCAGTCCACTGAAACACCCGGTCGGCATGGGCCACCACCAGGCGCTGACGGCCCCTGCCCGCCAGGGCCAGCAGGCAGCCGCCGGCAATCAGGGCCAGCGCCCCGCCGCAAGCCCGCGCCGACCCCGCCGCGCCGGAAGCCAGGCACGATGCGCCCAGCGCCGCGCCGGCAACCAGCATCAGCGCCGCCAGCGCCCACGCGCCGTAAGGAGGCACTTCCCGGAGACGCACTTCGGTGACGCTGGACTTGGGCACGCGCCGAAACACGGCGGGGCCGCCGGCGCGTGTCTGCGCCGGCAGATACAGCGCCCGGTCGCTGACGGCGAAGTGAAGCGGCGCAGACTTCGGCGACGGCTGAAACCAGACATCGAGGACGACAACCTCGCCCGGTTCCGGCTGCAAAGGGTAGGACATAAGCGGCCGCCTTTTTCGTGAGTAGTACCGAAATTATGGTTTTCAGCGGCCGCTTCTTTACTGGCGGCAATTTCAAGGCGGCAAAAGGAGCAGCAGATGTCCGTAACGGCGATTTCCCCCATTGACGGGCGCTACGAAGCGATTACCTCGGACCTCGGACCGGACTTTTCCGAGTTCGCCCTGATCAAGTACCGGGTGCAGGTGGAAGTCGAGTGGCTTTTGTTTCTCTCGGCCCGGCCCGAAATCCCTGAAGTGCGGGCGTTTACCGGCAGCGAAGTCACTTACCTGCGGTCGCTGGTGACGGCATTCGACGTGTCCGAAGCCGAAGCCGTCCGGCAGATCGAGCGGACGACCCGCCACGATGTCAAAGCGGTCGAGTATTACTTGCAGGAAAAGCTGACGCCGACTACCCTGGCCGACGTGCTCTCGTTTATCCACTTCTGCTGCACGTCGGAAGACATCAACAACCTGGCCTATGCGCTGATGCTGCGGGGCGGGCTGACCGAAAAGTGGCTGCCGCTGGCCCACACGCTGACCGACCGGGTGGCGGAAATGGCGCGGGAAATGCGCGAAACCGCGATCCTCGCCCGCACCCACGGCCAGCCGGCGTCGCCCACCACGCTCGGCAAAGAAATGGCCGTGTTTGTTCATCGGTGGCGGCGGCAGCTTCGGCAGATTGAAGCGACGGAATATCTCGGCAAGTTCAGCGGCACGGTCGGCAACTATCACACCCATTCGGTCGCGTACCCCGACTTGGACTGGCCCGCGCTGGCCCAGGAATTTGTGGAAGGGCTGGGGCTGACATTCAATCCGCTGACCACGCAGATCGAGTCGCACGATTACATTGCCGAGCTGGCGCATGCTTTGGCCCGGTTCAACACGATTTTGCTCGGCTTCGACCAGGACATCTGGACATATATCTCTTGGGGCTACTTCAAGCAGCGGGCCGTCGCCGGGGAAGTCGGGTCCTCGACCATGCCGCACAAAGTCAACCCGATCAACTTTGAGAACTCGGAAGCCAATCTCGGGGTCAGCAATGCACTGCTGCTTCATCTGGCCGGCAAGCTGCCCGTGTCCCGCTTGCAGCGCGATTTAACCGATTCGTCGGCCCTGCGGAATGTCGGCACGGCGATTGCCCACTCCTATTTGTCGCTCCACGCCACCCTGCGCGGCCTGAGCGTTCTGGATGTCAGCCAAGCCGCCATCGCCCGCGATCTCGCCCCGGCGTGGGAAGTGCTCGCCGAGCCGGTGCAGACCGTCATGCGCCGGGTCTCGATGCCGGGCGCATATGAGCGGCTCAAAGAGCTGACGCGCGGCGCGGGCATCACGCAGGCCGGCATGCAGGCATTTATCCAGACGCTCGACCTGCCCGCCGCCGACAGAGCACGCCTGCTCGCGCTGACCCCGGCGGCCTACACCGGCCTCGCCGCCCAGCTCGCCGGCTTGGTAGACGCCGACTAAAAACCGTGTTATAATACAGGAGGAGCCGAAAATGCCGCAGGTGAAAGTTTATGTGACGCTGAAGCCGTCGCTTCTCGACGCGCAGGGAAAAGTTGTGCAGGGGGCGCTGACCCAGCTCGGCTACGCCGATGTCGAGAACGTGCGGATCGGCAAGTATATCGAGATGACGGTCGCCGCCGGCCCCGAAGGGGATGCCCAGGCGATAGACGCCCAGGTGCGGGAAATGTGCGGCAAGCTGCTCGCGAACCCCGTGATTGAAGATTATCGGTACGAGGTGACAGCTTGAAGTTCGGCGTCATCAAATTCCCCGGCGCGAACTGCGACCAGGACGCGTACCATACGCTCAAAGACACGCTCGGTCAGCCGACCGAGTATTTGTGGCATGGGGACAGCGATTTGAAGTCCGTGGACTGCGTGGTCATCCCCGGCGGCTTCTCCTACGGCGACTACCTGCGCTGCGGCGCAATCGCCCGCTTTTCGCCGGTCATGGGCGCTGTGCAGGAGTTCGCGTCGCGCGGCGGATTTGTTATCGGCATGTGCAACGGCTTTCAGATTTTGTGCGAGTCGCATCTTTTGCCCGGCGCTTTGCTTCGCAACGACGGCCAGAAGTTCGTCTGCCGTCAGATTTATTTGCGGACCGAGAACACCGAAACGCCGTGGACCAACATGCTGACGCCGGGCCAAATGCTGCAAGTGCCGATTGCCCACGGCGAAGGCAAATACGTCTGCGACGACGGCGTTTTAGGGGAGCTGAAAAGCGCAAGCCGCGTTTTGTTTCGCTACTGCGACGCCGACGGGTCGGTCACTGCCGACGCCAACCCGAACGGCTCTTTGGACGGCATCGCCGGAGTCGCTTCCGCCGATTTTCGGATTTTGGGCATGATGCCCCATCCCGAGCGGGCATCGGACCCCGCACTCGGCTCGGCGGACGGCCGGGCGCTGTTTGAGTCCCTTCTGCGCTTTTTTGACTGAGCGCACTTTTGCCGGCCTTAGAAAGAACCTGTCATGAAAACTGTGGATGTGCTGCTGTTTGACGGTGTGGATGAGCTGGACTTTTGCGGCCCGTATGAAGCGCTGGCGTCGTGCCGCCGCCTGGTGGACGGCCGGTGGAGCGACAAGCCGGCGTTCCATGTGCAGACGGTCGCCGACGGCAGCCGGACCATCAAGTGCGCCCACGGGCTGTGCGTCCTGCCCGACAAATCGCTGGCGCAGGCGTATGAAGCCGATGTTGTCATTATTCCCGGCGGTCCCGGCGCACGCAAGGAAACCCTGCCGCTGCATATTTTAGAGTTTTTGACCCGCGCCGCCGACAGCGCCGAAATTATTGCCTCGGTCTGCACCGGGGCGTTTATTCTCGCCCAGGCCGGCCTGGCCGACGGTCACCAGATCACGACCCACGCCGCCCAGGCGGACACGCTGGCAAAGCTGTACCCGAAAGTCCATGTGGTCAAAGGCCCGCGCGTGGTCGCCAGCGGCAAGACTTTGATGTCCTCGGCGGGCATCTCCGCCGGCATTGATTTGGCATTGGCGATTATTGCCCGCTATGAAGGCAAAGACACCGCCCAGTTTGCCGCCAAGCGCCTGGAATGGCCGGGTCAGTGGGCCGAAGCGACACTCCGCCCGGCCCCCGCCCCCGCCAAAGCCGCCCCTGCGCTTGCCCGCCGTTAGCCGAGCGCCAAAATCAATGCAGACGCAAAAAACAGCGGCGAGACTTTTCAGTCCCGCCGCTGTTTTTTGCGTTCGCTTCGGCAGTCGGGATGACAGGATTCGAACCTGCGACCCCCGGGCCCCCAGCTCGGTGCGCTAACCAAACTGCGCTACATCCCGCCCTGCGCCCCTGCGAACAGCCAATTATAGCAGATCGCCCGCACCGCTGTCAACCGTCGCTGCGGGCATTGACAGCCCCGCCCTTCGCGGCTATAATACTCCTGCACATGGGGACAGGTGCCGGAGTGGTCATAACGGAACTGTCTTGAAAACAGTCGGGGGGGCAACTCCCCCGTGGGTTCGAATCCCACCCTGTCCGCTGAAAAAAAAACCGATAGAAAACAACAGCGCGGCCCTGTGACCAGGGCCGCGTTTTTGCCGTCGGAACGCCTGTACAAAAGTGGAAAAAGAGCAAAAAGCCGAAGACAGGGGGCAAAGCCTGAAAACAGAACGTCGTCCTGCTTTGAGTTGTAACCAAGCGTCAACCTGCCACTGTATTTTCAGCAACATCCGCTAAAAACTCTGGGTATACTTCCCCCGATGAGCCGGACCGATCTTCAATCGCCGCCGTCCCGACCGCGAGGCGTTCCTTTTGCGGCGATGCCGTGTGCTGCTTCCGCGCGGCTTGAAGACCTGCTCACTCGCCTGCTGCGCTCGTGCGGCAGGCTTTCCCGCGCCCGACTCGCTCGCGGGCCGGCCGCCCTGCCGGCCGCCGCGTCCTTCCGGCGCATACTCGATAGCCGCGACGGCTTCCGCCGCCACACGCCCTGTTCTCTTGCCTCATCGCTTCTGGCCGCTACTTTGAAAGGCAGGCTTTTTATGCGTTCCGCGTTACGCCTCTTCGCCGCACCGCTGGCTCTTGCCGGCAGTCTCGGCGCTCTTTTCTGCGCGGGTCCCGCCCACGCCCAGGTGTTTGTCACGCCGACGGTCACGTTCAACGGGTCGCTGTACCATTACAATTACAGCGTGGTCAATGCGACGGCGGATTCGCTGGCTCTTATTGATCTCAATGGCCTGCCGATGGTCGCCGGAGCGCTGACAAACTTCTCCGCGCCGGACGGTTACCAGATTACAAACCCTTACGACTTCAATGTCGGCATCGAGTCGTTTCTGCCGGGGCTGGACAACAACACGGCCTTCGGGCCGGGAAGCACCGTTTCCGGCTTCTCGTTTGACAGCATCTTCGCGCCGTCGGCTATCGCGTTTGATACCACCGGGGACCCTGGAACGCCTGCCGGGACGACGCTCGGCCCCGCCGGCGCTCCCGTGCCGGAAGCCAGCACGGTTGTCTCGCTCGGCCTGGGCCTGTCGGTTCTGGCGCTTCTCGCCGTGCGCCGACGCCGCGCGGCTTCCATCGTTCACACCCACGCTTAGAAACTAAGAGACCACACCATGAATTTCAAGACTCTCTTCTGTGCGGCGGCAGCCTTCGGCGCACTTGCCGCGCTCGGCGGCGGCTCCGCGCAGGCGTCCAGCCACAGCGATGCGCCGCTGATCAAGCTTGACCCGCAGGCAAACCTCACTGACGTGTACGCGTTCCGGCGCAACCGGCCCGACGGCACCAAAGTGCTGGTCGTCGAAGTCAGTGTCCGCCCCTTCTCGGAGCCGGGTGACGGCGTCACCTACGACTCGTTCTCGGATGACGCCCGCTACTCTATTCATATTGCAAACCCAATCACCGGCGCGGAAGTCCAGCGCTACGACTTCAAGTTCTCGCCGGTTTCCAGCCAAAACGGCAGCTACAAGAACCTCGACACGATCCTGCGCTACGGGCGCGGCGCAAACGTCAACGGCGCGGCGGATGCCGGCCCGATCATGGATGTCGGCGACGCCCACCAGAACTTCGTCCAAAGCTACACCGTCACCAAGACCGTCTCGGCGACCGGCCAGGCGACCGCGCTCAGCCCTGCCGGCATGACCCTGCTGGTTCCGCCCGCAAACACCGGCCTGCGGACGACCCCCGCCTACAACGACCCGAGCACGGGCAAGGCCGTCAGCGGCGCGACGACCCGCGCTGCGCTGGACACCTACACCCGCGAGACCACCTACGACCTCCCGGCGGTTCCCGGCGCAGCCGGCCAGACGACCGTGTTTGCCGGCTCCCGCGAGGACGGCTTTTATGCCGACACGCCCGGCATCTTCGACCTGCTCGACTCGCGCATTTTGTCCAACAAAAAAGGCAACGGGCTGGGCCAGGACGGCACCGGCGTGGACGGCTTCAAGGGCTACAATGTCCTGCACTACGCGATTGTGATCCCGCTGAGCGACCTGCCTGCGTTTTCCTACCAGGCCGCGTTTACTTCCGGCCTCAGCAGCGGCGTCGGCGTGTATGCGTCTGTTTCCCGCCCCCGCGTCACCCTGCGCTCGACCACCGGCGACAATGTAGGCTCCGGCCCGTACATCCAGGTCAACCGCGAAGCGAACCCGCTCTTCAACGAAGTGCTGGTGGCAATCCGGGACAAAGACAACTACAACCGCGACCTGCCGACCTCGGACGCCGCAAAGTATAAGACTTATGCGCTGAACCCGGAAGTCGCGGCATTGATCAACAAAGTCTACAGCACCAATTTCGCGACAACCAACCGCGTTGACCTCGCCGCCGTTTATATTCCTGATGTCATCCGGGTAGACACGACGACCGGCCCGGCGAACATCTCCGGCCAGGCGGCGTTCAGCCGGCTCGGCTTTATCGGCGGCGACACGCTCAAAACGGCAAACGGCACGACCCCCGGCGGCTGGCCGAACGGACGCCGCTTCGGCGACGACGTGGTAGACATCGCGCTGACGGCGGTGGCAAGCGGCCCGGATTACAAGACGGTTACGCTGCTCGGGGACAACGTCGCAAGCAACGATCAGGTTTACAACATGACCTTCCCGTATGCCGCAACGCCCAACGCCGGAACGCGCAACTCGAAGGACTCCGGCGTCAATGCCGGAGGGTAGAAACGAATGCCCCGGACCGGCAATCCGGGGCTTTTAGAGTGCGATTGTCCGCCTTCGTGGATATAAGGAGCGGGGGCGGAAGCGTTCTCGTTCTTTATGTTCACGCCGGGGGACAGTCGCTTTAAAAAAGACCCGGAATGCCGGTCCGGGTTTTTCCTCCATCCATTATGAAGCAAGCACTTTTTCCAGTTTTATTTGCACTTTTTCCCTGTGCGGCGATCAGCGGCTGCGCGTCGCATCACGCCGCTTCAAGCGCCCCGGCGCAGAGCGCGGCGCCGGCCCTGCCGTCTGCCGAGGCGACGCTGGCAGCGATCCCGGCGTCCTCCAGCCCGACTGCCGCCGACCACGGCATCGCAAAATGGGCGGGTCAGCTTAAGCAGAACCCGAGCGACGACAAAGTTTGGGTCCGGCTCGGCGATACGCTCATGCAAAAGCCGCGCGAGACCGCCGACCCGCGCTTTTACGCCGTCGCCGAGCAGGCGTACAGCCAGGCGCTGGCCCGGAACCCGAACAATGCCGATGCGCTCACCGGGCTGGCCTGGGTCTCGGGCGACCGCAACCAATATGCAAAAAGCGCCGAATGGGCAAAAAAAGCCGTCGCGCTGAACCCGAAAGACAACACGGCTTACGGCCTGCTCGGCGACGCCGATGCCGCGACCGGGCATTACGACGACGCTTACGCCCATTACCAGACAATGCTTGACATCCGGCCCGACATCGCCTCGTACAGCCGGGGGGCAAAGCTTTTGTACCAGGACGGCAACTCGCGCAAGGCCATGTGGCTGATGATCAAAGCCGTCAAAACCGGCAGCCCTTACGCCGAAAATACCGCTTGGTGCCGCACCCGGCTTTCCGAGATGCTGTTCGACCAGGGCGCACTCCTGCCCGCCGAACAGACGCTCCAAACCGTTTTGAAGACAACGCCCAACAACGCCGAAGCGCTGGCGACAATGGCGAAGTTCAAGGCGGCGCGAGGAAACACCGCGGCGGCCATCGCGCTTTGCAAGAAATCGGCGGCCATTGCGCCCGACCCGGAAACGCTGACGGCGCTCGGCGACTTGTATGCCCTGTCCGGTGACAACGCAGAGGCCGAGAAGCAGTATGTATCCGCCGAAGCGCTCTACCAAAAAAACACCGATGCCGGGATTGACGAGCATATGCAAATCGCCAAATTCGACGCCGACCATGACCGGAACCTGCCCCAAGCCTTGCAGATGGCCGAGCAGAACAAAGACAGCCTGAACATCGGCGACGCCGACACGCTGGCCTGGTGCCTGTTCAAGAACGGGCGGCAGGACGAAGCCAAAGCCGTCATTGAAACCGCACTGGCGCGGCGCACCCCCGAAGCCGGGATGCTGTTCCACGCGGGCATGATCTATGCCAAAGCCGGCGACCGGGTGACGGGCGGCAAGTGCCTGGCGCACGCCCTCAGTCTCAACCCCTATTTCAGCCTGCGGGACGCGAAAATCGCCGCCGACACGCTGAAACAGCTCGGCAGCGGGCCGGCGGCCGCCGCGTCCGCTAAGCCGCCCTTGAAAGCAAGCAGGACTTGATGAACCGGCTTTTTCCAATCAGTTTATTGCTGCTGTGCATTGGAGCCGGGGCTTGGACGCTGCACCGGCCGGCGGCTTTGACCCACGCCGCCGTGCAGGCAGTGCCTGTCGCCGACGCAAAAACAGCCGAAGTCCAGCAGCTTGACCTCGCCATCGCGAAAGAAACGCGCCTGACCCGGAAGACGCCGCATGATCCCAAAGCCTGGACCGACCTCGGCAATGCCCTGATGCAAAAAGCGCGGGAAACGGCAGACCTCAGCTACTACGGCCTCGCCGAAGCCGATTACAAACAAGCGCTGACCGTGGACCCGTCCAGCGCCGCCGCGCTGGACGGCATGGCGTGGGTGACAAGCGACCGGCACGAGTTCGAAAAAAGCAAATTCTGGGCGAACAAAGCGCTGATGCACGATCCCAATTCCCAGGATGCGTATGGCCTGCTTGGCGACGCCGATCAGGAGCTTGGGGACTACGCGGCGGCTTACGCGCACTACCAAAAAATGCTCAATCTGCGGCCTGATCTGGCTTCCTACAGCCGGGGCGGCCATTTGTTGTGGCTGACCGGAGACTTCCGAAAGGGGGTCACGCTGATGGACAAGGCGATTGACGCGGGCGGTCCGTATGCCGAAAGCACCGGCTGGTGCCGCGCTCAGCTTGGCTTGATGCTTTGGAGCGAGGGCCACGAGGCGGCAGCGGAACAGACGCTGCGCGATGCACTCACGACGACCCCGCATAACTACCGCGTGCTGATGGCGCTGGGCCGGGTTCTGGCGGGCAAAAGGGACTATTCCGGCGCGATTGACAGCTACAAAAAAGCCATAGACGTTGTGCCGCAGGTGGACGCCGTGGCTGCCCTCGGCGATTTGTATGCCCTGACAGGCCGAAAGGCGGACGCCGAGCAGCAGTTCAGGCTGGCCGAGAGCATTGACCGCCTCCAGAAAGCAAACGGCGTCAAAGGCGGCTGGCAGATGTCTTTGTTTCGGGCAAATCACGACCGGAACCTGCCGGAAGCGTTAGCGGACGCCGAGACGGAGTACAAAACGCGCAAGAATGTTTACGCCGCCGACGCACTGGCCTGGTGCTTATATAAGAGCGGGCGCTACTTGGAGGCCGCCGCGACAAGCCGGGCGGCGCTGGCTCAAAAAACGCCGGAAGCGGAATTTCTTTACCATGCCGGCATGATTGCGCTGAAGCGGAACGATACAAAGGCCGCGCACGCGTACCTGCAAGGGGCGCTTCAGCTTGCCCCGAACTTCAGCCCGGTAGATGCGCCCCGAGCGGCGTCAGCCCTAAAGCAACTAAGCTGAAAGGAAACACAATGCGCCTGAATTCACGGCGGCTGTTCGGACTTCGCATCTCCGTCTTAATCGCTTTGCTGGCCGCCTGCGTCGCGCTTACTTGTTCAGCCTCGGCGCATCCGATGGGAAACTTTGCGATCTGCCATTACGCGCGGCTTCAAGCAGACACCCGCGACATCAAGGTCCGCTACATCATTGACATGGCGGAGATCCCGACGCTCAGCGAAAAAGAGACGCTTGACGCCGACCATAACGGGAGTATCAGCCCGGCGGAAAAAGCGAGTTACCTTGCGGCCCGCGCCGCGCAGCTTGCGTCCGGCGTTACGCTGACCCTCAGCGGCAAGCCCGTCGCCCTGACTCTTCTTGGCAGCGAGCTGCGCTTGTCGCCGGGCGCGGGGGGACTGGAAACACTCAAAATGACGCTGGACTGGTCGGCGGCGACTCCGGCAGGAGCGCACGACATCGGCTGGGAGGACCGCAACTACCCGTCGCGAACCGGGTGGAAAGAAATCGTCGCGGCGAACGGAGACGGGGTTGCGCTGCAAGGTGCGTCCGCCTACAGCCTGGACCGCAGCCGGGGGCTGAGCGTTTACCCGCCCGGCGTCGTCCCGCCCCAGGACACCGAGGCGCACTTCTCGACGGTCCCGGCGGCAGCGGCGGCGGCGTCCTCCGGGGCCGCCCCGGCGGCGGCGCAGAGCGGAACGCCTCGTGACCTTTTCACGCAGGCCATCGCCCGCCGGAGCCTGACGCCCGCCGCTCTGCTGCTTGGGGTTTTGCTGGCGTTTGTTTTCGGCGCGTTCCATGCGCTCTCGCCGGGTCACGGCAAAACAATGGTCGCGGCCTACCTGGTCGGGTCACGCGGCACAGCCCGGCACGCGGTGACGCTGGGGCTGATCGTCACGGTCACGCACACGCTCGGCGTCTTTGCACTGGGCCTGGTGACGCTGTTCGCGTCGCGGTATGTTGTCCCGGAGAAACTGTACCCGGTGCTGAGTGCCGTCAGCGGCCTCGCGGTCTTCGGCGTCGGGGTCTGGCTGCTGGTGTCCCGCCTCCGGGGCGTTCCGAGCGGCCACCACCATACGCATGACCATGACCACCATGACCATGACCACCATGACCATGTTCACGGGCATGGGCCGGGGCAGCACACACACGACATTCCAGACGGACCGATTACGCTTCGCTCGCTGCTGGCTTTGGGGATTTCCGGCGGGATTGTGCCGTGCCCGTCAGCGCTGGTCGTGCTGCTGTCTGCTGTTGCCCTGCACCGCATCGCCTACGGCATGGCACTGATTACGGCGTTCAGTATCGGGCTGGCTTCGGTGCTGATTGTGATTGGCCTCTTAGTCGTGTCCGCCCGGCATTGGTTTGAGCGCTTTCCTGCCGGCGAGGGCCTGCTCCGCCGCCTGCCTCTCCTGAGCGCCGCCGCCATTACGCTTATCGGGGTGATGCTGGTTATCCGCGCCGTCACAACCGGCGCGTAAGCACAAAAGGAAAAAGGTGCAGAAGAAGGGATAGCCGATGACATCTGTGCCCATATTGCCCTTCTGTTATTGACGGGGTGTCAACAGCAGCAAGACAAACGAATGACTGACGAGGAATGCGAGGAAGCCGAAGACAGGATTCGAACCCGTGACCCGCTGTTTACAAAACAGCCGCTCTGGCCAACTGAGCTACTTCGGCAACACCTAAGTATAGACGATTTTCCGGCGGCTTGTCAAGAGATTTGTCGCCCTGCCGCGCTCACTCGTACAGCCGCCGGCTTGCCGCCCGCGCCTCGAACGCCGCCAAATCTGCCGCCCATCCTTCCGCAATCTCCGCGTAATTTCTGCCTGCGACAACGCCGTCATAAGCGGCTTGATTGACCAGCAGCGTCGTCAGCTTTTCCGGCTGCCAGGTGTGCGGATGCAGACGCCCCAAGACAAGCGCCAGGGTCAGCCCCACGCGCACGGCGTCAAGCGCGTCCCGGTCCGTGATCAAAATCTGCACGCCGCCGCAGCGCTCGCACGCAAACACGCTGACGCTCGGCGTGAAATAAGCCGGCACGAAGCGGACGCCGGGCAGGGCTTCGGCGTTCAGCGCGGCGGCAAACGCGCGAGGGTCAACAAAGGGAGCACCGACAATCTCAAACGGCGTGCCGGTGCCGCGCCCGACCGAGAGAGGCGTAAACTCCAAAAGCCCGACGCCGGGGTAGAGCGCCGCCGCGCCCAAGCGCCGCATGTTGGGCGACGGGTCGGTCCACAGCAGGCCCGTCGCGTCGTACCAGTCGCCGCGTGCCCAGCCCTCGCAGCGTATCACTTCGAGCGGGCAGGTGAGGCGCTTTTCGGCATGCAGCAGCCGGGCCAGCTCGCCTAAAGTTAAGCCGTGCCGGACGGGGAGGGGATGGCAGGCGACAAACGCCAGTTGGTCGGGGTCGGCCAGCGGTCCTTCGATATGCCGGCCCGTAATCGGATTGGGCCGGTCCAGCACAACAACCCGCTTTTGGTGGGCATCGGCGGCCAGCAGAATCTGATCCAGCGTGCTGAGATACGTATAAAAGCGGCAGCCGATGTCCTGAATATCAAAAACCAGCGTGTCCGTGTCCGCAAGCTGTTCGGCGGTCGGCTGTGTCCGCGCCCCGTACAGCGAAAACACCGGCAGGCCCGTGACGGCGTCCGTGCTGTCGGCGACCGACGGCTGATCGAACTCGCCCCAAATGCCGTGCTCCGGGCCGAACAGCGCCGTGAGCGTAACCTGCGGGGCGGCATGGAGCGCATAAACGGTCGGCTGCCCGGAAAGTGTCCGGCCCGTGTGGTTTGTGACCAGGCCGACCCGGCTTCCCCGCAGCGCTCGAAAGCCGTCTCGCGCCAGCACGTCAATTCCTGTAAGCGTCATGGCGTGTATTGTACCCGCACTCCGGCTCAGCCATTTATGGCCTGGGCCGGATGACCGGGTACAATAGCCCCATGACCACTCCTTCCGCCCGCGCCCACCGGCCCGTCCCCCTTCCCGCCGTCAAGCTCAAGCCCCAGCGGCCCGAGCGGCTGCGCCATCCGTGGGTCTACGACAACGAAATCGCCGACGGCCCGCCGGAAGGCTTCGCCAACGGCGGAGTCGTGCGCGTGCTCGACTCGCGCGGCAAGACCCTCGGGGCCGGGTACTTGAACCGCAAAAGCAAAATCGCCGTCCGGTATCTGTCCCGGCGGTCGGGCGAGGCGGTGGACGCCGGCTTTTGGCAGGCGCGGCTCGCCCGCGCCCACGCCTACCGGGCCGCCCATTACACGGGGAACGGCGGGACGCTGCCGGAAGCGTTTCGGCTGGTGCACGGCGAGGCCGACGGCCTGCCGGGCTTGATTGTGGACCGCTACGGGCCGTATTTGGTCGTGCAGTTTCTTGCGCTCGGCCTCGAACCCTGGCGCGGCGTGATTGTCGCCGCCCTGGCCGAGCAGCACTCGCCCGCCGGCATCTACGAGCGCTCGGACAGCGCCGTCCGAAAGCTGGAAGGCTTGGACGAGCGGGTGGGGACGCTGTTCGGCGAGCCGCCGCCCGACACGCTGACCCTGCACGACGACGGCGCGGCGCTTTTGGTTGATCTGAAGTCGGGGGCGAAAACGGGCTTGTTTTTGGACCAAATCCCGAACCAAAAAGCGGCGGCCCGGCAGGCGGCGGGGCGGGATGTGCTCAACTGCTTTTCGTATACCGGCGTGTTCGGCCTGCGGGCCGCGCTGGCCGGGGCGAACAGCGTCACGGAGGTCGAGATCAGCCCGGAGTTTAATGCGCTGAATAGCCGTCAATGGGCGCAGTCGGGCCTGAGCCTGCCCCATGAAGTCGTCACCGAGAATGTCTTTGATTACCTGCGTGCCCTGGAAGCGAAATCCTGCAAAACCGACATGATTGTGCTGGACCCGCCGGCGTTCACCAAAAACCGGAGCAGCCGGGACGGGGCGGTGCGCGGGTACAATGAAATCAACCGGGTCGCCCTGCGGCTTTTGAAGCCCGGCGGCGTCCTTGTGACCTGCTCGTGCTCGCATCACCTGTCCGCCCCCGAGTTCCGCGAGATCGTGCAAACGTCCGCCCGCGACGCCGGGCGCACCTTGAAGCTGATTGAAGGCCGGGGCCAACCCGCCGACCACCCGGTGCTTTTGGACGCCCCCGAATCCGAGTATTTGAAGTGCTTGATTTTAACGGTGGAGTAAAGGGAAAATGGGAGACGTCTTAGCGGTCGTCGGCTCGGTTTTCGGCAGTTTGACTCTGCTGATTATTTTGGCCGCTTGGGGAAGCCGCACCCAAAACTGGCAAAAGCAAATCGGTTCCCGGCGCATGGTGCTTCGAATGCCGCCGTTGACCCGGTTTGTATTCGGCGGCATCGGACTTTGGCTTGTGCTGACGCCGCTGTGGCTTATGGTACGCAACATCAGAGATCGCGAAGGACTAGCATTGTTCTTGGTTTTCGAGCTGATGGCATGTGCGATGGGCAGCTTGTTCCTTTGGGGGGCCGGCTCCCGGCGCGAAATAGTCTTGGATACGGAGCGTCGTCACTATCGCTTCACGACTGGATGGGGACCGTGGACACATATCCGCGCTGGAGGCTTGGAAGATTTTTGCGGCGTTTTCGTCCGCATCGTAGACGCCAAAAATGGCGAGATTTATACTGTCGGACTGGCGTGGAAGCGCGGCGAGTTTGTTTGCCCGACGCTGGGAAACTTCCGGGCGCAGCCTCAAGCCAGGCTGAAGGCCGACGCACTGGCGTCGGAGATGTCTGCCGCGCTTGGTTTGCCGCTGGTTCCTGCGCCCCCGCCGGAAACCGTTAAAATCAGATTCCGGCGGGTTTCCGCGATTTCACGATGACCCTGATTTTGGCGGTGTAGTAAGATAACCAGCACTGAAAGTGCCGGGTCAGGGGTTCAATGCTACGACGGTGAGCTTGCCTGTATGCACGTCGTAAATGCAGCCGTGGACGGGGATGTGGCTCGGGACCCAGGGGTGGCTTTTGATGCGCTGTATCTGCTGCGTGAGGTGGGCTTCCAGGTCGGAAAACGCGTGAAACTGCTCCGGCGCGATAGAGTCGGTGCCCCGGCGGCGGCGAATGTCTTCGCGCAGGTCCTCGTCGCGGAATGTCTGCATGCCGCATTCGGTGTGGTTGATGACCAGAAACTCTTCCACGCCGAGGCGGTAATGGGCGACCAGAAGCGACCGAATGACATCTTCGGTCACGACCCCGCCGGCATTGCGGATCACATACGCCGCGCCCGGCGCAAGGCCGAGCGCCCGGTGCAGCGGGATACGGTAATCCATGCACGCCACCAGGGCCAGCTTGCGCTTCACCGGCGCGGCGGCCTGGGCGGCGTCGTACTCCTCAACAAATTCCGCATTGGCGGCCAGGACATCGCGAAGAACACTCATGCCGTTAGTTTACCAGGAGAAAACGCATTTGAAGACCTTGATTCTCGGCGGAACGCAGTTTGTCGGGCGGCACCTCGCCGAAGCCGCCCTGGCGCGGGGACACGAAGTGACCCTGTTTCACCGGGGGCGCACCGGCCCGGAGCTGTTTCCCGACGCCGAGCATGTGCTCGGCGACCGGGACAGCGATGATTTGGAGATGCTGCGCGGGCGCACCTGGGACGCCGTATTGGACACCTGCGGCTACCTGCCGCGCGTGGTCCGCCGGTCCGCCGCGCTGCTGGCCCCGCACGCCGGGGCCTATGTGTTTATCTCGACAATTTCGGTCTATGCGGACTTCACAGCGCCCGGCCTCGACGAGACCGCCCCGCTCGGCGTTTGGGAGGACCCAAGCGCCGAAGCTGTGACCAATAGCACTTATGGGCCGCTGAAAGCGCTGTGCGAGCAGGCTGTCGAAGAAGCATTTCCGGGCCGGAGCTTGATAGTTCGCCCCGGCTTCATCGCCGGGCCGTTTGACCCGACCGACCGCTTCACCTACTGGGTGCGGCGGGCTGCCCAGGGCGGCGAAATGGCGGCCCCCGGCACGCCCCGGCAGCCGCTGCAAATCATTGACGCCCGCGACCTGGCGGTGTGGACACTTCAAATGCTGGAAGCCGGCACGGGGGGCATTTACAACGCCGCCGGCCCGGCGTCCCCGCTGACTTTCGGGGAGTTTTTAGAAGCGGCCCGCACCGTCAGCGGCAGCGATGCCCATCTGCACTGGGTTTCCGATGCGCTTTTGCAGGAACAGGGCATCACTCTGCCGCTGGCTGTCCCGGCGGACTCCGGCCTGGACGGCTTGATGACCGCAAGCCTCGCCAAAGCGCTGGCGCACGGCCTGACGTTCCGCCCTCTGGCCGAGACAATCGCCGACACACTCGCGTGGGACCGCACCCGCCCGGCGGACGTGCCCCTGAAAGCCGGGCTGACCCCGGAGCGCGAGCAGGCGCTGCTGGCGCTTGCGAGTTGAGTCCCGAGTCAGCGCTCGTGTGAGTCCCGGCCCCTTGTTTTCGTGAGTCCGCCGTGGTACAATACTGTGCTTATGCCTACTCGCCCCGCCAAAACGCCGACCCCTCCGCTTCCCGTGAACCAAGTCCTCCTCGGCGACTGCGTGGAACAGATGAACGCCCTGCCGCCGAAATCGGTGGATTTGGTGTTCGCCGACCCGCCCTACAACATGCAGCTCGGCGGCGACTTGTGGCGGCCCGACAGCACCAAAGTGGACGCCGTCACCGACCCGTGGGACAAATTTAAATCGTTCGCCGAGTACGATGCGTTTACCCGCGCGTGGCTTTCCGCGTCCCGGCGGGTGCTGAAAGACACCGGGACGCTGTGGGTGATCGGCTCGTACCACAACATTTACCGGGTCGGGGCCGTTCTCATGGATGTCGGCTACTGGGTGCTGAACGACATTTGCTGGGTGAAGGCAAATCCGACGCCTCAGATGAAGGGAACGCGGTTCTGCAACGCGCATGAAACGCTGCTGTGGGCGAAAAAGTCGGCGGACCAGAAAAAGTACACGTTCCACTACCACGGGCTGAAAGCCGGCAACGACGACAAGCAGATGCGCTCCGACTGGTACATTCCGCTTTGCTCCGGCGGCGAGCGCGAAACCCGCGACGGCAAAAAAGCGCACACGACCCAAAAGCCCGAAGCGCTCCTGCACCGGGTCCTGGCCGCCACCACCAACCCTGGCGACCTTGTCCTCGACCCGTTCTGCGGGACGGGCACGACGGCGGCGGTCGCCAAGCGCCTCGGCCGCAATTATATCACGATTGACCGGGAGCCGGCGTATGTGGAAGTCGCCGAAGCGCGGCTCGCAAACATCCCGGAAGCGCTTTTAACATCGGGCGACGAAGGCGGGGTGCTGCTCGGCGGCCCCAAGCCGCGCGTGCCGTTTCTGTCGTTTGTCGAGGGCGGTGTGCTGCCGCCTGGGACACTCCTGCGGCTCAAAGGCACGGAGACACGCGCCGTGGTCCATGCCGACGGCACGGTGTCGGCGATTGGGCAGCGCGGCTCCATCCACAAAGTCGCCGCCGCCTGCCTCGGCCTGCCGTCCGCGAACGGCTGGACTTTGTGGCTTTTCGACGCCGCCGGGGACGAGCGGCTGCTGGACAGTTTGCGGCCTGCGGGATAGGAACCTCACTTACACAAAAATCTCCCCGCGCAGGTACAGCGCGGCCCGCCCCGAGATGCCGACCCGCGTTTCCTGCACATCGCACCACAACTCCCCGCCGCGTGGGGAGACCTGCCGCGCGTAGAGCTTGGGTTTGCCGAGGCGCTCGGCCCAGTAGGGGGCCAGGGCGCAGTGGGTCGAGCCGGTGACGGGGTCCTCGGGAATGCCGAGGCCGGGGGCGAAGTAGCGCGACACAAAATCGCAGTTCGTTCCCGGCGCGGTCGCGGCGACCCCGAGAGCGCCGAGCGGCGCAAGCGCAGCAAAGTCCGGCGTGAGGGCGCGGACATCGGCTTCGGCGTCGTACACGGCATAAAAGTTCGGGTTCTCGGCGCAAAAATACACTTCGCGCGGCGGGGTGCCGAGGCCCGCGAGCAGCGCCGCCGGGGCGTCTGCCGGCGCGAGCGCATGGCGCGGGAAGTCGAGTGTCAGCAAGCCGCCGCCGCCGCGCGTCACGGTCAGCGGCCCGTTCTGCGTGTGGAACTCGGCGCTGCCGAGGGCCGGGTCAATCGCGGTGAAGATCACAAACGCCGCCGCCAGCGTCGCATGCCCGCACAGCGGCACTTCAATGGTCGGCGTGAACCAGCGCAGGCCGAAGCCGCCCGGCTCGGGCACGAAAAACGCCGTTTCGGCCAGATTGTTTTCGGCGGCGATCCCCTGAAGCGCCGTGTCCGGCAGCCAGGCGCTCACGGGAACCACGGCGGCCGGGTTGCCGCCGAACACGGCGCTGGTGAACGCATCCACCTGGTAAATAGCAAAGCGCGTCTTGGCCTCGGTCATGGCGCTGTCTCCTCCGGGCGTATCCCACCCGCTTCAAACAAAACAAAGCCCCGTTTTTGCGCGGCTTCCAGGCGGTCCAAAAACTCCGAGTGCGGGATTTCGCGTGCGCCGAGCGCGGCGAGGTGCGGGGTCATCACCTGAATATCCAGCCAGTTCGCCCCGCGCGAGGCGAGATAGTCGCACAAAAACAGTAGGGCCAGCTTGGACGCATTCGGCGCGGCGTGGAACATGCTTTCGCCGCAAAAAACGCCGCCGGCGCTGACCCCGTACAGGCCCCCGGCAAGCTCGCCTTCGGCGCTCCACGCTTCCACGCTGTGCGCGTGGCCCAATCGGTGCAGTGCCCGGTACGCCGCCTGCATCGCCGGGGTAATCCAAGTGCCGGCCTGGCCGGGCCGGGGCGAGCGGCGGCACGACTCGATCACGCGGCTAAACGCCGTGTTTATCGTAAATGTCAGCGCGGACCGGCGGCGGGCGCGGGCCAGGCGCTCAGGAACATGCAGGCGGCTGAAGTCCAGCACCGCCCGCTGCGCCGGGCAGAACCACAGCAGCGGGGAATTGTCCATCGGCCACGGGAACAAACCGTGCGTGTAGGCCCAGATCAAAGTCTCCGGGGAAAGGTCGTCGCCGACCCCGACCACATCGGCGTCCCCGGCAAGTCGCGGCGGGATCGCGTGCAGGCCCGGCGGCGGGACAAACTTGGGGCTGACTGGACGGAAAGGGGACATGGTATACTGACAGCATGATACCCCAGACGACTGCATGGCGAAAAGACCCACCATCCCGCGCCGCGCTGGGCCGCCTGCTGCTGGCGACCGGGCTGTCGGTGATTGTCTCCCTGCTGCCGGTCATTTCTGCCGCGCTGTATCCCCTGCGCTTGTTTGTGACATTTATCCATGAAGGCAGTCACGCGCTGGCCGCGCTGCTGACCGGCGGCCATCCCGCGCAGATCGCCGTTCAGCCGGACGCCTCGGGCGTGACTTACTCGTTCGGCGGCTGGAGCCTAATCATTGTCATGGCGGGCTACCTCGGCGCGTCGGCCTACGGCGCGGCGATGCTGGCGCTGGCCCGGCGTCCAAGCGCGGCCCGGTTTATTCTCGGCGTGTCCGGCGCAGTGGTCCTGCTTTTGGATGCGCTCTTGGTCCGCAACTTATTCGGCTTCGGCTGGGGGATTTTGATCGGCGCGGGGCTGGCGCTGGCCGCCCGGCGGCTGCCGCCGAAGGCTGCCGAGCTGACCGCCATGTTTCTCGGCGTGCAGTGCGTGGTCAATTCACTGTACGACCTCAAAACTTTGATCGGCCTGTCGGTGCTGCCCAACGGGCCGGTGTCCGACGCCGTGCTGATGTCTCAAATCATTCCGCTGCCGCCGTTTGTTTGGGCCGCGCTGTGGGGCGTGCTTTCGCTGGCGGTTCTCAGCGCAGCCCTGCGCCCCTACTGGCGCGACGCGCGAGCGCTGCCGGGCTGAGCCGAGAGACCGGGAAAATTGGCATGAACGTCCGAGACATGACCGATGACGCGCTGCTGGCGGCTTGTCGGCCTCGGCCCTGGGAGCGGCGGATGGAACGCGCGGGCTGCGGCCTGGCTCCGGTGGCGGGACTGGCCGCCGCCGGGGCGCTGTTTCGCCTGCTTGGTGCGTCCGGCTGTCTGCTGGAAGTGATTGCGTTTTTCGCCGCCGGTCTCACGGTTGGGGTTCGTTGTTCCACACTGTCCGAGCTTCGGTCGCGCCGGGAGCAGGCCGAGCTGCGGCGGCGGTACGGGCTGGAAGATTTTGACGCGGAAGCGGCGCGGGCGGAGGCGGATCAAGACGCGGCGGGCTGGCAGTTTGTGTTTCAGGGACGCGGGCTGCCGCATGGGGACACGGTTCGCGTCCTGGCACACTTGGGGGCGGGAACGATTGCCGTCCGCTCGGTGTCCCCGATAGACTTCAGCCGGGACGTGCCGCTGACGGCGAAGCGGACCGAAATAACGCTGACTGCCGCCGACTGCCGCCGCTTGGAAGCGCTGGCCGAAGCGCTGGCGGCCGAACAAACCGACCCCGAGGAGGGGATGGTGTACGACGGCTTTCCCTGCACACTGGCCGCCGTGCGCCGCTCGCCGCCCGCGACGGTTCGGGTCAGCCTTAACCTCTGCGGCGTCCCGGAAGACTCCCCGCACCCTGCGCCCCGCTTGATACGCGAGCTGCTGGCCCTCAGCCGGCAGCCAGGAGCCGGAAAAGCGTGACGCCCCGAAAATCAGCGGCTTCTTACGCCGCGCTTTCTTCGTCCGCCGCCCATTGCGGCTGAATGTCCTGCGGGACACCCAAGTTTTGCAAAACACGCGCGACCACCGTGTCTACCAAATCTTCCACGGTTTTCGGCTGATGGTAAAACGCCGGCACGGCAGGCAGGACAATCGCGCCGGCTTCCGTGACGGTGACCATGTTCCGCAGGTGAATGAGATTAAGCGGCGTGTCGCGGGCCACCAAAATCAGCGGGCGGCGCTCTTTCAGGCAGACATCGGCGGCGCGGGTCGTCAGGTCGTTTGAGATGCCGCCTGCAATCCGCCCGAGCGTCCCCATCGAGCACGGGATAATGACCATGCCGCTGTGGACAAATGACCCCGATGCCGGGGGCGTAAAATAATCTTTCGCGCTTAAAAAATGGATATTGTCATACGCCGCCTCGCCGCCGAGATAGTCCTGCGCCGAATAGGGCCGGGTCAAAGTCCCGCCCGTTTCGGTAGTGTAGACCGCCACGGCATTGTCGGACAGCATGACGTAGATGTCGTCGTAGAAGCGCGACGCCTGCCGCAGAAACCGCACGGCATACAGCGCCCCGCTCGCGCCGGTGACGGCCACGACGAGACGTTTTGGGGGTTGGCTTGTCAAAAATACTGCTTTCTAATCCGCCGAGTTATTGAGGCGCAGAGAGCTTCAGCTCCGCGCACGCCCCGCCGGGTCCGACTGACTGAAGCCGAAGGCGGTCGCCGGTGCGGGACAGCTTGTACAGCACAGGATGGGTGCCGAGCGGAAAACTAAGCGACAAGCGGGTGCCGGCAACCGTATACATGCCGCTTGAATGAAATGTCCCGGTCGCCTTTTCAATCGTCTGCGTGAATGTCCCGTCCGGCTGAAACGTCAGCGTGTCCGATACGGTCTCAAACGGCGAGATGCCCGGCGGGAGCAGCCGGCACAGCACATCCTGCCACTTCCCGTTCAGCGGGGAGCCGAGATCACCGGGCGAGAGCGGCCTGGGAGCAGTTGGCCCGGCAGCGGCGAGGGCCGCGAAAAGACAGCAAGGGGCAATAAACATGGGCGTTTTCCTTTCAGGACGCTTTCGCGCTAAAACACCGCCGCGCGAAATTCCGCAGATGGGCATTGACTTCTTCGTGACATTCCAGCAGGGCCAGATGCCCGCAGTGCTTCAGCAAAACCAGCTCGGCGTTCGGCAGACGCCCGGCCATCGCTCGCTGCGTGTCCGGCGGCATGTTGTTGTCATGCTCGCCTGTGAGGATCAGCGCCGGCACGGTCACTTGGGCCAGGGCCGCGCGGCCGTCGTAGGCAAAGCACGCCAAAGCGCCGAGGCCAGCCGCCCGCATCGAGAACCGGGCGCAGCGCCGCGCAATCAAATCGTTCTGCCCCCGGCTGTCCTGCCCGCCGTTGGTCCCGAACATCAGCGCGAGATGGACGCAGCCCATTTGAGACATCAGCCGGACAAACACTTCAAACGGCCCCGGCGCAAAGGCCATCGCGCGGGCCAGCGGCTCCCAAAACCAGGGGCGCATGGCAGATAAAATGCGCCGCCCGCGCATGGTTTCCAGCATCGGCGAATCGGTGCCGCCGAGCAGCGCCAGGCCGCGCACCGAGCGCATGAGGTCCGGGCGCTCTGCCGCAAACAGCGGCAGCAGCATCGCGCCGACCGAGTGTCCGGCAAGAATGCACCCCGACGGGTGCCGCCCGGCGTCCGCCGCCTCGAACACCGCCGCGAGGTCGGCGGTCATGGCGGCAAACGAATAATCGCGGTCTCGCGGAGCCGACGAGCGGCCGGTGCCGCGCTCGTCCCAAACGACCACTCGAAACTCCCCGGCCAGCGCCCGCTTTTGATAATACCACGTTTGATGGCTCAGCGACCAGCCGTGGGACAGCAAAATCGCCGGGGCGTCGTCGGGGCCGAACTGTTCCCATTCCAGGCGGACGCCGCCCGCCCCAATCGCCGCTCCGCTTCGGCCCGGCTTCAGCGGCTTCGGCTCGTCGGCCGCCGCCGGGCGCAGCCGCCGCACCCAGTGCCGGCCCGTCAGCAGCGCCCCAGCGATGCAAAGCCGGCCGAACGCGCCGAGTAAGCGGCCCCGCCGCCCCGCCGACAGCGCCTGCCCGAGACTTGCGGCCAGGACAAGCAGCGCGGGGATCGCATACAGCCCTGAAAGAATGCCGAGCCACATAAGCGCTTATCCCGCCGCCTTCTCGATCACTGCTTATCCGGCCAGCACGCGGTTTAGGACCGGGGCGTCGCTGACAATCTCGCCGTCTTTGAAGCGCACAATCCGCTCGCAGTGCCGCGCGACTTCTTCTTCGTGCGTCACCACAATCAGCGTCTTGCCTTCCCGGTGCAGGTCCTGAAACAGCGCCATGATCTCCTCGCCCGTCTTGGTGTCCAACGCGCCCGTCGGCTCATCGGCCATCAGAATCACGGGATCGTTGACCAGCGCCCGCGCAATCGCGACCCGCTGCTGCTGCCCGCCGGATAATTGGTTCGGCCGGTGGTCCATCCGCTCGCCTAAGCCGACCCGGATCAGCGACTGCCGCGCTTTGGCATCCCGCCCCCGCGCTCCCGAATACACCATCGGCAGCTCGACATTCTTCAGCGCGGTTGTCCGGGACAGCAGATTGAACTGCTGAAACACAAACCCGATCTTGCGGTTGCGTATCTTCGCCAGCGCGTTTTCGTCCAATCGCGCCACTTCCTCGCCGTCCAACGAGTACGACCCGGAAGTCGGCTTGTCGAGGCACCCGATGATGTTCATCAGCGTGGACTTGCCCGACCCCGACGGCCCCATGATCGCGACCATCTCCCCGGCGGCGACCGACAGCGAGATGCCTTTCAGCACCGTCAAATCCAACGCCCCGGTTTTATAGGTTTTGACAATATCGGTGACGGTAATCATAGCGACGGCGAAGACTGCTGAGAAGTGGACTGCCGGCGCAAGCCGTCTAAAAGATGCGGGTTTTCGAGAAGCTGAAGCAGCCGCACCGAGGCTTGGCTCGGCGTTCGTGTTCCCTGCTCCCAGCTTTGCACGGTTTTAGGGGAAACATTCAGCCATCGGGAAAAGTGAGGCTGACTGAAGCCCAGACTTGTTCGCAGGGTGCGGATATGCTCGGCATTGTAGACGGGCGGCGGCTCTGGAACCGAAAGCGTCGTCGTTCTTAGCTCTATGTCCCCTTGAAAGTGTGCGATCCCTTCAAGAAGCCCCTCTTTCAAGTCGTCGAAGAACGGCGAGGGCGCTTTTGCTGTTTTTTTCATTTTATTTCCTCGATCGAGCAGCGTCTCGTAAACTTTCGGCGAGCAATGTCAGTTCTTTTTGCTCGCTGGAAGCTAAGTTATCGGTTTCGTCTTTGTCATAAACTTTCAAGAACAAAATTACTTGCACTTCAGGAACATAAAGATAGATGACCCGCAATCCGCCGCGCTTGCCTTTGCCGCGCCGTGGATCGGGCCAGCGCAGCTTTCGAAGGCCGCCGCACCCCGGCATGACGCTGCCGGCGTCTGGATGGGTGAGAAGTGTCTGCTGAAGGTCGGAAAAGGATTTGTCGCCCGCAAAGTATTCTTCGCGAACCGCCATAAACTTCCGTGTTTCGCTAAATCCTAAAGTCATAACGAATTATCCCACACGGTAGGAGCGAAAGTCAAGCCCAGCCGATGTGCTACAATAAAAGCTAACTATGAAGCTGAAACTTGACCTGCACCCGATTTACAATGACAGCCGCGCGATTGACCTGGCGCTTAAAAGCATCATGGACGAAGCGGAAGCGAAGCGCTCGACCGAAGTGGAAGTGATCCCCGGCAAAGGCTCGGGGCAGCTTAAAAAGGCCGTGCTGCGCTTTTTAGACCAGCCCGAAGTCAAAGCGCGTTACCACCGCATTGAAAAAGACGGCGACAACTGGGGGCGCTTGTTTATTCATTTTCGCTGGGAGCGATTGCAGGAAGCCAAAGCCGCGCCGAAGCCGCGCGAAACGGCGGACTACGTTTGTTTCTGCTGCGGCACGGCGGTGGCCGTGACGGTTAATACAGAAAGTCTGCGCGAAAGCGGGCCGGAGACACGGGAGGCCGAGTGCCCGTCGTGCGGCTCGCCGAACCGTCTCACGGTCTCGCTGAGCGGGCGCGGCGTGGTGGAGATTGCCGCCGCCTCGGGCTACGAATGATTGTGATACGAATGACCGAGTGGCATCTGGTGCACGAGTCCTCGGGTACGGTGATTGCCGTTGTCCGCCGCGCGGACGGCTGGGCGGCGAAAGGGTGGGGGGTTCTCGGGCGGCGCACGCTTTCGCCCGGCGACGGCCTGTGGCTGCCGGGGGTCGCGTCGGTGCACACGCTCGGCGTCCGGTTTTCGCTCGACCTGCTGTTTCTGGACGCCGCGCTTCGCACCGTGCGGGCCGCGCCGGGGGTCCCGCCGGGCCGCTGGCTGGTCCGTGCAGCCGGAGCGGCGCACACCCTCGAACTGGGCGCGGGGACACTGGCCCGCCTCCCCGCCGTGCCTTCCCCCGGCGACCTCTGGCGGCTCGAGCGCTGCGCTCCCGGCAAGTGACTGGGGCGCGGTGGAAGCCGCCGTTCAGCCGCACCGGATTTCTTTCACGCAGCCCCCCGCCTGCGCGGGCACAAGACCAAAGCGGCCAACATCTCCGCCCTGACCCACGGGCGCTTGCCCTTCAAAGCACGGCAGGCTCCGCCTCGTGACGCCTTCCATGACCTTCTGCACATCTCCCCTCCTCGCCGCCCGCACCGGGAAGACACCGGAACGCGCCCCGCCGACCAGCCAAACGCCGCGTCCATCCGCGCCGGAACGTCGGAAGCGTCACTGCCTGTGTCCGATAGCGCCTCCACTCGCGCCCAATTCGTTTGAAGTGGATTGCTCACTGTTCCACTTATCCTGTTGGAACTACATGAGGCAATCATAGCAGGCGACGCAACTATTCTCGTGTCGGTAGTCTGTATCCTGTCAAATCAGGTGTTGCCGCCATTTCGGAATTCAACATATCAAATGCTGCTGTCAACCGATGTAGAAAACTGCCATCAGGATCAGGGGGGACTGCTGGATAAAGATCATAGCACTCAATCAATGCTCGTATTAGTGTTTGAACAGCGGCTGTATAATTGGAAAATGGTTCAGATGTGTTCGGATTAGCGGCTTGTGCAAGTATGTTAAGGATGTAATCTACTTCTTGTTCGGATGCAACAGTTCTCATGGTCTGAATAAATCCCGCTCTTCTCAGGTGCCGTAACTTCGGATAGTTTATTTCACCTCATGTAAAGCATGGAGACGCTTAATATCTTTATCAATCTTCCCATTAGGCACAATGAAAAAATCCGCGTTTTTTTCGTCATCGTTCTTGAACTCTGTATCGGCCCCTTTGGCTACTAGGATTTTGACTAGCTCAAGATTGTCTTCCTGTGTAGCAAGCATCAATGGTGTCATACCTGTCGAATCAACAGAATTCGGATCAGCTTTGTTATCAAGGAGCAAAATAACAACATCCTGTTTCTCCGCGCGGCAGGCATGAATCAGCGCTGTTTGGGCTTTCTCATCAGCTAAATTTACATCCGCACCGTTGGCAAGCAGCAATTTTATCATTTCAGCATCGCCTTGGCGGACAGCAAACATAAGTGCTGTTTGCCCACTTGCCGTCATGCTTCGGTCAACTCCAAAGCCTCCAAGTTGGTTATTGAGTTTTTGGGAACTTAAACTTAAATCACTTTGGGCATTTACATCTATTCCTTTTCCGATTAGAAGAGCTGCTTTACTCTGCTGTATCAATCGGATAGGATTATCGCCTTTGGAACTACTACAAACCTCCATCAATATAGTCTCACCATCCGCGTTACGGACATTAATATCTGCTCCTTTGTCAATTAATAGCTTGAATGCGTCTAAGTGAGTACCTGATGCCGTTAACCACAATGGTGTGTTACCAGAGTCATCCCCTGTATCAATTTTGCCTCCCCTATCAAGGAAGAATTGCATCATCGCTAAGTTGCCTGAAATTGTTGCGCCATACAAGGTGGTTACACTATGCGAGTTTACAGTGTCGGGTGATGCGCCTCTATCAACCAACAACTTCGCTATTTGTACATTACCACCCATAGCTGCATACATAAGAACACTGTTTCCAATCTTATCTGTATCATCTATGCTAGCTCCATGTTGGAGCAACAATGTTACTACTTGTCGGTAAGCCTCTACGGGGGGCTGTATTTTTCCATAATTCATGTAATTCGCTTTGGCTGCAAGCATCAGCGCAGTAATACCGTTTTTATTTTTTGCGCCAACACTGACGTTTTTAGAGAGCAGGACTTTAACCTGCTCTACATTAGCCGTATCGCAGGCAAGCATGAGGGGCGTATGGCCGTCGCTGGGATAAATAAAGTCTGAAGTGGAAGATGAATCTGATGCTTGGTTTATCTGCTCTTTCGCTGGTTGCCGTTGGGTAGAAGTTGACTTGGAAAGACTAGAATTGCTCTGACTCAAAGGCCCATTTTGGTAGAGTGCGAATGCAACTCCTAACAACATTGCGAACATGAAGATGGCTACTCCAATCATTTACTGTAGGTGATTTGTTGCTTGAAAAATTTATTGGTTTGTTATTTCACTGAGTTCCATAGTAGCGGTCTAAAATGCGCTTCTGCTCATCTTTAGGCAGAACGTCAGTTACATAGCGAATATCACCAGCATTTTGTCTCATAGCCTCTAATAATTTCAACTGCATTGCTTCGTCATCTATCGGCTCTAAAGCTTTGCCATGAATCATTAAATCAGTACGTTGATGTGAAAGATTAAAAATTTCATTAATCAAGGGCCGGTATTTATCATTGGTGGGAAGACTGTGTTGAACTTCAAGAAGATTAGTTAAGTTTTCTATGGCTTGGGATCTGTCATTAGTATTTTCTTCGGTGGAGTTGTAGTCTTCAACTTCCTGACCAAATTTAACTGGGTAATACATCCAGACAGTAAGCACTACAGTATCTTCATTTGACAATGAAGCCGATGGCGGTGTTTGCTTTATTGCTTCCTCTGCATCATTAAGTCGAGTCTTCATGCGGGATTCTTTGATGGATGGCAAAACGAGGACAGCCAGTACCACGATCGCTATAACAGCCACTATTGCAAAACAGCCAAACCACGAGTACGAAGTTTTTTTCGATTTCTCTGGGAGTACTTCATTCATAACTAAGTACCTGTGCATATGTAATCAGGTATTTCATCAGCCCCGAAGGGGCTTTCTCCGAGTAGCCTGGCACTTCCCGTGCCGGGTCAAAATACCTGATTACATATGCACGATTACTTACAATCTATTGCAAAAGTCGTAGCTCCAAAGGAAGCAGCCAAACGCCGATAATCCTGGCATGATGCCATCAACCGATGAACCGAACGAAGAAGCTGCCGAGCAGAAACCGTTACCGACGATCTGGAACGCTCCCGACCCGCTCTGGGAGTTGATCGAGAAAGTCCTGGCGGTTTATGATCCGCCCAATCACATGGGCCGTCCACGCGCCGATGCTCGCCGCTCCTTCGACGGCATCATCTACCGCCTGCGGACAGGCTGCCAGTGGAACCACTTGCCGCAAGAGTTCGGCGACAAAACCACGGTCTACCGCGCTTTTGTGCGCTGGGAGAAACAAGGCATCTTCGATATTTTGTGGGCCATCCTGCTCACCAAGTGCGACGAGCTTCAAGGCGTTGATTGGCACTGGCAAGCCGCCGATGGCTGCCTCGCAAAAGCACGGGGCGTTCCAGGCAGCGGCCTGGGAAAAAGGGGGGTCAGGACGAATGTGTCGGTGCCAACCCCTGTGACCGTGGCAAGTCGGGCGTCAAGAAAAGCGTGCTGGTCGAAGGCAATGGCTGGCCCCTCGCGATCTGCATCAGCGGAGCCAACACCCCAGACGCCAAGCTGCTTGCCTTGACGCTGGACGCCATTGTTGTTGAACGGCCCAAGCCGACCGCCGAGGAGCCGCAGCATTTGTGTCTGGACAAGGGCTACGATAATCCAACGGGCGAAGCGGCCTGCGTCCAGTTCGGCTACACGCCCCACATTCGGCGCATCGGCGAAGAAAAGCTGGACGCGGCGGGCGAGAAGAAGCATCCTGCCCGCCGCTGGGTGGTTGAGCGCACACTGGCCTGGCTGTCCCGCTGCCGCGCAGTTCTGGTTCGCTACGATAAACTGGCGGATCGCTACCTGGCGATGGTGAAACTAGCGTCTGCATTGCTTTGGTTCCGCCGCTGGCACACGCTTTCGCAGAAAGACTTGCAAAAGCCATGACTTTTGCAATAGATTGTTAGTTCTCATATTGCAGACGATGACTAGATAGCTACTAAAAAGAACGTCGGCGAGACGTTGGGGATGGATCGTATTGTCGAATTTTCTTCTGAATTGCCCCTGTCTCTGCTGCTATATTTCTTTGAGTTAGCGGGGACACTTTAAGTGCCTGAACATTATCTGAAAGAATGGCAACTCCATTTGTACCATCCAGGTTTACGGGAACGATTTGTTCTGCTACGAGGCTATCTGCTGCGGTTCTTGTTGCCTGTGCTAGACCATCTGTTTCTATATAATGCACAATAGGTTGTAGCGATGCACCCGCTGATGCGCGGTAAGAATAAGTGATGGCGAACTTTTGCATTTTCCCCTCGTTATGGAACTGACATTATTGGGAGTGTCTCGCTATTGTTGCAAGCCGTTCAGATTAGCACAGCCTCAGCACAGCATATTACCCAACTACTCTAAAACGCCTATAGCTTTTTTCCTACCGCTATTATACCACTCATGCACAAAGTACGCCATGTTGCCTAAACAAAAAAGCCCCGCGCCGTATGGCGCGGGGCTTCTCATATTGCCGGGCTAGACGGCGGCGGGGCGGGGTTGGAGGGTGTCGAGGAGGTGGCCGGCGGCGCTGATGCTGTCTTTAGATGACGCTTAGGGTAGCTGCATGACTTCTTCGGGGGTCAATACTCTCAGGCCGGGGATGAGCGGCTCGAAGCGCTTGAAGTCTTTAGGGTTCCACGTTAGGATGATGGACACGCCGTAAACCGCGCAGACGGCGGCGATGCGCGTGTCATGGACCTGCTTGCCGGAGACGGCGGCACGGCGGCAAAGGTCGCGCCAGGCGGCGTAAACGGCGTCTGTGTCGGAAAGCGGCAGGAACAAGCCTTCCATCGTGTCGAGTTCGGCGTCCGCTTCTTCCGGGGTCATGCCGAGGCCGTTGACGTTCGCGGGGCGGGTGGCGACAGACCGGAACTCGACGTAATTCTGCCGGGCGACTGTCAGGTCTTCCCCCATTGCGGTTAGACGGCTGAGGGCGTTCATCGTCACCGGACGGCGTGGGTCAGTCGGTACGGGCAGGCGCAGCAGGCAGGACGTATCTACGAGAGCGCTCAAAGCGTTTCATCCGCGTAGATGGCCTCGCGGCTTGTGGCGTCAGGGGAGAGGGGAACGCTGTGGGAGCGCTGGCCGAGGCTCCAAAGCCGCTTCTCCCAATCTGCGGAGCCTTGCGCCGGGAAATCTTCGCGAAGGTCAGCGGGTTCCAAGTTGCGCTCTTGCGCTGGTGTTCGCAGGTGCGTTTCTGTTTCTGGGGTCAGTGTCGGTGCCATATAAATGTCTCCATGTCGTCTGCTTGTCGTTCTGTTTCCCCATTATACCACTGTCAACGATAAAACAAGAAAAGCCCTGCGCCACAGGGCGCGGGGCTTCTCTTGCTGCCGGGCTAAACGGCGGCGGGGCGGGGCTGGAGGGTGTCCAGCAGATGGCCGGCGGCGCTGATGCTGTCTTCTTCGATGAGCTGGCGCAGGACGTAGGGGAGGATGCCGCCGTTGAGGTAGTAGTCTACTTCAATCGGGGTGTCAATGCGGAGCGTCAGCGGGACTTTTTCGGTGTCGCCGCTGGCCCGGTGGATCACCAATGTCACGTCCATCTGGGGCGACAGGCCGGTTTCGTAGCCGGTCAGGTCAAACGTCTCGGTGCCGTCTAAACCCAGCGTCTGGGCATTGGTGCCTTCCTTGAACTGGCAGGCCAGGACGCCCATGCCGACCAGATTGGAGCGGTGGATGCGCTCGAACGATTGGGCGATGACGGCTTTGACGCCCAAAAGGTTCGTGCCTTTGGCGGCCCAGTCGCGGGACGAGCCGGTGCCGTATTCCTGGCCGGCGAAGATCATCAGCGGGACGCCGAGGTCACGGTAGATGAGGGACGCGTCGTAAATGCTCATGTGCTCGCCGACCGGCTGGTAGACGGTCATGCCGCCGACCGTGCCCGGAACCATCAGGTTCTGGATGCGGACATTGGCGAACGTCCCGCGCATCATGATCCGGTGGTTGCCCCGGCGCGAGCCGTAGGAGTTGAAGTCTTCTTCGGGCACTCCCTTCTGCTGCAAGTACAGGCCCGCCGGGGACGACGGCTTGATAGCCCCCGCCGGGCTGATATGGTCGGTCGTGACCGAGTCGCCGAAGATGGCGAGCGGACGCGCTTTGGTGATCTCCGGCGCGGAGGTCGGCAGGGCGAGGCTGAACTTGTCGAAGTAGGGCGGCTCCCGGATATAGGTGGACGACGCATCCCATTCGTAGACCGAGCCGAGCGACGACGGGATTTCCTGCCACAAGGGGTTCTGCTCGGCGAAGTCTTTGTACAAACGCCGGTAGACATCGGGGTCGTTGGCCGACGACAGCATTTCGGCGATCTCGTCGGTGGTCGGCCAGAGGTCTTTCAAATACACGTCCACGCCCTGTTTGTCTTTGCCGATAGGGTCCGTGTTCATGTCAATATCCACCGTGCCGGCGAGGGCGAAGGCAACCACGAGGGGCGGGGACATGAGAAAGTTCGCGCGGACGTTCTGATGGACGCGGGCCTCGAAGTTGCGGTTGCCGGACAGCACCGACGCGACGACCAAATCGTTGCGGGTGACGGTCTTCTCTAAATTCGGCTCCAGCGGCCCCGAGTTGCCGATACAGGTGGTGCAGCCGTAGCCGACCGTCTGGAAGCCCAGCTTATCGAGAAACGCCGACAGGCCCGTTTTCTCCAAATACTCGGTGACGACCCGCGACCCCGGCGCAAGCGACGTTTTCACCGTAGGCCGGACGGTCATGCCGCGCCCCACGGCTTTTTTGGCGACCAGCCCCGCCGCCAGCATCAGGCTCGGGTTCGCCGTGTTGGTGCAGCTTGTGATCGCGGCAATCACAATGTCGCCGTGGGACAATTCCACCATCGCCTGCGGGAACTCGCCGAGCGGCACATCGGCCACCCGGTCGGGGGTCGGCCGGTTCTGCACCATCTCGACTTCGGTGAACGCCGCCGTGTCGTTGACCGTGTTCAGCGCGGCGGTTTCTTCCGGCAGGCTTTGCTGGTCCTGGTCGCCGCCGCCGGAAATCGGCTTGACATTGTGGCTCATGCCGGTCAAGGTGACAAACTTTTTATTCAGGTCTTCCAGCGACTTGTTGTACGCCGCCGGGTTCAGCAGAAGCTCATGGAACTTGGACTTGATCTCGGGCAGCTCAATTCTATCTTGGGGCCGCTTCGGGCCGGCGACGCTCGGCTGCACCGTGGACAAGTCCAGCTCCAAAAGCTGCGAGTATTCAATCTGGCCCGCGCCCGGCATGCCGAACAACCCCTGCGCTTTAAAGTACTGGCGGAACGCATCTACCTGGTCGTCGGTCCGGCCCGTCGCGGCGAGGTAGCGGCAGGACTCCTCGTCCACCGGGAAAAAGCCCATCGTCGCGCCGTACTCCGGGGCCATGTTCGCAATGGTCGCCCGGTCGGTCAGCCCGAGCGACGCCGCGCCTTCGCCGTGGAACTCGACAAACTTGCCGACCACTTTTGCTTTTCGAAGCATTTCGGTGATGGTCAAAACGAGGTCGGTCGCGGTGACGCCGGCCGTCAGCGCTCCCGACAGATGCACCCCGACCACGTCCGGGGTCAAAAAGTAAACAGGCTGGCCGAGCATGCCCGCTTCGGCTTCAATGCCGCCGACGCCCCAGCCGACAATCCCGAGGCCGTTGATCATGGTCGTGTGCGAATCGGTCCCGACCAGCGTATCGGGATAAAACACGTCGCTTTTCGAGAGCACCCCTTTGGCGAGATACTCCAAGTTGACCTGGTGGATAATCCCGATGCCGGGCGGCACCACCGAAAAGCCGTTAAATGCCTGCATGCCCCACTTTAAGAACTGGTAGCGGGCGCGGTTGCGCTTGAACTCCATCTCCATGTTTAATTGGAGGGCGTTGGAAAGCTCCGAATAGTCCACCTGCACCGAGTGATCCACCACCAAATCCACCGGCACCAGCGGCTCGATCATGCCGGGGTCGCGGCCCATCCGGGCCACCGTGGTCCGCATCGCCGCGAGGTCCACCAAAAGCGGAACGCCCGTGAAGTCCTGCAAGACGACCCGCGCCACCACAAACGGGATTTCGGCGGTCCGCTCGGCCTTCGGTCGCCAGTTCGCCAGCTCGCAGATGTCGTCCTCCCGCACCCGCTTGCCGTCGTAGTTTCTGAGCACCGACTCGAGAACAATCCGAAGACACACCGGCAGCTTCGAGATCGGGCCGACTTCGGCCGTTTCAAGCTGCGGCAGCGAGTAAAACTGCCCTGTTTTCCCGTTGCCGTAAGTGAACGATTGCAGGGTGCCGAAAAGAGAGTGTGTTTCTGCCATAAGACAATAGTCCTTCGCTTCTGATTTTGCTTTTCTGATTTTGCTTTAACTGCCTTTAGTATAACGGCGTCCGGGCGGGCCTGTCAAGCAAAAACCGCGCTGTCTTGCGATGCACTCGAAAACGCACAAACATCGGCAGAAAAAGCCCCGGCAGAGGTTTCTGCCGGGGCGCTAGGGTAACTTGCTATTGCAGCTCAATTCCGCTGAGCTTGGCGTTGTCTTTGACGGTCGTAAACACAACCGTCACACGCCCATTGGCGTCCGCCGTCACCGGGAAGCTCTTCACCACCGCACGGTTCGCGCCCCCCGCCGCCGACACAATGTCGAAGTTCGTCAAAGCCGCCGAACCGTTGATAGAGACATTGAACACGCGCTGGCCCGCACTCGTCCAGTACACCTCCGCAAAGTGCAGACGAAGCGTGTACGTCCTCCCCGGCGTCAGCCCCGGCAACGCATAAGTGAAGCTGCCGAAACGCTCCGATTGGTACACCTCCTGCGGCGCGGGACTGCTCACCCCCGACGTGTCAATCGCCGTGCCCACGCGGTACACGCTGCCTCCTGACACATTGGCGTCCGCCCCGAACGACCCCGACGCCCCGCCCCCGGCGTTGAGGTGATACGACGAGGCCGCCGGGGCCGCCGCCGCCGGCACCACTTCCAGGCCGCTGAGCTTGGCGTTGTCTTTGACTGTCGTGAACACCGCCGTCACCTTGCCGCCCGCGTCCGCCGTCACGGGCACGTCCTCGACCACGGCCCGGTTGATGCCGCCGGTGGCGGCGAGGATGTCGAAATTGGTGAGGGCGGGGGTGCCGTTGACGGCGACATTGAACAGTCGCTGTCCGGGCTGGGTCCAGTAGATTTCGGCGAAGTGGAGGCGGAGGGTGTAGGCGGCTCCGGGGGTGAGGCTTGGGACGGTGTAGGTGAAGTTTCCGAAGCGCTCGGATTGGTAGACGCTTTGGGGGGCGGGGACGAGTGCGCCGCCAGTGTAGATGGGGGCGGAGACGCTGTAAACGCTGCCGCCGGAAACAGCGGTGTCGGCCCCGAACGTGCCCGAAGCCCCCCCGCCCGCGTTGATCTGAACTGTCTGAGCCGCCGGCAGCAGGCCGTACACGGCGATGGTCGCGCTGCCGGTCGGCACATACACCTTGCCGTTGGCGACCGTGGGGAACTGAAAATGCCCCGTGTGCCCGATGCCGTCGCGGGACGCGTTCTGGGCGCTGTTCCACAGCTCGGGCGCGGCCACGCTCAGGGCATCATAGGCCCGCACCGTGCCCTCGTCGCCGACCGCCCAAAGAATTCCGTTCGCGGTGCCGCTCGACGACACCGCCAGCGAGCCGCCGTTGGTCGCCGAGCCGGCCGCACGGGCGTAAATGCCTCTCGGAATGACGCCCGCCGCCGGGCTGTACCGGAACTGCTCCAGCGTCTGGCCGCCCGGCCACAGATACACATACTTGTCGCCGCCGCTGTCCCAGGCGACCGGGTTCTGTCCGACCTGGTCATTGCTGCTGACACCGTCGAGGCGGGCCAGGACTTTGTCGGGGCCGTTTGGGGTAAACTTGCCCAGGTTGTTGGAGTCCAGCAGAAACGCCGTGCCGAACTTGGTGCCGCCGCCGAACAAGGCCGTGGTGCCCGGAATGCCGAGCAGGCCGGAGTTGCCGAGGTCCAAATCCTGGTCGCTCTGCACTTTTTGGTCAAACGGCGCGAAATAATCCAAAACTTGCAGGGCGGGGCTGAGCTTCAGGTAGCACATGCCGTAGTCTTTGCCGCCGCTATTGGCGTCGAACGTGCCGTTGCCGACCGAAAAATAAATGTTCCCGGCGCTGTCCGCCGTCAGTCCTTTGCCGGCCTGCCAGATGCCGCCGTCGCTGCCGTTCGGGGTGGTGCAGAACACCGCCGTTTGGGTAAACTTCGCGCCGTCGAACTTGTACGCCAGCACCCAGCCGTGGTAAGGGTAGGAGTCCGAGTTGTGCGCGAACGCCGCATAAATCTGGCCGCTCGCCAGCAGCAGGCCCACGCGGTCGTTGGCATGGAAGCGGCCCGCGCCGTGGTCGCCGTCAAAGTAGACCGTCCCATTGGCGCTGCCGTCGCCGGTGCCGGGTGCGGACGCCTGCACCTGGATCACGGCTTTTTCCGCGCCGGTCGCAAGGTCGTAGGCATGCAGGTAGGTCAGCCCGGTGTCGTCGCTGCCGGTCTTGGAAAGCACATACAGCGTGCTCGTCGCCGGGTCGGCCACGGGCGTGGCGGTCGTGTAAGTGGCCGAGTTCGGCAAAATCGTCTTCCACAGCGCCGTGCCGGTGTCCGCATCGAAGGCATACACGCCGCACGGGGAATTGTCGGTGTTGTTGGACGTATACGCATACAACACAGTGCGCTTGGCCCCGCCGATGCCGACTCCCGGCACGATCAGCGCCTGGCCGTTGACGTTTGCATTCAGGCCGGTGATGGTAAACAGCTTGCCGAACGTGGCGGCTTTGACGGTTTGCGGGGTCAAACTCGTTTCGGCGGTATTTGCGCCGGAGCGGAGGTTGTCGTTGTTTTGGGTCAGCACGGCGGTTTGCGCCGTCGCCGGCGATGCCGCGCCGAGGGCAAGTGCAGCAAGGCTGAGGGGTGCAAAACGCGAAAGGGAGCGGAAGAGAAGCGGCATAAGGGTCTCCATTCTTTGAGCAGCTCAGAGGCAAAATCGGGGCAATCGCGGACGGTTTGCGCCGAAGACAGCACAGCGTACCACAAAACCGATGCAGTTAAATTCAAATCAGCAGGCACGCATAGACAAATATTTCCGAAATGTTTCCGCGCCCGAAAAAGGCCGTTTGAGAAAGGCCGTTTATTGTGGAACTGAGCCGCAAACAAACTGTTCGGGGGGCAGCACGCTTTCTGCTGATCACCGATCCCGATCCCAAAACCGCCGTCCCGCGCGGCCTAGTCGCCGACCCCGAAACCCAAGCGCTCGAGCGGGTCCGCGACGCCCGCCCGCTGCTGCGCTCTCCCGCATGGAAGCCGCTGCTGCCGGGCGATCCGACTTTGGACGACTTGACACGCCGCCTGCCGGCGCTGCGCCGCCACCGGGGCATCGAAGTCCGGCTCGGCGGGGGGCGCTCGGCCTGGGTGCTGTGGCGTCGGTGGACCAGCGCCGACCCGGCGCTGCAAGCGGCCCTGACCGCGCTGACCGAAAGCGTCGCCATCCCGGCGTTTGAGCCGGACGGCGACTGGTTTTTGGCCGGCTTCGCCGCGCGGGCGCTCGGCGGCGAAGTGCAGGACCCGCCGCGCTCGGCAGTCAATCTCGGCGCGGACGCTTACTAAAATCCCCCTTGCGAACCGCAGAATTATGTGCTAGAATAGACTTCCGCAGCGAAATTGGAACCGAAACCCCATGTCCGAAGAAGAAACAGGATTCACGTTTGTTGACCGCCGCCGCACCGCCGAAGCCGCCGCGCCTGAAGCTGCTGCGCCGCAGTCTTCCGCACCTGAAATTTCCGCCGTGCCCGAAGTTTCCGCCCTGCCGGAAGCCGATGCGCCGCTGGCCGACGATGATTTCAGCGAGGACATCGGCGGCCCTGCGCCGACCACCTACGACCTGCTCGGCTACTGCATCAACCTGCTGACTTCGCAGGCATGGCAAAAGCTCGGCCTGCTCGCCGACCCGCAGACCGGCGAAGCGCAGCCGGACCTCGCCGACGCCAAGCTCGCCATTGACGCCGTCGGCGACCTGGCCGCCCGCTTGGAAGCCGCCCCGGACAGCGCGGTTCCCGCCGACGTGCGGCGGGAGCTGAAAACATTGGTCAATGACCTGCGCCTCAACTATGTTTCGCAGCGCGGCGCTGCCTAAAACTCTTATGATCCGAAGCAATCTGCCCCTGCCGTTTTTGTACCGCCTGCGCCTCCGTGCCGGCGCCGCCCGCCGGGAAGCGTCCGCCCCGGCCCGCGCGGCTCGTGCCGCCGCCCGCCGCCCGCTGCCGAGCGATGCCGCCGGGGTCTGGCTGCACTTCATCGGCCAGTACGAGCGCTTCACCGAGACCTTGTGCGCGGCGGCGAAAAACGGGTGCGACCCGGCGAAAGAGTCCGAGTACGCCCAAATGCGCTGCTGGTTTGTCGCCAATTACTACCGCACGTCCGCCCGGCTCCGCCCGGAATTGGAGCGGGAGTTCGGCGCGGAGTGCGCCGGCCCGAGCATCGCCGACTACGCCGGGCAGAAGCGCTCGCTGGACGCCCTGGAAGCCCTGTTCCTGCCCGCCACCTTGCGCGAAGTCCTGAAGCACGATACCGGCGACTTGATCCCCCGCGTCGCCCGCATCAGCGAAGCGGTATACCGCTGCCACGCCGAATGGGAGCAGTCGCAGGCCGCGTAAATTCCGAAAAAAGCCTCTGCCGAACGGCAGAGGCTATTTTGTTGACGCTTGTTTATTTCTTGACGCTAGGCGGCCGGGGCCGCTGCCCCCCGGATGTCCGCCAGGGCCGCGTCGTTGTCGTCGTAAAGCTGAAAAATCTTGACCAGGCGCGTGATCTCAAACGCCCGCCGGACAAACGGCGTGGTCTGCACCAGGCTGATGCCGCCTTCGTGCTCGCGCACCCGCCGGACCGCGTCTACCAAAACGCCGAGCGCGGCGCTGTCCAGGTAAGGAACTTCCGCCAGATTGATCACGATCCGGTAGCAGCCCTGCTCAATCAAATCGCGCAGCGTGTCGCGCACGACCGAGCAGGTGTGCAGGTCAATCTCGCCTTTCAGATGCACCAGGGCGATCTGATCCGGCGTTTTTTGTGTGTCTATTTCCAAATTCAAAGTGTCAGCCTCCTCGAGCCGCAAGCCGGGCTTCTGCTACGGTGTACCCAAAACCGCCCGCGTCAACACGCTTCCCCGACCGGACACCAAAAACCCGCAAATTTTGGGTATCCTTGCAGGAACAATCCCAGCAACCCCCAAAACAAAGGACAAACTCGTTATGCTCTATCGGCATTTAGGAAAGTACGGCGTCAAAGTCAGCGAAGTGTCCCTCGGCTCCTGGCTCACCTACGGCGGGGCGACGGAAGACGACGCCGCGCGGGCGTGCATCGAGAAAGCCTACGACCTCGGCATCAACTTTTTCGACACGGCCAATGTCTACGCGCGGGGCAAGTCCGAGGAAGTGGTCGGCCGGTCGCTTGCGCCCTATGCCCGCGATTCGTTTTTTCTCGCCACCAAAGTCTTTTATCCGATGGGCGACGGCCCCAATGACCGGGGCTTGTCCCGCAAGCACATCTTTGAGCAGTGCCATTTAAGCCTTAAGCGCCTCGGCACCGATTACATTGACCTGTACCAGTGCCACCGCTACGACGACGAAACGCCGCTGGAGGAAACGCTGGTCGCGCTGGACGACCTGGCCCGGCAGGGCAAGATTTTGTACGCCGGCGTTTCAAGCTGGAGCGCGGCGCAGATCGCCCAGGCCGCCGAGCTGATTCGGGGTCACCGCCTGCATCCGCTGGTGTCGAACCAGCCCTACTACAGCCTTCTCGGACGCGGCATCGAGCATGAAGTTGTTCCCACCTGCGAGCGCGAAGGCATCGGCCAGGTCGTCTTTTCGCCGCTGGCGCAGGGCATCCTCACCGGCAAATACAAGCCCGGCCAGCCGCCGCCCGCCGGCAGCCGCGCCACCGACCCGTCCCAGAACACCTGGATCAACCCGCATGATCTCAGCGACGCGACCTTGACCAATGTGCAGAAGCTCGGCGCGATTGCCGAGAGCCTCGGCCTTTCGACCGCCCAGCTTGCGCTGGCCTGGTGCCTGCGCCTCAAAAACGTGTCTTCGGTCATCATCGGCGCATCCCGCCCGTCGCAGGTGGAAGACAACGCCGGGGCGTCGGGCGTGACCCTGTCACCCGAGACTTTGGCGGCCGTTGACCAAGCCCTCGCCGGCGGCTAGGCCGCCCGGCAGCGGGTTTGCTGTGAAGGCATGACGGAACAAATTCTAAGCCTGCTTGCAGGAATGCCGTCGCCGCCAAATACAATCCGCAGCGAAGCGCATTTGATTGAACTGCTGCTGGAGGGGCTGAACGGCTCCGCGCACGAAGCCACTGATGAGACCTGGGGGCAACGGAAGGCGGAAGTTCGTCGCCGCATGCCGTATCGGCAATAATATCGGCAATAATATCGGCAAAAAGCATTTCCGAGAAGCCACGGAATAAATTCCGAGGCTGAAAAAACCATCGTCGAAGCGACGAAAAAGAATGCGACGAAAAAGAACGCGGCGAGCGATCACGGTGCAAGCTGTTTTTATGCCTTGCTCCTGTGTCGCTTCGACACTGGTTTTCTCAGCCTCGGAATTTATTCCGTGGCATAGGATTCAGCAATGATCAGGAATAACCGAGCTATGAAGCCTGCTCATTTCGCCGCACTCATCGCATTGCTGCTCTTCTGCGCCTGCGGCGCACACGCGCAGGGGTTCCAGCCGCCGCACGGCTATGTGCCGGACGCCAAAACGGCCATTCGGATCGCCGTCGCCATTCTGTCGCCGATCTACGGCGAAAAGCAAATCCAGGGCGAGAAGCCATTCCGCGCAGCGCTCAAACACGGCGTTTGGACCGTCAACGGCTCCCTGCCGAACGCGCATACGGCGGGCGGAACGGCGATGGCCGCGATAGCCCAAAAAGACGGCCGGATTTTATTTGTCATGCACGGCAAGTAGAACGCAAGGAGAAACCTGTGACCGATTACGAAGTTTTGCCGGACACCGATGCGCTGGCGGCGCGGGCCGTAGAGATGATCACCGACGCTGCCCGAGACGCGATTGCGGCGCGGGGGCGTTTCACTCTTGCGCTGACCGGCGGGAGCAGCCCGAAAAAGACGTATCAGCGGCTGGCGGCAATGCCGGACGCCGTGGACTGGGCGAAAGCGTTTGTGTTTCTCGGCGACGACCGCTTTGTGCCCCGCAGCAGCGCCGACTCGAACTTTGAGATGTGCCGCGAGCTGCTTCTTTCTCAGGTGCCGGTGCCCGAAAGCCAGGTGTTTCCCATCCGCACCGACACGGCGACCAAAGAAGAGGCGGCGGACGATTACGCCCAAACGCTGGCCCGAGTGTTCGGCGTCTCGCCCGCAGGGCCGCCGCCGGTGTTCGATGTGATTATGCTCGGCATGGGCGAGGACGGTCACTGCGCGTCGCTGTTTCCCGGCATGCCGACCCTCCGCGTCACCGACAAATGGGTGGTGTCATCGCCCCCCGGCACCCTGCCGCCGCCGGTGGACCGGGTGACGTTCACGTTTCCGGCGCTCAACGCCGCCCGCTTGGTGTTGTTCCAGGTGGACGGCGCGAAAAAAGCGGCGGTGGTGCGGGACGTTCTGCAAGGGCAATCCGCTGTAGACGTTCACCCATCCGCCGGGGTGCAGCCGACGAATGGCCGCGTCCTGTGGCTGCTGGACACGGCGGCGGCAAGCGCCCTAGTGTGAGAGCGCCTACCCTTGAAAGCGCAAAGCGCTAGGGTGCCCGGAAAGTCTTCAATGCTGCGCTTTTTTACTCCCGCCGCCCTTCTGCTGGCCCTGACACTCGCGCGGGCCGGGGCCGACCCCGCCGCGCCCGTTAAGACAACCCTGCCGAACGGGCTGCGGATCATTTGCAAGCAGGACGGGACGCCGCTGGTGGCGATTGATGTTTTTGTGCAGGCCGGAGCGCCCCAGGAAACCGCCGGCAGCGCCGGCCTCGGCAGCTTTGTCGCCCACGCCCTGCTTTCTTCCACCCGTGACAACACGCCGGAAAGCATGCTTTCCCAGATCAACGCCCTCGGCGGCAGCGTTTCGGCGTCGTGGCACCCCGATTGGACCCAGCTCTCGGCGCTGACCGTGCGCGACCGCTTCCCAAGCGCCGTAGCGCTGCTCGCCGACGCTCTGCAAAACGCCGATTTCGACCCGGCGGCGCTGGAAGAAACGCGGACGCAGATTTTGTCCGAGCTGGACGTGCGCGACGCGGACCCGTTCCAGACCGCCTACGGCAATCTGCAAAAGGCGCTGTACGCGGGAACGTCGTATGCCCGGCCCCAGGGCGGCACGCCCGAAACGGTCCGCCGCTTGACGCGGGCCGACCTGCTCGGCTATTATTCCCGCTGTTACGTCCCCAGCCGCATCGTCGTGGTCGTGGTCGGCCCGATTGCTCCCGAGGCCGCCGCCAAAACCGTCGCTGACAGCCTCGGCGACTTTCCCCGCGCCGGCCCCGCCGCCGCGCCCTTCCGCGACCCGCTCCCGCCGCTCACCGTGGACCTGCCTGTCGTCCATACTTACCAGCCCGAGCTGACCCAGAATTGCGTCGTGGTCGGCTGCCGCGCCGCCCCGATGGCGAGCCGCGATTACTTCCCGCTTTTGGTGCTGAACGCGCTGCTCGGCGGCATGAAGTCCGGGCGCTTGTTTACAACCCTGCGCGAGCGGGACGGCCTGGCGTATGACCTCGGCTCTCTTTATGACCCGCACCTCGCCGCCGCCGCCCTCGCCGGCTACGTCTTCGGCGCACCGACCAAAACCGACCCGGCGACCAAAAAAGAAGTCGCGACCGTCGGCCTCATCAAAAACGGCATTCTGGCCCAAATGAAAGCCTTGCAGGCCGCGCCGCCCACGCCGGCGGAGCTGGCCCGCGCCCAGCATTTTTTGATCGGCTCCTACGCCCTGCGCCATGAGCGTCTCGAAGACCGAGCCGCCCTGCTCGGAACCGCCGAGCTGTCCGCCCCCGACGGCTACAAGCTCGACACCGACTACAACCAATACATCACCGCCGTCACCGCCGCCGATGTCCAGCGCGTCGCCGTCAAGTATTTCGTCCACCCGGTCACGTCTACGGTTGAGCCGGACACGAAAGACAGTGCCAGTGCTGCGGCGGGAGAATAATCATCACAAGGTCTTGTGGGCGTCTTTGGGGAGGAACTACTATGGGCACAATCAGCATCCGTCTGCCGGAGTCGCTGCACAAGCATCTTCGGGAGTTCGCTCAAAAAGAAGGGGTTTCGATCAGCCAGCTCGCGGCTTCGGCGTTGTCTGAAAAGATGGCGGCACTGGCAACGCAGGACTACTTGAAGGAAAAGGGGGCGCGGGCCAGCCGAGCGAAATTCGATGCGGTACTGGCGAAGGTGCCGAACGATCCGCCGGACCCGGCGGACACTTTAGTTCGGTAGCGCAGGCATGTTCCGACTAAGCCCCAAACACGCTGCGCGGCAGCCCGGATTGGCGGACGATGAACACAAGCGTATTTGTCTTTCAGCAGATCACAGGCTTCCCGCGTCGCCGCGACGCTGGTTTGTCATAGCCTCGGCATTCATGCCGTGGCTTCTCGGGATTTTCTGAGTCAGTGAGGCAGCCGCCGCTCGATCTCCGCAGGCGAGGCAGCTTCGAAGAAAGACTCGATGGCGTCTTTGACGGCAGCTTTCGCTTGCTCAACCGTTGCGCCCTGGCTGGCGATGTCAAGCTCCAGGCACAGAGCGACGTAAATGTCTTCGCCGGTGCTGAGCTGTTCGCGCCGAATCTGAATGGTAAAGTCTGCGTGTTCCATTGGCATATTATGGCACAGCGGAACACAAAAACGCCCGGCATCAAGAAAATGCCGGGCGTGTTTTGATTTTGCCATGCTTACTTGGCAGCGGCAGTGCGCTTGGACTGGCCGCGTCCGAGGCCGCGCTTGAACGGGGCGCGGTGAACGATCTCGGTGTAGTCCAGCCCGGCGGCGGTCAGCGCTTTGTGCCAGGAGTCGAACCGGCGGCGGGCGGCGGTGATCAGCGTGATGTCCTCGATTTCCATGTTCTTCGCGTTCAGCTCTTTGCCGTCGCGGTGGAACTCGCGGACCATCTCGAGAATGCGCTCGTCGTCCCATTCGCGGTAGCGGCGGATGGCGTCGTAGTCCAGCCCGGCAGCTTCCAGCGCTTCGCGCCAGGAGCCGAAGTGGCTCTTTTTGGTCGCGGCGGCGGCAAGCTGCGGGTCAATGTTCAAACACACATTGCGCCAGGACAGGTCGGCTTCCTGCGCGTGCAGTTCTTTGATCCGGGCGATGATCCGGTCGCGGGTCCACGACTTGTAGCGGCGGATTTGGTCGTAATCCAGGCCGGAAAAGCGGACCGCGTCTTCCCAGGTGCCGAAGTAGCGGGTGGCGGCGCGGAGCAGGGACAAATTGTTGCCGGCGACACTTGAATAGTTCAAGTTTTCGCCGGACTCGTACATGGACAAAATCTCAAGCGCGATGGCGTCTTTATTCCATTTGCGATGCATTGAACGGGTTCTCCTCAGAATACAAAAGTCGAGCATTTCAGCCGGCTCAGAGAGCGCCGCGCACATCACTGTTACGTTGCGAGCGAAGCGAAGACGGGGTTTAAGCCGGCTTCGCGAAATGAGCGTGTTCGGGATCGCGATGGTTGCGATGAAGTTATTATACTGGGTATATACCCGAAGTTCAACAATTTTATATAAAAGTTTTGTTAAGTTTTGATTAAATTTTATGCTACACTAAGCGCACCGACACGATAGAATGGGACGATCATGCAGACACCGCCGACTGTCGCCGGCCATATTGCCACCCTCCGGCCTTATGTCCCCGGCAAGCCGATTGAAGAAGTGCAGCGCGAGCTGGGCCTCGCCGACGTGATCAAGCTGGCTTCCAACGAAAACCCGCTGGGGCCGTCGCCCCGCGCCCTCGACGCCTTGCTCCGAGCCGCCGCCGGGGTCGCGCTGTACCCCGAAGGCGCGGCCCCGAGCCTGCGCCGGGCGGTCGCGCTGGCCCAAAACATGCCCGAAGACACGCTGGTCTTCGGCAACGGCAGCGATGAAGTGCTGCACCTGCTGTCCCTCTCGTTTCTGTCGCCCGGCGACGAGATCGTGCAGGGCGACCCGTCATTTTCGATGTATGAGATTTACGCCGCCCAGTGCAACGCGGCGGCCGTCAAAGTGCCGCTCACGAACTTCGCGCACGATTTAGACGCGATGGCGGACGCGATCACGCCGAAAACGCGCATCGTGTTTATTGCCAATCCCAACAACCCGACCGGAACTCTGGTCACACAGCCCCAAGTCGAGCGCTTTTTGTCGCGCGTGCCGGGGCGCGTCATTGTCGTGCTAGACCAGGCTTACGACGAGTATGTGTCGGACCCCGACAAGCCCGACCTGCGCCCCCTGGTCCGCGAAGGCCGCAACGTGATGATTTTGCACACGTTCTCCAAAGCCTACGGCCTGGCGGGCCTGCGGATCGGCTACGGCATCACCCGCCCGGAGATCGCCGAAGTCTTGAACCGTGTCCGGTCGCCGTTCAACGTGAATTTACCCGCGCAGGCCGCCGCCGCCGCCGCGCTGGCCGACACGGCCCATGTCGCCGAAACAGTCAAATTAAACAGCGCCGGCCTGCGCTACTTCTACAGCGAGTTTGAGCGCCTGGGCCTCGCTTACGTCCCCAGCGAAGGCAACTTTGTCCTGGTAGATGTCGGCCGCGACAGCCGGGACGTATTCGAGAAGCTCCAGCAAAAAGGCGTCATCGTCCGCGCCGCCTACGGCATGGGCCTGCCCCAACACATCCGCGTCTCCACCGGCACCCTGGCCCAGAATGAGCGTTTTATTGCGGCATTGAAAGACGTGCTGGCAGGGTAGCATGGTTCTTAAAATCAGCGCTTTGACTGCCTCGCCCCAGACGTGCGCCATGCTGAGTAGTCTTCTCATCGAAACCGTTGCAAGCGGCGGCTCGGTCAGCTTCATGCACCCTCTGGAGCCGGAGCAATCCGCCGCGTTTTGGAACAGCGCCTTCGCAGCGGCAGCACAGGGCAAGCGAGTCGTTCTCGGCGCGTGGGACGGCGAAATCTTAGTCGGCACAGTCACTCTGCTGGTGGACTGCCCGCCGAACCAGCCGCACCGGGCCGAGATCGCCAAGCTGATGACGCGCGTAGACTACCGGGGCCGAGGTGTGGCGACAGCGCTTATGCAGGAAGCCGAGAAACAAGCCATTGAGCGCGGGCGGACGCTGCTGGTGCTGGATACGGCGACCGAGGGCGGAGCGTCAAGCCTCTACGAGCGGCTTGGGTTTATGCTCGCCGGGGTCATCCCCGGCTACGCGCTGAAGCCGCACGGCGGCTTGACGGGAACAATGATCTACTGGAAGCGGATAGGAAGTGCGCTCAATGACTAAAGTTTATCTTGACGTTTGCTGCCTCAATCGCCCATTTAATGATCAAACGCAAGACCGTATTCGCTTGGAAGCAGTTGCGGTGCTTTCTATCCTGACGCGGATTGAAAATGGTGAGATACTGAGCATTAGCAGCACCGTCGTCCAGACCGAAATCAACAACAACTCAAACCAAGAACTCAAATTGCGTCTTCAAGAACTTGTGAGCGATGCCACAGAGTTTATCACAGTCGGAAAAGAGCAAATTGACCGTGCCGATGCTTTGCAAAAACTTGGCTTTCACCTCTTCGATGCGCTTCATCTTGCTTGTGCAGAAACGGCAGGCGTAGATGTTTTTCTGACGACGGATGATCGGCTGCTGCGGCTTGCACTTCGAGTGAGAGAACAACTAATGGTGAGGGTCGCCAACCCTGCAAACTGGCTGATGGAGGTAATTACTAATGAAGGAAATGACAACTGAACAGATTCGCAGCCACGGACTGGAAGCGCTAAGGCGCGAGCTGGGCGCTGTCGGCATGGTGCGGTTTTTGCAGCAGTTCTCAAATGGCGAAGGCGACTACTCCGTTGATCGCCATCAATGGCTGGATAAGTTGTCGAGAGAAGATGTGCTGGCGCAAATCAGCGCCTTGCAGCAGGGAAAGACCGAATGACGGAAACGAAGCGGCCTCTCGCGGCGGACGATGTGCTGACGCTGCAAAGCGTCGGCGACGTGCAGATTTCGCCGGACGGCACGGATATTGTGTTTGTCCGCACGGCGACCGACCACGAGAAAAACAAGTACCGGAGCGACCTCTGGCGGGTCCCTGCCGACGGCAGCCGCCCGGCGCGGCAGTTTACGCAGGGCGCGGGCAGCGATTCCTCGCCGCGCTGGTCGCCGGACGGAACGCAGATTGCATTTGTCTCGGACCGTCTGGACGAAACGGCGCAGGTCTTTTTGATTGACATTGGCGGCGGCGAGGCGCGGGCTTTGACTTCGCTTGCTTCCGGCGGCATTCAAAGCCTGCACTGGTCGCCCGACGGGGGGAAAATCGCATTTGTGTACCGGGCGACCCCGGCGGCGTATACGAAAAAAGCCGTGGAGGAGCGCAAGGAGAAAGGGCTGTCGTCGCCGCCGCGCGTGCATACCAAGCTGTTTTATCGCCTGGACGCCTTCGGCTACTTTGACGGCGAATACTGGCAGGTCGCCGTTGCCGACATGGCGACAGGCGAAACGAAAACGCTCACACGCGGCGATTTTTCGTGCAGCAGCCTCGCGTGGTCGCCCGACGGCAAAACGCTGGCGTTTTTGTCCGACCGCCGGCCCGACAGCGATGCGCTGGCCGAAGCGGACACGCAGATTTGGACGGTTCCCGCCGGCGGCGGCGACTTGACGCAGATTGCCGCGCCGGGCGGCGACAAAAGCGGGCTGTGCCGGTCCCCGGACGGCACCCGGTTTGCGTATGTCGGCAACCCCGACGCTTACGACCAATGGGGCACGAACAACGACCGCGTTTTTGTGCTGCCCATCGGCGGCGGCGAAGCCCAAGACTTGACGGGCCATACGGACATGGCGGTCGGCAACCTGGCGATCTCCGATGCCGGCGGCGGGGGCGGCGAGGAATTGGCGTGGAGCGCCGACGGCGCAAGTTTGAGCTGCCTGGCGAGTGTGCGCGGCGACGTGCAGCTCGCGCGGATTTCGGCCGGCACGGGCGGCCTCGCGATGCTGACGCCGGCCAATCAAGTGGTCGGGGGTTTCAGCGTCGCGGGCGAGAAATACGCCGTCTCGGTCTCCACGCCGACCGCCCCCGGCGAAGTCTTTGCCGGCGAGCGCCAAGTGACGCAGCTCAATCAAGGCTGGCTCGACGGGATCGCTTTGCAGACCCCGGAGCCGTTCGCGGTAGACAACGGCAGCGGCGGGGTCGTGCCGGGGTGGTTTCTGACCCCGCCGGGCTTCACCGCCGACGGGACCGCGCCTTTAGTTCTTTATGTGCATGGCGGGCCGCATTTGCAGTACGGCAATATGCTGTTCCATGAGCTGCAATGGCTGGCCGCGTCGGGGTATGTCGTCGCCTACGCCAACCCGCGCGGCTCGAAGGGCTACGGCGAGGCGCACACCAAAGCGATCACCGGCGACTGGGGCGGCCCGGCGCTGGCCGATATGGAGGCAGTGGCCGATGAAGCGATTAAGCGCGGTTACGCAGATGCAAGCAAGACCGCCATTATGGGCGGCTCCTACGGCGGCTATTTGACCGCGTGGGCCGTCGGTCACACCGACCGCTTCGCCTGCGCGATTGCCGACCGGCTTGTCAACAACTTGCCGTCAATGGCCGGGACGTGCGATTTCCCCTGGTCGCACGGCACTTATTACAAAGGCAATAGCTGGGATGATCCCGCCGACCTGTGGCATCATTCGCCGCTGGCCTACGCGGGCCGCATCAACACGCCGCTGCTGCTGATCCATTCCGACGGCGACCTGCGCTGCCCGGTCTCGCAGGCCGAAGAGCTGTTTGCCGCGCTCAGGCTGCAAAAGAAACCCGTCGAGTTTGTCCGCTACCCGGCGGAAACGTCGCACGGCCTGTCCCGAAACGGCCCACCCGATTTGCGCCTGGATCGGTTAGAACGCAATCTGGCCTGGCTGAACAAGTATTTGAGAGGGTAAGAATGCCGGGGTTGTAGAAAACCCCGGCACACAAGCGTGCTTCGCACGAGGAAAGCACAGCGTTCGGCGTTTCCTTGTCCGAAGGACACTGACTTGCCGGGGTTTTCTACAACCCCGGCATCCCTGCACTGCCTTTTTTGTACCTGTATTGCTCCCCCATTATTGGGGGCCGGGGGGACTTCCTAATGAAAACACTCATCCATGAGCGGGTCGAGATGGCGCAGGCCGGGACTAATCCGACCGTCCTCTGCCGGATGCCGTCGGGGTGGGCCGTGCTGGGCGACGCGCAGTTTATGCCCGGCTACTGCCTGCTGCTGCCTGACCCGGTGGTGCCGGACTTAAACGCGTCGGAGCCGGAGGAGTATTTGCGCGGCCCCGTCTTTTCATCCCCCCGCGAACAGCGGGCGCGGAGGCCGTTCGATGCCGAGCGAGACCGGGATTTGATGCGGCGTCTTGCGGACGCCATAAGGAGCAAACAGTCGTGATTATTGTGATGAAGGCCAATGCGGAAAAAGCGCAGATTTCGGAAGTTGAAGGGGCGTTGCAAGAGTGGGGCTACGAAATCCACCCTATCTACGGGGTCGAGCGGACGGTCATCGCCGCCGTCGGAGCGCCGACGCAGGACGAAGCGCGGGTGGCGGAGCAGGTGGAGTCACTGCCGGCCGTGGAAAGGGCAGTGCTGATTTTGAAGCCGTATCGGTTTGCGTCCAAAGAGTTCCGGCCTGAAAAAAGCGTGGTCCAAGTCGGCGATGTCGCCATCGGCGGGGACAGCTTCGTGATGATGGCCGGGCCGTGCACGGTCGAATCCGAGGAACAGCTTATGGAGACTGCCCGCGCGGTCAAAGCCGCCGGGGCGACTGTGCTGCGCGGCGGAGCGTTCAAGCCGAGCACGTCGCCGTACTCGTTTCAGGGCATGGGCGAGGACGGCCTGAAGCTGCTGGCCCAAGCGCGGGAGGAAACGGGTCTTCCGATTATCACGGAAGTGATGCACATCGGCAACATTGAGATGGTCTGCAACTACGCCGATATTCTGCAAATCGGCACCCGCAATATGCAGAACTACGATCTCTTGATTGAAGTCGGCAAGCTCAAAAAACCCGTGATGCTGAAGCGCGGCATGTCCGCGAAAATTGAAGAATGGCTTCAAGCCGCCGAGTACATCATCAAAGGCGGCAACGACGCCGTCATGCTCTGCGAGCGCGGCGTTCGCACGTTTGAGACCTACACCCGCAACACGCTCGATTTATCGGCCGTGCTGGCCGTCCGCGAACTCTCGCATCTGCCGATTATTGTTGACCCCAGCCAGGGCACGGGCCGGTCGTCAATGGTCCCCGCCATGTCCAAAGCCGCCCTCGCCGTCGGCGCGGACGGCCTTTTGGTCGAAGTCCACCCCAACCCCGAAAAAGCGCTCAAAGACGGTGCACAAAGCATCACCATCCCGGCGTTCCAAGCGCTCATGCGCGAGATAAACGTCATCGGCGACGCCGTGGGGCGCAAACTTTAGGAAACACGCAATGAAGCTGCTATTTTGCGGTCACTGTCAAGATGTCGTCAAGCTATTTCCAGAGCGGCGCACCTGCAGATGTGGACGCTCTTGGGGTCACTATCTGCCGGACAACAGTACGACCGTGCAGACAGGGTTTACTTTGTCGCTCGGCATTGCAAACCCGGATTTTTCCGCAGCGGTGGACGCCTTTATGCAAAATCAAGACTATTTTTCGCCGGCTCTATCCCTCCGCGCGTGGATCAACCCTCATTCGGAACAAGATGTGACTTACGCTGAGGAAAACTTTGAGACAACCACAAAAGAAACCATGCCATGAATGACACGGCTACTCGGCGCGGACGCCAGGAAACACACTGCTTCGCGAGGTTCAGAATAGGTCAATCCGAATAAGTCAATCCGAGTCCCGCGAAGCGGCACTTCCTGGCCGAAGGCCGCATAGCCGGGCCATTCATGGCATGGTTCTTCACGCCCTATCCTCCGCTTCCAGCAGTTCCAGCCGATGCGCGGAGCCGGAGTCCGCAAGCGCCAAATCTTCCGCCTCGAACTCTTTGGCATAAGCTCGCAGCGCCTCTACGTCGTAAACAGGCTTGGGCCGTGCGGCACGAATAGCGCGTTTCGCTAAACGGGATGCCATTTCCTCGACGCCCATCCCTCGCGCCGCAGCCATCTTTTGCAAGTTCGCCAGGGTATTTTCGTCCAGGACGATCTCGATTGTCTTTATAGGTTTGCCTCGCCCAGCGTCTTCTGAAAGTGGAAGCCCAAGATTTGAAAGCCTTCGTTTAGGTAGAACTTGTGGGCGCGGGGGCTGCCGACATACGAGTTCAGCTCGACCACTTCGCAGCTTTCGGCGCGGGCGTAGTCGTAGACCCAGGCCATGAGCGCTTGGCCGACGCCGAGCGAGCGGAAGTCGGGATGGACGACGACGTTATCGGGTTCCAGATATTTGCCGCAGTAAAAGCGGGTGGCGATCCAAAGCCCGCAGATGCCGACAAGCTGCTCCCTCAGATACGCTCCGGCACACTGGTATCCCTGCCCCGGCATCTCTTCCAGCCGCCGCGCCAGCACGGCTTCGTCAATGTCGGGATTGAGCATTTGGACCAGCGGCAGGATGACGCTCAGGTCGTCAGCGGGAATAAGAATAACGGTGATGGTGTCGTTCATTTCAGGAAAGCTGTAATTCCGCTGTAGGTATTTCCAGACAAACTTCTGAGGGAAGCATTCGGACAATTTCGGCGTCTTGTTTGTAAAGCCGGCCTTGCTTGATAAAGTAAAACTCCAAATAGGAAGCGTCTGTGTCCGTCGTGATGCGGCACTCCGCTTCGCCCTCTGCCGTGCCGATCAAGGGGGCGGCTTGGCAAAGAAACGAGACAACTTTCCGGCCTGGGTCGCGTCCGCTGTAGTCAAACTCCAAAAAGCGCGGCGACACTTCAACGTCAAAACCTAATGTGTTTTGCGCTGCCTGCTGAACACGCTGTACGGCTTCGTCCGATAAGTGAGACAAAGTGAAAAAAGCGCTGTATTCGGCGATCTCGATGTTCATAGGTTATTCTCCAATACCACAATGACATACGGTGCGGCGAGACGCACGGCGTTTCGGGCAATGCAGTCCAAAACTTCTGCGTGTGGCTTGCCGGCCGTGAACTCAAAGTAGGCGATTTTGCCTTCTTGTTTTGCGGCTTGCAGCGTCGCCCGGATTTGCGCTTTTCTGTCGCCGGTCAGAAAGTTGCCGGGTTTAGCGGCGGCGCTGCGTGAGGCTGTTGTTTGAGCAACGTAGGCCTCACTGACGACATCGAATTCGCGCCGTCCGAACCCTGAAATCATCTGGCTCGGCAGGCCGCGCAATCGGGCGGCTAAGTCCTTCGCAGCGGCATCGAAATCTCCTGTCGGTTTGTACCTCATCCGTGATGGTGCCTCCATTGTACCAGAAAATGTGAACCTACGAGAACCGCTCTTCGGTCCACGGGTCGGCGTGGTTGTGGTAGCCGCGCTCTTCCCAGAAGCCGAGGGTGTCGGCGGTCAAGAACTCGATGCGATTTAGGAACTTCGCGCCCTTCCAGGCGTAGAGGTGCGGGGTAATAACCCGGATCGGGGCACCGTGCTCGCGCGGGATCGGCTGGCCGTCCAAAGCAAACGCGACGATGACATCCGGGTGCAGCAGCTCGTCCAGCGCATTGTTTGTGGTATAGCCGTCTTTGCCGTACTGCATAGCGTGGGTGACGCCGGGTTCAGGCTCGACCAGGTCCACCAGACTCTCAAACGGGATGCCGGTCCAGTGCAGGTCGTAGCGGCTCCAGTGGGTGACGCAGTGAAAGTCGGCGGTCAGCTCGATGCTCGGCAGGGCGGCCAGATCGTCCAAGCTCAGCGAGACGGGGTTTCGGACCGCGCCGTTGATGGTCAATCGAAATTTGTCCGGCAGAAACATCGGCTGGACGCCTAAATCCAGCACAGGGAACTTTTCAGTCAAATACTGCCCCGGCGGCAGGCGCTCCGAGCGCGGCACGGCCACACGGGTTCCGGTCTCGCCCCGCGCCTGCGCCCGCTCCACGGCCTTCTGCTTGACATGAAGATATTTTTCGCTGTATTCGGTGGCATTGCTGGTATCGCTCGGCATTAAATTACGGCTCTTTCTTTGATTACGGCTCTTTCTTTTGGTCTTTTTGGGCGGGACGCGGCCCCGAAGCGCACGGGGTCTGGCGCGGCAAAACGTCGGGCCGGGACAAGCCGCGCGGGCCGCGCCGGGGGAAAATCGGGCCTTTGTCCTGCGGGGTGCGGAGCGGCTTGGTCTCGCCCGAGCCGCCCCATCCGCCGTGAGAGTGCTTGGTGAATGGCATAAGATTATTATGACACAAAAACGCCGCACCGGGGCGGCGTCACGGGGAAGTCAGCCTGGCTTTGCCGCGCCGGCGCGTTTTTTCTTGCTGAACGCTTCCTGCGGCAGCACGGCCAGCAGGCGGGACACGGCGGCGGCAGGCACTTTGCCGCCGTCGCGGTCCGTGAGGTAGAACGCGTCGCGGGCGCGGCTGCCCCACACCGACAAGCGGGCGGCGTGGATGTTCCAGCCGAGGTCGGAAATAGCGCGGGACAGGCGGTACACGACTCCGGTTTCATCGGGAGCGCTTACTTCCAGCAGGCTGAACCGCTCGGACGCGTTTTCGTCGAGCTTGGCGGCATAAATCGTCTGCTCTTTCAGCGGCTTTTTGCGGGACATCAGCAGCTCGCCGACCCCGATCTCGCCGAGCAGCACCCGGCGCAGGCTTTCCTGAAGCTCGCCGCGCTTGTGGGGGGTCAGCGGCTTGCCCCGGTAGTCTATCCAGAGCGTGTCTATTGCAATCCGAACGCTGGCTTCGCGGGTGAACACTTGGGCCGTGTGCAGGTTGATGTCGTGGGCGTACAGAACCCCGGTAATCTTCGCCAGCAGGCCGGGCCTCGGGTCGTCGTAAGCGCACAGGGTCAGCTCCGTGTAGTCGGCCCCGTATTCGTTCTTGAAGTCGCACGCCGGTTCAAACGTCTCGCGCAGGCGGCCGATCATGGCGATATGCAGGTACATATCTTCCAGCGGCGTGTTCAGCAGGTACTGAGCCGGCAGGCTGCGCGTGTGCTCTAAAATCAGGTCGGTCGGCAGGTTGTGCTGGGCCAGGCCTTTGCGGATGCGCTCGCGCTGACGCTTCAAATCCAGCGCCGGGGGCGGGGGCGGGCCGCCGTCCTGCGCCGGCGCGGCGGACAGCAGCGCTTCGGCCCGGCCGTACAGCTCGGCCAGAAAGCGGCCCTGCACATCGGTCAAGATTCCCGCCCCGACCGCCGCCGTATCGGCGTGGGTCAGTAAATACAGCATATGGAGGCAGTCCATATCGGGAAGGGGGCGGACAAACTCGCGGGTGGTTTCTTCCAGCGCCATGTCCCGCAGGCGGCTGGTTTCCGCCATCCGCAGGTGACTGCGGATGAGAAACACGACTTTGTCCCGCCGCTCGCTGTCCCAGCCCAGCCGCTCGCAAATCTGCGCGGCGGCCTCGGCCCCGGTCTCGGCATGGGGACCGTGCGCCCACTGCTTGCCGATGTCGTGGAGCAGCCCGGCCAGGTACAGCACTTCCGGGTGCGCGACTTCGCCGAAGATGCGCCGGCCTTCGGGGAAAGCCGCATTGGTCTTGAAGCTCTCTAAGTTGCGGACCACCCGGAGCGAGTGCGCCCCGACCGTCAGCTCATGGGCGGCGTCGTAGGGAATCAGCGTCATCAGCGGGCCGAACTCGGGCAGCAGCCAGGCCAGAGCGCCGAGCGCTTCGAGGCGGTTCACTGTTTCGGCCACGTCCCGCCCGGCCAGCAGGATTCGGGTGAGAACGCGCCCGGCCAGCGGCGGGTCGGCGGGGGCGGGGGTTCGGGCCAGATACGCCCGCAGCGCTTCGTCCAAGCCTTCCGAGAGCGTCAGGCCGTAAGCCTGCGCCAGCTCGGCGACATGCAGCGGCAGCGCGGGGTCGAGCGCGGCGGCTTCGGGGTCGGCGAGGGTCAGCTCGCGCCGGACCGATGCCAGCCCGAGGCCGAGCGCAATCTCGCTGCCGAGGCACCGCCGGATCACTTTGCGCGACACCCGGTGCGCCGACGCCGCGTGGGCGAAATACTCGCGCATGAAGATTTCAACCGCCGGAGCGTCGGGCGCGTCGGCGTAGCCGAGCAGCGCGGCGACCCCTTCCTGCTTTTCGGCGGTCAGCGTGTCCCGCGCCGCCCCGCCCGCGATATGCAGCGCGGCGCGGGCGCAGTGCAGGAATTCGCGGGCGGTGTTGATTTCCGCCGCCTCGGCAGCGGTTACAAACCCCTGCTCGGTCAGCACGGTCCAGACCTGCGACAGGCCCGCGTGGCAGCGCACTTCGCCCATCCATTCGGCGTTTTGGATGTCGCGCAGCCCGCCCGCGCCTTCTTTCAGGTTCGGCTCGACCCCGTACACCTGGTCGCCGCCGTGCTTCAGCAGCACCCCCTCGCGCTCGGCCCATTTCTGGAACAGAAAATCGGCGGTCAGAAGATGCGCCCGAAACTCGGCCCGAAACTCGGTGAACAGCGCTTTGTCGCCGCACAAAAAGCGCGAATCGAGAAGCGTGGTCTGGGTTTGGTGGTCCAGGCGGCCGAGGTCGCCGAGCAGCCGGTACGCATAGCCGACTTTGAGGTCCGCGCCGTACAAAAAAACGTCCATCACCATCTGGAACATGTCTTTGATCAGAATGTTCAGGTACGGGTCGTCTTCCAGCGCGGGGACAAACGTGACATCCACATCGGAAAACGGGGCCAGCTCGCGCCGTCCGTAGCCGCCGGTCGCGACAATCGCCAGCGCCGGCGGGGCGTCCTGTCCGTGCCCGGCGGCGGCGGCCCGGTCAATCGCCAGGGCGAACAAGCGGCGCAGGACGGCGTCCACCAGCGCGGTGTTGGCGGCGAGCAGGTCCATCCCGGAGTTTTCGGTCAGCGACGCGGGGGAATTGATCTGCCGGTGCTGCGCTTTGAGGTAGACGGCGATGGGGGCGGGGTCGGCCAGCGCATCGAGGTCCGGGACAAACAGCGAGCAGATGCGGGAAAGCGATTGGGATGGGGAATGGGTCATCGGGCATTGCCTCTGCCCCAGTTTACCCGATTTCGGCTCGGGAACCGCTGCCGCCGCCAGGAGGTCACAGGGTGAAGGCCCAGGATTTCAATCCTGGGCCTCCATTCTTCAACCCTGGGCCAGCCCTGAACAGCCGTTACTGAAGATGCGCTTCCGGGTCAATCGCCAGGCCGCCGGGGCCGATGGTGAACTGATGCAGCGACGTGGAATGGGCCGAGCCGCGATTTTTCAAGACTTCAAGCAGCCGGGTCCGGCGGCCGTCGCGCGTCTCCGGCAGGCGGCGGTTTTCAAGCTGAATAATCGTGTCGGCCAGATACTCTTCGGGCGTCACGGCGAACGGCGCTTCGCGCGTCTCGGTTTCGCGGGTCATCATCACTGAGATATTCTCCCGGCGCAGGCCGTTCACCACGCGCTCAAAGCGCACCCGCGCCTGCTCCGACGCGCTTGGGTAGCTTTCAAACTGCGTCAAGCTGTCTACGACCACCCGCCCGAAGCCGTAATCTTTGATGACCCGGCCGTAGTAATCCGAGACCAGCTCGCGCAGAAACGCTTCGGGGGACGTAAAGACGACCAGCAGCTTGCGCTCCCGCTCGAACTCGTCGAAGCGCCAGCCCAGGGCGCGGGCGTCGCGGTACAAGCGCCGGGGGTGCTCTTCAAACGTAATCAGCAGGCCGGGCTGCGCGAACTGCGTGATGCCGGCTTCCAAAAACTGCATGCCGAGGACGGTCTTGCCGGTGCCGGGCGCTCCCTGCACCAGCACCGAATTGCCGTCGGGCAGGCCGCCGACCAGCAGCCGGTCCAGAACATCCATGCCGAGCGGCAGCCGCCCGTCGCCGCTGGAAGTGTTGTCGAAATCAGGCACGCGCAGCTTCTTTCTGTTCGGGCTTTGCCGGACGATGAAACACCGTCATTCCCTGCGAAACCGAGCCGCCGAGCAGGCCGGAGGCGCAAAGGCTGTCGGCGACCAGCCGGACATCGTCCTCGGCCCAGCCGAGCTTCACCGCCAGGCCCCCGGCATGGTCGCGCGTGCTGCCGTTGGCCGCAAAAAACGCCAGCAGGCTGCGGGACAGCGCCGGGGCCTGCGGCGGAAGCGCGGCGGGAAGATCGAGCAGAGCAGGGGCGTCAAGGGCGGCAGGGAGATCAAGCGGCGGCGGGGCGGCGGGCGTGTCCGCCGGCAGCCCCCGCAGCGACTGCCGCAGCGACGACCCGGCGTCCATCGCTTTGCGGATCGCCAGGACCCGCCGGATAGCATCGAGGCCGTAAGCGCGGCGTGCGCCGCGCCCGGCGGCGGACACATAGCCCTGCCGGGTCCAGTAGCCGAGCTGCCGGACCGAAATGCCGCACAGCGCGGCGGTCTGCGCGATATTCAAAGTCAAGTCCGGCAGGGCTTCCCAAAGAAGCGTGTCGGACGGCGAAATGTCGTTCATAGGGGCCAGCTTCGGCGAACTAAACGTATTTTTCAGTATAGACGAAACCGCCGGGATTTGTCAACTTTCGCGGGTAATATCGAAGATGGAATACTCTTTGTCGGGTTTTGTACCATAAGAATTCGGCGGCGGGGGAACCACTTCGGCAAACCGGGCCGCCCGCGCGGCGGCGTCCGGCGACTGAAACGGAAACGCGGCCAGGCCGCGCCGCCACGCCGGCGCACCGGCAGACACAGAATGCAAGGGCGGCACGGCGAACAGCAGCGCGGTCGCCGGGTTCCCGCCGCCGCTGCCGCCGATCTCGGCCTCGATCTTTGCCAGCGCCCGCGCCAGCGCTCCGGCGGTTTCGGTCAAATGCGCCGCATGAAAGTCCGCCGCCAGGACAATTTTTTCGTCATACGCCAGCCGGACCAGCGCCGCCGCCGGCCTTGCCGTCAGCGCAAGCCAGAAAGTGCCGAAAATGGCGACCCCCGGCAGCGCCTGCCACTTCAGCCCGGCGGCGACCGGCACCCCGGCGAGGGTCGCGGCCAGGGTCCACACCGGCATCGCGTCAGTCGCCAGGCGGGCCATCATCAGCGCCATCACGGCCTGCACTTCGTCTTTTTCCAAACTCCGGGTCAGCCCGGCGGTGACGACCACCGACGTTTCGCCGTCGCGCCCGGCCACAGCAAACGCGTTCGGCTCCGAGCGCGGGCAAAAGTACAAGGTCGGAAGCGCCTGCCCGGTCCGCTCGCACAGCGCATGCAGCATCTCGTACAGATTGGGGGCATGGATATTTTCCAGCAGCTTGGCGTCCCACGCGTCCCCCGGAAACTTCGGCGCGGCATACGAGCAGGCGGCGGCATAAACGCTGCCCAAAAGAAGACCGCAAATCAGCCCGCCGAGCGGATGCCGAGCGCAAGCGCCGAGAGCCGCGCCGAGCAGGCCCCAAAACACGGCGCAAACGCCGGCGACAAGAAAAAAGCGCAGACGAGACACGGTATCGGTTCCAGTCTTTTCGCTGAGTAGTCTGATGCACTGTACCCATGCGTGCCCCGCGCCTAAAACATCACCCGCCGCCTAAAACATGACCCGGTGGCGGCGGGCGGCGACCGACAATAACAAACCGACGGCGGACAAGTTGACCAAAAGGCTCGACAGGCCATACGAGAAAAACGGCAGCGGCACCCCGACCACCGGCATAATGCCCATGGTCATGCCGACATTGACGACCACATGGAAGGTCAGCATAGACAAGACCCCCGCCGCCAGCAGCCGCCCGAGCGGGTCCCGGCACTCCGCCATCACGGCCACCCCGCGCTCCAAAAGTATCAAATACAAAGACAAAAGCACGAGGCAGACGACAAAGCCGCCTTCCTCGCCGACAATCGTGAAGATGAAGTCCGTGTGCTGCTCCGGGATAAACCGGCCGTTGGCCTGCGCCCCTTTTTCGTACCCTTCCCCGCCGATGCCCCCCGAGCCGATGGCGATCTCGCTTTGGTGCAGGTGGTAGCCCGTGTCGCGCGGGTCCGCCGCCGGATTAAGAAACACTTGCAGCCGGTTTTTCTGGTAGTCTTTCAGCACATGACCGGGATTGAACTGCCACAGCACGGCAAACAAGGCCACTCCCGCGACTAAAACCGCCAGCAGGTGCAGCGGCCTCGCCCCGGCCATCAAAGTCATGCCGAACCAGATGGCAAGCAGCACCAGCGCCGTGCCGAGGTCCGGCTGCTTGGCGATCAGCAGCATCGGCACCCCGATATGCAGCAGCGACTTCAGCAGCGTCCGCCCTTCGGTGATCGTCCCCTCATGCTGCGCCAGAAACAGCGCCAGCGTTGTGATCAAAATAAACTTGGCAAACTCCGACGGCTGTATCTCCGCCGGTCCGATCTTGATCCAGCGCGACGCCCCTTTGGCCGCATGCCCGCCGAAGTGGCTGAGCACCACCAGCAGCAAAAAGAGGTTCAGGGGGTACAAGTAGCGGGCGTAGCGCTTGACCAGCACTTCATAATCCGCATGCGCCAGGGCAATCGCCGCCGAGAGGCCGAGCACGACCCCGAAAATCTGCTTGCGAACCAAGTCCAGCGGATGCAGATCGAGGTGCAGAGCGCTTCGGATCGCCAGCACCCCGGCGGCGCAGATCAAAGCCACAGTGCCGAGCAGCAGCCAGTCTATCTGCCGCCAGCCTTGTTTTTGTACAAGCATAACGCTTTATGATACCACGGATTTTCGCGGAAGCGTTTCACGAACCTACCCCGGCTCGTTCCTCGCCACCCCTCCCGAAGCGGGAAGGGTTAAAAGAATGCACAGGAGTCAAACGCAGAGGGCTATCTTCGCTGCTTCCTGCCCTTCCCGCTTCGGGAGGGGTGGCGAGGAACGAGCCGGGGTAGGTTCGTGTTTCCAGGCCATGAGACCGGACGATTTGGAACAAAAACGGCTGCGGACCGTGCTGGCGACGGTCGCGCTGTCGGTGACGGCCGTGCTGCTGCTGCGGGACCGGCCCTGGTCCGACGGCCGCTCGGCGCTCGCGCTGAACGCCGTCTCGCTGGCGATTTTCGCGGGGCATGTTGCCGTTCATAAAGACCGCGTGATGGCGCGTCTGCTGCTGTTCGGGCTGGCGTTCGGCGTGGTTGAGCTGATTGCCGACGCGCTGTGCGTGCGGTATACCGGCACGCTGGATTACACGGTGGCGCACTCGCCGATGCTGTGGCTGTCCCCCGTGTGGATGCCGACCGCCTGGATGATTGTCGCCGCTCAGATCGGCTATCTCGGCCATCGCCTGATCGGACGGCTCGGGGTGGGCTGGGGGATAACCCTGACCGCGCTGCTTGGGGCGGTCAACATCCCGTTTTATGAAGAAATGGCGTTTCACGCCCACTGGTGGCGCTACGGGCACTGCCGCATGCTCGGGCACACCCCGCTGTATATCATCGTGGCGGAGATGGTCATCGGCCTCGCCCTCGGCCCGCTGGCTGTCCGCGCGATGCACGTCCGCGCCGACTGGCGGCATGCGCTTTTGGCGGGTCTGGCCGGGGGCCTGAGCACAATCGCCGGCGGACTGATCGGCTATGGCCTGATCGAGCGGATTTTGTGACCCGCCTCCAAAGCGCTTTCTTCACCGGCGGGAAGCGGTCACGGGGTTCGGGGTCGGCAGGAGGGTGACAATCGTATACGCTGCCGGGTCGAAATACTTGCGGGCGACCGCCTGCACCTGCGCCGCCGTCACCGACTCAAAGCGTCCTACATACGCCGTGTCGTACTGGTAGGTATCAATTCGGCTGTAAAAGCCCAGCGCATACGCCCGGCCGGAATTAGTCTGCGTGTCGAACAAGTACGATGCCAGCAGCGCGTGCTTGGCGGCGGCCAGCTCGCTGTCCGAAATGGGGACATCGCGCAGGGCGGCGACCTCGCCGAGAACGGCCTGCCGCACGGCATCAAAGTCGCCCGGCTCGAACTCGGCGGCAATGCTCATCGTGCCGGGGTCGCGCTGTGTTAAGTAATTTGTCGAGATCGCCCGAACCAGCTTTTGCCGCCGGACCAGGTCGGTTTCCAGGCGGCTGCTGCCGCCCTGCCCGAGCAGGGTCATCAAAACGTCCATCGCCCAGGCGTCAGGCTGATCGCGCACCGACGGCGCACGGAATCCGATTTGAAGATACCCGTGGGCGGTCGGGGCGACCAAGTTTTCTTCGCGCACTCCGGTCTGCGGAACCGGCGGCAGGGTCTTATCGGCAGGGACGGCCCGGACCGGCCACGCGCCGAAAGTTTTCTGCGCCAGCGTAAACCCCGCTTCGGGGGTGATTTTCCCCGCCAGCACCAGGGTCGCGTTCCCCGGCGCATAGAACGTGTGATAAAACTCCAAAATCGCAGGGCGCGGCATATTCGAGATATGGTCGGCGGTGCCGAGCAGGGGCCGCCCGTAGGCGCGGCCGGGGAACTCGAGCGCGTTGTACGCCCGCGCGATCCGGCCCGACGCCCGCCCGGCGTCGCGGGCCATCTCGCTTAAAATCACCGGCTTTTCGGCATCAATGTCGCTTTGGCGCATTTGAGCGTTTTGCAGCGCGTCCGCCAAAATCGCCAGCGCGGCGGGGGCATCGGCGGACGCGACGGTGCCGTAAAAGTGCGCCCAGTCGTAAGAAGTCGCCGCGTTCAGCGAGCCGCCCAAGTTTTCAATCGCCGCATCAATCTCGCCGGGCTTGCGGGTCGGCGTGCCCTTGAAGATCAAGTGCTCCATAAAATGCGCGACCCCGTTATTCGCCGCCGTCTCGCGCCGCGTCCCCGCCCCGACCCACACATCCAGCGTCACCAAATCGGCGGCGTCCGACGGGGCCACCAGCACTTGCAGCCCGTTCGGCAGCGTGTATTCGGTGACCGTCCCGAGGCCCACCCCCGTCGCCGTCGAAGTCGGCTGCGTGACAATAGGCGTAGGAGACACGGGCGCGGCAGACTGAGCGCCGGCCATCAGCGGCAGCAGTGCCGGCAAAAGAAAAACGAGCAAAACAGAAACGCGCAACGGGCAAGTTCCTTCCAAAACCACTATTCCGATTGTACCTGCTCACGAAGGGAAAAGGCGTGGGCGCTAGAGTGTGGGATTGAAATCCTACGCTGTGGGGCGAAGCGCCGAATGTCCGCCTGCGCGGACAGGGAGCAGAGTAAGAGGAGAGTGAGAGACGGAGCGAGATTGTAATTACGGTTTTAATCTTCGTCTTATTCTTTGTCCGCGCAGGCAGACATTCGGCGCTTCGCCCCACAGCGTAGGATTTCAAGCCCACGCTTTCCTAATCCATCAGCCCTTCCGCCACGATTTCCAGCATCTTAATCTCAATCCGCAATAACTCTTGAACAATCTGCTCTTCCGAAAGCCCCTGATCTCGCAGATACAATGCCGTGTTGGCGTAAAACTTCCAGCCTCGGCTCTTGGTAGCTTCTCGTCGAATATCCAAGCTTATAACAATACCTGTGGCAAAACAAGCCAAACTCATACCGTTCAAGAAACTCCCGACCGCGTCTACAGTGGCTTTGCCTGCAAATAACGCTGGGCGTGACACCGCCAACTTGAGTTGTTCAATCAGCCTCGCGATTACTTCCTGCTGGTTCATGGTCTCAACCTACTTCGCGAACACGACGCTGGAGACGGTTCTTGCGCCTTCGTTGGTCAGGGTAAAGCGGCCCTGCAAATCGCCGCGCACGAGCGATTCGACAATCTGCAAGCCGAGCGAGTCGGTTTTTTTGATGTCGAAGCCGTCGGGAAGCGGGGTGCCGTCGTTGGAGACTTCCAAGACCACGGCTTTGTCGTCTTCGGCCAGCGAAATGCGGATGTCGCCGTCGTCCATGCCCTCGCCGAAGCCGTGCTCGACGGCGTTTTGGACCAGCTCGTTGAGAATCAGCGCAACGGACGTGGCCTGCGCGGACGGCAATAAAATGTCCACGCCCTCGATTTTCATTAAGATATGCTTGTTGGGGGCCAAAATCCCGTGCTGGGTGGCCTGGATAATCTGCTCGGCGACTTTTTTGACGCTGATGATGTCCAAATCCTCGCGGGCCAAAAGCTCATGGACCGAGGCGATGGCGAGAATGCGGTTCAGCGACTCGGTCAGCACCTGCTCGACCGAGCGCTGGCCGACATAGTGCATTTGGAGGCGCAACAGCGACGCCACCTGCTGCAAATTGTTTTTGACCCGGTGGTGCATCTCCTGAATGATCGCCGACTTGACCATCAGCTTGGCGTGCTCAATCGCAATCGCGGCGTGGTTGCCGAGCGCGGACAGGACCGAAATCTCGTCGTCGGAAAACCGGTGCGGCTTTTCGGTGTAGCAGCTTAAAACGCCGATCTTTTTGTTTTTGACCCGCAGCGGGATCGCGGCGAGCGACGAAACCCCTTCGCGGCGGGCGAGGTCCGGGGTTGCATACTCGGGCGAGTGCTTCAGGTCATAAACCGTGATCGTTCGGCCTTCGGAAAGCGCGGTGCCGGCGACGCTTTCGCTGATCTTGACACTGGCTTTTTTGGCGTATTCTTTGGATTTGCTTTGGGTGGCTTTGACCACTAATTCCTGCTTGTCTTCGTCCAAAAGCATCAAAGAGCAGATTTTAAACGACATCGAATCGGCCGTCGCGGCGACAATAAGCTGCAAGATTTCTTCTAAATAGAGGTCGCTCGTGATGGTTTTGCTGACTTCAGACAGCGTGGAAAGCTGCGACGCCCGTTTTTCCAGCTTGCGGTACTGGCGGGAGTTTTCCACGGCCCCGGAAATCTGCGATGCGATGGACTGCAAAAGCCGCACCTGGGTTTTAGTGTACTGATGGTCGCCGACGGTGCGGACATTGATGACCCCGAGCACTTCGCCCCGGTAAATAAGAGGCACGGACAGCATGCTTTTGTATTTGTCTTCCGACAATTCCGGGACATACTTGAAGCGCGAGTCCTGGTGGGCGTCGTGCCCGAGCGCGACCGCTTCCTTGTGCTGGGCCACCCACCCGGTGATGCCTTCGCCCACTTTCAAGCGCAGCTTGCCGACCACTTCCCCGGAGCCGTCGGTCACGGCCCGCAGGACCAGCGTGTCGTGGGCATCGTTGAACAAATACACCTGCGACGAATCCGTGCCCGTGACCTGCACGGCCACGCCGGCGACGGCTTTCAGCATTTCTTCCAGGTCAAACAGCGACCCCATCGCCTCGCCGATGCGCTTCAGGGCCTCCCCTTCGGCATTGCGGTCGTCGTGCGCCCGCTCCATTTTTTCAATCTTGGCCGCCGCCGCCGCCAGCTCCGCCGTGCGGGTTTGAAGGGCGTGGTGCAGCCGGGTCGTCTGTGTTTCCTGCCGGCGCAGGGCGCTGGCCTGGCTTTTCATAAACAAGTGACGGCGCGAATAGCCGATGCGCGGCGGGATGGCGGGGGACTGGGCGGGTTTCATAGGCGGTGTTCTCGGCAAACTGTTTCAGTGCGGGCAGGACAGAAGTTTCAAGCGGCGAAAAATACTCGGCATGGCCGGCATGGGTGACGGTGACGCGCGTGACCGGCCCCCGGCACCGGGCAGTCAGCGCATCGGACATGGCATAGGGAATAAGACGGTCGGCCCGGCTGTGGACCAAAAGCACCGGGCAGGTGACACGCGGCATCTTGGCGTCGCTTGCAAACGGGTATTTGAGAATGAGCCGGAGCAGCCAGCTTGGATAAATCGGGTACTCCTGATGCCCCATATCCGCCATGCTCGTATAGGCCGCAAACAGCGCCAGCCCCGCCACCGGCTGCCCCGCGCGAATCTCGCGTGCCGCCAAATCCACGGCGACGCCGCTGCCCAGCGAATACCCGGCGATGACTAAGCGTTTTTGGTTCAAGTCCGGCTGCGCCCGCATCCACGCATACGCCGCGCGGGCCGTTTGAAAGCAGTTCGCTTCCGACTCCTCGCCGCCGCTCTGCCCGAACCCGGCGTAATCCGGCATCAGCACGTTCACATCCAGGCGGCGCAGCGATTGAAACAAGCCGCGCTCGGGCGCAATGGAGCTGCCTTTGCCGGTGAAAAACAGCACGGTCGGACGGCGGGCATAATCTGTATCGGGCGAGCCGTCGGCCCGCAGCGCGTGGCCGAAATACGCCGCAATCGTGTCCCCCGACGCCGTGCGGAAACGAACCGTTCGTGCGCCTGCCGGCGGCTTCACGCCGGCTGCCGCCGTGCGGGCGCGGGACGCCGCCGCGTTGAACACGAGAAATTGCTGGCCCGCGCCGAGGCCGAGAAGCGGCACCGCGTACAGCAGGGCCAGAGTCAGCAAAAGCCGCCGGACGACTTGGGGGACGCGGCGGCGGCTCTTTCGGTGCTCAGCTTCAGACATTTTCAGACATTGTGGGCGATGATGATCGCTTCGGCGATCTCGCGCATGGACTTGCGGGTATTCATGCTCTGCACTTGAATTCGCCGAAACGCTTCCTGCTCTTTCAGGCCGTACAGGTCCATCAAAATGCCTTTGGCCCGGTCTACGGCTTTGCGCGTGTCCAGCTTGTTTTCCAGGTCCGTAACTTCGTTTTCCAGCTCGACAAACTCTTCGTAGCGGGAAATCGCAATCTCCATGGCAGGCAAAAGATCGGCTTCTTTGAACGGCTTGACCAAATACGCAAAGACGCCGGCGTCTTTGGCCCGGTCCACCAAATCTTTCTGCGAGTACGCCGTCAGCAGCAGCACCGGGGCGACCCCTTCGGTCGTGATAATTTTGGCGGCTTCGATGCCGTCCATTTCCGGCATTTTGATGTCCAGAATAAGGATGTCCGGCTTCAGCTCACGGGCGGCTTCCACGGCTTTGGCCCCGTCGCCCGCCTCGCCGACCACCTGATGCCCCATGTTTTCCAGAGTCTTTCGCAGGTCCAGCCGAATAATCGGCTCATCGTCCGCAATCACAATCCGCAGTGACTCCATTGTTGTCTCCCTCCCGATCCCTCGCCGCTGAAAATACGCCAAGAACAGTGTTCTCTGGGTTTATCATAGCAAATTTCCCGCCAAAATGCAAGCCGCCCCCGTTTGACATTCCCGCCAATGAGCGTTATAATCAAGCTAACCCCGCTTTGGAGTTCCGTAAGACCCATGCCGAAATCCCCGCGCCCGCCTGCCCGTCCCAAGCCCCGCGCCCGCCGCTCGCCGCTGCACGCGCTGGGGCGAAGTCTTGCCGTCCTCGCTTTGATCGCGCTGGCGGCGGTCTCGATGTACGGCGGCTACCTGTACCGCACCGTGGGCAGCCTGCAAAGACTTCTGCCGCCGCTTTTGCAGCGGCAGTCGGTCGCTGACGCGTTTCCCCATCAAACGGCGCTCAATTTGATGATTATCGGGCGCGACCGCGACTACGACGACCGCACCGATCAGCCGCTCAAGACCCGCGCCCGGTCGGACATGCTGATGCTGGCGCATCTCGACTTCGCCAAAAACACAATCTCCCTGCTGTCCATCCCGCGCGACACGCGGGCGCGGGTGCCGGGCCGGGGGGTCACCAAAATCAATGCCGCCCACCAGGCCGGCGGCCCGGCGCTGTCTGAAAAAGTGGTTCAGGACACGTTCGGCATCCCCACCGACAAGTATCTGGCGCTGGACTTTGAGGGCTTTGAGCAGGCGATTGACGCCCTCGGGGGCGTGGACCTCACGGTAGACAAAAAAATGGACTACGACGACCACTGGGGGCACCTGCATATTCATTTGAAGCCCGGACGGCAGCACTTAAACGGCCGGCAGGCGATAGGCTTTGTCCGGTTTCGGCACTCGGACAGCGACCTGGTCCGCACCCGCCGTCAGCAGGCGCTGATCGCTGCCGTCAAAACCAAGCTGCGCTCGCCGCAGGCGCTCGGGCAGATCGGCCCGCTGCTGGCCGCGCTCGACACGCATGTAGACAGCGATTTGACCGCCGGGCAGGAAGTGGCCCTGGCCCGCTTTGCCCACGACACCCCGCACCAGTCGGTGCGGATGGAAACCCTGCCGAGCCGGCCGGCAGGAAACGACGTGGCGACAAACTGGCCGGAAGCGCGTCCGATCATCGCCGAACTCTTCGGCGTTTCCCCGCCGGCCTCCGCGCAGACCGCCGAAGCGACCGAGGCCGGCACTCGCCGCCGCCGCCATCGTCATCGCCGCGCCGTCCGGGTCGCGTCGCTGCCGTGACCGCCCCGCTGAAAGTTTTGCACGTCGTCCGGCCGGCGGCGGGCGGCATCCGGCAGCATGTGCTGGCGCTTTTGAGCGGCCTGGACCCGGCCCAAATTCTCTGCTCCGTCGCCGCCCCGCCGGCGCTGCTGGCCGGGCTGGGCGATGCCGCGCTGTTTGCTTCCGTGCCGCTGCCGATTAGCGCCGGGATTTCCATGTCGGACCGGACCCTCGCGCGGCAGCTTGCCGCGATCCGGCCGCAGTTCGGCGACGTGGTGCATGCCCACGGCCTCCGGGCGGCGTGGGTCGCCGCGCTGGCCCATCGCCGCCGCCCGTTTCCGCTCGTCTGGACCGCCCACAATGCCGCCGAGCGCACGCTGGCGATGCGCCTGGCGCTGGCGGTGATTGCGCCGCGCTGCGCCAAAATTGTCGCGGTTTCGCCGTTTGTCGCCGGCAGCCTCGGGGCAAACGGCGTCCCGGCCGCGAAAATCCAAGTGATTCCGAACGGCGTTGATATGGCCCACTTTGCGTCTACGGAAGCCGGCCGCGCCGACGCCCGCGCGGCGCTCGGGCTGCCCGAGACGGCGTTTGTGGTCGGGTGCGCCGCCCGGTTTTCGCCGGAAAAGGGCCTGGACGTTTTGATTGACGCCGCCCGCGCCCGAAAGTCCATGCGTTTTGTGATCGCCGGCGACGGCCCGCTGCTTGCCGCGCTGTCGCCGGGTCTGCCCCCAAATGTTCGGCTGCTCGGTTTTCTCGCCGACATCCGGCCCCTGCTGCGGGCCGCCGATGTGCTGGCTGTGCCGTCGCGCCGGGAAGGGCAGGGGATCGCCGCTCTGGAAGCGATGGCGGCAGGCGTGCCCCTCGCAGCATCGGCCGTCGGCGGCCTGGCCGAGATGCTCTCCGACGGCGAAACGGCGCTTTTGGTCCCGCCGGGAGACCCCGCCGCGCTGGCCGTGGCGCTGAGCCGCCTCCAAAGCGACGCCCGCCTGCGCCGAAACCTGGCCGCAAGCGCCCTGGCGCTGGCGCAGGCCCGCTACGCTCTGCCGGGAATGCTGGAAACGCTGACCGCGCTGTACCGGGAAGTCGCCGGGACATAAGCCCGGCGGGACATAAGCCGCCGGGAAGCGGGCAAACATCCGTGCGCTTGATTTTGGGCGCGAATTCCTTTATAATGTGTCCTTGTAGTCCTAACTTCTCCGGTCGTCCGGCCGCAAAGTGAACCCAATCCATGTATGAAGAATTTTACGGCCTGCGCGAGACCCCGTTCTCAGTGCAGCCCGACCCCCGCTATGCGTTTCCAAGCGTCGAGCACAAAGTGAGCATCGCCAAAATGCGCTACGCCGTGGACCAAAAGCGCGGGCTGGCGGTGCTGACCGGGCCGGTCGGGGCGGGCAAAACCACCATCGCCAACTCGCTGCAAATGACCTGGGAAGACGACCCGGCCAAAACTGTCGCGTTTCTGCCCGGCGCTCCGGTGCGGACTCCGGGCCAGTTTCTGCGGCTGATTCTCGAAGCCTACAACATCACGGCCCTTCGCACCGAAGCGCAGAACCGGCAGCTTTTGGAGCAGTTTCTTCTCGATGAATACATGGCGGGCCGCCACCCGGTCCTGCTGCTCGATGAAGGCCAGAACTTGGTGTCACGCGTGATTGACGCCATTTCCGACTTGTCGAACTTTCAGACCGCCCAAACCAAGCTGATAACAGTCGTGATGCTGGCGCAGGACAACCTGCCCAAAAAACTCGAGCGCCATGATGCGTTCCGCTCGCGCATCGCCGTGGTCGGGCGGCTCGATCCGCTGTCGCCGGAAGAGATGAGCGATATGATCGCGTTTCGGATTAAAACCGCCGGCGGCGGCGAGATTGACACGTATTTCGAGCCGCAGGCGCTGGCCGATGTCCACGCCATCACCAAAGGCGTCCCGCGCGACGTGTGCGTTTTATGCGATGCGCTGTTTGTCAACGGCTATGTCCGCGATCAGCGCCTGATGACCACGGCCCTGGTGCAGCGGACTTTGTCTGAGATGAGCCGCGAGAAAAAATGGCCGGTGACGCTGAAAAACGCCGGCAAGTAAGAACGCCGGCAAGTAAGAGAGATAAGCCGAAAGGACAGCACAGCGAAAGTGGGTGCGGGCGTTAGGAACGCAGGGATTTATTCCCCCGTTTCCGACGCCCCCGCTCCTTTTTCCTTGTCCGAGGAGACCACTGCCCGATGACCACGCTCGCCGAGCTTCGGCTCGCCAACCTGCGCGAACAAAAAAAGTCCGCCGCTGCCGACGAACCTGCGCCGGAGTCTGACGCCCCGGCGAGTGAGGCCGCCCCGGCTGTCCCCGCGCCCCCGCCCCCGATGGAGCGGGAAGAAGACCTCGTGCTGTCGCAGTTTATCCCCCCGGACCTGCCCGCGCCCCGGCCCGACGCCGACCCCGAGGCCGAAAAAAGCGCCGCGCTGATTGCCCGCGTCCATTCCATGCTGGCGCACAAAACCCTGCACCCGAACGGCGCAAAAGCCACGGTAGACATGTCCCCGGCGCTGTTTCACCGCTCCAAGCGCTACTGCCTCGACCACGGCAATGTCACCCTGCGCCAGCTTTTTCTGGATTTAATGACCGCGTTTCTCGACGAGGAAGGCTACTGAGCTTCCGAGGAGTATTTCCATGCCGCGCTTCCATTTCCGCCGCGCCGCTTTGGCGGCAAGCGCCGCGCTTCTGCTGACCGGCGCTCTGACCGCCGGCCGGGCCGAGCCGCCGAGCCTTGCTTCCGCCGAGGCGAGCTTCGCCTCGGGCAAGTTTGACCAGGCCCGCAAAGCCTATGCCGCGCTGGTTAAAGCCGACCCGAAATCCGCCCCCGCCGCTGCCGGCCTGGTCCAATCCCTGCTGCGGCAGGACGAATGGCGTGATGCCCTCAAAGCCGCCCAAGCGGCCGTGTCCGCCGACCCGCAAAGCGCCAACGCACACGGACAGCTTGCCTTTGCCGAGCTTCGCGCCGGCGAGCCGGAGGCCGCCGAGGCCGATGCCAAAGCAGCCCTCGCGCTGGACAAAGACAACTACTGGGGACTGGTCGCGGCAGGCCGGGCAGCGGTCTGGAACGGCCATCGCAAAGACGGCGGGGCGCTGTTTGCGCGGGCGGCGGCGCTGCGCCCGGAGCGGCCGGACGCCTGGCTGGGCCTGATACACACTTCCGAAGGCTCCAAAATCACCGAAGCCGACCTGGCCAATATCAATCGCTGCCTCGCTTTGAAGCCCAAAGGCCAGCCGTTTGACCGGGAAACGCCGTCGCTGCAAAGCATTGTCGCCAACGAAACCGGCTACTGGCGCTCGTTTGACGCCGACCCGCCGTTTCACCTGGACAAAAGCGACGACAAGCCGGGCACCTACTACGCTGTGTTTCCCATTCAGCGCGAAGGAAACTATGTGCTGGTTTCGGTGCAGATCAACGGCCGTCCGTTCCGCCTGCTGTTCGACTCCGGCGCGGACGCGCTGGTGCTGACCAAAAACGCCGCCAAGCGGCTGGCGCTGCCGACCCTGGCGAAAACCGTGGTCGGCGGCATGCAGGGCCGCAGCGCGGCAAGCCTGCTGCGGGCGGACACGCTGGCGCTGGGGTCCATCACGCTCCGCTCCATCCCCCTGCAAGCGGTAGACAGCTACGAAGGGCCGGGCGACGGTCTGTTCGGCGGGGCGATTTTGGACGACTACGCGGTGACGTTCGACTTTGCCGGCGGAACCATGACCATCGCGCGGGGGGCGGCGGCAAAGCACCTGGCCCTGCCGCATGCCTCGGTCGCGTCCATGCCGCTGCACTATTACAACGGGCATTTATTTGTCTCGACCCATGCCGGCAAGCGCCGGGTCTGGGCGCTGGTGGACACCGGCGCGGAAACCGACTTTTTCTCGCTTGATCTGACCCGCGCCTTGTCCGCCGGCACGCCGAAGGCGGACTGGCGCGAAGGCACCACCGATGTCCGGTCGGGCATCGGCGACTCGGCCATGTCGGTAGACTACTGCCTGACCCCGCAGAAAGTCACGCTGGCGTTTGACGGCTCCACGCCGCCCGCCACGCTGACCCAGGACGGCCTGATCGGTGCCTCCAATGTAGACCATCAGCTTTCCCCCGACTTCGGCTTCGAGATCGGCCTGATGATCGGCGTCCCTGTCTTGGCGCAGCACAGCCGCGCGACGATTGACTACCCGAACCGCCTGCTGACCTTTGAAGACCCGCTGCCGTAAGCGCCGTGCTTGACGCCGGCCCGGTTTTTTCTGTATAATTAATTTGTATAATTAACTGACGTGACGCAGCGCGGACGCCCAGAATTCCAACGAACAGCAGAGGATGAGACACCGATGTCAGGACACAGCAAATGGCATAGCATCAAGCACCAAAAAGGCAAAACCGACGCTCAGCGCGGGAAATTGTTTACGAAATTGGCCCGCGAGATCATCGTTGCGGCCAAAGCCGGCGGCGGCTCGCCCGACTCCAATATCACGCTCCGGGCGGCCATCACGCGGGCGCGGGCGATTTCCATGCCCCAGGACAACATCAAGCGGGCCATCGCGCGGGGAGTCGGCGGCGGCGACGGCGCAAACTACGAAGACTTGACTTACGAAGGCTACGGCCCCGGCGGGGTCGCCGTGCTGGTCAACTGCCTGACCGACAACAAGCAGCGCACCGTCTCGGATGTCCGCTCGGTGTTCACCAAAACCGGCGGGCGCTTGGCCGAATCGGGCAGCGTCTCGTACTTGTTCGATCAAAAAGGCGTGCTGATTATTGATCCGGGCGTTTCCAATGAAGAAGCGATCACCGAAGCGGCGATTGACGGCGGCGCGGAAGATATTCAGCCCACCGAAGACGGCGGCTTTGAGGTGACGACGGCCACCGAAGATTTCCAAAGCGTCCAAAAAGCGCTGGAAGCCGCCAAGATCACTGTCGCGTCGGCGGAGCTGACCATGCTGCCGCAGACGACCGTGGATTTGGCGGGCAAGGAAGCGGGCCAAGTGCTGCGATTGATTGACCTGCTGGAAGACAATGACGATGTCCAGAAGGTTTACGCCAACTTCGACATCGCCGACGACGAGCTGGAAGCGGCGGAAGGCGGGCGGTGAGGCCCGCAGCCGAGCTGAACGAGGATTGAAGCACGAGGAAGTGAACTTCACTCGCTGTTAGGGTCGTCCTTCGGACGAAAAGATAAAAAAGCCCACCGTGTGCCGTTCCTTCGTCCGAAGGACGACCCTAACAGCGAGTGAAGTTCACTTCCTCGCAAGGTGACGCCTTTCCCGCAAGGACCACTCTATGCACCGCCCCGCCGCGCTTCTTCTGCTGTTCGCACTGACCGCGCTTTCGGCTCTTGCTGCCCCGGCCTTTGCCGATGGGCCGGCGCTGACCGCGCGGCTCGGGATCGGCGGGCGGTACAAGCCCGGCGGCTGGTGCCTGGTCACCGTCCGTGTCACAAACCCCGGCCCGGACCCGATTTCCGGGCAGGTGCAGGTGGTTTTGACCGACTCCGACACCGGGCAGGGCCGCTTCGGGCGGCGCTCCCTGCGCCCGGACTCTTCCCCGGCGATTTTTGCCTGCCCCGTCTCCGTGCCCGGCGGCACCGCCGCGCCCTCGGCGTTTTCCGTGTATGTGCGCGGCCTCGATCCGGGGCAGGCCGACCTGGCCGTGCAGCTTGTCGAAGGACGCGAGCGCGGCGACGGGCGGGTGCTGGCGCGGATTACGACCGAAAACCCCAACCAAGCGGCGGCGTTCACCGGCGGTCCGGTCAGCGCCTCCGACCGTCTTCTGGTCGCCTTCGGCGGCGACCCCGGCGCGTTTTCGTTTCTCAGCGGCCGCATCCTGCCGGACGCTCCTCAGCTTCAATCGTTCGGCGGACACTTCGGCGGTCAATCGGGAGCGCCGGCGACCGCCCAGGTGGCCCAAGCGGCAGCGGCGGACCTGCCGGACCGGGCGGCGGGCTACGGCGGCGTGTCCGCCGTGCTTCTCCGCAGCGATGCGCCGACCGATGCCCTGACCGAAGCGCAAAGCGCGGCACTGCGAAGCTGGGTCGCCGGCGGCGGCCATTTAGTTGTCTGCGCCGGCTCCGACACCGCCCGCTTCATCGCCCCGTTTTTCGCGGACCTGCTGCCGGCGACGGTCGGGGCCGGCAGCTCCGGCCTGCCGGCGCTGACCCCGAAGCCGCTGCCCGGTGTCCACGCCGTGCCTCTGCCGGGAGGGCCGGCGGCTGTGGCCGGGCCTTACGGGGCCGGCACCGTGACACTCACGGCTTCCGACCCGCCGCCGGGCGCTCCGGTCCTCACCGCCGCATTGCCGCCGGTCTGGAGCACGCTGCTCGGCAGCCCCCCGTCGCCGGGCACGCTGATTGTCCGGCGGGCGGCGGTCCGGGAGGAGTCCGGCGACGGCCGGAGTTACTACGGGGGGAGCGGCCCGCAGCTCGCGGACACGGTGATACGCGGGCCGTCGCTGGATGCCCCCGGCACACTGGTCATCGGCGGCTTCCTTCTGTTTTATTTGATCGTTCTGGTCCCCGTCAACTACTTCGTGCTCAAAAAGATGGACCGCAAAGAATGGGCCTGGGGGACCATTCCCGCCCTGGTGCTGCTGTTTGCCGCCGGGACCTTCGCGGTCGGCTACGCCGCCAAAGGGGGCCGCGTCTTTGTCAACCGCACCGCGCTGATTGAAACCCGCGCGGGCCGGGCCGAAGCCGCTGCCGTCGGCGAAGTCGGCGTGTTTTCGCCCCGCCGGGCATCGTATGACATCGCGCTGCCCGGCGCGAATCTGGCCGCCGCCGTCCCGCTGCCCCAGTTCAGCGGGCGCGGCGGGGACACCCCAAGCGCAGGCGGAGCGCAGTTTGTCGAGACCCCGGCCGGCGTCTCGCTGCCCGATACCCCGGTCAACATGTGGGCGATGCGGGCGTTTGAAACCCGGTCGCCGGTAAACCTCGGCGGCGCGGTAACCGGCACGCTGACGGTCAAAAACGGCTTGGTTGCCGGAACGCTGACCAACGGCACGGCTTACGCGCTCTCCGATGGCGCTTTGCTGTATCAGGGGCAGCGGATCGCCCTCGGCGCACTGCCGCCCGGCGCGAGTCTGCCCGTCTCCACCTTGCAGACCGCCGCCTCGCCGCCCGACTCTCTTTTGGGGGTTCCGGCGGACAGCAGCGGCATCCACGAGCGTATGCAGGCCGCGCTGTCGTCATATGTCAGGTCGCTGATGCAGAGCGACCACGAGAATGTCCCGGCCGGTTTCGGGGCCGACACCGACGAAGCCCTGCTGGTCGGCTGGAGCCGCGACCCTGCCCTCGCCGGCCCGCCTCCCAAAATTGATGGGCAGCCCGCCACGGTCAACGCTGTGTCTCTGGTCATTATCCATGTGCCGGTAAGATAGGAACCCCTCCCGCCCTGCTTCGCGGGGTCCCTCCCCTGTTAGGGGAGGGCTTGCCGCCGAAGCGTGCCGCTGCCTCTCGTCAAGAAGCAACAGCCTCCGGGCTTTTCGAAAGCCCTCCCCTAACAGGGGAGGGACCCCGCGAAGCAGGGCGGGAGGGGTCTGGAGACTTTTATGCCGTTCTGGTCTAACAATCCGGTGCTGGAGCGCGAAGTGCGCGGACGCCTGCGGCTGCGGCGCAGGGGCGGCCTCGGGGCGAATGTCTGGGTGGTCCGGGCGGTCGGCCTGGTCGCCCTGTACTGCTACGCGCGGGGGCTGCTGACGCTCGTGCATGCGACTTCGCAGGATGCACGCGACCTCTGGCCGCTGCTGGTGTACGGGGCGCTGGCCTTGATTGTCCTGCTCGCGCCGGCGCTGACCGCCAATGCCGTCACGCAGGAGCGGGAGCAGCAGACATGGGAGATTCTCGCGACGACCCGGCTGTCGGGCACGGACATTCTGCTCGGCAAGTGGCTCGGGCGGCAGATGCTCCCGGCGCTGATTTTGGCGCTTCTCTTGCCGCTGATGATTGTCTGCGCGTTTCGCGGTCATTTTACCGGGTGGATGCTGCTGCTGACGCTGCTGTTTCTGCTCTTGACGACCGCCGGGTACTCGGCGCTCGGCCTGCTGTGCTCGTTTCAGGCCAAGCGGACGATGACGGCGACGGCGACCGCGCTTTCCACCACGGCACTGCTCTGCCTCGGCACGGTTGTAGTCAACCTTGTGCTGAACTGGCTGTCGGCGGCGCACGGCAATACCGAGTGGCCGGTGCTGTGGCTGAACCCGTTTTATGCGCTTTCTTCCCTGCTGAATGCGCTTGAGCCGCAGACCTTTGGCAGCAGCGGCCCCGAGGAAAACTCGGCTTACGCCGCCGTAGCTTACCTTGCCGGCACCCCGGCGCTGACAGCGGCGATGCTGTATTTTATGATTTCCCGCTACCGCAGGGCGGTTCGGGAGCGGAATTAGGAACACGCTTTGATCCAAATCGAACACCTGTCCAAAGAATACAAGGGCCTCACGGCGGTGAAAGACCTCAGCCTCAGCCTCGATGCCGGGGACATCTTCGGCTTTATCGGGCCGAACGGGGCGGGCAAGACGACCACCATTAAAATGCTGGCGACTTTGCTGAAGCCGACGGCGGGCAAAGCGACGATTGACGGCATAGACGTGGTCGAGCACCCCGAAGCCGTGCGCGGGCGCATCGGCTACATGCCGGCGTTTTTCGGCATCTACGACGACATGCGGGTCTGGGAATATCTCGACTTTTTCGCCGGCGCTTACCGGCTGCCGAAAGCGCAAAGACCGCGCATCATTGACGATGTACTGAGCCTTACAGATTTAGGAGGAAAAAAAGACAGTTATGTGGAAGAATTGTCTACCGGCATGAAGCAGCGCCTGTGCCTCGCCAAAACGCTGATCCACGACCCGAAAGTGCTGCTGCTCGACGAGCCGGCGTCGGGCCTCGACCCCCGCGCCCGGATTGAAATCAAAGAACTGTTCAAAGAGCTGAAAGCGATGGGCAAGACGATTATTATCTCGTCGCATATTCTGCCCGAGCTGGCGGACTTCTGCAACAAAGTCGGCATTATCGAGCGCGGCGAGATGCTGGTCTCGGGCGATGTGCAGGACATCATGGACCAAGTGACCGGCGGGCGGACCCTCGAAATCCGCCTGCTGGGCGGCCTCGACGACGCTGCCGCGCTGCTGGCCGATGCGCCCGGTGTCCGCGCCGTCCGCCCGATTGATTCGGCGCTGCATGTCGAGTTCGCGGGCAGCCCGGAAGCGCAGGCCGATCTCAACACGCTTCTGATTGGGCACGGCCACCGCGTTTTAGCCTTCACCGAGCAGGCGATGGATTTAGAAGATATTTTCATGAAAGTGACCAAAGGGCTGGTGCAGTAAGCAAACTCATGGCAGTGATACGAGTCGGCATTCTCGGGTTTTCGCGGCGGGAAGGCATCTTTTCCGAAGTCGGCCTGCGCTCCTGGGAAGAAGCCGGCTGCGCGGCGGTGGAAGCCGGGCTGATGGCCGGCCCCGAGCCGCTTTACACGGTGCATCGCCCGCTGGTGATTCGGATTGCCCGGCCTGCGGTCGAGCGCATCCTGCGCGACTGGTGCGACGGCCCTCACCCGCCGTCGCGCTGCCACTTGGTCTTCACAGTCGGCGCAGCCGGCTATTCCCCCGCCGATGTCGTGCCGGATGTCACCCGCAAGCTGCTTACCTGCCCCGCGCCGGGCCTTGCCGAGCTGGTCCGCCGGGCCGCCGCCGACGCCGGGTTCCCGCAGGATGCCGCGACGCGCGGCCTGGCGGGCTTTCGCCGCCGCACCCTGATTGTCAACCTGCCCGGCAATCTTCAGGGCCACGCCCATCCTGCCCCGCTCCACGCCGCCGCCCGCGCCCTTTTGCCGGTCCTCCCCGCCCTCTTCGCCGACCTGCCGCCTGAGTGTTGACCCCTGCCGCCCAAACCGAGTATACTACCGGCATGACGGAGCCGTCTTCCACTCCTTCCCGCTACGCGCTGTTCGGCACGACGCCGGCGGAAGTCTATGCGCCGCGCTCGCCGGAAGACGCGCAGGAGATCGTGCGTCAATCGCCGGGCAAAGCGCTTGTGCCGTGGGGCGGGGGAACCCGCCAGGATTTCGGCTACGCGCCGGAGCGGTATGACGGCGTTGTGCTGACCGGCGCTTGGGACAAAATCACCGATTACGAGCCGGCGGACCTCACGGTCACCGCGCAGGCCGGCATGACTGTCGCCGCCCTGCAACACATTTTAGCGGAGCACGGCCAGTGCCTGCCGCTCGACATCGCCCGGCCCGACGCGCAGACTTTGGGCGGGGTTGTCGCGGCCCGCGCCGGCAGCGTGTCCCGCTTTGGGCGCGGCAGCGTCCGCGACCTGCTGCTCGGCGTGTCGGTCATCAACAGCCGGGGCGAAAAAATCAAAGGCGGCGGCAAAGTCGTCAAAAATGTCGCGGGCTACGACCTGCCGAAGCTGTACTGCGGCTCGCTCGGCACGCTCGGCTTGATCACTGAAATCAGCTTCAAAGTCGCCCCGCTGCCGGAAGCGTCGGCCACCGCCCTGCTGCCGCTGGACGCCGGCCACAACAGCGAGGATGTCTTAGACGGTCTGCTTGGTTCGGACCTCACGCCGTCGTTTGTGTGGCTGCTGTCCCCGCAGGCCGCCGCCGCGGTGCTGCCCGGCGCGGGCGACGCGCAGCTTCTTTGCCTCGGCTTTGACGGCGACGGCGAATCGGTGGACTGGCAGGTGCAGACCCTCGGCGCGGGGGCATTGGACGACGCGGCGGCAAAAGACGCTCGGGCCGCCCTGCGCGACTTTTCGCTTTCGGACTCGCCTTTGACCGCCGAGTTTCATGTGCTGTCGTCGCAGGTCGGCGCCTTTTCGCGGATGCTGGAATGGACCGCCCGCCGCGCGGGCTTCCGCGCCGCCGTCGCGTCCGACGCCGCCCTCGGGCTGATGACCGCGCATTTTACGCCGGAAACGGACGCGTCCGACTGGCACGTCTTTTACGCCGATCTCAAAGACAAAGCCGACCGCTGCGGCGGCTCGTTCGTTTTAAGCCGCATGCCCGAAACGCTCCGCGCCGCCGGCGTCCCCGTCTGGTCGCCCCTGCTGCCGGACTTCGGCCTGATGGCCCGCGTCAAAGCAGCGCTCGACCCCGCCCGCCTGTGGAACCCCGGCCGGTTTGTAGGGCGGCTGTAAGCGATGACGCCCAACCAAATGCAGAAGGCTGTTGAGCGCGGCCAAGCGCCGCGAGGCATCGAGCGGGTAGACCGGGGCGATCTGAATTTATTTGAACAGCCGCATGTGCATTTTGATAATGGCGCGGCACTGAATAGAGATGGAACCTGGAAACATGGCAGCGCTTACCTTACCGACGACCAGAAGCAATGGCTTCAAGACAATACCTGGACGCTTCCCCAGCAGCCTGGACCGGAAGGTTGAGGACTGGATAAAGTTTTGTTTGCTGACACAGCATCACCCGCCGCTGTCTAGGCCGCTGACAATCCATTTGGATGCCCTTTTGGACGCAGAGATCGATTCGACCGATCTTGTGAGCGTGTCATTTCAGGCGTTTCAATCTTTGATTGCCCAAATCGAATCCGCCGAGTTTTCTGGGTATATGCCGATTTTGCGGATACCGCTGGAAGTCTCCGACACGCTGATTGCCGGGCCGGTGGATGCCGCTGCACTTGTCCTGCAAATTGACCACGCGGAGCCGCCAAGTCTATATTTGATGGAACGCTCCTTCAGAACAAAAATGAATGCTTTCGAGCATTACGTTTGTCCTTTGCAGGCCGCCGATTTTCTGCAAAACACGAGCGGGATGCACGTTTATTACAGCGCCTCGCGGAGCCTGGAAGACATCGAAAAGGGCTGGGAGTATGCGAGAAACATCGTCGCCGAGTATTACCCGCAAGCCTACCGGAACACGCCATGACACCAGCGCAGCATGAATCGGATTTGATGGCGTGTGTCCATTGCGGGCTATGCCTGCCGGCCTGCCCGACCTATTTAGAGACCGGCAGCGAAGCGGACAGCCCGCGCGGGCGCTTGGTCTTGATGCGGAAAATGCACGAAGGGACGCTGTCGCCGGCAGACCCCGATGTCACCCGGCACCTGGACCTCTGCCTCGGGTGCCGCGCCTGCGAGACCGCCTGCCCGTCGGGCGTGCCTTACGGGCGGATTTTAGAGCACGCCCGCGAGCGCCTCCATGCCGAGCAGGCCCGCCCTGCCGCTGTGGAGCTGTCCCGAACGGCGCTGCTCGGGACCCTGGCTCGCCCCAAGCGGCTTTCGGTCGCCCTGCGGATGGCGCAGATTGTCACCGGCGGGGTCATCCCTGCGCCCGCGCTGCGCCTGCTGTCGGGGGACTCCGGGGCGGAGGCGCAGACGCCGCAGATGCCTCAAACTCTGTCGCCCCCGCTGCCGCCGGCGGTGACGCCCGCGCTGGGGCCGAAACGCGCCCGTGTCGGGGTGCTCTCCGGCTGCGCGATGCGGGTGCTGTTCGGCGATGTCAACGCCGACACCGTGCGGGTGCTGGCCGCCAACGGCTGCGAAGTGCTGGTCAATCGCCGCCAAGGCTGCTGCGGCGCTTTGCACGGCCACAGCGGCCTCGGCGGCGAAGCAGGGGCGCTGGCCCGTGCGCTGATTGACGCGTTCACGCCGCTGGACGGCCTCGACGCCCTGGTCGTCAACTCGGCGGGCTGCGGCTCGCAGATGAAAGAATACGGGCACCTGCTGGCCGGCGACCCCGCCTATGCCGCCCGCGCGGCGGCGTTTGCCGCCAAAGTCCGCGATGTCAGCGAGTTTTTAGACGACCTCGGCTGGATTGCGCCCTTGAAACCCGCGCCTGAAGTCCCGCCGACGGTGATGGCCTACCATGATGCCTGCCACCTCGCCCACGGGCAGGGCATTCGGGACGCCCCCCGCGCCCTGCTGGCCCGCCTGCCCGGCGCAGCGTGGGTGCCGCTGCCTGAAAGCGAAGTCTGCTGCGGGTCGGCGGGGACCTACAACCTGACCGAGCCGGCGATGGCAAAGCGCTTGCAGCGGCGCAAGCTCGATGCCGTTGTGTCCACGGGGGCGTCGGTGATCGCCACCGGCAACCCCGGCTGCTTGGCCTGGATCGCAGCGGGACTCACCGAGCGCGGCCTGCCGGGCATACGCGTCGCCCACCCCGTGACCCTGCTGGCGGAAGCATTGGAGACACCGTAACCGCGATGCGCCCCGGAATAAATTCCGAGGCTCGGACAAACCAGTGTCGCAGCGACACAAGAATTCGGGCGTTTCCTATTCCCGCGTCGCCTCGACGCTGTGCTTTTTCCAGCCTCGGGTTTTAACCCGTGGCGAGAACAATTTATGCTCACGCGCCACATTGAAGAATTGCAGCAAGACCTGATCCGCCTGCGGGGCCATGAAGCCGCGCTGAATGCGCTCTCCGAGGCGGTTCTGACGGCCTTCGGCGCAGGCCGCAAGCTGCTCACCTGCGGCAACGGCGGGTCGGCGGCGGAAGCGGCGCATCTGGCTGAGGAGTTTACCGGACGCTTTTACCGCGAGCGGCAGTCGCTGCCCGGCCTGTGCCTCTCGATTGACGGCACGCTTTTGACGTGCATCGCCAACGATTACGGCTTTGACGAAGTGTTCGCCCGGCAGGTCCGCTCCGTCGGGCAGCCCGGCGATGTTTTGATTGGGTTTACGACCAGCGGCAACTCGGAAAACATCGTCCGGGCGCTGACCGCCGCGCGGGAACGCGGCGTGGTCACGGGGCTGTTTACAGGAAAGACCGGCGGCCGGTGCCGGGGACTCGCCGACTACGAGATTTGCGTCCAAAGCGTCAACCCCAGCGCCATGCGGATACAAGAGTGCCATCAAATTATGCTGCACACGCTCTGCGAGTACGTCGAAACGCGGCTGCTGGGGATTGGGTGACAGTGAAAAACAGCGGAGGGAAGGCGCGAGAGAGAAGGCGAGGGGAAGGCGAGGGAATAAATTCCTCTCGCTGAATAACGTCCTTCGGACGAAAGATAGTCATTGTAAGCGTTTCTTGCTCTTTCGTCCGAAGGACGCTATTTAGCGAGAGGAATTTATTCCCTCGCCTCCTCGCTTCCTTCCTCGCCTCTTTCCTCTTTTTTAGAACAACGCTATGACATTCTGCGAAAAATTAGCCGCGAAAATCCCGACGCTGTCCTACGAGTTCTCGCCGCCGAAAAACCCGGCGGGGTGGGCGACCCTGTATTCCACCCTCGGCGAGATGGCCCGGCAGGCCCCCGATTTCGTGTCCGTCACCTACGGCGCAGGCGGCTCCAACCGGGCCAAGACCGTGGATTTGGTCAGCCGCATCGAGCGCGAGCTGGACATCGAATCGGTGCCGCATTTGACGTGCGTGGGGCATTCCAAAGCCGAAATCCATGAGATTTTGACGACGCTGCAAGCCGCCGGGATCACGCACCTGATGGCCCTGCGCGGCGACGCGCCCCAAAACGACCCCGCGTACACGCCGCACCCGGACGGCTTCGCGCACGCCAGCGACTTGATAGGGTACGCCGCCGCCCACTTTCAGTTCCATATCGGCTGCGCGTTTTATCCCGAAAAACACCCCGACGCCGCGCACTTGGACGACGATGTGAACTGGCTGCGCCACAAACAGGACTGCGGCGCGGAGTTTGCCACGTCCCAGCTTTTTTTCGACAACGCGTTTTATTACGAGTTCCGCGACCATGCCGCCCGCGCCGGGATTACCCTGCCGCTCCTTGCCGGCATTCTGCCCGTGACCTCGCTCGGTCAGCTTGGACGCATCGCCGAGCTGAGCGGCCAGGCCATCCCGCAAAAACTTTTGGACGCCCTCGGCGACGGCCCCGACAAAGACGTGCAGGAGCGGGGCATCGCGTATGCCGCCGAGCAGTGCCGCGACCTGCTGCAAAACGGCGTCCCCGGCGTCCATTTGTACACGTTCAACCGCGCCGCATCGGCGGTAAAGATCACCAAGACCCTTCGCGCCGAAGGCTGGTTCCCGGTGGTGCCGAAAGGGAAGTAGCTCGGAACCTCACCCGGCTCGCTAGGGCTTCGCCACCCCCTCCTTCAGAAAGGAGAGGGCCAGTGCTCGCAGGCAAGCCGCCCGGCGTTGTCTACAGCGCCGTCTTTTGACCGGAGCGGGCTGAGGCGGCGATGGCATCGAGGGCGTTCATGTTGCGGAGTGCATCGGCGGCCGGCAGCAGGGGGCTGTCTTGGCCTAAAAGACGCCGGGACAGGGCGGCCACTTCGCCGGCGTACATGTTGCCCGCTTGGGAGGCCCGCTCCTCCGTTTGCCCTGTGTAAGACAGCGTATACTCGCCCACTTCCGGCTTGCCGCCCGCCCGCAGGCCGCCGAGCAGAAAGCGCGGAATGCTCACCGACGCGTCGCTGCCGACAATCTCATACGACGCCCGGAACGACAGGGAAAACGAGCAGTCTATCAAAGCCATGCCGGCGGTGCCGAACTCCAAAAGCGCAGTTGTGGTCGTGTCAATCCCGGTGTTCGGGTCATACAAAGACTTCGCCGTCGCCGCCGTCGGCTCCGCGCCAAACGCCGTTCGGGCGATATGAACGCAGTAGCAGCCGACATCAAACAGCGCCCCGCCGCCCGCGCCGGGGTCGCGCCGGTAATCAGCCATGTCGGTCTGCACAAACGAGTACGATGCCCGCACAAGCTGCACCGTTCCGAGGCCGCCGCCGCGCACCATGTCGAAAATCTCCTGCTGCAAGGGATGGTAGCGGTACATAAACGCTTCGGACAGCACAACCCCGTTGGCATCCGCCGTTTCCAGCATTTCTTCGGCTTCCATGGCGTTCAGCGCCAGCGGCTTTTCGCACAAAACATGCTTGCCGTTGTTCATCGCTTCCACGGCCCACCCGAGGTGCAGCTTGTTCGGCAGCGGCAGGTAGACCACATCTACATTGCTGTCGGCAATCAGCGAGTCATAATCGCCGTAAGCCGCCACGTCCGGCCCATACGCCGCCGCGATTTCCTGGGCATTGTCCCGATTGCGCGACGCCACCGCGGTCAGCTCGGCCTCGGGGCAGTCCAAAATCGCCGGGATGACCCCGCGCTGCGCGATCTGCGCCGTCGCCCCCACCACGCCCCAGCGTATTTTTCGTGTTTCGCTTGCCGCCATGAATTCTCCTGTCCGTCCCTGTCCTGCGGACCCGAATTGAAATCCGAGGCTGGAATAAACCCGCGCCCTCCGGGTCTGCCAGTGCAGCCCTCCGGGTCTGCCAGTGCAGTCGCGGCGACGCACGAACCGACACATTCGGTTTTGCATCTTGTGTCGCTTCGACACTGGTTTGCCCGAGCCTCGGATTTCAATCCGTGGCACTCGCTCCGTCATATTCTTGCAGGATTCCCCCCGCCTTCCCGCGTATTCTACCCGTATGAACGCCCGCTGTATACCTGCCCTCGCCGCCGCCTGCCTGCTGCTCGCCGGCTGCCACCCGAATACGCCCCCGCCGACGAACACCGCGCCGTCGCCGCCTGAGCAGGCCGCCGCCGCCAATCAGCTTTTTCTCACGCAGCAGACTTTCGACCCGTGGGTGCTGACGACACACGACCAAAACCGACCGATTGACTCATACCTGAGCGATGGTCGTCTCGGCAGCGCTGTTGCCGCAAGCGGACATCCGACGATCAGCTTCCAGGCTGGAGACTACAAAGACGGGCTGATGGCTCGGCACCCGCCTGTCATCAGCGGAACCCTGAGTCAAGGGGTTCAGTACAAGCAGACGCTTGATTTGCATTCCGGGCTGCTGACAACGGCAATCGGCGGCGACGACATCAGCTACCCATTCAAGGAAAGCCGCATAATCTACAAGCCGGCGAACTGGCCCTATCTCTGGCAGACTTCGGACATCATAATCACCGGCGACCCCGAAGCGCAGCAGGTGACTCATGCGAACCTATTCTACCTGCTGTCGTCCACTTATCCCGGCTCGGACCATTCCATCCCGCCGATGGGCCTGTCGTCGGAGATCTACGGCGGGCATATCTTTTGGGACGCGGAAGTCTGGATGATGCCCGCTTTGATTGTTCAGCACCCCGACTATGCCAAGTCTATTATTGACTATCGCTTCAAGACGCTCGGGCAGGCCAAAAAGAACGCGAAGCTGCACGGGTTCGCCGGGGCCGAGTACGCGTGGGAAAGCGCGGACACCGGGGCGGAGATGGCCCCCGCCGAGTTCGCGCAGGAGCGGCATATCACCGCCGATGTCGGCTGGGCAGCCTGGCAGTATTATCTGTGGACCGGCGACAAAGCCTACTTAGCCAAAGAAGGCTGGCCGGTGCTGCAAGCGACGGCGGCGTACTGGGTGTCGCGCGTGTCTAAAGGCGCGGACGGCAGGTATCATATCCTGAAAGTGCTGTCGCCTGACGAGACGGCGGGGGTGGTAGACGACGACGCTTACACCAATGCGGTCGTGTCGGCGAACCTCCGCGCGGCGGCGGCGGCGGCCAAAACGCTGGGGCAGGGGGCGGACCCGCGCTGGGCGGAGATTGCGGACGGGCTGTATTTTGCTTTCGACAAAGCGCAGGGCATTCCCGCCGAAAATGCCGCGCCGATGACCGACCGCTTTTCCGCCAAGCAGGCCGACACGCTGCTGCTGATTTATCCGCTCGGCAAAGCCTTTGACGCCGGGACGCAGGGCAAAATGCTGGACTTTTACTCGGCGCACACCATCAAAAACGGCCCGGCGATGACGGCGTCCATGCAGGCGGTCGTGGCGGCGAAACTGGGGCGCGGGCCGGAGTCTTTGGAGCAGTTCCATGACTCCTACCGGCCGTTCATGCGCGGGCCGTGGGACGCGTTCGCCGAAAAGCGGACCTCGAACCGCGTCTACTTCTGCACGGGCATGGGCGGGTGCCTGCAAAGCGTGTTGGCCGGCTTTGCGGGCCTGCAAGTGACCGAAGCGGGGCAGAAAGCCGCAGGAACCAAAATCGCCGGGGACAGCGTCGCGGCGCTCTACGCCGACCCGCACCTGCCGCCGGGGTGGTCCAATCTGACCGTCAAAGGCGTTCGGTTCCACGGCAAAGCGTACAACGTGGCGATTGGTGCAGGGAACACCGTCAGCGCAACGGCAGGAGCGCTGTGACCATCCCTAAATTCGATTACTACCGGGACCCGATCCTGCGGCTGCGGCTGGCGTTTCTGGTCGGTCTGCTGTTGCTGGCGGTCGGCACCGGCGGGTATATGCTCATCGAGCGCATGGGGTTTCTTGATGCGCTGTTTATGACCGTCATCACCCTCGGCTCGGTCGGCTACGGCGAAGTCAAGCCGCTGAACGTCGCCGGCGAAATCTTCACGATCATCCTTATACTCGTCGGCCTCGGCACCGCCGCGTGGCTGTTTACGACCGTGCTGGAAACCCTGACCAGCGAGCAGACTCAGCGCGTCCTCGCGCAGAAACGGATGGACCGCGTGGTCAATGCCCTCAAAAACCATTACATCATCTGCGGCTACGGGCGGATCGGCCAGCAGATTGCGGACGGCTACACGCAGAACAATATCCCGTTTGTCATCATCGAGCGCAGCCCCGAGCGGATCGGCGCACTCCGGGACGCCGGCATTCCGTGTGTGGAAGGCGACGCCGCCGACGACGCCGTCTTGGTGCAGGCGGGCATTCACCGCGCCGCCGCGCTAATTTCGGTGACGCCGTCGGATGCGTCGAACACATTTATCGTGCTGTCCGCGCGGGGCCTGCGCGGGGACCTGTTTATTGTCGCCCGCGCCGATGCCCCCCAAAACGAAGCCAAGCTGCTGCGGGCGGGGGCCAGCAAAGTCATCTCGCCTTATGTTCTCGGCGGGCGCTGGATGGCCGTCACCGCCATCAACCCTGCCGTGACCGATTTTGTCGCCGCGATCACCCAGGCGGACCCGGCCCGGTTTGCCGTCCGCGAAGTGCAGGTCGCCGCATCGTCGGCCTATGCCGGGCAGACATTCGGCGAAGCCCAGTTCAAGCAGCGCACGGGAGCGCAGGTGGTCGCGATGCGCCCGGCGGGGCAGGCCGCCGGCTTTTTCCCGAACCCGCCGTATGAGCGCACGATTGCGGCGGGGGACGTTCTCGTCGCCCTCGGCTCGCCGGAGCAGTTGTCCAGTCTGTCCCGGCTGCTCCAGGCAAGCTGAAACGGCGCTCTTAAAATGGAGCGAGGGAAGAAAGGCGAGGGAATAAATTCCTCTCGCTGAATGGCGTCCTTCGGACGAAGGAACAAGAAGCGCATTCGTCAGCATTCTCTCGTCCGAAGGACGCCATTCAGCGAGAGGAATTTATTCCCTCGCCCTTCTTCCCGCACTCCGTTCGCTCTAATCGCTTCGGCGCAAGAGAGCGCTGCCGGCGGACGCCAGCCACTCCCGGTCGGCCTCGCGCAAAGTCTCGCCGACCACAATCTCCTCGCCCCGCCCCTGCACCGACAGCACCCCGGCATCCAGCCCCGGCGGGACTTTATGAACGATAAACCCGCGCACATCCCGCCGGGCCAGCGCCCGCGTCGTTTTCCGCCCCCAGTCCGAGCGCGTAATTCGCACCCAGTCGGCATCTATCACGATCACTTCACGGAAGAAAATCGGGCGCAAAATCACCGCCAGCGTCCACCCGCCGAGCGCTTCCGCCAAGCCGAGCGCGACGAGCAGAAACCCGGCTTGATGTTTCAGGGGCAGCGGCAGGCCGCTTGGCGCGATTTGGGCCATGCCGAGGACGCTTTTGTTCAGCAGGAGCAGCATCAGGCCGGTGTATCCCGCGACCAGGAGATTGCCGAGCAGCACGGCGGCAAAAACCAAAACAAACGGGGAAACCCCGCGCGGCGGCAGGGTGAGGGTGACGACTCCGCCGTCCGACGCCACCGTAATCGGGCAGCCGCCGGGCCGCTCCCGCGCTCCCGGCACTTCGTCCCAAAGAGTCGTCATCGGCTCAGTTCCAGCCGCCGCCCGAGCGCGGCATAATCGGCTTCCTGCGCGGCATGCGAGCGCCCCGTCGGGCTGACCGCCACCTGCGGCGACGGGTGATACAGGGGAAACAGCGTGTGCCCGTTCCAATCCACGGCAGTCGCCGCGTGGTCCCGGAGCGTGCACGAGTGCGGGGAAATCAAATGGAGAGCGGCCAGCGCTTTCGCGCCCAAAGTCACGACAATCGCAGGCTGCACGCTTTCCAATGTCCGGGCGAGAAACCGCGAGCAGGCGCGAAGCTCGGCGGCGGACGGCGGGGCATTAGCGCCGCGCGTGGTGCGCGGGTTGCACAGCGCGGCATTGGTGACAAACACGTCTTCGCGGCGCAGGCCCGCCGCCGCCAGGTAGCGGGTGAAGTTGCGGCCCGACGCGTCCCCGGTCAGCGGCACGCCCCCGCGGTCGCCGCCGAGCCGCCCCGGCGCTTCGGCCACAAACAGCACCCGCGCCGACAGCGGCCCGTTGGCGGCGGTCAGCACCCGCCGCCGGCCTTCCATGCGCGGGCACGCCCGGCACCCCTGCGCGTCGGCAACCAGCGCCGCAAACCGCGCTTCGGCATCCGCGTTGACAGCTTCCGCGCTCACAATTCCAGCTTGTCGAACCGGCCTGCGCCGGGGTCGAGCACGGTTTGCAGCACTTGGTACGCTTCTTCCACTTTCTGCAAAATCCGCTGCGACTGCGACTGCTCTTCGGAGCCGTTCGGGAAGCGCGACGGGGCGCAGCGCTCGCGCAGCTTGTTTACTGCCGTCTGCACCGTCAGATAATCCGATCCGGCGGGGACGCCGATGATTTTGTAGGCCGTTTGGATCGGGTCGGTTGCGCCCGGCGCAGTCTGCCCTGCCGGGCGGCTTTCGTCCCGCGCCGCCGTTTCGCCCCGCGCGGCGGCAATTTTCGCCTGAGCGCGGGCCATCGGGTCGCCGGGACTGGCCAGCCCGGCTTGAATATCGTCGCGGTTCAAGGCGCGGGTCAATTCTTCCTGCGCCTTGTCGCTGATGTCTTCCACCCGCCCGCGTGCTTCGTCAAGATAGGTTTTGGCGATGCGAAACAATCGCCCTGGGATTTCGCTCATTGTGTTTGCTAACGATCACGGCGTTACGCCGCCGTGCCGCCTCCGCCGCCGACCCGCGCTTCAAGTTCCTGAAGCTGGCGGTCAATGTCGGACGCGCTGCCTGCCGCCGGCGCGGTGTGCGCCGTGGCCGCCGACGCGGCCGGCTTGGGGGCCAGCCCGAGGCGCTGCTCCATTTGGGCCAGCTCGTCGTTTGCGGCGTTCGACGCCTGCACATCGTCCAGCCCGGCCAGCCGGCCGCTGAGGCTTTCGCGGGCCAGCTCGGTCCGGGCCGAGCCTTCGGAGCGGGCATTGGAGATTTTTGCCGCCGCCCGTTCAAACGCCTGGTCGGTGCCGTCGGCGGACATGCCTTCCAGCGCCTTGTTCATGGAGTTTTCGATCTGGGCCTGTTTCCACTGGGCTTTCATGGAAAGCGCCTGAGCGGTCTTGGACCGGATGCGCTCTTCTTCGCGCCGCATGGCGGTTTTGACCGCTTCGGTTGTCTCCAATGCCTGCTGAAGCGACGCTTTGGTGGAAGTCAGGGTGTTGTCGTACTGGCCTTTTTCGATTAAAAGCTGGCGGGCTAAATCGCGGTCGCCGTTTTTAAGCGCGATTTCGGCCTTTGCGCCTAAGTTGTCCACCATTTTTTGGGTCTGGTCCACCAGCGCCTGCAAATTGTTTTTTTGCGTGATGGCCTGCACCGCCCGCTCGCGGTTTTTTGCCTGGGCTTCCCGCATTTCCTGCTGGGCCTGCTGAAGCAGGATTTCAGGGTCCTCGAGCTGGTCGAGCTTGAACCCGAGCAGGCCCTTCAAGTAGCGCATAATTCGACTGAGCATGGACGATCTCCCCTTCACGTAACTTTGACTTCAAGTATCTTTCACTGGCTATGACACGCGGACGCGCAAAAAGTCGCAGGTTTAAAGTCGCAAGTTTTCGCCTTCGTTTTCTCTTCTCTCTATTATATCCGAGATGTCTGTTTTTTGCATCATTCGTTTGAGGTGGGCGGACAGGGAAAGAACCTCACCGGGTACACTCTCCCTATGCCCTCTTTCGACCCCGACACCATCTGCGCCCTGGCGACCCCGCCCGGCCTCGGCGGCCTCGGCGTGATCCGCATCAGCGGCCCGGCGGCGTTTGCCGTGGTGGACGCCGCCGCGCCGCGCCGCCGAGCGCCCTGCGCGTCGTTTGCCGGGCACACGCTGCACCGGAGCATTATCAAAAGCGCGGACGGCGGCGTGATTGACGATGTGTTGATTTCGGTCTTCCATGCACCCCGGTCGTACACCGGCGAAGACGCCGCCGAGATTTCGGCGCACGGCAGCCCGCTCATACTCGGCCAGATTTTGGCCCGGCTGCTTCATTGCGGCGCACGCGCGGCCCGGCCCGGCGAGTTCACCGAGCGGGCCTTTTTAAACGGCAAGCTGGATTTGGCCCAGGCCGAAGCGGTCGGCGACCTCATCGCCGCGCAGACCGCCGACGCGCAAAGACTCGCCCGGCGGCAAAGCGAAGGCCAGCTGAGCCGCGCCGTCCGCGAAATCCGGGACGCCGCGCTTGGGGCGCTGGCGCAGATTGAAGCCTCGATAGACTTCCCGGAAGAAGTCGGCGAGCTGAACACCGCCGAGTGCGCGGCGGCGCTCGGGGCGGCATCGGCGCAGACCGCCGCACTCCTCGCGACCGCCGACCAGGGCATTGTCGCCCGCGAAGGGATCAGCGTCGTGCTGGCGGGCCGGCCCAATGTCGGCAAATCGTCGCTCCTGAACGCCCTGCTGCGGACCAATCGGGCGATTGTCACGGCGATCCCCGGCACGACCCGCGACACGCTGGAAGAAACCGTCATTGTCGGCGGCGTTCCTCTGCGCGTGTCGGACACGGCGGGCCTGCGCGAGACAGACGATGAAGCCGAGCAGCTCGGGGTCGCCCGCACCCGGTCGGCAGTGGCCTGCGCCGACTTGGTTTTGCTGGTTTTGGACGCTGAAACCGGCGAAACACCGGAAGAAGCCGCGCTGCGCCGCGAACTCGGGCCTCGCGCTTTGATTGTCTGGAACAAATGGGACCTTGCCCCGCCCTCGGCGCTGCCGCCCGGCGGGATTGCCGTGTCGGCGCTGACGGGGAGGGGGCTGGACGCTCTGGAAGCCGCGCTGTCCGACGCCGCCCTCGGCGGCGCGGGCGGCGTCCCCGAAAGCGCCCTGGTGACCCATGCCCGCCACAAGCAGGCGCTCCAAGCCGCCGCGCTTCAAATCAATCAGGCCCGGCAGTCGCTTGTGGGCGGCCTGCCGGCGGATTTTGCGACGATTGACCTGCGCGGGGCGCTTCATTCGCTCGGCACAATCACCGGTGAAACGGCGGCGGAGGACGTCATCGCCGAGATTTTTTCGCGGTTTTGCATCGGCAAGTAGGGTTTGGGGTTTAAGCCCGGCGCAGGCCGGGCACAATGGCGGTGTAAGTCACAACTGAATAACGACAACTAAATACAGACAACCAAATAGCGACAACTAAATATAGAAAAATAAATACAGAAAAAACAGGCGGCTTCCGAGCATTTCGGAAGCCGCTTTTTGCTTGCCTCAGTTTTGCTTGACTCGCCCCGGTAAATATGCTAGAATAACGGAGAACAGTTCTCCGTAAAGAATAGCTGTCAATAAGATATGGAAACTTCCTACCATGCGCGGCTGGACACGCTGCGCGAAAAACTTCACCTCAGCGGGTGCCGGGTAACCCCGCAGCGATTGTGCATCTTGGAAGCGCTGCTGAAACTCGATACCCACCCGAGCGCAGACGAAATCTACGCGCAGGTGCGGCAGGTCTCGCCTGCCACGTCGCTCGCCACCGTCTACAAAACCCTGGACACCCTGCGCGGCCTCGGCGAAGTGCTGGAAATCCAGCCCGGCGACGGGCGGCAGCACTACGACGCCGTCCGCCCGAGCTTTCACCCGCACGTCATCTGCACTCGCTGCGGCGAAATCCGCGATGTCGAGATCGCCGGCCTCGCCGGCCTGCCCGCCCTGGCCCAGTCGGCCTCGGGCTATGCGATTGATACCCCGCGCGTCGAGTTTTACGGCCTGTGTCCGGCCTGCGCCGCCTTAGAAAGAACCCAAGCATGAGCGTGACCCAGCCTCGGCCCCACGCCGAAGCCCGGCTGATCAAAGCCATTGAAAGCAACTGGCAGGAAGAAACCGAAGGCGCGATTACCTACCGGACACTTGCCGAGCGCGAAACCGACCCGCGCCGCAAGCACACCCTGGAAGGGCTGGCCAAAGCCGAAGAGCACCACGCCGAAATGTGGGCGCGGCGGCTTCAAGAACTCGGCGCACCCGCGCCGGCGTACACCGGCCCCCCGACCGGCGCGGCGGACACGCTGGTCAACAAAATCGGCGGACTCGACGCCACCCTGCGCCGGGTGGAGATGGACGAGCGCAAGCATGTCGCCCATTACGGGCGGCAATTAAAAGAACTCGGCGACGCGGAAAGCATCGAGATACTCCAAAAAGTCATGGCTGACGAGAAAGCGCACTCGAAAGCCTTGAAGCAGATGCTGGCCCCGGCACCGTCGGCGGACCTGCCCATCGGACGCATGTTTTCGCGGCCCGTCAACCCGCAGCAGGCATTGGACGATCTCAGGGCGCGGAAAGGGCATCGGTCCCCGGCGTCGTGGATCGGCGATGCGATTTACGGGGTCAACGACGGCCTCGGGGCGATCTTCGGCATTGTGTCCGGCGTGTCCGGCGCAACGGCGGGCGACCAGAAATATGTGCTCCTGGCGGGCCTCGCCGGCATGGTCGCGTCGGCGCTTTCCATGGGGTCCGGCGCGTATCTGGCCGCCAAAAGCGAGCGGGAAATCTACGAAGCCGAGCTGCACCGCAAGCGGGCCGAGCTGGAAGACAACCCCGAAGAAGGCCGGGAAGAAATGGCGCTGGTGCTGCAAGTCAAGGGCCTGCCGCACGAAGACGCCGTCCGGGCCGCCGAGCACCTGGCGCGGGACCCCGAGCAGTTTTTGAAGACCCTGGCCGCCGAGCAGCTCAGCTTGACCGAGGATGCCCTCTCGAACCCGCTGGTTTCCGCCGCTTCGGGCTTTGTTTCCACGGCGGTCGGGGCGTTTATCCCGATCATTCCGTTTTTTTTCCTGCACGGCACGGCGGCTATCATTGCCGCCGCCGTGATCTCGCTGCTGGCGCACTTTGCGGTCGGCGCGGCCAAAACCATGATCACCGTGCGCTCGTGGTGGAGCAGCGGCCTGGAGATGACTTTGGTGGGCGCAGTCGAGGGCCTGGTGACGTATTTTATCGGCAAAGCTATCGGCGGGCTGGGCGGGTAGCTTCGTTTTTCCGCCGGGGTCACACGCCATGCGCCAAAAAACACAAACACTTTCGCTGGCGGCTCTAGCCGGCTTCGGAACTTTAGGCTTGTTTCTGCTGACCAGCCGGATTCACACGCCGGCGGCGGCGGAGGAAGCCCCGGCGGCGGCGGACAAAGGCTCGCTCGCCGGTGTGGTCGTCGTGGTGGACCCCGGACACGGCGGGGCCGACCCCGGCACGACCGCCGGGCCGATCACGGAAGCCGCGCTGACCTATCGCCTGGCCGCCGAGCTGGCCGCCGACCTCCAGGCGCAGGACGCCCGCGTCGTCTTCACCGTGCGGAGCCGCTGCCTGGACCCGGCGCTGGCCGCGACCGAAGCGCCGCCGGAGCCGCCGGACGATGCGGCGCTCGCGGCGACCGGAGCGCGGCTGGTGTCCCGCACTTCCCCGCGCCCGCTGTGGGACCGGGCCGCCGCCGCCGCCGCCGTGTGGGAAACCCGCCGCCGGACCGATCCGAACGCCGCCCGCAATGTGTTTTTCGTGTCGCTGCATTTCGACCAGTTTTCCGCCGAGGCCGTGCAGGGCGGCCTGGTCTGCGTGGACAAGCGCAGCGGCGCGGTGCCGGCCCTCGCTTTGGCGCTGGCCGGGCAGATGCAGCAAAGCCACCTGTGCCGCCGCGAGGATTTTCACGGCATCGGCGGCATTTCCGGCCGCACGCTCGGCGTGCTCGACCCGGCGTACAACCCCGTGCCGGAGCGGGTGCTGGTGGAAGCGGCGACCTTGTCCAACCCGGAAAACGCCCTGGAAGCCGGCGACCCGGCCTGGCGCAGCGAGCTGGTGCGCGAAATCACGCTGGCGGTGATTGAAACCCATCAGCGAAAAAAATCTTTATGAACTTTTTGCCGTTATGAAAACTTTGCAGTATTTGTTGTCTCTGCCGGCGGCGATGGCCGCAAACCCCGCCCTGCGGGCCGCCCTGCCGCCGCCCGATTGGACCCTGCGGTCCGACCCGCCCGGCGGCTTTCTCGGCTCCGGCGGCGGCACGGCGTTTCTGCTGGCGGAAGCGTGGCGCGAGTCCGGGGACGCCTCGTTTTCCGGCTGGCTGCGCGGGCCGGGCAAAATGATCATCCACGGCGGCGGGCAAAGCCGCCGCCTGCCGGCCTACGGCCCGGTCGGCAAGCCGTTTCTGCCCCTGCCGGTGCTGCGCGGCGAGCTGGGGCAGCGCCTGGACCAAACCCTGCTGGATTTCCAAAAGCCGGTTTTTGACGGCGTTTTCGCGTCGGCCCCCGGCCGGTACGTCGCCGCTGTGGCGAGCGGCGATGTCCTGCTGCGCTTTCGGCCCCCCGCCGCGCCGCTGCCGGAAGCCGATGTGCTCGCGCTCGGCATGCCGGCGACCCCGGAAATCGCTGAAGCGTTCGGCGTCTTCTTTTTCCGCCGGGACCGGCCCCAAACCCTGGGGTTTTTCCTGCAAAAGCCGTCCGCCGACACCATCCGGCAGTTGTCCGAAGACCACTTTTTTTTGGTGGACACCGGCTTTTGGCTGCTCAGCGAACGCGCCGTGGGCGTGCTGATGGCCCGCTGCGGCTGGGACACAGCCGCGCAGACGTTCACCCATGGCCTGCCGGACCCCTACGAGCTGTATGCCCGCTTCGGCCCGGCCCTCGGCGAGAGTCCCGCCGAGCCGGACCCGGAAATCGGGGCGCTCGAAACCGCCGTGCTGCCGCTGGAAGACTCCGAGTTTTACCATCTGGGCACCAGCCGGCAGCTCATTGAATCGGTCTCCCGCCTGCAAAACCGCCGCGCCGAGCAGGCCGGGTGGGGCGACACCCGCCCGCACCCGGACCAGTTTGTCCTCAATTCCGTGTTCGACCCGCCGATCCGCCGGGCGGCGAACCACACGCTGTGGATTGAAAACAGCGTTGTGCCGGCCTCCTGGCAGCTTGCCTCGGAGCATGTCCTGACCGGCGTGCCGCCGAACACATGGACCCTGCGCCTCGAGCCGCGCGTCTGCCTGGACTTTGTGCCGATTGGGGACGAGCAGTTCTGCGTGCGCGTGTACGGCATAGACGATGCGTTTCGCGGGCGCGTGTCCGATCCCGAAACGCGGTGGCTGGGCGGCAGTGCTCCCGCATGGGCGGCGGCACGCGGCCTCGGCTGGGACGACGCCGGGATTGACCCCGACACCGACGTGTACGACGCCGCGCTGTTTCCGGTGCTGCCGCTGCCCGAAATCACGTCCGAGTTTCTGCAATGGCTCCTCGCGTCGGCCCCGGAACACAGCGCCGCGCACGCAGAATTTTGGCGCAGCGCGGAGCGGCTGTCCGCCCGGCAGCTTAACTTTGAGGCAAACACCGCCCGCATCGCCGCCCGGCGCGAAGACGTGCTGCGCGATGTGCTGCCCCTCATGCGCCGCCGGCCCGGCCGCTCGGCGTTTTATGACCTGGACCTTGCCGCGACCGGCCGCCTGATGACCCGAATCGGCGTGCCCGCCGACGACCTGCCGGAACTCCGCGCCGCCGCGCCGCTGGTGCAGATGCAGGACGCCATGCTTCGCGCCGAAACGCTGCGTTCGGCCCGGCCCGCCGACGCCGCCCGCGCCGAAGCGGACGCGTTTGAATGGCTGCGGCAGTCGCTTCTTGACCGCCCGGCGCTGGCGGTGGAACCCGTGCGGAATGTCCTGGAAGACCAGATTTTGTGGGGCCGCAGCCCGCTTCGCTTTGACCTGGCCGGCGGCTGGACCGACACGCCGCCGTACTGCCTGCGCTTCGGCGGGCAGGTGCTCAATGTCGCCGTGAACCTCAACGGTCAGCCGCCGGTGCAGGTGTTCGCGCGGCCCACCCCCGCCCCCGAGATTGTGCTGCGCTCGATTGACTTAGGGCTGGAGCGGCGGCTTCACACCTACGAGGAGCTGGACACGTTCGCCCATCCGCGCAGCGAATTCGCTCTGGCGAAAGCGGCCTTGTGCTTGTCGGGGTTTGCGCCGCGCTTTCATGCGGGCGGGGGGCGCGAGCCGCTGCGCCAGCGGCTCGCGGCGATGGGCGGCGGCATTGAATTGTCGCTGCTGGCCGCCGTGCCGCACGGCTCCGGCCTCGGCACTTCCTCGATTCTCGCCGCCACGCTGCTCGGCACGCTGTCCGAGTTTTACGGTCTCGGCTGGGACCGGCAGGCGCTCGGCACGCGGACCCTGCTGCTGGAACAGCTTGTGACCACCGGCGGCGGCTGGCAGGACCAGGCCGGCGGCCTCTACCCCGGCGTGAAGCTGCTGGAAACCGCGCCCGGCCCCGAGCAAAAAGTGGCGGTGCGCTGGGCGCCCGATTCGCTCTTGACCCGCGCCGCCGCCGACGGCACGCTTTTGCTGTATTACACGGGGATCACCCGGCTGGCAAAGACCATTCTGGCCGATATTGTGCGCGGCATGTTTCTGGGCGATGCCCGCGTGCTGGCCTGCCTGCGGGGCATCGGCGAGAATGCGCTCCACACCTACAATGTGCTGTCGTCCGGCGACTACGGCAGCTTGTGCGAGCGGGTGCGCGAAAGCTGGGCGCTGAACCAGGCGCTCGACGCCGGCACGAACCCGCCGGAAGTGGCGGCGATCCTGGCGAAAATCGCGCCGCTGCTTGCCGCCGCCAAGCTGACCGGCGCAGGCGGCGGCGGCTACCTGCTGCTGCTGGCCCATGACGCCGAAGCCGCCGCGCGTCTCCGCGAGCGCCTGTTGTCGGACCCGCCCAACCCCCGCGCCCGCTTTGTCGCCGTCAGCCTCTCGGACACCGGCCTGCAAATCACGCGCAGTTAATCCAGCCCCGCCTTGCGCCAGATGTCGTCCATCGCTGCGCCGACCCGCTTCAGCCGGTCGGCGTCCGACGGCAGGCCGCTCAGGTTGACAAACGGCTCGGGGATCACCGGGCCGGCGTAGCCGATGCGCCGGAGCGCCTGCAAAAAGCCGGCAATATCCACCACGCCGGTCGCGCCGGGGAGGTCGCGCACGCCGTCCACCTGCGCGTCCGGCGGCACCCCGTAAGGCGCGTCGTTGACATGCACCAGGGCAATGCTGTCCGGCGAAAGCGCGTCCAGGTCGGCCACGGTGCCGTGCGATGTGTACCAGTGAAAGCAGTCCAGCAGCAGGCCGGCATTCGGGCCGATGGCCCGGCCCAATTCCAGCATGCCGCCGAGCGTGTGGATGAACGGAAACTGCTGCGTTTCGCGCAGCGTCTTCGGCCCGATAAACTCCAGTCCCAGCAAAATCCCGTGGTCGGCAAAGATTTTCGCTGCCGGCGTGAAGCGCTCGACATGAAACGCGAAATTGGCGGGAAACGGCCGGTCGTCGGAGCAGGGCATGATCCAGGTCATCGTCCGCGTCGCCCCAATCGCCGCTGCTGCTGCGGCGAGGCGCGGCAGGGCTTCCAGTCCCGCCCGCCAGACGCTTTCGTCGCCCCGCCAGTCCAGCGGCAGGCTGAACGCGGCGGGCTTGACCCCGGCGTCGGCAAACTTTGCGGCCACGGCGTTTTTGCCGCCCGCGTCCACTTTGTCGGCGACTTCATACGGGTTGATTTCCACCCCGCCGAAGCCGCCGGTCTTGGCGGCGGCAATCGCTTCGTCCAGCGTCGCCGCCGAAACCCCGACCGCGCCGGGGCTGAGTGCTTTGTACATAGTGTTCTCCTCGTTAGTGCCGCCGCGAAATCAAGACCCCGGATTGAAATCCGAGGCTGGGATAAACCCGCGCCCGCCGGGTCCGCCGGTGCAGTCGCGGCGACGCTGGAACCGACGCGCCCTTTCTGTTATCTTGTGTCGCTTCGACACTGGTTCCATCCAGCCTCGGATTTCAATCCGTGGCTCTTTCCGTGGCCCGTCAATTACTCAAACGGCCCGCGCAGAAACGACAAAATCAAATACCACAACGCCAAGTACCAGACCCGGCGGCCCATGCCGGGCGCGGCGCTCGACGCCAGCCCGGCCGCGCTGTGCAGGACTCCCGCCGGGCGCACGGCGATCTTGTTTTTGGCACAAGGCCGGCAGCGGGTCCCGGCAGGCGTGTAAACCGTGCATTTCGGGCAGATCGGCGCTTCGCACCGCCCGCACCGCAGCCGGGTCACGGCTTTCGGGTGCTTCGCGCAGTACCATTCGCCGTCGCCGCCCGGCACCGCGACCGCCTCGCCGGCCTTCAGCTCCGCGCCGCATTCCCCGCAGAACTTTTTGCCGTCCGGGTTCGATGCCTTGCACTCCGTACAGACCATCGCGCTTTCCTCCGCCGAGTGTTGATACCGCTTGCACCCTGTGTATTTTACACCCTGTGTATTCGCCGCTGATCCCGAATCTCCTTCCGTGCCGGAGATAAAGCAGGAAAACGGCAGGCAGGCGGCGTATCTGCCGGCAGGAAACATTCGCAGGAGACCGCCCATGACTGCCCTCGACACCGCCCCGACCTTTCTTTTTCATCGCCGCGCGTCCGGCCCCCTGCCGCCCGCGACCTTCGGCCGGCTGGCCGGGACGTTCGACCATGCGACTTTGGTGCCCGAAGGCCGGACCCGGCCCGACGACAACCATGTGTACTTGTGGGTGCGCGTCGCCGCCGGGCCGCAGGCCGGCGTGTACGAATGCGCGTTTAACATCCATTCCAGCGACCGCTCCGACGTGCTGTTCACCGACTGGCCCGAAGACCTGACCGGGAAAACGCCGCCCGCGCCCGGCTTTTCGCAGCCGGCGCTCTCGTATGCCGCGCTCGGCCTCAAAAACGCCGACTTCGCCCCGGTGCGGCAGGGCGACTTGCAGACTTTGGTGACGCACTATGCCGAAACGTGCGCGGCGATGGCTGTGTACGGCACGACCTATTCCGAAGGGACGGGCCTGCACGACATTCACCTGAACAGCGGCGAAGCGCCCGGCAGCCGCCATGCCAACCGGACCGGGCAGGACGGCGCTTTGGTGTTCTACTTCGGCGGCGCGGACACCCCGGCGTCGGCGCATTGGATTTTCGTCAAGTTCGGCACACAAAGTTTGCCGTCTGCCCCCGGAACCGACGGCAATATGCTATAATAGGACAAAGAAAGTTCAAGAAGATTTCGAGGAGCCACCCTTTCCGCTATGGACACCAGTGATTTCCGCAACGGCATTTCCATTGTCATGGACAACGACATTTACACCATCACCGACTTTCAGCATGTCAAGCCCGGCAAAGGCGGGGCGTTTGTGCGCTCCACCCTGAAAAACATCAAAAACGGCCGCACCATTGACAAAACCTGGCGGGCCGGCGAGCGCATGGAGCAGGCATTTCTGGAGCGCCGGCCCATGCAGTACCTGTACAACGACGGCACGGAATACTTTGTCATGGACCCGGAAACGTTCGAGCAGTCGTCGGTCCGCAAAGACCAAATCGGCGACAGCGTCAAGTACCTTAAAGAAAACATGGAGCTGAGTATTCTCAGCCACAAAGACACGATCATCGGGATCGAAGTGCCGAGCTTTGTGGAGCTGGAAGTGACCGAAACCGCCGGCAGCGAAAAAGGCGACACAGCGTCCGGCGGCGGCAAGCCCGCCACTGTGGAAACCGGTGCGGTGGTTCAAGTGCCGTTTTTCGTCAAAATGGGCGACAAAATCAAAATTGACACCCGCACCGATCAGTATCTAGAGCGTGTGAAGTAGCGCCCCACGGCGGCGCTGGAAAGCAGTGCTGGTATGTCCGGACGAATTGATTTGACCGAAGCGCCTCTGCCGCGTGCCCCCCGCCCCAAGCGGCCGCCGGAGCAGCGCGGGACGGGCGTGCCGAAGCTCGACGAGTTCGCGCAGCGGACGCTCGGGTTTGCCGCGCTGGCGGCGGGCTTGATGCTGCTGTATATCTTTTGGGGCCTGTGGAGCGGGGCGTGGACCCACGCGGCGCTGGCCCACCTGCCCCGCGCCGCCCGCGCTCAGCAGGCGGACAACCTGGCCCTGGTGTTCCGGCTGCTGTCCGGGGCGTCGTTTGTGCTGATCACCGCCCTGCTGGTGTCGTCGGCGCGGGCCGAAGGGGTGGGGTACTGGCTGCTCGGCGCGGCGGCGGCCTTTGCCGCCGGCGTGCCGCTGGTGACCGTGCAGGTGTACGGCCTCACCGGACAGACCGCCGGGGGGGTCAGCCAGACCGCCATTAAAGACTTTCAATCGCTGGCCTGGATGTTCGGCGTTCCCGGCGCGATCTGGACGGTGGTGGACATTGTGCGCCGCCTGCTGTCCGCCGCCGACATCGCCGCCGTGCAGCGGGCCAATGCCAAATACGGCCACGGAGTCGCCAAGCAGCCGGTCAGCACCCAGCGTCAGGTTTTTCTCGGCCGCTGCTGGGAAGGTCCGTTCTGCAAGGACGGCATCCGGCAGAAATGCCCGGTCTTTCTGGAAAAGCGCGGCCCGTGCTGGCGGCGCAAGGAAGGCTGCATGTGCGAGGAGCGCATTGTCCTCCAAGCCATGATTGCGCCGGACTGGAAAGACCAGATGACCCGCGCGAACCAGGCCCTGTCGCTCGGCAGCGGCGCCCGCAAGGCGCTGACCCCGGAAGCCAAGCGCGAGCGCTGCCGAAGCTGCATCATTTACAATGAGCATCAGCGGCAAAAGCACAAAGCGCTGACGGCGATCACGCTGGTGGCCGTGCCGGGGCTGCTGCTGTGGAACTTTTCGGTGCTGCAAGGGTTTGTGAACCAGTTTTTAGGCGCGACCGATGCCGCCGCCAAGCGGTTTGCGTTCACGGCGAACCCGGCGGGGATCGAATTTCTGCACAACAGCTCGTACAGCGTGTTCGCCTGGGTGATGGTATTCGTCTTCGCCGTCGTGCTGCTCTCGCAGGTGCTCAAATTGGTGGAATACGTCTGTTTCACGCTGAAGATTTAGTCCAAAAACGGCAAGACGAGGAAGTAAACTTCACTCGCTGGTTAAAGGCGTCCTTCGGACGCAAAAGCCGTCAGTGTTCGCCAATCTTCTGTCCAAAGGACAGCTTTGACTAGCGAGTGAAGTTTACTTCCTCGCTCTTTGCCCCTGCCTATGAACCTAGACCTGACCGAAAAAATCGTTCTTCTGTTTTCCGAGCATCCCGTGTCGGAAATCACCGTCGAAACCGAAGGCTTCCGGGTGCATGCCGTCCGGCCCCTCGGCGCGTCGCCGCCGCCTGCGCCCGCCGCCGCACTGCCCGCTCAAGACGGACTGCTTTCCGACGCCGAAGCCCCGCCGCCTGCCCTGCCTCTGCCGTCGCCGATGGTCGGCGTGTTTTACCATCTCACCCCGCCGCTGCCGCTCGGGACCGAAATCGTGCCGGGGCAGAAGGTCGGGGCGATTGAGTCCATGAAGCTGATGACCGACGTGGCCGCCGAAGCCGGCGGGCGGGTGTCCGAGATTTTGATTGACGACGGCGCTCCGGTCGAGTACGGCCAAACGCTGTTTCGCTTGACGGCTTTGTAGGAACCTTCTCATGCAAAGAACTCACCGCCGCGCCCGTTTGCAGCACGGGCAATGGTCCCTGGTCGGACTTCTTGTTTCGCTGGCGATTATTATGATCTTGTCGGCCTGGTACTACGCCAAGATTTTGAAGCCGCAGGCCGGGTCGCACAACGGCCGCCCCGCATCCGAGCAGAAAGCCTACGGCGCGGTCTGCTCCGAGTATCAGACGCAGCTTAACCAGGCCGTGGCCCTGTACAAAACCGACCACGACGATCATCCGCCGCAGAGCTTTGAAGCGCTGAAAAAGTACGGCGCGGGCGATGAGATTGTCAAGGCCGAAGGCTGTCAGTTCCAGCTCGACGCCGCGACCGGAAACGTCACCGACATCGGGCGCGGCCAAGCCGCGCGAAACGCCCCGCCGGTTGTCATCAACAGCAGCACGTCCCCGGCGTCGTCCGCCCCCGCGCCCGGTCCCTACTGGCAGACCGCGCCCCCGCCCTCCGCGCCCGGCGGCCCGCCCGCTCCGAGCGGCCCGGCGGCCCCGACGATTGGCCCCGGCGGGGTGCATCTGCCGCCGTCCGCCGACGGCTCCGTGCCCGCCGACGGCGGCGGCGGCGAATAATTTATGCGCTCCGTGCCACGGATTGAAATCCGAGGCTGGAACAAACCGGCGTCGCGGCGACGCGGGAGCCAGACCGCATGGTTATCTTGTGTCGCCTCGACACTGGTTTGTTCCAGCCTCGGATTTCAATCCGTGGCTTCTGCGCCGCGCTTCGTTTGCTGCGCCGCGCTTCGTTTGCTGCGCCGCGCTTCGTTTGCTGCGCCGCGCTTCGTTTGCTGCGCCGCGCTTCGTTTGCTGCGCCGCGCTTCGTTTGCTGCGCCGCGCTTCGTTTGCTGCGCCGCGCTTCGTTTGCTGCGCCGCGCTTCGTTTGCTGCGCCGCGCTTCGTTTGCTGCGCCGCGCTTCGTTTGCTGCGCCGCGCTTCGTTTGCTGCGCCGCGCTTCGTTTGCTGCGCCGCGCTTCGTTTGCTGCGCCGCGCTTCGTTTGCTGCGCCGCGCTTCGTTTGCTGCGCCGCGCTTCGTTTGCTGCGCCGCGCTTCGTTTGCTGCGCCGCGCTTCGTTTGCTGCGCCGCGCTTCGTTTGCTGCGCCGCGCTTCGTTTGCTGCGCCGCGCTTCGCTTTTGCTGCGCCCCTGCGTTATTATGTTCAAAAAAATCCTCATCGCCAACCGGGGCGACATTGCCGTCCGGGTCATCCGGGCCGCCCGCGAGCTGAAAATCGCCACGGTCGCCGTGTATTCCCAGGCCGACGCCGACTCGCTCCATGTCCGATTGGCCGATGAAGCCGTCTGCATCGGACCGCCCGAGCGTAAAGGCTCGTATCTCAACGCCCCCAATATCCTCAGCGCCGCCGTCATCACCGGCTGCGATGCCGTTCATCCCGGCATCGGCTTTCTCGCCGAAGTGGCGTCGTTCGCCGAAATGTGCGACGCCATCGGCCTCAAATACATCGGCCCGCCGGTCCGCGCGATTGAGCTGATGGGCGACAAGATCGAAGCGCGGGCGACAATGGAACGCGCGGGCGTCCCGATTGTTCCCGGCACCAACACCGCCCTCCGCGACCCGCTCGAAGCCGCCAAAGTAGCCTCTAAAATCGGCTTCCCCGTGATGATCAAAGCCGCCGGCGGCGGCGGCGGACGCGGCATCCGGGTCGTCCAAAACGAGGAAGAATTCCCAAAAATCTTAAAAACCGCCCAGGTCGAAGCCGAGTCGTCGTTCGGCAATGCCGATGTATATATCGAAAAGTTCATTGAGCATTTCCGGCATATTGAAGTGCAGATTTTGGCCGATCAGCACGGAAACGTGCTGCATCTCGGCGAGCGCGACTGCTCGCTCCAGACCCAGCGCTACCAAAAAATGGTCGAGGAAGCCCCCGCGCCGCATCTCGATCCGGCCGTCAGGAGGCGCATCTGCGACGCCGCCGTCAAAGCCGCCCGCGCCGCAAACTACGCCAACGCCGGCACCGTCGAGTTCATCGCCGCCCCGGACGGCAAATTTTACTTCATGGAAATGAACACGCGGCTTCAAATCGAGCACCCCATCACCGAAATGGTCACAGGCATAGACTTAGTCAAATGGCAGATCAAGATCGCGGCGGGCGACAAGCTGCCGTTCCATCAGCGCGACATTCACTGGGACGGCCACGCGATTGAAGTCCGCCTCACCGCCCGCGACCCCGCCCGCGACTTTGCGCCGTCGGCCGGCAAAATCACCAGCCTGCGCCTCCCCGGCGGCCTCGGTGTCCGCATTGACACCCACGTCTACGCCGGCTACGAAGTCCCGCCATACTATGATTCAATGATCGCCAAAATCATTGTCTGGGACGACACCCGCGACGCCGCCATCAACCGCATGCAGCGAGCATTGGATGAAGTCGAGATCGGCGGCGTCAAGACCGACTTGGAGTACCACAAAAAGATACTCGCCAACGCCGCCTTCCGCAAAGGCGACCTCAACACCAAGTTCCTGGCAACCCACGTCACGGAGTAGGGGACAGGCATGTACGACAAGGCAAAAATTCGGGCGGCTAAACTGCAAATGCGTCGGGTTTTGCTCGAAGAATGGGACCCTATCGGTGTGCGAAATGAGCCGATGGCCCAAGACGAATATGACTCTTATTTAGGGCATATCTATACTCTACTGGCCCAAGACGCCTCCGAACACCAGCTCGCGAAGCATCTCAATGAACTGGAAACTGTAGATATGGGCGGCAGCCCGCGCCCGCAGGAAAAGCTCCTCGCCGTCGCGCGTTCGCTCAAGAGGATAAACCTCTAGCCGGAACCTACCCCGGCTCGTCCCTCGCCGACCCTCCCGCAACGGGAAGGTGAGGAGTAAGACGCTGCTGCTGGCACTGAAATCATAACCTGCTGTTTTCGGCTATAATGCAGTATGGACTTTGCGTGGGACCCGGACAAAGCCGAGAGCAACAAGCAAAAGCACGGCATCACGTTTGACGAAGCGCGAAGCGTGTTTTTCGATCCGCTTGCGACCACTTTTGCTGACGAAGCCCATTCGGAAACGGAAGTCCGCGAGTTTATCGTTGGGCATTCCCGCCAAAGCCGGCTTCTCGTGGTCTGTTTCACGCAGCGTCAAGACGGCATCCGGCTCATTACGGCGCGGGTTGCCACACGGCTAGAGCGTCAGGATTATGAAAATGGCTAACAACTCCCAACTAACAATTGCAGACCCGGATACGTTCTCTGATGAAATGCTTCCTGAGTACCGCTTCGATTACAGCAAAGCCCGGCCGAACCGTTTTGTTCAGCGCGACAATGCCGCGCAGACAATCCACTTGGATGATGATGTTGCGGCGGTGTTCACCACCGAAGCCTCAGTCAACGCGGTTTTGCGGGCGCTGATCCAAACCATGCCGCCGGCCTCCCGCCGCGAGTCCTCCTAACGGCCTTATGCCCAAATCCCGCCGGAAGCCGCCGCGTGTGCTGTCTCTGCCCCGCCTGACCGTTTCGCTGGGGCTGGGCCTCGTTTTGGCGCTCAGCACCTTCGGCTTTGTCCATTTTACGGGGATTACACTCGAAAAGCAGGCGCATTTCGCGCCCGACTCGGCGCACCCGTGGGACGGCTATGCCGCCGTCTGCCTCTTTCTTGCAATGGCGGCGACGGCCGTGCTGCTGCTGAACAAGCGCGACCCCGCCCCCATGCGCTGGCGGCGGGGGCGAACGCGAAATCTCCGCCCAACGCGGGCGAAACGACGGCGGCGTTCGGGTACAATACCCCTACCATGACACCCGACAGCACGCATCCTCACAGCCCCGCCCATTCGGGCGGCGACCCGCGCTCCACCCGCCGCGAAGCCCGCGAGCTGGCCCTGCGGATGCTGTTTCAGCTTGACCTCGGCCATCAGCCCGTAGACGAAGTGGTCGAAGCGGCGCTGGCCCAGTCCCCGCTGGAAGGCGCAAACCGCGAGTATGCCGAGATTTTAGTCCGCGAAACGCTGACGCACATCGCCGAGATTGACCCGCGCCTCGCCGCGCTGACCCCCGACTGGAACGCCGACCGGCAGGCGGTCGTAGACCGGAACATTCTGCGCCTGGCATCGTATGAGCTGCTGTACCGGCCCGATGCCCCCGTCGCCGCCGTGGTTAACGAAGCGGTCGAGCTGGCGAAAAAATACAGCACCGCCGAATCGGGCCGCTTTGTCAACGGGGTGCTGGGCGCTTTGGCCCGGCAGCCGCGCGGCGGGGCGGACGCCGAAACGGAACCAAACACGGAGGGCGACGCCGGTGCGGTTTGAGCTGCGGCCTCTGGCCCTCCCGGAAGCCGAAACCGTCGCCGGCTGGGCGCAGGACGCCGCCGACGTGCGGTTTTTGACAGGCGGCGAGGATTTCCCCCTGACGGCCGGCGACGTGGCGGCGTGGACCTACGAATGCGACTACGCGCTGACCCTGCGGCGGGGCGGCGACCTGGCCGCCTACGCCGAGATCGTGGAGGACGTGGTCGAGCAGGACGTGGAAATCCAGCACCTGCTGGTCGCCCCCGACCTGCGCTCGGCGGGCGTCGGACGCGCGATGCTTACGCGCGTCTGCGCGTTTCTCGCCGAGCTGAAGCCCTACCTCGAAGTCTGGCTGCGGGTCCACCGCGAAAACGCCCCCGCGCTGGCCTGCGCCGCCGCCGCCGGCTTCGAGGCCGTTGAAAAGATGTCCGGCCCGCGCTTTTTTTGGCTCAAAAAATCCCTCGCAAAGTCTGACCGCTTATGATCCTTTCCGACCGCAGCATCAAAGAGTATATCGCCGCCGGGCGCATTGTCCTGACGCCTTACGACGAGGAGTTAGTCCAGCCGGCTTCGATTGACATTCGCCTGGATGGGCGCTTTCGCGTGTTCCGAAACTACCGCTACTCGTGCATTGACCCCAAAGCCGTCCAGCAGGATTTGACCGAGCTGGTGGAAGTCGCCGACGATGAGCCGTTTATTGTTCATCCCGGCGAGTTTATTCTCGGCAACACGGTCGAGCGCATCAAGCTCGGCGATGATTTAGTCAGCCGGCTTGAAGGAAAAAGTTCACTGGGCCGGCTTGGCCTGATTGTTCACGCCACGGCGGGGTATGTGGACCCCGGATTTGAGGGTAACATTACGCTGGAATTGTCCAATGTCGCCAATCTGCCCATTCGCCTGTATCCCGGCATGAAAGTCGGGCAGTTGTCGTTTTTTGCCATGAGCACCCCCGCCGACCGGCCTTACGGACACCCGAGCCTCGGCAGCAAGTACAAAGGCCAGTCGGCCCCGACGGCCAGCCGCATGCACTTAAATTTCTCCGACAATCCACCCCATGACGCAAAGGACACCGAGTAGATGACGATCTCCAATTACCAAGTGCTTCAGCGAGGCGCGGACGGCAAAGCGTCTGTGACGCTCGACAGCGGCGAAACGGTGACGCTGGGCACCGGCGGGCCGTACACGGTCGGCGGGGCGCACAATGTCCTGGTCGGGGACCTGTGGGTGCTGGCGGGCCAAAGCAACATGCAGGGGGTGGGGGAACTCGCCGATCTGGAACCCCCGCACCCGCTGGTGCATTCGTTTCAGTCCCGCGAAGAATGGGCGCCTGCCGAAGAGCCGCTGCACTGGCCCGAAGAGTCGCCCCGCCCGATCCATCGCCTGCTGATGGGCCTGCCGGAAGCCCCCGCGCCGCGCGACACCGGCCGGCTCAAAGGCGCGGGCCTCGGGCTGACATTCGCCAAAGCGATGGCCGACGCGACCGGCGTGCCCGTCGGCCTCATCCCGTCGGCCCACGGCGGGACTTCCATGCAGCAGTGGGAGCCGTCGCGCAAAAGCATGGGCGGCGGCTCGCTGTACGGCGCGACTTTGGCGCGGGTCGCCGCCGCCGGCGGCAAAGTGGCGGGAATGCTGTGGTATCAAGGGGAGTCCGATTCGGACTCGGCCAATGCCGCGCTGTACACGCAGCGCATGACCGAGCTGGTGCAGTCGTTTCGGGCCGATTTCGGTCAGCCCGCCCTGCCGTTTTATCTGGTCCAGCTCGGCGGCTTTGTCACGGCCGCCGACACGTCAGGGCACGACTCGTGGAGCCGCATTCGGGAATTGCAGCGCACTCTGCCCGAGCTGCTGCCGCCGCCCGCCGCCGTGGTGTCGGCGGTGGACTGCGGCCTCGACGACCTAATCCATGTAGACACGCCGGGCCTCAAAGCGCTGGGCCGCCGCCTGGCGATGGTCGCCCTCGGCGAGCCTGCCCCCGCCCTCGGCCTTGTCTCCTACGACCCCGCCCGGCATGAAATCCGCGTCTCGTTTGCAAACGTTCAGGGCACGCTGACTGCCGCCGGCCGCCCCGCCGGGTTTTCCCTGCGCGACGGCCAATCCGCCGAAGTCCCGCTGATTTACAAAATCGTCTTAGACGGCTCCGACGCCGTGCTGAAGCTGACTGAAGACCCGTCGCCCGCCGGCCTCCATCTTTGGTACGGCTACGGCTTTGCGCCGTACTGCAACCTGGTGGACAGCGCCGGGGCCGCCGTCCCCGCCTTCGGCCCCGTGCCGATAAGGTAGTTCTCATGCCGCAGCTCCTGTTTGTCGTGGACGACACGCTGTTTATCAAAAAGCGCGGCCTCGGACTTCTCCCCGGCTTTCCCGGCGTTTGGGGCGATGGAGAAGCGGCCGCCGGCGACATGGTTGAACTCCGGGCCGCAGGGTCCGCCCCGATTGTGACGCGCATCAAAGGCTTGGACTGGCAGCCGCGTGGCAGCGCCGACCCGAACCGGGTAAAATCGGGCTGGATCGGATTTGTCCTGGTTGACCTGCCGCCCGGCTCCGCGAAACCAGGGGACGAAGTATGGACACTTTAATCACAGAGGGCAAAGCAGGCACAACGCTCGACTTGAAAAATTACAAACAGGCAGGCAAAAAGCGATGGAAGCAACCTACACGCTCGAAAACAGCGATTACCTGCGCTTTAACGGGTATGTCATCAATCGGGTTCCGGCGCTGAAGCGGCAGATACTCCTGCGTTTTTTCTTCCTGCCCGTGCTGATCGCCGCCGAGACCTATTTCTTTCATCTGGGGCTGGCTACCTCGCTGCTTGAAGTGGCGGCGTTTACGGCAGCCTGGGTCGGGTATCTGGTCTGGGCACAGCGGCGGGCCGTGACTGCGATGGCGCAGGCGAGGCCGGGCGCTCTCGGCCTGCACACGGTCGCCTTGCAGCCCGACGGCTTTTATAGCCAGACCCCGGTGCAGGACACGCGGGTCAAGTGGGCGAACATCACCGAAGTCGCGGACAGTCCGCAGATGATTGTGCTGTTTCTGTCGCCGCGCTACGGCTTCATCATCCCGAAACGCGCGTTTGCCGGGGAAGGTGCCGCGCAGACGTTTCTCGACACGGCGCGGGCGTACCGGCAAAGCGCACTCGACGGCACTCAGCCGATGCTGCCGCCCCCGCTTCCGGCGTCCTGGCCGCCCGCGCCGCAGCGCCTTGTTTAAACCATAGACTATGACACAACCCATCTTACTCGACGGCACGGCGACGGCGAAAATTATTCGCGCCGAAGTCGCGGCGGGCGCAAAAGCGCTGACGGCGGCGACAGGCGTTGTCCCGGTGCTGGCGGCGATCCTCGCGGGCGATGACCCGGCGTCGGCAACCTACGTTGCCATGAAGGAACGCGCCTGCGCCCGTGCGGGGATCGGCTCGCGGACGTATCCGTTTGCAAATAATGCGTCGGAAGCGGAGATTGCGGACTGCTTGGCAATGCTGAACGCCGACCCGGCGGTTCACGGCATTCTGGTCCAGCACCCGCTCCCCAAGCACATAGACGAGCCGGCGGTGCTGTCGCGCATGGACCCGAAGAAAGATGTAGACGGCATCGCGCCGATCTCGCTGGGCCGATTGGTCGCCGGGCTGCCCGCGTTTCAGTCATGCACCCCGGCGGGCATGATTGAGCTGATGCGGCGTTATGCTCTGCCGATGGCGGGAAAGCATGCAGTGGTTGTGGGCCGCTCGGTCATCTTAGGCAAGCCGCTGGCCCTGCTGCTGCTCCAGGAAAACGCGACGGTGACAATCTGCCATTCGCGGACGCCGAACCTTGCCGAACTCACCCGTCAGGCCGATATTCTCTGCGCGTGCGTCGGCAAGCCCGAGATGATCACGGCGGAGATGGTCAAGCCCGGCGCGGTGGTTTTGGATGCCGGGTACAACCGGGTCGAAGGCCGGGCGCACGATGTCGGGGACGCTGACTTCGAAGCCGTGTCGAAAATCGCCTCGGCGATTACGCCCGTGCCCGGCGGGGTCGGCCCGATGACCATTGCGATGCTGCTGCAAAACACGCTGCGGGCCGCCCAAACGGCGGCTGGAAAGTCTGCTTAGTTGTTCGACCTGGCCGCTTATCTTGCCGAGCGCCGCGCTCTCACCGACCGCGCTTTGGATGCCTACCTGCCGGAAGCGGATGCCCTGCCGCCGCGCCTGCACGATGCGATGCGCTATTCGCTTTTCTGCGGCGGCAAGCGCCTGCGCCCGATTTTGGTCTACGCCGGGGCCGAAGCGGTCGGCGGCGCGGTGGAATGGGTCACCCCGCTGGCCTGCGCGGTGGAATGCATTCACACGTTTTCGCTGATCCACGACGACCTGCCGGCGATTGATGACGACGACCTGCGGCGGGGCAGCCCGACTTCGCATGTCGTCTACGGCGAAGCGATGGCGATTCTCGCGGGCGACGCGCTTTTAGCGCTGGCGTTTGACTTGATCGCCGAATGCCGGGTGCATGTCCCCGCCGAGCGCGTTCTCGACGCCGTCGCGATGGTCGCCCGCGCGTCAGGGACGCGCGGCATGGTCGGCGGGCAGGTGTCGGATATTGAAAGCGAAGGCCGAAGCGACCTCGACGAAACAACTGTTGCGTCTATTCATGCCCGCAAGACCGGGGCGCTTTTGCTGGCGTCGCTGCTGGCCGGGGCGCGGCTCTGCGGCGCGGCCCCGGCCGAGGAACGGGCGCTGCATGTCTACGGGGCGCAGACCGGGCTGGCGTTCCAAATCACCGACGATATTTTGGATTTGGAAGGCGACGCCGAAAAGATCGGCAAGCCGGTCGGCAGCGACTTAAAACAGGACAAAGCCACCTACCCCAAAGTGCTCGGCATTCCCGCCTCCCGCGCCCTCGCCCGCCGCGCCTGCGACACCGCCCTGTCCGCCCTCAGCGCGTTCGGCCCCGCCGCCGACCCCCTCCGCGCCCTCGCGCACTACATTGTCGAGCGCGAAAGCTAACCAACCTCAACCGCAAAGACTTCGGCAAACTGCGCCGCGACCACCGCCTCCACCTCCGCCCTCGCCGGGCACCCGGCTCCAAGCCGCTCCCGCAGCGAGGTCACCCCCCGGTCGGAAATCCCGCAGGGCACAAAATCGCCGCGAAACGGGGTCAGGTCGTTGGCGACATTCAGCGCGAACCCGTGCAGCGAGACCCACCGGGACACTTTGATCCCAATCGCCGCGATCTTCTCGCCGCCGACCCACACCCCGGTCCGCCCGGCGACGCGCTCCCCGGTCAGCCCGTAAGCGCCCAGTGTCCCGAGAAGCACCTCTTCCAAATCGCGCAGATACTTGTGCAGGTCCTGCCCGTGCTGCCGCAAGTCCAAAATCGGATACCCGACGAGCTGCCCCGGTCCGTGAAACGTAATCTCGCCGCCCCGGTCCACCCGCACGACTTCAATCCCCCGCTCCCGCAGCGCCGCTTCGGATGTCTTTAAATCCGCTTCGTCGCTCCGCCGCCCCAGCGTGAGTGTCGGCGGGTGCTCAAGCAGCAGCAGCGTGTCCGGGATTTCGCCCCGGCTCCGCCGGTCGGCCAGCGCGTACTGGATTGCCAGCGCGTCGGCATAGGGCACGAGGTGGGGATAGGAAACAAGTCGGCAGTGCATGGTGATTAGGTTGCAACAGAATAGGTTGTGAACAACACGGCTATTGGGCGCAGACGCCGGGAACTACGAGATCGGCGCACTCAGAGACATCGCTGCGTAATTTTTCTTAGCCCCGCGCCTTCCAGGTCTGCCAGTGCAGAAGCGGCGGGTTCCCGGCGTCTGCGCCCAATAGCCGTGTGCTTCAGCACATGGTTCTTTACCACATGGTTCTTCAGCACATGGTTCTTTACCACATGGTGCTTCAGCACATGGTTCTTTACCACATCGGCGTAAATAACGTCCGCGCAAATCAGGTATACTCGCCGCATGGCGCGTCCTGATTTATCGTACCTCAAAAGCGTGTTTTTGTTCCTTATCGGCGTCCCGCTCGGCCTGCTGTCGGGCCTGACGGGGATGTCCGCCAGCGTGTTCGCCCTGCCTGCCGTGCGAAAGCTGCTCGGCCTGCGCCCCGCGCGAGCAGTCGGGGTCGGCCTCACCGTCGCGTTTTTCGCTGCCCTGGCCGGCATTTTGTCCTACGCCCAGCACGGCGGCGTGCAGCTCGGACTGGCCCTGACGCTGCTCGTGTTCCAAACCCTCGGGGCGCTGCTGGCCGAGCGGATGCTCCGGGCCGCGCCGCGCTCCGAGCGGCTTTCCGCGCTGTGGGGCGGCATGACCGTCCTCGGCGGCCTCCTGATGGCCGCGCACGGCCTCGGCTTTCTGCACGTTCCCGCCCACCACTACACTCCTCCCTCGGTCTGGTACAGTCTTGCCGCTGCGACGGCGCTGATTGTCGGCCTCGCGAGCCGCGTGTTCGGCCTCGGCGGCGTGTTTCTGGTTCCCGCCGCCGTTTACGCCCTCGGCCTGTCCCCCCATACCGCTCAGGGCACGGCGCTGGTCGTGCTGGCCGCCGCGTCCCTGCCCGGCGTTTTGGCTTATGCCCGGCGCGGGGACCTCGAGCCGCAGGCGGCGACCTGGCTGTCCGGCGGCGCGGTGCTCGGGGCGCTCACCGGGGCGCTGCTGGCCGTCACCAAGCTCACCGACGCCGGCCTGCTGCTGGTGTACGGCCTGCTGCTCATGCTGCTCGGCATGCAGACAGCGCTGCGGCGCAAAGAAACTGTCTCTTGAAATTCCCGGCGGATGCAGCCATAATTGAGTGCAGCAAAACGTTATACAGGATCAGGGATCAAAAATGACGGCAAGCACAAAAAGCAGCGCCGAATCGCGGCGCAAAGACATCCAATTCAGCATCCGAACCGACAGCGATACCAAAGCACGCGCGGCGCGGGCGGCGGGCATTGCACGGATGACCCTCACCGAATTCGTGGAAGCGGCGGTGCGCGAACGCGCTGATGCAGTGCTGGCGCGGCATGACCAAGTGCTGTTGACCGACCGTGACTTTCTTTTGTTTGAGGAATTGATGACACGGGCGGTTGAGCCGAACGATCTGGTACGCGCCGAAGTGGCGGAGTTCAATCAAGGGCGCTTCGACCCGCAGGGGCGCTATTCTTGGTAATCGAGCCGCTGGAAACGCACCACAACCGGGACGTGTTTGACTGCGGCATTGACAAGATGAATGTGTTTCTCCGGCAGACGGCTCGTCAGCACGCTGCAAAGCATGTCGGAGTAACCCATGTGGCGGTGGAAGAAGTCGGCGCAGCGCGTATTCTCGGCTACGTCTCGCTCTCGATGAAGCCGGTGAATCGCAGCTCCCTGCCGAACTCCCAAAAACTTCCGGGCGGGGAATACACGGTCGCCTTTATCAGCCAACTGGCGACGGACAAAGAGTTTCAGGGACGCGGCATCGGCGAGAAGCTGCTGCTGTTCGCGCAGTTTCAGGCGCTCCGGGTGTCCGGCGTCTTCGGCCTTGTCGGCGTCGCTTTGGACGTGCTTTCGCTCGAAGACGAGGACCCTGCCGCCGCGCAGAAGCGCCGCTTGTTTTATACGAATCGTCAGTTTGAGCCGCTGACGGACGATACCGAGCGCCTCTACAAATCCATAGAAACAATCCGCCGGATGAGCTTTACCTAACAGCAGGCCGCACGGCACGCGCCGCCCACCACTCCCCCCATCGCGCATACTCGGCGGCAAGCATCGGCTCGCCGGGCAGGGTGATCGCGGCCCGCTGCGCGTCGGTCAAGCAGACTTCAATGCTTTTCAGCGCATAAGGCCACGGCAGGCGGCGGGATTTAATCGCGGCTTCTTTCAAGGACCACAGCAGCAGCAGGCCATCGTAATTGGCCTGGGAGCCGAAGCGCTCGGCGATTTGGGTGCGCTCGCGGGCCGTAAAAACGCGGGCGCACAGGCCGGGATGGACCGGGCGAATGCGCTGAATATCAATGCCCGCGCTGCCTTCGGCATGAATGTCGGAAACCGTCGCCGCGCCGGCCCCCGCACTGTGCGACAGCGACAAGCAGAGATGCGGCAGCGCAAGGCCGCCCAGGGTCGGGGCGACCCCGTCGCGCCCGACGCTCCACGACAGCGGGGCGATCTCCAGCTCCTCCGACAGCAGCCGCTTGGCGGCCAGACGCCCGGCCAGCCATTCGGCCCGGCGCGTCTTAGGCGGCCACGCGTCCAGAGCCGTCAATTCGGCGTCGGTCAGCCAGTCGGCAGGGTCCTGGGCGGCGATCCACCCGGCGTCGGCGACGCACGTTCGCGGCAAAAGCATAGGGGAAGTGTACCCGCGTGTGCTACAATGAGGCTCATGGGCAACATTAAATGAACGCGCTGCTGATTGTCAACCCGGCGGCGGGGCAGGGGAAGCCGGGCGACGCCCTCGGCGCAGTGCAGGCCGCCTTCGGGCCGCTGGTGGGGCAAACAGTGGTGACGCAGCAAGCGGGCGACGCGGCGCACGCGGCGCGGGGGGCGGGAACAGCAGGCTTCGATGCCGTGCTGGTCGCAGGCGGCGACGGCACGGTCAACGAGGCGGTTCAGGGCCTGCTGGCCGCGCCGAACCCCCTGCCGCTCGGCCTCATTCCCTTGGGCACGCAGAATGTGCTGGCGCACGAGCTGGGCGTTTCCGGCAATTTAGACGACCTGGCGCGGCTGCTGCGGGCGGGCCGCACGCGTCCCATTGACGCCGGGCGGCTCACATCGGGCAGCGGAAGCCGCGATTTTGTGCTGATGGCGGGGTTCGGCTTTGACGCCGTGGTCGTGCGCGACGTGCTGCGGCCCGTCAAAGCCCTGGTCGGCCCGGCCGCCTACGCGCTGTCAACCCTGTCGGCGCTTGCCACCTACCGCTCGACGCGGGTGACGCTGACGATTGACGGGCAAACGGTGGAATCGGACGCGTTCTGGGTCGTCATCGCGAACACCGCCTCCTACGGCGACAAGTTGATCCGTCTCGCGCCGTTCGCCGCGCCCGACGACGGCCGGCTCGATGTGTGCGTCTTCGAGCGCCCGCGCCTCGATAAACTAGGCTTTGCCAGTCAAATGGTGTCCGTGCTGGCCCGCCGCCACCTGCGCGACCCGAGCGTCCGCTACTACCGCGCCCAAACCGTCACGCTGTCGTCGGACCCGCCCATCGGCGGTCAGCTCGACGGCGAAATGTTCGGCGAAACACCGATTTCGGTGTCCGTTCTCCCGGCGGCATTGTCCGTATTTGTCGCGTGATTACACCTACCCCGGCTCGTTCCTCGCCACCCCTCCCGCAGCGGGAAGGGTAGGAAGTTAGGAATACAGCCTTCTGCGTCTTGCTCTTAATCTTACTCCTCACCCTTCCTTCTTAGGGAGGGGTGGCGAGGGACGAGCCGGGGTAGGTCTCTTAGAAAGGCCCTCAACTTTCATGTTTACTCCCAAGTTCAGCTCAAAAAACCAGTACCAACTCTATCTCGCCGGCCAGTGGCGCGACTCGGCGGCCTCGGCGTTCCTGCCGAACATCGTCCCGGCGCACAAAACGCACGTTCTCGGCCAGGTCGCCGAAACGACCGAGGCCGAAGTGAATGAAGCCATGCTCGCCGCCGCCGCCGCGTTTCCCGCCTGGCGGGCGGTCAGCGGCAACCTGAAGACCAAAATCTTTCTGCACCTGGCCCAAATCTTATACGCCCGCTATGCCGACTTTCAGGAAACAATGGCCCGCGAGATGGGCAAAACGCTGTACGACTGCAAACTGGATTTAGACGAAGCCATCGGCGTTGTCGAGTGCGTCGCCCCGCAGGGCCTCTCGCTTAAAGGCGAAACGTATCAAAAAAACATTGACGGCGTCGTGATGGAATCTCGTTTGGAGCCGCGCGGCGTCGCCGCGATTATCACGCCGTTCAACTTCCCCGTCGCCATCCCTATTGCCCAGGTCGTTGCCGCGCTCGTCGTCGGCAACACGGTCGTTTGGAAGCCGTCGCATCTCATCCCCGAGTCGTCGCAGGCCATCGCGGCGGCATTGGACGAATGCTTCGAATGGGCCAAAGACACCCTCGGCGTCACCGTTCCCCCCGGCACGTTCAGCCTGGTCTCCGGCGACGTTGCCCCCGGCCAGGCATTAATCCAGCACCCCGCCGTCAAGTGCCTGTCGTTCACGGGAAGCAAAGCGGTCGGCGATGCGGTCGACGCCGCCGCCAGCGCCCTCGGCAAGCGGGTCATGAAAGAAGTCGGCGGCATCAATATCTTTTACGTCCACAAAGACGCCGATATTGACCGGGCCGCCAAAAACTTCGTTTACGGCAAGACCATCACCGGCGGCCAGCGCTGCACGTCCATCCAGGAAGTCTTGTGCGACGAACGCGTTTATGAAGCGTTCGTCGCCGCTGCCATTGAAGAAACCAAAGGCATCCGCATCGGCGACGGCTCCTCCGCCGAGATGGCCGACGCCGACCGCACCCCCGGCCTGTACTCCCTGCCGCCGCTCGTCTCCGAAGAACAGCAGGCCCGCGTCCTCGGCCTGATTTCGCAGTCCGTCGCCGAAGGCGCATCCATCCGCCACCAAGTGCCCGTTCCCGACGCCCTCGCCGCCGAAGGCTTCTACGTCCCGTTCACGCTGATCGAAAACGTCGGCCCCGACAACATCTTTTATACCACCGAAGTCTTCGGCCCCGTCGGCATTCTCACGAAAGTCAAAAATCTGACCGAAGCCATCACGATCATCAACCAAAAGATCGGCATCGTCGCCTGCATTGACTCCCAAAACAAAGACGCCTCCGAGCACTTCATCCAAAGCGTCCTAAGAACCCGCGTAGACGACGGCCGCCACGGCACCGGCGCCTTTTGGGCCACAAGATTCGGCGGCGACCGGGGGGCCGGCTCCGGCAACCCCGCTTTGGACGAAAATATGGTCATGGGCTACGTCCTCTGGAAAACCATCTACCGCGCCTACAAGCCCTTCGCCGAACCCCAAGACGACGACGCAGGGATTTAGCGGTTTGCGCTTCGTCCTAATTATTCTTCGTAAGGCTGTGGTTTAAATAAAGGCTAAGCATTTTATGGGATTCGAATATCATATTCCTTTTCGGTTTCAAGATGCGAACGCGCTCAACCAAGCCTTGAAAGACGCGCCGCACTTGGCAAATTATGATAAACAGTACTCTATGTACGAGTACCGAGCCAACATTGCCGCCGGCACGACCACGTTGCCTGATGCGATGGCAGCAGTTCGAGAGGACGGCTTTTACTTCTGCGAGTGTGGCGACCGGAAGGTCGTAAAAGACATTCTGGCATTTTTGCGTTCCTTTGTGGAAGCGTCAGGGCAGATATTCAGCGTGGAGGACCTGGAGTGAAGAATTGGAGCGATAACGGATGCTAACTGACGAAGCCGAGTTGAACATTGATAGCTTTTTGTTCGTTGATCCTGCAATCAAAATGCGTCAACGTCCTGGCACTTTTCTAGCTTCACAGCAATGGTTGACCTCCTCAATTTCTGTGGGGACTAACCGGAACCTGAAGACGTTGTTGAACAACTGCCTGCATGGAATATAGCCCTTGCGCTAGGGCTTGACTATGTCCAGACTACCAACAGTGATTGGTTCTCAGATGATCTCATCGCAGGGAACCACGATAAACCAGAACCCGACTTTTGGAAAATTGAGTGCTTGTCAACGGCGTTTGTTTGTGACGCGCACATTCTGGGCGGAATGCCAACCCTCTCAGGTGTTACTGAAGCTCTGCCGGTGCATTTCGGCAATCGTATACTTTATTTGGTTCACGTCAACGAGCGCGGCTGCTGGGATGCCCTCGACGCCGCGAATTGTGTTTGGCCTTCGAATACATCCGGCATGGGCCTTCCCTCCCGCTATGCGTTCTTGCCTCGGCGCTTGGGCTTCACAACAATAATGACGGTTCCTGAGACGTGCGAAGATGAAATTCTTGTGCATGCAAACTTTGATGACCCGGTTTATGAGTTTAGAGCGGACGTAAAAAAGCAAAAACTCACGGGCCTGGCGTTCAAGAAAATCTGGAGCGAAAAACCCGCCATCTAGGCAGTCCCCGGCAATTCCGAGATACGAAAGCCGCCGGGGTATTATAGGAGCAGGAGAACCAAACAAATGCAGGTACAGGTGGAGCGCACCGACAAAGGAATGCTCGTCGCCATTCCCGACGAATTCGCCGGCAGCTTCGGCGACACGGTTGAAGTCTATCGCGAAAACGGCCGGGTCGTTATCAGCCGCCCTGAAGAAGCGCCGCTTGACATCGAGGCGATGATTGCAACTATCACGCCGGAAAACCGCCATGCCGAAATCCGCACCGGCCCGCCGCGCGGCAATGAAGTCTGGTAAAATGGCAGCCAAAGACTACCAGGCAATTCTCGGGTTCACCGCGCCGTGGTTTTCGCTCGGGGTGATGACCGAGGCGGAACTCACGGCGGCGGGGGCCGAGTACGAGGCAAGCGGCGACACACACGCAGAGCATTACCGCTGCGGCGCGTTTCGGCGGCATGTGGACACCCACCGGCCCCTGCCGGAAACAACAGCGACGGCGCTGTATGAACTTGGGGCCGCCGACGCCGACCCGGCAATGGGACAGGCGATAATGGCGGACATTCTCGATCTGCCCGAATGCCCGCTGTCGCTGCTGACCCGTGCCGAGAATTCAGGAATTAAGCACCTGGTCCGCAAAGTCGAACGCCGCCGCCTGCTGACGGAGATTCAATCGTCCGCGCTGACGGAGGAGCGTTTCGAGCGCTGTTTAGCAAGCCGCGACAGTGTTGTGCAGCAGTATTTGATCGAGAACGCCGCGCTTTCCCGCCAGCAGGCGGAAGCGCTGGCCGGGCAGGGAGCCGGCAAAGCAATTCGTAAGTTAGCGGTGGTATGGCTCAGGCGAAAAGTTTATGAAAAAAGAGAAGTCAAAAAAGGCTGGCCCGAAGGATGATGATGCGCCGGTCGGGCACCCGCTGTACGATAACCCGTGGTTCAAGAAGATGAAGGCGCTAAGCGACAGCCGGGAAGCGGGGAGCATCACCCAGGCCGAGTTCGAGCGCAAGCACCGGGGCCTGATGGTCGAGCTGCAAAGCGCGGCCAGCAAAGAGCGCGAAAAAATTAAATCGTGGGCGATCTCGTCAAAGAAAATCCGCGACGAGGCCGAATACACGCGGCTGTGCGCGTATTACCATGACGCTTACGGCGATTCGTTTCACCATTTTCTCACGTCTATCCACGCCGGGGCGTCGTTTCTGACCCTCAACGAAAAAATGCTCGACGATGCCCGGCTGCTGGAGCTGAAGTACGGCGGCAAAATCATGTCCCCCGAGCAGGTGCTGGCCGAGACCGAAAAAGAGAAGACCGAAGAGAAGACCGAAGAGAAAGCCGACTAAGGGAACACAGTGCTGCAAAAGTCGTCAAAATAAGGCACAATAAAGAAAAGCCAGCAGGAAAGCATGACGACACGGCCATGAAAGCCACAGCGGAAAATCTGATCGAGCCAGGCAATGACGCCGAAACCAAGCTGCGGGGAACAGCGCTTCTGACCAAAGTGTTGACTCAGTCAAAAGCGCTTACCCAGTACGGAAAACGCGCACGAACTGCTATGCCTGAACCCAAATCCCAAGAAAGCCCCGTCGAAGAGATTATCCGCCGCGCCTGCGTCTACCACCCGAAGTCCGACGCGGAGCTTTTGCGCCGCGCCTACGCCTACGCCGAAGCGAGGCACGAAGGCCAGTCCCGCCGCTCCGGCGAGCCGTATATCACCCACCCGGTCGCCGTCACGATCATTTTGACCGAGCTGGAGATGGACGACGCGACCCTCGCCGCCGGGCTGCTGCACGACGTGGTGGAAGACTGCGGGGTCTCGCGCGACCAGCTCGCCGCCGAGTTCGGCCCCGAAATCGCGGACCTCGTCGACGGCGTCACCAAGCTGAAACTCGCCGACTTCGAAGCCCGCTCCGAAGCCGAGCCGGGCGCACGGGTGGACGCCGTTCCCGCCGACGCCGCCGGGGCGGACGCCGCCGACGCGCTGGCCCGCAAAAAGCGCCACGGCGAAACCACCAAAAGCGCCGCCAACCTCCGTAAGATTTTGCTGGCGATGGCAAAAGACCTGCGGGTCATGGTCATCAAGCTCGCCGATAGGCTCCACAACATGCGGACGCTCGGCGCGATGCCCGAGCACCGGCAGAAAAAAGTCGCTCAGGAAACGCTGCAAATCTTTGCGCCGCTGGCCCATAGATTAGGCATCTGGCAGATCAAATGGCAGCTTGAAGACCTGGCGTTTAAATATCTCAATCCCGACGCCTACCATGACCTCAAGCAAAAGCTGGACAAAACACGGGCGCAGCGGGAGCGCGATATTGCGACAGCGACCGAGACGCTGAAACTCCGGCTGGCCGAAGAAGGCATCGCGTCGGAGTTTCAAGGCCGGCCCAAGCACCTGTATTCCATCTACAACAAAATGCAGAAGCAGACGCTGGACCTCAGCGAGATTTACGATCTGATCGCCCTGCGCGTGATTGTCCCGACGGTCGCCGACTGCTACCATGCCCTCGGCATTGTCCACCAAGTCTGGATGCCGCTCCCCGGACGCTTCGACGATTACATCGCCAAAACCAAGTCCAACGGCTACCAGTCCCTGCACACCAAAGTCATCGGGCCGAACGGCGAGCCGTTAGAGATACAAATTCGGACCACTGAAATGCACCGCACCGCCGACTTCGGCATTGCCGCCCACTGGCAGTACAAAGAAGGCGGGGGCGGAAAAAGCAAATCCGGCGGCGGCGAAGACAAGCGCTTCGATAAAAAGCTCACGCTTCTGCGCCAGCAGCTTTTCGACTGGCAGTACGACGCCAAAGAACCCGGCGAGTTCCTCCGCTCGGTGGTCGGCGATCTGTTCACCGACCAGGTGTTTGTCTTCACGCCCAAAGGCGACGTGCTCGACTTCCCCCTCGGCGCGACCCCCGTGGACGCCGCGTACCGCATTCACTCCGCCTTAGGGCAGCACTGCGCGGGGGCGAAAGTCAACGGCAAGATCGTCCCGCTGACCTACCACTTCAAGAACGGCGACATTGTTGAGATTTTGACCCGCCCCAACGCCAACCCGTCGCTCGACTGGCTCGCATCGGCCAAAACCAGCCATGCCCGCACCAAAATCAAAGCCTACTTCCGCAAGCTGCGCTATGCGTCCAATGTTGCCCGAGGCCGCGAGCTGCTGCAAAAAGAGCTGGAGCGCCTGCACTTTGACATCAAAGCGCTGATGACCCCGGAAATCTTAAACAAAATCGGCGAGCAGATGAACCACCCGGGCATGGAAGATCTGCTGGCCGCCATCGGCTACGGCGACGCCGCCGTCGGCTCGGTCATCACCCGCCTGCGGACGCTGATGTCCGAAACGCCGCACGAGGAAGGCTCGCGGACTTTTGATCGCCGCCCCGCGACGGCCCACGGCGGCAATTCGGGCAAGCTGCAAGTCGGCGGCGATTTGGAAGATGTGGCGATTGTCCGGGCCAAATGCTGCCAGCCCGTCCCCGGCGACGAAGTGACCGGCTACATGACGCGCGGCAAGGGGATCGCCCTCCATCGCCACGGCTGCGCCAATGTCGCCCATTACCAGCAGACCGAGCCGGAGCGATTGATTGAGATAGACTGGAAGCCGAGCGACCCCGCCCAGCGCTACTCCACCGACATCAAAATTGAATTAGTAGATAGACTCGGCCTCCTAGAAGACATCGGCAAGCTGTTCTCCGAAGTCAAGACCTTCATCCAGGCCATACGAACGCGCTCCTACCCAAACCACACCGCCGTCATGCAGATCACGTTCGACGCCGTAGACACCGATCACATCGCCGCCATGATCACCCGCTTGCAGCGCCTCACCGACGTGGTAGACATTCACCGCTTAGGCGCAAACGAAGACCCGGTAGATTGACGCCTTTATGACAATCCAAATGCTGGTCAATTTTATCCTATTCGGCAACATTGGCCTTTGGCTGCTTGTCTTCCTGCTGGCCTGGCGCGGGCTACGCGCCTCGTACTCGCGCCCGGTTCCAAAGGGGTTTGTCTTCCGCCGGCCCTGGGAGCATTGCGCTTGCCTGGGCTTGCTTGGCATGGTTTGTCTGTTGCTGCCGTTTGTGGTCGCGACAAACGATTTGCGCCTTTACGGCACGGTCTTGCTCGTTGATTGGCCTTATCTGCTGGCCTTCGCCGGACTTGGTCTGGCTGGCACCGCTTTATTCTGGTGGATAGGCCACCCGATGGAGCTGACGCTGGACGAGGAAGGACGCACCTACCGCTGGACTGCGGGCTGGTTTCCCTTCAGGCGAACACAGACTGGTCCGTTCTCCGACCTGACTGGCGTTGGGGCCATGATCGGCGGCGGCGTCAGCACCTATTTTGTCTATATCGGCTGGCGAAAAAGCAGAGTTATGGCAGCGCGTTTTTCGTCGGCTGAGGGCGCGGAATACTACGCCGACGAACTGGCGGCAGTGCTGGGCGTGCCGCGCCTGGGACCGGGCGCCTGCCGGTGGCCTCAGTTAAACAGCCGGAAGCAGCGAACTTATGCTGAAGCCGCCAACGCGCGTTCTACCTACCGCCGGTGCAAGCGCTACCTCACCCACTTTGAGCCGCACTTAGAGCCTGACGAGTCACCCGCGCAGGATTTTCCGATGAGGCTTAAATGAAGACCGGCTAGACTGATTCCGATGTACGAGATAAACGACAACTTAATACAGGAGATCGTCCGCCGCATTGTCCGCCAGGCCAGTCCGCAGCGAGTCATCTTATTCGGAAGCCGGGCGCGGGGCGATGCCCGCCCCGAAAGCGACCTGGATTTGCTGGTTGTCGCCGAAGACCCCCGGCCCCGCGCCGCGCGGGCCTCGGAGCTTTACGGCGTCCTGAGCGACATCCCTATCCCGATGGACATTCTGGTCTACCAGCCTTCTGAGATCATCGAATGGAGTAACGTCCCACAGGCATTCGTGACGACTGCTGTTCGAGAAGGGGCTTTACTTTATGAAAACCACGGATGATCTTGTGCTGGGATGGATACGTAAGGCGGACAGCGACTTGGAAAACGCCGCGCTGTGCTTAGCTTCAGGCAAGTCACTCGACACCGCCTGCTTCCACGCACAGCAAGCCGCCGAAAAGCTGCTGAAATCTTACTTGTTGGCTTATGGCTTGCCTGCGCCCTTTACACACAACATCGAAAAACTTGCCGAACTTTGTGAACAGCATAACGCAGCATTCCAGCCCATGAAAGCGCTTGGTCAGGCATTGACGCCTTATGCCGTTCATCTTCGTTATGATGAAGACTTTTGGCCTACGGAACAGGAAACTGCAACTGCGTTGCAATTCGCGCAGACATTGCGGGCTTTCGTCATCGCGCTTCTGCCTAAAACAATGCAGCCTTCAATATAGAGGAACCAACCGATGCTTGCTTTGGTTCAAATTGTGGTAGAATAGATTGTGCCTTTATTCACAATGTCGTGCGTAAAGTTATAAGATTGTCGCTTTAGATGGGATGACACGCCATGAGCAGACGAATGACCGAGATCGCCGCCGCAAATGCGGGGCTGACTAATATCTACGACAAGGTGATGCGCGGAGAGCGGCTCAGCGAAGCCGACGGGCTACAGCTTTACGCGACAGGCGATCTGAACGCCGTCGGCGCACTCGCAAACATCGTGCGCGAGCGGCTGAGCGGGGACAAGACGTACTATGTCCGCAACCAGCACATCAACTACACCAATGTCTGCAACAAAGGCTGCAAGTTCTGCGCGTTCTACGCCCAAAAAGGCGGCCCGGACCCGTACACCATGAGCATTGCCGATGTGCAGGCGAAATTACGAATGCACCTCGACGTTCCCATCAAAGAAGTGCATATGGTCGCCGGCATCAACCCGAAGCTGCCGTATCAGTATTACTTGGATTTACTGAGAGCCGTCAAGCAGACCCGGCCCGGCGTCCATATCAAGGCGTTCACCTGCGTCGAGATCGCCGAAATCCAGCGGCAGGCGAATAAGCCGCTGCCGGAAGTGTTTGCTGAGCTGAAAGAAGCGGGTCTTGACTCGCTGCCGGGCGGCGGGATTGAGATTTTGTCGGACCGGGTCCACATGGCCCTGTTTGACCGCAAATTGGACGGCGACCAGTGGATGGAGATTTCCAAAGAAGCCGCCAAAGCCGGCCTTTTGCAGTACGCGACCATGCTCTACGGCCACATCGAGACGATCCCCGAGCGGGTCGAACATTTAGTGAAGATGCGTGCGCTTCAGGACGAAACCGGGCACTTTGTGACATTCACGCCGCTGTCGTTTCACCCGGAAGGGACCCAGCTTTCGCACCTGCCGCACCCGACCGGCGACGGAGATTTACGCAACATCGCGATCTCGCGGCTGATGCTCGATAACTTCGCCCATATCAAGACGTTCTGGATTATGAACACGCCGCAGGTCTCGCAGCTTGCCCAATGGTACGGCGCGGACGACCTCGACGGCACGATCCACGAATATGAGATTACGTACAAAGACGGCGAGCAGGGCAACAAGCAGCAGGTCTTAACCCGCCCGCAGCTTGTCCAGCTCATCCGCGAAGCGGGCCGCACCCCGGTCGAGCGCGACAGCTTCTACCACGAAGTCGTGCAGGACGAGCTGGATGACCCCGTTCGGCATGATACCCCGGCGCGGCCCGCGATCCCCCTGGCGATGGCGTAGGGGCGCTGCTTGCCGCGCCCTTTGTTGCCGCGCCCTCCTTCCTATTCTTATTCTCTCTGACTCCCCCATAATTGGGGGCCGGGGGGACCCCTAGAAAGCAGACGACAATGGCACTCTTAGAACAAGAACTTACGCCCGCATCCGCTCCGGCTCCCCAGGATTGGGGCGGGGGGGCCGGCATTGACGACATCGCGGACAAAGTCTACGCCGGCGAACGGATCAGCGGCGACGATGCCCTGCGCTTGTTCCAGCACCCGAACATTGTGGAACTCGGGCAGCTCGCCGACTTTGTGCGGCGGCAAAAGCACCCGGACAACGCCGTGACCTATATTGTCGGCCGCAACATCAACTACACCAATGTCTGCTATGTCCGATGCTCGTTCTGCAACTTTTATCGTATTCCCGGCGCGGAAGGCGGCTACGTCCTGCCCCGCGAAGCCATCATGACCAAGATACAGGAAATGGTGGACGCCGGGGGCATCGAAATACTGATGCAGGGCGGCCTCAACCCGAAGCTCAAAATCGAGTGGTACGAGGACCTTTTCAGAGCCATCATGGAGCGGTTTCCGCAGGTCATCCTGCATGCACTGTCGCCCGCCGAGATTTTGTACATCAAAAAGCTGAACAAGCTCTCGCTGGAAGAAACGCTCTCCCGCCTCAAAGCCGCCGGGCTGCATTCGGTCCCCGGCGGCGGCGCGGAGATACTCACCGACCGGGTGCGCCAGTGGATCGCCCCGTACAAAGACACCGCCGAAGAATGGCTCGAGTGCATGCGGGTCGCGAACCGCGTGGGCTTGCCGACCACGGCGACCATGATGTACGGCTCGGTGGATACGCTCGAAGACCGGGTGGAGCACTTGCAGAAGCTGCGGGACTTGCAGGACGAATCGCTTGCGCTCTCGCCGACCGCATTCACGGCGTTTATTGCCTGGAACTACCAGCCCGACGGCACGGAGCTTGGCGGAACCCGCGCCTCGGCGTTCGACTACATGCGGACTATCGCCGTGTCGCGCATCTTTTTGGATAACTTCCCGAATGTTCAAGCGTCATGGGTGACGCAAGGCCCGCGCATCGGCCAGTTGTCGCTCCGCTACGGCGTCAACGATTTCGGCTCGACCATGATGGAAGAAAATGTCGTCTCCACCGCCGGCTGCGTGTTCACCGTGCCGCTCGAGGAGATCGAGCGCCTGATTACCGATGCCGGCTACGAGGCGCATCAGCGCAACACGCGCTACGAGCGGCTGAACTAAGCAATGACAAACGCGGAATTGTCCTCGTGCGAAGCACGCTTCTCTGCCGGGGTTTTGGACAACCCCGGCATAACCCTAATGCCGACCTTCACCCGCCCAGCAGTCCGCCGATGACGTCCCCGACCACCGCGCCCGGCGCTTTGCCGGAGCCGCCGGGGCCGTGCCGGAACACTTCCTCGGCGAGATTAACTATCGGCATGGACTGAAGCCAGACCGTGCCCGGACCCGTCAGCACCGCCAGAAACAAGCCGTCGCCGCCGAACAGGATGTTCCGAAACCCCTTGATTAGCGTGATATTAAACCGGACTGACGGCTCCTGAATGCCGACATGGCCCACATGCACCCGCAGGTTTTGGCCCGGTGCCAGCGTCTTTTCCACGATCTCCCCCGACAAATCCAAAAACACCCAGCCCGGCCCCGTCACTTTTTGCAGGATAAACCCCTCGCCGCCGAAAATCCCCGCACCGATCTTCTGCCGAAAGAAAATTTCGAGCTGCACGGTGCTTTCGGCGCACAAAAACGTTTCCTTGCGGCAGATCAGCGTTTCGCCCGGCCCAAGCTGACGCGCCACAATCGTGCCGGGAAAGCGCGGACAGAATGCCACGATGGACGGATACCCGCCCTGCGCGGTGAAGTGGGTCACAAACAGCGAGCCGCCCGACGCCGACCGCAGCAGCCCTTTGAGCATGCCGCCGCCGGTGTTGGTGTCCATTGCGATCCCGTCGTCCATCCAGGCCATTTGGTGAGTCTGGCTGAACACCATCTCGCCGGGCTGCAAGAAAATTTCCAGCGTTTGAAGCGTCGTGCCGTGAATGTGGTGCTGCATAAAGCGTTCTCCCGAATAAAAGCGCTCTCCCGAGTGAAATGTAACGGAGGCGGCAAAAAGCCGCCGGAGCATTTTCTCCGAAATCTCGGCAGGAAAACACGCGGCGGCGGGAACAAGTGCAGAACAGGAAAAAGTTACGCGGCGGGGGCGACTTTCTTCTTCAAAATCGGCAGGCCCGTGGCCGAGTTTTCCGAAACCTCGTAGCCGTCCGGCAGCGCATCGAGCGCTCCGTCTTTGACTTCCTTCGAGAAGAAGAAAAGGGTGGTCTTGCCGTTGGCGGCTCCCCGCCCATGCAGGAAGTACTCGGTTCCGCTCTTTTTGCTTTTGACGCTGTAGGCCATGTGTGTGTCCTCTCGTGGGTTCGTGGGTGGTTTCGCCTGCCGGCGGCGGGGCCGCGCGGGGCGAGTGAACTATCCTCACGCCCGCTATTCCCCGCCGCACCGCCCTATTCCTTCTTGCTTCAGTCGGAAACGCAAAGTTTTTTTGCGCTCACCAGGCAGGCTTGCTGCCGGTCATCGCTTTTTTCCACGGCAGCCGGTCCAAAATCGCATCGAATTTCAAATCCCCGGCGATGAGGCGTCCGGCAGTCCGGGTCGCCGACGGCCGCTTCACCGCCATTCCGTAGCAGACTTTCGGGAACTGATAAAAGAATTTGGCGATGGACAGCGCGGCGTCATGGCTCGCCGCCATCTCCGCCCCAAGCGCCTGCGTCCAGCCCGCTCCCTGCCCGGCGGCAAGCGTTTTCCCCGCCAGCGCCCCCGACCGGCACGCATACGAAATGCCGTCGCCGAACAGCGGATTGACCAGCCCGGCGGCGTCCCCCGCCAGCAGCACCCGCCCGTTCCACGCGTCAATGGGTTCGCGCCCGCTCCAAATCGGCAGCGGGTAGCCGTGAAACTCGATAGTGTCCGGGTCGGCAGGCACCCCGAGCGCCGCCAAATAGCCGACGATCCAGCGCGACAATTCGGCTTTGGACGCCTCGCCGCGCCCGTCGGCCGTCCGCCGCCCAAACATGCCCGCGCCGACCGACAGATGCCCCGCTTTCGGGAACACCCACGCGTACCCCTGCTTGACCGCGTACTCCAAATGCCCGATTTCGGGAGTCAGCGACGCATGCCCCCGGCCCCAAACATGCGGGATTTCGGCTTCCAGCGCAATCGCCAGCATCCGCTTCGGCCGCAGCCCCGCGCACCGGGCCACCGGCCCGTTCACCCCGTCCGCCCCGACCACGGCCCCGGCGCTATAGACTTCGCCGCCTGCCGCCGTGACTTTGACCCGCGCGTCGCCGTCCGGCTCGACCGACTTCACCGAAACGCCGTCCCGCACCTCGCACCCGGCCTGCGCCGCCCGCTCGGTCAGCGCATTGTCGAACACCGACCGCTGAACCATCCACAAGCTCATCGGCGTGTCCGCCGGGTCGGGGTTCAGCGGGGCCGTCTGCGCTTCGCCGAAGTTCCAGGTGTGCCGCAGGTGGGTCACAGTCGCCTCGACAAACGCGTCCGGGACCAGGCGCGGCAGGTCGCTTTGGATTGTCAGCGGCACACCCCCGCCGCACGTCTTATAGCGCGGCAGCGTCTTTTTTTCCAAAATCAGCGTTTTCAGCCCCGCCGCCGCCGCCTCGTACCCGGCGCACGCCCCCGCCGGCCCCGCCCCGCAAATCACCACATCGTACTCTGTGCTCATGCGTTTAGTATAGCACGTCAAAACGCGCTCCCGTTGACTTGGCGGCGGATTTTGGCTATACTAAATTCTAATTTCGCTTCGCTGAGGAACCCCATTTTGACCCAGAAACTTCGGATCGGCGTGCCCAAAGGCAGCCTGCAAGACGCCACCTTCGCCCTCTTCAAAAAAGCCGGCTGGGACTTCCGCGTTTCGTCCCGCTCCTACCAGCCGGTCGTAGACGACGACGAGCTGGACCCCGTGCTGCTCCGCGCCCAGGAAATCCCGCGCTACGTCGCCATGGGCGTTCTCGACGTTGGCCTGACCGGCCACGACAACGTGGTCGAATCCGAGTCGGACATCTACGAAGTCGCCGAGCTGATTTATTCCAAAGCCACGTCGCGCCCCTACCGCTGGGTGCTGGCCGTCCCGAACGCCTCCCCGATTGCCGGCCCGAAAGATTTAGAAGGCAAGCGCATCGCCACCGAATTGGTCGGCGTCACCAAGCGGTATTTGGAGCGCCACGGCGTCTCGGCCCATGTCGAGTTTAGCTGGGGAGCCACCGAAGTCAAAGTTCCCGATTTGGTAGACGCCATCGTCGAAGGCACCGAGACGGGCAGCACACTGGCCGCCCACGGCCTCAAAATCGTAGACACGCTGCTCGAAAGCACCACCCGCCTGATCGCAAACCACGCCGCGTGGGAAGACGACTGGAAGCGCACCAAAATCGAGAATATCCAGCTTCTGTTGCAGGGCGCACTCGACGCCGACAGCCTGGTCGGCCTCAAAATGAACGTCGCCAAACAAAACTTAGACGCCGTCACGGCCCTCTTGTCATCCCTGCGAAAGCCCACCGTCTCGCCCCTCGACGAAGAAGACTGGGTGGCTTTGGAAACCATCATCCCCGAAAAAACCGTCCGCCACATCCTCCCCGCCCTGCGCCGCGCCGGAGCGCAGGGCCTCGTCGAGTACCCGCTGAACAAAGTGATTTACTGACATGGATATTGATAGGGACACCGAGAACGACACGCTGACTGCGATCAGCGGCCTGTCTTCAGTGGATGACGCCGTGCAGCTTCAAGTGCTGGAAACGGCACTCGATACGCTGTTCCAATCGCCCTTGACCGAGCGCAGCCTCGAAACCCTGTTTCGCCTTTTCGAGCGCTTCCCGAACGACGACGGCTACGGCATTTTTTGGACGATGCTGCACGGGATCGAAGACCAGCCGAGCTACGCGCCGCTGCTGAAAGCGTCCGTCCGGCGTGCCCTGTCACGTTCACGCTGACGATGATCAACCGCCTTTTGAACTCCACGCTGCCGAACGCGGAGCGGCAGGACTGGCTGTCCCTGCTCAGCGAAATCGCGGCTGACCCTCGCTGCGAGGAAACCGCCCGCGACGAAGCGCGGCATTTTATAGAGTATCAAGCCGCCTGCTCGCCGCTCGCGGCAGTGAAGGCGGCGGGTCGAGGCCGCAATGGAAAAAACGAGGAAAACAAATGACACTGACACTTAGCCCGGAAATCGAAAAAGCGTTGACTCAAGCGGCCGTAGAAACCGGCAGGTCGCCGGAGGAATTGGTGGCGGAGACCTTGCGAGAAAAGTATGTTCCCCTGACGGAAAGCGCAGAAGAGCGCCGCAAGCGTGTTTACGCCATTATGGGAAGCTCCAGCCATTTAGGACCGAGCCGTCTCATTCAGGACAAAGCTGAAGAAATCGCGCGTGAAGATCGGCGGCTGTGACCATGACCCTATATGCAATGGACGGCTGTGCGATCCTTGCGTTTTTGCGCGGAGAACCCGGCGATGCGGTAGTCGCTGGGCTGCTGGCGGACGAAAGCAATATCTCCCGAATGCACGCGGTCAATATGTGCGAAGTGTATTATGACACTCTGCGTACCGCTGCCGCGCTCGATGCAGCGACAAGCGAAGCGCAGGCCCAAGGCGATGTCGCGAAAGCAATGGCGGCAGGTGTCGAACTGCGGGAAGACATGGACATAGAGTTTTGGGAACTCGTGGGGCGGCTGAAAGTCAGCCCCGGCAAAATCTCGCTGGCGGACTGTTTTGTTCTTGCCCTGGCAATCCGCACCGGAGCCACTCTGGTAACAGCGGACCATGAATTTGATCGGGTCGTTCCGCTGGGCCTTTGCCCGATTTTATTTATTCGGTGAACATAGTGATTTGCCGACATCCGAAAGAAAACCGTGATGGGCCTTGATGCCTGCGTTTACTGCGATTGTGTTGAAAAAGGCCGTCTGCGGACGCCGCCGCCCCGCCCCGACTTGCTTTATATTGAAGCCGATGGCTCGCCGGAAATACGATCCGATGAGATAAAGCTATGTATCGCGTTCGATGCGTGGCGGGACAACAGCCCTTGCCCGCATGAGCAGCTTTGCCTTGCGGACTATCATCTCGGCAACATGAGCGGCATTGGCCGAATACGACGAATTGTCCGGCAGGTCGCAAACCAGCAGATCGCAAAAGAGCCGGGTGCGGCGTTCCCGCTGCTCTGGACACGGGTGGTCTATAGCGGTATCCATGCAGGTGACTTTCTGACACCCCAAGAAACAAGGGAGCTTGGAGACGAACTCATACAGCTCAAAGCCCATGACCTGCGGCAACTTACGCTGGAAGATCGCTGCTTCGCCGAAAACTTTCTGGCGGCGCTGACCGAGCTTGTCGAAGCCTCAAAAGCGGTCGGCAAGCCGATTTCATTTTGAGGAGACATTTATAATGCGCGAACCGCTGCCGTTTGACCGCTGGCCTGAGGATCACTTTGAGCGCACTTACCAGGCGGAAGACGCGCTCGGCACGGCGCTTGCCGCCGGCTTGAAAGAACAGATGCCGTTCATGAGGCGGAAATGCGCGGCCCTTGCTCCGGCACTGGCCGAGGCGGAATTGGAGGCGGTCGTCCGAGAAGCCGCCTTCGGCGGGATTTATGCCCTGCTGATGGTCCTGGACGGCGTCGCCCGTACACCGATTGACGGCGAGCACGGCATCACGTGGGCGGTGCAGGCAAAAATCCTGCATTCCAGCGGCGAAACGCAGTCGCTCGAAGTCCCGCTGGCCTCCGGCGGCAGCATGGCGCTCAGCCCGTTCCGACCGAGCAAAACAGAGTGTGTTGAAACTGTCGAAGTGCTTCCCAATGGCGATGGCCTCTGCTATGCGTCTCACGGCTGGAAGGAAGCATTTAGTGTCGGAGACACTTTCACCCAATAGTAGCCCGGCATTCCCAGTGCCGGGTCCGAACACGTCAGCAAGAAAAAAGGTGTAGCGAGACATGGCGATTGTGCAGATTTTAGACGAGAATACCGCCAACCAGATCGCGGCGGGCGAAGTCGTCGAGCGGCCCGCCGCCGCCGTCAAAGAATTGGTGGAAAACGCGCTCGATGCCGGGGCGCGGCAGATTTTAGTGGAACTCGACGAAGGCGGCAAATACTTGATCCGCGTCACCGATGACGGCAGCGGGATGAGCCGGGAAGATGCCGTTTTGTCTTTGCAGCGCCATGCGACTTCTAAAATTCGCTCGGCGGACGATTTGTTCCAGATCACGACCATGGGGTTCCGGGGCGAAGCGCTGCCGTCTATCGCGTCGGTCTCCCAGATGAGCGTCACGACCAAGCTGTCGGGCGAAGGCGACGAAGCCGCCGGGGTGCATATTCGGTGCTCCGGCGGAATTTTAGAAGAAGTCTCGGACATCGGGGCGCGGGCGGGGACCAGCATCACGGTCGAGAACTTGTTCTACAATGTCCCCGCGCGATTGAAGTTTTTAAAGTCGTCGTCCACCGAGCTGAACCACATTGTCGAGCTGATGCAGCGGCTGGCGCTGGCCCGGCCCGATGTCGCATTCCGCCTGCTTCACAGCGGCGGGGAAGTGTTCGCGTCCGGCGGCAGCGGCGCGGCGATGGACGCGTGCGTTCATGTCTTCGGGCGCGAGACCGCCCGCCACCTGGTTCCCTTGAACTACGAGTCGGCGGGCCTGCGGGTCACCGGTTACATCGGCACGCCGGCGGCCCTGAAGTCTACCAAATCGGCCCAGCACACATTTGTCAACAAGCGCTTTGTGCGAAACAAAGCCGTCTCGCGGGCGCTGGACGAAGCCTACAAAGCGGCCCAAACCCTGCACGGGGCCAAGTACCCGGCGGCGGTGGTGATGATTGACATTGACCCGTCGCTGGTAGACATCAACGTCTCGCCGACCAAGACCGAAGTGCGCTTCACCGGCGAAGGGGACGTGTATTCAGCGGTCTACAAGGCCGTCCAGGAAGCGCTGATGGCCGGCGGCCTCGTGCCGACCCTGACCCAAAAGTTCACGCCGCGCGAGGCCCCCGCAAGCGAGCGGGAATCTCCGAAACAAGCGCCGCTGATGGATGTCGCACCGCGTCCGGCAGGCAACACCCGGCAGGAGCCGCGCGATATGACGGCCTTTCGCGATGCGTACCACGACCGCGCCCAAAACGGCTTCGACGATGACCCCTTCGAAGGCACCTCCGCCCCGCTTTCCACTTCTTCCCCTCCAACTCCGGCCCCCCAGGATTGGGGCGGGGGGGCCGCCACCGGAGCCGACTACCGGGGGCATAATCTCGACTCGCTGCGCGTGCTCGCCCAAACCCGCAACATGTATATTCTCGCCCAGACCGACGATGCACTGGTCTTAATAGACCAGCACATCGCCCACGAGCGCGTCTTGTACGAACAGCTCCTGGCCGGGGCCGAAGGCGCGGGCGGCGGGGTGCCGACCCAGCGCCTGATGATCCCCTTCACGCTGGAGCTGAGCCGCCGCGAGACCCTTGCCATCGAGCAGCGGCTGCCGGACCTGCGCCGGGCCGGGTTTGACCTCGAGCCGTTCGGCGGCGACTCGTTTGTCGTCCGCTCCGTCCCCGCGTCGGTCGCCCAAAAGCACCTCAAAGCGCAGAACGGCCCCGAGGAAGTCCTGCGGCAGATTGTCGAAGAGCTGGTCGAAAAGACCGTGTCCCGCCGCCTCGCCCTGCCCGCCGAGGAAGTTTTGATCACCGCGTCGTGCAAAATGGCCGTGAAAGCCGGCGACCCGCTTTCGTTCGACGAAATGAACGCCCTGGTCTCGAATTTGCTGCGCTCCGAAAACCCGTACACCTGCCCGCACGGCCGCCCGATTATCGTCGAGCTGCCGAACGGCGATTTAGACCGAAAGTTTGGACGATAAAAAGTTTGGACGATAACCTGATGAACAAAACTTTGACTGCCTATTTGACCGAAGAAGACGGCTGGATTGTCGCCCAGTGCCTGGAAGTGGATGTCGCCAGCCAGGGCGAGACGGAAGCCGAGGCACTTGCCAATCTCAAAGACGCGCTGCACCTGCATTTCGCGCCGCCGACCGCCACCGAGCTGCCGCGCCTGCGCTCGGTCGAGATCGAGAGGGGGCAAATTGAGAGGGGGCAGGTTGAGAGGGGGCAGGTTGAGAGGGGACAGGTGGAGTTTGCCGCTTGAGCCGCTGCCGCGCCGAGAGAATGTCACCCATACCCTGCGGTCCATTCTGCGCCAAGCCGGGCTGACCCCCGACGATTGGGAGAGGCTGTAACCCGTGCCGAGCGGCAAAACGCACGATAAAATCACGATTATTACCGCCGTCGCCTCTGTCCCCGTTTGGTGGTGGGAATCGGCGGCCCGCGACATCGCGGGCTTTGCGCTCGGCCTCGCCGCCTACCTGTTTTCAGGCTTTCTGCTGTCCGACGACCTCGATACCTACTCGCTGGCTTACAAGCGCTGGGGCTGGCTGCGCTGGCTGTGGTGGCCCTACCAGAAGGCCGTGCCGCATCGGTCGTGGGTCTCCCACGGCATCGGCTTCGGCCCGATTTTCCGCGTCGCCTACTTTCTCGTCATGCTCTGGGCCGTCCTCCGGGGCGGCCTCTGGCTGCTCGGCCGGGCGGGCGTCCCGGTAGACCGCGACGCGGTTCTCGGCGGCTTCTGGGGCCTGACCACCGATTGGACCCACGCGCACCCGTCGTGGGCCATGTGCGCCCTCATCGGCCTGGTGCTGGGCGGCCTGACCCACTCGGTCGCCGACGCCGTCGTTTCCTGGGCCAAGCGCGTCTGGTAGCCCCTTCTCACCTGCGCCGGGATGTGCTATAATAACGGCGTTGAGGGCCTATAGCTCAACGGTTAGAGCTGCCGGCTTAACGGACCCTGCGCTGTGTCCCTGGGGATATGCGCCGGGCCAAAGGGCTGCCGCCAAAGTGATTTGGCGGTGAACACTTCCTAAATTCGGGGAAGCCTGCGTTTGAAAAGACATGGTAATCCCGAGCCAAGCGCCTGCGAGAAACTCTCTGGCGAAGGTGTAGAGACTTAACAGGAAGCATCCCGCCCCGCGTGCTCGCCGCGCGGGAGGATGAAGAGAAAGTCCAGACCACGAACCCGAAAGGGGCGGCGAAAGCCGAAGTGGGACGCATAACTGGTAGGTTGGGGGTTCGAATCCCTCTAGGCCCATTTTTCGCTTGTTACAGAGGCGGGACACTCGGGTTCGGCGGCGGCGCATACTGATTGTTCAAAAGAGCGATGCCCGCGCCGTCAAACGCCGTTTTGACCCGCGCCCGCAGCTCCCGCCCGACCGCCCACTGATCCCCCGGCGGGGTGCGAAGAGTCAGCCGCAAAAGAATGCTCAGATCAGTAAACGAGTCCGCGCCGAGCAGCTCCGGCGGCCCGAGCACCCGCTCCGGCCATTCTTCGGCCAGCGCGTTGGCCGTGCTGAGAAGCAGCGTCTGCGCTTCGGCGAGGTCCGCGTAGTACGACACCCCGACCTTGAAATCCACCTGCGCCCAACGGGCCGTCAAATTAGCAACATCCACAATCGAGCGGTTCGAGATCGTAATCAGCCGCCCGGACATGTCCCGAATCTGCGTCGCCCGCAAATTGAGCTTCTCCACTTTGCCTTCATACGCCCCAATCGCAACCGTGTCCCCGACCCCGTAGCGGTCGTCGGCCAGAATATAAATCCCCGCGACAAAGTCTTTCAATGAATCCTGCGCCACAATGCTGAGCGCGACCCCGATTAACCCCGCCGACGCCAGCAGGGCCGACACATTGAAGCCTGTCCACGAAATCAAAACAAAGCCCGCCAGCGTCCACAGCAGCGTCGCCCCCGTCACTTCCGCCACCCGCGCCAGCGTGATCCGCCGCTGATACGTCCGCTCGGTCCGGTCCTGCGGCGACAAGTCCTCCGGCAGCGGCGGAAACAAGCGGCGCAAAACCACCCCCCACACGCGCACCAAAATCGCCGCCGGCAGGCCGACCGCCAGGCACAGCGCCAAAGGACGCAGCGGCCCGGTCACGCCCAGCACATAAAACGGCCGGGTCTGCGGAAACAAATTGACGATCTGACGCACCACCAGCACCCACAGCAGCGCCTGCACCGGCCAGCCGGGACGCCGCCCCGTCCGCCGCGCATAAACTTGCAGCCCAGTGTTCGCGGCGACCCCCAGCAGCAAAAAACCGCCCGCCCACGCCAGCGCCCAGCGCAGAAACGCCGGACTGCGCTCCTGCGCCGCCTGCGCCAGCGCCCGGTTGATGCTGTCCGCCCAAAGCTGCGCCAGAGCCGCCGCCGGCTTTCCCGCCGCCACGGCGTCCGCCTCAGTCACGGTCAAAAGCAGCTTCGGGCCGAGCCGCACCACCGCCGGCTGCCCGTCCTGCACTTCGACCGAAGCCCCCGCCGCCGTGCCCTCACTTTGCCCCGCAAGCGCGTCGGCCAGCCGCAGGTTCGCAAGGTCCGCCCGGTCCTGCGCGGACTGACCGCCCGACGCATGCACGGCAAACAAAATCCGGCTGTTGACCTGCACCAGCGCCGTTGTCGGCGGCGAGATCAACGCCTTCGGCGGCGCGGGCAGCCCCCCCGGCAGCGCCTGCGCCCCGGCCGGAGCGCCGCCGAAAAGGCCGCCGCCGGCCAGAAAAAGCCAGGCGAAAAGACAAGTCAAAAGCCTCATAGCTCAATCAGCGCCGGCAGCAGCACCGCCCGGTCCTGCTCCAGCACCAAAGTCGTGCCCGCCGGGCCGGTCAACAGAAACAAGCGGTCAATCGTTTCCATCAGCATCTTCAGCCCCTGCCCGAGCGTCGCTTTTGTGCTGAAGCCCCGCGCCAGCATCGCGCGGGGCAGGTTCTCCAGCGTGATCCCCCCCCCATAGTCCACAATCCGCACCTGCACCGTGCCGGAAGCGTTCACCGACACCTGCCCGGAGCCGCCCCCGGCATGCACAATCGCATTCATGCCCGCTTCCGATGCCGCAATCATTAAGTCGTTCTGCCGCGCCGCCGAATGGCCCGCCGCCGCCGCAACACTTTCCGCCAGGCGGCGCAGGGCGTACAATCCCCCGTCGGGAGTCAGCGCAATCGCCTCGCCGACCGCATGGCCCGCCGGCGGCAGGTCCGCCGCCGACGCGCACACCCACAGCCTGCCGTCGGTCACCGACGCCAGCACGTCGCGCACAAACGCCTGCTCGCGCCGGGCGGCCTTCTGCTGCGCGGAAACATCCCGCACCACCACCGCCACCCCGACCACCGCCTCCCCGAGCCGGACCGGGTAATACGAAACCCGCAGCGCCGCCGCTTCGCTCCCCGGCGCGTCCGCCCGGCCTTCCAGCGGCGCGTCCACAATCTCTTCCCCGGCCAGCGCCCGCTCGAGCAGCGGGCGGCGGACCTCCCACAGCGCCGGGCCGAGCACCTCGGCGGCCGAGCGGCCCAAATGCTCGGACACCGATGGTCCGTTGATCTCCGCCAGCCGGGCGCTGACCGCCCCGAAACACAGATGCTGATCCAAAAAGCCGCAGCCGTCCGGGCCGTGCGCCAGCAGCGTGTCGAGAAAGGCCGGCACGGGGGCCGAAGTTAAAAAATGAGTCATGCAGGATGCCCCCTGCCCGGAAGTTCGCGCCGAGAGCCGAAAGTTCCTGCTTTCATCCCGTCAAACAGCCCCTTATTCATCGCGTGTTCATCTAGGGCCGAATTTGCTTGACGATGTGTGGTATAGTTTCACCGGCGGCCCTGCTGCGCCGCAATGACCGCCGCCTTTCGGAACACCTATGATGATCCATTCCCTGCTCGATACCGACTTATACAAATTCACCATGCAGGAAGTGGTCTGGAGCCGCTTTCCTAATGTCCCCGTCGAGTATGCGTTCAAATGCCGCTCGCGCGGCGTGGATTTGTCGCCCTGCGCCGGCGAAATCCGCGATGCGCTCGAGACCTTCTGCCGCCTGCGGCTGACCCCCGGCGAAGCGGCGTTTCTGCACGGCATTCCGTACCTGAAGTCCAATTATGTTGACGCGCTGGCCGATTTGACCCTGAACCCCGCCCATGTCGAAGTCCGCGTCGTCCCCGAAGCCGCGCCCGAAGACCGCCTCCAAATCACCATACGCGGAAGCTGGTTCCAAACCATTTTGTTTGAAGTGCCGCTGCTCGCTATCGTCAACCAAATCTACTTCAGCCGGACCCAGCCGGACACGCAAAAGAACGAAGCCGAAGGGCAGCGGCGGCTTGAGGCCAAAACGGCGCAGCTTCTCGCCGCCCCGGCCCCGGTCGCCGTGATCGAGTTCGGCACCCGGCGGCGGTACAGCGCGGCGTGGCAGAACACGGTGATTGCTTACCTGGGGGAAACTCTCGGCGCGGGACTGCTCGGCACGTCCAATGTCGGCGCGGCCCTGCGCTTCGGGCTGAAGCCCTACGGCACCATGGCGCATGAGTTCTTGCAGGCGTGTCAGGCCCTAGTCGCCCTGCCGGACTTTCAGAAGTTTGCGCTTGATACCTGGATGCACGAGTACCGGGGCGACCTCGGCATCGCCCTGTCGGATGTGGTCGGCATGGACGCCTTCCTGCGCGACTTCGACAAGCTCTTCTGCAAAGCCTACGACGGGGCGCGGCACGATTCGGGAGACCCGGTGGAGTGGGGGGAAAAGCTGATCGCCCATTACAAAACGATGGGCATTGACCCGGCGGCAAAAAGCGCAGTGTTCAGCGACAGCCTCGATGTCCCCAAAGCCGCCGCGCTGGCCCAGCATTTTCAGGGCCGGATTCGCACATCGTTCGGCATCGGCACCCATCTGACCAACGACCTCGGCTTCGAGCCGCTGTCCATCGTCGTCAAGATGACTTCGTGCAATGGCCGCCCCGTCGCCAAGCTCTCCGATAGCCCCGGCAAAACCATGTGCCGGGACGAAGCCTATTTAGCGTACCTGCGCGGCGTCTTTCGCACGCCCTAAGCTCGTCCGGCCGGAGCGCAAGGCGTCCAGGCTCCAGGGGTAGACGCCGGCGGAAAACAGCAGCAGAGCACACCCGACATCGCCCCACACCGAGTAATCCAGCGGCGCTTTCGGGCCGAGCGACACGCTCATCGCCGACGCAAACACCACAAACAAACCCGCCGCCGCCAGCGCAGACCACCGGGTCAGCAGGCCCAATAGGAGGCAGACCCCGAAAGTGATCTCCGCCGCCGTCGCCAGCCCGGCCAGCGCGGGTGCCCACCGGGCCGGCGCAAATGAATTGACCTGCGCTGTATACGCGACAAAATGCCCCCAGTCGCCCCAAGTGACATTCGGCCGGCCCGGCGCTCCCCACACGCCGAACCTGTCGGCCACCGCCGACAGCAGCCCGGCGGCCAGCGCCAAACGCGCAGCCACCGTCGCATACCCCATCGTCTCCCGGCCCCCGAGTAAGTTTGTCTTCAAGCCAGCGCCGCCTTTGCCTGCTCCGGCCCGTCGCGCCGGGCCACATCGGCCAGGTCGTCTTCCGGCAGGCCCATCCATAAACGGTACAAATGCACCACCGTCACAATCGCCAGCGCAGCGACCGGCGCGGCAAACAGCGTCCCGACAATGCCGTCAATTTCCAGCCCCGCAAACAGCACAAACAGCACCAGAACTTCGTGCAGGCCCAGCGCTTTGCCGACCAGCTTGGGATAAAGTATCTTTGAGCCGGCCTCGTTGATCACGATAAACAAAACCAAAACCGCCGCCGCAGAAAGAACCGGGCTGGAAAAATGCGTCGGCCCGATCAGCGCCGCCACCACCGCCGGCAGCGCCCCGATATACGGCCCGAACACGGGAATCAGCGCGGCGACCACGACGATCAAGCCGATCAAAAGCCACAAATGCACGCCGATCAGCAGCAAACCGACCGCCGCCGCCGCGCCCATCACCAGCGCAATGATCACCTGCCCGCGCACAAAGCCGCCCAAAATGCGGTTGGTATCCGCCTGCCAGGGCTGCATATGCTTCAAAAGGCCCGGCGGCAGCAGGCCGTTGAACTTTTCTTTCATGTCCGCCCCGAACAGCAGAAAGTACAGGGCGATCAGCAGCACAATCACCGACTCGCCGGCATCGGTCGCAAAATGCTTCAAGAAGTCCAAAGCGCCCGCGCCGAACTGCTTGCCGAGGTTCGATGCGCTCCCCGGCGGGTGCTGAAGGGTGTCGGTGACGCTGAACTTGACATGGCGGGCCTCAAGCTGCCGGTCAGCCTCGGCCGCCAGCGCCAGCGCCCGCTGACGATACTGCGGCGCATCTTCCTGAAACGTCTTCACCTGCGCCGCCAGATGCCCGCCGAGCGACCAAACCCCCGCCCCGATCAGCGCGACCAGGCCGACGAAAACAATCGCCACACTCGCTTTCCGGGACAGCCCTCGGCTTTGGTCGGCGCGTTTGCCGTGCACCGGGTGACGCAGCCGCTCCACCAGCGGGTCCAGCGCATACGCGACCAGCCCGCCGAGCGCAAACAGCAGCAGGGTATGGTGGATCGCCATGCCGAGCCGGACCACAACCCCCGCAAACACAACCAGCATCAACAGCGTCGTCGTCGTCACCAGCAGCCGCAGCCACTGCGAAAACGGCGTCTTGCCTTCCATGTTGTCGTCAAGGTGACTGAGCCGCGCCGGCGCGGGCTTGTCAGGCACAGCATCAATCGGCGCGGCAGCAATCGGCGCGGCATGGACGGGAGCGATCTCGATCATAGGACGAACAGGTCACTTTCTAGGACATTTTCTAGGACATTTTCTAGGACATTTCCGCCGGCTGCCGTTCGGCGGGCAGACGCTCCTCGGACAGCGTTTCCGTGCGAAGCGTCACCGACTGCGGCTGATGATATTCTTCCCGCGTCTGCGAAATGTAAACTTCCTCGACCAGCCGCAGCCGCTTCTCGGTCACCAGCACTTCTTCCAGCACCGGGACAATCATCACCCCGTCTTCGTGGCGCACGGCGGGCGCTGCGTCCACAAACCGGCCCACCGGAACCCGGCGCACCCCGACTTCAGTTCGGAACAGCGCCTCGTCCACCGTCTCAACCCGCTCGGTGACTTGGGTGGTGAACCGCACCCGGCCGGTCACGATTTCGCGCTTGCCGACCGAAAGCGTTTCGGCGACCAGCGGGATCACCTCCTCGCCGGCCCGGCTCACCGCGCCGTCCAGCGCCGCCGGGCCGACCGCCACCGTGTAGCCGCCGCCCGCCTGCGGCGCAAGCGCCGTCATCGGCAAAAACAGCGTTTCGCCGCTTTCAATCTGCACTTCCGCCATCGCGTCGGTGTCGCCCGGCACCGGAGCCGCAATCAAAACCCCGCGCGTGCCGTCGGCGAACAAAACATCATCGTTCATAGGACTCTTCTTTCAAAGACAAAACCAGCCAAAACAAAGCCGGCGACGGCGCGTTCCCGCACCGCGCCGGCTTGAAGGCATTTTCAGCGGCCGCGCACTTCGCCCGCCGGCAGCTCGTCCACTTCGACCTCCGTGCGCCGCACCGTGTCATGGACCGTCTCGGTGTGGTCGGTCGCGGTCTTGCCGACTACGACTTCTTCCACCACCCGCGCCTGCTTGGCGACTACCGGCACTTCAGCGGTTTCAGTCACTTCAAACGACTGCTCGCGGAACGCCGCATTGACATCCGACACCGGCTGATTTACCCGCTGGCGATCCACCGTGACATGCTCTTCATGCAGGCTGACCGTCTGCTCCACCGGAGTTTCGATAACCGCCGTATGCACCCGCGCCCCGCCCGTCTCGACTTCGCGCTTGCCGACCGCAATCTGCTCTTCGACAATCGGGATCACCGTTTCGCCGGAGAGGCTGGCCGTCTGCGCCGCCGCGCCGCCGTAAGCCGCCGGAGCCGCAGCGCCGATAGCGCCAGTTTGGACACTGCCGTCGGTCGGCAGGCCGGTCACGCTGTCATGCGCCCCGCCCGTACCGGCCGTCCGGTCGTAGTCATGGTCGTGCTTGTCTACGACGCTGACCGCGCCCGCCGACGCCAGCCCGCCGGCGACCGCTCCGATAAGCGCCCCAATCGGGCCGCCCGCCAGCCCGCCGACAATCGCGCCGCCGACCGCGCCGAGTGCGCCGCCTTCGCCGATGTCATGCCCCGTCGCCGGCTCCGTGCCGTGCGCCGCATCCGTGTTCACTTCGTTTGTATGCAGTTCGTTTGTTGTGTCCGCCATTGTTTTGGTTTCTTTCTGGTCAAATTGCCGCCGCAGCCGTGCCCCGGAACCCTCTTGGAAGACTGCCGGGGCAGCCCTGCCGCTCAGCGCTTGTTTGTGTCGGTCGTCAAGCTGTCCACTTCCACGTCCGTTTTGCGGACCGTGTCATGGACCGTCTCGGTATGGTCCGTCGCGGTCTTGCCGACAACCACTTCTTCCACGACCCGCGCCGTCTTGCCGACCACCGCTTCTTCGGCGGTCTCGGTCATGGTAACGTCTTTCGTTTGGAAGTCCGCAGCGGTTGCGGCCCGGTCCACCGGACGACGCTCGACCGAAACATGCTCTTCGTGCAGGCTGACCGACTCTTCGACCGGCCGCTCCGTCACAAACGTGTGAATTCGCGCCCCGCCGCGCTGCACCTCGCGCTTGCCGACCACCAGCTCTTCTTCGACCACCGGGATCGTAATCTGCTTGTTCAAGTCGCGCTCTTTCGACAAATCCGGCTCGGTATACGCCGGCGCGGCCATGTCGTAGTTTGAGTACCCGGTTTCGCGGTAGCGCGACCCGAGCTTGTCAATATCAATCGTGTTGTTTCGGTCAAGCACGGCGATAGCTTCGTCAGCCTGTGCATCTTCCACAGAGCCGACAACCAACGCGCCGCCCCGGCGGACCCCCTCGGCGTAAATATGCGCGTCGCCGCTCGGCACGCCCACGTTCGTCAGCGCGTTCAAGACTTGGTCGCGGGCATCGCTGGTCATCACCTGAACGCTGCTGCGCCGGATTCCTATCGCTTCCAGGCCGCGCATCGCGCCCTGTGCATCGTCTGAATGCGGGAACAATCCCACCACGGTTTTCGACATTGCCTTGCTTCTTTCTGTTTGCGTCTCGGATAAGTTACCGAGTCTCTGTGTAAGACCGGGCAGCCGCCTGCACCGTGCCCGTGCCGTCCGCCGACTGCGCTTTCGCCGCCGTCGCCTGCGCCGAGCCGACCCACTGCTCGGTCAGCTTCGCCGCCGTTTCGCGCCCGCCGAGGCCGAACGCCAGCCCCAGCGCCAGCGAAATCGCCGCCACCAGGCCGATATACAGCGTGTTGACCACCACCGGGGCGACCCCCAGCTCGTTGACCGCCGCGATAATGGCAAACGCCATCACGCCGCCCGACGCCAGCTTGGCCAGCAGGCTCGGATTGCCCAAGCCGGCTTCCGACGCCGCCCCGCGCACCAGCCCCGCCAGCAAGTTACCCAGAAATGCGCCCACGCCAAGCAGCAGCAGGGCGACTAAAATGTTCGGAATATACGCCAGAATGCCGTTGATCAAGGTCGTCACCTGAGTCAAGCCGCACTGCTCGGCGGCCATCTCGACAAATACCAGGCGGATAATCCATTTAACCACTTCGCCGAGCAAATCGCTTGCTTTCAAGCGGCTGCCCGAGCGCTTCAAAAAGTCAGAGACGCGGGCATGGTCGGCCAGCGTGTCCACATGCGCCACTTGGGCGAGCTTGGCAACGATTTTCGCCAGCGCTCCGGCGACAATCCAGCCGATTATCAAAATCAAAAGTGCGCCGAGTACGGTCGGCACTCCGGCGGCAAAGCGGTCCAGCCCGGCGGCCAGCCCATGCCAAAGAGTTGCAGCGCCGCCGGTAACAGCGGAAACGCCGGGGACGGAAGTTGTGTCAGGGTTCATGTCAAGTTCTCCAGTAGAAAGAAAAGGATTTATGCCTGCCTGCCAAAAGAGCACGCGGCGTTTCAAGGATACCCCACAATACCCGGCAGTTGTTTCCCCCCAAACGAGCAGTTTCTGCTCAAGGAGAGTAAGAGCAGAAAAATTGTCCGGCGGCGGCACAAAAAAATCCCGCCTGCATGGAGCAGCGCGGGATAACCGGCACATTGCTGACGAATCCGGCACATTGCTAACGAATCCGGTCCGGCACCAGCGACCGGCGCAGACCTGCAAAGTACCCCCGCAGCGCCATCAAAAACGCCCCTTTCGGCGTGTACCGCCACCCCGCCTGAGCCGGGTCCAGAAACGACGCGTACCCGAGGGCGCAGACCCGCTCCTGCCGCCCCTGCCGAAACGCCCGGTATTCCAGCAGCGGGTCCGCCCCGAACACCCGCACCGCCGCCCCCGCCGAAGCCGTCCGCCGCCGCTGCGCCGTCAGCAGCGCGTAAAACCCGGCCCCCGCCGCCAACGCGCAGTCGGTCGTCCCCGATAAATCCGTCTCCGCCGACCCCGCCGCATCCACCGTCGCCACCGACCGCCCGTCCGCCAGCAGCGAGTACATCCCCGTAGACCGCACCGGCACCGACGCCACCGTGCCGTTCCCGACAATCGCCAGCACATCGCCGCCCGGCGACAAAAAGAAGTTGTACCGCACTTTATACAGCTTCCCCTTGCCGTCGCCGAACGCCCCCAGCCAGACAAACCCCGCCTCGGTCGCCGCCGACCCCGCCACATGGGCATACGAGTCCAATTCCGGCATCGAGTCCGGCGCGGCCAGCGCTTCCGGCACATACGGCCACACCAGCCGCTTTTCCAGCATCGCCGTCACCGTAATCAGCCCCCAGAAAAAACAGCGGCACCCCCACCAAAAACACCAGGAGAACAATCAGCCCTTCCATCCGCGCCGCCCTTTCTTCCGCTTATGCCGCTGCGACGACTGCCCTATGAATGTGTCGGCTCGGGAACACTCAAATCACGGCAGATTTTACGCGCCAGGATGTTGTTGATTTCTTTGTGCCGGGGCACGGCAGAAGCCGTCTTCGTTTGAAGATTGATATAAATTGTGTGACTGCCGCCTTCACGCGACATCGCGCACCCATGCGCCTCCAAATGGCGAACCAGATCACGTCGTTTCATAAGCCGCCGTTCATGCCGCCGAAACCAGCAGCGGCTCCCGAATAACCGTTTGACCGCGCAGGCTTTCCTCAGCGATCTGCCGGTTGGCTTCCAGCATCAATGTAATCGCTTCCTGAAGATTGGCGCGGGTTTCCTCCAGCGTCTCTCCCTGCGTATTGGCACCGGGCAGCTCTTCCACAAAGCCGATATAACCTTCCGGCACTTTCTGAAAGACCGGAGTGAGCGTAAATTCCATCAACTTGACCTTTTCCTCACACAAAAGTATTTGACGCTTTGCATTCTCCCTCAAAGCTCGCTTTTTGGTCTCTGCCGCGTGTGCGCTCAGGCTTTCGTCACCGCATAAACAATCGCCGCCATGTAAGACAAATTCTGGTCGCTGGGAAACTCCCGCGCAAGCCGAGACGGCGTCAGCTCGCTTTCGTCCAGGTTCATTTCCACAACCTGCTCAATCCACTCGCGCCCAATCCACCGCCGCGTCCCGCTGCCGCTGACCGGAACAAACTCAATCCGGTCCGTCTGCACCCCGACAACCTCAAACGCTTTCCCCTGCTTCCGCGTATGCAGCGTTGTTCCGTCGAGCCGTCGAATCCGCTCCCACACAGTTGCCATAATTTTCTCCGCTTCGCTATATTCTGCGGAGGTTGGCTCTAAACCAATTATGTGCTTTGTTGATTTGATCCACCCAAAAAGCGTTCACAGTATCTTCTTCCAAATCCGAGAGAACATTCAAATCTTTCATCCATTGAAAGAAGTGCCAGCTTGGGCGGAATTCATCACGATTGACGGCCAACGCGCTTATCATAAAGCCGTGCTTGCTGTAGCTTAGATAAGAAGCATAGCCCAAAAAGTCTCCAATAATACGGCGATCAAGCCCTGTCCAATTATAAGTCGTTATAGAGTAAGCGGAGCCATTATTAACGTTGGGCAGGTGAAACTCTACGCCCTTGACTAAATCTGTGTAAGTTACCAGACTGAGAGACCTGCCTGCTTCAGAGATACGCCTTTGAAGAACAGCAAGGGCTGTTGGGTCTTTATCACCATAGCTCCACGAAATTTGGGCCATTTGCGTCTCAATGGCGTCCATCTTTTACCCCCTCCACCCGCTGACTTTCCTTATTTGTGTTACGATTGACTGCTTCCCTGCCATTATATCACAACTCGTAACCCAATCACACGAACCGGAAAAATACTCGCGCCACTTTCCCGCGCTTCCTTTCCCCTCCTCATCCTACTCCGTGCCCTTAACCTCGGTCACTAGGCGTCCTCGCCCCACAGCGTAGGATTTCAATCCCACGCCTCCCATTTTCCCTGCCCGCTCCCCCTTGACAACCCCGAACTCTTCGTGCAATACTAGTAGACATAAGTTTCGTCGCGCCGACTACTCGCTTGGGACAGAAAAGGATCATCCGCCATGCCGAACACCACGCAAGGCAAAGCCATTGCCAGCCGCAACGCCACCACCCACGGCGTCTTCGCCCGTGATATTGTCCTGCCCGCCCTCGGCGAAGACCCCGACGGCTACGCGCAGGTGCAGGACGCCCTTATCGCCCAGCTTCGCCCCGGCAATCTTTTGGAGCGGCATTACGTCGAAAAAATCGCCGCAGCCTCCTGGCGGCTGCGGCGGCTCCACCGCTGGCAGGCCCAGCTCTTTGAAGACAAAACTCTTTCCGAAGGCGACCGCTTGGACAAGCTCGACAAAGTCCTGCGCCACGAAACCGCCCTCCAGCGCCAGATTGACACCGCCGTCCGCATGCTCGCCAAAGATGTGCCCCAGCTTTACGCCCGGCGCGTCCGCGAGCAGGTTATGGAAGAAACCCAAATCTCCGAGCGCGAATGCCGCGAAGACCCCGACGACAACAAATGCGTCGCCATGGAAGTCAGCAATCGCCTGTACCGGATGCGGAAAGCGACACTGCAAACCGCCGACGAGCTGTCCGTCGCCCCGCTCGATACCGACGCCGAAACCGACACCGGCAGCAGCGCTGCGGACGAAATTTGCCGAAACGAACCCGCGCCCGCGCCGAAGCGCACCTACCGCACACTTGCCCGGAACACCGTCCCCGCGCCGAACACCCCGGCTCCCCCGGAACTGGGGGCCGGGGGGCAATCCCAGCCCCGCGAAGCGGTGCTTCCCGGCGTCCGCGCCCAATAGCCGTGTCATTTATGACATGGCTCTCATATGATATGGTCCTTATCAGGGCAGGAAACCGCGCCGTTGTTCGCGAATAAAGGCGCATGACCAACTTCGATGGAGAGCAGCGGCGATTGGACGACCTGCGGCAGAAACGCCCCGGCGCAGACTGGCGGCAGTGGGGGCCGTATGTCTCCGCGCGGGCCTGGGGCACGGTCCGGGAAGACTACTCGCCCGACGGCAGCGCGTGGGGCTACCTGCCCCACGACCACGCCCGCTCGAAAGCGTATCGGTGGAACGAAGACGGCCTGGCGGCGATCTGCGACCACACGCAGGAGCTGTGCTTCGGCCTGGCGCTGTGGAACGGCCGCGACCCGATCCTCAAAGAGCGCCCGTTCGGGCTGAGCGGGCCGGAAGGCAACCACGGGGAAGATGTCAAAGAGTATTACTTTTTCTTAGACAACCTGCCGTCGCATGCGTACATGAAGACCCTGTACAAGTACCCGCAGGCGGCGTTTCCCTACGACGATTTAGTCAAAACAAACGCCGCCCGCACCAAGCACGACCCGGAATACGAGCTGCTCGATACCGGCGTTTTTGACGATAATCGGTACTGGGATGTGACCGTCGAGTATGCCAAAGCGTCGCCCGACGACATTCTGATCCAGATCACAGCCGCCAATCGCGGCCCCGACCCGGCGACTTTGGACCTCCTGCCGACGCTGTGGTTCCGCAACTCGTGGACCTGGGGATGGGGAAAAGACAAGCCGATCCTGCGCCGGGCCGGCGCTTCCGCTGATGCAGAGATCAGCGCTGTCGAGGCCGAGCACCACACACTCGGCCTGCGCTCGCTGCTCTGCGCCGGCAGCCCGGCGCTGCTGTTCACGGACAACGAAACCAACGAAAAACGGCTCTACGGCGCAGCGAGCAACCCGACGCCGTATGTCAAAGACGCGTTCCATGACTACATCGCCGGCGGCATCGAAGGCGCAGTCAACCCCGACTCCACCGGGACAAAAGCCTGCGCCCGCTACACCGTCACGGCGGACGCCGGGCAGTCGGTGACGCTGAAGCTGCGATTGACCGATGACGCCCTGACCCCCGACCCGTTCGGCTCCGGCTTTGACCACGTTTTCAGGGCGCGGATCGCCGAAGCCGACGCGTTTTATGCCGCCCTCGGCTCGCCCGAGCTGTCGGACGACGCCCGCAGCGTCATGCGGCAGGCGTTCGCCGGGCTTTTGTGGTCCAAGCAGTTCTACAAATACGACGTGCTGCACTGGCTCGAAGGCGACCCCGCCGAGCCGAAGCCGCCCGCCGTCCGCGCAACAGGCCGCAACCGCGACTGGCGGCATTTGAACGCCAAAGACATCATCTCCATGCCCGATACCTGGGAATACCCCTGGTTCGCCGCCTGGGACCTCGCGTTCCACTGCATTCCGCTGGCCGTGGTTGACCCGGAATTCGCCAAAGACCAGCTCCTGCTCCTGGGCCACGAATGGTTCCAGCACCCCAACGGCCAGCTTCCCGCCTACGAATGGGCCTTCGGGGATGTCAACCCGCCCGTGCAGGCATGGGCCGCCCTGCGCGTCTACCGAATCGAGTCGCGCGTCTCAGGCCGCCCCGGCGACTTTGGGTTTCTCGAAAAAATCTTCCACAAGCTGCTGCTGAACTTCACCTGGTGGGTCAACCGCAAAGACGCCGAAGGCAACAATGTCTTTCAAGGCGGCTTTCTCGGGCTGGACAACATCGGCCTGTTCGACCGCAGCCAGCCGCTGCCCACCGGCGGGCATTTGGAGCAGTCCGACGGCACCGCGTGGATGGCGATGTACTGCCTCAACATGCTCGCCATCGCCCTGGAGCTGACCCGCACCGACCCGAGCTACGAGGACATGGCGACCAAGTTCTTCGAGCACTTCGTCTATATCGCCCACGCCATGAACTCGATGGGGACCCAGGACGCCGACTTGTTCGACAACAGCGACGGCTTTTACTACGATGTCCTGCGCCGCCCCGACGGCTCCCGCGAATTCCTGCGCGTCCGCTCGATGGTCGGCCTGATCCCCCTGCTGGCCGTGGACACGCTCGACGAAGCCCAGCTCGGCTCGCTCGCCGACTTCCGCACCCGCATTGACTGGTTCCTCACCAACCGCCCCAGCCTCGTCAAAAGCGTCGCCGACCTATGCGAGACCGGCCACCACAACCGCCGCCTCTTGTCCATTGTGGACCCCGACCGCCTGCGGACCATTCTGACCAAAATGCTCGACGAAACCGAGTTTTTGTCCCCGCACGGCCTCCGCTCCGTGTCCCGCTTCCACCGGGAGCACCCCGTCGTGATGCAGGTCAACGGCACCGAGTACCGCCTGGACTACGAGCCGGCCGAATCCGCCACCGGCCTGTTCGGCGGCAATTCCAACTGGCGCGGCCCCGTCTGGTTCCCCCTGAACTACCTTCTCATTGAAAGCCTGCAAAAGTTCGACTACTACTTAGGCCCCGAGTTCACCGTCCCGTTTCCCACCGGCTCGGGCCGGCGCTTGACCCTCGCCCAAGTCGCCGCCGAGCTGTCCCGCCGCCTCACCCGAACCTTCCTCCGGGACGACACTTCCCGCCGCCCCGTCTACGGCACCGCCGAGATTTTCCAGACCGACCCGCACTGGAAAGACCACTTATTGTTCTTCGAGTACTTCCACGGCGACAACGGCGCGGGCCTCGGCGCAAGCCACCAAACCGGCTGGACCGGCCTCGTCGCCAAGCTCATCGAACAAAGCGGAGAATAAGCCATGCTGCAAATCCAAGAACCCGCCGCCGGATACCTGCGCCGCAAAAACACCCCTGCCGAAGCGCCGGGCCTCTTCGGTCCCGAGCCGAAAAAAGGCCGCATCGCCGAGGCCGGCACACTTTCGGCAGACACCCCCGGCCTGTATTATTCTCACCCGCAGGGACAAATCTGGTGCGGCGACTCCGTCACCTGGCTGCGCTCGCTGCCGTCCGCTTCTGTCGAACTCGCCTTTTTCGACCCGCCTTACAATATCAAAAAAGCGGAATGGGACACGTTCGAGTCGCAGCAAGACTACGTCCACTGGTCTTTGGAATGGATCGAGCAGGCTGCACGCCTCTTGAAGCCGACCGGGACACTTTATATCTGCGGCTTCTCCGAAATCCTCGCCGACTTGAAACTGCCGGCCTCTGCGTATTTTCAAGGCTGCCGCTGGCTGATCTGGCACTACAAAAATAAAGCGAACCTCGGCACTGACTGGGGCCGGTCCCACGAAAGCCTGCTGCACTTCCGCAAAAGCCGTCAGTTTACAATGAATGTAGATGACATCCGCATCCCCTACAGCGAGCATACGCTGAAGTACCCCGCGCATCCGCAGGCGGAGACGAGCCAGTACGGCAAGGGCCGCGATAAGGGAATCTGGCACCCGCACCCAAACGGCGCGAAAGCGAAAGACGTATTGGAAATCCCAACGACCTGCAACGGCATGCACGAAAAGACGCCGCACCCAACCCAAAAACCCGAAGAGCTTCTCCGAGCCATCATACTTGCATCCTCAAATCCCGGCGATCTTGTTCTCGACGCATTTCTCGGTTCCGGCACCACTGCCGTTGTCGCCGAGCAGCTTGGTCGCCGCTGGCTCGGCTGCGACCAGAGCCGCGAATACTGCGGCTGGGCCGCCGACCGCATTGAACTTGTGGAAGACTGGCCGGTCGAAAAATGGATTCGATACGACCAGGAAAACGCCGCTCGCAGAAAGTCCATTCGATGAGAAGCCTCACGCTGGCCGATTTGCAGGAAAGCGTCCTGGATAACTCCGCTTTCAAAGTACTCGCCGAATACCAATATCTTTGCACGTCCTACCTGAGATTCATTGCACGGACGCCGCCCACACGCATCGTCTCACCATCGGACCCAAACTACGTTTTTTATCAATACAGCCCCGAGTACAGCAATAAAATCACCCGTCCGCTAAACACCGGCCTATATTTGGAAAGAGCCGAGGCATTCGACCAAGCATTTGACCGTTTTGTACAGTTTTTGGGTGACCTCAAACAGCACCGCGAAAACGCTGCCGGTCAGCCGGGGCGGGATCAGTATATCGCATCCCGCGAAATCAACCGCGTCATGTATACCATTCAGCAAACCCTCGGCTGCGTCGCCGACTCGTTCGAGAATTCCAATCAAGCCCGAAAGCGCATTGGGACGCTCTTTGAAACGCTGATTAAAATCATCATCCGAGAAGTCGGCCTCGTTTGCGAGCCGCGTACCATCAAGCTCCCAATCCCGGACCATCCCGGCTACACAATGCCGTATGAGCTGGATTTAGTGTTCTCCCGCAGCAAAACCATTCTCGCAGCTGAGGCTGCCGAAGGGGCGCTTTCGGGAACCGCCGTCGAGCCGGACGGACCGACTCCCGCCTCTAAAGCGTCTTTTATCCAGCACGATGAAATTGTCGGCTCGGTCAAAACAACCAGCAAGGACAGACTTGATAAAATCTTTCTCGACAAGTATCTGCTGACCAAGCTGCTGGGCCGAGACATCCCAGTCATCGCGATCTTTCTCCACGATGTTCAGCGTGCCAAAAAAGGAAACAGCATCTTTGGGATTGCTTCCACTTTCAAGCGAAACCATTTTCTCGGCTACACAATTGCTTTGAATAGACTTGACGGCGTTTATTATATAGACCCGCGCCCGGACATGGTAGAAGACCGACAGCTCAGCGAGCAGATCAAAGATTTCCAGCAATTTTTGGTCCATGACTTATGGACTTTATGAACTCAAACGAAGGACAATCAACTTTAATGAACACACCCAAACTTGCCCTGACCCTCGCCCTGCTGCCGCTGCTTGCGGCAGGCTGCACGCCGAAGCCGACCGACAGCGCCGCGCCGGGCGGCGGCTCGCCGTCCGCACCGCTGTCGCCCGAAGCCGTTTCCGCCGTGCCGATGACGACCACCATCAACGGCAAATCCGTCCCGCTCAAATTCATGCCGGGCGGCCTAAAATACTACGACATCACGCCCGGCACCGGCGCTTCCCCGCAGCCGGGCCAGACCGCGTCCATGCGGTACACCGGCACGCTGATTGACGGCACCAAGTTCGACTCATCGTATGACCGGGGCCAGGCCCCGTTTGACTTCGTGCTGGGGCAGGGGCAAGTTATCAAAGGCTGGGATGAAGGAGTGGCGACCATGAAAGTCGGCGGCAAGCGCCGCCTCGTCATCCCCGCTTCTTTGGGCTACGGCACGGACGGCCGCCCGCCGACGATCCCGCCGAACGCGACTTTGGTATTTGATGTGGAGCTAGTGGGGGTGAAGTAGGGCGATACGGGCAGGGTGGGGGGCGCTGCGTCGGCAAACCGGCACTGTAAGTGCCGGTCCTGCCTAATTCTTCCGAAACTTGGGCCGCTCGGGCCGCCGCGCTTCCGGGCGATGGGTCGCCGGCTGGGCCAGCTCGACTTTGACTTTCTTGCCCCGAATCGTCGCCCGGCGCAGGACATTCACGACGTTCTGCGCTTCGGGGGCGGGGACTTCCACAAACGCCGTGCGGTCGAGGATATCTATCGCGCCGATGGACCGGCCCGCAAGGCCCGCTTCATTCGAGATTGCCCCCACCAAATCGCCGGGGCGGAGGCCGTCCTGACGGCCCAGGCCGATAAACAGCCGGGCCATGCCGACTTCGGGCTGCTCCGACGCCGCATTCAGCTCTTCTTCAGCGTCGGCGGGGCCGGAGTGCTGATTGGTCCACAGCATTTGCAGCGCGGCGGCGGCGATCTCCGACGGATCGTATTCTTCGGACAAGGCTTCCACAGCGGCCAGATGCCCGTCGAAATTCCGGGCCGCCAGCGTCTCGCGCAGGGACTCTTGAAACAAGTCGCGGCGGCGGGCGGCGATGTCGGCGGCGGTGGGGATACGCGCGGGCTTGATGACCGCCCCGGTCATCTGCTCGATGGCGCGAAGCTGCCGCCGCTCGCGGCCCTCCACCAGCGTGATCGCGTCGCCCGTGCGCCCCGCCCGGCCGGTCCGTCCAATTCGGTGGATATACTGCTCCACGTCCCACGGAATATCATAGTTGATGACATGGGTAACGGTGTCTATGTCTAAACCACGGGCGGCGACATCCGTGGCGATGAGTAAATCCGCCAGGCCCTCGCGGAATCGGCGCATCACCCGGTCACGGTCGGCCTGCCCGAGATCGCCGTGCAGCGCCTCCGCGCTGTAGCCGCGCAGGCGCAGCGCGTCGGCCAAATCGTTCGTCTCCTGCCGGGTCCGGCAGAACACAATGGTCGGGCCGGGCGTTTCCATGTCCAAAACCCGCGCGAGGGCTTCCAGCTTGCGGCCCGGCGCGACTTCGTAATAGGTTTGATTGGTGGCCTCGACCGTGCGCCGCGTGGCGTCAATCGCGATATGCACCGGGTCCTTCAAGAAGCGCTTGGTGAGCGCGGCGATCCGGGGCGGCATGGTCGCTGAGAAGAACGCTAATTGGCGCAGCTCCGGCAGCTCGGCCAAAATGGTTTCCATGTCTTCCAGAAAGCCCAGCGCCAGCATTTCATCGGCTTCGTCCAAGACGCAGACTTTGACCTGGTCTACCACCAAAGTTCCCCGCCGCAGGTGGTCCAAAAGCCGTCCGGGAGTGCCGACCACGATATGTGCGCCGTCGCGCAGGGCGCGGAACTGACGGTCCAAAGGCTGCCCGCCGTAGACCGGCACCACCCGCAGGCCGGTGTGCTTGGCCAAAGCCAGAATGCCCCCGGCGACTTGAATGGCAAGCTCGCGGGTCGGCTCCAGCACCAATGCCTGCACGGCGAAATTCGCCGGCTCGCAGGACTCAATCAGCGGCAGGGCAAACGCAGCGGTTTTGCCCGTTCCCGTCTGCGCTTGCCCGATCAAATCGCGCCCGGCCAGCAGCACGGGAATAGATTTGGCCTGGATCGGGGTCGGCGCTTCAAAGCCGAGGTCGTTGATCGCCCGCATGACGGGTTCCGACAGGGCGAGGTCCGCAAACAGCGGCAGGTCTTCCGCCGCCACGGGTTCTGACGGGACAGCCGCCGGCTTCGGCGCGGCGGCTTTGGGCGGCTTGGCAGCATACGGCTTCTTCGCGCTTTTGGCGGCAGGGGACGGCTTCGGCGCTGACGATAAGTTCGCGGCGGGCTTGCGCGGCAGTTTAGGCATGTTAAAATCTCGCTTTACGCACAGTGTACCCGGCCTGCACAACCCCTGACAGGCGCAGGTCACGCGACGACGCCCCGATGTCTATTCCATACGCGCCCGGATCGATCCGCCAGCCGTGGGTCTTGACATCCCAGTAAGCAAATGCGTTCGGACCGAGCGTCAGCGTCACGGCTTTGGCCTGACCCGGCCTCAGCGAAACCCGCGCAAATGCTTTCAGCTCGCGCACGGGCCGGTCCACTTTCGGGGCCAAAGGCCGAACATAGCACTGAACGATTTCGTCCCCGGCGCGTTTGCCGGTGTTTCGCACGGTCAGACGCACCGTCGCCGGAGCGCCGGGGGTCAGCGCGGGCGGCAGGCGCAGAGCGCTGTACGCAAAGCGGGTGTACGACAGGCCGTAGCCGAACGGAAACAAGGGCTTGATTTTGGCCCGGTCGAAGTGCCGGTAGCCGACATAAATGCCTTCCGAGTAACGGATGTCATTGCCCGCGCCGGGATAGCTGCCCCAGTCCGAATACTCGGGGCGGGCCGCCGCCCAGCTTGCCGCCAGCCGGCCTGACGGGCACACGTCGCCGAAAACAACGTCGGCGGCGCAGTTTCCCGCTTCCTGCCCGCAGTACCACATTTCAACCAGCCCGGCGACGCGCGGCAGCCAGCGGGACACCAAAAGAGGCGTGCCGCAGTTTAAGATCACCAGCGTTCGCGGATTTGCCGCCGCGACCGCCGCAATCAGCTTTTCCTGGTCGCCCGGCAGGTGCAGGTCCGGCGGGTCCAGTTCCTCGCCCTCATAATTGTTGTCAGTGCCGACCACGACCACGGCAGCGTCGGCGGTTTTCGCCAGCGCGGCGGCCTGCGCGATTGCGCCGGGGGCCGACGGGCCGGTGCGCGGGCAGCCTTGACTAAACACCACGGCGGCCTGCGGCCCGAGCTTTTTTTGGATGCCATCCAGCACCGACACCTGGTAAAACGGATGCACATCGGCGCTCCATCGTCCTCCAAGCTGCGTGTCCTGCGCGTTCGGCCCGATCACCGCCACGCGCCGCAGCGTTTTCGGCAGCGGCAGAAAGCCGCCGGCGTTTTTGAGCAGCGTGATTCCCTCCTGCCCGGCCCTCCGGGCCAGCGCTTGATGCGCCGGACTGTTGACAGCCGATAAATCCGGCGCTTGGGGCGGATCAAGCCGCCCGGTGCGAACCATCAGCCGCAGAATATGCCGCACGGCCTCGTCCACCTGCGCCTGCGTGATTGCTCCGCTTTGCAGCGCGGCGGAAAGCGCCGCCGGGGTCAGATGGTCCGGCTGCGGCATCTCCACCGCCGTGCCTGCGCTCACCGTCGCCGCCGCGTCATGTACGCCCCCCCAATCGGAGATCGCCAGCCCGTTCCACCGCCACTTGCTTTGCAGCAGGCCGAGCACTAGGGGTTTGCTTTGAGCGCAGTACTCACCGTTCACCTGGCCGAGCGCCGGCATCAGCGCCCAAACCCCGGCGTCGTGAACCGCGCTGTCGAACACCGGCAGGTACAGCTCGTGCAGGGTCCGCTCGTCCACCGAGACATTGCCGTCGTGCCGGCCGGTTTCCTGGTCGTTGCAGACAAAGTGCTTGATGCACGCGGCGACTCCCCGGCTTTGCATGCCTTGAATATAGGCCGTGCCCATCTGCGCCGCGATAAACGGGTCCTCGCTGAAGTTCTCAAAGTAGCGTCCGCCCTGCGGCGTCCGCTGAAGGTTGGCGCAGGGGCCGTAAACGACCTGCCAGTTTTTCGCGCGGGCTTCTTCGCCGATAGCCGCGCCAACTTGCTTGACCAGCGCCGGGTCCCAAGTAGAGGCCAGAACCACCGCCATCGGAAACGCCGACGCGGGACCGTCGCGCAGGCCCTGCGGGGCGTCCACAGTCCGCAGCTCAGGCACGCCGAGACGCGGGACGGCGGGCAGGTTCAGCCGCAGCGGGTCGCCGTACCCGATCATCGCCATAAGGCTCAGCTTTTCAGGCTGGGTCAGCCGCCCGAGCAGGTCCGAGACCCGCGCTTCAGGCGTTGCTTTCGGATCGGCATAGGTCGCGCCGGGAACCATTCCCGGCGGCGTGTCCGCCCGCGCGGCGGGGACGCAGAGGCTCAGGGTCAAAACAAGCAGAGCAAGAATACGGCAGGGCAAGGTAGACATAAAACGTTCCGGTCGGTATAATAACCGTGCGTAGCGGCGCGTGGGGCTGTAGCTCAGGGGATAGAGCGAGGGACTCCTAAGCCTTAGGCCGCTGGTTCGATTCCAGTCAGCCCCACTCTCAAATCACGAACAGAAAAGAGAGGCTCAGTATGAGCCAGTTTGTAACCGGCAACAGCCCGCCTGATGTCGTTCTTTACCCCAGCGCCGCGAAAATGGCCGGCATTGCGCTCGGCGCTTTCGTGTTCGTCCTCGCTGCGCCGCTCATGTGACACGGGGACGTGGTTATGAAGCTGTTTGCAGTCGCGGACGTTCTCTTTTTCGGCTACGTGTTTGTTTATGCCGCAAGCCGCTTACTCAAGCGCACGCCCTCGCTGATTGTGGACTCGCGCGGGGTCACGGACAACGGCTCGGCCCTCGCCGGCGGGTTTCTTCCGTGGGAGGAGATCGCCTCGGCGGCGGTTATTCCTTCCGCCGGCAAGCGCTGGCTGGCGATTTTCCCGCACGATCCCCAAGTGTTTCTTGCCCGACAGCCCGCTCTCAAGCGCAAGCTGATGGCCGTGAACTTGAAAACCACCGGCAGCCCGATTTTGATTCCCGGACATACCTCACTCTCGCTGGAACAAATGCTTGCGCCGATCCAGGCGCATCTCGCCCTGCGGCAGCCCGTCGAAAACTCGCTCTCCTGGCCGCCCGCTCCTCACTTGCCAAACTCTTGACTTTTCGTGGGGGCCGGGTATAATAACCCCACTCCCGCGCTGCGTGGGATAACTGCGGAGAGGTCGCATAGTTGGTCTAGTGCGCCCGCCTCGAAAGCGGGTGAGGGTCAAACCTCCGTGAGTTCGAATCTCACCCTCTCCGGTTTGCGCTTGCCCCAAACGCCCTGCGGCAGCCGCAGGGCGTTTTTTTCGCGTTTCACAGCGACAGCGCCGTGCGCGGCTTCTGCAAAATGACGACGTTTTGCGCTTCGCGGCTCTGCTCTACCCCATTCCAATACGTCACCAGGTACGACACCTGCTGCAAGCCGGCCGCATAGGCCGGGGCGCTCGGGTGAACTTTTTCCGTGACTTCCAAACGCTTTCGGACACGCACGGTCAGCAGCAGGGGCAGCTTCTGCACATTCACCGTGTCGCCCGGCTTCAAGCGGTTCAAGTTCCGGCCGGGGTTGGCCCGAATAAACTCCGCCAGTGTCAGGTGATTGCGAAGCGCAACCCGTGAGCCGAGATCGCCCGCGCGGATCGTGTACGTCCGGCTCGGGGGCGGGGTCCAGTAATAAGGGGCGGCGGCCTCCGGGTCGGAGCGCAGCAGCGCCGTGTCCACCGTGCGCTTTTCCACCGACATTTTTTGGATAATCTCGGCGTCGCCGACCAGCGGCGCGGCCGGCGGCATCTGCGCCCAGTGCGCTTTGACCAAATCCAAAGTCGCAGCGGCTTTCTCGGGAGACGGAAACGCCAAACTCGGACGATTGCCGACCAGCACGGCATACGCGGGGACACGCAGCCTGAGCCGGTGACTGAGCTTCGCCTGCGCGGCGGCATCGGTGTCCTGCGGGGCGCCGGGAGCCGCCGTCACCAGCGTGATTTTTTGCAGGCAGATCGGATCAGCCGTAAACGCCGCCCCGACTTTCGCCCGCTCCGCCGCCGCAACATCGGCATTGGCCGCCGCCGCGCTGTGCACCGTCGCGACCGCCCGTCCGTCCAGGAAAATCGTCACCGGCTGCCCGAGGTGCCGGACAAACAAAAACGCCCCGGCGGCGGCGGCAAGCGCTAGGGCCAGGCCCGCCGCCAGCAGCTTGAACCCGTGAAGCTGACGGGCGATAGTCTCCGGGGCGGTCGGCTCGGTCGGCATGGAGATTTTTACCAGGGACGGGCGCTGGCGACCTGCATCTTTTGACGCACCTGAGCCATCGCCGCTTGAAGCTGGGTGTCGTTGACCACATCCACCACCGCTTCCGGGTGCGCCCGGCGGAACGCGGCGTCGCGGCGCAGGTTGGCGTCGGGGATTTTCACATACACATCCGGCACAATCCCCTTATGGTGAATGTCGTTTTTGTGCGCCGTGTAGTAGTGCTGGGTCGTGATCAAAACCGCCGAGCCGTCGGGCAGGCCCTGGATGGTCTGCACAATGCCTTTGCCGAACGTTTTTTCGCCGACCAGCACGCCTGCGCCGGTGTCTTTAATCGCGCCCGAGACCACTTCCGACGCCGACGCGCTGTCGCCGTTGACCAGCACGGCCAGCGGGTACTTCAAGTTGGCCCGGTGCTGGGCCACGTCCACATTGGTCGGCTCCAGCATGTCTGCGGTCTCGGTGCGGTCCCGCAGCCAGTACACCGGGCCGCTCGGGATAAAGCGCGAGGCCACTTCGCGGGCGATGTCGAGCAGCCCGCCGCCGTTTTCGCGCAAATCAAACACCAAGCCGCGCATGCCCTGCGCTTGCAAGGCCGTCAGTGCCTTGCCGACCTGCACGTCGCTTTCCTCGTTAAACGACGACAGCGAAATGTAGCCGATCTTGTTGACCGGGTCCACCATCGTGTACTGCACGACTTCCTGATGCACCGAAGCGCGGACCAGATGGATTACGACCGGATGGGCGGCCCCGCGCCGCTGCAAAGTCAGCGTGACCGGCGTGTTTTCCTTGCCGCGAATCAGCTTGACGACTTCCGTGTCGGTCAGCTTCAAGGTGGACTGACCGTTGACTTTCAAGATCACATCGCCGGCCATGACATTGCCTTTCATGGCCGGGGAGTTCGGCAGGGGGCGGACCACATACACCTGCTTGGTGGCATTGGTGCCGAGCAGCGCCCCGATGCCGACAAACTCGTCGTTGTTTTCCTTCTGCATTTCTTTGTAGCCGTCGGGGTCGAGAAAGCGCGTGTAGCGGTCTTTGGTCGCGCCCATCATGCCCCGAATGGCGTTGTACGTCATCTGCGTCGAGTCAATCGGCTTGCCGTAATAGCCGGCCTGCAATGTCGCCAGCACATCGGCATAGGTGTTGTAGGGCGTTTCCGCCGCCGCCTGCCCGTGCGCCGCCGTGACAAGCGCCGCCGACAAGCGCGAGGGGATCAGCTCCGCCGCCATCCGCAGCGACTCGGCGCTGTGCACCCCCCGCAGGTCGCTGACCGAGACGCCGCCGACAAAGGCGACGCCGAGCAGGGCGGCGGTTCCGACACTTCGCCCGATGATTTTTCCGATACGCATGAAAAGTTCCTGTTTATTTGAAGATTATCCGGCGGCCGCCGGGACGCGGGCGATGCGGCCGGTCAAAAGGCCGACGGCGCGGTCAAGCGGAGCGTCGCCGCCGGTGCTCGGCACCTCGACATCAGGCTTGATGCCGACCCCGCCGAATTGCCCGTGCGCGGCGGTGAACAGCTTGCCCACGGTCATCGTGAACCCGGCCCCGTCGCGCAGCGTGATCAGCTTGACATCGCTGCTGTCGCCGAACGTCCGCTCTCCCACGAGCTTTGCCCCTTTGGATTGCAGGGCCGATGCCAAAAGCTCGGCGGTGTTCGCCGTGCCGCCGTTGACCAGCACGACCACCGGATATGCAATCGGCGCATCGGGCGTCACTGCAATCGGCTGCACTTTTTTGCCTTTGGTTTCCAAAAAGCCGAGCGCCTGAGCCGAAGACAGCTTGGCCGCAATCCCCGTGCCGGCTTCAAGCAGCCCGCCGGGCGAGTTCCGCAGATCCAGCACCAAGCCTTTCGGGGCGCTGCCGAAACCCGCCAAAGCCGCCGCAAACTCTTTGCCCGCACCGGCGGTGAACGCCGCCACTTTGATGTAGCCGAGGCCGCCGGGCAGCGAGCGGGCCGAAACAGGGGGCACGACAGTCGGGGCCGACGTGTCCAGGGTCAGCGTCACCGGCTGATTGGAGTTCATGCGGCTCACTGCGACCGACAGCGTGACCGTTTTCAGCGACGGGTCGGACAGCTTGGTCTGCGCCTGCGCCAGCGACAAGGAGCCGTCAATCTTTTTTTGCAGCGCCGCCAGCATCTTGTTGAAAGCCACCGGGTCGCTTTGCACGGCCTTCAAGGCTTTGGTCTGCGCGTACACATACGCGTCGCTGTAAACCCATTGGCCGTTGACCGACAAAATTGCGTCCCCCGGCTGCAATCCCGCTTTTTCGGCGGGGCTGCCCGGCAGCGGAGCGACAATCACCAATCGGTACTCGGTATACGCGGGCGTGTCGGCGGTTTTGGGGTGGGGCAGGCGGCGCACCGCCGTCGCCGCGCCGATGCCTCGATACCGGCCGCCGGCTTCGGCGTTCAGCTCGGCGACTTCCGGCGCTTCCAAAAAGCGCGAGTCGGGGTCCTGAAGCGACAGCAGCATTGCCGACGCCGCCCCGTGCGCCATCTGAGTATCGGTCGGCAGCGGGTCAACAAAATTGCGCTCGATAAGCTGATACACCTGCTCAAAGGTCGCGCCGGGGCTGGTTTCCGACAAAAACGGCCCCGCGCCGCGCGGCCCGGCATCCGGCCCGTCCCCGCCCTCGTCGCGGCTTTTTCCGTTCTGCGCCGATTGTGTCCGGGCTGATTGAGTTTGAGCCGACTGAGATTGTCCTGCTGTAAGGAGCAGCGCCGCAGGCGCGGGCGCGGCGGGCGCGGGCGCATACAGGTTGTGACCCGCAGGCTTGGCCGGGCCGAGATGGGCGCCGGCGGCAAACGCCCCGACGGCCAAAAGGCCGACAAGAAAAGCGCCGGCGGTCCCGGCAGGGTTCAGCTTCAACGTATATGCTCCTGTGTCTGTTCCGAAGTCATCTATTATACCATTCGCCCCGCCGCGCGTCAATCAGTCCTTTCGGCGCAAATCCGCGCGAATTTGGGTATCATAGAGGCAGTGGAACCTTCTTAGAGTTACGCGTTTTCCACGCGTCCGGTTCCCCGCTGAAGGCCGCTGCGCCGCACCCTGCAAAGCCGCACACTTTTAAGAGAGACGGAAACGACACTGAACCCAACTATGACTGATCCCCGTGAAGATGCCCTGGCCGACCTGCGCGACCGGCTGGCCGCCGACGATGAAGACAACTCCAATCCCGCCACCGAAGCCGCGCCGCTGTCGGCGAACCAGATGCGGGTCACCGACAATCTGGCCCAGCTTCTGGACATTCTGCCGCCGCCGCTCCGCGCCGCGCTGGAACAAAGCGACCATTCGGCGGGCCTGATCGAGATTGTGATGGACCTCGGGCGCGACGCCGAAGCGCGGTTTGCCGACGGCACCGCTTTGTGGCTTCAGGAAGGCATCCCGGTGTCTACGGAAGACATCGAGTATGTCACCGCCCGCGTCGGCACCTTCGGCAAGGACAACCGGGCCGGCATCGAGCGGACCCTGCACCGCATCTCCGCCATCCGCAACCGGCAGGGCAAAGTCGTCGGCCTCACCTGCCGCATTGGGCGGGCGGTCTACGGCACAATTGACATTATCCGCGATGTGGTCGAATCGGGCAAGTCCATTCTCATGCTGGGCCGGCCCGGACGCGGCAAAACCACCAAGCTGCGCGAAGTCGCCCGAGTCTTGTCCGACGAGTTCAAGAAGCGCGTGATTATCGTAGACACATCCAACGAAATTGCGGGCGACGGCGACATTCCGCACCCGGCCATCGGCCGCGCCCGCCGGATGCAGGTCATTGAACCCGACTTGCAGCACGCCGTGATGATTGAAGCGGTCGAAAATCATATGCCCGAAGTGGTCGTGATTGATGAGATTGGCGTGGAGCAGGAAGCGTTCGCCGCCCGCACCATCGCCGAGCGCGGCGTCCAGCTTGTCGGCACGGCCCACGGCAACTCGCTTGAGAATTTACTGATGAACCCGACGCTGTCGGATCTCATCGGCGGCATCCAGGCCGTGACGCTCTCCGACGAAGAAGCGAAAAAGCGCGGGACGCAAAAGACGGTTCTCGAGCGCAAAGCGCCGCCGACCTTTGAAGTGATTATCGAGATCATGGAAGTGGACAAGCTGGCAATCCACCACGATGTGACCCGCACCGTGGACCGGATGCTGCGCGGCGGCCAGCCCCGCCCGGAGATCCGTGTCCGCAACGCGTCAGGCCAGGTCGAGGTGATCCAGAAGTCCGACCTCGAAGCCCCGCGCCCGCCGGACCGCGACCGGACGCCGTCGCTGTTCGATGACGGCACGCGCGGGCGCGGCAATTTCGGCAGCAACACGAGTTACACCGCCGAAGCATCGCCGTCCCGCCCGGACTACGCGCGGCCCGAGTCGGCCCGCACCGAGCCGGGCGGTGCAGCGTCCGCGCCGCCGTCCCGCATCGCCCCCCCGACCGCCTCCGGGGACCCGCTGACCAACGGCGGCGGGCCGCCGACGCTGTCCAACGGCAAGCCGCTGCCCGTCACCCTGCGCGTTTTTCCCTACGGCGTCAGCCGCAGCCGTCTCGAGCGGGCCATTCGCACCCTGCGCGTCTCGGCGTTTATCTCGAAAGACGTGAAAGACAGCGATGTCATTATCGCCCTGAAAGCGAATTACCGCAAGGAGCCGGCCAAGCTGCAAGAAGGCATCACCCGCAACTTGCCGACCTATGTAATTAAAAGCAACACCTACATTCAGATTGAAAGCGTTCTGCGCGAAATCTTCAAGATGCCGCAGGAGATTTCCGAAGAAGATGTCGCCATCTCGCACGCCGAAGAAGCGATTGAAGAGATCATGAACGACACGTCCGGCGGCCTGAACTCGCTGGAGCTTGCCCCGCAGAACTCGTTCCTGCGCCGCTTGCAGCACCAGATCGCCGAAAACTACAAGATGGCCTCGGAAAGCATCGGCCAGGAGCCGAACCGGCGTGTCCGCATCAGCAGGCCGTAATGTTTATTTCGTTTGAGGGGGTCGAAGGGGCAGGCAAGACCACGCAGATCGCGCGTCTTGCCGCCCGCCTTCGGGCATCGGGCCGTCAGGATGTTTTAACGACCCGCGAGCCGGGCGACGGCCCCCTCGGGGCCGAGCTGCGCCGCCTCGCCCTGCACCCGCCGATGGGGATGACCGTCGAGCCTCGCGCCGAGCTGCTGATTATGATGGCCGACCGCGCCCAGCACGCCGGTCAAGTTTTGCGCCCGCATTTGGACACCGGCGGCATTATTCTGTGTGACCGCTACGCCGATTCCAGTGCCGCGTATCAAGGCTACGGACGCGGCCTGGACCTCGCCGAGATCGCCGCGCTGAATGCCTATGCGACCAATGGCCTGATGCCCGACCTGACATTTCTGCTGGACCTTGACCCGGCGATTGGATTATCCCGCCAAAAAGAGCGCAGCGTCATGGAAGCCGAAGCCCTGCCGTTCCACCGCCGCATCCGCGCGGGCTTCCTCGCGCTGGCCGAAGCCGAGCCGCTCCGCTGGCGCATTGTTGACTCGTCGCGCCCGCCGGACAGCGTTCACGAAGAGATTTGGGCGGTTGTGAACGAGAAGATCATTTGAGGGCGTTAATTGTTGACGAGGGCGTAAACGCCCTCGCTGGGGGGCGAAGCGCCAAGCCGCCACCTGCGTGGCGGAAGACATAAGATTGTCCTATTCTTAATCCTATCCTATTCTTGTCCCGCGCAGGCGGGACCTTAGCGCTTCGCTCCCCAGCGCGGGCGTTCACGCCCTCGTTTATGATGCCCTTGCACACACGCCCTCATCACCAACGCGCCCTAACACTGACGGCCCCTGACACTGCATATATGAAACTCATCATCGCCATCGCCCATGAGCGCGACAAGCATAAGCTCGGGGACGCGCTGCTGCAAAACGGGCTGACGTTTACCAAGCTCGGCTCCACCGGCGGCTTTCTGCGGCAGGGCAATGTCACCGTGCTCATCGGCGTCGAGGACGACGACACGGCGCGGGTGATGGACATCATCAAAAGCGCCTGCCGGTCGTCGGAAGCGTTTGTTCCCCTGCCGACCCAAAGCGCCCTCGGCGCGTCCGCCCTCGGCACGTTCACCCCGCCGATCCGAGTGGAAGCCGGCGGGGCGGTCGCCTTTGTGCTTCAGATAGACAGCTTCGAGCGGTTTTAGCGCCGGCTCCCGTCGTTTTCGTCCCAGGAAAATGCCCTAACCATGACCCCTTTTACCGCCTTACGCGCCCATCTTCAACAGGCAATCCACGAAAAATCGCAGCACGGCTACGACGTTACGGGAATAGAGGCGGAGATGCTGCTCTCGGTTTCCGACAGCTATGATGCCTGGATCGCCTTTGCCCAAAAACTGGCCGCACTGCCGCATCGGCTCGATTGGCCCTACACGGAGCCGGAGGATTTGGCGGCCATTCATGCCGAATCGCATCCGTCCCGCGCCCTGGGAAAGATCGGAACAATCACCCCGGAAGAAGCCGCGCCACGGGTGCGGACCGCGTTTCTCGCCTCGGTCTGCGGCTGCATCCTCGGCAAGCCGATCGAGTTCAACCCGACGCTCGGCGAACTGGAAACTCTGCTGTCCGCTGTGGACGAGTGGCCCATCACGGACTACCTCAGCGACAAGATCATTCCCGCGACTATCTCTCGACGCGGCAGTCCGATGCCTTACTGGAACCGCGTTTACCGCGACCAAATCCAGTTCGTCATGCCCGACGACGACATCAACTACACTCTCCTCGGAATGCTGCTGCTGGAAGCCTACGGGACGGGAATGACTACGGAACATGTCCGGGCCGCCTGGCTGCGGCACCTGACGGCGGAAGTGACGGTCGGTCCGGAGCAAAGGGCCTTGGTGGACATCGCCCTCGGAAGTGCCTGGGGCGAGACCCCGTTCCTGGCCGACTTGACCCTGCTTCTATCGGGAGGAGAGCGGCGCGGGGAGCAGCACTGCGGCGCACAGATTCGGGCGGATGCCTACGGCTATGCCTGCCCCGGCCGGCCGGCCCTGGCCGCCGACCTTGCGTACCAGGATGCCGTCTTGACCCATCGCGGGACGGGTCTCTACGCGGCGATGTGGACCGCCGCCGCGATTGCCGTCGCCTTCACGACACCGGATAACCCGCTGGAGATTTTCCGCGTCGCGCTGCACTATGTGCCGCAGCGCAGCCGCTTCCATGAAGCGGTCTCCGCCGGATTGGAGATTGTCGCGAATGCCCCCGACTGGCGCACCGGGTATGAAGCCATTCACGCCCGTTTTCCCGGCTGCGGCCACTGCGGCGTTTACCAGGAATCGGCGACTCTAATCAACACGCTGCGTTTTGCCCGGCAGGTGGATGAGGGTTTTTGTATGCAGGTCATGCAGGGAAACGACACGGACTCGTATGGGGCGACCGCCGGCTCACTGCTGGGGGCGTATTTCGGTCCCGGCATGTGGCGGGAAGACAAATGGCTGGCGCCGTTCCAAGACGATCTGCACACCGGGCTGTGCTGGTTTTTCGACCGTTCGCTGTCCGCCGTCGCCGACCGTATCAGCCGCCTGCCGGTGCGCCTGGCCGCCGGCGACACCACCGGCGTCACGGCCCCGGACCTCGCGTGAAGGGCAAACAGCGATGCTGCAAACCATCCTCGGACAGCCCTATGCCGTGCGCGTTTTGGAAAACGCACTGGAAACCGACCGCCTGGCCGGAGCGTATCTTTTCGTCGGCCCCGACGGCGTCGGCAAAGCGACTGCGGCCAAGCAGTTCGCCAAGCGGCTGTGCGGGGCATCGGCAGACACCGACCCGGTCGCGCGGGCGATTGATGCCGGCAAGTCGCCCGATGTGCGGACACTCGACCCGCCGCCGTCGAAAATTACGTCCATTGCTCAAATCTGGCCCCGGCCCGGCCACAAAGAGCATCTGGCTGAGAACGCCCTTCTGCGCGACCTGTCGTTTGAGCCGATGGCCGGGCGGAAGCGCGTGTTTATCCTCCGCGATGCCGAAGGGCTGGGCCGGGGCGGGGCCGACGCCGGAAACAGCCTGCTCAAAACTCTGGAAGAGCCGCCGCCGTATGCCCATTTTCTGCTGACGGCGGCGTCCACCGGCGGGGTCATGCCGACCATCGTGTCCCGCTGCCAGGTGGTTCATTTCGGCCTGCTCCCGGTGGGCCTGGTCGAAACGACGCTGCAAGAGCGCTTTGGGGTCGCCCCGGCCCAGGCGCGTTTTCTCGCAGCGTACTCCGAAGGCCGCCTCGGCCGCGCCGTCGCGCTGGCCCGGTCGCCGTCGCTGCTGGCGGGCCGCGAGTCGCTGCTGGACTTGGCCTATGACCTGCTGACCGCGCCGCCGGTGAAGAGCTTTAAATTAGGAGAAGAATTCCGAAAGCTCGCGCCGAAGCTGAAAGCGACCGAAGACGACGAAGCCGCCGAGCCGGGCGAGGAAAAAGCGGGCCGCGAGCCGCTCGGCCGCGCTTTGGACCTGCTGGCGACCTATTTTCGGGACGTGCTGACCCTCGGCGTGATGGGGCCGGACCGGGCGAGCATCGTTAATGCCGACCGCCGCGAGCAGCTTTTGGCGCTGTCGGCCCGCCGGACACCCGAGCAGATGGAGCACGCGCTCGGTTTGCTGCTGGACATCCGGCAGGCGATTGAGCGCAATGCGAACAGTCAGCTTGCCGTGGAAGTGCTGTTCGCGGGCGTAACGACAGGGTAGGGACGCGAAGCGCCCACGCGCTTTGTATTTTTTGGCTACCGCCGAATCACCGCCCCGCCGCCCTGCGCGACTTTGCCTAGCTCCTCCGACGCCGCCGTTCGCACCGCCGGGTCCGCATCTTTGACGGCGCTGTTCGCCAGCGCCGCTTTCGCCGACAAGCATTCCAGCGGATAACGCAGGCTCGCGCCGGGCAGGCGCAGCAGCCCCCCGACCGTGCGGGCGGCTTCCATACGCCGCGCCGTGTCCGTGCCCTGCATCTGCCGCTCCCAGTAGACAATCGCCAAAAGCGATTTCTGCGGGATGCACGCGCAGGCGTTGATCTGCCTGGCATACGCCTCCTCGCGCGGCTTGTCCACGGCGTAATACTTGACCACATAGACCGTCGGGGCGAGAAACAGAACCATCGTGACGGCGAAGGTCACGCGCATCAGCCATTTCCAGAACGGCGGCAAGGTCGGCTTCGGCGGCGTCGGGGTGTCTGTCGGTGTCGGCATAGCGTATTATACACGGTTTGCGGCCCGAAAAACGACGCGGAGTAGGTATACTGTCCCCCATATGGCTTCAACAATCACCAAGCCGCCGGCAGGGTCCTCCGTGCCGCCCGGCGGCAAAAAGCCGCTCGGGATTGCCGGCGCGACCGGGCTGATGATGGCGACCGTGCTGCTGTCGCGCCTTCTCGGAGTCGCCCGCGATGCGATCATCTCCCATTACTTCGGACGCGGGCCGCAGACCGACGCCTACAACGCCGCGTTTACCGTGCCCGACCTGCTGTTCTACTTGCTCCAAAGCGGGGCGCTGTCGTCTACGGTTGTGCCGATTTTGACCGAGCTGCGGCAGCAGGGCAAAGACAAAGCCGCCGACAAAACCGTGTCCACTGTCGCGTCGGCGATTTTCGTCTTTATCGGGCTGCTCATCTGCGTGATGTGGATCAACGCCCGCCCGCTGACGGTGTGGCTGAACCCCGGCTTCGACGACGGCCGGATTGCGCTGGCCGTGCCCTTGACCCGCGTTCTGCTGCCCGCCCAGATGTTTTTCTTTCTCGGCGGCCTGATGATGGGCGTTTTGTACTCCCGCAAGCAGTTTTTGGTCCCCGCGCTCGGGCCGGTGATCTACAACTCAGGGATCATCGTCGGCGGGGTTGTCCTGCGGCACTGGCTGGGCATTCACGGCCTGGTTTGGGGAGCCATCGGCGGGGCGTTTCTCGGCAACTTTCTGCTGCCGCTGCTGGCCGTTCTGCGCCTCGGGGTCCGCCTGCGCCCGTCTTTTGATCTGACTTCTCCGGCCGTGATGAAAGTCTGGCGGATGCTGCTGCCGATCGGCCTCGGCGTGTCGCTGCCGAACATTGACCAGATCGTCAACAAAGCCTTTGCATCGTATCTCGGGACCGGCGACACGACCGCGATTATGAATGCGTACCGATTGATGCTGCTGCCGATCGGCGTGTTCGCGCAGGCGATGGCCCTGGCGGCGTTTCCGACCCTCTCCGCGCAGGCGGCCGAGAAAAACTTTCCGGCCATGCGCCGGACCATGAACCAGTCGCTCCGCAACATTCTTTTTCTGACCCTCCCGGCGTCGGCCCTGATGTTTCTGCTCGCCGAGCCGGTGATTACCCTGCTGCTGCAAAGCGGCAGGTACACCCATGCCGACACGCTCGTGACGGCGGCGGCTTTGCGCTCGCTGTCGCTCGGCATCTTCGCCTGGTCGTGCCAGTCGCTGCTGACACGCGGCTTTTACGCCCTGCAAAACTCCAAAGTGCCGGTCATCTCCGGCGCGATTGTTTCGGTGATTTTCGTCGCCATGAACTACGCCGTCGTCCGGCCCGTCATTGGGGCCGGCGCCCGCGTGTCCGGCCTGACCCACGACCTTGTCCCCTTGCAGGCAAACGCCGCGCTGCTGCGCTCGCTGACCCCGCCGGCCGGTGCCCCCGACAGCGAAACGGCGCTTGCCGGGCAGGTGGACGCCGCCCGCGCCGACGCCGATGCGCGGCTGGCCGCCGGGCAGGCGGCGACCGACGCCGCCCGCGTCCGGCTGGACCGAATGGCAAACCGGGCTGTCTGGGAGCTGGGCTTGACCACGACCCTCGCCGCCACGATCCACATGCTGGCCTTGTTTGTTCTGCTGCGCCGCCGCCTCACGGGCCTGCATTCAGGCCGCCTGCTGGCAAGCCTCGCGCGGATACTTGCCGCCACGGTGATTTTGTGCGCCGTGACCCTGCTGCTCAAAGCCGGCTTTCAAACGTTTGTGCTCGACGATGTTTCGCTTGCCCCCAAGCTCAGCGCCCTGGCCCTGCTCCTTGTCGCCGGCCTCGGCGGGGCCGGCGCGTTTGCCGCCGCCGCACGAGCGCTCCGAATGCCGGAATTGCAGTCCGCTGTGGATTTGATCCGCCGGCGCAAGTAGACAGCTCGCCGCCTCCCGAAAGGAAACACCCCGCCGATGCGCTCCTTATCTTGCCGCGTTTCGCCGCTGCTGTGCCTGCTGCTTCTGCTGACTGCCTCAGCGGCTTCGGCGCAGACGGCGGCCGCTGCGCCGCTGCGCTTCCGAATTACGCTTTCCAAAACCCTGACTCGGGGCGAGGCGAGCGGGCGGCTGTTTGTGCTGATGTCACGAACACGGCCCGCAGACGGAGTGTTGCGCGTCGGCTTTGTGCCCGGAGAAACCTGGCTGGCGGCGGCGGAAGTGCGCCGGGTCGCGCCGGGCGGGGTCGTGACGTTCAACCCGGACACGCTGGCCTACCCGCAGCCGTTCTCGAGCGCCGGTCCGGGAACGTGGTACTGCATGGCCCTGATGGACCCCACCCATGACTACGCTTACCATGACGAGGACGCCGACGACCTTTACGGTCCGGTCGTGACTTTGACGGACGCCGACCGCGCGGCGCCGGTGGCGCTCTCGCTGGACCGGCGCGAGGATTCGCCCGCGCCTGCCGAGACCCCCTCGGTGAAGCGGGTCGCGTTCCAAAGCCGCCTGCTGTCCGCATTTTGGGGCCGCCCCATTTTCCTGCGGGCCGCCGTCGTTCTGCCGCCCGGCTACGAGAGTGATCCCAAGCAGCGCTTCCCGACGGTTTACCACATCCACGGCTACGGGGGCGACGAGCAGGAAGCCTGGGCCGCCGCGCCGGTGATCCTCAAAGAGATCGCCGCCGGCAGGCGGGGGCGCTTTGTCCACATTTTTCTGAACGCATCGTTTCCGACCGGCCACACTGCCTTTGCCGACTCGGTCAACAACGGGCCGTGGGGCCAGGCGCTGACGCAGGAGCTGATCCCGCATTTGGAGTCGCGCTTCCGGCTAGCTTCCGATCCGGCGCTGCGGTTTCTGACCGGGCATTCGTCGGGCGGCTGGAGCACCCTTTGGCTTCAAGTCACCTACCCGGACTTTTTTGGCGGCACTTGGTCCACGTCGCCTGATCCGGTAGATCTTCGTTCCTTCACCGGAGTCAACGCAACTCCCGGCTCGGCCGACAATTTTTATGTGAAAGCCGACGGGGTTACCCCGCGCAACCTGGTTCGCGCGGGCACGCAGAACTTGGCAAGCCTAGAGCAGTTTGGGCGGCAGGAGCAGGTGCAAGGCGAGTACGGCGGGCAGTTTGCGTCGTTTGAATGGGTTTGGAGTCCGCGCGGCGAGGACGGGCGGCCGATGCCCCTGTTCGACCGCGATACGGGCCGGCTCGATCCGGTGGTCCTGAACGCGTGGCAGTCTTATGACATCCGGCGCGTTTTGGAAACAAACTGGCCGGCCCTGAAGCCGAAGCTGGCCGGCAAGCTGCATATCTTTGTCGGCAGCGCGGATACATTCCATTTGGAAGAAGGCATCGTTTATTTGCAGGCTTTTTTCCGCCGGGTCGGCAGCGATGCCGTCTGCGAGATCGTTCCGGGCCGGAGCCATTTCGATTTATACCGGCCTGCGCCGGCTTTCCCGGACGGCCTTTCCGCCCGGATTGACCGCGAAATGGCGGCAGCGGCTCAGCATCACGCCGCCGCAAGAACCGGGGTAAAATAAACGCATGGATGTCTTCGAAAAGTTCAATGCAAAATTCGGCCGCTGGTACGAAGGCTTGTTTGGAGCGGACGGCGGCGAGCTGCGCCCGAAGGATGTCCTCCGCAAGCTGACGGCGGCGATGGAAGACAATCGCAAAGAAGGCTTGGACGGCAAAATCTATGTGCCGAACAAGTATATCTTAGAATTGTCACTCCCCGAGACCGACGAGCGCGAGTACCTGCTGTCGTTTCTGGATGAAGCGGAGCTTGCCGCCGTGCTGCAAAAGTTCATGGCCCAAAACAACTACCAGACGCGCGGCCCGCTCGGCTTCACTATTGCCGAAGTGCCCGACGCCGAGCGGGCGACGCGCACCGAAAAGCTGCGGGTCAAAGTGCGGTTTGAGAAGGGGGAGGTCCCCCCCGCCCCCAATAATGGGGGAGTAAGAGGAGAACGAAACGGCCTTTCCGACGCTCTTTCCGACTCCCCCATTATTGGGGGCGGGGGGGACCTCCCCACCGTCGCCGCTGTTTACCCCGAGGATGACGAGCCGGGCACGGTTCCGGCAGTCGCGTGGGCGACGCTGATTGTCACCGACCCAAGCGGCGAGGCCCGCGCATTTCCGCTGACCCAGCCGGCAGTCCAAATCGGGCGGTCGCGCACCGCCGGCAATGACCTGGTGCTCGACGCCGATGCCAAAGTCTCCAAAGCCCACGCCCGCTTGGAGCGCGAGCAGGACGGCCAGTGGACGCTGTACGACCTCGGCAGCACCAACGGCGTCGGGGTCGGCGGCACGCGCCTTGACGGCAACCGGACGCTGACGGGCGGCGACGAGATCGTCATCGGCGACACTCGCCTGCGCTTCGAGCAGGCCGAGACCCCTCCCGCACCGGCCCCGTCGTCCGCCCCGCCGCGCCGGGCGCGGCTCGTCGGCCCCGGCGGCGAAGCCTTCGTGCTGGCGTCCGAAATGCTGATTGGCCGCGCCGTCACCTCCGACATCATCCTCAGCGACCCGTCGGTTGCCGCCAAGCACGCCCGGATCGTCGCCCCCGACGCCGCCACCTATTTCTTAGAGGACCTGAGCGGCCAGGCTGAAACCCGCATCAACGACCGCGTTTTGTTCCCAGGCCAGCGCCACCAGCTCGCAGACGGCGACACCGTCACCGTCGGCACCGTCCCCCTGCGCTTCGCCGCCGGAGACCGCCCCGCGTGAACATCCTCCTCGGCCTCCTCCACTACGCCTTCCTCGCCCTCCTAATTCTTCTGCTCCTGTACGTTCTGGCGCTGGTCCGCAAGCATTTGGATTAAATTGCCGCCCGAACGCCTGTCCTATTTGCGGGTATAATAAACCCATCATGGCTGTTTCCCCGACACTCGACGAAAAACTGAAATCGCTGCCGACTTCTCCGGGCTGCTACTTGTACAAAGATGCCGCCGGGGAAATAATCTATGTCGGCAAAGCGGTCAACTTAAGAAACCGCGTTCGCTCGTATTTTCAAAAAGGCACGCAGCACACGGCGAAAACCCGCAAATTAGTCTCGCGCATCGCTGATTTAGATATTGTGGTCGTAGACAGTGAGCTGGAAGCGCTGGTGTTAGAATGCAATCTGATCAAGCAGCACCGGCCCCACTACAATGTGCGGATGCGCGACGACAAGCATTACCCCTACCTCGTGCTGACCATGAACGAGCCGTTTCCCCGGCTTTTGGTCACGCGCAAGATCAAGACCGACGGCTCCAAGTACTTCGGGCCGTTCACCAACTCCCGCGCCGTCTGGGACAGCCTGCGGCTCATCTACCGCTTGTTTCCGTTGGTGACGTGCCGCAAGTCGTGGGACAACACCCCCGTGCAGCGGCCCTGTTTGTATCACCAGATGGGCCGCTGCCCCCATGCGCCCTGCGCCGGGCTGGCCGACAAAGACGAGTACCGGCGGATGGTGGACGATGTCGCGCTGTTTCTCGACGGCAAGCAGGACAAGCTGGTCAAGCAGCTCAAGACCGAGATGGAAGCCGCCGCCGAAGACCTGCAATTCGAGCGGGCCGCCCGCCTGCGCGACCAGCTTGCCGCGATTGAAACGCTGATTGAGCGCCAGAAAGTCGTGTCCACCAACCAGACCGACCAAGATGTCGTGGCGCTGGTCAACGACCAGGGCAAGTCGGCGGTCCAAATGTTCTTTATCCGCAACGGCAAGCTGATCGGCCAGGAGCATTTTCTGCTCGACGGCATGGACAAGGAAGACTCCATCGCCGATGCCACCGCCGAGTTTGTCAAGCAGTATTATCAGGACGCCGCGTATGTGCCGTCGGAGATTGTCCTGCCCGCCCATGTCGAGGAAACCGTGATTATCGAGCAGTGGCTCCGGCAAAAGAAGGGCACCAAAGTGACCCTGACCGTGCCGGAGCGCGGCGAAAAAAAGCAGCTTCTCGACATGGCTTCCACCAATGCAAAACTGGCGCTCGACCAGATGCAGGCGACGGCGTCCGCCGAGCACGACCGGACGCTGGGGGCGCTCTTGGAGCTTCAGGACGCCCTCGGGCTGGACTCGCCCCCGGAGCGCATTGAAGCGTTCGACATCTCGACTATCCAGGGCAGCTTCTCGGTCGGCGGCATGGTCGTGTTTCAGGACGGCAAGCCCTTGAAGTCCGATTACCGGCGGTTTAAGATACAAAAGCCGACCAACACCGGCGAGCCGAACGACTTCGCGATGATGCGCGAAGTGCTGACTCGTAGGCTCAAAGAAGCCCAGTCCGGCAACGCCAAGTTCTCGACCCTGCCCGACCTCATGCTGATTGACGGCGGCAAAGGCCAGCTTTCGGTCGCCGTCTCGGTCGCCGCCGAGCTGGGCATGGAGCTGAATATGATCGGCCTCGCCAAGCAGTTCGAGCTGGTTTACACCCCCGGCAAGTCCGACCCCTTAGTCCTGCCGCGCAACTCGCAGGCCCTGTTTCTGCTGCAAAGAATCCGCGACGAAGTCCACCGCTACTCGGTGACGTACCACCGGACCCTGCGCGGCAAGAATGCCACGATGAGTGTTCTGGACACCATCCCCGGCATCGGCCAAGTCCGCCGCCGCGAGCTGCTCCGCTTCTTCGGCAGCGTCGAAAAGCTCAAGCACGCTTCGGTCGAGCAGATCGCCAACGCCCCCGCCATGAACCGGAAGCTCGCGACCACCATCCACAAAATGCTGCACGGAGCCGAGGTATAATCCATTGAGGAGGCAGCACAATGACAATTCAACTGGAACCGGCGATTGAAGCCCGCTTGTCGGCGCGGGCCGCGCAGGAGCGCCAAAACGCCGACACACTTGCAAATGCCCTGCTGGCTGATGCATTGCAGCGCGAGGAGGCCGATAACGAATCGGCGCTTGACCAGGCGCTGCTGGCTTCGGGATTGATCACGCATGTTCCGCCGCCCCGTGACCCCGCCAAAGCGGAACGCCCACGGATTTCAGTGCAAGGTGAGCCTGTTTCCGAGACCATCCTGCGGGAGCGGCATTAAATGGCAGTCATCTTCATGGACAGCAGCACGGTCGCTAAGCGTTATGTTCAGGAGACAGGTTCGGCTTGGGTGAGCAGCCTCTTCACAGCGACTCCTGCCAACAGTATCGTGATCGCGGCGATTACCCGCGTTGAAGTCGCAGCGGCGCTGACGCGCCGGGTGCGGAGCGGGACAATTACCCAGCCGGACGCGGCAGCGGCCTGCGCCTTGTTTCTTGCGGACATTGCTGCCGATTATCGAGTTGTTCCCGTCGCGGAGCCGGTGTTGAACCGGGCGGTCCAGCTTGCTCAAAGTCACAAACTTCGCGGCTACGATGCCGTTCAACTGGCTGCCGGCATGGAAGTCAATCAATTTTGTCTGACGCTGGGCTTGCCGCCGATAGTCTTTGTTTCCGCAGACAAAGAACTGAACGCGGCGGCTTCTGCCGAGGACATGACAGTAGATGATCCAAACGCGCATCCGTGAACCGCAACTTTTCGCCCCGCCCCGTGTCTGAAACCACAGGAGACACAATTTGATGAAAAAATGCAGCAGCGTCAGCAAAATCATCCTCGCGGTCGTTTTGGGCCTGCTCGTCGTCAGCCCAAGCTTTGCACGGGGTGGGGGCAGCTTTGGAGGCGGGGGACGCTCGTTCGGCGGGGGCGGCAGCTTCGGCGGAAGATCGTTCGGGGGCGGCAGCCGGTCGTATGGCGGATCGTTCGGGCGGTCGGGCAGCTTCGGCGGGTCGCGCTCCGGCCTCGGCGGCGCATCGTCGCGGGCGGCGAGCTTTCAGTCCCGGACGCCGGTGTCTACCCGAAGCGTGTCCTACGGCGGGCGGTACGGGTCGGCGCGGTATTACGGCGGCTTTTCCGATTACTCTTACGGCTGGGTACATCCGGCGTGGTATATGTACACGCCGTTTTACCCGAGTTTTTACTACGGGCCGCCGGTGTATTCGGGCGGCAGCTACTATCCCGGCTCGTTTGATTTCGTGCGGCTTTTAGTCGGCATTGTGCTGATTTTGGTGATTGTTTACTTGATTGTCGCCATCTGGAAGAAAGCGACCGCGCGGGCGGTATGACGAAGACAATGGCATGGAGACGTGTCGGAAGCCCCCCTTGCTTCCCGCTTATCGGCGGCTACAAAATAATCCGGTAGATTTCTTCGGTCAGGCGGGCGGGGTCGTGGCGGACAATGTCGCTTTGGGAGATCAAATTGACGGCGACCGGGGTGTAGCCGAGGTCGCGGATGGCGTCGGTGTCGGGAGCGACGAAGCGCTGGCCGTATTTTTCGTAGCGGTCGAGCATCTCCGGGCTGGGCGGCTGCTTGTTGAGGAGAACGTAGTCAAACAAGCGCCTGCCGGGGGCATGGAGGGCCAGCGCTTTGACGTGGTCCGAGGCCGTGAAATTGTCGGTTTCGCCGGGCTGGGTCATGACATTGCAGACATAAATCTTGACCGCCCGGCTTTTGCCGACGGCGTCGGCAATACCGTCCACCAGAAAGTTCGGGACAATGGACGTAAAGACGCTGCCCGGCCCCATGATAATCACATCGGCCAGCTTGATCGCTTCCAGGGCCTCGTCCAGAGGCCGCGTGTTTTCGGGGCGTAGGTACATACGCTTGATCGGCAAAGGATGGTGCGCGATCTCGGTTTCGCCTTCCACAATGCTGCCGTCCTCCATCTCGCCGAGCAGCGTGACGTTCTGGGTGGTAGACGGGTACACTTTGCCCCGAATGGCAAGCACTTTCGAGGTCGCGGCGATGGCCTGCTCGTAGTTGCCCTTGTAAATCTCGGTCATGGCGGCGATAAACAAGTTGCCGAACGAGTGCCCCGCCAGCCCTTCATGGCCCTGGTCAAAGCGAAACTGGAACAGCGACGCCAAGGTCGGCTCCGAGTCGGACAGGGCCACAAGGCAGTTTCTCAAATCGCCCGGCGGCAGAACGCCCATCTGCTGCGACAGGCGGCCCGACGACCCGCCGTTGTCGGTGACGGTGACAATCGCGACAATGTTGGACGTGCGCTCTTTCAGGCCGCGCAGCATGGTAGACAAGCCGGTCCCGCCGCCGATGACGACAATCCGGTGTCCCTGCGCGAGCGACCGCCGCTGAAAGATTTTATCGGCCAAATCTTCCCGCGCTTCCGGCGCAATGGTGGTCAGCACCGACCGATTGAACTGGAAATACGAGACGAACACCAAGAGCAGGCCAAGCGCCAGCAGCGCAATCCCCATCGGCAGGTAGACTTTCGGGTCGCTCGTGTCCAGGCTGGTCTTGGCAAAAGTCCAGCTCATCAGGTCGTCGAGACGCTCCAAGTAGTCGCTCCAGCCGATGTTGACCGCAAGCCCCAGCCCGGCGATGACCAGAAGCAGCCCGAGCAGGGTCAGGAGCATCCACCGCTTGACGCGCATCCCCGGATACAGCCATTTCAGCAGTGACAAAAAGCGTTTCATTGATTGCGTTGCCGGAAAAGAGCCAGGGCTGCGAGGACGCAGGGCAGCGAGGCAGTAAACTTCACTCGCTGAATGGCATCCTTCGGATGTAAGATCGGCAAATGGCAGGGAGTCCGTCGTCCAAAGGACGCAATTCAGCGAGTGAAGTTTACTGCCTCGCTGCCCTTCACTCTTACTTGTTCACGTCTCGGTGCTGCACCAAAACGCGGTAGCCGAGGCGGCTCAGATGCTCCCCAAGCTTTTCCGAGACGACCACCGACCGATGCCGCCCGCCGGTGCAGCCGATGGCGACAGTCAAATACGCCTTGCCCTCGGCGACATAGCGCGGAATGCTCCAATCCATCAAATCGTACAGCTTTTGGAGAAACAAGCCGCTGTCCGGGTCGCGCATCACAAACTCTTCGATAATCTGATTGCGCCCGTCGTAAGGCCGCAGGTCGTCCACATAATGCGGGTTGACCAAAAAGCGCACGTCAAACACCAAATCGGCGTCGAGCGGCAGGCCGTACTTGAAGCCGAACGAATTGACGGTGACAATCAGGCCCTGGTTTTTGTCCGGCGCGGGCGAAAACTCGGTCAGCAGCAAATTCCGCAGCTCACCCGCGCTCATCTCGCTGGTGTCCACAATTTTGTCCGCCGCTTCTTTGATATTCTCCAACAGCGCCCGCTCGGCGACCACACTGCCGAGTATCCCGCCGTGGTCCTCAAACAACGGGTGCCGGCGGCGGGTCTCTTTGAAGCGCTGTACCAAGACGCCGTCGGACGCATCCAAAAACAGCACGGTCGGGCGCACCCCGGCGGCATGCACCAGAGTCAGGGCGGGTTCCAGGCCGAGCAGAAACGACCCCGAGCGGGCGTCAATCACCACCGCCAGGCGCTGCCCCGGCGGCGGCTCGCCGGCGGCGACGCATTTTTCGACAAGCTCCGGCAGCAAAATCGGCGGCAGGTTATCCACGACCGTGTAGGCCATGTCCTCAAACACTTTGGCCGCCGACGCTTTGCCCGCGCCCGACATGCCCGTAATCACGACAAGCTGCATCAGTGTTTTTCCCGTTTCGACACCAGGACATTGTTCAATATCCCGCCGACAATCCCCATCACGACCGACCCGAACAGCGCCCCCTGCCAGCCGGTCACATGAAACTTACCCGGCACGACCTGCGCCGAAAGCCAAAACAGCAGAGCATTGATGACAAACGAAAAAAGGCCGAATGTCAGGCAGGTCAAGGGCAGCGTCAGCGCTTTCAGAATAGGCCGCAGCACAGCGTTCGCGACCGCCAGCACGACCACCGTTACCAGCAGCCCTTCGACCCCTGCGAGGCCCGGCGCGACATAAAATTTCAGGTGCAGCAGCGGGTAACGCGTATCTAAAACATTCGCCAGCACGACGACCAGGTACAGCGCCAGGGCGCTGACCAGCCAGCGCAGCAGAAGCATCATGGCAAACTCCTAAGCCAGCGGCTCCAGCCGCGCTTTTGTGCCGGACGCCATCGCGTCCAGCCACGCGCCCGATGGGTCCACCAGCGGCAGCCACCACGCCGACGGGCGAAGCTGCGTGTGCTCCAAACCCTCCAACGTCAGAAACGCCGCCCGGACCTTCTCCAAGCGGGTCATCTGGGCGTCATGGACAATCTCGGCGATCCGGCCCCGCGCCGCCGCCGCGTCCGGGCCGCGCTCGAGCCTGCGCCGCTCCCGCTTGAACTCGGCCAGCAGGGTCCGGGTCGCTGCAATGCGCTCCTGGAGCACGGCAATCGGCTCGTCAAACGCACGGGCGCGGACCGCCGCCTGCCGGTCCATCTGCGCCGCCGTGTCCGGCAAACCCGCACGCAGGGGCAGGGCCGAGCGCCGCCAGTCTTCGCCTTTGCGCCGCTCCAAATCCCGCCGCTCGGTCTGCCAAATCCGTATCTCGTCCCGGTGCTCGGCGATCCGCCCGCCGAGAACGGCGCTGTGCTCGGCAATCCCTTTCAGCGTGTCCATGAGCTTGTCGTATTCGGCACGAAGGTCGCACCAGCAGCGGTCATCCTGCGCTTCCAAATAAGTCAGCAGACTGCGGGGGCTGCTGAGGCTCCGGCTTTCGCGCAGGGTTTGGCGGCAGGCGTCGGACACGCCGCGCCAGCGGGCGGCAAGCTCCGGCGCCGGGATCGTCTCGGTGCCGAACGTCGCGGCTAGGTGCGGCGGCAGCCGAAAGACGACCGATGCCGGGACCGACGCCAGCGCGTCCCAGGTCGGGTACTCCAAGCGCACAATCGGATGCAGCGTCTGCGGCAGGCCCCGCGCCGCCAGATGCGCGTTCATCGCCTGAGTCGCGCTCGTATAGGCCGAGGCCGTTTCGTGAAACACGACCAGATGCTCGGCGGCAATCATGTTCGCCAGCGTGATCGCTTTGCCGACCAGCGCGACCCCCGGTCCGAACTCGCGTTCGGTGACCGCCGCGAGCTGCGCCAGCGATTCAATGCGCGTCGGGGTCGGGATAAACGTCTCGACAGGGGCGGTTTCAACAATCAAGGCCGCCGGGGCCACCCGGATCGTACCGCGCCCGACGCCGGGGATAATCAAATCAAAGGGAATCGCGCCCGGCCCGAACTCATCGAGCGGGTACATGCCGAGGCCGGCGACAGACTGGTTGTACGCCGCCCGCGCCGTTTGCCGGGTTTCGGAGCGTAAAAACAGCTCGATAAACGCGAAGCGGGGCAGGGAATAGGTTTCGGAATTGAACTTAAACAGCGCCGTGGACGCCGTGACGGAAAAATCGGCGGGCGGGCCGCCGAGCAGCAGCGCGTAAAAGCGGGGCAGCAGCGTTTGATACAAATCGGACAAGCGGCACGACTCGCTGCACGTTTCGAGAAACTCCAAAATCCAGCCGCGCACCGTGGCCCCGACGGCTTGCGCCGACGCCCGCGCGTCTTCGGTGTCCAGACACGCCAGGCTTTCGGCGAAGCCCGAGTCCCACTGGGCAAGCAGGGCGTCTTTGATGTCCAAAATCGGAATGTCATGCGCGATCACGCTGCCCGACGCCGTATACACAATGCCGCGCCAGCCCCACGCGGCGGTTTTTTCGGCGTACAGCGCGGCTTTGCCGCCGGGGTACTCTTTGCCGAGCCGGTCAAACGGCACGCCCGCCTTCAAAAACATCGCGCGGGTGGGGACGCTTTCGCTGCCGAACAGCGCGGACAGCTCGCCCGCCGCGCTCCACAAATCGCGCGTCTGCCCGTCGTCATGCGGCAGCGCGGCATACTTGCGGTCATCGGCGATATGCGCCGATGTTTTAGCGAAATAATCGGTGTCGTGGACCCCCGCGATCAGGGCCGCGCCGGGCAGAAATCGGTCCAAAAGCCGCCGCCAGACGGCTTTGGTCGGCTCGTCCCAAAAAACGGTCTGGCCCAGGGCCAAAAACGGCACGCCGGGGCGCTCGGCCCGCACGGCGTCCAGCACGGTCAGAACGCTCGGATCGGCGGATAAATCAGGGTCAATCGGCGGCATAAAACTCTCCAGCGAAAACGCGACACCGAAAGTATACCCAATTCGGGCAGGCGGTGGGGCAAAAGCGGCATACCCGGAACCCCGCCGCGCGGCGGGGAGTTCCGGCCCCGCGTCTTTCCCCGCGTCTTTGTCTTGCCAATCGGCCCCGAAACCGGGTATGCTTGGATTAAGAACCTACCCCGGCTCGTTCCTCGCCACCCCTCCCTAAGAAGGAAGGGTGAGGAGTAAGATTAAGAGCAAGACGCAGAGGCCCGTATTCATTCTTTCCTACCCTTCCCGCTTCGGGAGGGGTGGCGAGGAACGAGCCGGGGTAGGTGCATTTCCTCAAGAAAGCCTTTCATCATGGTTGATATTCTGCCGTTTCGCGGCGTCCGCTACGACGAAGCCGCTGCCGGAGCGCCGCTGAGCCTCCTGGTCGCGCCGCCCTACGATGTCATTGCGCCCTCCGAGCAGGACGCGCTGTATGCCAGGCACCCGGCCAACATCGTGCGGCTGATTCTCGGGCGCGAAGACGACAAATACACGCAGGCGGCGTCGCTGTTCCGCGCCTGGCTGGCTTCGGGCACGCTGAAAGCCGAAGAAGTCCCGGCGTTTTATGTCTACCGGCAGACGTTCGACGACCCCGCGACCGGGCAGCCGTTCCCCGAGCGCCTCGGACTGGTCTGTCTGATGAAGCTGGAAGAGTACAGCACGGGCCGCGTTTTGCCCCACGAAAAAACGCTGACCGGGCCGAAAGCCGACCGATTGGAGCTGCTGCGGGCGACCGACGCGCAGTTTGAGTCCATTTACGGCTTGTATTCCGACCCCGACAGCTCGGTGCGGAGCTTCATCCAAGAATACGACGACCGCGAAAGCGTCATCGAGCGCGTGGACGGCGTGCTCGGCGGCACGCACAAGCTGGAAAAGCTGACCGACAGCGACGGGCAGGAAGTGCTGCGCGAGCTGATGGCCGACAAACCCGTGTTTATCGCCGACGGCCACCACCGCTACGAAACGTCGCTGGCGTACCGGCGGGAAGCGCGGGCCGCGTCCCCGAATGCCGCATCGGCGGCCGCCGATTATATTCTCATCACGCTGACGGCGTTTGAAGACGAAGGGCTTTTGGTGCTGCCGACCCATCGCTTGATTAACAATATCCCTGCCGAAGCGCTGGCCGCGCTGCCGGCGGCGCTGAGCAGAGAGTTCACCCTGACCCCGAGCCGGCCCGACACGATTGAAGCCGAGATCGCCGCCGAGGCCGAAAACGGAAAAGTGGCGTTCGGGGTCGTCCTGCCCCCCGGCACGGTGCAAAAGGCCGTGCTGAACACGGCCCCTTCTGCCGAAGCAAGCGCCGCCGCCCGGCTGCCCGTGTCGCTGCTCGGAACAAAGATTTTAGACGACTGCCTGGGCATCACGCCGGACAAAGTCGCGGCGGGCGGCGCTGTGTCGTACACGCGCAGCTTGGCCGAAGCGGTGGAAGCCGTGGCGCGGGGCGACGCGCAGGCGGCGTTTCTGCTGGGCCGCCCGACAGTGGACGAAATCAAAGACGTTTCGCTGGCCGGCGACGTGATGCCGCAAAAGTCCACGTTTTTTTACCCCAAGCTGCTTTCGGGCTTGGTGCTGCGCGACCTGCGGCTGGACCAAGACATGCTGGCCCAAAGCCGCGCGGATAGCGACGGGGCGGGGGAGGGCGGCGCGTGAAACGTTCCGCCCTCGCCCTCTGCGTTTCGGCCCTGCTGCTGCCCGCGCGGGCCGTGACCCCCCCGCCGGTGCCGAAACTGCTGCTGCCGCCGTCGTTTTACGCCGGCCCGGCGTTTCCCAAAGCCGCCCGGCCCTACGGAGCGCTGCTGGCGAAAAACACCTACGCCCGCGACTCAAAGCTCGGGTTCAACAAGCTGCTGCGGGGCGAGCCGCACCGCCCGGAGATCGCGCTGACCTTTGACGACGGCCCGCATCCCGCCGCCACGCTCCAGCTTTTGAACATCCTGCGGCGGACCCATACCCCGGCGACGTTTTTTGTGGTCGGCGAGCAGGTGGAAAAGTTTCCGGGCCTGGTGCAGCTTGAAGTCGCCGAAGGCCACCAAGTCGCCGACCATACCTACGACCATGTCAACTTGACCGTGATCCCGCCCGAGCTGGCCGCCTATGAAGTGCAGCGCTGCGGCGCGGCCCTCGCCAAAGCGACCGGAGCGCCGGTGCGGTTTTTCCGCCCCCCCGGCGGCGAGTACGACGGCGCGACGGTGCGGGAAGCCGCCAGGCACGGCTTCATCACGACGCTGTGGACCAACGACCCCGGCGACTTCAGTCGCCCTTCGGCGGAGTTCATCAAGCAGCGGACACTCGCGCACCTGGAAAACGGCGGGATTATCCTGCTGCACGACGGCATTCCGCAGACGCTGGTGGCCCTGCCGGCGATTATCGCCGAAGCCAAGCAGCGCGGCTTCCGGTTTGTCACCGTCAGCCGCCTGGTGCGGCCTTAACTGCGATGAGTCCACTGCTGAGTCAATGCTTGGTTGTCGGGGTCGGCGGCTTTTTCGGCGCGGCGGCCCGGTTTTTGATCGGCACGGCGCTGGCCGGGCGCTCGGCGGCGTTTCCCTGGGCGACGTTTGTGATCAACGTGTCCGGGTCGTTTGTGCTGGGCCTGCTGGCGACGCTGATTGCCGGCCATGTTTTGACCCACCCGAGCTGGCGGCTCGGCATCGCGGTCGGCTTCATCGGCGCGTATACGACGTTTTCGACGCTTGAATACGAGTCGGCGGCGCTCGGCTGGTCCTGGCCTGCCCTCGGCAATCTCGTCGGCAGCGTCGCGGCCGGCTACGCCGCCGTCCGCCTCGGCCTCTGGCTCGGGCGGCTGTGGGTTCATGCCCACGTTTAACCCGCGCCCGCTTGTTGGAACACCCCCGTACAGGCTCTTTCCCTAAAGGACACCCAACATGGCACAACGATTGACCCTTGACGACATGGACCATCTTTCGACCGGCAAAAAAGTTCGCCTGCACCGGCTCCTGCACGAGCACGGTCCCGGCAACGGCACCCTGCTTTTGCTGCCGATTGACCAGGGACTCGAACATGGCCCGCGCGACTTTTTCGCTAACCCCGACTCCGCCGACCCGAACTTTCAGTTTAAGCTCGCCATTGAAGGCAATTATTCAGGCATCGCGCTGCAATACGGGCTGGCCGAAAAATACTCCCGGCCCTACGCCGGCCGCCTGCCGCTGATTGTCAAGCTCAACGGCAAGACCGAAATCCCGTCCGACGCCGAATCGTTCTCGTCGTGCAACGCGTCGGTCGCCGATGCCGTCGCGCTTGGGGCGGATGCGGTCGGGTATACGCTGTATGTCGGCTCCCCGGCGCAGGACCGGGACTTTGCCCAGTGGGCGGAAGTCCGGCGCGACGCCGAAAAGCTGGGCATGCCGACCATCATTTGGGCTTATCCGCGCGGCGAGGCGGTGGACGCCAAAGGCGGCAAGGAAAGCGTCTGGGCGATTGACTATGCCGCCCGCGTCGCCACCGAAATGGGCGCCGATGTGGTGAAAGTCAACTTTCCGACCCACAGCCCCACCCCGGCGTCGCCCAAGCCCTACGACACGCAGGCGTTTTCGCCCGAGGAAGGCATCGCCAGGGTCGTCAAAAGCGCCGGCAAAACATTGGTCTTGATTTCAGGCGGCGAGAAAGAACCCGACGAAGAACTGCTGACCAAAGCCCGGCAGTCGTTCGCCGCCGGCGCGACCGGCTTGATTTTCGGCCGCAATACCTGGCAGCGCCCGTATGCCGACGCGCTGACACTGATGCGGAACCTCAGCGAGATTGCCGCGCAAGCGTAGCGAAGAACAGCCCCGGCCAGATGGCCGGGGCTGGTTTGCTTATATCTCGTTGGCTTCTTCGCCTTCGACTGTGTCTTCGGTGACCTGGTCGCTGATTTCCATTTTTTCGCTGTCCGGGGTCTCGCCGTGGCTTTCGCTTTTCGTTTCGGTGCCGCCGGGAATGTCGTGTGTTTCTGTCTTTGTGTCGTCCATCTGCCTTGCCTCCAGGGGGTGCGCTGAAACCCTTTTGCCCGGCCTCGGCACGCGGCTAAACTTCCCCGGCGATTTCCTGCAAGATGATCGCCGCGCCGCCGAGCACCCCGGCGTTGTCTCCCAGCTCCGCCGGGACGATTTGGCAGGTCCGGGACAGGGACCGAATGGCGCAGGCGGTCGCCGTCCGGCGGATCGGGTCCAAAATAATCTCCCCGGCCTGCGCGATGCCGCCGCCGACCACAATCATCTGCGTGTTGAACAAGTTGATTAAGTTGGCGACGCAGATGCCCAAGTAATAGCCCGTTTCCTCGTAGACTTCGAGCGCGACCGCGTCGCCGTTTTTCGCTTCCTCGGCGATCAGCGCCGGGGTCAGCGCAAAGCGGTCGAAATCCACTCGTGCGCCGAGCGTCGTCGGGCGGCCCGACTGAATCTTGCGGGCCGCCCGCTCGATAATGCCGTCGCGCTGCGCTTCGCCTTCCACCGTGCCGAACGCCGTGTTGCCGCCGCGCCCGCCGGGGGAGATGATCATGTGCCCGACTTCGCCCGCGCCGCCGTCCGCGCCGTCAAGCAGCTTGCCGTCTACGATAATCCCCGCGCCGACTCCGGTGCCGAGCGTGATCATGATCATGTGGCGCACGGGCCGCCCCGCGCCGAAGCGGAACTCGCCGAGCGCGGCCAGGTTGGCATCGTTGCCGATCCGCACCGGCACCCCGAGCAGCGTTTCGATCAAATGGGCAATCGGCACGCCTTTCCACTGGTCTTTAAAGTTCGGCGCCCACATCACCTGCCCTTCGTTGGCCTTGACATGGCCCGGCACGGCGATCCCGACTCCGAGCACGTCGTCTTTGGCCGCCCCCGCCGCCGCCAGCGCCGTTTCAATCGCCAGCACGATCTGCCCGGCGGTCTGCGCGACCCCTTCCTGCGCCAGCGACGAGATGTTTTCCCCCCGCGCCGCAATCGTCTCGGTCGCCCGGTCAATCACCGCCGCCCGGACATTGGTCCCGCCGAGGTCTACCCCGACAACATACGGCTTATCTGTCTGCTCCAAAATACGCTTCTCCTCGCAAAATCGCTGGGGTTAGTATAGCGGACACCCGGCCTGATGTCAAGATTGGGCCGAAGATGGCGAAAAGCGGGAATATGCTATAATCAGCGGTATGGACACAAAAGTTGAAATTTTATATCCCGCTCCGATGCCGCCGATGTCCCCGCAAGAACGCGCGGCGTCCTTGGAAGCGGTTGCCGAGATGAAAGCAAGCGGGCATCCGCTGGCGCAGTATGCCGGGACACTGCCGGATGATGACCTGACACATGAATGGCTCGCCGCCATGCGGGAGTACCGGCGCGAAGTCGAGGAAGACCCAAATTACTGATGACATTTATTTTGGACTCAGACACCTTTACGCTGTATCGTCAGGCCCAGCGGCAAATTGTCTCCCGAATTTCCGCACAGCCGACCAATCTCATTGTGACTACCGTTATTACCGTGGAAGAACAATTGACGGGATGGCAGGCGCTTCTTCGGCAATCAAAAGGGGACACTCATCTTGCCTTTACCTATCAGCGAATGACGGACGCGGTCCGTTCGCTGGCAGGGTTCCATATCCTGACATTCTCCGAAGCCGCCATCGTTCGCTACAACACGCTTTTGGCGCTGAAGCTGAATGTCGGCAAGATGGACTTACGCATCGCCGCGATTGCGCTGGACGCGGGCGCGACGGTGATCACGCGCAATCTGCGTGATTTCCAGCGGGTGCCAGGGCTGGCCTGCGAAAACTGGGCGGACTAGAAACGAAGACTAAGACTATGGCTGATATAACACAATTGCTCCAAGAGCGTATTCTCATTCTCGATGGGGCGATGGGGACGATGATTCAGCGGCATAAGTTTGAGGAACGCGATTACCGAGGCGAGCGGTTCCAAAATCACCCGCTTGATCTCAAAAACAACAATGAAGCGCTGATGCTGGTGCGGCCCGATGTGATTGAAGACATCCACCGGGCGTATCTTGCCGCCGGGGCGGATATTATCGAGACCAACACGTTCAATGCCTGTTCGGTCTCAATGGCCGACTTCGGCATGGAAGACCTGGTGGTCGAGATGAACCAAGCCGCCGCGCTCATCGCACGCCGGGCTGCCGATGCCTACTCGACCCCGGACAAGCCGCGCTTTGTGGCGGGGGCGCTCGGGCCGCAGACCCGGTCGGCGACGGTCATGGTGGACTCGAACCATCCTGAAGAGCGCAGCGTGACGTTTGACCAGCTCCGCGACGCTTATTACGAGCAGGCGGCGGCGCTTCTGGACGCCGGGGTGGATTTACTCTTGTGCGAGACGACGTTCGACACGCTGAATTTGAAAGCCGCGCTGTTTGCCATTCAGCAGCTTTTTGACGACACGGGCCGCAAAGTGCCGATTATGGCGTCGCTGACCATCACCGACCTGGCCGGCGGCAACCTGTCGGGGCAGAACGTCGCGGCGATGTGGAACTCGATTTCCCATGTGCCTCTGCTGTCGGTGGGCTTAAACTGCGCCCTCGGCCCGCAGGAGATGCGGCCGTTTATTGAAGAATTGTCGCAGATCGCGCCGGTCTTTGTTTCGGCCTATCCGAACGCCGGCCTGCCGGACCCGATGCTGGAAACCGGCTTTCCCGAGACGCCCGAGTCGCTTGCGCCGCAGCTTCGGGAGTGGGCCGAAAGCGGCTGGCTGAACATTGTCGGCGGCTGCTGCGGCACGACCGACGCGCATATCCGCGCGATTGCCGAGGCGGTCAAAGATTTGAAGCCGCGTACCCTGCCCGACGTGCCGAAAACGACGCGGCTCAACGGGACGCAGATGTTTACCTGGCGGTCCGAAGTCAACTTCGTCAATGTCGGCGAGCGGTCCAATGTGACGGGGTCGCCTAAGTTTAAAAAGCTGATTTTGGAAGGCAATTACGAGGCCGCGCTGACCATCGCGCAGCAGCAGGTGGACCAGGGCGCACAGGTCGTAGATGTCAACATGGACGAGGCGATGCTCGACGGCGAAGCGGCCATGACCCGCTTTCTGAACTTGGTGCAGGGGGAGCCGAACATCAACCCAGTCCCGATCATGGTGGACAGCTCCAAATGGTCGGTCATCGAAGCGGGCCTGAAGTGCCTGCCGGGCAAAGGCATCGTCAACTCCATCTCGCTCAAAGAAGGCGAGGAGGCGTTCCGCGAGCGGGCGCGGCTGATCCGGCGCTATGGGGCTGCGGTCGTTGTGATGGCGTTTGACGAGACGGGGCAGGCGGACTCCAAAGACCGCAAAGTGGAAATCTGCACCCGCGCGTACAATATACTGACCCAAGAAGTCGGCTTCCCGCCGGAGGACATTATTTTTGACCCGAACATTTTGACTATCGCGACGGGGATTGAAGAGCACGCCAATTACGCCGTGGACTTTATCGAGGCGACGCGCACGATCAAAGCGACCCTGCCGGGCTGCCATGTCTCGGGCGGCGTTTCTAATTTATCGTTTTCGTTCCGGGGCAACAACGTCGTCCGGGAAGCCATGCACACGGCGTTTTTGTTTCACGCGATCCAGGCGGGCCTCGACATGGGCATTGTCAACGCCGGGCAGCTTGGGGTGTATGAAGAAATCCCGCGCGACCTGCGGGACTTGGTGGAAGACGCGCTGTTTAACCGCCGGGCCGATGCGACGGACCGATTGCTGGCGTATGCCGATACGGTCAAGGGAGCCGTCGTCAGCGAAAAAACCGAGGAAGCCTGGCGCTCGGAGAGTGTCGAGTCGCGCTTGTCGCATGCACTGATCAAGGGCATCACGGACTTTATCGAAGCCGACACAGAGGAAGCCCGGCAAAAGTACCCGAAACCGCTGGAAGTGATCGAAGGGCCGCTGATGACCGGCATGAACGTGGTCGGCGACTTGTTTGGGGCCGGCAAGATGTTTCTGCCGCAGGTGGTCAAAAGCGCCCGCGTGATGAAGCGGGCCGTCGCCGTCCTGCTGCCGTACATGGAAGCCGAAAAGAAAGCGTCCGGCGATACGCGGGCGCAGGGCAAAGTTTTGATGGCGACGGTCAAAGGCGACGTGCACGACATCGGCAAGAACATTGTCGGGGTTGTCTTGGGCTGCAACAACTACGAGATCATTGACATGGGAGTCATGGTCTCCGCCGAGAAGATACTGACGAAGGCCCGCGAGGAAAACGTGGACGTGATCGGTCTCAGCGGCCTGATCACGCCGTCGCTCGATGAGATGACCCATGTGGCCCGCGAGATGGAGCGGCAGGGCTTCACCGTGCCGCTTTTGATCGGCGGCGCGACGACCAGCCGCGTCCACACGGCGGTCAAGATTGCGCCGTTTTATAAACAGCCCGTGATCCACGTTTTAGACGCCTCACGCGCCGTCGGCGTCGTGTCTAGTCTCATCTCCGACGACCTGAAAGACGCCTATGTCGCCGAGGTGACCCGCGAGCAGCAGGCGGCGCGGGACCAGCATGCGGGCAAGCGGACCGACAAAAAGACGCTGCCGATAGACGCCGCCCGCGCCAACAAAACGCAGATTAAGTGGCGGCCCGAAGACATTGCGACGCCGAGCTTTCTCGGCCCCCGCGCCGTCACCAACCTGCCGCTGTCCGAGCTGGTGCCGTTTATAGACTGGTCGCCGTTCTTCCGGGCCTGGGAGCTGCACGGCCGCTACCCGGAGATTTTCGACGACCCAATCGTCGGCGACAGCGCCCGCAGGCTCTACGACGAAGCCCAAGCGCTGCTGTCCCAGCTCGTCGCCGACAAGTCCGTTCGCGCGTCCGGCGTTTACGGCTTCTTCCCGGCCAACTCGGTCGGTGACGACATACAGATCTACACCGACGACACCCGCACCGAAACTTTGGCCGTGATCCATACGCTCCGGCAGCAGGGCGAAAAGTCCGGGGACCATGCCAACAAAGCCTTGTCGGACTTCATTGCCCCGAAAGACACGGGGCTGGCCGACTACCTCGGCGGCTTCGCCGTGACCGCCGGGCTGGGCGTCGAAGAGCTGTCGCAGAAATACAAAGACGAGCTGGACGACTACAGCGCCATCATGGTCAGCGCCCTGGCCGACCGCCTGGCCGAAGCGTTCGCCGAATACTTGCACAAACGCGCCCGCGAAGACAGCGGCTACGGCTGCGGCGAAAATTTAACCGCCGAAGACCTGATCAAAGAGCGCTACCGGGGCATCCGCCCCGCGCCCGGCTACCCGGCCTGCCCCGACCACACCGAAAAGCGCACACTCTTCCATTTGCTTGGCGCGGAAAAAGCTGCCGGCATTCACCTGACCGAAAGCATGGCGATGACCCCGGCGGCCTCGGTTTCGGGCTTTTACTTCTCGCACCCGGACGCCAAGTACTTCTCGGTCGGCAAAATCGAGCGCGACCAAGTCGAAGACTACGCCAAGCGCAAGGGGATGGAGCTGTCCAAAGCCGAGCGCTGGCTTGCGCCTGTGCTGAACTATGACCCGGAATAGGAGATGGTGCAAGGCAGAAGGACAGGCATGAAAAGACAAACATGAAAAGACAAACATGAAAGGACAAGGGCGAACACCCTGTAGGAAGGGCGAACACAAGGTTCGCCCCTACAGGATCATGCCGAAACGTAGGGCGCGAACTTTGTGTTCGCCCTTCTTGTTCGCCGGTGCATACGACAGGTTCATCATGCTTACCGTTCGCATGTCAGTTTGCGACCGTGTGCCGGGCGAAGAATTCTTCCTGGCGACTGTTTTTCATGAGTGGTTCGTGATCAACGATGGTAGGATGCAAGGAGCCATGCGTTAAAACGCACGGCGACACGGCGAGGCCGCCACGAAGTACCGCTTCGCGGCACTGGGAACTGATTTGTCTTAGCCCCGCGAAGCGGCGGGTTCCCGGCGTCCACGCCCAATAGCCGTGTGCTTCAGCACATGGTTTGGGAATTATGCAGCAATGCCCTTTTGTTAGCCGCGCCCATTGACAAACAACAGGGCTTGTGACATAATTCACAAGATGCACCGGCTGGGGGAACCTGCCGGACGCGCCGCTTGTTTTTTCAGTGTCTCCGCTTCTTAGAGAGGGAACGAAATGCTTCCTGTTCCGCCGGCCCCGACGCCGCATATTTCCGATTACCTGCCGCTGATTGTTCTCTTGTTTGTCGCCATCGCCCTCGCGGGTGCTTTGGTCGGCTTGTCGTGGATACTCGGACCCAAGAAGCCGTCGGCGGCCAAGCTGGCCGCGTATGAGTGCGGGGTCACGCCGGTCGGCTCGGCGCGGGAGCGGTTCCCGGTCAAGTTTTACCTGATCGCGATGCTGTTCATCGTGTTTGATATTGAGACGGTCTTTTTGTACCCGTGGGCGGTGACGTTTACGAAGCTTGGCTACCATTCGGCGATGCAGGTGTTCAGCCTCGGCGAGATGGTGACGTTTATCGTGATTTTGTTTGTCGGGTACATTTATGTGTGGAAAAAAGGGGCGTTTGAATGGGAGTAGAGCAAAATCTCGGCGTTTTAACGGTCCCGCTGAACAAAGTGGTCAACTGGGCGCGGCGCAACTCGGTCTGGCCGGCGACGTTCGGCCTGGCCTGCTGCGCGATTGAAATGATGGGCAGCACGAACTCGCGGTATGACCTGGCTCGGTTCGGCTCGGAAGCGTTCCGGGCGTCCCCGCGTCAGGCGGACTTGATGATTGTCGCGGGCCGCGTGTCGAAGAAGATGGCCCCGGTGCTGCGGCAGATTTACGACCAGATGCCCGAGCCGAAGTGGGTCATCTCGATGGGCGACTGTGCGTCCTGCGGCGGCGTCTTTAACAACTACGCGATTTTGCAGGGCGTGGACCAGATTGTCCCGGTGGATATTTATGTTCCCGGCTGCCCGCCGAACCCGGATGCGCTGATTTACGCCATCAATCAGCTACAAAAGAAGATTGACCGCGAGCATTTCAGTGACCGGCGGTAGGCGACGGTAGATTAGAGGGCGCAGCAAGCAGCGCCCCTACATTTTCCGATGTTACCCAGTAGGGGTGCTGCTTGCTGCGCCCCTCTCCAAAAAGCAAACCAATTATGGACTATGATGTGCGCCTCGGCCTGACGCCGACTGATTTGCAGCTTCGCGAAATCCAAGTGAAGCGGCCCGATGAGTGGGTGGACCTGAACCCCGACGACTGCGTAGAGCTGCGGCTGATTCAAGAGCAGTTTCCCGGCTCGGTCGTGCAGACCCGGCTGTTTCGCGGCGAAAAAACGATTGTGATCCGCAAAGACAATGTCGTCGGCATCTGCAAGATGCTGCGTGATGCGCCCGAAACCAACTACAATTACCTGTCGGACATTACCTGTTTTGACCGGCTGGACATCATGGACGAGGACGACGAGCGCGAGATGCGCTTTGAGGTCATTTATAATCTGTACTCGATGGGGACGTTCGGGCGGCTGCGCCTGAAAGCCCAAGTGAGCGAAGACGACGCGAATATAGACACCGTGGAAGGGGTCTGGCCGAACGCCAACTGGTGCGAGCGCGAAGTCTACGACATGTTCGGCATCGCGTTCAGCAACCACTCCGACCTGCGGCGTATTCTGATGCCCGACGACTGGGTAGGCCACCCGCTGCGAAAAGACTTCCCACTCGGCGGCGAAGAAATTGAATTCACACACAATGTCCGGGGCCAGTAGAAAGATTTAAGACTATGGCACTGATTGAGCGCGATTTATTGCAAAAGCCTGAGACCGACAAGCCGCTGATTCAGCGGCTTGGGGCCGGGATTGACGCCGAGCGGGTCCACACCGACGACGGCGATTTGATGATCGTCAACATGGGGCCGCAGCACCCGTCCACCCACGGCGTCCTGCGCCTGGTGGTTGAGCTGAACGGCGAAAATGTCATGAAAGCGACGCCGCATATCGGCTACCTCCATACGGGTCTGGAAAAGACCATGGAGAACATGACGTATTACAAAGCTCTGACTATCACCGACCGCGAAGATTATTTGTCCAACCTGATGAACAATCTCGCGTACTCGATGGCCGTGGAAAAGCTGATTGACTGCGAAATCCCGCCCCGCGCCCAGCGCCTGCGGCTGATTCTCAATGAGCTGGAGCGGATTGCGTCGCACCTGCTGTGGCTCGGCACCCACGCGCTCGACATCGGCGCGATGACCTTGTTTTTCTACACCTGGCGCGAGCGCGACCAAATCTTGGACATGAAAGAAATGATGTCCGGCGTCCGCATGATGACTTCGTGGATTTGCCCCGGCGGCCTGCGCGGCGACATGCCCGAAGGCTGGTTCCACAAAGTCAATCGCTTTGTCGCCGACTTCCCGCGCCGTTTGGGCGAGTACAACCGGCTTATCGCCAAGAACCCGATCTTTATCGAGCGGCTGAGCGGCGTCGGCGTCATCTCCGCCGAAGACGCCGTGGCGTGGGGGCTGTCCGGCCCGTCGCTGCGCGGCTCGGGCGTCGCGTGGGACCTCCGCAAAGCGAACCCGTACACGGGTTACGACGAGTTCGATTTTGACGTGCCGACCGGCACCAAAGGCGATGTGTACGACCGCTTTTTGTGCCGCATGGAAGAAATGAACCAGTCTCATCGAATCTTGGTGCAGGCGCTGAAAGATGTTCCCGGCGGCCCGGTGATGACCTCGGACCGCAAGATCGCCCCGCCGCCCCGCGCCGAGCTGGACACGTCTATGGAGTCGCTGATCCACCACTTCAAGCTGTTCACCGAAGGGTATCACCCGCCGGTCGGTGAGGCGTATGCGGCTGTCGAGAGCGCACGCGGCGAAAAGGGCTACTATATCTACAGCGACGGCTCCAACAAGCCGGCCCGCGTCAAGATCAAAGGCCCGTCGTTCAACAACTTGCAGGCCCTGCCGAAGATGGCCGAAGGCCGGATGATCGCCGATGTCGTCGCCATTATCGGTTCCATTGACATTGTTTTAGGGGACATTGACCGCTGATATGTTTACCGAAGAAGCCAAACAAAAACTCGATGCCATCTTGAAAAAGTACCCGACCAAGAAGGCCGCGCTGCTGCCGGCGCTCTGGCTGGCGCAGGAAGAAAACGGCGGCTGGGTGCCGCGCGAAGCGATGCGCGAGATCGCAGACATTCTGGAGCTTGCCCCGGCGGAAGTCGAAGGCGTCGCGACGTTCTACACGATGTACAACAAAGCGCCTATTGGTCAGTACCATTTAGAAGTCTGCCACAATATCGTCTGCATGGCCGTCGGGGCCGACGCCTTGATTGACCACATCGGCGAAAAACTCGGCATTGACAAGGGCATGACCACTCCCGACCGCAAGTTCACACTCAACGGCGCGGAATGTTTGGGAGCCTGCGCCAACGCCCCCTGCATGATGGTCGGCGCGACCTACTACGAAGACCTGGACTTCGAGAAAACCGACAAGATTTTAGATGAGCTGGCGGCGAAAGTCGCTTGACGCTAACTGTGCTATTGTTCTAAAAATGCACGATGAAGTAGTAAGACCCACAAGGAGAAGACTACATCGTGATGACAGAAGAACAACTTGAAGGCGTTTGGATCGTTGACCCGGTCAAAGGAACGCGCCTTGCCTCAATCCGCTACCATTTTACGCTACACGGCGCTGAAGTAGGTGCAGAAAACATAGACCAATATTTGCGTCAGGCTGCGGCTTTCGCAAGAGAAAGAAAAGGGCGAGGCCGCCCTGTCAAGGGAGAGACGCCAGGTGTAAAACGCTGGGAGAAGGCTGACCTATATATTACTCGCTATGTTGATGTGGCGCCTACTGGGGAGATTGTCTCTTTTGGGCGTGTTCAGATATAAACACATGACAATCCACAACACCAATTCTCTTTCAGAGCAGATTAAGTCTCTCGCTGAGGAACTTAATCAGGCTTTGCCTTATGAAGATTGCCGCAGAACACTTCGGGATGCAGCAAAAGAGATGCCAAACAAGATGAAGCGTTTTCGGGACTTCACTCCCGATCTTAGCACTTACTTTTCCTACGTCTACTCTCACGCTTCTGGGGTTGAGTACATCTTAGGCTGGCAGAGTGATCGTTTAGTCGAAGCTCAGATGCTTCTGAAAAAACCCTTTTTTGCCGCTTACCCAGCTTATAAGCCTTTGGAGTGGAGAATAAACCAGCTTAATACACCAACTTTGTACCGCGAGATTGCGGCAAGCGATCAGCTAAGGAATATGCTCTTAGAACTACTTTCCCAACTGATAGCGGCGCGGCGCGAAGCAAACTTGATGCGCCAGGAACGTCTTCTTTCCGCTGCGTAAGACCAGCTTTAGCAATCATTTTAGAAAGCCAACAACACAATGGCAACTGAACAAGTTAAGTTTTTGACGAAGTACCGCGATGTGCCGGGCTACGACACGATGGATGTCTACCTGGCACACGAGGGCTACAACGCCGCGCGGAAAGCGCTGACGATGGACCAAGAAGCCATCATCAACGAAATTAAAATTTCGGGCCTGCGCGGGCGGGGCGGGGCGGGCTTCCCGACGTTTATCAAGTGGAACGGCATTCCGAAGAACTGGGACGCGCCGCATTATTTGGTGGTCAACGCCGACGAGGGCGAGCCGGGAACGGCCAAAGACCGCGACCTGATGGACTGGATGCCGCATCTGCTGGTGGAAGGCTGCATCATTGCGGCCTACGCCATTCGGTCGAATGTCTGCTATATTTATGTGCGCGGCGAATATATGCGCCCGGCCAAGCAGGTCGAGCGGGCGATTGCCGAAGCGTATGCCCATGGCTTTCTCGGCAAGAACATTCTCGGCAGCGGGTTTGACCTCGATATCCATGTGCATATGGGCGCGGGGTCGTATGAGTGCGGCGAGGAAACTGCGCTGATGTCGTCTTTGATGGGCGAGCGCGGGATGCCCCGGCACAAGCCGCCGGCTGCGCCGCTGCCGGTCGTCTCGGGAGTCTGGAAGTCGCCGACCATTGTGAACAACGTCGAGACGATTGCGACCGCCGTGCCGATTATCAATGTCGGCGGGGCGGAGTACGGCAAATACGGCACGGGAACACCGGGGCAGGGGCCGGCGTCGCGCGGCACGAAGCTGGTGACGGTCTCCGGGCATGTCAACAAGCCGGGCAATGTCGAGATTGTGCTGGGAACGCCGATCCGAGAGATTATTGACGACCTGTGCGGCGGCATGAAAGACGGCATCCCGTTTAAGTTTATGATCCCCGGCGGCTCGTCGGTCCCACTGCTGGTAGACGACGCGCTGGACACGCCGTATGACTACGAATCGCTGGCAAAAGCCGGCTCGGCGCTCGGCTCCGGGGCGCTGATGATCTACAACGAAACCGTCAGCGTCCCGCATCTGATGGCTCGCTTGATGCACTTTTACGCCCATGAGTCGTGCGGCAAGTGTACGCCGTGCCGCGAGGGAACGTCCTGGCTGGTTAAAATCCATGACCGCATCCTCGCCGGCGGCGGGCGCTACGAGGACATTGACATTCTGAGCGACATCTGCAACAATATCATGGGCCGGTCGTTCTGCCCGCTCGGCGACGCCGCCGCGTGGCCTTTGGTCGGGCCGTCGGGCAACGGCGGAGCGCTGAAGTATTTCCGGCATGAGTACGAAGCGCTCGTGCAGAGCGGGGTCGGCGGTAAGAAGCGGGCTTTCGCGCCCTTGCAGATGGCGGCAGTCTAGGAGCAAAGCATGGTCAGCGGGATGGACAAAGCGTTCTACGAAGCAAACGGCTACGTCGTCGTCCCTTTATTTACCCAAGAGGAAGCGGCGGCGTTTCGCGAGCACTTCATGGCGCTGCGGGCTGAAGGGGCCAAGCCCGGCGACATGGTGGCCGACACAAAAACCGCCGCCGACCCGCTGCAAGCGTTTCCGCGCATGATCCATATGCACCGCTGGGACGGGCCGAGCCTGGAGTTTGTTTTGGACGAACGCATTGCCGAATGCCTGACCGCGTTTCTCGGCTCCGAGCCGCTGGCGGTCCAAACCATGCTGTATTTCAAGCCCGCCGGGGCGCGGGGGCAGGCGCTGCACCAGGATAATTTTTACTTGCGGGCCGCGCCGGGAACATGCATGGCGGCATGGATGGCGCTCGACGCCTGCGATGAGGAAAACGGCTGCATGCAGGTGGTTCCCGGCTCCCATACTTGGCCGGTGCTCTGCCCGGTGGACGCGGACACGTCGGCGAGCTTCACCAATGTCACCGTGCCGATCCCGGACAGCATGGAAGCGGTGCCGGTAATCATGGACGCCGGCGACGTGCTCTTCTTCAACGGCTCATTGGTGCACGGCAGCTTCCCGAATACGTCCCAAGATCGGTTCCGGCGGGCGCTGATCGGTCATTACATCGAGACCCGCGCCGAGCAGGTCTCCAAGTTCGACCAGCCCGTGCTCCGCATGGACGGCACGGCGTTTGAGATCGGCGGCGTCGAAGGCGGCGGCCCCTGCGGCGTTTGGGTAGACCGCGACGGCAAGCCGGAGATCGAAATCAGCGGCCGTGAGCTGGCCGCCGCCGGGCATGAGTAAGTCAGTAAAGTATCAGCGCCGTAAACCCTCGGAGCGACAGGGATGTTTCCAAACACACCGGCACAGATGGATGTGCTGCTCGGGTTTGAAGGCGAACGTATTGCTGACGGTCCGTTTACAAGCGGCCGAAACAAAGTCGTTTGGAAGCCCGCCGCAAACATCAAGATAACTTTTGAAGAACATCCGTATGATGTTCATTCGGCACCGAGCCACCGTTTGCCTCATTGGCATTTAGATACGCCTGCCGGCACCCACATAAGGTATCTTCCTGGAGACGTGATACCAAATTGGTGATTGCTGACGGTTAGATAAAAGGTGTGACAATGGATAAAGTTAGTGTTTTGGACATCATTGACCGGGATTCGGAGCAGAATGCACAAGTTATCATTCGTTCAGTGAAGGGCTTTGTCGCGCTGACCTTAACTTTGGAACACGAGGGCGATGTACAAGTTGTACTGAGTCCCGTAGAATGTGCGGAAGTTGTTGCCAGGCTTCAACAGGCTATTTCTGATGCACAGCCTGGAACTTTAGTCGCCAACAAAAACATGACTTTTGCACATCAAGAAATCAAAGAGATCAACCTAACCGGTAATACTGCTGTTGGCAGCAAAGCTCGCTAGAATTAGACTAAGAGAAAATACGCATGGCGGAAACGACAATTAAAACAGCGCAGGGCACGACGGCGGAGCAGCCGCCGGTGGACATGGTCAATCTGACCATCGACAACAAAGCGGTTTCGGTGCCGAAAGGCACCCTGGTCATCACGGCGGCGTTTCAGGCAGGGGCGGACATTCCGTACTTCTGCCACCATCCCCGGCTGAAGCCCGCCGGGGCTTGCCGGATGTGCCTGGTCAAGATCGAGAAGATGAACAAAATCCAGACCGCCTGCACCGTCCCCGTGGCGGAAGGGATGGTCGTGGACACGATCTCGCCCGAAGTCAAGCAGGCGCAGAACGGCATTCTGGAATTTCTGCTGATCAACCACCCGCTCGACTGCCCGGTCTGCGACCGGGGCGGGGAATGCCCGCTGCAAAACATGGTCTATCAGTATGGGCCGGGCGTCACTCGCTTCATTGACGAAAAGCGGCACTTTCCGAAGGCCGTGCCGATCTCGGATTATGTTGTTTTGGACCGGGAGCGCTGTATTCAGTGTGCCCGCTGCACCCGTTTCACCGAGGAGATTTCCGGCGACGGCGAGCTGGCGATTGAGAACCGGGGCAACGCGGCGATCATCTCGCCGTTCTCGCCCGAGGGCTTCAAATCCAAGTTTAGCGGCAACACCATTGAGCTGTGCCCGGTCGGGGCGCTGACTTCGCGAACGTATCGGTTCGCCGCGCGGCCCTGGGAATTTCAGTCGCAGGACTCGATCTGCTCGATGTGCGGGGTCGGCTGCAATGTGGCGGTGCAGACCCGAAACGGTGAGCTGATGCGGGTCAATGCCCGCTTGAACGAAGATGTCAACGAGGAATGGACCTGCGACAAGGGCAAGTTTGAGCAGTACTGGGTCAACAGCTCCGACCGGGTGAAAGAGCCGCAGCAGCGGTACGCGTCGCAGCTTCGCCGCGTGACCTGGGACGATGCCCTGGGCGCGGCGGCGAAAGCGCTCAAAGACGCGGCGGCGGCGGACCCGAACTCGGTGGCGGGGATTGGCTCGTCGCGGGCGTCCAACGAAGATTTGTATCTTTTCCAAAGACTGTTCCGCAGCGCTTTGGGCACCAACAACTTGGACCACCGGGCGTTTCCGTTCCCGATTTTGCCGATGCAGACGACGATTGCCGAAGTCGGCGAAGCAAAGAAGATTGTCGCGGTCGGCACGCAGGTGGATGATGACCTGCCGGTGCTCTGGCTCCGCATCTACAAAGCGATCTCCAAAGGCGGCGCAGAATACTTCCGGGATGACAACGCGCGGTCGCCGGAAGTCGCCCAAGCGATTGCCGCCGGGCCGGGCACAGTCGTGCTGGCCTGGTATGCGCTTCCCGTCGCCGAGATTGAGTTTTTGAAGGCCGCGTGCGCGGCGTCGGGCGCGAAGCTGAACGTGCTTTTGCCGGACAACAATAGCTGGGGAGCCATTCAAATGGGCGTCCTGCCGGACCGGCTGCCGGCGATGAAAGCGGTCGGCAACGGCGCGACCCCGAAGCTGGAAGCCTTGTGGGGCGGCCCGCTGCCCGCCGCGCCGGGGCTGGACACGCGCGGCATTCTGGAAGGCTGCATCAGCGGCACACTCAAAGCGCTGTATGTGATGGGGTCGGAAACCCTGCTGGCGTTTCCCGATCAAGACCTGGTGAAAGCCGCGCTGGACAAAGTGCCGTTTTTGATTGTCCAGGATTTGTTTATGACCGAGATCGGCAAACAGGCCGACGTGTTCCTGCCGGCGTGCTCGTTTATCGAGAAAGACGGCTCGTTTACGAACATTGAAGGGCGGTCGCAGAAGTTCAAGAAGGCGGTCGAGCCGCGCGGACAGTCCAAGCCCGACTGGCAGATTGTCGCCGAGCTGATGTCTCGATTGGGCAAGCCGGTCCCGTACTTCTCGCCGCGTGACGTGGCCCGCGAAATCGCAAAGGCAACTGCATAAATGACACCTGCCCTGTTCGCCCATTATTTCTTTTACACACCGAATATCCCGTCGGAGTACGCGTGGATCGAGGCGGTCCGCGTGGTCGCCCGCGTCTTGATGGGTGTGTTCGGCATTCTTTTGGCCGTGCCGCCACTGGTCTGGTGGGAGCGGCGGCTGCTCGGCTGGATGCAGCAGCGGCAGGGTCCCAACCGGGTCGGCCCGTTCGGCCTGCTGCAAACTATCGCCGACGGCCTGAAGCTGCTGTTCAAAGAGGACATGAACCCGACCAATGTGGACAAAACGCTGTTTATTCTCGCGCCGATGGTGTTTCTCATTCCGGCGCTGATTACGGCGGGAGTGATTCCCTGGGGACCGAGCCGGACTTGGGGGTCGGTCGCGCCGAATGTCAGCATCGGGATTTTGTACATTCTGGCCTGCTCGTCGCTCGGCGTTTACGGCGTGGTGCTGGCCGGCTGGTCGTCGAACAACAAGTACTCGCTGCTTGGCGGCCTGCGGTCGTCGGCGCAGATGATCTCGTATGAGATCGGCATGGGCCTGGCGATTGTGTCCGTGGTTCTCCTGACCGGCAGCTTGACGATGCACGATATTGTCGAGCATCAAGGCTACTATCAAATCTCGCCGACCCTGACCCACTACGGCATCGCGCTTCCCGAATGGAATGTCCTGAAATTCTTTCCGCTCGGCTTTGTCGCCGCGCTGATTTATGTGATTTCGATGCTGGCCGAGACCAACCGTGCGCCGTTTGACCTGCCGGAAGCCGAAACCGAGCTGGTAGCGGGGTATCATACCGAATATACGTCCATGAAGTTCGCGACCTTCTTTTTGGGCGAGTATGCGAACATGATTGTCGTGAGCGCGATCGCGGCGACCCTGTTTTTCGGCGGCTACAAAGCGCCGATCCCGTGGCTCAATCAGCTTCCGCAGGGCATCGTCAACTTGTACAATTACAATGCCCTCGGCGGGCGCGACTTCGCCCATTGGGGCGTCCCCGTGCTGACCGACATTGTGAACTCGCTGCTTCCCGTGGTCTGGTTCACGCTGAAAATCTTAGCGGGCCTGTACTTCTTTATCTGGATACGCGCTACCCTGCCGCGCCTGCGGTACGACATGCTGATGAAGTTCGGCTGGCAGGGCGTCCTGCCGATTGCGCTGGTCAACATTCTGCTGCTGGCGGTTGCGCTGGCGGTCTCCTACTGGGCCGCGCTGATCGGCTGGGTCGTGGTCAGCGGCGTGATTTTGGTGCTGTTTGCCGGTTCCAAGCCGTCAAAGCTGTTCACCACCAATTCGCGCCGGGCGGAGACAATCCGCCTGTCGTCGGGCGCTGAGCCGTACCGGGTGGTCGCGGACAATCCCGGCTACAGCTCGCAGACAATCGCCGAAGACGGCCGGCTGCGCCCAGAGCCGGAGCAGGAAACGGCGGGGATTCGGTAAGCCAAGCAACGCGAGCGAGGAAGTAAACTTCTCTATGCCTTCGGCATTACTTCGTATCTGCTGAATTGCATCCTTCGGATGTAGGAGACGCAATCGTTCACCACTCTTTCGTCCGAAGGACGTCATGCAGCGAGAGAAGTTTACTTCCTCGCTCATTTAGAAAGACACAAAATGAGCCTTTGGGATGATATAAAATCGCTCGGCAGCGAGGTCAAGGCCCCGCTGACCGGCATGGGAATCACGCGCGGCTACTCCAAGCAGGAGCGCGTCACCATTCAGTACCCGGAAGTGCGGCGTCCGATGCCGCGCCGGTCGCGCTGGCGGCATGTGCTGAACCGCTACGAAAACGGCATGGAAAAGTGTATCGGCTGCTCGCTGTGCGCGGGCGCGTGTCCGGCCAATGCCATTTTGGTGGTCGCCGCCGAGAACACCGAAGACCATCGGGTCTCGCCCGGCGAGCGGTATGCTGAGCGGTACGAGATCAACATGCTGCGCTGCATCTTCTGCGGCTACTGCGAGGAAGCGTGTCCGACGCAGGCGATTCAGCTTAAAGACATCTGCGAGATGGCGGAAGACAACCGCAAAGACACGATCTACACCAAACCGATGATGCTGGTGCTGGACCCGGCGGCATAGTTGACAAACGAGGATGCGAGGGAGTAAACTCCTCTCGCTGGTGATACCGTCCTTTGGACGAAGAAGCGGCTTATGCCGTCTTCTTCGTCCGAAGGACGACCTATTCAGCGAGAGGAGTTTACTCCCTCGTTCTTGTGTCGCTGATATACTTTCGAGACTCCACTTTTATGACAGCACAGCTTATTCTTTTCGGCATCCTGGCCGCCATCGCCCTGGTCTGCGGGGTCTGCATGATTTTGGCCGACAACCCGGTCCGCAGCGCCCTGTTTCTGGTGCTCGTGCTGTTTTCGGTCGCCCTTTTGTTTTTGTCGCTCCATGCGGTCTTTATCGCCGCCGTGCAGATTATCGTTTATGCCGGGGCCATCATGGTCTTGTTTATCTTTGTGATTATGCTGCTGAACTTGGGGACTCCCGAGCGGGTGGTGGACCGCTTGAAGCCGCAGCAGCCGCTGTCGGTGCTGGCGGCCCTCGGCGTGATTGCAGTGCTGACCACCATTATCGCGTCGGTGCCCGCAAAGTCCCAGGGGTTGCCGGAGGCGATTGTCGGGCCGAGCGAGATCGGCATGAGATTGTTTACCGCCGACTGGCTGTTTCCGTTTGAGATTGTCTCGATCCTGCTGCTGGTCGCCGCCGTCGGGGCCGTCATGCTGGCGAAAAAGAGGATTTAGTTTTACGCTATGATTGAGTCTATTCCCCTGGATTACTACTTGATACTCAGCGCCCTGCTGTTCACCATCGGCGTGGTCGGCGTTCTGATTAAGCGCAACCCGATTGTAATTTTCATGTGTGTCGAGCTGATGCTGAACGCGGTCAATCTGACATTCGTAGCGTTTTCGCGCTACAAGGGCGATCTCGGCGGGCAGATGATGGTCATCTTTGTGATGGCGGTCGCGGCGGCGGAAGTCGCGGTCGGCCTCGGGATTCTGGTCTCGATTTTCCGCAACCGGACCTCGATCAGCGTGGACGAAATTGATTTGATGAAGGGGTAAAGCCCCCTAACCCCCAATTTTGGGGGAACAAGATTACGCCCATACTGTTCTCATGCTTCTGGCTCCCCCAGAATTGGGGGCGGGGGGCGATCTGGAGTTCTCATGCCGCATTCCGACAACTCTCTTTTATACGCCTGGCTGATTCCGCTGTTTCCGCTGCTCGGCTTTTTGATCAATGGCGTGCTGGGACCGCTCACGGGCAGGCCGCTGCCGAAGGTCGTGGCAGGCGCAATCGGCACGGTGGCCGTGTTCGCGTCGTTTGCCGTGGCCTGTGCGCTGTTTCTGCACGTCACGGGTGCGCCCGAGGGGCACAAGCAGGCGACGGCGTGTCTGGCCCCCTGGCTGAATATCTTGACCGACCCGCAGGGCATCCACAGCTTTACGGTCAACTATGAGCTGCTGATTGACCCGCTGTCGGTCTTGATGATGCTGATTATCACGGGAGTGGGCGGCCTGATTCATCTCTACTCAACCGCGTACATGGCGGAAGACAAAGGGTATCAGCGGTTCTTCACTTATCTCAATCTGTTCGTCTTCTTTATGCTGCTGCTGGTGATGAGCAACAACATTCTCGGCCTGTTTATCGGCTGGGAAGGGGTCGGGCTTTGCTCGTACCTGCTCATCGGCTTCTTTTACGAAAAGAAGTCGGCGGGGGACGCGGCCAAAAAAGCGTTTATCGTCAACCGCATCGGCGATGTCGGCGTCTTGATTGGCATGTTTTTTGTGTTCCATTACTTTGGAACGCTGGACTTCGTCAAGGGCGCAAGCGGCATTCCGGGCATCACGGAAGCCGCGCCGGGGCTGGCGCAGGCGGCGTCGGGCACGGTTATTGCGACGCTGCTTTTGATGTTCTTTCTCGGCTGCACCGGCAAGTCCGCGCAAATCCCGCTGTATACCTGGCTGCCCGATGCGATGGAAGGGCCGACCCCGGTGTCTGCGCTGATCCACGCCGCCACGATGGTGACGGCGGGCATCTACTTGGTCTCCCGCACTCACGCGCTGTTTGAGCTGTCGGACCTCGCGATGGTCACGATGGCGGTCATCGGCATTTCGACCGCGTTCTTTGCCGCGACTATCGGGCTGATGCAGAACGACATCAAGCGGGTTCTGGCGTATTCCACCGTGTCGCAGCTCGGGTATATGTTCGCCGCCTGCGGCTCCGGGGTCTTCGCGGCGGGCATGTTCCATGTGATGACCCATGCGTTCTTTAAAGCGTGCTTGTTTCTCGGCTCCGGCTCGGTCATCCACGCGGTCGAGCACGCGATGCACGCCCAGCACCAGAAAGCGGGACACGCGGACGCCGCGCATGCCGAGCATGGGGACAGCGCAGACGAAAAGACCGGCGGCACGGCCGGGCCGGACCCGAATGACCCGCAGGATATGCGGAACATGGGCGGCTTGTTCCCGCGCATCCGTGTCACAGCGGTTTCGATGCTGGCGGCGACGCTGGCGATCTCCGGGATTATCCCGTTTGCGGGTTACTGGAGCAAGGACGAAATTCTTTGGCGCACCTGGCAGACACAGCCGCTCGGCAACTGGCTGTTCTGGGGCGTCGGCATTTTCACCGCCCTGCTGACGGCGTTCTATATGTTCCGCATGGTGATGAAGACGTTCTTCGGGAAGGCCCGTACCGAGGCTGCTGCCCATGCCCACGAGTCAAGTTTGGCAATGACTCTGCCTATCGGCATTCTCGCTGTGCTTTCCAGCATCACCGGCTGGGCCGTGCTCAAATTCGACACGTTCGCCGAATTTTTAGCCCCGTCGGTCGGCCCGCTGCCGACGGTGCATAGCCCGAACATGGAAACCGCGCTCGGCACGGGAACTTTGCTCGCGATTGTCCTGGTCATCGCCTACTGCGTCGTCCGCTACCGCGCGGCCGCGAACAACGAGCTGATGCGGCCGGAAGTCCGCGCCAATCACCGCTTGTTCAGCCCCGGCTGGTACAACTGGGCCATTCTGAACAAGTACTTTGTGGACGAGGCATATAACTTCTGGTTCGTTAAGCTTGGCAAAAAGCTGTCGAACTGGCTCTGGCTGACCTTCGACGTGCGCGGGGTAGACGGCATCGTCAATGGGGTGGGGGCGCTGACCGCGTGGTCGGGGCAGCGGATACGCCGGACCCAAAACGGCTTTGTGCGCTCGTATGCGTTTTCAATGGTAATCGGCATTCTGCTGATTCTTGTGTTTGTCGCCGTTCGGGCGTCAGGATATGTGCATTAAATGACCGAATTCGTTCCGGGATTTCAAGGGCTGCTGACCCTGCTGGTCTTTCTGCCGGCGCTGTTTGCGCTCATCATCGGGCTGATCCCGAAGGACAACGTGCAGGCGATCAAAGCCGCCGCGCTGACGGGGACCCTGGCCGCGCTGGCGGTGTCGCTGCTGGCTTACGCGCAGTATGCGCCGCACGGCACGCATTTTCAGCTAGTGGACCAAACCGCGTGGATACCGTCGCTCCATATCAACTACTTTCTCGGCATGGACGGCATCTCGCTGCTGATGGTGCTGATGACCACGGTGATTTTCCCGTTTGCGGTCGGCGTTTCGTTTAAAGAGATTACGACCCGCTCCCGCGAGTTCTACGCCTGGATGCTGGTGATGGAGACCGCCGTGCTGGGCGTCTTTTTGTCCTTGAACCTGGTGCTCTACTACTTGTTCTGGGAAGGCATGCTGATTCCGATGTACTTTATCATCGGCATCTGGGGCGGCCCGAAGCGGGTGTATGCCACGGTGAAATTCTTTTTGTACACGATGGCCGGCTCGATGGTGATGCTGGTTTCCATCATGGCCCTGTACTTTCTCGGCGGCTCGACCTCGTTTGACCTGCCGACGCTTCAAGGGCATGTCGGGGCGAATGGCCTGTTTTCCGGGAAGCAGCTCACCGATATTCTGCTGTTTGTCGGGTTCTTTCTGGCGTTCGGCATTAAAGCCCCCGTGTTTCCGTTCCACTCCTGGGTTCCCGATGCGTACTCGGAAGCGCCGACCGGCGGGACAATCGTGCTGGTCGCGCTGAAGATGGGCCTCTATGGCTTCATTCGCTTCTGCCTGCCGCTGTTTCCGTTTGCGGTGAAAGCGTGTGCGCCGGTAATTATCATTCTGGCGGTGATTGGGGTTATCTATGCCGCATTGGTAGCCGCGATGCAGACCGATCTCAAGCGCCTGCTGGCGTACTCGTCGGTCTCGCATATCGGCGTCATCATGCTCGGCATCTTTGCGCTGACAAGTATCGGCCTGTCCGGGGCAGTCGTGCAGATGGTCAGCCATACGATCACGACCGGGGCGTTGTTTATCCTGGTCGCCGCGCTGTATGCCCGGCGCGGCTCTTACGAAATCAAGGACTTCGGCGGCCTGACGGCGGTGATGCCGATGTTCACGGTCGTGTTTTTGGTGGCCACGCTGTCGTCGGTTGCGCTGCCGCTGACCAGCGGCTTCACCGGCGAGCTGCTTCTGCTGATGGGGTCGTTCCAAACCCACCCCTGGGCGGCGGCGTTTGCGACCACGGCGGCCATCTGGTCGGTGGTCTATATGCTTTGGATGTTCCAGCGTGTGATGTACGGGAAATTAGACAACGACGCCAACAAGAATTTGCCGGACATGACTCGCGGCGAAAAGTGGGCTTTGCTTCCGCTGGTCGCGCTGATTTTCGCGCTGGGCGTGTTTCCGACCCCGCTGACGCTGGACAAATCCGGCCCGTCGGTCAGCAAAGTGATGACGCAGACGCAGCCGGTGTATGATGATCCGTTCGGCGACCCGATGACCCGCACGGCGACCGCCGCGTCCCGCCTTGCCGCTGTTTCTCCCGCTGCCCCCGCGCAGCCGAAAGGCCCTCGTCCCTAATGCCCCCTCTGCCTGTCCAAACCTCCGATATTCTTGCTGTTGCGCCGATGCTGTGGGTCATTCTGACGGCTATGGTCGTCCTGATGGTGGATTTAGTCCTGCCGCGTGACCGCAAAAGCGCCTGCGTCGCCGTGTCGCTGGCCGGCCTGGCGATTGCCGCGTTTTCGTGCGTTTCCTTGTGGGACAATGGCGGGGGCATGCCGAAAACCGGGTTCAACGGCACGGTGGTCGCCGATGATTTCGCGCTGGCGTTTCAGGGCATTTTGATTGTCGTGGCTGCGCTGTCCATTTTGCTGTCCGAGAAGTATATTCAGCAGAAGGGCATCAACTACGGCGAGTATTACGCCTTGCTGCTGTTCTCGACCTCGGGCGCAATGCTGATGGCGACTTCGCGCGAGCTGATTACGATTTTCATCGGCCTGGAAGTCTTGTCCATTGCGCTGTACATTCTATCGGGGTTTGCCCGCACCGAAGCCCGCTCGGAAGAGTCGGCGATGAAATACTTTCTGCTCGGCTCGTTCTCGTCGGCGTTCTTTTTGTACGGCATCGCTCTGGTCTACGGCGGCACGGGCACGACCCGGCTGGACACGCTGACCACCGTGCCGGGGGCCGCGCTGACGGCGTCGTACACGGTCGCGGGCTTTGCGCTGCTGCTCATCGGCCTCGGGTTTAAAGCGGCCATTGTGCCGTTCCACTCGTGGACGCCCGACGTGTACGAAGGCGCACCGACTTCGGTGACAGCATTTATGTCCGCCGGGGCCAAATGCGGCGCGTTCGCCGCGCTGGTTCGGGTCGCGATTGTTCTGCTCCCGCTGTCGGCGATCTTTCACGACGTTTTGTGGGCGCTGGCAATACTCACGATGGTAATCGGCAACTTCGTCGCGATTGTCCAGACCAACATCAAGCGGATGCTGGCGTATTCGTCTATCGCCCACGCCGGCTACATTCTGGTCGGCCTGCTGGCCGGAAGCTCGGGCGCGGCGAACGCAGACCCCTCGATCCGCACCGAAGCCTACGCCGGCATTTTGTTCTACATTCTCGCCTATACGTTTATGAATCTCGGCGCGTTCGGCGTCCTCATTTTGCTGGCCCGGCGCGGCGACGAGCTGAACAACATTGAAGACTTGCAGGGTTTGGCGCAGACCCAGCCCTGGGCGGCGGCGATCATGGCCTTGTTTATGTTTTCCCTGGCGGGCGTCCCCCCTGCTGCCGGGTTCTTCGGCAAGTTCTATGTATTCATCGCGGCGGTGCATGCCCAGCAGTACGGCCTTGCCGTCATCGGCCTGGTCGCCTCGGTGGTCGGCGCGGCCTATTATCTCAAAATCGTTTACACGATGTATTTCCAGCCGGCGACTCGTGAGTACCCGGCGAATGTCTGGCGCTTCTCGCCCGGCGCGAATGTCGCGCTGATTATTTCCGCGATTGCCACCCTCGCGTTCGGCATGTTCCCGTCCGGCCTGTACAATGCGTCGGTCGTCGGCTCCAAGTCGCTGCAAGCCCCGGCGGCGATCACCAATACGGCGCAGACGCCGGTGCCCGTCAAGCGGGCGAGTGTGCGGTAGGCTCAACCCAAGTCCTTTCTTTCTAAACCAAATAGGGTTGGAGGGCGCGGCAAGATAGGGTTGGAGGGCGCGGCTAGGGCGAACACAAGGCCAGGGCGAACACAAGGTTCGCCCCTACGGGCTATGTCTGACGGATGTAGGGGCGAACCTTGTGTTCGCCCTGGCCTTGTGTTCGCCTCTTGCTGCGTGTTCGCCCTGGCCTTGTATTCGCCCTGGCCTTGTATTCGCCCTGGCCTTGTATTCGCCCTGGCCTTGTATTCGCCCTGGCCTTGTATTCGCCCTTTGCCGCGTGTTCGCCCTTTGCCTTGTGTTCGCCCTGGCCGCGTGTTCGCCCTTTGCCTTGTGTTCGCCCTGGCCGCGTGTTCGTGCTTCACGTCGGCGACTTGTGCAGATGCACCATCTTCCAGACGCCTTCTAATCTCACAAACACCCGCGTCTCGTTCATCGTTGAAAACTGCGGCGGCACGCCCTCGCCGAGCGCCGTTTTCAGCAGCGTGTAATTCACAATCGCCGTGTCGCCGTACACCTGCACACGCGGGGTCAGCATGTCGAGCCGCGACGATGTGCCGTTGCCGCCGCCGCTGATCAGCGCGAGATGGAATTCCAGCCCGTCAATTCTTTGCGGCGCGATGTACCATTCATACGACGACATGTTGTCTGCGCTGTGCCGCCGATGCACCGCCGGGTCCCCAGAATACATTGCGTCCAGCATTCGCCGCGTGATTTCCAGAACTTCTTCCGCCGCCGTGTCTTCCGCGTTCATATTTGGTCCTCCAAATTTGTAGTGCCCGGAACCCCTCCCGCTCGTTCCTCGCTCCCTCCTCTGTTAGGGAAGGGCCAGAAAGAAGCCAGCAGGAGAAACGCAGCTTACGCCTCTCCGTCTTTGTTCTCTCTTGCCCTTCCCTAACAGGGGAGGGAGCGAGGAACGAGCGGGAGGGGTTCCATATTTCCTCCCCGCCGTGCTATACTAATCTCACTTTACCCGAATCTAATCTACCCAAGAAGCGAGCAATGACTGTGGCGCAATTTGTTTGTCTCAACGGTGTCCTGACACCCAAAGAAGAAGCGGTGATTCCGTTCTACGACCACGGCCTGCTGTACGGCGACGGTCTGTTTGAAGGCATCCGGGTCTACAACGGACGCGTGTTCAAATTGGACGAGCATGTCGCCCGGCTGTACTTTTCCGCGAAAGCGCTGAACATTGTCATCCCCGCGCCGCCCGCAGCCACCCGCGAGTCTATTTTGGAGACCGTCCGGGCGAACGGCCACGCGAACGGCTACATCCGGGTCACGGTCACGCGCGGCACCGGCCTGGGCTTAGACCCGAAGCACATCCACGGCGACGCCAATGTGTATATCTCCTGCGAGCAATTAGCCCTGTACCCCGCCGAGATGTACGAGAATGGCTTGATCGTCGCCACGGTCTCCACCCGCCTGCCGTCGCCCGATGTGATTGACCCGCGCGTCAAATGCACGGGAAAATATATCAACAACATCATGGCGAAGGCCGAAGCGAACCGCTCCGGCGCAGGCGAGGGCCTGATGCTCACCCGCGAAGGCTATGTCGGCGAAGCCACCGGCGACAACATCTTTTTGATTAAAAACGGCGCGATTACCACGCCTCCGGCGAGCATCGGCATCTTGCAGGGCATCACCCGCGATACCGTGATTGGTTTAGCCACAGATGCCGGCTACACCGTCACCGAGCCGATTATCACGCAGTACGACGTGTACAACGCCGACGAAATCTTCCTCACCGGCACGGCGGCAGAAGTCATCCCCGCCGTCCATTTCGACGGCCGCGACATCGGCGACGGCAAGCCCGGCCCCATTACAAAGCAGCTTATCGCCGCCTTCCGCGAGCTGACCCAGACGACGGGGACGCCTGCGCTCTAGCGTTTCTTCGAGGAGTGTGTTAATGGTGGTTTATATCTCAGTAGACCAGCAGGAAGATGGACAATGGCTGGCACGGGTCACTGACCGCCCCGAAATATTTGCTTACGGGTCGAGCTTCAAAGAGGCAGGGGACAGGGCGAGCCTCCTTTTGAACCATGCGCGTGTAAATCAAGCGCAAACAGAAAAGGCTCTGCTGGAAACAGAGGAAGGCCGTCCCCGAATCGTTCTCTCAGATGACTTCATCGGCGAGACACACGACATCTGAAACGTTTTTTGCCTACTGCGACGGCTGGTCAACATGCTTCACCAATCTCTGCGGCAGTCGCGGGGGTTGATGGAGAGTGGCCCGGCTGGATATGGGTGCAGGACACGCGCAGCGTCAGCGGATGGGTGCCGGAAGCGTTGTTAGCCCAAAATGCCGGTGGTTATCGTCTGCAACGCGATTTCAATGCGGTTGAACTCACGGTGCAGCCCGGCGAAGAAGTGACTGTCTCCGAAGAAGTGGCCGGCTAGGCATGGTGCATGAGCGCCGGCGGCGGAAGCGGCTGGGTCCCCGACGACTGCCTGGATGCTCGACCGGCCTGATTTCGTTACTGCGGGCCGTTTTCGGGTAAAATAGTGTCAAGATAATCATTGGGCCAGAGAAACAAACTCATGGAAAAAATGCTGACAATTTCTCAGAGTGATGCGGAACAGCTTCGGGTGACGCTCTCGGAATGCCTGGCAGAAATGAAACGGCTGCGGGAAATCATGAAAGCGGACGACATTAAGATTGCCCAGTCTCAAGCGCGAAGCTGGGAGCTGATCAAAGAAATCAAAGCAATGCGAGCTGCTGACAAGCGTAAAGCCGCATGACACTGCTAAAACAAATCGGCGATTTCATCAAACAAATTGCGAGCCTGACATTAGACACGCAGAGGAACAAATGAAAGAGGTATTGGAAGAACTGCGTCAAATTCAGTTCGACAATCGCCGAGACCGTGAAAACGCCGCTTACGAGCGCGAAAATTTGCTGCTGAGGCTGGAAGTGACTTTGCTGCGGGCCGGGCAAAAAGGCTTGGTTGTTACGGAAACGCCGCGACCGCTGCTGGAAGACACGGATGAGCAAAAATAGCCCACTGATGGCAAGCCGTGAGGAAGCGTCAGATGCTGAGGGCGAGACCTGCCCCGGCTGCGGCATGGCCCGGCGGGAGCTATATTCCAACGGGCAGATGGGGTGCGCGAAGTGCTACGCGGCGTTTGCGGCGGAAGTGCAGCAGGCATTGAAGGAGATTCACGGTGAGACCCGCCACGTCGGCAAAAACGCCGCTTAAGCCTGACGCGCTGCCGCTGCCGGCGCTGCCGTCGTGGGCGGGGGAAACGGGCTGGGAAGCGGACGTTATTTTGTCCACGCGGGTGCGTCTCGCGCGTAATTTAAGCGGCGCGGCGTTTCCGGGGCGGGCGTCCGACGCGGAGCTGAAGGCGGTGGCGAAGCAGGTTCTGGCGGCGGCGCAGGGGCGGGACAAAGGGCAGGTGTCGCTGCGGGCGGTGGAAGTCGGGAAGCTGACCGATGCGGACAAAGCGGCGCTGGTGGACAGCCATCTGATCTCGGTCGCGCACGCGATGGCCGGGCCGCACCGCTGGGCGCTGGTGGACGACAAGCACACAGTCAGCGTCATGGTCAACGAGGAAGACCACCTGCGGCTGCAAGCGATCCTGCCGGGCTTGCAGATTGACGCCGCGTACAAAATCGCCGACTTGATGGACGACCAGTTCGGCGGGCAGCTTGGGTACGCGTTTGATGAGCAGTACGGCTACCTGACCTCGTCGCTCGGCAACTGCGGGACAGGGCTGCGGGTTTCGGTCATGGCCCACCTGCCGGGGCTGGCCCGGTCAGGCAAAATCGAGAGCGCGATGGAAGCGGCCCGCACCCTCGGCGCGGCGGTGCGCGGGCCTTACGGCGAAGGCAGCGCGGCGGCGGGGGATGTGTACCAGATTTCCAATGCCGTCAGCACCGGCAAGTCCGAGCGGCAGCTTTTGACCCGGCTGGCGGCGACGGCGACGCTTTTGCTGACCGATGAGCAGGCGGCGAGGGAACTGCTCCGGCGCGGCGGGCGTTCAAAGATGGAAGCGGAAGTCGCGGACGCGCAGGCGGCGCTGAAAGCGGCGGAGCGGCTGTCGGCGGGCGATTCGATGGCGCTGCTCAGCACGCTTCGATTGGGGGCGCAGCTCGGCATCCCCACAGGCGTCACCAACCGCGTCTTCAACGAGCTGCTGTCGTCGCTTCGCCTCGGCGCACAGTTTGTTTCAGGCGAGCGTGCCCAATATACGTTTTACGAGGAAACGCGCCGTCCGGCGCTGATACGCAACAAAATACGCGGAAACTCGCGTTAAACGAGAATGACGGAATGAGAACGACGGGAAGGGCAATACTATGTGGCAGCGATTTACCGAACGCGCTCGCAAGGTCGTGTTTTACGCGCAGGAAGAAGCGGGCCGTCTGGGCGAGAATTATGTCTCGACCGAACACCTGCTGCTCGGCCTGGTGCGCGAAAATGACAGCGTGGCGGCCAGAATACTCGATAGAATAGGCGTCAGCCTGGGGCGCATCCGCTCCGAGATCGAGCGGCAGGTGGCACGCGGCGACGGGCGCTTAGGCCAGGACATGCAGCTCACGCCCCGCGCGAAGCGGGTGATTGACCTGGCTTACGACGAAGCCCGGCAGCTTAACAACAATTATATCGGCACCGAGCATCTCCTGCTGGGCTTGATCCGGGAAGGCGAAGGACTGGCGGGACGCGTCCTGTCCAAGCTCGGCGTGGACCTTGACCGCACCCGGCGCGAAGTGATGAACCTCCAGGAAGGCGGCGGCGAAGGCGCGGCGGGCGGCGGGCGGTCGCAGGCGGCGAAGACCCGCACCCCGACCCTCGACGAGTTCGGGCGCGACTTGACCGAGCTGGCCCGCAACGAAAAACTGGACCCGGTGATCGGCCGGGCCAACGAAATCGAGCGGTGCATTCAGATTATTTCCCGGCGCATGAAAAACAACCCGTGTCTTTTGGGCGAGCCGGGGGTCGGCAAAACGGCGATTGCCGAAGGGCTGGCCCAGCGGATCATCATGGGCGACATCCCGGACTTCCTGAAAGACAAGCGGGTCATTCAGCTTGACCTCGCCGCCCTGGTCGCGGGCACCAAGTACCGAGGCGAGTTCGAGGAGCGCATGAAGCGGGTCATGGAAGAGATGCGAAAAGCGCAGGGCGAGATTATTCTCTTTATTGACGAGCTGCACACGCTGGTCGGAGCCGGGGCCGCCGAAGGGGCGATTGACGCGTCGAACATCATGAAGCCGGCGCTCGCTCGCGGCGAATTGCAGTGCATCGGCGCGACCACTTTGGACGAGTACCGCAAGTATGTCGAGCGCGACGCGGCTTTGCAGCGCCGCTTTCAGGCGATTCAAGTCAAAGAGCCGTCGGTGGACGACGCCATCGAGATTTTGAAGGGCCTCCGCCCGCGCTACGAGCAGCACCACAAAGTCGAGATTACCAACGATGCGCTGGACGCCGCCGCGCGGCTGTCCGACCGCTACATCTCAGACCGGTTCCTGCCGGACAAAGCGATTGACGTGATTGACGAAGCGGCGTCGCGCGTCCGCCTGCGCGGCGCGATGCCCCCGCAGGAGCTGCGCGACGCTAAGATTGAGCTGAACGCGGTCCAAAAAGAGCTGAACGGCCTGCCGAACAACCGGCAGTACGAAAAAGCCTATGACCTTCAGGGCCGCAAGCGCGAGCTGGAAGAAAAAGTCACGGGCCTCGAAGAAGGCTGGCAGGAAACCAAAAAAGACGCCAAGCAGACCGTAGACGAAGACGAAGTCGCCAACATCATCTTCTCGATGACCGGCATCCCCGTGGCGCGTCTGGTGGAAGCCGAAACGCAGAAGCTGTTCCGCATGGAAGAAGAGCTGCACAAGCGGATTATCGGGCAGCACGAAGCGATTGTCGCGATCTCGAAGGCTGTCCGGCGCTCGCGCTCCGGCCTGCGGGACATCAAGCGGCCTATCGGCTCGTTTATCTTCCTCGGCCCCACCGGGGTCGGCAAGACCGAGCTGGCGCGTGCGCTGGCGGCCTATCTGTTTGAGAAAGAAGACAACCTGATTCGGATTGACATGTCCGAGTACATGGAAAGCTTTGCGGTGTCTCGCCTGGTCGGAGCGCCTCCCGGATACGTCGGCTACGACGAAGGCGGGCAGCTTTCGGAAGCGGTCCGGCGCAACCCGTACTCGGTGGTGCTTTTAGACGAAATCGAAAAAGCGCACCCGGAAGTGTACAACATTCTCTTGCAGATCATGGAAGACGGCCGCTTGACCGATTCGCACGGGCGGGTGATTGACTTCAAGAATGTCATCTTGATTATGACCTCGAACATCGGCGCACGGTCTATTCAGGGCGAGCGGGAAATGGGCTTCGGGCGCACCGCCGCCGGGCCGAAGTCGGCGGAAGAGATTACCCGGCAGATGGACAGCATCAAGGGCCGGATCACCGACGAGCTGAAGCGCGTCTTCCGCCCCGAGTTCTTGAACCGCGTGGACGAGACGATCATCTTCCACCCGCTGTCTGCCGACGAGATCAACGAAGTGGTGACGCTGATGCTCGACCGGGTTGCCAAGCAGATCGCGCAAAAAGGCATGGACTTTGAAGTGACCGACCCGGCCAAGCAGTTTTTGGCCCGCGAAGGCTTCGACCCGCAGTACGGCGCTCGCCCGCTGCGCCGCGCCGTGCAGCGTTTGGTCGAAGACCCGCTCTCTGAGGAGATTTTGCTCGGCCGGTTCAATGCCAACGACACAGTGGTGGTGGACCACGACGAAGAGCGCGGCTTGTTTTTCCGCCTCGGCGCACCGCTGGGTTTGGAAGGCGAGCACAGCCCGGCGACTCCGGCGCTGCCGCTGGAAGGGCAGCCCGAAGAAGAGCGGGTGCAGTCTACCCTGGCGTAGTCCCGAAACGGCCCGAAGCACTCTGCTTCGGGCCGCTTTGTGTTTTAAGCCGCTTTGTGTTCTAAGCCGCTTTGTGAGCTAAGCCGCTTTGAGCTGGCTCGCCGCTTCGCGCCGGGGGGCGGCTGCGGGGGCGGCTTCGTCAATCTGGAACCGCCCCGCGCTTTGTTTCAGCCGCGCGGCGATCTCGGAAAGGTCCTGCGACGCTTCCGCCATCTGCGCCAGCGAGTCCGACTGGCGTGCTCCGGCGGCGGCGACACTCTGAATCGAAGACGCCACGGCATCGGCGGATGCCGACATTTCCGCCGCCGCCGCGCTTGCTTCCTCCACCACGGCGGCGACTTCCGCGATCTCGTGCGAAACTTTGTCCGAGGACGCCGTCATCTCCCCCGACGCGGCCAGAATGCCCGACACGCAGCCGCTGACGGCCCCGACCGACTGCTGAATGTTTGCCAGCGCCGCGCCCGCTTTTTCGGCCAGCCGGCTTCCGGTTTCCACTTTGCGGACGCCGCCGTCCATCGCGGCGACGGCGCACGCGGTTTGCGTCTGCACTTCCTCCACCAGCGCCTTGATTTCGGCGGTCGCGCCGCGCGAGCGGACGGCCAGCTTGCGGACTTCATCGGCGACCACCGCAAAGCCCCGGCCGGCGTCGCCGACACGGGCGGCTTCAATCGCGGCATTGAGCGCCAGCAGATTGGTCTGGTCGGCGATGTCTTCGATGGTGCCGACAATGGAGCCGATCTGCGCGGATGCCTGCCCGAGAGCGCCGATCACCTGCGCCGCTTCCTGCACGGTTTGGTTGATTTCCTGCATTCCGGCCAGCGATTGACCCACGGTGGTCCTACCCGCCTGCGCCGCTTCCTGCGCCGCGCCGACCGCCGCTGTCGCCTGCGCGGCATCTTCCGCCACCCCACGGACAGCCGCAGAAAGCGTTTGAAGCAGGTCCGCGCCCTCGGACACCGAGGCGGCTTGACGCATGCTGCCCTGCGCCACTTCGCCTGCGCCCGAGGCGGCCTGACTGCTGGCCGACACAATCCGCTGAACGCTGTGCGCGATCTCGGCGCTGACCGATTTGGACTGTCCTGCCGCCGTTTCCAGCGACTCGGACGCCGCGCCGACTTCAAGCGCCGTTTTTTGGAGGGAATGCACCAGATGGCCCAGCGACGCCTGCGACGCATGAAACGAGCCGATGGTGGCCTGCGTGCGGGCGAGAACCGCATTGAATGTCTCCGCCACTGCGCCCAGCTCATCCCGCGAGCGGACAGTCAGCGGCAGGGTGATCGTTTGGACGCGGGCGGTCAGATCGCCGCGCTCCTGCGCCGAGATCGCCGCGCCGAGGTTGGCGACGCACACCCGGTTCAAGGAATCCATGCGTCCGGCCAGCGCTGCCAGCGCCTCGGTGGTGGAAGCGGACAATGCGGCCAGAAACGCCAGCGCCAGCGCCAGAAACAGCGCCGCTGCGCCGTCCACCGCCGCTCGCCGGACCAGAAATCCATGCAGCCGCTTTTCCAGCAGCGTGTCCAGCACTTCCTGCGCCGTGGAGCGGTACTGCGTGAGGGACGCGGCGGCGGAGTCGGACGCCGCGCTGAGGGCGGGAAGCGACGCGCGGGGCCGGACCGGCTCGATCATCTGCGATTGCAGGACGCCCAAAAAAGCGGTGGTTTGGGCGGCGGCGGCCGCCTGCGGGGCGTCCACCCCGGCTTTAACGGTGGAGTCGGACTGCTCGGCCTGCTGCAGCTCGCCTTGCAGAGTGGACATCGGCAGCGACGCCTGGGCGGACAAAACGGCAAGCTGCGTGCGCTCCGCTTGGGCCAGGGTGCGGCGCTGCGCGGCCCCGGCGGCCAGGTCGGCGGCGCGGCTGAGGCTGAGCGTGATTTTGGGAGTTTGGATCAGCACCGTGTCCATGATGTCGTAGGGGGCCACTTCAGGGTCAAGAAGCAGATTTGAGTTGGTGCCGACGGTCTGAATCAGCGCGTTCAGGTCGTCCGCAAAGGCCGTGGCGGCGGCGGCGCTTTTCGCGCCGCCGCCTTTGATCGCCGGCCACTGCGCTTTGAGCTTGCCCCAGTCGCCCGAGCATTTCAGCGGGCCGCCGAGCCGGCTGTCCACCGCGTCTACGGCGTCCATGTCCCGGTCAATTTTTTCCTCCTGCCCGGCCACGTCCGCCGGTGCCGCACCACGGCTGACCAGGCGCTGACGCAGCAGCACATCGTCCAGCAAAGTGCCGACAGGGCGCTCGTAAACCATGCCCAGCCGCTCCATACGGGTAAACTCAATGTTGGTATTGATTTCCGACTGAAAATAGTAAAACACCAGCGCCAGCGGGATCACAAACAGCGTGCCGACAACGGCGAACTTTCCGGCGAACCGGAGCCGTGCCAGCAGCCGGGCGGCGGGCGTCAAAAGTTGGACAAGCATAGGTTCCCTCGTGTGCGGAATGAGTGGTCTTAAAGAGGCTTTCGGTAGAAAAAGGGCCGGGCCAGCGCGTAGCCGATCCCGCGATGGTCGGACAGCCGCTCCGTGCCGCCGACAAACAAAATGCCGCCGGGCCGCAGGGCCTGGTAAAAGCCCCGGTAAATCCGCTCTTTGGCTTCGTCGTTGAAATAAATGACGACGTTGCGGCACAAAATCAGATCGTGCTCGGCAGCCGGGTACGGGCCGGCCAGCAGGTCGTGCGGCTTGAACTTGACTTTCGAGCGCAAATGGAGCTTCGGCTGATAATTGCCGCCGATCTCGTAAAAATGGGCGTCCCGCCGGGCCGAAGAAATGTTCAGCATGTCCGCCGCGCTGAAATAAGGCCGCTCGGCACGCGCCAGCACGGTCAGGTCCAGGTCGGTGCCCTGAATCCGGTGCGCGGCGGCCGGTGCGGCTTCATGCAGCAGCATGGCGACGGTGTACGCTTCCGCGCCGTAGGAGCAGCCGGCGCTCCAAACCGACAGCGGGCCGCCGTTCCGGCGGGCCAGCAGCTCCGGCAGAATGGCCGATGCCAGCTCCCCGAAGCGCTCCGGGTTCCGCAGCAGCTCGGTGACATTGATCGTCATGCAGTCCAAAAACTCGGCCAGCGCCGCCGAGTCGCGCTCCATTTTTCCGGCATAGGCGGCAAACGACAGGCAGCCGGCTTTTTCGGCGTGCGCGGCCAGCCGGCGGCGCATCTGGTCCCCTTTGTAGTGGCTGAGCTGAATGCCGGTTTTGGCCGTGACGCGCTGCTGAAAGCCGGCAAAGTCCGCTTCGCCGAACGGGGCGGAAATCGGGCTAGGCAGCAACGGCGGCCTCGCTTCCCGCACGGCTGGCTTCCCCCGCGCGGCCTGTTTCTGACGCGCGGCCTGCGTCCTGCACCTGCTCGACCGCTTTGGCGACATCCACAATCAGCGCCACCTGGCCGTCGCCGAGAATGGTCGCGCCGGCGAGGCCCGGAATGTCGCCCAGCAGCGTGCCCATAGACTTGATCACCACTTCCTGCTCGCCCACCAGGGCGTCCACACACAGTCCGACCTGCCGGTCGCCGAGGCCGACCACCACCACATACGCGTCGTCCGCCACTTTGGGGGAGCGCCCGCCCGCCTCGGCGCTCAGCAGGGCGCTCAGGTCCATCAAAGGAATAGTGCGCCCGCGCAGGCTGATCACCGGCCGGCCGCCCAGGGTGCGCGGCCGGGTTTCCCCTTCGGCGGACCCCAGCCGCAGCATCTCCACAATGCTGCCCAGCGACAGCACATAGGTCCCGCCGCCGGACTTTGCCAGGATCGCCCGGACAATCGCCAGGGTCAGCGGCAGGTGGATCGTAAACCGGCTGCCGACGCCGACCGTGCTTTCCACCAGCACCCGGCCGCCGATTTTTTCGAGATTGGATTTCACAATGTCCATGCCGACCCCGCGCCCGGAAATGTCCGACAGCGCGGCGGCGGTGGAAAAGCCGGAGCCGAAAATCAGGCCGAGCGCATCCCGGTCGCTCATCAGCGCCGCCGCCGCCGGGGTCAGGAGGTTTTTGCGGATCGCCGATTCTTTGAGCTTCTCCGGGTCCATGCCCCGGCCGTCGTCGGTGATCTCAATCACAATCTGGTTCTGCTCGTGCCGCGCCGACAGGGTGACCCGCCCCTGCGCCGGCTTGCCGGCGGCGGCGCGGCCTTCGGGCGTCTCGATCCCGTGGTCCACCGAGTTCCGGAGCAGATGGATCAGCGGGTCGCCGAGCGACTCCAGCACCGTCCGGTCCAGCTCGGTTTCGCCGCCGGTGATCTCAAAGCGCACATCCTTGCCGGTTTTCTGGGCCAGATCGCGCACCATGCGCGGCAGGCGCTGAAACACGCCGTCAATCGGCAGCATCCGCGTTTTCATGATCTGGTCTTGCAGCTCGGCGGTGACCCGCGCAATCCGATGCGTGGTTTCCAAAAGCTGCGCCGCTTCGTGGTCGTGCGGGTAGCGCCGGTGCAGGTCCGCGCAGAACTGATGCACCTGCGCCCGCTCGATCACCAGCTCGCCGACCAGGTTCAGCAGGGTATCCAGCCGGGACACTTCCACCCGGATTGTCTGCGCCTGCGCGGCCTGCGGCGCGGGGGCGGCCGCCGCCTCCGGCTGTTCCGGGGCGGCCGCCGTCGGAGCAGGGGTAGGTGCGGCAGGTGCAGCGGGGGCGGGCGCGGCGGGGGCGGGCACGGCTCCCCAGGGCTGCACGGTGCCGGCTTCGATTTCCGAGACCGTGCCGAGGGCCTGCTCGACCGTCTCAAGGGGCACTTCCGACGCCAGCAGCAGCCGGAACGTCCGCTCGAATTCTTCCGCTTCCAGCTTTTCTTCCGGCGGGTCGGCGGCCAGCACCGCGCCGAGCGGCTCCAAAGCGCCGAGCACCATCCAGGCCCGAATAGATTTCATCAAGCATTCTTCGGACAGCGTGACCGTCACCTGAAACACCGACAACCCGGACTCGCGGGCGGCCTCGAGCGTCGCCCGCTCGTGGTCGGCCAGCGGAAACTCCGGCAGGGACGCGGAAGCGGCGGGGGCGGGGACGCTCGCGTCGGGGGTCGCTGCCGGCGCGGCGTCGCCGGTCCGCAGGGCGTTAAGCCGGGCGACCAGCGCCCCGATGTCGTGCCCGGACGCGCCGGCATCGCTGCCCGACGCCGCCACGGTGTCCACCAGGCCGTTCAAGGCGTCCAGGCACGCCAGCAGGGCGTTGACAATCGGGGTGCTGACCGCCAGCGCGTCGTTTCGCAGGTCGTCGAGAATGTTTTCCATCTCGTGCGTCAGGTCGCCCACGGCCAGAAAGCCCATCGCGCGGCTCGAGCCTTTAAGCGTGTGGGCGGCCCGAAACAGCACTTGCAGCATTTCTTTGGTGTGGTTGCCGCGCTCCATCGCCAAAATGTTGGCTTCCAGCAGCGCAAGCTGCTCGCGTCCTTCGTCCAGAAAGACATCCAGATACTGAGACATGTCGGTCGTAGTCATGGTTTTTTCTCGTGTGGGAGTGCGTGTTCGGGAGTGCGTGTTCGGAAATGCGTGTCAAGAAGTGCGTGTTAAAACGCGCGGGCGCAGGCTTGGGCAATCGCCGGGGCGATCTCCGGCAGCGGCAGCAGGCGATGCACGCCGCCGATCTCAAACGCGGCTTTGGGCATGCCGTACACGACGCAGGTGGACTCGTCTTCGGCCAGGGTCAAGCCGCCCTTGTCGGCGGTCAGCTTCATGCCCCTCGCCCCGTCGCGGCCCATGCCGGTCAGCAGCACGGCCAGCAGGCGCGGCCCGTAAAGCTGGGCCAGCGAAGACAGCGTGATGTCCACCGCCGGACGGACCCCGTGGATCGGCGGCTCGTCGGTCAAATGCGCGACCCCGGCGGAGTCAAAGACCAGGTGACGGCCGCCGGGCGCGACCAAAATCTCGCCGGGCCGCAGCCGGTCGCCGGAGGCGGCTTCCCGCACCCGAAACGGCGACATCTGCTCGAGGCGCTGCGCGAGAGAGGCCGTAAAGCCCGGCGGCATGTGCTGAACAATCACAATCGGCACGGCAAGGTCCGCCGGCAGCAGCGGCACCAGCGCTTGCAGCGCTCGCGGGCCGCCGGTGGACGCCCCAATCGCCAGCGCCGCGATTTTGCCGCCTGCCGGGCGGGGCGGGGCGGCGGCGGTTTGGGCGGCGGGCTTCTCGGCGGCTGCCGGACGCGCGGCTTTCGGCGCAAGCCGCGCTCCGGCGGCGGCTTTAACTTTGGCGGTCAGCTCGGCGGCGACTTTTTCAATGTCCAGGCTGATGGACCCGGACGGCTTGCCGACAAAGTCCACTGCGCCGCCGTCCAGGCAGCGCAGGGTGGCGTCGGCCCCCGCCTGAGTCAGCGACGACAGCATGACGACCGGGGTGGGGGGGCGGCGGCGCATGATCTCGGCCAGCGCCCCGAGGCCGTCCAGGACCGGCATTTCTATGTCGAGCGTGACGACATCAGGCCGCAGGGCGTCGAGCTTCACCAGCGCATCCGCGCCGTCGCGGGCCTGCCCGGCGACGCACAGCGCCGGGTCGCGGCTCAGAATCTCGGTGACGACTTTTCGCATAAACGCGGAGTCGTCCACGACCAAAACGCGGATTGGGGCTTGCGGCGTGGGGAGCGTCATCGGGCCGCTCCCACAGAGTCCAGCACTTCGGGAACGTCGAGCAGCAGGATCAAGCGGCCGTCTTTTTGGCCGCCGTTCTTGTTTTGGTCGGGGCCGGACGGCGCGGGGACCCGCCCGATGCCTGCCAGGCAGCGCCGGTCCGCCGCGCCGAGCAGCGCCGCCGCCGGCTCAATCGCGCTGTCGTCAATCCGCAACACTTCCGAAACGCCGTCCACCACAAGGCCGGCGGCCTGACCCCCGGCCTCGACAATCACAATCCGCGACTGCTTCGCGTCGTCGGCGGGGAGCGGCGGCAGTCCGAAGCGGGCACGCAGGTCCAGCACCGGCAGGATGCGGCCCCGCAGGTTCATCACGCCACGCACATACGCCGGCACGTTCGGCACCTGCGTGATCGGCTGCGGGGTCAGCACGGTATGAATGGCGGCGATGTCCACGCCGTAAATCTCGTCGCCGAGGTGCAGCGCCGCCACCTGGCGGCTTGTCCCGCGCGGCGTCTCGCCGCCAAGCGCGGCGGCGTCAGGCGTTTCGAGTGTTGCAGTCATTGTTTGCTCCTTTGCGGGTCCGTCAGGCGACTTTTTGCAGGGTCAGCGCGGTTTTTCGGCTCGCCGCCGGCGCGGCGGCCGGGGCCGGCGCTTCGCCGCCGGTGAACTGGAACCGGGCAATCAGCGCGGACAAAGTCGCCGACACTTCGGTCAGCTTGCCTGCCGACAGGACCAGATCGTCCACCGCCGCGCTTTGCTGCGCCGTGGTGCCGGAGACAGTCGCGACCGACGCCGAAACCTGCTCCGCCGACGCCGACATTTCTTCGGCGGCGGCGCTGCTTTCCTCGACCACGGCCGCGACATCGGCGATTGTCCGCGCGACTTCATCCGACGCCGCCGACATTTCTTCCGATGTGACGCAAATTCGGTGAACCCGCTCGGTCACGGTCGCGACAATCGCTTGGATTTGGGTCAGCGCGTCGCCCGCCTGCTCGGCCAGCGCGGTTTTGGCGGCCACTTCGCGGACTCCGCCTTCCATCGCCGCGACCGCCTGGGCGGTCTGCGACTGCACGGTTTCAATCAAGCCGCCGATTTCCTCGGTTGCGCCGCGCGACCGCTCGGCCAGCTTGCGGACTTCATCGGCGACCACCGCAAAGCCCCGTCCGGCGTCGCCGGCCCGCGCCGCTTCAATCGCGGCGTTCAAGGCCAGTAGGTTGGTCTGGTCGGCGATGTCTTCAATCGTTTGCACAATCGTGCCGATCTGCTGGGACGATGCGCCGAGGGCTTGAATGACTTCCGCCGACCCGGCAATGGTTTTTTGGATGGCGTGCATGCCGGCGACGGTTTCCCGCACCGAGTCCGCGCCGGTCTGCGCCGCCCGCGTCGCATCGTCGGCGGCCTGCTCGGCGGTTTCGGAGTCTTTGGCGACCCCGCGCACGGCCTGGGCCAAATCGGCGACCCGCTCCGCGCCGGCGCTGATGGACGCCGCCTGGGCGGCGCTGCCGGAGGCGACTTCGCCGGCCCCGCGTGCGGACTGCTCGGAAGCCATGCTGACTTCGTGCATGGTCGCCGTGATTTCCTCGGTCGCTGCGCCGAGCCGGCGGCTGGTGCCCGACAGCGAGTGCGCCGCACCGTCCACCTCGGCCGCCGACTGCTGCATGGCGTCCATCAGCGTGCTTAAACCCGCCTGGGACTGGCGGAACGAGCCGATAGTGCTTTGCATCTTGACCAGCATCTCGTTGAAGATGTGGGCCAGGTGTCCGAACTCATCGCGCGACGTGTTGGTCAGCGGGTGTGTGCCGGTGACAATCGGCACCGTGAGGTCCCCCTGCTCCAGCGCCGACACGGCCGCGCCCAGGTTCTGAATACAGATCGTGTTGAGGCTGCTGATGCGCTCGGTGACTTGAGCCAGCGTGCCGGTCATGTAGCGGGTCGTGGTCACGGCGATGACAATCCCGATCAGCAGCGACAGCGCCAGCATTCCGAAAATCAGCGCCCGCGTGGAGCTGTAAGCCGCCTGCGCCTTCGCGGCGTACTCCTCGGCGTGCGTTTTGTTCCAGGTATCCATTTCTCCCATCGCATCCCGCACGCGGCTGAATTGCGCTTTCATGGGGCCGCGCATCAGCGCCTCGCTTTGTGTCAGGCTGCCTTTGCGCTGAGCTTCGGTCAGGCCGGCGTTCATGGCAACATAGCTTTGCCATTCGGCATGCAGTGTTTCCAGATTGTGCTTGTCCTGCGGGTAAAAAGTCGTCGCGCCGTATTCCTGGAACCCCTGCTCCGCAGCGGCCCGCGCGTGCTCCATATCCGCTTCGGCTTGGGCTTTGTCCGCCGGGGCCGTGCTGGTGATAAGGCGGTACTCGACAATGCGGTACTGGCTGATATTGTCCTGCATCTTGTGCATCGCCAGCAGTCCATCCACGGAGTCGGCGATGATGTCCCCGCTCACTTTGTTCATTTGCGCCATGCGTGCCACGGCGACAGTCGCCACCAGGGCGGTGAAAATCAGGCACAAGCCGAAGCCGAAGGTCAGCTTGCGGGCGATTTTCAGATTGTAAAACCAGTTCATCAAAGTTTCCTTGTTTCGCTATTTTTTGCCTTGCAGGCCGACAGTGATGCTGACGGGGCCTTTGCTGGTGCTGAGGCGGATCACAATGGCGGGAATGGACAGTGTGCTGATCTCGACATTGGTGCCGCGAATAATGGTCGGCGGCGTGATGTCGCACACCAGCCCGGCATCGTGCAGGTGCTGCATCGCGCCGCCGCTGATCATGTTGCCCAGCTCGGCGATGGCGCTGGCCGCCAGGGCGTCAAATGTCTTGATCGGCTCGCCGAGCATGTGGGACGCAATCTGGTCCGCCACAATCAGCGACATGCCGTAGATGACCTGCCCCTGCGCCTGCCCGGTCACGCCGCAGACGACGTTGCACTGCTCGCTGGTGAACGACGACGGCTGGGCCGCCATGCCTTCTCGGACCGGCATCTCGCCGAGCACCATTTCCAGGACGGAGTAAGCGCCTGCCAGAAAGGAATTGATATATTCCGCTTTCATTGTGTTGCCTTATCCTCCCGTGTGCTTTTCGATGCTTTCCAAAACGCGGTCGGGCTTGAACGGCTTCACGATGAAGTCTTTCGCCCCGGCTTGGATGGCTTCCACGACCATGTTTTTCTGGCCCATCGCCGTACACATGATGATTTTGGCGTTGGGATCGCTTTCTTTGATGGTCCGGCAGGCAAGAATTCCGTCCATGATCGGCATGGTGATGTCCATCAAAACGACATCGGGCTTGCAGGCGGCATACTTTTCCACCGCGTCCTGGCCGTTGACGGCTTCCCCGACGACGACGTAGCCGTTGTTGACCAGCATGTTTCTAAGTGTGACGCGCATAAACATCGCGTCGTCCGTGATGAGAACCGTTTTCGGCATGATGCTTCCCTCGTGAGCGTGAAATGACCGGCAGTGACCGGCGCGGCCTGCGCTGTTTGGACTTGCGCCGTTCGGGCCTGCGCCGCTTTGCCCCGGTAAAGTTATCGGGAAGTGGGCGGGAAAACTAGAGGGGGGGCGGCATTCAAAGGCAAAACCGCCCGGAGCAGTGTGCTCCGGGCGGTTTGCTGAGTTGTTTGGAAGGGGCGCACTGCCGGCCACTACGCGATCTGCATCAGCAGCGCTTTGGACACTTTGCAGACAACGGTGTAGGCGGGGTCGAAGACATTGGCGATTTCGTATTCGACGCACTGGCCGAGCAGCGTGTGCGCTCCCGTCTGGTCCAAGCCGAAGTCGTCTTGGAGCAGCCGGGACATTTCACTGGTAGCATGCTGAAGCGCCTGGTCCAGCGGCCGGGCATTACCGACTGTGAACAGATGGGAGGCGCTTTCCCCGCGCGGCCATTGGATCGTCTTTTTGATGACCGACAGGGTCACGGCGGCGTCAAACGAGATTTCAATGCCGGTGCCGCACACCTCGCCGCAGCCCTGCGCGGCATGGCCGTCGCCGAGGAAAAACAAAGCGCCGGGCACGGCGACCGGGAAAAACGCCGTGACCCCTTCAGTGAAGCCTTTGTAATCCATGTTGCCGCCGTGCTGCGCCGACGTGGCCGTGGAAATCGCTTCGCCGCCGGCGGGGGCGACCCCAAAGCAGCCCAGCATGGGCCGGAGGGGAACCACGAAGCGCCCGAGGCGTGTTTCCGGCGCGGTCAGCGTTGCGGTCCCCGCGCCGGCGTCCACGTCCCACTCGCCGCTGCCGGCGGCAAACGGCGGCGGGGGCGGCAGCCGGGCGGCGTCGGCGGGGTCCACCACATTCGGCGCAAGGTGGACGCCGCTCCACCCGAAGCGGCGCGACGGCCGCAGGCGGCTTCGTCGGAGGCCAGAAACGCCATCGCGTGCCGGCAGGTTCACAGCCTCGCGCGGGAGCTGGAGCGCGGCGGCGCGTTTCCGCCGACGCAAACCGCCCCTTAAGATTGCCTGTGAAATTTCCAATAATCGAGACGAAACCAAACTTCGTCTCGGCTTAGGATGCACACAGGACAACCTTTATGAACCTCCGCACGGCTTTTTCCCGCTCGCTTGCACTGAAGCTTTGTTTGGCTATCGGACTGGCAACCTGCTCGGTGCTCGCCGTGATCTCGTGGGTCAGCTACGACACGGGCCGGCGGGCGCTGGAAAGCCAGACCAACGCGCAGGCCATGAAGCAGGCGCAGGCCACCGCCGCCCAGCTTGACGGCTTCATTGCCGGCGCATCCGTGCTGACCCGCTCCCTCGCAGCCCGCCAGAAAGCGGTCGGGCTGCACCCGGACCCCGGCATTTATCCCTTCATGGCCGCCCTGCTGCACGACTCCCCGGAAGAGCAGACCTACGACCTGTACTTTGCGTTTGACGACAAAAAAGCCAAAGACAAAGACTCCATGCCCTGGATCACCCGCGCAAGCTGGCCCAAATCCACCGTCGTCACCTACGATTACCACGATCCGAAGCAGGAATGGTATCACGGGGCCAAAACAAGCGGCAAGATGTATGTCACCGAGCCGTATTTTGACGACGGCGGGGCGAACATCTCCATGCTGAGCGTCACGCAGCCGGTGTACACGCCGCAGGGGCACTTTGTGGGCGTGGCCGGCATTGACCTGGCCCTGACCGAGATGCAGAAAATCGTCGCGGCGAACCACCTGCTCGGCCCGGCGGCCGCCCACGACGGCCGGCCTGAGTGCTGCTTTCTTGTCAGCCGGGGCGGGCTGCTGATCGCCCATCCCAATTCGGACCTGCTGCCGCGCAAAGGCTTCGGCGGGGCCGATCTGGGGTCCATCGCCGACGGCAAGCCGGCGGCGGCGCAGCCGGAAGGCTTTGCTTCGCTTTGGATCAACGGGGAAATGCGCCGGGTTTACTGGACCACTGCGCCGCTGACCGGCTGGAAGATCGTGATGGATGTTCCCGAAGCCGGAATTCTCGCGCCGGTGACGGTGCTGAGAAACCGGGCGGCTTTGCTCGGCCTGCTCGCCGTGGCGTTTATGATGACGCTGGTGTTTTTGATCGCCCGCAAAACCGTGCGGCCCATTCTGGCGCTGTCCGAAGGGGCGCGGCAGCTTGCCGAGGGCGACATTGAGCGTCAAGCGGCGGCGCAGGGCGATGATGAAGTGGGGCAGATCGCCGCGTCGTTTCAGGCGCTGATTGCGTACCAAACGGAAATGGTGCGGGTCGCCGAAGCCATCGCCGCCGGCGATTTGACCCAGACCGTCACGCCGAAATCCGAAAAAGATGTTTTAGGCATCGCGTTTGCCGACATGGTGCTCAACCTGCGCCGCTTTGTGCAGACCGTGACGCTGAACGCCGCCGCAGTCGCTGAAGCGTCGGGGTCGCTCGCCCGAACCGCAGAGACAGTGGGCGCGGCGACCGAAGACATCGCCGCGACCATGCACGAAGTCGCGCTGGCCTCCGAGCAGTCCGCGCGGGGCGCGGGCGAGATCGCCCACGGCAGCGCCGCGCAGGCCCGGTCCATCTCCGAAAGCGCGGACCGGCTTCAGCAGCTCACCGGGGCGGTTCAGACCGTCGCGCGGGACGCCGACCAGGCGACGGCGGCCAGTGAAAATGCGGCCGAGGTCGCCCAAACCGGCGCGGCGGCGGTCACGGAAACCGTGGCCGGCATGGACCGAATCCAGCGCACCGTCGCCGACTCGGCCCAGGCGATCCAAACCCTCGGCGACTCGTCGCGCCAGATCGGCGGCATCGTCAAAACGATTGAAGAAATCGCGTCGCAGACCAACCTGCTGGCGCTGAACGCCGCGATTGAAGCGGCGCGGGCCGGCGACGCCGGACGCGGCTTTGCCGTGGTCGCCGATGAAGTCCGCAAGCTGGCCGAGCGCTCGGCGGGCGCGACCCGAGAAATCGGCGGCTTGATTGCCCAGGTGCAGACGCAGACCGCGCAGGCGGTGGCGGCGATGGACGCCGGAACGCGCGAAGTGGAGCACGGGTCAGCCCTCGCGCGTGAGGCCGGATCGGCGCTGAGCCGAATTCAAGCCGTGTCCGAGGACGTAACGGCGCGAATTCGGGTCATCCGCGCGTCGGCGGAAGACATGTCGGCGTCCACGCAGGACGTTTCGCGGGCGATCACGGATGTTGCGGCGATTGTGGAGGAAAGCAGCGCCGCCGCCGAAGAAATGTCGGCGTCGTCCGAACAAGTCTCGGCGTCCGTGCAGACCGTGTCCGGCACCACCGCCCGGCAGAACGGGTCGGTGGAGCAGCTTGCGGCGTCCGCCGCCAATTTGTCCGCCGTGGCGCGTGAGCTGGAAAACGCCGCTGGCCGGTTCCATGTGGACCCGTTCCCTGGAGAAGCGGCCGCCGAACACTCGGGGACAGCCGCCCCGGCGCTTACGCTGCGGCGGGCGGCTTGAGGCCCGCGGGGGCGTCGCGGCTCGCATGGCGCGGGTCGCCCGCGCGAAGCGTCAATCCCAGCGCTCCGAGCGCCAGCAGCGCCGACAGCCCGAACACGCTTGCGTAGCCGCCGGGGCTGTCGGCCAGCACCCCGCCGAGCAGCGGCGCGGCGGCGCGGGGCAGCGCCGTGACGGCGTTGTACAGCGCCGTGTACAGCGGGATTTCGCGCGGCGAGCCGGCATACTCCATCACAATGTTGCTGCCGGCGATCCCCGCCCCCGCCATCGCCAGCGCCGCCAGGGCGAACACGCCGTAGAACACCGTCGGGGTCGGCGCAAACAAGGCCAGCGCCGACGCCCCCGCCGCCGACGCGCAGGCGGCCAGCAGCACATTTTTGTTGCCGCCGCCATCCCCCCACGCGCCCCAAACCAGCCCCCCGAACGAGGTGGTCAGCACCAGCGCTGCGGTGTATCCGGCGACGCTGCCCGGCCCGGCGTGCAGGTGCCGCTGGGCATGAAGCACATAAAACGGCACGGCCAGCCCCGACAAGTTCAGCGCAATCTGGCCGTACAAAAACCGCCGAAACGGGCCGTGGGTCGTCCACACCCGGCGGCTGTCCCGCCCGTAATGCCCCGAATGCGGGTCGTCGGCTTCGCGCGGCGGCGACAGCGGCTCGCGAACAAACCCAAGCGGCAGGCAGCTCACGGTCATGATCACAAACCCGATCTCAAACCCCAGCGCGTAGCCGTGCGGAAAGCCCCCGGTCGGCCCTGCCAGCAGCCGCCGCAGCAGACTGTCCATTCCGAGGCCGAGCACCCCCGCAATCCCGCCCGCGTAGCCGAACAATCGCCCGCGCCAGCTCGCCGGAACGCATTTCCCGATGGCGACCCAGTACGCGGGCTGATTGATTCCCATCGCGCCGGCATGGATCGCAATCGCGCCGAACACCGCCGCAATCAGCCGGCCCGGATGGGTTGTGCCCCACAAAATCGTCAGCGGGGCCAGCCCGAGCAGCGCCAGGCGCTCAATCAGCGCGACCCCGAGCAGAAAGCCGCGCACGCGCGGCAGCCGCCCGATAAAGCCGACCATGAACAAGCCCGGCAGGCACATCAAAAGGTTGTACACCGCCGGCAGGCAGCCGATCAGCGTGTTGCCCGCCCCGAGATGCCGCAAAAACACCGGCAGCAGCGTGGTCTGCGAAAACAGCGCCGCCCCCAGCGGCCACCCGACCGCATCGGTCAGGCACGCCGCAAAATTAAAGCGCTTGTCGGCCGGGGACAGGAAAGCGGGAGGGGTCGTCATGCGCTTATTATAGCATGTTCGGCGGGTTCAGATGCCGGCACAGAAATGCCGTATGACCCGAGCCGACTCGCGCCAGGACGACAATCATTTCTTCCGTGCCGCGCAGGGTCAGCGTTTTGCGGACGGCATCGGGTTCGAGGGGAAAGCCGCGCTTTTTGATGACGACGCGCCCGATGTTTCGCGCCGCCAGGGCGTCTTGAAGTCTGCGCCTGCTGTATGGAAACTGGTCCAAAACTTCGTAAGCGTCGGCAAACGGCGTCGAGGTGAGCGTGTCGCCGAGCAGGTACGCGATCTGCGGGTCCACTGCGGCGGCGTCAAGCTGCCGGGCGAGGGTGCCGACCAGATGAGCGCGTATCACCGCCGGGTCCGGCTCGTACAAAAACCGCCCGCCGGTCGGCGCGGCCCACTCGCCGCGCGTGTCGGCGTCGCCCGCCAGGGTGTGCGTCCCCGAAGGGGCAATCACTGTTGCCGAGAGTTTATGGCCCGGCTGCGCCCGCCCCAGCCACAGCAGCGCTTCGCGGCAGTCGCCGCCTTCGGAAACAAACTCCAGCGCGGCTCCAAACGGCTCGGCCAGCGCATGGTCAATCGCCGGGGACAGCTTGACGCCGACTGCACTCACGCCCGAGGCCGAGAGCGAATGCAGCCACGACAGCGGCGGCGTGTAGTCTTCCGGGTCGGACACGCGGCGCGAGTTTTGACGCCGCGCCGGGTCCAGCCAGGCGGCGTCGGTCGTGATTTCCGCCAGCGTGAAGTCTTCGGCGCAGACCGTCACCCGGTCCGAAACTTCCCACACGCGGGCGTTTTCGGCGGCAAACGCGGCCCGCGCCGGGTCCTGCTCGTACAGCGTCACCCGCAGCCCGGCGCGGGCAAAGGCCAGCGTGTCCCCGCCGATGCCGCCGCCGAGGTCGGACACGTGTTCGGCCCCCGCCGCTGTGAACCGCGCGGCATGGTACGCGGCGATGCGCTGCCCCGACGCCTGCTCCAATGCTTCCCGCACAAAAAACATCTGCGCCGCAAGCGGCCCGAACTTGGCCGCGCCGCGCCCGCGCAGCTCCGACAGCTCCCACGCGGCGGCGGCTTTGTCGGGCGAGGCCGACCGGCGCAGGCGGGTCAGCGCCCGCAGCGTGTCGGCTCGGTCCCCGCGCAGGGCATCGGCTTCGGCAGACAGCGCTCGGCCCGCCGGCGACAGCAAAAACAAGGCGGCGTCTAAGATCATGCAGGGGATTGTACCCGCCGCGTCGAACCGTGCGCCATGTCTGACTCATCTCTGCCGCCCGGCACCCCGCCCGATTGGAACTCGATTTACGCGGCGTCCGACGGTTACTTTTTCGGCACCGAGCCGAGCCAGGCGGCGGCGACCGCATTTCGCTTTTTCGAGGCGCTCGGCGGCGACCCGGCGCGGGCGCGGGCGCTTGACCTCGGCTCGGGCGAAGGGCGGGACACGGCATTTCTCGCCGGGGCGGGGATGCACGTCACCGCCCGCGACAGCTCCGAAGCCGGCCTCGCGAAGACCCGCACGCTGCTGGCCCGGCGGGGCGTCCCCGAAGACCGCGTGGACCTGGCGCGGGAAGACGTGCGCGGCTTTGACTACCCCGCCGCCGCGTTTGACCTGGCGCTCGCGGTCAACGTGTACCAGTTCCTGCCGCCTGCCGAAGCGCCGGGCCATGTGGAGCGCCTCCAAGCGAGCGTGAGGCCCGGCGGCCTGTGCGTGGTCGGCGTTTTCAGTCCGGCGATGGCCGGGTGGGGCCACGACTTGTCCCGCTACTGGACCGCGACGGCCGACGCGCTCACTGCCTTTTTCCCGGACACGGACGGCTGGCTGCTGCTGGACCGCACGGATTACTGGACGTACCGCGTTCACGATCAGTCCCGGATGTCGTTTGTGTATGTTGTCGCCCGAAAGGAGGCGTGATGACCGCCCATCACTTGTACCTGCTTGCGCCCGGCGCGTCCGCTGCTGAAGTCCGCGCGTTTTACGCCGAAATCCTCGGCCTGCCGGAAGTCCCGAAGCCGCCGAGCCTGGCCGCGACGCCGGTGCTGTGGTTTAATGCCGGCCCAATTCTTTTCCATATCGGACACCCCGACACCGGGACAATCGGCGGCGGCCACACCGCGCTGGCCGTGGGCGATGTTGCCGCCGCCCGCGCCCGCCTGCTGGCCCTCGGCGCTCCGGTAGACGACGACGTGATCCCCATGGGCTACCCGCGCTTTTATGTCCGTGACCCGTGGGGCAACCAATTTGAAGTTCTGCCGCTGGGTCTGCCCTAAACTCCGGCTTTTATGGTAAAATCGTAGCAGGAGCGCTTATGTTCGGCTTGGGATTATTCGGGCTGACGGCGGCTCTGCCGGGGGGCGGGGCGAAAAGCGATGCGGCGCTGGTGGCGGCGGCGCAGCGGGGGGACGTGGCGGCGTTTGGAGCGCTGCACGGGCGCTATTACCTGCGCGTGTACCATTTGGCGTTTCTGAAAACCAGCAACGCGCAGGATGCGGAAGATGTGGCGTCGGAAACTTTTGTCCGGGCGCTGGCCCATCTGCCCCGGCTGCGCCTCAAAGACGACGGAGCGTCGCTGTATCCCTGGCTGCATCGCATTGCGGTCAACCTCGTCATTGACGGCCACCGGCAGCGCCCGCCGTCGGGAGTTGTCTCGCTCGACGCGCCGCTGATTGCCGGCATTCGGACGCTTTTGGACACCGAGGATTTCGACACGGGGCCGACCCCGCACGACATCGCCGAGCGGCACGAAGTGCAGCAGCTTGTCCGGGCGGCGATTGCGGCGCTGCCGGAAGACCAGGGCGATGTTTTAGTTTACAAATATCTCGGCGATATGACGGTCCGCGAGATTGCGCCGCTGCTGGGCCGCTCGGAAGCTGCCGCCAAGTCGCTGCTGCACCGGGCCGTGGTCAGCCTGCGCCGGGAGATCTGCCGGCGGGTGGATGCGGTCGAGCGCCTTGAGCTGGCCCGCACCGACAGCGCAGCGCGGGGCGGCGAAGCGCCGGAGGAGCTGCATGTCCGACGATCCTGATTTTTCGCGATTGGAGCCGGGCCTGCGCGGCACGGTGCGGCTGGCCGAATCGGCGCTGCATGCCCCGCCGCCGCCGGAGCGTGCCGAAGCCGAGTCCCGGCGTGCCGTCGAGCTGCTGATGCAGGAAGCCGCCTTGTCGCCGAAAGCGCTCCGCGAAGCCGTCCGCGAGCAGCCCCGCCGCCCCTGGTGGCGCAAGTTTTGGAAGCCGTGAAGCATAGAACCGTGAGCGAGGGCGTTGGTTGCAAGGGCGTTTGATTGTAACAAGGGCGTGGTGTTGACGAGGGCGTGAACGCCCCCGCTGGGGAGCGCGGACGCTGAGGTCCCGAGGGTAAGGGACAAGACAACAAGATAAGAATCGGACTCTTCTGCCGCGAAGGCGGGACCTCAGCGTCCGCGCTCCCCAGCGAGGGCCTTTAGGCCCTCGTCATTCACGCCCTCGTTACCATTATACGCCCTCACAATAAACAACGCCTTGCATCTTGCCATCATCTTCTGCTGAGTAATCTATCATGCCGTTAATTGCCGGAATTGTCTTCAAGCCGCTCGGGAAAATCACGCCTTGCGACCCCAGCGGCCTGCCGCTGGAAATGGACGCCGCCGTGATCGCCGAAGGCGAAAACGGACCTGAGTTCGGGTTTGTCAAAACCCCGCTTCGGGCCGTGTCCGCCGAAGAAGCGCCCGCCCCCGTGCGCCGGGTGCTGCGGCTGGCGACGCCCGACGACTGGGCGCGGCGGGAGCGGGGCGAGCGGCGGCAGGCGGAAGCGTACAAAGTCTGCAAAGAAAAAATCAAGGCGCTCCGCTCGCCGATGAAGCTGATTGAAGCCGAATGGGCGTTTGACGGCACCCAGGTCACGTTTCATTTCACCGCCGAAGGCCGGGTGGACTTCCGCGAGCTGGTCCGGGAAGTCGCCGCCGTGCTGCATACGCGGGTCATCATGCACCAGGTCGGGGCGCGGGACCATGCGCGGGTGTTCCCCGGCATCGGGCCGTGCGGGCGGCCTACCTGCTGCTCGACATTCCTGCGCGAGTTCCAGCCGGTCTCGATGAAAATGGTCAAAAACCAGAACTTGGTGCTCAACCCCGCCAAGTTCTCCGGCCTGTGCGGCAAGCTGATGTGCTGCCTGCGGTACGAAATGGACGACGAAGCCGAAGGCCGGCCCAAGCTGCCGGCGGCGGGCATGGTGGTGATGACCCCGCTCGGCCGCGCCAAAGTCGAGGAAGTCAACATCGTCCAGCAGATGCTCACCGTGCAGCTCGAATCGCAGCAGTTTGTCGAGGTTCGCGCCAAAGACATCTCCGAAGTGCCGGACTGCGTGGACCATGCCGAAGGCGGCTGCGACGATTGCGCGGCGTCCGGGGCGCTGTCAAACTGCACGGTGCCGACCCGCGACGCGCCGCCGGGGGCGTCGCCGCTGCCTGTATTCTAGCGAGTTTTCGACCCGGCCCGTCTTGCTTTCGGTGAAAATCGGGTACTCTGTTCCAAAGGACACCGCGCTATGACCCTGCTGCCGACTTCGCTTCCTGAAACACCCGCCGAGCGGCGGCGACTGCTGGCCCGCGCCCGCCGCTTGACCCAGCGGGCGCTCTCGCTGGCCGGGGCCGGCAAGCTGGCCGAGGCCATCCGGTGTCAGGACGAAGTGACGGCGATCCGGCCCGAAGACGCCGCCGCGTTTTTTCGCCTCGGGATGCTCTGCCGCGAAGCCCGCCGCACCGAGCAGGCCGTCCAAGCCCTGCGCCGCTCGACCCATCTCAGCCCCGGCGACCGCGACCCGCGCGAAGCGCTGACCGAAACCCTGGTGGAAGCCAATCGGTACGACGAGGCTGTTTTAGAGGCCCGCGCCCTGCTGAAGATCGTCCCGAAAAGCCTGTTCGCCCGCGACGCTCTTTCCATCTCGTACTTGCAGCTCGGCAAGCTCGACAAAGCGCTGCAAGTCACCGGCGAGATGGTCTGGCTTGATCCGCTGAACCCCGGCCACCATTTCCGGCGCGGCTTGTTGTTCCAGCAGAAAGGCAACCTTTCGGCAGCGGTCGGCGAGTACAGCCGCGCCCTCGATATGTCGCACCCCGAAAGCGAGACCTACGCCGACGCTGAGGACGCTTTGGAGATGCTTGACGACGACCAGACCCGCCAGATTCTGCTGCTGGCCTCGGAAGACTGGTTTTTTCTCCTCAAGCTGCGCCGGGACCTGGCCGAAGCGGTTTCCGAGCGCGGTTTCTGCCTCAGCGAAGACGGCCTGGCCCGGCTGCATCACCTGCTCCCGCATGAGTTCCCCGAATGGACCCCCGACCGGCCTTCCCCGATAGCGTGGGGCGCACGGGGCCGCTATCATTGACGCTGCTTACTCAGGGCCGAACGCTGATTATTGGTGTCCTGAACGTCACCCCCGATTCGTTTTCTGACGGCGGCCTGTATTCCTCCGTTGACGCGGCCGTCGCGCAGGCGCACCGCATGGCCGCAGGCGGCGCTCATGTGCTCGACATCGGCGGCGAAAGCACCCGCCCGGCGACCTTCGGCGACAAAACCCCGCTGCCCGCCGCGGAAGAGCTGGCCCGCATCCTTCCCGTCATTCGGCGCGTCTCGACTGAGCTGCCGCATCTCCCCCTTTCCGTGGACACCTACAAAGCCGAAGTCGCCCGCGCGGCTTTGGACGCCGGGGCGTCGCTCCTCAACGACATCAGCGGCCTGACATATGACCCGCAAATGGCCCCGCTTGCCGCCGAGTACGGCGTCCCTGTGATCGTCATGCACCTGCTCGGCACCCCGCGCGACATTCCGCTCCGCCCGACCTACACCGATGTTGTCGCCGACATCGGGGCGTTCTTCGAGCGTCAAATCGCCTATGCCATGACTTGCGGCGTCCGCCGCAGCCAACTCTGGCTTGACCCCGGCCTCGGCTTCGGCAAGACCGCCGGGCATAACCTAGAGATACTGCGCCGCTTGTCCGAGCTTCAATCGTTCGGCCTGCCCGTCGTCGTCGGCGCATCCCGCAAGCGCTTCCTCGGCCACATTCTCGGCACCGATGACCCGAACGACCGCAAAGAAGGCACCGCCGCGACCGTCGCCCTGTCCATCGCCGCCGGAGCCGCCGCCGTCCGCGTCCACGACGTGTACGAAATGGCCCGCGTCGCGAAAGTCGCCGACGCCGTGGTGTATGGGTGGCAGGGCTGACACTGCTTGTGCTGCGATGGCCCCGCTTCGCCTCAAATACCAAGTGCGCGAGCTTGCGCTGTCCGGCTCGGCGGTCCGCAGGGAGCAAAACCCGGCCTCTTGCAACGCCCGGTAGAATTAGTGCCGAAAGCGGGTCTCAAAAGAATTATTCGGGATCAAGTGTTTGCCAAAGCAGAGATTATTTATGCGTTAGACGCCACGGAATAAATTCCGAGGCTAACGCAAACAGTGTCGAAGCGACACAAGAAACCGATATTGCCTTGATCTTCCGTCGCCTCGACGGTGTTTTGTTTTAAGCCTCGGAATTTATTCCGTGGCAGCTTGCGGCTGAGGGAAAGTCCATGCTTGATCTCGATCATCCGATGACCCCGCATATCTTCGCCGCCGCGCGGGCGGGGGACCGAATATCCATTCTTGCCAAGCTGATGACGCTTGCCTCGAGTGAGGAGCGTCGGCGGCTGCAACAAGCCTGCTATGCCCCGCTGACAGAAGTGCGACAGCTTAACGCTGATTATTTTGGTGCGTCGGATTTTATTGTTGAGGCCGTCACAGAGCTTGAGCGTGCACTCGATGACCTCGCGAGCATGGAAACAAACCCGCATGATGGAACGGCTTATGCGATTGCCACTTGCCCGGCGTGCGCCGCACTTTTAACGCGACACCATGCGCCTTATATGCCGCTGCCCGAGCTGCGCTGGTCGGTATATTGCAGTCCCTGTCTCAACATCATCAGTCCCGCGTGTCGAAAATTGGACTGGATTGACGGCTTCGGCACATGGGCCATTTAAACTTTGCACTTATGTGCTTACACCTGCCGGATGACAATATCACGCTCGGCTAAGTACGCTTTGATCTCGCCGATGGAGTGTGTGCCGTAGTGGACGATGCTGGAAACTAATGCGGCTTGTGCGCCGCCGTCGGTGACAGCCTCGTAGATATGCGCGAGGCTGCCGGCCCCGCCGCTGGCAATGACCGGGATGCCGACAAGATTTGTGACGGCGCGGGTCAGGGGAATGTCGTAGCCCGCCTGCGTGCCGTCGGCGTCCATTGAAGTCAGCATGATCTCGCCCGCCCCCCGGTCTTCCATCTCCCGCACCCAGTCCAGCGCGTCAATCCCCGTCGGCGTCCGCCCGCCGTGGATATAAACTTCCCATCCCGACGGCGTTTGGCCGGTCTTTTTCGGGTCCACGGCGACCACGACGCACTGCGCCCCGAAATCTTTGGCGCATTCGGTGATCAGCTCAGGGGTCGTGACCGCCGCCGTGTTGATGCTTGCTTTGTCCGCGCCGGTCTTCAGTATCCGCCGGAAATCGTCCACAGTTTTGATGCCGCCGCCGACGCAGAACGGGATAAACACTTCCTCGGCGACCCGGCGGGCATAATCGAACATCAGATCGCGCCCCTCGTGCGACGCCGTGATGTCCAGGAACACCAGCTCGTCGGCCCCCTGGGCGTCGTACAGCGCCGCCCGCTCGACAGGGTCACCGGCATCGCGCAGGTTTTGAAAATGGGTGCCTTTGACGACGCGCCCGTTTTGGACATCAAGGCAGGGAATGATTCGTGTGGCAAGCATGAGGAGATGATACCTCACCCCGCCGCTTCGCGTCGACCCTCTCCTTCGGAAAGGAGAGGGTCAGAACATCACCGTAGGGGCGCTGCTTGCTGCGCCCTTTGTAACTTGCCCGAACCTTCCAGCTTCTGCCTTTACTTCTTACCCTCTCCTTTCCGAAGGAGAGGGTCGACGCGAAGCGGCGGGGTGAGGTTCGCTTGACAAGCCGCTGTTTTTTTTGTATCATAATACAGCCTCCCGCACTAAAGCTGCCTCTATGAAATTCCCGCTTTTTTTTGCTGTATTTGCCCTTTTCCTCGGCGTCTCGTGCCTTGCCGCGCCGCTGCACGCCCAAAACACGCCGCTGGTGCTGAAAGTCGGCGGGGCGGGCGGCTTCAAGCTGCCGGATAAAAACGCCACCGACCCGAAATCCCATGCCGACCGGGCGATTGTGGAGGCGTTCGAAAAATCGCATCCGGGCATTCGGCTGGAAAGCGCTCAGGGACTGCAAATCGGCGGGCCGGCGGCGGAGTCGAACCTGCTGCTGGCATTTGCGGGCGGCACGGCCCCGGATGTGGTGTATGTCAACTTTCGGTCGTCGGCGTCCTACGCCCAACAGGGGTTTTTGATCCCCCTCGACGACTATTTAAGGCGCGACCCGGCGGCTTTGGCCCATATCCAGCCGACGCTGCTGCCGATCCTCAAAGACGCCGGGCACGGGCATATCTACAGCCTGCCGTTTCTCGCCGCCGTGCAGGCGCTGTATTACCGCAAAGACATGTTCCAGGCGGCGGGCCTCGACCCGAACCGTCCGCCCCGCAACTGGGACGAGTTTTACAGCGACGCACAGGCGCTGACCGATCAGCCGCATGGGGTCTGGGGCTTCGAGTTCGGCACCGATTCGGACGCGTCGGCCTACTGGTGGATCAATTTTCTGTGGCAGGCGGGCGGGGAAGTCATCACGCGCGGCCCGAACGGCAAGTGGCAGGCGGCGTTCAACACGCCCGCCGGGGCGACCGCGCTGAAGTTCTACGGCAAGCTGCTGACCGCGCCGTGGACCGGCAAAGACGGCAAGCGGTATGTGGGCGTCGCGACCCATTCGCCGACGCTCGGTCAGGACCGGGCGCAGGGCAAAGTCGCCATGTGGTTCCAGTACCAAAGCAACGTCATTGCGAACCAAGCCGACGCCACCCAGATCAACCCCAGCGTGGTCGGCATCGCCCCCATGCCCAAAGGCCCGACGGGGATCACGGCAAACGAAGCCAATGCGTATATGTGGGGCATCTCGTCGCAGATCAAAGACCCGCAGGTGCGCGACGCCGCCTGGCAGTTTATTGAGTTTATGGCAAGCGATCAGGCCGACCGTATCCGCACCCAGGCGTATGTGGAAGCCGGCCTCGGCAACACCGTCAACCCCGTCGCATTGGAAAAGTACGGCTACGCTGATTACACGTCGCCGCAGTCCAAAGTCTGGCTGCAAACCAACAAAACGCTGTTTCAGAACGGCCACCCGGAGCCTTACGGCGAGAACATGAGCCAGATTTACAACCTGCTCGGGGTTCCGCTGGGCGAGATCGAGCAGAACCCGAACGCCGACCCGAAGCTGCTTTTGGACCGGGCGGCGGCGGCGGTGGACGCCAAGCTGACAGGCTATGTTCCCCCGCAAATCCAGCGGCAGCGCCGGGCGGGGGCCTGGAGCATCTTTGCGCTGCTCCTGCTCGGCCTGGCCGTCTACGGGGGGCGGCAGACCGCGCTGTGGCAGGCGCGGCGGCGGCAGGCGCGGGCCGCGCGGGTGTATTCGTCGCGCCCCGCCGGTCTCGGCCTGTCGGTGCATGCGCTGATCTGGCTGTTTATGCTGCCGGCGATTGCCGCCACGCTGGTTTGGCGCTATTACCCGCTCGGGCGCGGCCTGGTGATGGCGTTTCAGAATTATCATATCCTCGGCGGGGCCGATTATGTGGGGCTGGACAATTTTATCGAGCTGTTCAGCGCCGAAACGTTCTGGCGCTCGACCTTGAACTCGTTTTTGTACACGGCCATCAGCCTGACGCTGGGCTTTTTCCTGCCGCTCTTGGTCGCGGTCGGTTTGACCGAGGTGCCGCGGGGGAAAGTCTTTTTTCGAACGCTGTATTACCTGCCGGCGATCACAGCGTCCATGGCGATCACGTTTATGTGGAAGTGGTTTGAGGACGGCACGCCCGCCGGGCTGTTCAACTCGCTGATTTTGTCCGGGGCCAATCTGCTTCATGTCGGCGCAAAGCCGGTGGACTGGCTGGGCAACCCGAAAATCGCGCTGGTGTCGGTGATCCTGCCGAGCGTTTGGGCCGGGGCCGGGCCGGGCAGCCTCATCTACCAGGCCGCACTTCGGAGCATTCCCGACGAGATGTACGAAGCGGCCGATTTGGACGGGGCGGGGGTTTGGATGAAGTTCTGGCGCGTGACCCTGCCGACCTTGAAGCCGCTGATTTTGATCAACTTGGTCGGCGCGGTCATCGGGACGTTTCAGGCCACCGATAACATTCTGGTCATGACAGCGGGCGGGCCGCTGTACGCGACACAGACGCTCGGGCTGGAAATCTGGTACAACGCGTTTTTGTTCTTGAAATTCGGCTATGCGACTGCCGCTGCCTGGGTCATGGGAGCGCTTTTGGTGGGCTTTACGATCTATCAGCTTCGGGTGATGAAAGACCTGCGGTACTCGGCGGCGCGGAGTGTGTAAGCCGTCTTGCAGTTACTGAAATAATTTGGAAATAAAGCGATTCCCCGTAAATTTCTATGTGTGGTTGGCATGCTTTGTGCTAGCTGCTAGTGTATCTATGACAGTGACATTGAGCGAAACGGTGGGAAGCGCAAGCGCAGGGATGAGTATCAACGATTTCGATGAGCCGAATGATGATCTCCCGGAGTTTTCCGATCTTTCGGCCTCGGCTCGCGGCGCTTTGCCGGTGTGGGGTGCCCGCGCTTTCGTGATGGACCTGGGCAGCGGGTTTTATGCTCTGCGCGAGCAGATGACCCGCGAGATCGGCCAGGAATTCACGGCGGATATTTTCTACCGGGCCGGCTTCAGCGGGGCGTCCGCCCTGATGGCTTCGTTGTTCCGAGCCGGGCCGAGCGGCGACGGCCTCGAGACCCTCGAAGCGGCGCTGGCCGGGCTGGCGGACGCCGGCTTCGGCACGGTGCAGCTTGACCCGCGCCGGGACCGGCCCGGCGAAATCCGCCTGCGGGCGGAAAACACGCCCGAAGGGACCCTGATGCGCGGGCGGGCGGGCCGCGCCGGCGGGGCCTGCGATTACCTGCGCGGCCTGCTGCGCGGGATTGTCGAGGCGCTGCCGCCCGGCGGCCCGTATCCGAGCGGCGAGCTGGACTGCGTCGAAACAAGCTGCGTCGCCAGCGACGATTCGTTTTGCCGGTTTCTGGTGGCGACCCCGGACTATTTAGCCCAGCACGGCTACCGGCCGGGGGACCTGTCGCATTCGTCGGTCCGCGAAACCCTGCTGCGCCTCAACCGGCAGCTTGAAGACGTGCTCGAAGCCGCCAAGCGCGATGCCCTGACGGGCCTGTTCAACCGCGCCCATTTTGAGTCGGTGCTGCGGAGCCGGATTGAGACGGCCAAGCGGCGCACCGACACGCTGGTCGTGGCGATGATTGACTTAGATGGGTTCAAGAAGGTCAACGACGGTCTGGGGCATGCCATGGGCGATTTGGCACTGCGCCAGGTCGGGCACCTGCTCGGGGCGCAGGCGCGGGACACCGATTTGGTTGCCCGGTACGGCGGCGATGAGTTCGCCTGGCTGATGCCGGGAACGTCGGTTGAGGCCGCCGTGGCTGTCGCCGACCGCATCCGCCGGATGGTGATCGAGCTGAGCCGGGACCTCAATCTGCCGATCAGCTTGTCGGTCGGGATTGCGTCGTGCCCCGAGGATGCGGCGGGCATGACCGAGCTGATAGACTTTGCCGACTCCGCCATGTACCAGGCCAAAGGGGCCGGCGGCAACCGGGTCCGCCGCTACGCCGCCTCGGACGGCGTCCGCCCGCTTGCGCCCCGCCCGCGTCCGGCGGCCGCCTCCGCGCCGGACCCGGAGCCGCCCGAAGAATTGCCGCAGCTTGACCTCGGCGACTAAGCGATACGCAGGATTGAAGGCCCAGCAATTCGTTGCTGGGCCTCATTTTTCAATCCGAGGCTGTCCAATATCTCAATCCTGGGTATTGATTGAACTATGGAAACCAAAAATCTCGGCAAAACCGGCCTCAAAGTCTCCCGCCTCTGCCTCGGCTGCATGAGCTACGGCGTCCCGGAGCGCGGCACGCACGCGTGGTCGCTGCCGGAAGACCAAAGCCGCCCGTTTATTCAGCGGGCGCTGGAGCTTGGCATCAACTTCTTCGACACGGCCAATGTCTACTCCGACGGCACGTCGGAAGAAATCACCGGCCGGGCGCTCCGAGACTTTGCCCGGCGCGACGAAGTGGTCATTGCGACCAAAGCGCACGGGCGGATGCACCCGGACATGAACGGCGCGGGGCTGTCGCGCAAAGCGATCTTTCGCGAGATTGACGCCAGCCTGCGGCGTCTGGGCACCGACTATGTGGACCTGTACCAGACCCATCGGTGGGACTACGACACGCCGATTGAAGAAACCCTGGAAGCGCTGCACGACGTGGTGAAAAGCGGCAAGGCCCGTTACATTGGAGCGTCCTCGATGTACTCCTGGCAGTTCGCCCAGGCGCTGTATCTGGCCGACGCGCACGGCTGGACCCGGTTTGTTTCCATGCAGAACCATTACAACCTGCTGTACCGGGAAGAAGAGCGCGAAATGCTCGGCCTCTGCGCCGACCAGGGCATCGGAGTCATCCCGTGGAGTCCGCTGGCACGCGGCAAGCTGACCCGCCCGTGGGACGCCGGCACGGCCCGGACCGAAGCCGACCAGTTCGGCAAAACTTTGTACCAAGCCACCGAAGACGCCGACAAAAAAGTGGTTGAAGCGGTCGCCGCGCTGGCGGAGACGCGCGGCGTGCCCCGCGCCCAGATTGCGCTGGCCTGGATGCTGAGCAAATCCGTCATCACCGCGCCGATTATCGGCGCGACCAAGCCGCACCACCTAGAAGACGCGGCGGCCGCGCTTTCAGTCACGCTGTCCGCCGAAGAGATCGCGTCGCTGGAAGCGCCGTATGTCCCGCACCCCGTGCTGGGGTTCTCATAACTGGGGTTCTCGTAGCCGGAGTTCTCGTAGCCGCCATGAACAAACTTACACTGCTTGCGCTGTCGCTCGCGCTGGCGTCGCTTGGGGCCGCGCTCGTCACCATGCCCGCGCTCGCCCAAAGCGATTTAGCGCCGTACCGGGACAAAAACCGCCTGCTGCTGGTCTTCGCGCCGAGCAAAACCGATCCGCGCTGGGAAAAGCAAAACGCGCTGCTGGCCGCGAGCGCGGCCGCGTTTGCCGAGCGCGACCTGCGGCGCTTCGATTATTTGGAACACGGCGGGCCGAACAGCGCCGGCCTGCGGGCGCGGTACGGGGTCAAGCCGGGGCAGTTTCAGGTGATTTTAGTCGGCAAAGACGGCCATGCCGCGTGGCGCAGCCCGGCCCCGGCTTCGGTGGACAGCCTCACCGGGCGAATAGACCAAATGCCGATGCGCCGGGAAGAAATAAAGCGGGACGAAACAAAGCGGCAGAAACACGGCTGAAAGGTGTCGGGCCGTCTTCGGGTATAACCGTGCCATGACGACACGACTTTCCGCCGAAACGCTGCGCTCTTTGGGTCCCCGAGTCGCCGGGCCGGAGTATGACCGGGCCGCCGTCACGCCCGCGATTGTTCACATCGGAGTCGGCGGCTTCCACCGGGCGCACGAAGCGGTTTACACCGATGACCTGCTGGGACTGGGCTTGGCCCGCGAATGGGGCATCTGCGGGGTCGGCCTGCGGCCCGAAGACGCCCCCATGCGCGATGCGCTTGTGCCGCAGGACGGCTTGTACACGCTGCTGACCCGCGATGCCGGCGGGGACAACGCGCGAGTTATCGGCTCACTGGTGCGTTATCTGTACGCGCCCGACAGCGAACAAGCTGTCCGCGATGTGTTGGCGTCGCCCCAAACACGCCTTGTTTCGCTGACCATCACCGAAGGCGGCTACGGCCTGGGTCCCGGCGGCCGTCCCGGCGCGGCGTTTTCGCTGCTGGCCGATGCCCTCCAAGCCCGCCGCGCGGCCGGCACTCCTGCGTTTACCGTGCTCTCCTGCGACAACCTGCCCGGCAACGGCGATGCCGCCAAGCGGGCGCTGCTGGCCGCCGCGCCCGACCCTGCGCTGGCACAGTGGATTGAAGAAAGCGCCGCATTCCCAAACTCCATGGTGGACCGGATTACGCCGCAGACGACCGACGCCGACCGAGAGTTGGTCCGCGCCGAGTTCGGCTTAGCTGACGCCTGGCCGGTGGTCTGCGAGCCGTTCAAGCAGTGGATCATTGAAGACAGATTTGCCGACGGCCGCCCGCCCTGGGAGCAGGCCGGGGCGCAGTTTGTGCCCGATGTCGCCCCGTATGAGGCCATGAAGCTGTCGCTCCTCAACGGCAGTCATTTCGCGATGGCCTATCTCGGGTTTCTGGCCGGCTTCGGAACAGTCCCGGCTGTGATGGCCGACCCGGACTTCCGCGCGTTTATCACGCGCCTGATGGACGACGAACTGACCCCGCTGCTGCCGCCCGTCCCCGGCATTAACCTCGCCGAGTACAAAGCAACTTTGCTGCATCGCTTCGGCAACCCAGTCATCAAAGACCAAATCGCGCGGCTGTGTCAAAACGGCTCCGGCAAGTTCCCGCAGTACCTTCTGCCGCCGCTGCGCGAGGCCGTCAACCGCGATGCCCCGCGCCGGCTGTTGACCCTGGCGCTGGCCGGCTGGCTGCGCTATTTGGCAGGCACGGACGAAAGGGGCCGCGCCTGCGCGATTGACGACCCGCAAGCGTCCGAGCTGACGACATTGGCCCGGCAGGGCGGCACGGACCCGCGCCTGCTGCTGGCACGCACCGACATTTTCGGGGACTTGGGCCGGTCGCCGGAGTTTGCGCGTGAGCTGGAAGCCGCCCTGGCGCGGCTGGCGCGGGACGGGGCACGGGCGGCGGTAGGGCAGTGAACAGCAGGGAGCGAGAAAGAGAGGAAGAAAGGCGCGAGGGAATAAATTCCTCTCGCTGAATGGCGTCCTTCGGACGAAAGAGCAGGATACACAAAGACTGCGGACGGCTGCGTTTCTTGTTCCTTCGTCCGAAGGACGCCATTCAGCGAGAGGAATTTATTCCCTCGCGCCTCTCTTCCCTTTTTTCGCGCCTCTCTTTCTCGCGCTTCTCTTCCCGTCGGCTTTGCAGGAATACCGCTTTGCAGGAATATCCCGACCGGCTGTGGAATAAACAGCGTAACTCAGCCTACGGGAAACCCAATGAACTATCTCGACCTGCCGCTCGGCGACCAAGCGCCGGTGATTGTCAACATGATCGTGGAAATCCCGCAGGGGTCGTCCAACAAGTACGAGTACGACCATGACCTCGGCGTCTTTAAACTCGACCGAACGCTGTACTCGCCGCTGTTTTATCCGTTTGATTACGGCTGGATTTGCGACACGCTGGCCGAGGACGGCGACCCGCTGGACATTCTCGTCATCACCACCCAGCCGACATTCCCCGGCTGCTTGATTGCCGCCCGGCCCCTCGGCGTCCTGATGATGCGCGACGAAAAAGGTCCAGACGAGAAGATTTTGTCGGTCGCCGCCGCCGACCCGCGCTTTGAGGGCATCGAGCATTTGTCGGACCTGCCCGCGCATATTCTGAAAGAAATCGTCCACTTTTTCGATATTTACAAAGACTTGGAAGACAAAGAAACCACGGTGCTGGGCTGGCAGGATGTCGGCACGGCCCACGCTGTGATTGAAAAGTTCCGGCTCGCGCCGGGCGAAACGCACTAAGGACACTTATTTGGGAACCGCTTACACGCCGGGGCTGAAAGTCAGCCCGCATACGATTATTCAGCGCACGCGCCGGCTGCCGCTCAAAGGCGACGTGCTCGTTCAAACCGGGCAGACCGTCACGCCGGACACGATTGTCGCGCGGGCCTCGCTGCCGGGCCTGATGCAGTCGGTCAAAGTCGCCGCGCTGCTGGGGATTGACGCCGGCGAGATGCCGGCGATTTTGACGATCAAAGAAGGCGACACCGTCGAAAAAGGCCAGGTCATTGCCGCCACCAAAGCATTCTTCGGCATGTTCAAGTCTGAAGCCAAATCCCCGGTGGGCGGTACGGTTGAGACCATCAGCGGCGTTTCCGGCAATGTCGGGGTCCGTCAAGCCCCGCTGCCGATTGACCTGACGGCGTACCTGTCGGGCACGGTCGCCGAAACCATGCCCGGCGAGGGAGTCGTGGTCGAAACCGAGGGAGCGCTGATTCAAGGCATCTTCGGGATCGGCGGCGAGCGGGTGGGGGAAATACTCATGGTCTCGGACTTGCCCGAAAGCGACCTGACCGAAGCCGAGATTTCCGAGACGCAGGCCGGCAAAATCATTGTCGGCGGGGCGAACATCTCCGGCGCGGCCCTGCGAAAAGCCGCCGCGCTAGGCATCACGGGAATTGTCGTCGGCGGCATCGTGGACAAAGACTTGATCGAGTTTTTGGGCTACGACATCGGCGTCGCCATCACCGGGCACGAAAACATCTCGCTGACTCTGGTGATCACCGAAGGCTTCGGCACGATTGCGATGGCCCGGCGCACGTTTGAGCTTTTAAAGTCCCTGCAAGGCCGGTCGGCGTCCATCAACGGCGCGACCCAAATCCGCGCCGGCGTGATCCGCCCCGAAGTGATTGTCCCGCTCGGCGTCCGCGCAAACTCCGCGCCCGCCGGCAGCGCCGAGGACGAAGGGAACTTGGCGCTCGGGACCTCGATACGCATCATCCGCGAGCCGTACTTCGGCCGCCTGGCGACCGTCGCCGCCCTGCCGCCGCAGCTCACCGTGATCGGCTCGGGAGCATCGGTGCGCGTCCTCGACGCGACCCTGGCCGACGGCACGGTCGTCACCGTGCCCCGCGCCAACGTCGAAATCATTGAAACTAATTGAACAAATTTCTCGCCGTGCTTGCCGCTGACAGGAGACTTGAGCCACTACTCTTGTTGGTGACTCATTGGTCCTGCGACCATCCGCACCGCGTCCATCACAGAGAGGCAGCACGGCCATAAAGGGCGACAGCTTTCCTTCTTCCCCGGCTCACGCCCGTTTTCACTCGGGCTAGAAGAACAGGTATTAACAATGACGACGGTACTCGTGCTGCAGCATGCTGCCTGTGAGCCGCTGGGGATGATTGAAAGCGCTTTAAACGCAAGCGGCCTGAGTGTGCGTTCGTTCCATGTCCAAAATGGAGACGTTGTGCCGCCGGAAATCGGTGCTGCCGCTGGCTTGATCATTCTCGGCGGCTCGATGGGTGTCCATGATCAGCAGCAGTACCCGTTTCTTGGGGAGGAGCTGCGCCTGATCAAGCAGGCAGCGGCCCAAAAAGTGCCGATTTTGGGTGTCTGTCTTGGGGCGCAGCTTCTGGCTTATGCGCTTGGGGCTGAGGTGAAGCAAAATCGAAGGCAGGAAATCGGCTGGCATCCCGTTTTCCTGACGGCGGACGCCGCCGAAGACCCGCTTTGGCATGGCTTGCCGGAGACGTGGATGGGATTTCACTGGCACGGGGATTTCTTCAGAGCGCCGCCGGGCGCTGTTTCGCTCGCGTCTTCCGCGCTGACCCCCTGCCAGGCATTCCGCTTCGGCTCTTTCGCATATGGGTTTCAGTTTCATTTGGAAGTTACCGACGCCATTATCCGTGACTGGAATACTGAATTCGCCGGGGAGCTGGTCCGCGAAGAGTTGAGCGCCGCGCCCATTCTCACCGGAATCTTGGCGCACTTGCCGCCGATGCAGTCAATCGCGCGCGAAGTCTTCGGACGCTGGGCGGCCCTGCTCTAAACTTCTTGTGCCGGCTCCAAATAGCCGAGTGCGCTTTTCTCGAACAGTGTTTCCAGCGCCAGCATTGTGCGGGTGCTTTGAACGACGCCGGTTGCTCGGAGGTCTATCACAAGCTGGCGAATGGCGGGGATGTCAGGTGCGACCACGCGGGCCTGAAAGTAATCATCGCCGGTGACCCGGTAACACTCCTGCACCCACGGGCAAATGTGCAGCAGGTGCAAGACATGGCCCTCCTGCTTTTCCGAACAGGCCGGCAGCAGTGTAATCGCGACAAACGCCCGCACGGTGAGGCCCTGCTTTTCGGGCGAGACACTGATGGTGCAGCGCTGCAAGACTTCTTCCTGCCGCAGCCGTTCCATCCGCTCCGTCACCGCCTGCCGGGTCAGCCTGACCAGTGGGGCTAGGGACGCGGCGGACATCCGGCTGTCTTTCGTTAAAGCCCGCAGCAAAATTCGGTCCGTTTCATCCAGTTCTTCATTTGGCATGACGCCATTGTACCTGCTGCGACGCCGTAAAAAATTTGTTCGACATGAGCGAAAAGCTGTGTTATACTGAAATAAGACGTTTCTTCCTTCGTGCCGCCTGCCGGAAGTGTGAGTTTGGAAAAAGCGTTTTTCTGACTTTACTACCTGCAAACTGACAAATCGCAAAAACCGGCGGGCATTTGCTTGCGTTTGGAAAATAAACACTCATTTATTTTTGCGAAGTGCTTGACTTGCGCTGAAAACTAGGATAAAATAGAATACCAGGTCAATGGCGGCCTGCCCCGCAACGAGGGGATAAAGGCAATGACGTCTTTTCTTTTTGCACTCTGCAAACCGAAAAGACGTTTTTTTGTTTCAAAGTGACTTTCAGGGAGAAGCCTATGTGCGGCATTGCCGGGATTTTACAGAAGTCTAGCGAGGAAGCGGTCGCGCCGATTGGGCGGATGCTGCTGTCCATGGCGGCCTGCCTTCAGCACCGAGGGCGTGACTCTGCGGGAATGGCAGTGTTCGGCAGGGAGGGCGCCGGACTGCGCCTGCAAGTGATGCTGCCGGAAGAGCGTGCTCGGCCGGAGCCGCAGGTGCTTTTGGCGCTTGGCGGCGGGCGCCTCAGCGGCCTTTGCCCCGAGCCGATGGGGTTTTCCGCCCTCGTCAGGGCGGCGGCGGGAAACGCGGTTCAGGCTGATCTTGCGCTGGTGTCCGCGATTGAAGCGGGCCTGACCGACGCGACTGTTTCAAGCCTGGGAACCGGGCTGACTATTGAAAAAGCCGTCGGTATGGCAGACGGGCTAGACAGCATGGTCGGGGCGCTGACAGGAACGCACGGGATCGCCCACCTGCGGCTTGCAACCGAGTCCAAGATTGACCCGGCCCATGCTCAGCCGTTCTGGGGCCGGCCTTTTCCCAACATTGCCGTCACTCACAACGGCCATATCACTAATTATCACAAGCTGCGTCAGCGCTTCGAGGCCGAGGGCTTCGGATTTGCCAGCCACAACGACTCGGAAATCATCGGGATTTATCTCGGGCGGAAGATGGACACGGGCCTAAGTCTCGCGGAGGCGCTATCGGCAGCCGGCAAAGAGCTGGACGGGTCGTACTCGTTTATTGTGGCGACGGGGCGCGGCCTCGGCGTCGTGCGCGACCCGTTTGCAACCAAGCCGCTGCTGTATGTTGAGACGGACACGCAAGTTGCTTTGGCGTCCGAGCCGCAGGCTTTATACCGGCTGTTTGGTGCGGATACCAAAATCCAAGAAATTCGGCCTCGGGAGGTGCGCGTATGGGAGAGGGATTAACATGGGAGACAGCATAAGGACGCTTGACTGCGAGGGGCTGACGACCCGCGAGATTAACACGTTCCTGCGGGACGCGGCGGCGCAAAAAGCTGACGCCGAAGTGGTGCTCTTGAACACGGACAGCCGCCATAATCTGGCCGTCGGCTTGACATCTCCGCTCAACATCCGCATCGAGGGGCCGGTCGGCTACTACTGCGCCGGGCTGTGCGAAGGGGTCAACGTTTCCATCAGCGGCGGCGCAGGCTGGGGCCTCGGCGAGAACTTGATGAGCGGGCGCGTCCAGTTGTCGGGGTCGGCAGGCTCGGCGGCAGGCGCGACGATGCGCGGCGGGACAGTGATTGTCGGCGGTAATGCCGGGGCACGCTGCGGGGTCGCGATGAAGGGCGGCACGCTGGTTGTCGGCGGCGACGTCGGCTACATGACCGGCTTTATGATGCAAAAAGGCGTTTTGATTATCGGCGGCGACGCTGGGGAAGCGCTTGGCGACTCACTTTATGAAGGAAAAATCTATCTGCGGGGCAAGGCCGATGCGCTCGGCAGCGATGCGGTGCAGGCGGATCTGATGGAAGCCGACATTGCCCTGCTGTCCGCCGCGCTGCTGGATGCCGGTTTGGATATGGTGCCGGCGGAGTTCCAAAAGATTGTTTCCGGCAAAAAGCTTTACAATTTCGACAAAAACGAAAAAGAGATTTGGAAAACCGCGTTATAGGAGGGCTAACCATGACACTGACACTGGAGCCGAAATCAGTGGAGCCGAAACATCAGACAATCCCGCCGTATTTGGCGTCGGAGCCGGGCATTCAGCTTATCAAGGCTGGAACGCCGGAGATGGTGGACCTTGCAGGGCCATATGGGCAGCCGGGACTCAACAGCACGATTATTGATGTGCCGATTACCGATCAAAAAGACGCGCTGACGGTGGGCCGTTTCGAGATGCGCCCGTCCGCCGAAGACTTCCCCTTTTTCTACGAGTATCTGGAAGTCAAGACGATTGTTTCAGGCACGCTTGTCGTTCGAGACGAAGCTGGGGTCTGCTACGAAGCGTCTCCCGGCGATGTGTTCGTGTTCACGCCGCCGCACATGGTGACGTTTCTGAAAGAGTGCAACGGCGCGGCGGTTTATGTCGGGCATCGCCTTCCCGAGCCGTCGTTTCTGCCTGGCTTCGAGGGGACCATCGGGTGAAAAGCAAGCCGGTTTATTCCGCGTTGAAACTTGACAGGTCGGCGCGTCGGCATTTGTTTTTGACAGTGGGGCCGGAGGGACGGGAAGCTGCCTGCCGCGCACTCGCTGAGGAGCCGTCTGCCGATGCCCGGCTCCTCAGCGACTGCGAGCCGGAACTAGACTCGGTTTTGGCGGACGCCGGCATGGACACGGCGTTTTACTTGGCAGGCCCGGAAGTCTTCTTGTGGCGGGCCGCGAGCCGCCTATGGTCTGCCGGGGTTGGAAGCCGGCGCATCCAACAAGAGCTGGCCGGGAGCAACGCCCGGCGTGTGTACTGCGTTCATTGCCGGACCATCGCCGAGGCAGTCACAACGCCGCTGCACTCGTGCGCTGTCTGCGGCCTGAATTTGACTGTGCGCGACCATTTCTCGCGCCCCTTAGCCGCGTACATGGGCGTGAGTGCGGATGCCGAAAGGCTGGACACATGAACGGCGAAAAACTGCGGACTGTGCGAGTTGCAAGCGTCGAAGCCGTAACGCCTAAAATCAAGCAGTTCACGCTGGAGTGTGTGTCGGGAAGCTCGCTGCCGGCCTGGTCCGCCGGTGCTCATATTCCGGTGCTGCTGACCGACGGGGCGCAGGCTTGGCGCAACTCGTATTCGCTGACTGGCACACCCGGCGAAACGAAGTTTTACCAAATCGCCGTTCGCAAAGAAGCGGCCGACAAATCAAAGGGCGGCTCTGTGTTCCTGCATGAGCAGGTGGGGGCGGGGGCGACGCTTGAAATCGGAACACCGCGAAACTTTTTCGGACTGGCGCGTCATGCCCGCAAGCATGTTTTAGTCGCCGGGGGAATTGGGATTACGCCATTTCTCGCCTATTTGGACGCGCTCAAATTGTCAGGGGCTGCGTATGAGCTGCACTACGCGTTTCGGGAGCGGGGCGAAGGCGCGTTTTCGAAGCAGCTTGGCGAGGCACAGTGGCCGCGGGTTCGGTTTTACGTTTCAGAAGAAGGCACCCGATTGTCCCCCTCGGCGATTTTAGCGCGGCAGCCGCTCGGGACTCATGTGTACGTCTGCGGCCCGCACTCGCTGATTGCTGCCGTGAGTGGGGCCGCGGCGGAAGCGGGCTGGCCGTCGTCTCATATCCACTTTGAAGAGTTCGCGCCGCCGCCGATCTCGGAAACAACACCGTTCGTTGTCAGCGTGCCTGCGCTGCCGCTGGAAGTCAAAGTCGGGGTTCGGGAAACTGTGCTGGAAGCATTGGAGCGTGCCGGGGTCCGTGTGGCCTCGTCCTGCCGAGTGGGGCAGTGCGGGACCTGCGAGATGCGTGTTTTAGCAGGCGACCCTGACCACCGTGACCGCTGCTTATCGGAAGGGGAGATGGCGGAAGGCAAGATTATTGCCTGCGTGTCCCGGTGCCGGGGCGAGCGGTTAGTGCTGGCACTGGAATAACAGCAGATGGAGCAAAAGGAATTTATTCCCTCCCTCCTCGCCCGACGAAGTCAATCGAAATACTACCATGACCGTTTTGCTTCAATCAAAACCGCTGCCGGCGCTGAAAAACTCTGCGGAGGCCATTTGCCGCTTTCCGTTCCCTTTCAGCACGGACAACTACGGCTACTCGGTGAACCTGGTCCCGGCGGGGCAGGGAAAGCCGGGCACATTTGATGCCCATTTGTTTGATATCGACGAGCATTATCACACGGAAGCAGCGGAGCGGGCGCGGATACTGGCGGAAGATTATGGGCGGCGGTACTTGACACTGCCGCATATGAGCGATGCTCAGTGGGACTTTCTCGAACTCGGCATGACACATTTAGCGGACGGCTACCCGGAGCATTTTACGCTTGTTCGCGATGGTGATCAATGGCGCTGGGAAAACCGCCTGCTTGGAATAAACAAAGCGTTTACATTCGGCGATTTATCTTCCCTGCCGACCGAGCCGCTGGAATGGCTGGGGCGGCAGATGCAGGGCGACTTTTGCCTGCTGGATCAGCGCGAAGGCGATCTGTACTTGGATGCCGGGCTGGTGACGTTCCCCGCCGATTGGTCGCTCGCGTTCGACCTCGGAATGACATTCGAGGAATGGCATGGGCCGGTTCCGCTCGCCCACCCGGCGGGGGTGTTCACGCGGGCGAAGAAGTTTTTGATGAATTTAGAAACCGGTCAGCCCTGGCAGCGATTTAACTGGACATTCACCGTCGGGCCTCGTTTAGATACGTCGCCGGAGATTTACCATCTGTGGGGCCGAGACAAACCCAGCGTAACCGCGGAGAACGCCGGGGAAACCGTGTATCTGCGGGTTGAAGTGCAGGTGCTGGCCCGGCTGCCCCGCTCGCATGGGGTTTTGTTTAGTATTCGTACTTATCTCATTCGGCTGGATGAGCTGGCGACAAACCCCGCTTGGGCCAGACGTTTGCGGCGGGTGCTGCTGTCGCTGCCGCCGGAGATTACCGAGTACAAAGGCTTAACGTCCACCGGCCCGGCAGCGGTTGCCTGGCTGACACCATACGAAGACAATTTAGAAGACAACCGCAATCCAGAACAGGAGCCGCTGCGATGACGACTGAGAAGAGGTGGAACGGGGAGCCGTTTTGGGGTCTTGGCTTTGAGTTTGACCCCCAGTGGCTGCTGACCGACGCGCAAAAAACGCTGCAAGCCCAACTGATTGAGGCATGTGCCGAAACCCTGCGCCCGAACGCCGTCAGCTCCGATGCCGGTTTGGTGTATCCGCGTGCAAACTTTGAGAAGCTGGCGAAGATGAACCTGCTTGCGCTGCTCGTTCCGAAATCGCTCGGCGGGCGGGGCGAGAACCATGTCTGTGCAGCGATGGTGGTGGAAACCATTGCCCGCTACGGCTGCCCCAGCACGGCGATGTGCTATACGATGCATTTAGGGGCGGTCGCCGCCCTGCTGTTCCGGGCGGCGAACAAGCCGGAGTTTATCTCGGTGCTGGAACGGCTTGACCCTGACGTCCTGATTGGAACGTTATCGTATTCAGACCCGGAAACCGGCTCGCATTTCTGGTATCCCATTTCGTCAAGCGCCGAGCGGGCAGGAGCCGGCTGGAAAGTCAACAAGAAAGCGTCGTGGACAACTTCGGCAGGCTTTGCTGACTTTTATGTGGTGCAGACGACCAGCCCGGAGTTTCAAGGCAATTATTCCGATCTGTCCTGCTTTCTGGTTATGAAAGACGAAATCAAGGCCGAGCCGCACAAGTGGGATGCGATGGGCCTGCGCGGTAATCAGTCCGGGACGCTCGAAGTCAAAGATGTCGTGCTGCCCGCCGCCCGCATGGTCGGGCCAATCGGGGATGGCGTTGTTTCCAACGACGAAATTGTTGACCCGTTCTTTTTGCTTTGCTCATCGTCCTGCTGGAACGGCATTGCGCTCGGCGCCATTGACATCGCCAAGCGTCAGACCACGCAAAAGAGGCACGCGGACGTTGGAATGCGTGTCGCCGACTATCCGACGATTCAGGACTATGTCGGCGAGGCGATTATGACGACTAATTCGTGCCGCTCGTTTTCGTTTGAGATGGGCCGGCTGATGGATGATGCGACTGGAAACTGCGACTGGTCCCGGCATGAAGACATGACCGCAATGCCTCGTGCGGAGTTTCTGCATTGGTACTGGCAGATCAAGTTCATGGCCGCAAAAAATGTCGCGGAGGTCTGCGACAAGATGCTTCATGCCTGCGGCGGGACCGGCTACAAAAAAGAGCTTGGGATTGAGCGCTACTTGCGTGACGGCAAGGCCGGCTGGGTGATGGGACCGACCAACGAAGTTCTGCGCCAGTTTATCGGCAAGATGGCCCTGCTCGGGATCGACTCGCTGGACTACTGGAACCAGCATGTTAATGACCGGGCTGTCCAGAACGAAGTCAAGAAAATGGATGCCGGGCAGAAGCGTGCACTCGCGGAAGCTCTGCTGGCGGAAGCGTCCGCGCAGGAAGCTGTCATGCCGAAGCCCGCTGGCCTGCCGAAAGTCGCCCCGCTGCCGCAGGCCGTCGCCGTTTAGCCGATTTTTATGCAGCACTATCAAACAATCACTGTTGAGCCGCACGTTCCCCGCCGCGTCTTTCTGCCGGCAGGGGCGCTGCTTGGAGTCAGTGACCCCGAAGGTGGGCAGCCATTTGCACTCGGGCTTGAAGAAGGCAGCGCTCTGGAAGTGGTCAGCAGCACCGCGCCGAGCCTGCGGGCCGGGGCCATTCTGCGGCGGTATGTTGAGGTCAAAGCGGACGCTTACGCAGGAGTGGCCCTGACACTTCGCGCCGCTCGGAGCCAGTGGGTGGAAGTCGGGACAACGACGCTGCCCGAGAATAGTTCGGCCCTGCTGACCCCAGAAAGCGCCCTGCGTGTTCGCCTGCCGCTGGCTCTGCCGGACGGGTCGTTTGCCGACCTGCCGCTGCCGCTTGCTTCGGTTGTCGCCGAGTACCGGATTGACGGAGCGACAGCACTGACGTACCCGGTAAAAGCCGGGCAGTTTATTGAGATTGTCAATGTCGAAGGCAGTCAATGTGCCGACTTTCTTTCGTTTGCCGGTCCAAATCGGGCCGAAGAGCTGGACGGGGCGGCGACACGAACCCGCAACGGAAGCGCCCTGCCGTACGCCGGACTGCACGGCAAGTATTTCTCGCAGGAAATGCGGCCTCTCATCGAGATGATCCAAGATACCTGCGGGCGGCACGACAGCTTTCTGCTCGCGTGTCAGGATTCTTATTACGAAGACCACGGGTATCCCGGCCATGCAAGCTGCACGACGAACTTTAATCTCAATTTAGTGCGTTACGGGGTCGCCGGGCGCAAAGGCTGGCCGGCCGTCAACTTTTTTTTTAATACCGAAGTCAGTGCCGACGGCACAATTCACAGCGGCGAGTCGTGGGCGCGGCCCGGCGATTATGTGCTGCTGCAAGCGCAGACCGACCTGCTGTGCGCGACTTCAAGCTGCGCCGACGACATTGACCCGGTGAACGGCTGGAACCCGACCCCGATCCATATTCGGATTTACGAGGCCGACGCCAATCTCGCCCGGTCATCGGGGCGGCGTGTTTCGGAGAGCCGCCCGCCGCGCATGACCCGTGAAACGGCATTCACGCCGCGCATCCGGGCGCTGACCGATGATTTGGTGGACTCCGGCGGTGTCTGGCTTCCCCAAAGCTACTCCGCCGGGGGGGAATACGCGGAATATTGGGCGCTGCGGCGTCAAGCGGCGCTGATGGACCTGTCTGCGCTGCGGAAGTTTGAGATTATCGGCCCTGATGCGGCCGCACTTTTGCAAGCCGCCTTCTCGCGGGATGTTTCGGCACTTTCAGTTGGGCAGTCTGCTTACGGGTGCCTGCCGAACAAGCACGGCGGCATTGTCAGTGACGGCATTGTGTTCAAGCTGAGCGAAAATGCTTATCGTTTTGTCGGCAACTGCGAGACGGACGGCGACTGGCTGCGGCGGGTTGCCGACGAGCGTAAGCTCTCCGCGCAGGTTCGGTCGTCAAGTGACCGCTGGCACAACGTGGCCGTGCAGGGGCCGCGCTCGCGAGATGTGCTGAACACGCGGCTGATACTCGATACGGGCGGGGCGCTGGAAACACTCGCGCCGTTTCGGTTTGCGACCGGCCATTTTGGAGCCGTTCCGGTGTTTGTCTCCCGCACCGGCTATACCGGCGAGCGCGGGTATGAGCTGTTCGCTGCGCCTGAGAATGGAGTCGTTCTTTGGGATGCTTTGATGGACGCCGGCGCACCGGAGGGGCTGACGCCGCTGGGCCTTGCGGCTTTGGACCGTGCCCGGATTGAAGCGGGACTGCCTGCACCGGCCCACGAGTTCGACGCAAGCATTTCCCCGTTTCAGGCTGGGATTGGCTGGACAGTGGCCCGTGACAAGCCGGGACAGGTCGGCGGGGCGGCTTTAGAGCGGCTTCGGCTGTCCCCGCCGCGCGTGGCTGTCGGGCTAACTCTCGAAGGCAGCGAAGTCGCGCCGGTTGGGGAGTGCGTTTATGCGTCCGGTGACTTGTTTCCGGCGGGCAGGATCACAAGCGCGACTTTCTCGCCGGTTCTCAATCGCAGCATTGCGCTGGCCCAGGTCTTTCCTGAATATGCGGCAGCGGGAACAGTGCTGGAAGTCGGGTTTGTGGACGGCCTGCTCAGGCGCACCCGTGCCGTCACAGGCGCGACGGCGGCTTACGACCCGAAGAAACGGCGGGTCCGCGAGTGAGCGCCGGCAATCCCCCACTTTGGGACTTCGCGGGGTTTGACGGCCTGGCGCTGGCGCGGTCTTTGTTCGGGGCAGACGCCTCTGACCTGTCGGTATTCCAATCTTTGGAAACGGAGTGGAACGGCGAGCGTTGTTCTGTGCTGCGTTTAGGCGAGACCAATTTTCGGGCTGCTCTTGAAATCGGCGCGGAAAGCGCGGAGCAGGCGCTGAAAGCGGCGGCGGCCGGGCGGCGTGTTTGGGTAAAGCCAAGCCAGCTTGTGTCGTTTGTCGTAGGCGACGGGCCGGCCTGGAAGCGGCTTGTCGAAATCAGCACAGTGAAGCCGCCGCACCGACTGGCGGGATTGCCGCTGAACCGGGCCGTTCCGATTTCGCTGCCTGGAACTGCCGCGCTGGCCTGGCGGCATTCGGTTCGGGGTGTTCCAATGGTGGAGCTTCACATCGCGCCTGACGCTCTCGAAAAAGTCTATCGGCTCTTTTAAAGTCGCGTTTTCACCGGCCACCGGCGGCCTTTCTTGATTTCTCCCTTCCCGCACTGACGCGGCGACGGCCCTGCTCGTATCGTCCGCGCTCTTTTAAGCGCACAGGAGAAACACAATGAGTTCCATTCTTTCCGCCCCGACCCCGGTTGCCGCCCAGCCGATCCTGGCCCGCACCGTGACCTGGAAATCGGCGTTTGTCGTTTCGCTCGGCGGCTGCCTGCTGGTAGCGACTTCACTCGGCGCGATTGCCGGCGACCTCGGCCCGGCGTCGGTTTTCGTCTGGACGCTGATTATTTCCATCGGCATTTTGCAGTGCCTGATGATTGCTGAAATGGCGTCCATGTTCCCGAACAAGAGCGGCGGCACTGCCGTGTATACGCACGAAGCGTTTAAAAAATGGCCGATTGTCGGCGCGACCGCAAACTGGGGCTACTGGTGCGGCTGGGTCCCGGTCATCCCGGTCAATCTGCTGGTCGCGGCGGGCTACCTGAAATCCTTTGCGCCGCATCTGACCGATAACGCGGTGCTGATGATCGCGATTGTCATGGCGGGCGTGCTGTACGCGCTCAACTGGTTTGGCCTCAAGCCCGGCGTCTGGTCCTCGGCGGTGATGGCGATCTGCGCGATTGCGCCGATGGCCGTGATTATTCTGTCGCCGGCTTTGCACCCGTCCCTGTTTCATGCGTCGAACTTGTTCCCGTTCACGCCGCTGCACGGCTCGTGGCACTCGCACGCGTCGTGGATGCTGATGTTCAAGTGGATGTTTGTCGCGCTCTGGTCGGCTTACGGGATTGAAACCGCGTCTACGACCATTGCCGAGCTGAGGGACCCGCACAAAGATGCCCCCAAAGCGATCACCGCTGCGTCCATCGGCGGCTTTATCGCGTATGCCGTTCTGCCGTTTATGATGCTGGGGATTGTCGGGGTCAGCGTTTTGAGCCAGGACGCGTCGGTTGCCTTTCTGCCGGCGGCGCAGGCAATCTTCGGGTCGGTCGGCGGGGTGGTCGTTTCAGTCATGCTGATCTGTGCGCTTCTTTTGGGGGCGCAGTCGTCCATCATCGGCTCCTCGCGCTCGATGTACCAGATGACCCATGACGGACAGATGATCAAGCAGTTCGGCGCAATCAATAAATATGGCGTCCCGGTCGGCTCGATTGTCGTGGATGCGACCGTAACTGTCGCAATGCTGCTGATTTTCCGTGGGAACGTCATCAACTTAATCGCTGCGTCGAATGTCGGTTACTTGCTTCTTTGGCTCCTCTTGCTGCCGGCGTATGTGCTGCTCCGGCGCAACCTGCCGGATGCGCCGCGAACCTTCAAGCTGCCGGCGATTTTCGTACCGATTGCCGTGGTGCTGACCCTCTTCAATGCGTTTATTTTCGTCGTTGGCGGTCCCCAGTGGGGGGCGCAGGTGATGGTTACGGGTTCCGTCGTCATGCTGATGTTTGTGCCGTTTTATTTCTACCGGCGGCTGGTACAGGACAAGCGCCCGGCCTTAGTGTATGCCGGCGGCGCCGGTCATCTGGCTGAGATGCCGGAAGGCGCGGACGACCTCGGCGGACGCCGGGAAGTCATTCACGGGGAGTAGGTGGGGTTGGCGGACATACTGGCAACGAAGGGCATTTGTGTGTGCGAGGGCATGTATGCCCTCGCACAACACGCCCTCGCACATACGTCTTTGGTTATTTGAAGCTCACAAGGAAACACATGATGCCCGACAGCTCAGTTCTTTCGCTCTGGCGCTACCCTGTCAAGTCCATGCAGGGCGAGGAAATAAACGCCTCGCTCATTACGGAGCGTGGCCTGTTCGGCGACCGGGCCTATGCCCTGATGGACGCTGAAGACGGCAAAACCGTGACGGCCAAAAACCCGAAAAAGTGGCCGCAGATGTTTAAGTTCCGAGCCGCATTCGAAACGCCTGCCGATGCCTCGGGCACGGTGCCGCCTGTGCGGATTACGACCCCGGACGGCGCGACGCTCTCCAGCCGCCAGGCGGGGCTGAATGCGGCCCTGTCCGCGAGCTTAGGCCGGGCCGTGGTCTTTGCAGACAAGCCGCCGGAGAAGCCGCATCTCGACGAATACTGGCCGGACGATGTCGATGGCCTCGCCCATTCGGACACCGTGACGGATGAAAACACGCTCGAAAACACGTTCTTTGATCTCGCGTTTCTGCATATTCTTTCAACCGCGACGATTAACAGCCTGCGGGCTGCCTACCCGGCGGGGCGGTTTGAGGCCCGGCGGTTCCGGCCGAACATTTTGGTGGACGCCGGAACGGAAGACTTCGCTGAAAATGCCTGGATCGGCAAAACTGTCCGCATCGGCGACGAAGTTCGTCTCGCGATCACCGGCCCTTGTCCGCGCTGCGTCATGACCACTCTCGCCCAGTCCGACCTGCCCAAAGACCCCGGCATTCTAAGAGCTGCCGTCCAGCACAACGGGGCCAATGTCGGCGTGTATGCCGAAGTCCTGCAAGGCGGCTGGGTCCGGCAGGGCGACAGAATCCGGGTAGAGCCGTGACAGTGCCGCTGCCTGAGACAGTGCCGCTGCCTGAGCCGGTGCTGTGGGAATGGCTGACCTGGGAAGAAGTCGGGGCGCTGAGAAGCGCCGGCAGGAACATGGCGATTTTGCCGGTCGGCAGCACCGAGCAGCATGGACCGCACTTGTCGCTGAACGTAGACACGCTGAGCGCAGACCTTGTCGCGCGGGGCGTTTCGGCTCGAACCGGGGTGCCCGTCCTGCCGGCTTTGCCTTACGGCGCGGCCTGGGGGCATACGGCAAAGTGGCCCGGTACGCTATCCTTGTCCGCGGCGACGGTGACGCAGGCCGTGGTCGAAATCGGCGAATGGCTGCTGGAAGCGTCCGGCTTCACGCGCTTTTTGATCTTGAACGGCCATGTGACGAACTTCGCGCCGCTCCGAACGGCACTGGAAACGCTGCGTTATCATCATCCGCAGATGCGGCTCGCCCTGCGGAATGTATGGGACATCTCGCCGCGCGTCTCGGCAGCCTACCGGGCAGACGCGGCGGACTGGCACGCAAATGCCGCCGAAACCAGCCTGATGCTGGCCCGCTTTCCCGAAGGGGTTCGCGCCGAAAGAATTGCCGACGACCCGGACCGGACCGAAAACCTGTTTTTCTCATACCCTGTCAGCCGCACGAGCAGGCACGGGGCGACGGGCAGGCCGACGGAGGCGACTGCTGCTCAGGGCGAGGAGCTGCTTCTTTGGGCCGTCGAAGATTTATCCGGGCAGGTGCAGTCCGCCCTGACCGAAGAGCCGCCGTTTCCGGTAGAAAAGAACTGATAGGAAAGCACTGATAGGAAAGCACTGAAAACTTATGACAAAAGTGACCCGGTATACCGACGCGCAGATTGACGCCAAAGCACAGGAGCTGAAGGCACAAGGGGTACGCTATGCGCTGGGAGCATATGTGGATATTCACGGCGTCCCAAAAGCCAAATGTGTGCCGCTGGCCCACTTTGCCGATATGGCACGCGGGTCCGAGCTGTTCACCGGGTACGCCTTGGACGGTCTGGGGCAGGGGCCGAACGACGACGAGATTTCCAGTGTTCCCGACCTCGACCGGGGGTTCCAAATCCCCTGGAAGAAAGAGATCGCCTGGTTTCCCTCGGACAACTATTTCCATAATGAGCCGTATGCCCTCTCAACGCGCGTCGCCTTGCAGCGCGTCACGGAAGAAGCGAGGCAGCTTGGCTATACATTCAATCTCGGGATTGAAGCCGAGATGTACTTGCTGAAGCTCGATGATTCGGGGAGGCTGGTCGTTCCAAACAGCAATGACAACTTAAATAAAGCCTGCTATGATGTCCAGCGGTTCATGGAAGCTTATCCGTTTTTGGACCGCATGACGACTCTGATTAACGAGTTGGGCTGGGACGTGTATTCGTTTGACCACGAGGACGGCCATTCCCAGTTCGAGTTCGATTTTGGCTACGCCGACGCGCTGACGACCTGTGACCGCTATATCTTTTTTCGGTTCATGGCAAAACAGGTCGCGGCGGAAATGGGCCTGACAGCGGTGTTTATGCCGAAGCCTTTTGCCGACCTGACCGGCAACGGAGCGCATTTCAACATGAGCCTTGCCGATACAGGAACAGGCAAAAACCTGTTTGTTCCTGCCTCGGCAGACGACGACCCGCATGGATGCAAGCTCTCGACGCTCGGCTACGGGTTCACAGGCGGCCTTCTCAGGCACGGCCTCGGCAACGCCGCCGCATTCAGCCCGACGGTTAACTCGTACAAGCGGCTGCTCCGCAAAGGCCGCATGTCGTACTACTCGTGGGCGCCTGTCTTTAATTGCTACGGCGGCAATAACCGCTCGAATAATCTGCGCGTCCCGATGAGCGGCGGGCGGGTGGAGTGCCGGGCGGCGGATTCCTCCTGCAACCCGTACCTTGCCGCCACTTTGGCGCTTGCAGCGGGGCTGGAAGGCATCGCCGATACCCTAAACCCCGGCCCGCCGCACCCGGAGAATATGTACGAATACACTGATGCCGAGCTGTCCCAAAAAGAAATCTCTTTGCTGCCGCGCACGCTCAGCGAGGCCGTAGAGTTCTTTGCCGCTGACCCGTTCATCGAGAAAACCCTCGGCACGGGACTGCGCGATGAGTTTGTCCGCTACAAGCGCGATGAGTGGGAAGAGTACCATCAATCCATTTCGCAGTGGGAAGTAGACCGCTACGCCCGGTTCTTTTAGAATTCACCAAAGGAGACTTTCTTATGCCGATAAACGAAGCAGAACCGTCCCGGATCTGGGACCGGGCCGCAATCCATGACATCCAGGAAAAGGCCCGCTTAGGCCGCTACCGAATCCGGGCGTTCTCAACCGCCCGGCAGCTCCCCACGCTCGAAGACCTGACATTCCTGCCCGCCGGCCTGACCCGCGTGCCCCTCGAAGGCTACCGGGAGACCTGCGACACCAGTGTCACGCTTGGAACGCGTTTTGCGAAGAAGCCGCTTCATCTCAAAACGCCGATTACGATTGCCGGCATGTCCTACGGGGCGCTGTCCCGAAATGCCAAAGAAGCGCTCGGCATGGGCGCGTCCCGTGTCGGCACGTCCACCTGCACCGGGGACGGCGGAATGCACCCGTCCGACCGGGAATACTCGAAGATGCTGGTCTACCAGTGCCTGCCGTCGCGCTACGGATTTAATCCAAAAGACGTTCAGCGAGCCGATGCGATCGAGATTGTCGTCGGCCAGGGCGCGAAGCCCGGCACCGGCGGCCTGCTGCTCGGCCAGAAAGTCAACTCCGAGATCGCCCGGATGCGGGACCTGCCGGACGGCGTTGACCAGCGCTCCCCCTGTCGCCACCCGGACTGGATGGGGCCGGAAGACTTGGCAATCAAAATTGAGGAGCTGCGCGAAGCGACCGATTGGCAGAAGCCGATTTATGTCAAGCTCGGCGCGGCCCGCGTGTATGAAGATGTCAAGCTTGCCGCAAAAGCCGGCGCGGACTGCGTGGTCGTTGACGGCATGGAAGGCGGAACGGCGGCGTCGCCGGACGTTCTTCTCGACCATACCGGCATTCCAACGCTTGGGGCGATTTGCGAGGCCGTGCGGGCGTTAGAAGACTTAAAGCTGCTCGGCGTGGTGCAGCTCATTGTCTGCGGCGGCATTAAAACCGGTGTGGACGCCGCCAAGGCGATTGCGCTGGGGGCGGACGCCGTCGCCATCGGCACCGCAGCGATTATTGCGCTAAACTGCAACGCGCCGCTCTGGATCGAAGATTACGAGGCCATGGGAACGGAGCCGGGCGCATGCCATCACTGCCACACAGGCCGCTGCCCGGTGGGGGTTGCGACCCAGGACCCGGAACTGACGAAGCGGCTGCCGGTGGAAGAAGCCGCCGAGCGGGTCGAGAACTTCCTGCATGCGATGACGCTGGAAATGCAAATCATGGCCCGCGCCTGCGGCAAGTCGCGTGTCGGCAACATGGACCGGGACGACTTGCGGGCCTTAACGCTGGAGTCGGCCCTGATCACCGGCCTGCCGCTGGCGGGAACGCGCCGGCCTATCCCACTGAACTTGTGGGGCGAAGGAGAAGTGTAAGTTATGCCTGGAACAACGGCAGATGTCCTGATAGTCGGCGGCGGCCTGATGGGCTGCGCGACGGCGTATTACTTAGCCCAAGCCGGCGCGAAAACAACCCTGATTGAGCGGCAGCCAGCGCCCGGCACCGAAACGACGGCCCGGTCCGGCGCAATCATCCGGGCGCATTACGGGGTCCCGGCTCTGGTGGCGCTTGCACTGGAAGCCAATCGCCGTTATGCCCAGTTTCACGAAGAGGTAGGAGAACCGTGCGGCTTTGTTCAAGCAGGCTACTCGGTGCTGGTGGACGAGGCCGATGCCCAAAACCTGCGTGATATTACCGCCATGCACCAGAGCCTGGGCGTGAATGCCGAGCTTTTGACGCCCGATGCGCTAAAAGAAATCGTGCCGGCGGTCAAAGTGGAAGATGCCGCGCTGGCCGCTTATGAACCTGACGGCGGGTTTGCCAGTCCCGCGCTGACCGTCGCTGCGTATGCCGCCCGCGCCAAAGAGCTAGGCGCGGACATGCGTTACAGCGTTTCCGTTGCTGGGGCTAAAACAGAGGATGCCGGCTGGCGCGTGTCTTTGTCCACCGGCGAAACAGTCTCCGCCGGTCAAGTTGTGCTGTGTACCGGCAACTGGTCGCGGCCCATCGGGGGTCTCTTTGGGCTGGAACTGCCGGTGACCCCGGCGCGGGCGCAGATTGTGGTTTTGGAGCGGCCCGCGCCATTTGAGGGCGTTTTTCCGGTTGTTTCCGATTTAATCAACTTGGCGTATTTCCGAGCAGACGGCGAGGACGGGATGTGGGTCGGCTCGTCGGACAACGCGGACTTGCAGGACTACCTTTCTGCGCCGGACGGTTACGATGAAGGGGTGGGGGCAAGAGCCGTCGCCGACGCCCGCCGCAAAGCCGCGCTCCGGTTTGACGGCATGGCGGAGACCGGCGACAAAGGCGGGGTGCAGCGGGCTTTCTCGGGTCTGTACGAGACAACGCCGGACTGGCAGCCGGTAATCGACTCGTTTGGCGGGACGCTTCACGCCGCCGCCGGCTTTTCCGGGCACGGCTTCAAGCTCGCTCCCGTTGTCGGCGAAGCGATGGCCGCTCGTGCGCTGGGCCGGTCGGACCCATTCGACATTTCGCTGTTCACGCTGTCGCGCTTCGCGGAAGATCGGCTCATTCGGTCGAGTTATCCTTATCAGCGTGCCAAGTTTTTGCGTTGAGGTCGTTTTGCGTTGAGGTCAAAAGAGGGCGAGAAAGAAGTGAGAGGAACTTACCCTCTTCTTTCCCTTTCACCTATCACTGTAGTCAGGAGGCTCATCCATGAACATTGCCGAGATTCAGTCGCTTTTTAAAGAAAAAAATATCCAGTTCTTTTTGATGTCGTTCGCCGACATGCATGGTACGCCCCGCGCCAAGCTGGTGCCGGAAGCTCATTTAGAAGATGTGCTGGGCGGCGCGGCCGGGTTTGCCGGGTTTGCCGTGGATGGTCTTGGTCAGGGGCCGCATGACCCCGATTTAAGCTGTGTTCCGCAGGCGGATTCTTCTGTGTTCCCGCTGCCCTGGAAGCCGGGAATTGCCTGGATCGCCGGCAACCTTCAGATGGACGGCAAAAACTGGGATTATTGCCCGCGAGCTATTCTCACGCGCACGCTGGAAGAGGCACGGGCGCAGGGGTTTGCGCTGAAAACGGGGGTCGAGCCTGAGTTCTTTCTCGTTGACAAAAAATCCGACGGATCACTCTGCGTCGCCGACACGCAGGACACGCTGGCGAAACCCTGTTACGGGCAGTTGTCCCTGCTGCGTAACGCAGACTTTTTAATGACGCTGATTTCCTATTGTAACGACCTCGGCTATGGCGCATACCAGAACGACCACGAAGATGCAAACGGGCAGTTTGAGATCAACTGGAAGTTCGCGCATGCACTCAAGACCGCCGACCAAGTTTCGTTTTTCAAGTTCATGGTTAAAGCGGTTGCCGAGGAGCGCGGCCTGTGCGCCACCTTTATGCCGAAGCCGTTTGCAAACCTCACCGGAAGCGGAGCGCATCATCATCTATCGCTCTGGGATTTAGAGGAAAAAGACAATCTCTTTCTCGACAAAAGCGACCCGCGCGGACTGTCGTCCCTTGCGCTGTCGTTTCTCGGCGGCCTGCTGGCCCACGCCAAAGGGCTGTGCGCTTTGACTGCCCCGTCGGTAAACTCCTACAAGCGTTTCGGGGCGCGTTCCCCCCGCTCGGGTGCAACTTGGGCACCGGCGTTTATCGCGCACGGCGGCAACAACCGGACAATCATGGTGCGGGTTCCTGCGCCGGGCCGTCTGGAGTACCGCACGGCGGATAATTCGTCAAACCCGTATTTGGCCGCCGCCGGTCTGCTCGCCGCCGGCATGGACGGCATCGAGCACGGCCTGCGCGTGGACGCCGGGCGAGACGGCAATTTGTTCCTGCTGACACCGCCCCAGGCAAGAGAACAAAATCTGGAACTGCTGCCGGCCACTCTCGGTGAAGCACTTGAGGAGCTGGAGCGCGACGAAGTCTTGTGCCGCGCCCTCGGCAGCGAGTATGCCGCCGCGTACCTGGAAACAAAGCGCGAGGAATGGGAAGAGTACCATGAGATGACCTCTCGAAGCGTCACGACCTGGGAAACCCAGCGCTACCTCGGCCTGTAATTCCCCCCATACTTTCCTGTGGAGCAGCAGGCGCGGCCAAGCATTCTTGAAAAGTCTAAGTCCATCCGCGCAAAGGAGGCAGGCTATGCAGTGGAGCCGGCAGCAGCATGCAGAACAGCAGCAGTTGCAGCCGGCTCCACTGCTGCTTTCAAGACAGCCCCGGCGAATGCCTGTCAACACTGCACTCTGATGTTTACCCGCCTCTTACTTCCAATCTGTTGTATCATCTCACAGTCCAGCGGGCACGCGTCTTCTACTGCTTTTGACGGGAAAGCGGTCCGTTTTCAGACGCGGCGATAAGGTAGGGCGGCGACCTCAACCCAAACTGACTGAATAGTCGCGTGAATTGAAATCATTGGAACCATTTGAGCAAGTTTTTCGCCGCCTGGTCCGCCTTAATGTTCTTCAGGGCAGCTTGAATGCCGGTCCGGGCCGGAGACAGGCGCATTGGGCGCAAAAGAGCTTGATTCAGGTGTCGAACGTGCCCTAAATCTTTCACCCTGGCCGGCGCACTTCTCCAAAGCCACCGTCGCGGTTGAAACTCACTGCCCGGTCGTCTTCGCCGGCGCGAGGCGCGACTCCCCGTCCGCCGTTTGACCCCCGACCATCGCTCCCGACAGTTTTTTGTTTGAGCGGCGCAGGAAACTTCGCGGGCCGTGTCGTATCTTGCCTTGTTCGCAATACCACTTAACACTGAGGGGAAATGCTCATGGACCTGGAAGACCTGACGCGCGAGATTGTCAAAGTGACCAAACAGGGCGGCACGGCCCGTGTCCCGGAAGCGATGGTAATGGAGTCCATGGACTGCCCCGAAGAAGCCGAGTGCCGGGCGCAAATGGCCGAGTGGATTTCCGGCCTGTGCGCCGAGTACCATCTGACCCGCGACCATGACAAAGACATGTTTGGGCAGGAAGAGCTGCTGTTTTCGCATGTGCATGGGTCGCCGGCCGAAGTGTAATTCATGGCAGGAAAACGCCCCGGCGGCGGCGAAAGAAGCGCTAACGCTTTCCCGAGGGTATTTTTTTGACACCAATCACTTCCGACACAATAAACTGGGGCATCATCGGCCCCGGCTCCATCGCGCATCGGTTCGCCGACGGCCTTGTCACGGTTCCCGGCGCAAAGCTCTACGCCGTCGGCTCGCGGACACTCGCGCGGGCCGGCGAGATGGCCGACAAGCACGGCGCTCCGAAGCGCTACGCGAGCTACGAAGCGCTGGCGGAAGACCCGGACGTGCAGGTCGTGTATATCGCGACGCCCCACCCGCAGCACCACGGCGCGGCCAAGCTGTGTCTCACGCACGGCAAGTCGGTTCTGCTGGAAAAGCCGTTCACGGTCAACACCACCGAAGCCGCCGAGCTGATTGAGCTGGCCCGCACCCGTGATTTGTTTTTGATGGAAGGAATGTGGACACGGTTTTTCCCCGGCATCGCGAAAGTCCGCGACTTAATTGCGTCGGGCGCCATCGGCGAAGCGCGGATGCTGCAAGCCGACTTCGGGTTCCGGGCGGATGTGAACCCCGAAGGCCGCTTGTTCAACTTGGCGCTGGCCGGCGGCGGCCTGCTCGATGTCGGCGTGTACCCCATTTCCCTGGCGTCTATGATCTTCGGCGCACCGACCGACATCACCGGCCTGGCTCAGATCGGCGAAACCGGGGTGGACGAAATGGCGGCGGTCACGCTGAAATACAGCGGCGGCCGGCTGGCGTCGCTGGTGACCGGCATTCGCATCAGCACGCCGTCGGAGGCGACGGTGTTCGGCACCGACGGCTCGATTAAGCTGCATTCCCCGTTTTGGAACGTCACCAAGCTCACGGTCAACGATCACGGCAGTATTCAAGACATTGACACCCCCTACGAAAACGGCGGCTTCAACTATGAAGCGCAGGAAGTGATGGACTGCCTCCGGGCCGGCAAAACCGAAAGCTCCCTGCTGCCGCTGTCCGAAACCCTCACGGTGATGCAGACAATGGACACCCTCCGCGCCCAATGGGGCCTTAAATACCCGATGGAGTAAGTAAAATTATGGTGACCGCGACACCCGAAAAGTCTGCTGTCCACTCCGCCGAAGACTTGGAGCGCTTGTCGGCCCAGGGCTATCGCTACGAACTCGTTCAAGGAGAACTCCGCACCATGACCCCCCCCGGCGGATCGCATGGAAGCACAACGTCCCGGCTGACAATTCTCGTCGGCATCTTTGTCATCAACAAAGACCTCGGGGGGACGTTTGCCGCTGAAACAGGCTTCTTGGTCGGACGAAACCCGGACACGACTCTCGCTCCTGACTTTGCTTTTGTCGCAAAAAACCGACTGCCGAACCCGATCCCGAAAAGCTATCTTCCTGTCGTTCCCGACATCGTGCTGGAAACGCGCTCACCGAACGACACCAAGCAGAAGGTCGCGGACAAAGTCGTGCAATGGCTGGAACTCGGTGTCCGGCTTGTCTGGGAGCTAAACCCGCAGACGCGCATTCTCACTGTACATCAAGCAGGCCAGATGCCGCGCTTTCTCGGCGACGGGGATACGTTGGACGGCGGCGATGTCCTACCGGGCCTCAGCGTCCCGATTTCGCGGCTTTTTCTTTAGATTATTTCACACAGGAGACCAGGCATAGTGGCAGACGAAAAAACATTCCCGCCGGCAGCGGGGTTTGCAGCGCAGGCGAATCTCAGCGACCCGAGCGTGTACGACGAAGCGGCGGCGGACCCGGAAGGGTGGTGGGCGAAACAGTCCGCCGAGCTTTTGACATGGACCAAGCCCTGGGACACGGTCTGCGAGTGGACCCCGCCCCATGCCAAGTGGTTTGTCGGCGGGCAGCTCAATGTCGCGGCGAACTGCCTGGACCGGCATCTGACGGATAAGCGGCGCAACAAAGCGGCGATTATTTTTGAGGGCGAGCCGGGCGACACGCGGGTTTTGACCTACTGGGACCTGCACCGGGAAGTCTGCAAGCTGGCAAATGTCCTGCTCGGGCTGGGGGTCGCCAAAGGCGACCGGGTAACGATTTACCTGCCGTCGGTCCCCGAAGCCGTGATTTCCATGCTGGCGTGCGCGAGGATCGGCGCGGTGCATACGGTCGTCTTCGGCGGCTTTTCGGCGGACAGCCTGGCGGAGCGGATCAGCGACAGTCAAAGCAAGCTGCTCATCACCGCCGACGGCGGCTGGCGGCGCGGCGCTCCGGTGCGCCTGAAAGACCTGGCCGACAAAGCATTAGAGGGCGAAACGACCATCGAAAAAGTCATCGTCGTCAACCGCACGGAAGACCCGAAGCATGTGCACATGCAGCAGGGCCGGGATGTCTGGTGGCACCGGCTGATGGAAGACGCAAGCCTGACGCACGAGGCGCAGCCGATGGACGCCGAGGACCCGCTGTATATTTTGTACACGTCGGGGTCCACCGGCAAGCCGAAAGGGATACTGCACACGTCGGGCGGGTATCTCACGGGTGCGGCGGTCACGACCAAGTATATCTTTGACATGAAAGGCGACGATGTTTACTGGTGCACGGCTGATGTCGGCTGGGTGACAGGGCACTCTTACGTCGTTTACGGCCCGCTGGCGAACGGCGCGACGGTGTTTCTCTACGAAGGCGCTCCCGACTGGCCCCAAAAAGACCGCTTCTGGACACTGATTGAGAAGTACGGCATCACGGTTTTGTACACGGCCCCGACCGCCATCCGGGCCTTTATGAAGTGGGGCACCGAGTGGCCCGCGAGGCACAATCTTTCCAGTCTGCGGCTGTTAGGCTCGGTCGGCGAGCCGATCAACCCGGAAGCGTGGCTATGGTATCACAAACACATCGGCGGCGGCAAGTGTCCCATCGTAGACACCTGGTGGCAGACCGAAACCGGCGCGATTATGATCACGCCGCTGCCCGGACTGTCCACGCTGAAGCCGGCGTCGGCGTCGCGTCCGTTTCCCGGCATTTCCGCCGAAGTGGTGGACGAATCCGGCGAGCCGCTGCCGCACGGCACCGACCAAACCGGGATTTTGGTGATTACCAAGCCGTGGCCGTCCATGCTTCGGACGCTATGGCGCGACGACGCGCGTTACCAAAGCGTGTATTGGAGCAAGTTTGCGGGCAAAGGCTACTACTTCCCCGGCGACGGAGCGCGGCGCGACGAAGAAGGCGACTACTGGCTCTTGGGCCGCGTAGACGACATCATGCTGGTCGCCGGGCACAACATCAGCACCATGGAAGTCGAATCGGCTTTGGTAGACCATCCCGCCGTCGCCGAAGCCGCCGTGATCGGGCGCACCCACGAGATCAAAGGCCAGGCGATTGCGGCGTTTGTGACATTGAAAGACGGCGTCGGCGGCACGTCCGAGCTGGCCGGCCAATTAAAAGCCCATGTCGCCAAAAAAATCGGCGCGATTTCCCGCCCCGACGACATTTTATTCAGCGCCGAGCTGCCGAAAACCCGTTCCGGGAAAATCATGCGCCGCCTGCTGCGCGACATCGCCGAAGGCCGGGCATTGGGCGATACCACTACCCTCGCCGACTCCAGCGTCGTCGCCGGCCTCAAAGAAAAGTACGCCGAAGAAAGCTGACCCCATTTGCCATGCCGCAGATCGTTATCCTTGCCGGGCCGAACGGCGCGGGCAAATCTACTGCCGCCTCAATGCTGCTGTCTCAGGAGATTACATTTCTGAACGCCGACGAAATCGCTAAAGGCTTGCCCATGTCTTCGGGCCGGGAGGTGCAGGCGGGGCGGCTCCTTCTTTCCCGGCTCGATATGCTGTAGTCTGAGCGCCGAGACATCGCGATTGAAACAACGCTTGCCAGCCGGTCGCTTGCGCCGCGCATCGAGCGTTTGCAGCGGATAGGATACCGTTTCAACCTCTATTTCTTCTGGCTGCCAACGCCGGGAATGGCAATTCAGCGCGTCGCACTGCGTGTCCTGAGCGGCGGGCATGATATTCCCGAGCCTGTCATCCGCCGACGATACGAAGCAGGCTTGAACAACTTTTTTTCTTTATACCGGCCGCTTGCCAATCTGTGGCGCGTTTACGACAACACACAGCCGGCGGAGCCGTCGCTTGTCGCGAAAGGAACCTTGCGTGTGCAGCAAACGGAACTTTGGGAGCAGGTCAAGAAAGGCTGACAAATTATGGAAACACAGACCGCAGCGAAACCAGCGCCGGTGGATTTAGACAATGACGACGAAGTCGGTCTCGCTCTTGGTGCTGCCGTCCGAAATGCTCTACGCGAGCACAAGCGCCTCGGCCAATCGGTCGCCGTCTGGCAGGACGGCAAAGTCGTCACGATTGCGCCGGAAGACATCCCGGTGGAGCTTATCGGGGCGGAGCCGCCGGAAACGACGCCGGAGCGCTCGAGGTAGGAACGGACGGGACAAATCCTTTGTAGCGGGTGCCTTGAAACGTGATCATTCCATACTCGCCGACGACCCGCTGCCGATACTCCGAGCGCGAAACGGAAAACTTGCGGCATTCGCCGTTGTGCGCCTCGAAGATCAGAGAATAGTCGTTGGCCTCGCCGAAGGTGGATGCGTCTTTAAACGCCAGGCGCACCGGAATTGTCAGCACCGGCTGGGCATTGTTCCAGGCATTCGCCTGTACTATCCGAACAATGGCGTAGACAAACGCCGCGCCGAACAGCAGGGGGAACAGCGTGAAGAACAAGCCGATCAGCAGCTTCGGCAGGTAAAATAGATCGTGCATCACCGCAGTCTCCTTTGATTTGTCCCGGCTTTTCTCGGTTACAGGGTTTTTACCCGTTTCCGAAAAAAGCTAACAAAAAGCGTCCTGCCGAGGGGTACGGGGCAGGGGTGTTTGGAGCGAAGCAAAGGAAACGGCAAAAATGCTTGACTTTGAGCGCAATCATCGCCTCCGGCGGGCCGTCACGCGGGCGCTGGAGCAAAGCCAGAAATCGGAAAGCCTGGCGGCGGAGCGGAGCCGTCAGCTTGCGGTCCGCTGCAAGCAGGAGCTGCTTTTGCTGTTCTCGCGCTGGCTGCTGGCGCTCGACGCCGCCGGTGCGGTTTCCGAGGCGGAGCGCCGGGAAGTGCAGGCACTAACGCGAGCGCCGCTCGGCATTTGGATACAGCTTCAATCGGCGGCGGCGCAGATTGCGAAGGAGCTGAACGAAGCCGAGCGGAAAGAAAAAGAAGCCATAGCCGCTTTGCAGAGAAAAGCCCCGTTCGGCACGGCGACAAAGGTGTTTGCCGATACCGAGTCCAAAATGCAGATCAGAGAATTGCAGAACGCAGCGGCCGCCGCGCAGAAACACAGCGAAAACACGGCGGCAAGGCTGCGGCAAAATGCCGCCGACCGACGCACGTTAGGGGAGGTATTTCTTCGGGACTGCCTGGAGCACTGCAACGCGCTTGCGTCTACAAAAACCTTTGGCCGGGAAGCCCAAGCGATCCTCTCCCATTTGTCACAAGAAACCAATGCGCTGTGGGTACACTACGCAAGGCAGCACTTGGACGAGATGGACCAGCTTGCCGCCCTCATCGCCGCCCTGCGCGAAAGCTGCAAACCCGCGCCGGGCACCGCGCCGGAAAGCAATAAGTATGACCTCACCGAAGGATGATCTGTTTGCCCCGGTGCGCCAAAAGCTGCTGGACGAAAACCGGACCCTGCTGGTCGCGCTGCCGCAGGAGCTGGAAGCCGGCTTTGCCAAGCCGGGCCGCCGCGCGGCAAGGGTCGCCGCCGGATGGAAGTTCGCCTCGGCGGTCCCGCCCGCCCTCGCCGTCGGCATGACCGAGTATATTGCCGGCGTGAAGGGCGGCGGAAAGTAGGAGCCTAACCGATGACGCTTATTTTGAATCTGCCGCCGCAAGTCGAATCGAAAGTGCGCGAAGTTGCTGCCGCCAAAGGGCTGGAAGCTTCGGACTTGCTGCGCGACGCTGCTGAAGACTACCTACGCCGGCATGACCCGGTGCGGCCGTTAACGGAAGCGGAACTGCTGATGCGAATTAACCGAAGCGGTTTCCCAGAAATGTTCTGGGACCGGTTCCGCGCTCTCGTTGCCAAGCGCACGGCGGGAACGCTGACGCCGGAAGAACAGCAAGAACTCCTGTGGCATACGGAGCAGACGGAAAACCGTGACGCCGAGCGGCTGCCCTATTTGTTCCAACTTGCTGGCCTGCGCGGCGTGACGGTTCAAGCTTTGATGACGCAGCTTGGGCTGTCTCCGGTGCCGTTCGATTAGATGGCAACCCTTGCAGGAACAAGGCGGCTTGTCGCCGAGCGGGCCGGAAACTTCTGCGAATACTGCCGGTGTTCGTCTGATTTTTCTTCCAGCCCCTACGCTGTCGAGCATATTCATCCCCGCGTCGGCGGCGGTACGGATGATCTGGACAATCTTGCGTGGGCGTGTCAAGGCTGCAACGGCCATAAGCTGGCGGCAACGGAAGCCGGCGATCCCCTTACCGGGGCACAAGTGACTTTGTATCACCCCCGCATTGACCATTGGAGCGAGCATTTTCAGTGGGGTGCCGACGGATTGACACTGCTCGGCAGCACTGCCACCGGCAGAGCAACGGTTGAGCGCTTGCAGTTAAACCGATCCAGCGTCATCAACCTACGGAGGGTGCTTCAAGCATTCGGATTTCCCCCGCCAACCGGCTAAAATCTTTTTTACGGGTATTATCAATAGTGCAGGCGCGGTCAGCGTCACAAAATTTTAGAGGAGCATTACACATGAAAATTCACGAGTATCAGGCGAAGCAGTTGTTGAAGCAGTACGGGGTTCCGGTTCCCGAAGGGCAGGTGGCGGGGACGCCGGAGGAAGTGCGCTCGGCGGCGGCGACTTTGGCCCGGCGCGTGGTCATCAAGGGCCAGGTGCATTCGGGCGGGCGCGGCAAGGCGGGCGCGGTGAAGCTCGCGGCGGACCCAAACGAGGCGGAGGCGATTGGGCGGGACCTGCTCGGCAAGACGCTGTTTTTTGCCCAGGCGAACTCGGACCTGAAAATTAATAATCTCTTGGTCGAGGAGGCCGTGAACATTGACAAAGAGATTTATGTCGCCGTGACTCAGGACCGGGTGCGGCAGCGGGACGTGCTGATTGTCTCGACCCAGGGCGGGATGGATATTGAGGAAGTCGCGCACAACAATCCCGCCGATATTGCGCGTTTGTACATTGACCCGCTGCTCGGCCTGCCCGACTATGCCTGCCGGCAGGTGCTGTTTGACGCCAAGTTCGACAAGGCGCTCATCGGCAAGACCATTCCCGTGCTGAAGGCGCTCTACGCGGCCTATGTCGGCACCGATGCGACCCTGGCCGAGATCAATCCGCTGGTCATCACCAAAGAAGGCACGATCATCGCGGGCGACGCCAAATGGGACATTGACGAGAACGCTTTGTACCGGCACCCGGAGTTTGCGGCGCTCCAAGACGACACCGAGACCGACCCGATTGAAGTGGAAGCCCACCGGCGCGGCATTCAGTATGTGCGCCTCGAAGGCGGCGACATCGGCATCATCGGCAACGGCGCAGGCTTAGTGATGACGACGATGGACGAAGTGAAGCGGGCGGGCGGCTCCCCGGCGGATTTCCTCGACATCGGCGGCGGCGCGAAGGCCGAGGCGGTCACGAGCAGCCTGGAAATTGTCCTGTCCGACCCGAATGTCAAAGGCGTTCTGTTCAACATCTTCGGCGGCATCACGCGCGGCGATGAAGTGGCGAAGGGAATTATCGAAGGGACAAAATCGCTCGATGTCAAGGTCCCGATTGTCATCCGCCTCGCCGGAACCCGCGCGGCGGAAGGCGCGGAGCTTTTGAAGACGACCAACTTGGTTCCCGCCGAGACCATGCAGGAAGCCGCGCAGAAGATTGTCGCGCTGGCTTATGCGAAATAGTCCGACTATGCTGCGAAACGACTTCGGCAACTGGCGCGGGGAGTTCTTTGAACTGAACGCGCCGAAAAGCTTGCTGACGGACAATTTGTTGATGCGCCTGAGTGCGCTGAACAAAGGCGTCCGTATGGAGCGTACTGCTGACGGGCGGCTGGTTTGCCTGCCGCCTGTCGGCGCGATCTACAGCAACATCAACGCTAAACTGACGGGACGGCTCGGTCAGTGGGATGAGGCCGCCGGCTTAGGGATGGGTTTTGGGTCTTGCGTCGGCTTTCAGTTGCCAAACTCCGCTGTGCTGTCGCCGGATATATCCTGGCTCCGTCAGGAGCGATGGGATGCGCTGACAAAAAAGCAGCAAGAAGGCTTCGCGCCGCTCTGCCCGGATTTTGTGGGAGAAATCGTTTCCCCTCCGCAGACGGTCGCAGAACTGCAAGCAAAAATGCGCGAGTACATGGAAAACGGCGCACGGCTCGGCTGGCTGCTTGACCCTAAGCGCAAGCGCGTGGAGATTTACCGTCCGGGGCAGGACGTGGAGATTTTGGACAGCCCTGCGTTGCTTTCCGGCGAGGACGTGCTGCCGGGGTTCGCGCTGAGCCTCGAAGGCATTTTGTTTTGAACTTTCCCGGCCGCCGCGCGGTTGACAGAACTCCGAAATTCGGCTATACTGTCAAACGGTCGGTGCCGGCCCACGGGCACCGGAGCGGCCGGAGTGGGCGAGGAATTATTACAAGGGACTCAAGACATCAACAACAGAGACTTCCGCAGAGACCCGCGCGAGCCGCGAGTCAACATGAACGAGCGCATCCGCGCCCGCGAAATCCGTGTCATTGACGACGACGGCGGCCAGCTCGGGATTATGACCCCGCGCGAGGCGCTGATGATCGCCCGCGAGCGCGGCATTGATTTGATTGAAGTGGCCCCCCAGGCCCAGCCGCCGGTCTGCAAGATCATGGACTACGGCAAGTTCAAATACGAGCAGGCCAAAAAAGAAAAAGAGTCCGCCAAAAAACACAAGCAAAGCGAGCTGAAGGACATCCGGCTTGACCCGCGCTACGGAACGCTGTCCGAGCATGATCTCATGACCAAAGTGAACCATGCCCGCAAGTTTCTGGAAGACGGCGACAAAGTGAAAGTCACGTTTCGGTTTATCGGCGGCCAGATTCGGCACCCGGAAGTCGGACGCCAGCAGCTTGAAACATTTATGCAGAAAGTGGCCGATGTCGGCGCAGTTGAAAAGCCCCCGACTATGGAAGGCCGCTCGATGAGCCTCACGCTGACCCCCGCCAAAAGCGGCGGAGCGCCGTCGCCGAAACCCGCGCCGCCGAAACCCGCCGCACCGAAGCCGCCGGCCGCCGATGCAAAACCCGCCGCGCCGGCTGAAGAAAAGCCTGCCGCGCCGGACGCCCCGGCGGCGTAGCCAAACCAGTCTTCGGGAGACGGACCCGGACGCTTTCAAGGCGTGCCGGGTCCGCTGACGTATAATCATTTCGTATAGTTATTCTAGCACTGAGGAGACAGACCATGCCGAAGATCAAGACCCGCAAAACGGCGGCCAAGCGCTTCAAGCTGACGGCCACCGGAAAATTCATGCACGGGCATGCCCATCACAACCACCTGAACATCCATAAAAGCCCGTCGAATATGCGCGTGCTGACCTCGGACACCGAGCTGTACCCCGGCAAGAAAAAAGCCGTCCGCCGCATGCTGCCGAACGGCCTGCCGAAATAAGAAACGATTAGGAGAACGAGACAATGGCACGTGTCAAGCGCGGCGTAATGAAGCATAAGCGCCACCATAAGATTTTGAAGGAAGCCTCGGGCTACTTCGGCGGCAAGTCCCGCCTGTTCAAGACCGCCAACGAGCAGGTGATGAAGTCCGGGCAGTACGCCTACCGCGACCGCCGCAACCGCAAGCGCGAATTTCGGCAGCTTTGGATCGCCCGCATCAATGCCGCCTGCCGGGCGCAGGGCGTCCAGTACAGCCGGTTCATCGCCGCACTGCACGGCAGCGGCGTCGAGCTGGACCGCAAAGTGCTTTCCGAGATGGCAATCAGCGACAACGAAGCGTTCAATGCCCTAGTCGCCTCGCTGAACATCACGGTCGCCGCGCCGACCCACGACTTCGCGGCCGCCGCCTAAGCCACGGACTAACTGGTGCTAGGCTATGACCCCGATTGATGAACTGGACCAAGTCGCCGCCGAGGCCCGCGCGGCGCTCGGCGACGCCGCGACGGTCGCAGACCTTGACGCCGTCGAAGTGTCGTTTTTAGGGCGCAAAGGCCGATTGACCGGCCTTTTGCGCTTGGTCGGCACCCTGCCGCCCGCCGAAAAGCCGGGCTTCGGCGCGGCGGTCAATGCCCGCAAAGACGACCTCACGGCCCTGCTTTCCGAAAAGCGCACGGCGCTGGCCGCCCGCGAGCGCGGCGTGCGCCTAGCCGCCGATGCGGTAGACGTGACCCTGCCCGGCGAAGCGTATCCGCTCGGCACGCAGCACCCGATTACCCGGCAGATGGCGGCGATCAAAGCCGCACTCATCGGCCTCGGCTTCGCGTTCGACGAGTGGCCCGATATTGAAGATTATCACTTCAACTTCGAGACCCTAAACTATCCCCCCGACCACCCGGCATTTGACGAGCAGATGTCGTTTTATGTGGACCCGACACATCTTCTCAGGACCCAGACCACGGCGTTTCAGGCGCATGTCATGGGCCGGCAAAAGCCGCCCATTCGCGCCGCGACCATCGGCAAATGCTACCGCTACGAAGCCGTAGACGCCACCCACTCGCACACGTTCCACCAGGTAGACGTTCTGGCCGTAGACGAGGGCCTGACCCTGGCTGATTTGAAGGGCACGTTCGCGTATTTGGTCAAGCAGCTCTTCGGCGATGTGGAGATAAGATTTCGCCCCGACTTCTTCCCGTTCGTCGAGCCGGGCGTCGAAGTCGCCATCCGCTGGGGTTCCGGCTGGCTGGAGCTTGGCGGCGCAGGTATGGTCCACCCAAACATTCTGGAAGCGCAGGGGATTGATTCCGAGCGCTACACCGGCTTTGCGTGGGGCCTCGGGATAGACCGGATGCCGATGGCAAAATACGGCATTGACGACATCCGCCTCTTCACCGAAAACGACCTCCGTTTCCTCCGCCAGTTTTAGCCGCTATGTCAACCACCACCCTTTATCGCCCGGTCGGCGCTCGCGAGCTGGAGCTGATCGCCGAGTCGGGCTGGCAAGCGTTTCCGCCGCGCCTCGTTGACCAGCCGATCTTTTACCCCGTGATGAACTTCGAGTACGCCGAGCAGATCGCCCGCGACTGGAACACAAAGCGCAATAGCTTCGCCGGTTTCGTCACGAAGTTTGAGGTAGACGCCGCCTATTTGCAGCTTTTCCCGGTGCAGATTGTCGGCGGACAACAGCACGCCGAGCTTTGGGTTTCTGCGAGAGACTTAGACGACTTCAACCGGCACATCGTCGGCAAAATCGAAGTCGCCGCGTCCTACTACGGCGAGCAGTTTGTTGGCGAGATTGACCCGCAGACGAACCTGCCGAAAGGGCTTCAGGGTGAGGCGAGAACGTAAACGCCCTCGTACATTTACGTTCTCGTCTTCTGCGCTCGTCTCGTGGTACAATGGTTCGTGGGGGCATTTTATGGAAACAGTCACTTTCGAGAAAACGCCGACGACGGATGCAGAGTATGAGGCGATTGTTGATCACAACTTGGGCCGACTGAAGCTGATGCAGCAAAAGATGGACGAAGACCAGCGCGAGATCGAAACATTGCGGGCGGAAACCGATGCAATTCTTGCTGACCTCATGCGGTCACTAAAGGTGGCTTAATAATGTGGCAGAAATTCGCCGAATACACAAAGTCACTGATCAATATCGGCGAGACGTTGCAGCAAAATAAGACGGAAATTAAAGAACTTCAACGCGAAGTGCGACAACTTATCACTGCGATGCAGTTGATGAGACAGGAAATGCAACATGCCCGTGAGAACGAAGTGCATGAGCGGGAGAAAATGGCGCTGCGGCTGGAAAACACGCTGCTGAAAATGGGCAATCGGCTGCCCGCACCGAAGAACGACGACCCGGAATAACGAGAACGATGAAGTAGCGAGAACGCATGAAACTCCCGATTGAATGGCTGCGCGAATTTGTAGAGACGCCATTGGACGACGACGCGCTGGCGGCGGCGCTGACGATGGCGGGCTTGGAAGTGGAAGAAACGACGCCGTCGGATGACGGGCCGGTCTTCCATACCAAAGTCACGCCGAACCGGGGCGACTGGGTCTCGGTGCTCGGCACGGCGCGGGAAGCGTCGGCGGCGCTGGACCTTCCCCTGAGCCGGCAGCCTGCGCCGCTGCCCGACGAAAGCGCGGACGTGACCCGCTGGGTCGGTGTCCGGGTCGAGGACCCTGCGCTGTGTCCGCGCTACACCGGCAAGCTGATCCGAAACGTCGTGTTCCGGCCGAGTCCCGAGTGGATGCAGAAGCGGCTCACGGCGGCGGGGATGCGGCCGCTGAACATTGTCGTGGATGTGACCAATTATGTGATGCTGGAAATGGGCCAGCCGCTGCATGCGTTTGACTACGCCGCCCTGCCCGACGGCCAGATTGTGGTGCGCCGCGCCCGCGAAGGCGAGGCGATGGCGACGCTGGACGGGGTGGAGCGCCGACTTTCGCCTGAGATGCTGGTGATTGCAGACCAAAACAAGCCGGTTGCCGTGGCCGGGGTCATGGGCGGCGGCGAAACCGAAGTGTCGGAAACGACCAAGCACATTTTCCTAGAGTCGGCGCACTTTGACCCAAGCACGGTGCGGCGGACCGCGAAAGCTTTAGGGCTGACGACCGAAGCGTCGTATCGGTTTGAGCGGTTTGTGGACCCGGCGCTGGCCCCGGTGGCTTTGGAACGGGCCTGCGACCTGCTGGCCGAGCTGGCCGACGGCGAAGTGGTGCTGGGCCGGATTGATTTGTACCCGAACCCGCTGGCCGAGCGGGTTATTGCCCTGCGCCCGGCGCGGGCCAACGCGATTTTAGGCACGGCGCTCGGCGGCGGCGAGATTAGCGGCAGCCTGCGGCGGCTCGGGCTGGCCGTAGACGCCTCATCGGCAACTTTGTCTGTGACCGTGCCGTCGTTCCGGCCCGATTTGGTCCAGGAAATAGACTTGATTGAAGAAGTCGGGCGGATGGTCGGCTATGCGGCTTTGCCTGAGACCCTGCCGGCGGCGCGGGGCGCGGGCGGCGGCGATGCCCCGGCGGGACTGTTCGCCGCCCGCCTGCGAGCGGTTTTGGTCGGGCTGGGATTGTCCGAAGCGCTGACCCATTCGCTCGCCGCGCCGTCGCCGTTTGACGACCCCGAGACAGCCGAAACGCGGGTGCAGATACGCCAAGCGCTGTCGGCCGAGCTGTCCGGACTGCGTCAATCGCTGGTGCCCAACCTGCTCGATGCGCTGGCCCGCAACGGGCGTCAGCGGCAGGCCGACGTGCGCTTGTTTGAGGTCGGCAAAGTTTTCGCGCTCGGCGACGGTCCCGGCAAGTATGCCGAGCCGCGCCGGGTCGCGGCAGTCCTGACCGGCGGAACTGCCGACTTCTTCGCCGCCAAAGGCATCGTGGAAGCCCTCGCGGCGGCGCTGCACCTGCCCCCGCTAACCTTTACGGCTACGGAGCGTGCCGCAATGCACCCCGGACGCTGCGCGGCCGTCAGCCTGCACCGCGCGTCGCTCGGCTTTGTCGCCGAAGCCGACCCGGACGCCCTGAAGGAGCATTTGGACATCCCCGCCGGCACAGGCCGGGTGGCGGTGCTGGAGCTGGACGCCGACGGGCTGCTGGCGCACGCCGACCCGGCGCGGCGCTACACACCCCTGCCGCGCTTTCCGGCGACGACGCGCGACCTCGCCGTGGTCGTGGACTTGGAAACGCCCTACGGCGCGATTGAAGCGGCCGCGCGGGAAGCGGTCAACTCGGCCTTGACCGAAGCCGTGACGCTGCAAAGCATTTATTCCGGGGAGCGCATTGAAGACGGCAAAAAGAGCGTTGCCCTGCGCTTCACGTTCCGCGCGGCGGACCGGACGCTGACCGACGCCGAAGTGGACGCCGAAGTCGCAGCGGCGGCAGAGTTGCTGCGGAAGCGGGTGGGGGCGGAAAGAAGATAAGCGCCGGTGTGTGATGTGCGCGTGGTTGTGGTGTGCGCATGGGTATGTCTATTGTTACTAGGGCATGTTGATGGTGACGAGGGCGTAATTGTTACGAAGGAATAGGTAACGAGGGCGTGATCAACGAGGGCGTTTATGTGTACGAGGGCGTGAACGCCCTCGCTGGGGAGCGCAGACGCTAAGGTCCCGCCTGCGCGGGACAGGAATAAGAATAGGACATATCAATCGAACTCTTCCGCCACGCAGGTGGCGGCTTGGCGTCCGCGCCCCCCAGCGAGGGCGTTTACGCCCTCGTACACATAAACGCCCTCGTTGATCACGCCCTCGTCACCTATTCCTTCGTAACAATTACGCCCTCGTATAAAAGCCCTCGCTCATTTCTCGCTCGACACGAACCAAATCCCGATCTCGGTCTGCGCGTTCTCGACCGAGTCTGAGCCGTGGATCAGATTTTGCTCAACCGTGTTGGCGTAGTCGCCCCGAATGGTGCCCGGCAGCGATTCGGCGGGCTTGGTCGCGCCCATCATCTTGCGGGCTAGGGCAACTACATCGTCGCCTTCCCAGACCATTGCCACGACCGGGCCGGACGAGATGAATTCGACGACGCCTTCAAAGAACGGCTTGCCTCGGTGAACATCATAGTGCGCTTCGGCCTGGGCGCGGGTCGGCGTCACCATCTGAAGTTTCGTCAGCGTGAAGCCTTTCGCCTCGAACCGCCGGATGATCTCGCCGACCAGATGCCGCCGGACCCCGTCGGGCTTGACCATGAGAAATGTTTGTTCCATAAAACGTCTCCTGTAGCTGAAAAAACTTGTAAAAGCCGCCTTATTATGCGGGAAAGCCGCCCGGAAAGTCAACCCGGCATTTTCCAGCCGGGCATTTTTAGGAGTGACCTATGGATATTTTTGATCCCCTCAGCCGGCTTTTGACCATTCGGCCCCGGCCCGTCAACCTCGCCGGCGCGACCCGCGCGGGCGTCGTCGTGCCGACCCGACGTTACCAGTGGTATTACACCGCCGCTTGGCCCGACGGCTCACTGGCGGCCTCGCTGCACCTCGGCGAAGGCATCATCCCGGCAGGCGAGGCCCGGCCCTGGACAGTGATGCGCCGGGAGCGCACCCGCACCCTGCTTCAGCCGTCGCCGTCCGGCCTCGTTACCGCCGCGTCGTATTACCCCGGCGGCTCGGGGGTCAACGGCGAGTTTTTCCGGCTGACGGAGGGCGACTCGCGTCTCGGCGGCTTTGACATTCTCGGGCGCGGCTGGCGCGGCGGGGTGGGGGTGACGCGCGACGCCAAGCGGCGCTGCCTGCTGCTGCGGGGCGACGGCGACCCGCCGGACGTGTACTATGTCGAGCCGATTGACCGCGCCCCCGCCCAGCCGTCGGTCGCCGCCGCCCTGCTGCTGGCGTATGTGCTGACCGAGCGCGAAGTCCGCGAAGGCAACTGGGTCAAGCGGCCTACGGGGTAGGTCTACTTCGCCGCATATTTCCGGGGATCGTCCAAAGTCTCGGGGCCGACTTCCACCGCCGTTGTCTTGCTGTCGCCGGCCAAGTCGTACCGGGCCTGGCTCGTCATGCTTTTGACCAAAGACCGCAGGGCGCGAACTCCCGTCTTCATATTCACCGCTTTGTCTACAATCGCGTCGAGTGCATCTTCGGTGAACTTCAGCGCAATGCCGTCGCGGCGGAACAGCTCCACCTGCTGCTTGATGACCGAGTTCTTCGGCTCGGTCAGCGCCAATCGCATCTGGTCGCGGGTCAGCGGGGCGAGCGGGACGATAATCGGGAAGCGGCCCGCGAACTCGGGCACGAATCCGTATTCTATTAAGCTCTCGATCAGCACTTCGGCCGGGGCTTCGGCAAGTATTTCATAATCGCGCTGCGGGTCGCCCGAAATGGCCGACGGGTTCGCCCGCAGGCCCATTGTCCGCTCGGTCTGCCGCTTCAGCTTTTTGGCGACAATCTCCGGGAAGCCTTCAAACGCGCCGCCGCCGATAAAGAGAATTTTACTGGTGTCAATATACTCCGGCGGGGCATCCGGGTGCTTGCGGCCCGACGCCCCCAGGGGAAGCTGGGCCATCGTGCCTTCGACCAGCTTCAAAAGCGCGTGCTGGACCGACTCGCCGGACACGTCGCGGGTGATGCTCGGGTTGGCTTGACTTTTGCGGGCGATCTTGTCAATCTCGTCAATGAAAATCACCGCGCGGCCCGCCCATTCCAAATCTTCGCCGGCATCAATATACGCCGCTGTCAGAATGCTTTCCACATCGTTGCCGGTGTAGCCCGTGGGCGACAGGCTGGTGGCATCGGCAGAGGCGAACGGGACGCCGAGCGAGCGGGCCAGGGTCTTAGCCAGCAGCGTCTTGCCGCTGCCCGACGGCCCGACCAGCATGATGTTGGCCTTTTCAAGCTCAACCTCGGGCTTTGTCCCTGCCTCGGTTTGCGCCAAATCATCCTGATGGATACGGTGATGGTCGTACAGCCCGACCGCCACGTCACGCTTGGCCCGCTCCTGCCCGATGACGTACTCGTCGAGTTTCGCGACAATCTGGCGCGGCGACTGGTCGAATGCCGTCAGGGTCGCCCGCGCTTCGGCCCGCTTGCTTTCATTCTGCTGAGACTGTGCGCCTTCCTCGGCTTCCTGGACTTTTTTTTGCAGGTCCACCCCCGCCGTGAAGCCCGGCCAGTCCCGGTGGCAGATGTAGTGCCCCGCGCCGTCTATCTCGATCACCTGTCCCCGGTCGCGCTCGATCTCATAATTGTCCCCGCAGACCATGCACTTCGCTTTCACGTCCCATTCTCCTTGCTCAAACACGCGCACAAAAAACAAGGGACGCATAGAAAATATGCGTCCCACTGCTTCTACTGAGTCAACTGACTAGGTCGGGGTGACAGGACTCGAACCTGCGGCCTCAAAGTCCCAAACTTTGCGCGCTACCAACTGTGCTACACCCCGCGACCCTTTCATTATACTGGCAAAAACCCCCGAAGTCAACCTGCCTGCTTTCGGCTTGACTTTTCCGATGCGCCCAAGTATTATATTGACCATGACTATCACGCTGGCACAGATTGAAGCGGCCCTGCCCGGCGTGCAGTCGGTGGCGCACCACACGCCGATTGTGACCAGCGACAGCGTTTCCCGCCGGGTCGGCGGGGGCGCAAATCTCGTGCTGAAATGCGAAAACCAGCAGCGCACCGGCTCATTCAAGATACGCGGCGCGTACCACCGGCTGTCGCTTTTGACGCCCGCCGAATGCTTGCGCGGGGTCGCGGCCGCTTCCGCCGGCAATCATGCACAGGGGGTCGCCCTCGCCGCCCGCCTGCGCGGCATCCTGGCGACTATCTTCATGGCGGAAAACGCCTCCATCGCCAAGATCAAAGCGACGGAAGGCTACGGCGCGAAGATCATTCTGGCGGGTTCCAATCTGCACGAAGCCACCGAAGCGTGCCAAGCCTATGTCGCCGAAACCGACGCCGTGTTTATCTCGCCGTTTGACGATGACGGCATTATCACAGGGCAGGGGACGCTCGGCCTGGAGCTTTTGCAGGATGTCCCCGATGCAGACACCGTAATGATCCCCATCGGCGGCGGCGGACTGTTTGCGGGGGTGGCGATAGCGCTGAAAGAAACACACCCTAAAATACGCGTGGTCGGTGTCCAGTCCGACGGCTGCGACGCCGCCGCGCAGTCGTTCCGCGCCGGGCATTTGGTTCCAAGCTCCGTGCCCATCCGCACCATCTGCGACGGGATCGCCGTGAAAACCCCATCGCCGCGCACGTTTGAATATATTCAGCGCTACGCCGACGACATTGTGACGGTCCCCGACGCCGCCGTGTCCGCCGCCATCCTGCTGCTTTTGGAACGCGCCAAGCTGGTCGTCGAGCCGAGCGGCGCGGCGGGCCTGGCCGCCCTGCTGGCGGGCCGCACCGAAGCGCACGGCAAAACCGCCGTGATCCTCTGCGGCGGCAACATTGACGCCCTGGCGCTGGCCGATCTCACCCAGCGCGAGATGCTCCGGGCCGACCGCTACCTGCACCTTTTGTCGTCGTGCGACGACCGCCCCGGCGGCCTGGTCAAACTGCTGTCCGTGATCGCCGCCGAGCGCGGCAGCGTCATCACCGTCAATCACAACCGCCTCAGCCCGAACCTCGCCTTCGGCGTCACCCGCGTCGAGCTGCTGATTAAAGTGCGGGATAAGCCGCATCAAGAGCGCATCCTTGCCGCCCTGCACGCCGACGGCTACCCGGCGGAGGTGATTGGGTAGAGATTCCCGCATGCACGGCATTTCAGGAGACTTTTGATGACAACCTCGACCTTGACGGCTCCAAAAGCCGTTTTTTATCCGACCAGGGATGGCAGACCGATGGGCGAAGCCGACAAACACCGCGACTTGATGATGTATTTGATCGCCGCGCTCAAAATTCACTTTTTGGGCCGCCCGAACGTCTACGTTTCCGGCAACAACTTTGTCTTTTGGGAAGAAGGCAAACCAAAATCGCGCATCTCGCCGGACACCTACGTCGTCTTCGGACCAGACAGCCGCCTGCGCGACTCGTACATGGCCTGGAAAGAAGGCGATCATCTGCCGAGCGTCGTCATCGAAGTGACTTCCCGCAGCACGCAGCGCGAGGATGTCGAGACCAAGCTGCCGCTCTACGAGCAGACACTGAAAACGCCGGAATACTTCTTGTTTGACCCTACCGGCGACTATCTGAAGCCCCGCCTGCAAGGCTACCGATTGACAGACGGCCAATACGTCCGGCTCGAACTCACCGGCGGACGCCTGCACAGCGAACAGCTTGGCCTGGACTTGGTGCAGGTCGGCGAAACCCTGCGCCTCTACAACCCGGCCAAGCGCCTGTTCCTGCCCACCCCGCAGGAGCAGGCCGAGCGCACCGAAGCCGAAGCCCGCCGGGCCGAAGCTGAGAGAAAACGCGCCGAAAATGAAGCCCGCCGTGCCGAAGAGGCCGAAGCAGAGATCGCACGTCTGCGTGTGGAAATTGAAGCACTGAGGAAAGGACCGCAATAGCGATGGAAGACGCGCCCGAACTCCTGAAAGACCCGGTTGAGCAAGCTCGTCGGCTCGCACTGTTAGAATCGCCGCACATAAAGCCGCTAACTGATTACCTGGCGTCTGTTCGAGCCGCACTCGGCGAACAGTATCATATTCCTGATTTTGACCCCTGCGACGGGGGCATTCATGCCCGCGTTTTGTTTCTGCTGGAAGCGCCGGGACCGAAAGCAGTCATGTCGAAGTTCGTGTCCAGCAACAACCCGGACCCGACGGCCAAAAATCTATGGAACTTGATCCACAACGCCGGCATCGCCCGCACCGATACGCTGATTTGGAACATCGTCCCGTGGTACGTCGGCACCGGCCAGCATATTCTGCCTGTCAAAAATGCTGACAGAGCGCAAGCGCTGCCTTATTTGAAGGAACTGCTTGCCCTACTTCCGAGATTGCAGCTTATCGTGCTGGTCGGCCTAGCAGCGCAGGCCGCCGCGCCACGCATCCGCCTTCTGACTTCACTCCCAATCAAGCACACTTATCACATGAGCGCCCAGGTATTCAACATCGCGCCGGACAAAAAGAAACAGACGGAAGAAGCGTTTCAAGACATTGCTCAGTTCCTCAACGAATACAAGTAAACTTCCATCGGAGGTACAACATCATGGAGACAATCACACGAACGCCGTCGGAAGTCGTTCAGCGCGGCATCGAGCTTTACGAACAGAAAATCAAGGCGCAGGTGGAATCGGGCAATCGGGGGAAATTCCTTGTCGCCAACACGCAAACAGGGGAGTACGAAATGGATGCTGACGATATTCTCGCGGCAAAGCGGGCAAAGTCTCGGTTTCCCGACGCGCCCTTGTTCAGTATGCGAGTCGGCCATGCAGGGGCTTACCGGATCGGCAACCGCAAATTTGCTAGGTCATTGTGATTATCGTTAGTGTCTAAGCTGAGTGGCGGGTACACCTGGAATGCTGTACAATGATAAAGGAGGATTGGTAACATGCCGACAACCCTGACGCTTCTTGATGTCACGGCACCGCTGCAAGCGCTGACGACCTGGCTTGCCGAGCCGTCAACGAAAGATCGGATGCAGGCGGCTGTTTCCGAGGGCATTGCCGGGGCCGAGCAGTATGTGCTCAACAATAATGCGCTTCGGGTTCCGCGTCAGCAGGCCGAGCGGCAGGACAGCTTTCGGCCCTGGCTGGATGCGTTCGCCGCGCAGGGTTTTGAGCACTGGCTGAACTCCTACAAACACCAACTCGCGCAGGATATTCAGAGCGAAGTGCTGGCGGCGTTCCCCACTGAGTTCGGCGGCCTGCGGAACCGGCAGATTGTGCGTGAAACAGTGGAAACCTTGATTTGGCCGGAGATCGAGCCGCTGCTGCGAAGCCGAGCCGAAGACCTGCTGCTGATGTATGCTGTCCGTGGGATTGCACTGGCTTGGGCAAGCCGCTTTCTGGGAGACCATCTTCTCGCCGGCGTGCCGGAACGGAATCCGGTGGGATGGCAGGTCCCTCTGCATCTGCGAACGACTGAGGAGCGTATTGCCGATGTTGTTTTGGACGCAGACGGCAAGGTTCTGTCTGAAGCCGAGGCCCAGCGGGGCGTTGTCGGAACGGCGGCATGATTACCCGCTTTCCAAAACATCGGCAGCAGACCGGCTGGAGCTGCCTGCCGACCGCCGTACTGTGCGTTTTGGAGTATCTCGGACACGGCGATGTCGGCATGGATCAAGTCGCCGAGTGGTGCCGGGTGCGCTCCGGCGGTGCCTGCCTTTGGGATGAGACCATAGACGGCCTGCGGGACGCGCTCCAAACTGAGTTCGATGTGTTTGAATTGGAAACTGACAGGGACGGCATTCGAGAAGCCGTTGAGGAAAACGCAGTGGTGGGACACGCCAGGGCAGCGCGGATTTTTATTGAGGGCCTAACACGATGACGATTGACACAGAGTATTTGACGGAGTTTCTGGTGGAGCTTTTAAACACGCCCAGCCCGACGGGCGACACGGCGCGGGCGATTACTTATACCGAAAGCGCGTTGTGGGAGCTGGGCTTAGAAACGCGGCGGACGCGCAAGGGGGCGCTTTTGGCGACCCTGGCAGGCGTCTCAGACACGCAGCCTCGGGCGGTGACGGCGCACCTGGACACGCTGGGGGCGATGGTGAAGGAAATCAAGCCGAATGGCCGGCTGGCACTGTCACAGATCGGCGGGTATGCGTGGAATGCGATTGAAGGCGAAGGGGTGACAATTGCCACGGAAGACGCGGAGATGGTCCGGGGCAGCGTGCAGCTTGTCAAAGCCTCGACCCATGTGCATGGCGGGGCGGTCGGCGAAACCAAGCGAGAGGCGGGGACTTTGGAAGTGCGGGTGGATGCTCGGACAGCCAGTTCGGAAGAAACCAAAGCGCTGGGGATCGCGGTCGGCGATTTTGTCTACTTAGACCCGCGCGTCGAAGTCGTGAACGGCTTTATTCGGAGTCGGCATCTGGACGACAAAGCGGCTGTCGCGTGCGTCCTGGCCGCGGTCAAAGCGCTGCTGGAAAACGGCCAAAAGCCGGCGCAGACGACAACGCTGTTTATCTCGAATTATGAGGAAGTCGGGCACGGCGCGGCGGGCGGCTTTCCGTCAAACTTAGCGGAGCTTCTGACCGTGGACATGGCGGCCATCGGCGACGGGCAGGCGTCGGATGAGTTCCACTGCACGCTGTGCGTCAAAGACAGCGGCGGGCCGTATTCGATTGCGTTCAATCGAAAGCTGCGGCGACTCGCCAAAGACAACAATGTAGACTTGATCACCGATATTTATCCGTACTACGGCTCCGACGGCGAAGCGCTTTGGCGGGCGGGGGGCGATGTGCAGGTCGCGCTGATTGGGCCGGGTGTGGACGCGTCGCATTCCTACGAGCGGACGCATTTGGACAGCCTGGTAGACACGGCGCGGCTTATTGGGTACTATTTGACGGCGGAGTAACTTTTCACAGGAGACACACCATGGCAGACTTGTACGAATACAAAATCATCGTCAGCGACTCGGACGACGAGACCGACGAGGAAACACTGAACGCCCACGGCGGGCAGGGCTGGGAGCTGGTCAGCGCAGTCGCCGATGTCCGGGCGAATGACGACGCCGAAGACGGCGCAGACGACGAGAATGTCCCGGTAACCGTGTTTTACTTCAAGCGGCGCAAAGATTAATCGGAGAAGACATGGCAATTCTTGTTGACAAAAACACCAAAGTCATCGTCCAGGGCATCACCGGCCGCGAAGGCGAGTTTCACACCACCCAGATGATCGCCTACGGCACGCAGGTTGTCGGGGGCGTGACCCCCGGCAAGGGCGGCCTGACCGTCCAGGGCGTCCCGGTGTTCGACACCGTCCGGGAAGCCAAAGACGCGACGGGGGCCGATGCGACCTGCATCTTTGTCCCGGCGCGGGGAGCCGCCGACGGCATCATGGAAGCGGTAGACGCCGGCATTGATTTTATCGTCTGCATCACCGAAGGCATCCCGATTGAAGACGAAATCAAAGCCGTCAACGTCGTCAAGTTTTCCAAGTCGCGTCTGCTCGGCCCGAACTGCCCCGGCATTTTGACCGTCGGCGGGGCAAAGATCGGCATTATCCCCGCGTCCATGTTCATGCCCGGCCCTATCGGCATCGTGTCTCGCTCGGGGACGCTGACCTACGAATCGGTAGACGCGCTGACCCGCGCGGGTCTCGGCCAGACCACCTGCGTCGGAGTCGGCGGCGACCCGATGCCCGGCACGCGCTTTATTGACGTGTTGCCGCTCTTTGAAGCCGACCCCGAAACCAAAGCCGTCGTCATGTGCGGCGAAGTCGGCGGCTCTGATGAAGAGATTGCCGCCGAGTACATCAAAACCATGACCAAGCCCGTCATCGGCTTCATCGCCGGCCTGACCGCCCCGCCCGGCAAGCGCATGGGCCACGCCGGCGCGATCATCTCCGGCACGTCCGGCAGCCCGCAGGCCAAAGTAGACGCCCTGCGTGCGGCCGGCGTCCACATCGCCGAAAGCACCGCCGACATTCCGGGCCTCGTCAAGCAGGCGCTGGGGACGTGAAGAAAGGCTGCCGGAAGTGAGCAGAAACAAAACAATCAGCCTGAGACTTGCCCTTATCGGAAACGCGCCGCACCATGCCGTGCGCCCCAAAAAGAGAAAATCGTCTGTAAGTCAAAACGCTTGCCTTGCAAGCACACGCGCTGCTCGGCAGGAGCGCAGCAGCCGGCTTATCGCCCTGCTGAAGTCGTTCCAAGAAGACGATGCAGAGCAGCAGCGGCAAGGGCTGGAAGAGCTGAAAAGAGGAATGGAAGCGGCCCGCCCCGGACAGCGGCGTCTCTTCGGCGAAGGCTTCAATCCATGACTTCCGGCGGCCTTGTCCTTGCGCTGCTTGACAGCGGGCCGCTCGGCCTGATCACGCATCCCCGAGGGGGAAGTGAGGCTTTGAAATGCCAAACTTGGCTTGCGGATTTTTTGGCCGCCGGAAACGCGGCGCTTGTGCCGGAAATTTGTTATTATGAAATGCGACGCGAGCTGCGCCGGTCTGAGCTAAAAAACGGCGTCCCGAGCCGGGGGCTAGTGAATTTAGAAGCGCTTACCAGAAGCGCCGGCCTTGTCCCGATTACTTCCGGCGCAATCGTAACGGCGACGGAATTCTGGGCGGAAGCGCGTCACAAACGCCTTCAGGGCGCTCCCGACCTCGCCTTGGATGCCGACATGATCTTATGCGCTCAAGCAAAGCTGCTCGACCCGGTGCAGTGGGACATGGAAGGTGCCGAGGTATTGATCGTAACGGAAAATGTTCGGCACCTGGAAAACTTTGCGGAAGCGATCCACTGGCGTGATATTGTTTTGTAATAGGCCAAATGAGACGCCCTGCGCTGCCGAGTTTGCGGGCTTTACTCTCCTGATTACTTGCCTTGCGGCGAAGACGGCGGCTCGTCAACCCATGACATCGGTGACTGCTGCGGGGCTGAGCGGGGCTATGAGGATTGGCAGCTTTCTGCCGCCCGTAAGTACCGTCAGCAGTAAATTGAGGGCGGGGCTGTTTGGTTTAGCCCGAAAGCCATGCCCGCCGGCTGGGATTTAACAAAGCAGTTAGCGAACAGACCAAGCGCGTTTGTTTGACCTGGATCAACAATTAAGTCAGTGGCTTATTGCCTGAACAAAGCCGAGCAGCCCTTTCATCCCTTCATCGCTTCGACAAATGCCCGCACGGCGGACCGGCGGGCATAAGTTTGTTTCAGCAGCAGGCCCGTGGGCCGCGTGAACGCATCGGCGGGCGTGAACGGCACGGCGGCCAGCGTCCCCGCCCGCTGCTCCTGGCGGACGGTGTCTGCGGGCAGGATACTGACCCCGCTGCCGATCTCCACCAAATTTTTGATGGTCTCGATGTTGTCGAACGTCGAGACCACTTTCACCCGCGCCCCGGCGGCTTTGAGTTTCTCGTCCACCAAGCGCCGGGTGGGGATGTCGTCGGCGAACCCGATAAACGCCAAGCCGTCAAGCTGCCGAAGGGTCGCTTCGGCCCCGGCCAGCGGGTGCTCGGGGGCGCAGACCAGAACCATCGGCTCCTCGGCGAACGGCACCACCTGGAGGCCGCGCTTCGGCGCAGGGCAGGCGACAATGCCGACATCCACCGCGCCGCTCGCCACATCGTCGTAAATTTGGTCGGTCTGCTTGTATTCCAAATGGACATTGACGCGCGGGTGGGCGGCCAGAAACGGCTTCAGCCGGGGCGGCAGGGCATGAAGGCCGACCGAGTAGACTGTCGCGACCCGCACGGTTCCGGCGATTTCGTCCGACAACTGCCGCATGTCGGCCTCGAGCGCCGCCGCCGCTTGCAGCAGCAGTTTAGCTCCGGCATGAAGCGCCGCCCCGGCGGCGGTCGGCGAAACTTTGCCGCGCCCCTGCCCCCGGTCAATCAGCGTCTGCCCGAGGTCGGCTTCGAGCGCTTTGAGCCGCTGGGAAACGGCGGATTGGGACACAAAGTTCTTTTCGGCGGTCCGCGAAAAGCTGCCGGTGTCTACAAGGTCCGAGAAGATTTGCAGGCTGTCTAGGTTGAGCATAGGCAAAGAGCGGGAGCGAAGATCAAAAAGGGCGAATAGGGATAAAAAGGCAATAGGGATAAAAAGGCAATAGGGATAAAAAAGGGCGAACACAAGGTTCGCGCCCTACGCCAACCGGTTCTGACCGTAGGGCGCGAACCTTGTGTTCGCCCCGATCGGCTGCGGCACTATTTAAGCTGCACTTATAATACCCGCAAAAACAATTCATTTTACTTTGCCGAAGCAAGCGGGTATACTGGACTGTCACGCGCTTTTCGTGAAACAATTTCGACAACGACTTTGAAAGGCTGACTTATGGCTGTCGCTGCTCCCCAACCGACCGAACCGCTTGCCGAAAAGGGCCGTCTGCATGACCCGTTTATCTGGCACAAGCTGCATTCGGCTTCGGGCATTTTCCCCATCGGCTTCTTTTTGCTTCAGCATTTGCTGGCGAACTCTTACGCTCTGCGCGGGCCGGGGGCATACAACGCCGTCATTCGCGTCTACGGCGGCCTGCCGTTTGTCGCCGTGCTGGAAGTCGCGCTGATCTATGTCCCATTGCTGTACCATTCGATCTACGGCATCTGGATCAGCGCTTACGGGCAGGCCAATTTGACCAAGTACGCCTACGGGCGCAACTGGATGTACTTTTTGCAGAGGGCCTCGGGCCTTGTCGCTTTGGTGTATATCAGCGTCCATGTCTGGGACACGAGCATCCACAAGTACATCGCGCTCTGGCACGGCAATCCGAACCCGGAAACGGCGATCAGCTACCTGGCGATGTCGCACCAAATGGCGAACCCGTGGCTATTCTGGCTGCAAGCCGTCGGCATTGTCGCGACCGTGTTCCATTTCACCAACGGCCTGTGGAACTTCTGCATCCGCTGGGGCCTGACCATCTCGGCGCAGGCGCAGCGCACCAATCAGTTCGTTTGCTGGGGCCTGTTTGCAGTCTTCGCCGGCATGGGCCTATGGACCATCGCCCACCTGCGGGCCGACGGCCTGAAGCACATCGCGTCGGCCTCGCCGGTCGTTGCGGTGACTCAGCACTGACACAATTTTGGAGAACATCTTGCGTAAACTTTTCGCTCTCGCGCTCTTCGCTTTTCTCGCCCTTGCCGCCGTGCCGTCATTCGCGGCAGGCACGCAGCTCACCTGGTACGGCCATGCGGCGTTCAAGCTGACCACGCCCGCCGGGCACGTTTTGATGATTGACCCGTGGCTGCAAAACCCGGCGAACCCGCGCGGCGCAGCGGACTTGGCGGGCCTCACCAAAGCCGATCTGATTTTGATCACCCACGGCCACTTTGACCATGTGGGCGACTCGATTGCGATTGCAAACGCCACCGGGGCAAAACTCGTCGCCACGGCGGATTTGCAGCAGGCATTAGTGCAGTACGGCGGCTTTCCGAAGGCGAATGCCACCGGCGAGACCGACGGCAATTTCGGCGGCGAGCTGACTCTTTTGGGCGGCGATGTCAAGATCGCGTTTATTCCCGCTGTCCATAGCTCGACCGTCACGCCCCCACCCGGCGCGGCGAGCACCGACCAGCACTTCGGCGGCGCTCCCGGCGGCTTTTTGATTTCGGTCACAAACGGCCCGGTTCTTTATGTCACCGGCGACACCGACGAGTTCAGCGACATGGCGCTCATTCCGAAGCTGCACAAAGTGGATGTGATGCTCTGCTGCATCGGCGACCATTACACAATGGGACCGGCCCGCGCCGCCGACGCCGTGAAGCTGGTCAGCCCGCGCGTCGTTATCCCCGAGCATTACGGCACGTTTCCTGCGCTGACGGGAACGCCCGCCGCGTTCGGGCAAGCGCTGAAGGATGTTCACTCCAAAGCGACGTTGACAGTGATGCGCGTCGGCCAAACGCTCACGCTGCCATCGCCGAGTCCGTAACCTTTGCCTGTGAGGGAACCCGATGGCAGTTGCCCGGCAGTATGTCGAACAAGACCGTTACACCGAAGAGCAGTATCTGACGTGGGAAGAAACGGCCACCGAGAAGTCCGAGTATATAAACGGGCGCATTGAAGCCATGTCCGGCGGCTCGGAGCCGCATGCGTCTATACCGATGAACTTTGGCGGCGAGCTGAGGGCGGCCCTGCGCGGGCGTGGCTGCCGGGTGCTGTCGTCGGGCATGAAAGTCTGGGCGGCCAACGCTTTTTACTACCCGGATTTGTCGGTCGTCTGCGGCCCGAGCGCCTATCGCGGCAAGAACAAGCACACGATTACAAACCCGATTGTCGTGGTCGAAGTGCTGTCGCCAAGCACCGAGCCGAAAGACCGAGGCGAGAAGTTTATCCGCTACCAGCAGATAGAAACCCTGCGGTCGTACCTGCTGGTCAGCCAGACCGAGCCGCGCGTCGAGCTGTTCGAGCGCGGCGAAAACGGCCACTGGGACTACAGCACGGTCTCGGGTTTGGAGAACGCCGTGACAATCCCGTCGCTCGGTGTGACCGTGGCTTTGGCGGAGATATATGATCAGGTGGAGTTTGCGGACGCGGCGGAGGAGTGATGAGCGAGCAAAATTCTGAGATTGTGACGCTGCCTGGTACTGCTGCGAAGCTGCTGCTGACGGACGAGCAGTTTTTGCCTGCTGCCCGGCTGATTGGTGATCTCACAGAAGAACAGTCCGCAGCGAGGGTGAGCGGAGCGCCGTATACGATTGGTCAGTTGGCGGCGCACCTCCACTACTGGCTGACACGAGAGATAAGTCGTGCTCAAGGCAAGGCGGTGCCGCCGGCCCCCGGCGATTTGGAAGCGACGTTTCCCGTGCCTGCTCCCGGCGAGTGGCCTGGTCTGCGCGACAGGTTGATCGCTGCTATTGGGGAGGCTGCCGACGCCGCCCGCGCGTCAATAGAACCTTCTGTCCTGGCGGAAGCCGCGCTGCATAATGCGTATCATTTAGGTCAAATTGCGCTCCTGCGGCGAATAGCAGGAATGTGGCCTCCTGTGGGCGGCGACGATTAAACTTAGCTTCTAGACTTAGCTTCTCTGTGAGCAGAGTTTGCGAAAACGAACTGGTCGGAACTGCGATTTACTGAGGATTGTTACAAGATAAAGAGGTATCTATGGCAAGCGTAGCAAGCAATTTGAAGCCGAAGGTCATTGTCGTCGGCGGCGGCCTGGCCGGGCTGATGACGACGATCAAAGTCACCGAAGCGGGTGTTCCCGTAGATTTATTCTCGTTTGTCCCGGTCAAGCGCAGCCACTCGGTCTGCGCTCAGGGCGGCATCAACGGCGCGGTCAACACCAAAGGCGAGGGCGACTCGGTAGACAAGCACCTGGACGACACGGTGTACGGCGGCGACTTTCTCGCCAACCAGCCGCCGATCAAGCACATGGCGGACAACGCGCCCGGCATTATCAATCTTCTCGACCGCATGGGGGTCATGTTCAACCGCACGCCCGAAGGCTTGCTGGACTTCCGGCGGTTCGGCGGGACGCAGTACCATCGCACGGCGTATGCCGGCGCGACCACCGGGCAGCAGTTGTTGTACGCTTTGGATGAGCAGACCCGCCGCGCCGAAGTCGAGGGCAAAGTCAAAAAGCACGAGTTTTGGGAGTTCCTCGGGGTCATCAAAGACGACGACGGCGTCTGCAAAGGCATTGTCGCCCAGGACCTGCGGACAATGGAGATCAAAGAGTTCCGGGCCGACGCCGTGGTGCTGGCCACCGGCGGCCCCGGCATTGTCTACAACCGCTCGACCAACTCGGTGATGAACACCGGCACGGCGGCGTCGGCGGTCTATCAGCAGGGCGCGAAGTACGCCAACGGCGAGTTTATCCAGGTGCATCCGACCGCCATTCCCGGCATGGACAAGCTGCGACTGATGTCCGAGTCCGCACGCGGCGAAGGCGGCCGGGTCTGGGTCCCGCGAAAGCCCGGCGACGAGCGGCGCGGCGAGGCTATCCCGGAAGCCGAGCGGTATTATTTCCTCGAAGAGCGCTACCCGGCTTACGGCAACTTGGTTCCGCGCGACATCGCCACCCGCGAGATTTTCTCGGTCTGCGTGGACGACAAAATGGGCGTCTGGGGCCAAAACCAGGTGTACTTGGACTTGACCCATCTCGACAAGAAGCAGATTGATATTAAACTGGGCGGCATTCTCGAAATCTACGAGAAATTCATCGGCGAGGACCCGCGCACGACCCCGATGCGTATCTTCCCGGCGGTGCATTACTCGATGGGCGGCTTGTGGGTAGACTTCGCCAAAGACGAGACCACCGGTGGCCTCACCGAAGGCAATCCGCGCAACCAGCAGACAAGCATTCCGGGTTTGTTTGCGGTCGGCGAGGCCGAGTACCAATACCACGGTGCCAATAGATTAGGCGCAAACTCCCTGCTGTCGTGCCTCACCGGCGGCCAGCTTGCCGGGCCGGGCATCGTCAGCTATGTCAAGCACCTGAAAAAGAGCGCCGACGACCTGCCGTCGTCGCTGTTTGAGGGAGCGCTAAAGGAGCAGCAAGCGAAATACGAAAAACTGGCGGCGTCTACGGGAACCGAGAACCCGTACAAGCTGCACGAGGAGCTGGGCGACACGATGACCGAGAATGTCACTGTGGTCCGCTACAATGATCGGCTCAAAGCGACCGACACGAAAATCCAAGAGCTGATGGAGCGGGTCGAGCATGTCTCGATTGCCGACAATTCCAACTGGACCAACCAGCTTATCCCGTTCACGCGGCAGCTTAAAAACATGCTGCACCTGTCCCGCGCCATCACGCTCGGCGCTTTGGCCCGCGACGAATCGCGCGGCGCTCACTACAAGCCGGACTTCCCGAAGCGCGACGACGAGCGGTTCCTGAAGTCCACCATTGCCGAATGGACGGCGGACGGTCCGCGCCTCTCCTATGAAGCGGTAGACACGTCGCTGATTAAGCCGCGCCTTCGCAACTATGCGGCGGAGGAAGACACGGCAGGCACGGCGACCCCGCAGGCCGCCGAAGCCGCCAAAGAAACGCTGGTGATCGACACCCACGGCAAGAACGGCAATGGCTCGAACGGCAACGGGAACGGCCACCACGCCGACGGCGACCGGGGCGGCGCACTCGGCAAGAACGGCGTCCTCGCGATGGGCGCAGGTTTGACCGGCGCGGCTGTTCAGGAAATGCAGATTGCCGCCGGGGCCGGCGGCGACGGCGGCGGAGACCAGCTTTCGACCCGTCCCCCGGAAGCACGCCGGGACACGGCTTACGGCCATGACGACGAGTCGGAAGTCGCGACCGCCGCCAAAAGCTGGCTCACGGGCAAACAGCAGCTTAACGACGCCGATCCCGTCAAAGCCAGCAACCCGGTGTCGGTTGCGGGAGAGCGTGAGGTTGAGGCGCAGTAGAGGGGGAGCAAAGCGGCGCGAGGGGTGCGAGGGAATAAATTCCTCTCGCTGAATGGCGTCCTTCGGACGAGGCAGGTACAGAGGAAAATGCAAATGGACGCCAATTTCTTCATCCGAAGGATACCATTCAGCGAGAGGAATTTATTCCCTCGCCTCCTCGCCCTCGCCTCCACCGGCCTGCTTCTCGCCGCCCTGCCCGCCGCTGCGAGGCCGAAACAGCCCGTCGGACCGATTGCCGTGATCATGAATTCTGGCTCGACCAACACGACAGGCTACCGGATCGTCGTCTCGCCGGACGGCAGCGCCCAGTCTGAGGTGACGGGCCTGATCACCACAGGTCCCGCGCCCAAAGCGAGAGCGGCTATGCTGCCGAGCGCACAGGTCAAGAAGCTGTTCCAGGATTTGGCAGCCGCCATGCCGCTCTCGGCCATGCCGGTGCGCCACGGGATGCGGAGCGCGTCGTTCGGGACGCAGACGACAATTACTTACGAAGCCCTCACGTCGCCTGATTTGACGTTTGCGTCGGACCCGCGCACGGCTGCGCTCAAAGCCGATATTGACGCCATCACGAAAACGCTGCATGTCGGGAATGCTCCGCGCCGCCCGATTGTTATACATTCAGATCGGTAATTAGAAAGAGATTGGGATGCCTGACCAGAAGACCATCACGCTCAAAATCAAGCGGCAGCAGGACCAGCACTCGGCCCCGTATTGGGAAGAGTTCGAGCTGCCTTACCGCCCCGCCATGAACGTCATCTCCTGCCTGATGGAGATACGCAAGAACCCCGTCACCAAAGACGGCAAGCAGACCTCGGCCCCCGTGTGGGAGATGAACTGCCTAGAAAACGTCTGCGGTTCCTGCACGATGCTGATGAACGGCAAAGTCGGCCAATCCTGCGCGACCCTGGTGGACAACTTGCAGCAGCCGATTACTTTGGAGCCGATGTCCAAGTTCCCGGTCGTCAAAGACCTGGCGGTAGACCGCTCGCGGATGTTCGAGAACCTGAAAAAGATACGCGGCTGGATTCCGATTGACGGCACCTACGACCTCGGCCCCGGCCCGCGCATCGCCGAGCGCGACCGGCAGGAAGCGTATGAGTTTGCCCGCTGCATGTCCTGCGGCTCGTGCCTGGAAGCCTGCCCGCAGGTCAACACGCATTCCAACTTCATCGGCCCGGCGGCGATTGGACAAGTGCGCCTGTTCAACAGCCACCCGACCGGCTCGATGAACCGGGAAGAACGCTTGGAGGCCATCGCCGGCTCCGACGGCGTGACTTCGTGTGGCAATGCCCAGAACTGCGTCAAAGCCTGCCCGAAAGAGATTCCATTGACCAAAGCTATCGCCGAGATGAACCGCGACGTGACTTTATATAAGTTCAAGCGATTTTTCCGTGGGAAGTAATTCAGGCAAGGCCCGGCACAAAGAGTGCCGGGCTTTTTCTCGCTGGGAATGTTTATGGAAATCCAAACAGTCAATCTCGCCGAAAAGCTGGCGCAGATCAACGATTACTGGCATCCGCGCATTGTCGGCGATGTCAACACCATGCAGGTCAAGCTCGCTAAACTACAGGGCGAGTTCGACTGGCATCATCACGAGACCGAAGACGAACTGTTTTTGGTGCTTCAGGGAACGCTGCTCCTGCGCCTGCGCGACAAAGATGTGACTGTCGGCGAGGGCGAGTTTGTGATTATTCCGCATGGCGTCGAGCACCAGCCGTGCGCTGAAACTGAAGTATCCGTGCTTCTCTTTGAGCCGGCGTCAACGCTGAACACCGGGACAGTGCAGACCGAGCGCACCCGCGAGACGCTGACCCGGCTGTGACGGTCGCCGTCTGCCTGCTCCCGCTGCTGCATGGCTTCGGCCTCGGCGCGAGCCTGATTATCGCCATCGGGGCGCAGAATGCATTTGTGCTGCGTCAGGGCCTGCGCCGCGAGTCGGCGGCGCTAGTCGCCGCGATCTGCGCCGGGTGCGACGCCCTGCTGATTGCGCTGGGCACGGCGGGCGTCGGCAGCATCATTGCCCATGTGCCCTGGCTCCTGCGCCTGACGGCCCTGGTCGGCGCGGCGTTTTTGATTTATTACGGCGCAGCGGCGTTCCGGCGGGCCTGGCGTCCTGCCGCGCTGGAAGCCGGAGCCGCCCCGGCGACGCGCGGAAGCATTGCGCTGACGACGCTTTCCGTCAGCCTTCTGAACCCCCACGTTTACCTGGATACTGTCGTTTTGGTCGGCAGTCTTTCAGCCCGGTACGCGGCCCTGCCGCGCCTGCTGTTTGCTCTCGGAGCCGTCTGCGCGTCCTGCGTCTGGTTCTTCGGCCTTGCGCTCGGCGCGGCGTTTCTCGCGCCGCTGTTCCGCCGCCCAAGCGCCTGGCGCGTTTTAGACTGCGGGGTCGGGCTGGTGATGTGGAGCATCGCGCTCGGCCTCGCGCGAAACGGCTTAAACTGGGTACACTGAGGCTGGTTGGACGGCTTTCAATGGGAGGATCACACTTATGGCGCTGCCGCTTTCGCTGGATTATGGCTACTTAGCCCCCGATGTGGATTTAGATGAAGTCAAGGCGTTTCAAGCCGACGTGGACCTGGCGCATCAAAAAGTCACGCAGGGAACGGGTCTGGGGGCGGACTTTCTCGGCTGGGTGGACCCGGCAAAGATCGTCAGCGGCGACGAGCTGCAAACCATCAAGACGCTGGCGGCGCAGATACGCGAGAGTTCCGATGTGCTGATCTCCATCGGTATCGGCGGGTCGTATCTCGGGGCGCGGGCGGTGATTGAAGCGCTCGGCGAGGGCGATGGGCCGGAAGTGCTGTTTGCGGGCAATTCGCTCTCGGCGCACGACCACGCCAGGACTCTCAAAAAGCTGGGCGGCAAGCGGTTCTCGATCAATGCTATTTCCAAGTCCGGCACGACAACTGAACCCGCCGTGGCGTTCCGCCTATTTAGAGATTTACTCGAAAAAAACGTCGGCAAGGATGAAGCCAAGAAGCGCATTGTCGCCACGACCGACGCCAAGCGGGGGGCGCTGAAGAAGTTCGCCGACGAGGAAGGCTACCCCAGCTTAGTTATCGCCGACAGCATCGGCGGCCGGTACTCCGTACTCTCGCCCGTCGGCCTGCTGCCCATCGCCGTCGCCGGAATTGATATTGACGCCCTGCTCGCCGGGGCCAAAGCCGTCGCCGACGCCACCGCCGTGTCCGATGTCACCAAGAACCCGGCGTATTTCTATGCCGCCGCCCGCAACCTCCTGTACCGCAAGGGCTATTCCACTGAGATTTTTGCGTCGTTCGAGCCGCGCCTGCATTACATCGCCGAGTGGTGGAAGCAGCTCACCGGCGAAAGCGAAGGCAAAAGCCATATCGGCCTCTACCCGGCGGCGGTGGATTTCACCACAGACCTCCACTCGATGGGCCAATGGATTCAAGAAGGCCGCCGAAACATCATTGAGACATTCGTAATTCTCGACGGCGGCGAGCCGACTTTGGCCGTCCCGTCCGCTGAAAACGACCTTGACGAGCTTGGCTACTTGCAGGGCCGCCCGCTGTCCGAAGTCAACAAAGCGGCTTACGAAGCCACATCCCTCGCCCACCGCGACGGCGGCGTTCCGAATAGCACCATCCATCTAGCCCAATTAGATGCGTACTCGCTCGGCGCACTGCTGTATTTCTACGAGCGGGCCATCGCCGTTTCGGGCTACCTGATGGGCATCAATCCCTTCAACCAGCCCGGCGTCGAGGCGTACAAGACCAACATGTTCGCGCTTCTCGGCAAGCCGAAGTTTGAGAAGGCGACGGAAGACGTGAAAGCCAAGCTGGCGGCGCTGCCGAAAGATACGACGGTCAACTTCTAAGCAACAAGCATTTAGGGCGAGGAAGTAAACTCCATAGCCAGCCCACTGATGACTAAGCCGCCACTACGCTCACGCTCCGCCTTGATGATTATACTGGCCTGCCTCTGCCTTCCGCCGCTATTCGTTGGCGGATTGCTGAAGGCAGGCCAGTATCAATTTATGACTTGGAGGGTGTCGTCATCTTATCCTTCATGGTTTGTTGGACATACATATATGTCAATAGATGAGCGTCCTGTTCCGAGTTACGCTGTTGCATTGTTTCGGCACGGCATCGCCGCTTATCGTCCCCAAGATGTGCCGCCGCCATGTCATTATCTCGTGCTGACTGCTCGTATCTTGGACCCGAAAGGGCATGGCATCTCTTGGGTGAGCCTTAGCGTCTACGACCTCGCCGGCAAACCCGTGGACGACCCAAGCCTCGTGGTCCACTACTCAGGGCAACAAGGAATGACGTACCAATATCTTGCAGAACCCGGCCTCTATGATGTTGTTGCGGGCAGACCCGGCTACTCGCCGATCAAGAAGCGAGTAGTTGTCGGGCCAAAAGGAACGTTTGTCAAGTTTGTTCTTCCTCGCGCTTCGCCCGCGGGTGTGCCTGCGCGTAGACTTCCTGCAAGCGCTCTGTAGTCACATGGGTATACATCTGAGTTGTCGCGACGCTGGCGTGGCCGAGCAGCTCTTGAATGAGGCGCAAATCCGCGCCGTTGGACAGGAGATGAGTCGCGAACGTGTGCCGGAGGACGTGCGGGGTGATCTTGAGATGGGCAGACGCTTCGGCGCAGTATTTATCGAACAGCTTGCGAATGCCCCGGTCGGAAATACGTTTGCCGTAGCGATTGACGAACAGCGCCCCATCGTCTTGGTCCGCCAGGAGAAGCAGGGCAGGGCGGCCTTTACGGACGTAGCGCTGCAACGCAAAGACGGCGTGGCGGCCCAGCAGCGTGACGCGCTCTTTGTTTCCCTTGCCGACGACCCGAATGACGCCTTCGTCATAATTGATGTCGCCCAGCGACAGCGTGACGAGTTCCCCGGCCCGCATTCCCGACGCGTACAAGGTTTCCAGCAGCGCTTTGTCGCGCAGGCCGAGCGGCTTGGTCAAATCGGGCGCGGCCAGCAGGGCGTCTATCTCGTCGGAGCGCAGAAACTTCGGCAGGCGGTGCTCCTGCTTGACGCTCCGCAGGCCGATTGCCGGCGAATGGGAGATGTGCCCGTGGCGGGCGAGGTGGGAGAAAAATGAGCGCAGGGCGGCGGTTTTGCGGGCGCGGGACGCGCGGGCGAGGTTCTGCGCCTGCATGGCGGCTAAATAAGAGCGCAGAAGCCCAGGGTCAACCGCGTGTATGTCGGTAACGCCCTGCGCGGCCGCGAACTCGGCAAACTGCCGCAGGTCTTCGGCGTAGGCTTTGACCGTGTGCGGCGACGCGCCTCTCACGGTCGCTTGCGCTTCTAAAAACAGGTCGCGGCAGGCTTCGATCATGCGAGGTTATGGAGATCGGATCTCACGGGGCTGAACCCCCATGCTTCAAAAGAGCAAGCTCCCGCCTGCGCGGGCGAAGATGTCAGCAAGTTAGGTCTGATGCCCGCGCAGGCGGGAAATTGCACTTCAAAGCACGGGGGTTCAGCCCCGTGAAACCTGCTGTGTATACTCCATCAGCGCGGCGAGGCCGCGCTCGGCCAGCAGCGTGTTTTTTTCTTTTTTGTCCTTGATCCGGTCCGGCAGCGGCGGCACGATGCCCCAGTTGGCGTTCATCGGCTGGAAATCTTTGCCGTCGTAGTGCGCGACATAGTGGGCCAAAGCCCCCAGCATGGTCGTGTCGGGCAGGGTCAAGAGGGGCTGACCAAGCAGATGCCGGGCGGCGTTGCGGCCTGCGAGAATGCCTGTCGCCGCCGACTCGACATACCCCTCCACACCCGTAATCTGCCCGGCAAAGAAAACGTTTGGGTACGCTTTCATTTGAAGCGTGTTGTCCAAAACTTGGGGCGACTGAATGTAGGTGTTTCGGTGGATGACCCCGTAGCGCACGAACTCGGCTTCTTCTAAGCCGGGGATCATCCGAAACACGCGCTTTTGGTCGCCCCACTTCATGCGGGTTTGGAAGCCGACCATCGAATAGAGCGTTCCCGCGCGGTTTTCCTGCCGTAATTGCAGGCATGCCCAGGGACGGCGGCCCGTGCGCGGGTCAGTCAAGCCGACCGGCTTCATCGGGCCGAACGACAGGGTTTTCGGGCCGCGCGACGCCAGCACCTCAATCGGCAGGCAGCCTTCAAAGTAGGGGACTTTGGCTTCATGCTCGCCCAGCGGGGCCAGCTCGGCGGCGAGAAGCGCCTCGTAAAATGCCGTGTATTCGTCTTTCGTAAACGGGCAGTTCAGATACGCCGCGTCGCCTTTGTCGTAGCGTGATGCCAAAAACGCAATCTCGCGGTTGATGGTCGTCGCATCAAGGGTCGGCGCGACGGCATCGTAAAAGAAAAGCTGCGACTGCCCGGTCAGCCGCCCGACTTCGCCTGCTAAAGCGTCGGACGTTAATGGCCCGGTCGCGACGATATGCACGGCGTTTTCGTCAATCGTCGTCACTTCCGCCCGCTCCAGCGTGATGTTCGGGTGGCTTTCCAGCTTGCCGGTGATGCAGGCGGCGAACAAATCCCGGTCCACCGCCAGCGCCTCGCCAGCGGGAACGCACGACGCATCCCCCGCCATGACAACGAGCGAGTTCAAGCGCCGCATTTCTTCCTTGAGCAGCCCGGCGGCGTTGGTCAGCAAATTCGACTTCAGGGAGTTCGAACAGACCAATTCCGCCAGCTTGTCCCCGACATGCACCGGCGTCGGCTTCACCCCGCGCATCTCAATCAGCCGCACTTTCGCACCCGCGTTCGCCGCCTGCCACGCGGCTTCGCTGCCCGCCAGTCCGCCCCCGATAATCGTAATTTCGTCAGTCATAAACTTACTCTACAACTCGTATTCGTCCACCGGCGAGAAATAAATCACCGTGCAAATATCGTCGTCGGTCACTTCGCGGCCATAGATGCGTCCGAGCAGCGGCAGAACTTCGTCTTTGGTGCGGAACTCGGGGTTCTCGCGCTGCACGTCGCGCGGAGACAGGTCGCCGCAGTGCTTGACTTCAACGGCGTCGAGAATAGCCGAAAACAGCTTCTTGCGCCGGGCATATCTTTGGCCGATGGTGACCCAGACAATCTGCCCGGTCTGGTACTTGTCGCTTTTGTCGCCGAGGCGAACGGTCGCCGACTTGCGGCCTTTTTTAAGTGCGTCCCCGTAGAGATCGCTGTAGAAATTCAGCGCTAACATGATCGTGTGGTCATCCCCCGGCTTGTGTTGCTTGCTCTTGTCAGCGGGACAAATTGAAGGGCGAACACAAGGTTCGCACCCTACGCCGCTCCGATTTACCCCGTAGGGGCGAACCTTGTGTTCGCCCTCTCTTAAGCATCTCTTAATTTGCTTGCTCCCTCGCTCCTCGCTTCACTTAAACCGCCGCCAGCTCGCGCTTGGCTTCCTGCTCAGCTTCCGGCGCGTCGGCGTCGCCGTACTCCGCGCCCTCGGCCCCTTCTTTGACTTTCACCGGCAGCGCTTCTTTGTAGTCGCAGTCCGCGCCGGTGCATTTGATGCCGACGACGCGCCCGCCGCGCATCGTGTTTTCCATCAGCGGCTGCTTGCACTTCGGGCAGGGGCGGCCTATCGGCTTGCCCCACGCCACAAAGTCGCACTTCGGATAGTTCCCGCAGCCGTAGAAGGTCGCGCCTTTTTTCGAGCGCTTTTGGGTCACCTCGCCGCCGCACTTGGGGCAGGGGACATCAATCTTGGCCGACGCCGGCTGCTTGGTGGTCTTGCACTCTGGGTAGTTCGTGCAGGCGATAAACTGGCCGAAGCGGCCGACGCGGACGGCCATCTCGGCCCCGCAGTTTGGGCAGACCTCGTCAATCTTTTCAGCTTCGGGACGGACAATCGTTTTGCAGCCGGGGTAATCCGAGCACGAGATGAACTCGCCGTAGCGGGACGCGCGGATGACCATCGGCTTCCCGCAGGTCGGACAGTCCTGCCCGGCTTCGCGCGGGGGCTGCTTGACCGACTCCATCTCCGTGCCGGCTTTGGTGACGCTTTCGGCGAACGGCGTGTACCAGCGGCGCATCATGCCGACCCAATCTTCCTTGCCGTCGGCCACGGCGTCAAGCTGCGTTTCCATCGCCGCCGTGAACTTCACATCTAAAATCTCCGGGAAGTGCTTCACGAGTAGGTCGTTCACGGTCGTTCCCAGCTCGGTCGGACGGAAGCGCTTTTCGGCCAGCTCCACATACTGCCGGTCCTGAATGGTCGCAATAATAGACGCATAGGTCGAAGGCCGGCCGATGCCTTTTTCTTCCAGCGCCTTCACCAGTGTCGCCTCGGTGAAGCGCGGCGGCGGCTCGGTGAAGTGCTGCTTCGGGGTCAGCGCCAGAAGCTTCAATATCTGCGCTTCGGTCAAGGGCGGCAGCGGCTGCTTGTCCTCGTCGTCGGTCGTCTTCGCGTCGTCCTTGCCTTCCTGGTAGACCCGCAGAAAGCCGTCGAACTTCTGCGTGGACCCCGTCGCCCGGAACGTGTAATTTTTTGCCGTGATGTCTACCGTTACCACGTCAAACACCGCCGGGGTCATCTGCGACGCCACAAACCTTTGCCAAATCAGCTTGTACAGCCGCTCCTGGTCGCGGGTCAGCGTTTGGGCGATCCGCTCGGGCAGGCGGCGAACATCGGTGGGCCGGATGGCTTCGTGGGCGTCCTGCGCCGCGCCGCCTTTTTTGTACTGCTTGCCCGACGCCGGGGCGTATTTCGGGCCGTAAGTCTCGACAATGAGCGCCCGCGCCGCCGCCTGCGCTTCGTCGGCAATGCGGGTCGAGTCGGTCCGCATGTAGGTAATCAAGCCGACATGGCCTTCGCCGGGAATGTCCACCCCTTCGTAAAGCTGCTGGGCCACCTGCATCGCTTTTTTGGCGCTGAAGCCGAGCTTGCGGGCCGCTTCCTGCTGAAGCGTCGAGGTGATAAACGGCGGGGCCGGGTTTCGGCGCTTCTCGCTGCGCTTGACCGACTTGACTTTGTATTCCGCGCCGTCCAAGTCCACCAAAACTTCGTCGGCAGACTTTTGGTTCCCGATCTCGATCTTTTTCCCGTCCCGCTCGGTCAGCGCGGCGTCGAACTTGTGCTTCGGCGTGTCCGGGGTCAGCGACGCCGTGATTGACCAGTATTCCACAGGTTTAAACGCCAAAATCTCGCGCTCACGGTCGGCAATCAAGCGCACGGCGACCGACTGCACCCGGCCGGCGGACAGGCGCGGTCGGACTTTCTTCGCCAAAATCGGGCTGATTTTATAGCCGACAATCCGGTCAAGCTCGCGCCGGGCCTGCTGGGCGTTCACCCGGTCCATGTCAATCTCGCGGGAGTTCAGCAGTGCCGCCTGCACTGCCGTCTTGGTGATCTCATTGAACTGGATGCGCCGGGGGTTTGTGAGATTGAGCGCTTCCGACAGGTGCCACGAAATCGCTTCGCCTTCGCGGTCGGGGTCCGATGCCAGATACACAATACTTGCGTTTTTGGCCGCCGCCTGCAATTTCCGCACGACATCTTCGCGCTCCGGGATAATCACATACGTCGGCGCGAAATCGTTTTTGATGTCAATCGAGAGTTTCTTTTCCGGCAGGTCCCGAACATGGCCCATGCTGGCCTCGACCTGGTAGTCGCTGCCGAGAAACCCTTTCAGAGTTTTGGTCTTGGCCGGCGACTCGACAATAATCAGCTTTTTTGCCATGAGAAGTCTTTGTTTCCTTACCTGTCATTATAACACTCAATTCGGGCTTTTTGTTACCGAGCCGCGCCGGCGAGGCTTCGAAGGAGCGACACAGGGAACTTTTTGTCCGGCGCGGTCGTCCCTTCCCCGGCAGAAATGCCTGTTTTTGCCTTTGTGCCCCCGGCGGCGTTTCACAATTTGCAAATTTGCCTATATCATGGTATCATTAGCTCGAAACGGAGAGTTTCGCAAACGGCTTTTTGCCTGTTTGATCCCGAACAAGGAAAACCAATGCCTCACACCAATCAGTGTCCTTTGAACCCGACCCGGCTTGCTCTGCTGCCGCTTCTCGCTTTGGGCGCTGCCGTGCCTGCCGCCGCGCTTCCCGGCGGCCCGCACCTGCCGGTGCCGGCGGAATCATTTTTGAACTATCATGTCGGGACGGTGCGCGAGCTTTCCAGCGAAGTGTCCGTGGACCCGCAGGTGCGTGGCCGGCTCGCCAAGCATTTCCATATCACCCCGGCGCAGATGACCGCCTACATTCAGCGCAACCTGGTCCTGCGCCGCCTGCAAAAGACCGGCACTTACCGGGTCGCCTGCATCCGGCGCGATGGCAGCGAGTATTGGATCGAGTCCCGCCTGCCCGCCGGAACCCCGGTGTTTGCGTCCCGCGTGACCGGCAAGCCCATCTTGAAGCTGGCCTGCGGCAACCCGATGGTCTCCGCCCTGCCGCCGACCGCCTTTCCGGGCAAGCCGCTGGCCGCCCCGAAAGTGGCGTCGGTGCCGGTGACTATGGCGGATGCCAACCTGAACACGCCGCCGGTCTTGACCGGGATTGACGGCACGCAGACCGAGTTGATCACGCCGAGCGACCTGTCCGCGCCGCCGGTGGTGCGGGTGTCTCCCTCGCTTCAGCTTCTCGGCGGCGGGGGCGGCTCGGGCCTCGGCTCGATCTTTCCGGCCCTGCTCGGGGCCGGCGCGGCTGTGGCCGTGTTCGGACAAGGCGGAGGCGGAAACAACGCCGGCCCGTCGGTGGGGCCGCTGCCCGCCGTTCCCGAATCCTCGTCCGTTACGTCCTTCGGCCTGCTTCTGGTCGGCGGCAGCCTGCTTTTGATTGTGCGCCGCAAAGCCGCCGCGCTGAAACGCTGACCTGCTTTGCTGCTGCTTTGTTTCTGTCGGGCGCTTTTTTGGAAGCGACCCGGCAGTTTTGCGTTATGCCCATTTGCGTTATGCCCAAAGGTAAACACAGATGCCTTACGAAAAGCGAAAATATGGTGCTCTGCCTTTCCCCGCAGTTTGCGCTCATCCGGCACGGGGCGCACAGCCTGTGCAGACAGCGGGGCAGGCAGTCGGCGAGCGAACTCACGCGGCTGCCAGTTTCACCGAGGGTGATACCGAGAGGGCGGTACAGGCTGCATTCGAGGAAATTGCCGCTTCCAGCACTCGTATCCTTCATAGCCTTGAGCGGCTGAACCGTATTGCCGTCGAAACGCATCGCGAGCTTCGCGCGGCGGAAACGCTTTGTCCGTGAAAGAACTCGTCTCAATGACAGGTCCGCTTCAAAGTTGGAAGAGGCCCGCAGCACTATCTCCACTGAAGTAAAAGCAAGCGTCGGCGAAGCCGTTGCGAGAATTAAAAGACTGAAGGCTGAAACTATAGCGCATTGTCTTAGTGCATTGCCTTCGCCCGAAGCGCCCGGCAGCGAGTAACCGCTTGCCGGGCGTTTTTTTGAGCTGCTTACAGCACCCGGACAAACGCGTTGCCGGGGACGCGCTTGGCGAGGCCGCGCATTTCGAGCAGGGTTAAAATGCCGGCGACCTGCGGGGCGGACAAGCCGCTTTCGTGGATCATGCCTTCGGTCTGGCGCGGGTGCAGGGTCAGCATGTCTAAAATCCGCCGCTGCTCCGGCGGCAGGCTGAGCGCCGGTGCCGGGGATTTGCTCGGGCCGTCCGGGGACTGCATCGTCAAAACCCCCAGCTCCGAGAGAATATCGTCCACGCACTCCACCAGCTTCGCGCCGTCTTGAATCAGCTTGTGGCAGCCCGAGTTGTGGCCCATCCCAATCGGGCCGGGGATCGCGAACACGTCCCGCCCCTGCTCGCCCGCTTCCCGCGCCGTGATCAGCGAGCCGCTGTCCGCCGGGCTTTCAATCACCAAGACTCCTAACGAGCTGCCGCTGATCAGGCGGTTGCGGGCCGGAAACCGCCAGGGTTCCGGCCGGACTCCCATGCCGAACTCGGAAACCACCGCCCCGCCGCCTTCAGCGATCTGCTGAAACAACGCGCGGTTGCTTGACGGGTACGCCACGTCCACCCCGCAGCCGAGAAACGCCACGGTTCGCCCGCCGGCGGCCAGCGCTCCCCGGTGGGCCTCGGTATCCACCCCCCGCGCCCCGCCGGAGACAATCGCCAGGCCGTGCCGGACCAGCTCTTCGGCGAACCGCCCGGCCAGGCCGAGGCCGTAGGAAGTCGCCCGGCGCGAGCCGACAATCGCCAGGCTGAACTTGTCTTCCGGCACAAGCTCGCCGCGCACAAACAGCACCGGCGGGGCATCCACCAGCGGGCGAAGCTGGGCAGGGTAATTGGAGTCGCGGACCGTGACCAAGTGCGCGTCGTGCTTGTCCATCGCCCGCAGCGTTTGGGTGCAGTCGAGGCCGCGCACGGCCGCGAGCTTCGCCAGTCGCTTTTCGCCGAGCTGTGGCAGGCGCTTGTACCAGCCGGCCGCCGTGTCGGCAAAAAGCGACGCCGGGCTGCCGCCGTAGGCATCCAGCACGGCATTAAGGCGAAACGGGGCAATCTCGGCGGCATGCAGCCGCAGCCAGTCGGTGTCCGTATCGGGGCGCGTCTCGGTCGGTTGGGGGGAAGCGTCGGCGTGCGGGCCTTCCATAGCCATCTCTCTTTCCATAGTCAATTCTATACTTAGGATGTCGGTTTTCGTTTAGAAGGGCGGGGGAGGCGGCGGGGCATTTGGATTGCGCCCGCCCCCGCCGGGATAATTGCGGTCAAACGGGTTAAAGCGATTGCCCCGATTGACCGCGCTGTTTCGCACCGTAAAGTGCCAGGTTTTAGAAACGGCGTTGCCGCGCCAGTCGGCGGCTTTCACCGTAAGCTGATGGTCGCCCTCGGTCAGCGGTGTCGGCGATGTGCGATAAATCGCGCCGGCGTCGGCATGAAACAGCGCCAGCGGGTCCACGGCGTCGTCTAGAGCCAGGCTGACCGTAGCCGGATTGATGCCGCTGCCGATGTCTGTCAGCAGCGCTCCGAAGGTAACGTTGTCGGTCGGAACCGTCGCGCCGGACGCCGGGGCGAGCTGGACCACGTCCGGGGGGGCGCTGTCGGGGGCATCGGCCCGGAACGCGCTCAGTGTGCCGTCGTCGCCGACCAGATACAAGGTGCCGTCGGCGGCAATCGGGGCCGAAAACACTCCGGCGGCGGCGGCTTTCGGCTGACTGTCGGTGGCCGTGGCCGGCATCACATACCGCCAGACCAGCCGGCCGGCGGCGCTGTCATACGCGGAAAGCATTCCCGTCTGCGTGGTCACCAGCAAAACGCCGCCGGCCAGCAGCGGCGGCGCGGTCGGGGCGGATTCCAAAGCGGCTTTCCATTGCGAGCGCCCAGCGGCGCTGAGCGCGTACAAAACGCTGGCCTGCGTGATAATATAGATCGAGTTGGGGGCGACGGTCGGCGGGATCAGCACATTGGTCGGCAGCTTCAAAGTCGAGCGCTGCCGGCCGGACGCCGGATCAAGGCTGTACACCGTGTCGCCTGCCGTGACAAACAAAACGCGGCCGTCGTAAACCGGCGGCACTAGGCTTGGGTCGGCGTCAAACGGCACGGCCCACGCTTTGCGCCCGGTGCGTGTGCCCAGGCTGTAAACGGAGTTGTCTGCCGACGCAAACACGACCAGGCCGCCGGTCACGACCGGCGCGGTCAGCACCGCGCCGCCGGTGGCGGCGCTCCACAGGGTTTGCCCGGTTTCGGCGCTGAGGGCATAACAGCGGCTGTTGCTGCTGCCGAGGAAGACGACCCCGTCGGCCACTGCCGGCGACGACCGCAGCGCCCCGTCGAGCTTGGCTCTCCACAGCATTTTGCCGGTCGCGGCCTCCAGCTTGGTCACCTGTCCGTTGTCGTCGGCAGCATACAGCGCCCCGCCGTCAAGGGCCGGCGTGGCCGAAAACAGGCCCAGCGATTTGCCGTCGGCGGGGTACTGCCAGAGCCTGGCCCCGTCGGCGGCGCGGACGGCGTACAGGCCGCCGCCGGACGCAAAGAAGACGCGGCCTTCGGCAGCGACGGGCGAGGCCGGGTTGGTTTTGGCGCTTTGGGTCGTATGCCGCCACAGCAGCGACAGCGGCGCAGTCAGCGGCTCGGCGGCGACCCCGGTGTGTCCGGGGTTGCTCCGGTAAGCGCCGACCACTGCCGCCGTCTTGGCGCTGCTCGGCGTTTGGGCGGATGCGGCGCTGCCGCTGAAAAAAGCCGGCAGCAGCAGCGCCGCAGCAAGGGTAAGTTCACGCATAAGGTTCTTGGGTATCATTTCCGGCGCTTTTCATCATCGCGCCATTCGGTTTCGGACGACGAAAACCCGGAGTTTTTCCAGAGTTTTTCCAGCCGCCGCCGTTCCTGCCAGTCTTTCCAGCGCCCGGCGAAGTCAAAAGTGCCGCGCCGCGCCGGGGAGCCGTCGAGGGTCGTGCGGAACACGGGCCGGGCCGGCCGGGTGTCCGTCATCCGCAGGTCCGGCCCGCGCGAATTGCGGCGGGACGGGCGGTACGAGTCAATGCCGGCCCAGGCGCGGCCGTATTTCACATACAAAAACGCCGCTCCAATGCCGCCGCAGGCAAAGACGCCGAAGATCGGGCCCAACGAAACCAGGGTCCAAATTGTCACAATCAAGGCAATATACTTCGCCCGCAGCGTGAAAAAGAAGTAGCGAAACGGCTCTTCAGGGTTCAGCATGCAAAAGGCGACAATGGCGGCGTCCAGCGGCAGCGACAAGCCGGCCAGCGGCGGAGTCGGGGTACGAAACAAAAAGCCGCCCAGGGCAAACGACAGCGCGGTCGCCGCCGTCACTCCGGCGAGAAACCCGGCGAACCGGCTGCTGCCCCAGCTCCGCTCCAGGCTGCCGCCGGCAAACCAAAAAAACAAGCAGCCGAAGATCAGCGGAAACAAGCCGCCGGAGAACAGCGGAAATGTCACCAGTGTCCAGGGCACGGCCAGCCAGCCGGGCGATTGAAACGCAAGAAAGTGCTCCAATGCCGGCGCGGCGATGTTCGGCGAAAAGAACGCCGCGAAGAACAGCAGGACATTAACGCTGATCAGCGTCATCGTGACGGGAATGCCGCCCCGCGTTACAAAGTCCCGCAAGCTGTCCATCGGCGAATTGGGTGAGTTATACCGCATCTTTCTTTGCTTTCCAAATCATCGTCCGCGAAATGGCTGCTGAAAAGAACACTTAAAGCGGCTCAATCAGCGCTTCGCCGCCGTCCGTCATTTCTACCTGAAGCAAGTACTCACGCATTAAGACCGTGCCGAGGAGCGGATTGCCTTCCAGAACCAGTACCTCGGTCGTCCGCGCTTCGTCCCCCCACTCAACTGCAACTTCGTAAGAGTCACAGTAAAACGGCTGACCTGTCGCCAGCATACGCTCCTGCGGCCCTGCCGTTACCCCATCAAGCTGCTTTGCCAGGCTTGACGGCAGAGCCAAATCGCCAGCGAACCCGGTGTCTACAATAAACTCGATTTCGAGCGGCTCCTGTGATGCAGGCAGAGAAAGCACAAGTCGCGGATGTTCATCGCGAAAAACTCCAAACACTATTTGCCTCTTCCTGAGAGCATGTGGCTGCCCATCATCCTCCATGTCAGCCCATCCAGTGGAGCCGGCCCGACATCCGTTACGAAAATCAGCCCTGACGGCTTGCGAAGGCGCAAGGCCCGACGGGCAAAAGGAGAGTTGCCGGCGACCGCATAATCGCCGGTCTCGAGGTGAATCGCGACGATCTTGCCGTTATAGGTCGGCTCTAGAATCGCTTTGAGCTTGCTGTCGTAAATCTCCCGGCCCCTCGCGCAAAGCCGGGCGGTTTCGTCTTCCGAAGGGATGACAATCCGGGCCATAGAATTACCCCCACAGCTTTCGGTCGAGCGCCCGGTACTGGATCGCTTCGGCGACATGGGCGAGCTGGATGTCGGCTTCGGCGTCAAGATCGGCAATGGTGCGGGCCAGCTTCAGAATGCGGTCATACGCCCGCGCGGACAAGCCGAGCTGCGAAATGGCGGCCCGCAGCAGGTCTTTCACATCGTCGCTGATCCGGCAGAACTGCTTGATCTGCCGCGCTCCCATGTGGGCGTTGCAGTGCAGCGCGGCCGCCTCCGTATGGCCCTGGAAGCGCTCTTTTTGTCGGGCGCGGGCGGCCAGAACCCGGCCCCGAATGGACGCCGACGGCTCGCCGGTGCCCCCGCCGCCGATCATTTCGTCCTGACGCAGACGCGGCACTTCGATATGAATGTCAATGCGGTCCAAAAGCGGCCCGCTGATCCGCTGTAAGTATTTGGCGATGGTCGGCGGCGAGCAGGTGCAGGTCTTGACCGTATCTCCATAATACCCGCATGGGCACGGATTCATGGCGGCGACCAGCATTAATTGAGCGGGATAGGTCATGGTCGCCGCGACGCGGGCAATCGTCACATGGCCGTCTTCCAGCGGCTGCCGCAGAACTTCCAGCACGTCCCGCTTGAACTCAGGCAGCTCGTCTAAAAACAAAATCCCATTGTGCGCCAGCGACACTTCGCCGGGGCGGGGCGACGACCCGCCGCCGGCGAGGGCGGCATTGGAAATCGAGTGGTGCGGCGACCGAAACGGACGCTTGGTCACCAGCGACGCGGAAGGGCCGAGCAGGCCGCCGACCGAGTAGATTTTGGTGACATCGAGCGCTTCTTCAAGGCTCAGCGGCGGCAGCACCGACGGCACCCGCCGTGCCAGCATGGTCTTACCCGACCCCGGAGGCCCCACCAGAAGTATGTTGTGCCCGCCGGCGGCGGCGACTTCTAAAGCGCGTTTGACATGCTCCTGGCCTTTGACTTCGCAGAAGTCCAGGTCGTCGGCGCACGGCAGGCCGAGCAGCGCTTCCGGGCTGCCCGACAGCGGGGTCTGCGACTCGAAATCGTTGAGCAGCACGACCACATCGGACAACGACTTGACGGCGTAAACGCGGACATCGCCGACAATCGCGGCTTCGGGGGCATTGGCCGCCGGAACGACTAAAAACGGCCGCTTGTCGGCGCGGGCCTTGATCGCCATCGGCAGGACGCCCGCAACCGGGCTGACCGAGCCGTCCAAAGCCAGCTCCCCGACAAACATGCCTTCAGCCAATTTATCGCCGGCAATCTGCCCGGTGGCGGCGAGAATGCCGACGGCGATGGGCAGGTCAAACGACGGCCCCTGCTTTTTGATGTCGGCGGGGGCCAGGTTGATGGTGATGCGCCGGAGCGGAAATTCCAGCCCGGAGTTTTTGATGGCGCTCCGCACCCGTTCGCGCGACTCCTGCACGGCGGCGTCGGGCAGGCCGACAATGGTAAACATCGGGACGCTGGACGAGATGTCCACTTCCACGCGAACAACATACGCATCAATGCCGAGAATGGCACTGGAGTCTACTTGAGCGAGCATAGCAACGGTTCCTCCTGAACGGCGATAACGTCCTGTTTTGTGTCTGGTATTTTGCTGACGCCGGGAGTGTTCTCTGCCCGCCGGGGATTTTCCTGCTTGGCGCGAAAAAACGGCAAATGAATTTCTAAAGAAAAAATTCGTTTCGGCAAGCAGCAAGGCTTAACCACGGCAAAATGTTGGTATGATTGCGATAATAAGTATCAAACTTCCGGGCTGAGACTGCAAGTCTTAATGTTAGCTTAACGTTTGCGCTTTATAATAAGCCTTTACCAAAAAACCCGGTAATTTTACCGAGTGCCCGCGCCGAAGGAGACACCCATGACCGCCGAGGAAATCGCCGAAAAGATTCGCGCCCACGAATCCATTCAAAAAGAAATCAAGATTTGGCGCTGGGGCGCGTCAATCGCCGTCGCCGCCATCACCGTCGGGTGTGTCGGCTCGCTGGTCGGCCAGGTCCACGCGCTGTTTCAGCCCGGCCCGGCCCAGCAGCAGTTCGCCACTTCGCTGACCGACGGCCTGAAAACAAGCGTTTTGCCGTCCGTCACCGACATGGCAAAGCAGGCCATCACCGAAAGCAAGCCGGAAGTGCAGGCGGCGTTCACCAAGCTCAACGACCGCGTGCCCGAGCTGACGGCGACTTCTTTGAAGCAGTTCGACATTCTGCAAAAAGAACTGCCGGAGCACGGCGACAAAGCGCTGCAAGCGACCTACGGCGAGATGCTGAAGCGGCAGGAGCCGAAGATCAAAGCCGCCTATCCCGGCGTCACCGATGAAGCCGTGCAGGCGCTGGTGACCAACATGACAAACGAAGGCCAAAGCCAGATTGTCAGCGCCAACGACAAGCTGTTCTCGAAGCACATGGCGGCGCTCAGCGCGATCCAAACCGACCTCACAAAAATCCAGGACACCGAGCCGGTGACCGCCGACGAGGACAAAGCCAACTGGGAAATGGCGCTGCTGGTCGTGGATAATTTCCATTCCGACTTGAAGAGCCTCCAAGCGCAAAGCGACAACACGCCGAAGTCGCTGAAAAACACGGCAAGCGCCGGAAAGGACAGCAAAAAATGACTGTATATGTAAATCCCGGCGGCGACGGCTCTGCGCCGACTCCCCCCGCCGAGAATATCGCCGAGAATTACGTTTCGGAAGAATTGGCAAAGTCCAAAATCTCCCTGAAGCGGACCCGCTTGTTTTCCATCATTGCCCTGATCGTCGCCGCCGTTTATATGGGCGTCGTCACTTCCAACCTCAGCCAGTTTTTGCGCCCGACCCAGGCGGCCGAGCTGGCTCGTGGCCTCATCGCCCAGCGGGTCGAGGAGCAGGGACCGGACATCGCCGCTCAGCTTAAGCAGCAGGTTCCCGTGCTGATCGCCCAGGCCCCGGACTATGCCATGCAGCAGCTTCCGGTGTACCGCCAAAACTTGGAAGAACAGTTCGACACCAGCCTTAAAACCAATCTTGAGTCCGGGTCGGCGCAGATGGACAAAACCCTGGACGATTTTTTCGCGACCCACAAAGACGAAGTTAAAAGCGTGCTGGCGTCCGGGGCCGACCCCGCCGCCGTGAAGACTTTGGGCGACGGCGTGACCCAGGAGTTCCTCGGCTCGCTGAAAACAACGCAGGTGAACGGCGAAAGCATTCAAAGCAAGTTCGACAGCTCGCTGGAAGCCCTCACCGCCGTGCAGAAGAAAATGGACCGCCTGGCGGCCAACAGCGGCCTGACCCCCGAGGAGAAAAAGACCCGCCACGCGATTGCGATCATGACCAAGACCATCAAGCGCGAAACGCCCAAGCTCCCGGCCGCCGCCCCGGTCGCCGTCGCCGCCGCGCAGTAGTGATGCTCGCGCTGCTTCGAGGCTTGCTTTCTCACCTAACGCCTGCCATAATCACGGCAGGCGTTATTGTTTGTGGACACCGAAAAGGAGCCTTTATGCCAGCCGCCGACATTCCTGTTTATGATACAATCGGCTATTCTTACACGAAAACTCGGCAGGCGGACGCTCGGATTGTGGATGCTCTCGTATCGCTTCTTGCACTGCCGCCAGGCAGCAGGATCGCCGATATTGGGGCCGGGACAGGCAACTATACTCATGCCCTTGCCGACCGAGGCTATTTTGTTGACGCGGTGGAACCCTCAGCCGTCATGCGCGGTCAGGCGGCAAGCCACGACCGCATTCGGTGGCATAAAGGCGTGGCTGAACATCTACCGCTTACAGACAAATCGGTGCAGGGTTGTGTCTGTACACTTGCTATCCATCACTTCGCAGACATCGGCCAAGCGCTGAGTGAAATGGGACGGGTGGCAGGTGGAGGGCCATTCGTCTTCCTGACGTTCGATTATCGCCAAGTTAAGCCTTTGTGGCTTGCTGACTACTTTCCGAAACTTTGGGAAGCTGCGGTCAACTCGCTGCCCCCGCTGGCGACAATCACTTCCCAGATAGGGGACATTACGGCTCGGAATGTGAAGATCATCCCGTTTCCGGTTCCGGGCGACTTGACTGATATATTTCTTGCGGCAGGCTGGAACCGGCCTCAGCTTTACCTAGAACCTGCTGTTCGTGCCGGCATGTCCATATTTGCCCTCGGGGACAGCGTTGAGATTGAAGCGGGAACATTGCGGCTGCAAAACGATTTAGACGACGGCACTTGGGAGAAGCAGTACGGATGGCTGAAAGACTGGCGGGAGATTGATGCTGGCTATCGGTTCCTGCGTGCTGCGGTAAAGATTTCCGTCTAAAGCGGCATAATAAACGGCAGACAGCGCCAATAAACGCTGTCGTCCTTCGCATATTGACAAGGGCAAACTGCTTGAAAAGGCAGGACGCAAAGCTACGGGCCTTGACTTTCCGGCAAACGCCCGAAACAACTGGCCGCCGAGCCGCCAAACTGCGACGATACCGAAGGAGACCGTGATGACTATTCTGTATGTATGTGCGCTGCTGTTTCCCGCGCCGTTCGCTCCGCCGCCCGCCGCACTCAGCGCTCCCGCGCCGGGGGTGACGGTCCGCCTCGGCGACGCGTCGCTGGAAGAATACACGCAGGGCGACCCCGGCAATCGCATCTTGCTGCTGCGAGGCAGCCGAATTGCAGCCAAATAAAGACGAGGGAGGCCAAACGGCCTCCCTCGTTTTTGGGCTTAGTTGTGCGCTTATCGGTCCGACAGCGGCAGCATAAGCTGCGGGGTGGGGATGGTGTGGTCCGGTCGGGTGGCAATAATTGAAGTGCCGACCGCAAAGTATTCAATCACATGGCTGCCCCAGCCGTGCGAGTTTTCTTTGATGGTCGCCCCGACAATGCCGTCAGCCCCCAATTCTTCCGCTTCGGCCTGCATGCGCGACAAGGCCAGCTCGCGGGCATCGTAAATCGCCTGGGTATAGGTCGGCATCTCGATATTTTGTCCGACCTGCGAGAACCACGCTTTGACCCCCTGATAGCCGACATGGTAGACGCAGTTGCCCATCACAAACGAAATGGGCCGGTAGCCGGCTTTCGTCAGGGTCCAAAAGTCCTGGCCCGACAAATCGCTTGTGAAGGGTCGGCCGTTGGGGGCGCGGTGGCTTTCGCCGCTCCGCGCTTTGATCGCCGTGCCGACCGCGATAAACTCGGCGAGGTGCTCGCCCCATTCCTGCCGCCCGACTTCCAGCCGCACCCCGACAATGCCGTCAGCCCCAATCGAGTCGGCTTCTTCTTCCATGCGGGTCATCGCCAGCTCGCGGGCATGGTACATGGCCTGGGTCAGCGTTTCCAGCTCCATAGACTGCGTCAGCGCCGGCTTCTGCCAGCCGATATGGTAGATGGACGATCCGACCACCAGCCCCAGCGGGTCGAAGCCCGCTTCTTTGACCAAAAGAAACTCGTTGACCGAGAGATCGCTTGTGAACAGCCCCTTCTTGCCCGCGCCGGGGGTCATGGCGGCCAAACGATTGCGGGCATGGATCGGCAGGCCGTCCTGCGAGCCGGGCGTGTACTTATCGGGCATGGTGGGGGTGCTCCAGATAGCCGGGGTTGTGGAAAACCCCGGCAGGGATGTGTGCTTCGCACAAAGAAGCAGATTTTGCTTGATACTTTGTCCGAAGGACGCTGCTTTGCCGGGGTTTTCCACAACCCCAGCACTGCATCGGCTTCAGGCCGCGCTGTCAGTTTCTTCCCAGTCGGGCCAAAGTTTTTGGGTTTCGTGGCGGCGCTTTTGGTTTTCGACGTAGGTAATGGCCTGCGGCAGATGAGTCCGGCTCAATGTAAAGCAACCGTAATTGTCCTGCCAGCCGAACGGCTCCGCAGACATGGACTGCTGCGGACGGATTGTGCGGCGTACCCAGGCGGTTGAAGCGCCTTTAAGCTGTTTGGCAATCGCCGCAGGCGCATATTTCGCGGGTGCGCTGACAACAAGGTGAACGTGGTCTTCAAGACCATTGAGCGCCATGACCCGGCATCCAAGCCGCTGTGCCTGGTCAGCGAGGACGCCGTACAAGTCCGGTTCCAGCGCCGGAGTGATCAAAGGCATTCTTCGGTAAGTGGCCCAAACAAAATGCAGATAGATTTCCGTTTTACTGCGCCGCATAGAATCCCTCCATAGATAGTGTGCCGGGGTGGTGGAAAACCCCGGCAGAAAAGTGTGCTCTGCACAAGGATAGAGCCGGTGTCAGCCGCGTTCCCGTGCATCGTCTTATTCCGTGTCCGAAGGACATTTTCCTGCCGGGGTTTTCCACAACCCCGGCTTCAATTATTTCATCATCAATCTCTCAGCGGCAGGCCGTAGTCTATTGTCAGCGTGTCGGGGCTGTCGGTGACAATCGCGGTGCCGAGGGCGGTGAACTCGACGATCAAATCGCGGCGGGGCTGGTCGTTGACTTCCACTTCATTGGTTGTGATATACTTGTCAATCGTCATGCCGACAACGCCTTCCGCGCTCACTCGGACAGCTTCTTTTTCCAGTCGTGTCATCGCCGCATGGCGGGTGTGGTAGATGGCTTTGGAGTAGTCGGTCAGCTCGACATTGCTCCAGCTTTGGCTTGCGTAGCGGTTGGTCGCCGTCGCGACATGATAATAGGTGCAGGTGCCGAACGCGAAGCCGACCGGGAAAAAGCCGCCCCGGCGTAGGGCGTAGAACTCCTGACCCGACAGCGCACAAACAAACGGGGATTTCGGGACAGGCCGGCCCTCCAGCGCGACGGCGGTTCCCGACGCGGCGAACTCGATCAAATTGGTTCCCCATTCGTAGGACTTGCGCTCGAGCCGGACGCCGATGACGCCGTGCGCCCCGAGAAGCTGCGCTTCCTGCTGCAAGCGGGACATGGCTAGGTGCCGCGCTTCGGTCTGGGCGTGGGACAGGGCTGTCAGCTCGGCGCTAGCGTACATCGGCGTGTACTGCCAGCCGACATGGTAAACGGTGCTGCCCATCACCTGCCCGAGCGGCCTGACGCCTTCAGTGCTCGCGAGGACCAGCTCGTTGACGCTGAGATTGCTGGTAAAGAAGCGCGGGTTTTGCGCGATCTCGGTGAGCCGCCGCTCGGCTTTCAGCGGCAGGCCGCCACGGGTGAGCCGGTCCTGGTCGGTGAGCGCAGCGGCGGCGGCTTGGGGATTGGCGGGCTGTTTTCCAAAAAGGGGCATAGGGTCACCATAAGAAAGCGAAGGCGTGTTTGCTGTGCGAAATCGTGTTTGCTGTGTGAAGGCGTTGTCACGAGGGCGTGTTGATTGTGTGCGAGGGCGTTGATTGTGTGCGAGGGCGTTGATTGTGTGCGAGGGCGTGTTTGGTTACGAGGGCGTGAACGCCCTCGCTGGGGGGCGCGGACGCCAAGCCGCCACCTGCGTGGCGGAAGATGGAAATAGGTCCGTTCTTGTCCTATTCTTAATCTTGTCCTATTCTTGTCCCGCGCAGGCGGGACCTCAGCGTCTGCGCTCCCCAGCGAGGGCGTTCACGCCCTCGTAACCAAACACGCCCTCGCACACAATCAACGCCCTCGCACACAATCAACGCCCTCGCACCCATACTTCCCTCACTAGACCGCCTACAGCTTAATCCAGCAGACTTTTCAAGGCGAAAAAGGCTTTTTCATTGCGCTGAGCGCGGGCGTGGATTTCGGCGCTCATCTCCGCCAGCCAGTCTTCGGTCGGAATCGCCTCAGTCTTCAGCGTGATCCCGCGCACGATCTTGACCCGGCTGGCGGCCAGTGGGCCGCGCCCGAGGTCTTCCAGCGTGTAAACGCTGTCGCCGAGCGTGACGGAAATCTTGCGGACAGGCTTGTCTTTCTGAAACAGGCCGCCGCGCCGCTCAATCTCGGTTTCGTCGGGCAGCGTCCCGGACAGCACAGCGGCCAGCAGCGGCAGAAAGCCGCGAGCGTCCTGCGCGTAAGCATGGGCCAGCGCACCGGCGACGCCGACTTCGGAGAATTCTTCGCCGGTCATTCGAAGGCCCCTTTCCAGCGGTCCCAGAAGTCGGGAAAGGTCTTGGCAACACAGCCGGGGTCGTGGATGGTGACGCCGGGAACGCGCAGAGCAGTGACGGCAAAAGCCATTGCCATCCGGTGATCGTCGTAGGTGTCAATCGCGCCGGGCGTGTACGCGCCGCTCTCGGGCGGCGTAATCACCCAAAAGTCCTGGCCTTCGTCCACGCGGACGCCGAGCTTCGGCAGCTCTTTGGCGACTGCTTTGACCCGGTCGGTTTCCTTGACCCGCAGGCTGGCGATATTGCTGATCCGCGACGGGCCGTCGGCAAACGCCGCGACGACGGCCAGTGTCTGCGCCGTGTCAGGAATGGCTTCCATGTCGGCGTCCACGGCCCGAAGCTGCGCCGGGCCGGTCAGCGTGATTGACTTGCCGCGCGTGACCGTGCAGCCCATACGCTCCAAAACGTCGGCAAAGCGAATGTCGCCTTGTATGGACTCGGTGCCCAAGTTTTCCAATGTCACCGTGCCGCCCGTGACCGCCGCCGCCGCCAGAAAGTAGGAGGCATTCGACGCATCGGCTTCCACGACGTACTCACGGCCCGCGTAGCGCTGACCCGCCGGCACCCGTAATCGCCGATGATCTTCGTTGACAAGCGAGACACCGAACGATGCCATCACCGATTTGGTAATACCAACATAGGGCTTGGAGATTAAGTCCCCGACAATTTCAATCTCGACATCGGCGCGGGCATACGGCGCGATTTGGAGCAGCGCGGTCAAAAACTGCGAGCTGACATCCCCGCGCAGGCGGCACGGGCCGCCGGGCAGACCCCCGCCGCGCACCCGCACCGGCGGGCAGCCGTGGCCGTTGAGGCACTCGGCATGGACGCCCAGCGTGAGCAGCGCTCCGACCAAATCCCGAATCGGCCGCTCCCGCATCCGCGCAACGCCGTCGAGCACAACGTCCGCCCCGTCCGGCGCAAAGCACGCCGCCGCTGCGAGAAACCGAACCGTCGTCCCGGAATTGCCGATCATCAGCGTCTTCGGGGGCGCGTCGAACGTGCCGCCGCGTCCCGTGATCACAAAGTCCCGCTCCGGCGTCTCAGTCATGGGGACACCTAGCTCGCGCAGGGCCGATGCCATATAAAATGTATCGTCCGAATGCAGCGGCGCAATCAATCGGCTGTCCCCGTCCGCCAGCGCCGCCAGCAGCAGCGCCCGATTGGTGATGCTTTTCGAGCCGGGCAGCCGCACCGACGCCTGCACGGGCTTTGGTGCCGGCGCGGGGGTGATTTGCTGTGGATAGGAGTATGCCGCCGTCATGCCGTCATTCTAGCACAGGGGGCCGGGGTTGTCAATAAAAGCCTTAGGAACCCCTCCCGCTCGTTCCTCGCTCCCTCCCCTGTTAGGGGAGGGCCATATGGAGAAAACGAGAGACGCGCGGGTAACTGCTCTCTGTAGCTTTCTCTTGCCCTTCCCTAACAGGGGAGGGAGCGAGGAACGAGCGGGAGGGGTTCCTAACGCGGCAGGAATTTCGCTTTATGCCTCGGCGGGCGGGAACGCATCGCGCCACAGCGTCAGCCGCGCCGGGGCGGGGGGACGGCGCACAACCTCGACCACATCAAACCGGCAGGAGACATCGTCGAGATTATGCTTCGCCAGATACGCCCACGCCAGGCGCGTGAGCTGCGCCTGCTTGCGAGCGCCGACCGCCTCGGCGGGCGTCCCCTGTGCGCCCGCCGCTACCCGCCGCGTCTTCACCTCGCAGAACACCAAAAACTCGCCGTCCCAGGCGACCACATCAATCTCGCCCCGCGCCATGCCGCCGAGGGGGCGCACATTCGTATCCACAATCCGGTAGCCGCGCGTCTCCAAAAACGCCACCGTTTCTTCCTCACCCCGCGACCCGATTGTCTTCCGTGCATCGGTCATAAGATTAATTTGGGAAGCACCGTACAGAGGAACCCGGCGCTGAAGTGCCGGGCTACTGATGACTGAAAGTCGCTCCGCGACTAAATGCCGATAATTGCAGGCTGTTCTTGCGTCCGCGAAGGCGGACATTTTCACTTCAAAGGTCTATCCAAGTCAGTGCTGGGTTATGATGTACCTCAGTAAACGGTATCTGAGCATGCCGCGCGAACGGTAAGACACCAAAGCGAAATCCATAACCCACTTCCGTAAACAGCGACCATCACTACAGAGGATACCGCGAACTTAATCTTTCTGATCGCCGTCGGATCGTTTTTCATCAGCCGCCACTGCGATCTCAACACGCCGAACCAGTACAAGATCGGCACACTCCACAGCAGAAGGTCAAACAAAGCCCAGACGAGATTGCCAAGCAGTGACTCCGAGAAATCTTTGTGTCCAAGCCCAGCTCCCGCGCCGGCACCGAAAGCCCAAAGCGTGAGAAAGACAACCGCCGTCACTTCCAAAGCTTGCTTGCTCGCTTTCCGCTCCGGTTTCTCCGCGACAGGCTCCTGTATCCCAGCCGGCGCAGGCGGCCAAACCGTCCGTGCCGTGTCTTCCCGCCATTTGGAAGTTCTTTCTAACGCGGCTTGCTTTGCGGACGAAATATCGGTGGCCGGCTTTTGCCGTTTCGCAATTGGGGCAGCCGGAGCAGAATTGTCGCTGTCATTATTCATGCTATGCCTTTTTGATTTTCGTCAATGCGACCTGAGCAAGCCCTCGGTTTTGCTCATAAGCAGAGCCGCAATTTCAACCGGCATGATCTCTGCTGTGAAATATACCTGCAAGTCCGGCGGCAAGGCAATATCCAATCCGGGCAAAGCATGGAGCGAGGTGACGACGAAATCTTTGCTGGCGTTGCTCTCGAACGGTTTTCCGTAATCCACGGCGTCCCGGCGGAACTGGCGGAGGCGGGCAAGGATTGCGTCGCCTGCTTCCTGAATACCGTTTGCCGCGAGGCGCTCCACAATCAGCGCGGCGTAGCGGTCTATCGGCTCGGTCAAAACGGCATGAAGCAGTACAGTGACACCGGCCTTTGAGCCGAGGCGCAGCAGCACCAATGCCGCAAGGATTTGGACTTCGTCGTCGGTAGACTCGGTCAGCAGCGCTTGAAGCGGCGCAATGACGACCGACCCAAACTGAGGCAGGCGCTCCGCGACAAAATAGCGGTCCTGCCCGGATTGCAGCGCGGACACCGCCGCATCCGCCAGCAGAAGATTGACTTGAACAGCTTCTTCAATCGCCTGGGTCTGCGTTTGAGCGTCTGAAGCATTCAGAAAAACGGCAAGCCGGGACAGGTCATACTTTGCGAATTCTGCAAGCTGGGATTTAATCATTGTAACCTCGTGACTGTGTATAAATAATCCGTGTGTTCCAAGATCGTACCTGCCGGGACGCCGTAGATGCTCCGGGCAGGAAACAGCGGAGTGATCCTGACAGAGTTCGCGAATGCGCTTTCGCGAGAAAATTGAATCACAAAATTTTGCTTGTCGCCAAATACGCCGATTTGCTGGAGTTGTCCGGCTGTGGCGTCAGGCTTAAGCTCGGTGACGAAAATGTCGCCTGCGCTTCCGGCAAGAAAAGTATTGGCCCCCTGCCCGAACTCAAGGCTTGTAACAGCGACAGTTTGTCCGGTTTCAAGACCAGCTGGGTCAAAGCCGGTGATGCCCTGAACACCGGCGGCGTCCGTGAAGTGCTGGATTGGCCCTTCGCCGAGAGCGCTCATTCTTTCGCCCGCTTCTCCGACGGACGCCGCCGCCAATCGGGGGGAAGAAGCTGCTCCAAAGTATCGTCTACTGTGATGATGCCTTGCAGGCAGCCGTCGGAGTTGACGACGGGGAGGGCGAGGAGCTTGTAGCGCTCGAACTTGCGGGCGACTTCTTCGACGGTGGCGTCGAGGGGGACCGAGCGGACTTTGGCACGCATGAACTCGGAGACGCGGGTTTCGGGCTGGGCGACGATGAGGTCGCGCAAAGTAATCACGCCGACGAGCTTTTCTTCGGGGTCTACGACGTAGACATAGTAGGTGATTTCGGATTCAGGCTCGAGGGCGCGAAGCTGCTCAATGGTCTGCTGGGCGGTCATTTCCGACGCGATAGCGAGGTAGTCATTGGTCATCAGGCCGCCGGCGGTCTCGTCGTGGTATTCCAGCAGTTCTTGAACGTCTTCGCGCTCCTCGATGTCCATGCGGCCGAGAAGCTGGTCGCGGTGCGCTTTGTCCATGTCCCCGAGCACGTCGGCGGCTTCGTCGGCGGGCATTTCTTCGAGAATATCGGCGGCCAGCTCGGCGTCAAGCTGCTGAAGCGCCGAGACCTGCACGTCTTCGTCGGCTTCGGCCAGGGCGTCGGCGGCGGTTTCTAGGTCCAGCCCTTCCAGGATGTCCCGGCGGTGGGCGGGGTCCATTTGGTTGAGAATATCGCCGATGTCGGCGGGGTGCAGCTTGGCGATCTTTTCGTGGGAGACTTTGAGCTTCAGCGGCTCGCCGGCGTTGTGGGTCGGCAGCGACTCGACATCGTTCCAGCCGATCAAAGAATCGTCGGCGGTTTTAAGCCGCAGGGCGCGGCTGACCGACAGCAGCAGCTTGTCGAGGCCCATGCGGCGCAGCAGGCCCCGGACGCCGGGGTCTACGCCGACCAGCGCCAGGCGGCCATTTGGGAGCTTTTCGAGCCGAATGTCATTGACCCGGACAACGCGGTAGTCGTGGACATCCACAATCTGCTTGTCCAGCACGTCGCGCACCAGCGAAAAGTCCTGCGCGTGGATTTGATACGGCTGAATGTCGGTGACGGGGCGGCTTAATCTCAGCTCGCGGCCGTCGGCGGAGGCCGCCAGGCCGTCCCAGGGGACAAACAGCGCCCCGTCTTCGGTTTTGACCTGGTAGGCGGCGACCAGCGGCAGGGGATCGCCGGGGGAAACGACCACTTCGGAGAGCCGCCCGAAGCGTTCGCCGTCGGCATCGTCTACAGTTTTTCCAACAAGCTGTGTAAGGTATTCCATCAGGCCGATTATACCTGAAACCGGCAGGCGCGGGGAACCGGCACCGAAACCGCCGGCCGCTTACTTCACCGTCAGGGTCGCCTTGACCGGGGCCGAAGCGGGCGGAAAGCAGGACTTGGCATCGCAGCCCTGATAATTGACCGTGCCGGACAGCGGCAGGGGGCCGGGCTTGGCGGCGCGGCTGACCGTAAACGGAACCGTGACGACAACCGCGCCGGTATACACCAAAAGCGGCTTCGGCGAGTACGACAGCGCCATCGGCTTCGGCGCGGGGTAGCGGACGGGGCCGAACGTGACGCCCGGCGCGGGCTGCGGCGTGAACGACGTGGCGATGTAATTAGGATCGTTCGGCTTGGCGGCGTTGACATGGTACTTGGGGCTGACGGTAAGCGTCACGGTCAGCGTCCCTTTGCCGCCGCGCGGGACCGATCCGGGCCGGACGGCGGCATGGGCCGAGGCGACTTGGGCCGCGCCAAGCTGGGCATAGGCGGCCGGCGAAAGCGCAAGCGTAACGGCGGCGGCAGTGAAGGGCAGTTTGTTCATGCCCTACTTAACCGTTAAGCGTGCCGGGAAAGTTCCGGTTTCCGCGTAGTTTCTCACCCCATGCCGAACAGCGTCCGCGCCGTCGCGGTGGTCGCGCGGGCGACTTCCGCCACCGTCAGCGCTTTGGCCGCCGCGACTGTTTCGCAGATCGCCGGCAGAAACGACGGCTCGTTGCGCCGCCCCCGCTGAAGCTGCGGGGCGAGGTACGGGCAGTCGGTTTCCAGCAGCAGCCGCGCCAGCGGCGCATACGCGATGGCGTCCCGGACCGCGCCCGAGTTCTTAAACGTCGCGACCCCGCCGACGCCGAGAAAGCAGCCGGCATCCAGGCAGAGCCGGGCGGCGTCGGTGTCTCCGGTGAAGCAGTGCATGACGACCGGGGCCGCTGTCCCGGAAGCCCTCAGCACGGCCAGCACATCGTCGAGCGCATCCCGGTTATGAATAATCAACGGCAGGGGGGCGTCGGGGCGCAGTGCCGACGCGAACGCAATTTGCGCGGCAAAGACTTCCTGCTGCCGCGCTCGGGCAACGCCTTCCCAGTGGTAATCCAGGCCGATCTCGCCGTAGGCCGTGAGCTTGTCGGGGCAAGCGGCAAACAGCGCCGCGAGTTCGACTGCTTTGTCTGCGCCCCATTCTGCCACCGACTCCGGATGAATGCCGGCGGCGGCATAAATCGCCGGGTGCGCGGCGGCCAGCGCGGCGGCCTGACGGGAGCTGGCGAAATCAAAGCCGATGCACAAAAAGCGCGACACCCCGGCGGCTTCCGCCCTTTGGTAGACTTCGGCCCAGTCGCCGGCAAACTGTTCGTGGTTCAAATGGCAGTGCGTGTCAATCATCTCAAATGTCATAACAGCAGTATGGCACACGAACCGCGTCTGCTTTGTGCTATACTGACAAGAATCTGCTCAGATTTTGCCGGGATTTCGGTCAAGGAGACAAAAACGCACTTGGCGCTTGTACGTCCTGCTTCGGTTCCCCCTGCCTCGGCAGCGGCCCCTTTTCTGCGCGGCCCGGCCCGCTGCGACCGCCGCACCAAAGCGCTGGTCAAGCGTCTGCGGCCCGGCGACATTGCGGTGATTGACCATGCGGACCTTGACGGCCTCGCGGCCCGCGCCCTCGCCGACGCCCGCGTCGCCGCCGTGGTCAACGCCCAGCCGTTTATTTCCGGCAAGTACCCCAATCGCGGCCCGTCGGTGCTGGCATCGGCGCGTATTCCCTTGTTTCAGCTTTCCGAGCCGGCGCAGTTCGGACGGCTGCGCGACGGCACGCCGCTTGCGATTGACGGCGGGGCGGCGCTGTACGGGGGCAATTCGTTTTTGGATGCGCTGACCCCGTGGAGCGACGCCAAAATCGCCGAAGCGACGGCGGCGGCGCGGGCGAACCTCGGGGCGGAGCTGGAAAAGTTTGCCCGCAACACCCTGCAATACCTTGATGCCGACAAAGACCTGCTGCTGGACCCGACCCATGTGCCTGCGCTGCGCCGGGTCAAGCTGGCCGGCCGCCATGCGCTGGTGGTGGTCCGGGGCGAAGGCTACAAGGAAGATTTGGCGCTGATGCGCGGCTACCTCTCCGACTACAAGCCGGTCTTGATCGCCGTGGACGGCGCGGCGGACGCGCTGCTTGCTCTCGGGCACCGGCCGGATGTGATTTTAGGCGACATGGACTCGATTTCCGACGATGCCCTGCGGTCGGGAGCGCAGATTATCGTGCATGCGTACAAAAACGGCGACGCGCCCGGCATGGCGCGGGTGGACGCCCTGGGCCTTGCGGCCGATCTGTTCGCCGTGCCCGGCACCAGCGAGGATGCCGCCCTGCTGCTGGCGTATGAGCACGGCGCGGACTTGATTGTCGCGCTCGGCACGCATTCCAATTTGGAAGACTTTCTCGACAAAGGCCGGGCGGGCATGGCGAGCACTTATCTGGTGCGCTTGAAAGTCGGCCCGCGCCTGGTGGACGCGCGGGGCGTCTTCAAGCTGTACCAGCCGCGCCCGCCGTTTCTCGCGCATGTGGCCCTGCTGCTGTCGTTTTTGTTTGCGGTTGTGGTGCTGCTGCGCTTTTCGCCGATGTGGGAGAACATGGCCGCGCTGCTTCGAATCTGGTGGCGGCTCCATGCTTGACGCCCGCTATCATTTATTCTACTCCATTGCCATCTTTCTGATGCTCGGCTTCGGGATACTCATCGGGGCGTCGTACTACGGCCCTGTCGAGATGAGCCGGCAGCGCGAAGCGGTCAAAAGGCTGGCGGAGCAGACCAACGCCGTCGTGCAGCAGCGCAGCGTGCTTCAAGGCCGACTGGCCCAAGACGAGTCGGCGCTCGGGGCGCTGCGCCCGGCGCTGGTGCGCGGCAAGCTGGCCGGCAGGCGTGTGGCGCTGATCCAAACCGGCGATTATGCCGACGCCACTCAGGCGGCGAACGGGGCGCTGGAAGATGCCGGGGCGACGGTGACGGCGACGCTGGCGCTGTCCGGGCGCTGGGGCGGCCTGACGGCACGGCAGCGGGGCGCTTTGCCGGGGGCGGGGACGGACCCGGCGGCGCAGGATAAAATGCTGCTGGCGGCGCTGGCGGCGGCGCTGGCGCAGGGCACGGGAACGGTGCCGGCGAACGCCGAAACCATTGCGTCGCTTCAGCAGGCGGGCCTGCTGACCGTCTCCGGGGACCTATCTCAGCCCTGCACGCTGTTTGTGCTGGTGGGCGGCGGCACTGCCGACGCGGCGGACACGGCGGCCGACGCGGGGCTGATTGCCGGGTTTCAGTCGCTTGCGGCTCCGGTGACGGTGGTGGGCTGCGAGCCGTCGGGCGCGGCGGCGTCGTTTATGCCGGCGTATCAGTCGGCGGGGATTGCGACAGTGGACTGTATTGATTTGCCGCTCGGGCAGATCGGCCTGCCGCTTGCCCTGGGCGGCGAGGCGGGCGACTACGGCATCAAGCCGACCGCCAAGCGGCGCATTCCGGAGTCGCTGGAAAGCGGGACGGCTCCATGACCGAGCGCGTCTGCGTTTTGATCCCGGCGTTCAACGAAGCGGAGCGCATCGGCCTAACCGTGGCGTCGCTTGTGGCCCGGCCCGAAATCGGCCCGATTGTGGTGGTGGACGACGGCTCGGCGGACGACACGGTGCGGCAGGCCCGGCAGGCCGGGGCGCACTGCACGCTTCAGCAGAGCAACGCCGGCAAAGGGGCGGCCCTGACGGCGGCCTACCAAGCCGCCCGCGAGTGGGGCGATGTGTTTCTGCTGCTTGACGCCGACCTCGGGGCGTCCGCCGGGGAAGCGGTCAAGCTGCTGCCGCCGCTTTTCAGCGATGCCGCCGACATGACGGTCGGCCTGCTGCCGCCCGACCCGGCGTTTGCCGCGTCGGGCCAAACCGGCGGGCACGGGTTTGTGGTGCGCCTGGCCCGGCAGGGCATCGAGCGCCGCACGGGGCAGACGCTCACGCAGCCTTTGTCGGGGCAGCGGGCGGTCCGCCGGGCGGTGCTCGACGCCCTCGGCGGGACATTTGCGCCCGGCTTCGGCGTGGAAGTGAACCTGACCATCCGTGCGCTGACGCACGGCTTCCGGGTGGCCGAAGTCGAGACGGAATTCCGCCACAAAGTCACCGGCGGCGACTGGCGGGGCCTGCGCCACCGCGCCCGCCAGTTCCGCGATGTCGCGCGGGCGGTGTATTTCGGGCGGTAAGGAAAGTCAAGCGCGGGATCGAAATCCGATGCTTTTGACGCCCACACTTCTGAAAGCGCTTCATGTCTTTACAAGCCAAAACGTACTTAAATCTGCTGGCCGGGGCGCTGGCCGGGCTGCTGACCTGGACTTTAACTGATGCGACAGGCTGGTTTGCCGATGTGTTTCAGGCAAACCATGTGGTGCGGCTCGGGCTGTTCTCGGGCGGAAAGCTTTTGCTCTACGGCATCATTTTCGGGGCGCTGCTCGGGCTGCTGCTGGCTTTGGTGGACTCGCTGGCGCTGGACCGGCGGCGGCAGGGGCGGGCGCTTGGAACCGGCGCGGCGGCGGGGGCGGTCGCCGGCTGGCTCGGCCTCGGGCTGGGGCAGAGCGTGTACGGGGTCCTGCACAATGCGACCGGGCTGGGGGCCGGCGAAGCGCCGCATGACCCCGGACAGTTTTTGGTGCTGGTCGCCGGGCGGGCGCTCGGCTACGCGCTGATCGGCGGCATGGTCGGGGCCGCGCAGGGGGCGGCGAGCCGCTCGGCGATTATCGCCCGGCAGGGGGCGTTCGGCGGCTTTGTCGGGGGCTTTCTCGGCGGCACGGCGTTTCAAGTGCTGGCGGGGCTGGACTTTCCGCCGTCCTTGAGCCGCCTGCTGGCGCTGGCGGCGACCGGGGCGCTGGCGGGCTTCTTTGTCGGGCTGGTGCAGAATTTGTTCAAGCAGGCATGGGTGCGCGTGGTGCTCGGGCGCAATGAGGGAAAAGAGTATCTGATCGCAAAGCCCATCACTACCCTGGGACGCTCGGAGCTTGCGGACATCGGCTTGTTTGGGGACCCGGCCATCGCTCCGACCCATGCCGTGATTGAATCGCTGCCCGCGCAGGGCCGCCACCGGCTGCGGGCGGTGATGGAGGGCGGCAGGCGCGGCGAGAATTATGCGCCGCCGACAGTCAACGGGCAGCCGGTCTCCGGCGAGCAGTGGCTGGCGGACGGCGACACGGTGCAGATCGGGACGCGCACCCTGCGGTTCTCCGAAGTCTCCACCCGAAAAGGCGCGGCTTCGGCTGCCCCTTCCGCCCCGATGCCGGCGCGGCCTGCGGCCCGGTATGTCGGCGAGGAGATTTCGGACCGGCCTTCGCTGACCACACCGCCGGACGTGGTAGCACAAATGGGCCGGACACCGTCCGCCGGGCCGGCTTCGGGCGGCGCGGCCGGCGAAGCGGCTTCAGGCGAAGCGACAGTGCTGTCCGGGCCGGGCTTCGGCGGCCTCGGCACGCGGCTTGTCGCTGTGGCGGGGCCGTATGCCGGGCAGTCGTTTCCGCTGTCGCACAGCGCGGCGACGATTGGACGCGCCCCGGAGCGGGACATTCCTTTGCCCGCCGACAGCTCCGTGTCCCGCTCCCATGCGCGGATCACCTACACCGACGGGCGGCACTATTTGGCCGACGACGGCTCGTCCAACGGCACGTTTGTCAACGGCGGCCGCGTCGCCGAGCCGCGCCTGCTGTCGTCGGGCGACACGGTCAGCCTGGCCGAAACGGTGTTTCGCTACGAGTGACCCTGGGGAAACTGCGGCTATGGATTACAACTTTTTAGGACGCTCGGGCTTCAAAGTCCCGGTCCTCAGCTTCGGCACCGGCACGTTCGGCGGGCGCGGCAAGTTCTTTGAAGCCTGGGGCAGCTCAGACGCGGACGAAGCGACGCGGCTGGTAGACATCTGCCTGGAAGCGGGCCTGACGCTGTTTGACAGCGCGGACGTGTACTCGGGCGGCCTGGCCGAAGAAATACTCGGCAAAGCGATTGCGGACCGCCGCGACAAAGTGCTGATTTCGACCAAAGCGACGTTCACGATGGGCGACGGCCCCAACGAAGTCGGCTCGTCGCGCTTTCACCTCCTCAACTCGGTCGAAGCCTCGCTGCGCCGCCTCGGGACCGACTATATTGACTTGTTCCAGCTTCATGCGTTTGACGCGATGACGCCGGTTGAAGAAACGCTGGGGACATTGGATGACCTGGTGAAAGCGGGCAAAATCCGCTATGTCGGCTGCTCGAACTTTTCCGGCTGGCACCTGATGAAGTCGCTGGCCGTGTCCGAAAAGTACGGCCTGGCGCGGTATGTCGCGCATCAAGCGTATTACTCGCTGATTGGGCGCGACTACGAGTGGGAATTGATGCCGCTGGGACTGGATCAGGGGGTCGGCGCGATGGTCTGGAGTCCGCTTGGCTGGGGCCGCTTGACCGGCAAAATCCGGCGCGGACAGCCGCTGCCTGAGAACAGCCGCCTGCACACGACGGCTGACTCCGGCCCGCCGGTGTCCGACGACTATGTCTACGGGGTGGTGGACGCGCTCGATGCCGTCGCCGCCGAAGTCGAAAAGACCGTCCCGCAGGTCGCCCTGAACTGGCTCCTCCGCCGCCCAACCGTTTCCAGCGTGATTATCGGCGCTCGCAATGAAGAACAGCTTCGGCAGAATTTGGGCGCGGTCGGCTGGGCATTGACCCCCGACCAAGTGGCGCGGCTGGACAAAGCGAGCGCTGTTCAGCGCGTCTATCCGTACTGGCACCAGGACGGCTTTTCCCGCAACCCGTTTCCGACTTCGTAGATGCCAGTCCGAAACCATGTGCTGAAGCACACGGCTACACGGCCTTCGGCCAGGAAGTGCCGCTTCGCGGGACTCGGAAAAGATTATTCCCAACACCGCGAAGCGGGTGTTTCCTGGCGTCCGCGCCCAATAGCCGTGCCATAAATGGCACGGTATTTTGGGGCGTGAAAGTCACAATAGGTCCTTTGTCTCCAGCGTCCAAGTTTGCCAGAGCACCCAATTCCGGGTGCGCCGCGTAACCCGGCGGCAAGCGGAGACAGACCACGGCCTTGTCCTGAGCGCTTTCCAGGATTGGCTTGAGCTGTTTCACGGTAAGCTGATGAGGCAGGGATTCATTAGCCATATTTTCTCCTGTTTCGTTGTTATGCCCGCAGGCTGTCCAAAAACTCCAGGCTCTTCAGATCGCGCTCCAGGCGAAACCGCAGGGAGCGGCGCAGCGCAAGGCGCACTTGGTCGAGGGTTTTGGGGCCGGCGGGCGGCAGGGCGGGGAGGGCCTCGCTGCCGGCCGGGCCGAGGGCTTCCAGCGTGAGCAGCAGGCGGAACGCGCCGAGGCCGAGGGCGCTGTGGTCGCCGTTTGACTCCGGGCGGGCGTGGAGCGGGCACAGGGCGCTGCCGAGCGACGCGGACAGGGCGAAAACATCGTCGCGGGGGAACGCGCCGGGCAGGGGGGTGCGGCAGACGGCGCATTCCAAAAGCTGGGGGGCGTAGCCGAGGTCGCCGAGAAGCTGAATCTCAAACCAGCGGGCGGCCAGCTCGGGCACCCGCAGAGTCTCCGTCCGGCGCAGGGCGTTCAGAAGCAGGTCGTAAAGAACGGGGTTCGGGGCGTGGTCCTCAACCGAGTGTTCTACCAAGTCAACTAAATACAGGCCGTGGGCCAGGCGGACTAAATCTTTGCGAAGCGCCGAAAACGACTCCTGGACTTCCACTTGGGTGACGATTTCAAGGGATTTGCCGGACGCCAGGCCGAACCGGGTGCAGGTCAGGACTTCGGGGCCCCAGAGAGCCGCGAGACGGCTTTCCGCGCCCCTTTGGCGATGGCCGAAAAGCGGCCGATGCCGGGCGCGTAGAGGGTCAAAATGTTGTCTGTTTCGCCGAAAAAGCGGCGGCGCAGAACCAGGGCCTCGGTGGTGTAGGCAGGCATGGCGGCGGCTAGTCCTGCGGCGCGTAGGAGTCGAACAGGGCTGCGCCGGCTGATGTGCCGAGGCGATTGGCCCCGGCATCGAGCAGTTGCAGGGCGGTTTCAACGGTCTTGATGCCGCCCGACGCTTTGATGCCCAGTGCCGACGCCCCGATGGCCCGGCGGATGCGCCGGATGTCTTCGGCGGTCGCGCCCCCGCCTGCGGTTCCCGTAGAAGTCTTCACAAAGTCCGCCCCGGCCTCTTGCACAAGGCGGCTTGCCGTTTCAATTTCATCTTCGCTCAAGTAGCACGTCTCGATAATCACTTTCAGCAGCGCCGCCCCGCGCACGGCGTCGGCCACTCCCCGCAGGTCATCGCGCACATAGTCCAGATCGCCCGATTTGAAGCGAGTCAGGTTCATCACGACATCCACTTCCGCCGCGCCGTTGGCGACCGCGTTTTTCGCTTCAAACACTTTCGCCAGGCGGGTGCTTGCGCCGAAGGGGAATGCGGCGACGGTGCAGACTTTGACATCGGTTCCGGCGAGAAAGCGCACCGCCGCGCCGACCCAGCAGGGCAGAATGCAGACAGCGGCAAAGTGCCGCGCCGCGCTTTCGTCGCAGAGCCGCTGCACGTCGGCCAGGGTGGACGTGGGCCGGAGCAGGGTATTGTCTATGGTTTTGGCGAATTGCTGACGGGTGTACATAGGTTCACGCCTCGCGCCGGGTGGCCGCTTTCCACGATGAGACCAGCCGCGTTAAATCTTCCCGTCGGCTCGGGCTGTCTTTGGTCGTGTACAAAAAATCTACCAAAGCGCTGCCGATGACTGCGCCGTCGGCGATCTCGAGCACCTGAGACACATGTTCGGGGCGAGAGACGCCGAAGCCGACGCAGAGGGGCTTATCTGTAGCGGCCCGAATACGGGTCAGCAGTGCGGCGAGGGCCGGGTCCATCTCGGCGCGGGCGCCGGTAACGCCGGTGCGGGACACGCAGTAGACAAAGCCCGACGTGTACTCGGCGATGAGCTTGATGCGCTCGGGCGTGGAAGTCGGCGCGACCAGAAAGATTGTTGCCAGGCCGGCGGCTTCGGACGCGGCTTTCCACGGCGCGGCTTCTTCGGGGGGCAGGTCGGTCAAGATCGTGCCGTCGGCCCCGGCGTCGGCGAAGGTCCCGGCAAAGCGGGCCAGGCCGCAGCGCAGGGCGAGGTTGTACGAGGTCATCAGAACAATCGGAACATCGGTGCGGGCGCGGCAGTCGCGGACCATTTCGAGCACCGTGTCGGGGGTAATGCCGGCGTCGAGCGAGCGCTGCGACGATGCTTGAATAATCGGGCCGTCGGCCAGCGGGTCGGAGTAGGGAATACCGAGTTCCACGATGTCGGCCCCGGCGGCGGCCAGCGCGGCGACCAGCGCCGGGGTTTCCGCCGGATCGGGATCGCCTGCCGTGACGAAGGTGACGAGAGCGCCTTCGCGGGCGGCTTGGAGGCGGGCAAATGTGAGGTCAAGGCGGTTTGGCATGGTGGCAGCAGATAAGAAGAAAAGAAAGCAGCGAGGGAAGCGAGGGAATAAATTCCTCTCGCTGAATGGCATCCTTCGGATGAGAAGAACGGCCACTATTTGCAAGTCATCCGAAGGATGCCATTCAGCGAGAGGAATTTATTCCCTCGCTTCCTCGCTCTCTGGCCCAGCGTTTTCCTACAGCAGCCCCAGCCGCACGGCGACCGAGTCCACATCTTTGTCGCCGCGACCGGACAGGCAGACGATGAGGTTCTGCTCGGAAGACATCTGCGGGGCCATCTTGCGAAGGTGCGCGAACGCGTGGGCGGTCTCGAGCGCCGGGATGATGCCTTCGGTGCGCGAAGTCCACTGAAACGCATCCAAAGCTTCGTCATCAGTGATGGAAACGTACTCGGCGCGGCCGATCTCTTTAAAGAACGCATGCTCGGGGCCGACGCCGGGGTAGTCGAGGCCCGCCGAAATCGAGTGCGTTTCAATCACCTGCCCGTAATCGTCTTGCAGCACATACGACGATGAGCCGTGCAGGACGCCTTTCGAGCCGGCCGTGAGCGTCGCCGCGTGCTTTTTCGTATGGACGCCGTCGCCGGCGGCTTCGACCCCGATCAGCCGCACTTCGGGATCGCGGACAAACGGGTAAAAAATGCCCATGGCATTGGAGCCGCCGCCGACGCACGCCAACACGGCGTCGGGCAGGCCGCCGGTTTCTTCTAAAATCTGCTGCCGGGCTTCAATGCCGATGACGCTTTGAAAGTCACGCACCATAGTCGGGTACGGATGCGGCCCGGCGACCGTGCCGATGATATAGTGCGTGTTGTGAACGTTTGTCACCCAGTCGCGCATGGCTTCGTTGAGCGCATCTTTGAGCGTTTTGGTGCCCGACGACACCGGCCGGACTTCCGCGCCGAGCAGCTTCATTCGGACGACGTTCAGCGCCTGCCGCTTGACATCTTCCTCGCCCATGTAGACGATGCACTCGTAGCCGAACAGGGCGCATGCGGTCGCGGTCGCGACCCCGTGCTGCCCTGCGCCGGTTTCGGCGATGATGCGCGGCTTGTGCATGCGCTTGGCGAGCAAAATCTGGCCGAGCGCGTTGTTGATTTTATGCGCCCCGGTGTGGGCCAAGTCTTCGCGCTTCAGCCAGATTTTCGCCCCGCCCAGCTCGCGGGTCATCTTTTCGGCATAAAACAGCGGGGTCGCCCGCCCGACATAATTTTTGGCGTACCAGTCGAACTCGGTCCCAAACGCCGGGTCGGCCTTCGCTTTGGCGTAAGCGTCGGTCAGCTCATCCAAAGCCGGCATGATCGTCTCGGGCACAAACCGCCCGCCGAACTCCCCGCCGAACCGCCCCTGCGCGTCGGCGGTGAATTGATCCGGCACGGTTTCTACCAAGTTCGTTTCGGCAATTTCGCGTACTGCAACGGTCATAGGAAAAGCACTTCTTTCTGTGTCGTGCCTTCATTGTAGCATTGTCGGCGAAAGAAGTCAACGGCCCCTGAGACGACAAGCGGCGCGGGCGACACTGTCGCCCGCGCCGTGCCGCTGCCGCCAGGTACGCCTAAAGCGCCGCCTTCTTTTTGCGGGCGGCGACCAGTGCGCCGCCGAGGCCGAGCGCAAGGAGCAGACCAAAAGAAACCGTAGTGGAGGCTTCGGGAACCGGACCGTAGCTGATATTGCCGATCGCGATGTTTTGGGACTGGCCGGTGAAGGTCAAGCTGGTAATCGGGGTGCTGCTCACAAAACCGGCGAATGCAGACGTGTTTGTCTGGGTCCCTGGAGCATCAAAGCGGAATGACTGCCCATTGACAGTCGCGGTAAATGTTGCGCTGTCGGTGGAGATATAATTCGCAAAATAGGCACCGAACGCAGTCGTGCCGGCGGGAAGTACCACTGTGATCTTGCCGAAGTTGCTCAGATAATCCGCCCCGCCGAATGGATTCCCGCGCGGCGTCCCATTGGACGTGGTGCTGTCAGAGGCAATATCTTCAATGTTAGGGTTGTCCGGCTGGTTGAACGTAAGGCCGTAAACACTGTACGTCGAGCCATAGTCGTAATACCTGCCAAAGTTGTTGCGAGGATCATGCGGGATGCTGAACGAAAACAACTGGTTTTGCGGGGCGACCGCGAAACCGGGCGAGCCGAAGGCTGCGCTGTCAAAAGCGGAAAGGCTGCTGTACTGCGCGACTTGTGCGGAAGCCGGCAGCGCGGCGAGACCGCTGAACGCAAAGGCCGAGAGGATTGCAGGGCGAACGCCTGGCAAGCGGCGCTTTGACATAGAAAACATGAGTAACTCCTTCAACAAAAACCCGGCAAAAGCGGCATGGTAAATACCAGAGCCACTTAATTCTCTGCATGAACCGTGCCAACCAGGCACTTTTAACAGCCGCGAACGGCGTTGCTGCATAATTGCTTAACTTACTCTAAAACTCAGGCCACACTCAGAAGGGCGCAGCAAGAAGGGCGCAGCAAGCAGCGCCCCTACAGATCGCTATTTATGCAACCACGCCGCCGCGAACTTTATTCACTTTTGCGCCAGGTCCCATTCGCGGACGGCGCGAACGAACGCTTTGATTTTGGCGTGGTCTTTGATGCCGGGGGACGACTCAACGCCCGACGACACATCTACGGCGTAAGGGCGGACGGCCTCTAACGCGGCTTGGACATTCTCAGGGGTGAGGCCGCCGGCGAGGATGAGGGGCCGGTCGGTCAAGGCTTTGGCGCGAACGGCGAGAGACCAGTCAAACGTCTCGCCGGAGCCGCCGAGCATTTGTTTGTGGTAAGTATCAAGATGGACCGCGCCAACGGAGTCGGGGTAGGCGGCAATCTCGGCCAGCGAAGCCGCGCCGCGCATGCGGAAGGACCGGAGGCGCCACTGAGCGCCGCGCCGAAAGCGGGACCCCTCGGCGGCGTCTTCATAATGCTGGACATACTCGGCCAAATACTCTTCGGCATCTTCGGGCCGGTGGGCGACGACGACGCGCTTGACGAACAGGGGCAGGGCGGCGGCGATCTCGCGGTAAACTTCCGGCGGCAGAAAGCGCGGGGAACCCGGAACGGCAATGAAACCCAGTGCGTCCGCCCCGGCGTCCGCTGCCGCGTGCGCGTCGAGTCCGTTGGAAATGCCGCAAATCTTGATGCGTGTCATAGTGCTTCTCTTAACGCCGAGGCCGAGCGGATGGTTCCGGCCGGAAATATTTACGGGTCGGCCGGGCGGATAAGTTGGCATGGTTTATGCAGGTAAGAATACCAGTTGTACTCCGATCATTCTCACGCACACACTTTCAATCTGGAGAACCGAAATGCACACTTTCCGCACCCTTCTCACCGTCGCCGCCCTGTCCGGGCCGGCGCTTGCCTGGCTCGCTCCCCGCGCCGACGCGCAAATTTCCCTGCCGCCCGGCGGCTCCGTCGTCTTCGCCAACGGTCTCGGAACCGTGCTGATTCCCGGCTTGACCGCCGGCAGCCCCGGCCTCGCCGGGACAGTTCTCGCAAGCCAAACTCTCCACTTCACCAGCCCGGCCAGCTCGGCGCTGACGGGAACTCTCACTGCCCAAGTCGTCCGCGCCGCCGACACCGGCCTGCTGGACTTCTACTACCAAATCGCCAACACATCGGTTTCCAATGCGCCGCGCCCGAGCCAGCCGGAATTCGAGTTTCTCGGACTGACGGGCTTCGGGGGCTTCTCCACAGCAGTTCAGTACCGAACCGACCTCGGCGGCACTGCGCTGGGCGGCGAGGCCCACGGCGTGCCGGGGGTGGTGACGCGCACGGGGGACGGCAGCGAGATTGATGTCAACTACGCCGGGACATTCACCGCCGCCGAAACGTCCGAGGCGTTTTTGGTTCGAACCGATGCCGTGTCGTTTCAATCGCTCGGCACGGCATTTATCGGCGGAGCCAATCCGCCGCAGGGGGTCAGCCTGGCGGGGGTTTATTCTCCGTTCAGCGCTCCTGTCCCGGAAGGGTCGTCCGCCCTGCCGCTCGGCCTGGGTGTGGCGGCCCTGCTCGGCGCGTCCGCCGTCCGGCTTCGGCGGCGTGCCGGGCAGCGCTCCGGGTAATTGTCCGAAGCTTTGTCCCCTGTTCACGTCCTGCGTGGAGCAGGAACTTTTTGCTCCCCCGAGTCGCTTTCGGCGGCAAGGGGGAAGTTGACTATGCGTTTCATCAATGGCGGCATTGCCGCCGCCTGCCTGCTGGCTCTGCTGGCGCCGGCGGCACAGGCCAAAGACCACGACAGCAACACGCTGCACAAGCTCGGCAAAGCGATTGAATACCCGGTCCGCAAGGCGTCGGAAAACACCAGCATCGCCGCGCACCGGACGGTCGGGGCCAAGTCGGTTGTGCATCGCCGCAACGGCAACAAGACATATCGGTCGGTTGTGACCCATAACGGGCGTATCCATCGCCTGCACCGGGTCGGCCACAAGCGCTGAGCGCAGGCGCGGAGCGAGTTTGCCCGGATACGCTTGTATCCGGGCGTTTTTTATGGAGAATGCCATGACTGATGAAGAATTGGGAGCGCTGCTGCTGCGAAAAGCCCGCGCGGAGACCCGTATTGTCACGCTGAACGCGGAGATCAAAGCCGCGTCGGGGTCGCTCCTGAAGCTGGCGGACACGCTGGCGAGCAATCCCGGCGACTTGCAGTTCAAGAACCTGCCGGGGGAAGTCGGGCAGTGGCCCGAGCGGGTGGGGCGGCGGACGGAGTTTGAGTGGGCGCAGGTGGATACGGCGGTGGTTGTGCGGCGCTTGATTGATCTGTTCAACGCGCAGGCGGAGATTGATGATGCCGACAAGCAGATCGCGGCTAGCGGCGGGGTGTGAGAGGCGTGTTGTTGGTGTGCGCGGGCGTTGGATTGTTGCGAGGGCGTTGGATTGTTGCGAGGGCGTTGGATTGTTGCGGGGGCGGTTGATGGTGACGAGGGCATAGGTACGAGGGCGTGAACGCCCTCGCTGGGGAGCGCAGACGCTAAGGTCCCGCCTGCGCGGGACAGGAAACAGACAATCAATCGGACTCTTCCGCCACGCAGGTGGCGGCTTGGCGTCCGCGCCCCCCAGCGAGGGCGTTCACGCCCTCGTTTACACAACTAATGCCCTCGCAACAACCAACGCCCTCGCACACATTCCAACGCCCGCCACCATCAACACGCCCACACACCGTGACCCCCGCATTATCTCTGCGTTGCCGCTTCTTTTGTTTCTTTTCCCGTTTCGCCCTTGCTTTTCCTTCCGTCACATGCTACACTGATACCGAGACTTCAAGCTTCTCCGCTGTTTGCTCCGCCCGCGCTTCGCCGCCGACCTTCTCATCGTTCATTTTTCTGTTTTCTGCCGCCCGGTACTGCTCGCCGAAAGGGTCACTGTCCGCCCCATGCGTCGTCTTCTGCTGCTTCTGCTTGCGCCCCTTCTGACCCTGCGCCCAGCGCTTGGGCAGACGCCGCCCGTACCGGCCGCCCCGCCGCCCGGCGCGGCGTCGGTGCCGAACGCCAGTCCTCTCCCGACCAGGTCGGTGCCGCAGGTGGTGCCGACCGCGCCGTCGGTGCAGGGGGCCACGTCGCAGGCGCTGACTGAAGACGAGTTCGGCGATGCGCGTGTGGCACCCCCGACCGACCCGGCGGTCTGGTCCCGGCAGAGCTTCCCCGTCGCGCCGTGCGCCCAGCCGCCGACGATAGATGGGAGATTGAACGACCCCTGCTGGAAGACGGCGACCAAAGCCGACGGGTTTTTTCGCTACGGCGGCGGCCAGGCCCCGCCGCCGGGGGAGCAGACGCAGGCGTGGATTTGCGCGGACAAAACTCGTCTTTACTTTGCGTTCCGGTGCCTCGACGATCATCCCGAGCTGATCAAAGCGGGCGAAACCCGGCGCAACGGCAACATTTACCATGACGATTATGTCGGCATGGACATTGACAGCCAGAACAGCCGGCGCGGCTTTTCGTCGTTTTTCGTGTCCGCGCGGGGAACGCAGGCGGAGTCGTTGGAAGGCGGCACGGCGGACAACATCACCTGGGCGGGCGACTGGACGGCGGCGGTGCGGCGCACGAAGCACGGCTGGAACTGCGAGATGGCGATCCCGTTCGCCCTGCTGCGCTACGCGCGGGGAACCAAAGCCTTCGGCATGGTGCTGTACCGGCAGCTTGGGCGGCAGACGGGACTTCAGGGCTGGCCGTATATGCCCCCGGCGGGGGTGGACAACTCCTCAGAGCCGCAGTATCTGGATGAGTTTACAGGCTTCGCGCCGCCGTTTTTCACGCCGCGCCCGACATTTCTGCCGTACACGTTGGTCACCGGCGGCGCAGGCAATTCGGCCCGAACCGGGCTGGATGTCAAATTCCCGCTGTCCACGACGCTGACGGGGGTGGGGACGGTGTTTCCCGACTTTCAAACCATTCAGCAGGACGTGACCAATATCAACTTTTCGTACAACGAGAAGCTGCTGACCGATTACCGGCCCTTTTTTGCCGAAGGGGCGGGCTTTCTGCCGGGCACCGATCTGTTTTACTCGCGCCGGATCGGGGCGGTGGACCAGGGGATCAAGCTGGCGGGCAAGCAGGGGGACCTGACGGTCGGCCTGCTCGGCAGCCACACCAGCGGCACGGCGGCGCAGGACAGCCTCGCGCTCAATCTTGCCAAAGACATCGGCCTGTATTCGCAGGCCGGAATTGCCGTCACCGACGACCATGCGCCGGGCCGGCCGGGCAATCAAGTCGGGCGGTTTTACGGCTCCTATGGCCTGCGGCGGGGGCCGACCCGGTACACGCTGTCCGGGTATCACACGCAGTCGGCTCGGCAGAACACTCCGGCGGGGGGCAGCGACCAGATCGAGCTGTCGTCCACTGTGCCGTTCGGCAAGCCGAGCTTTGATGCGGCCTACAGCGATGTCGGGCCGAGCTTTGCCAGCCAGCTCGGGTATGTGCCTGAAACCGATGTGCGCGGCTCGTACCTCAGCGTCAACCAGTACAATCAGTTCGACCGGGGCGCGATTGAGCGTTATGATGTTTCGCTGAGTGTCAGCGCGTACCAGCACCACACCGGCGGGTTCTTTCACAACGATGTGAATGCGTTTGCGTTTCTTCAAAACCGCGCCGGCTACCGGGTGTCGGTGTCGGTGGATCAATCGCAGCGGGATCGGTTCCACGACCGCACCGGCGATTTGTCGCTGAGCTGGAACAAAAAAACGCTGTACCAGCAGGGCAGTGTGGAAGATGTGTTCGGGCAGCAGGCCGGGGAGGCGTACAACTTTTTGACGTTTTCGCAGAGCATTTTCGTGTCGCGGCCGTTCACGCTTCAAGTGAACTACAGCCGCCTGAAGCTCGGCGGGGTGTCCTCGTCGCAAAGCATTGTGACGGGCACGTATCGGCTCAGCGACGTTCAAAGTGTCGGCGGGCGCTTGGTCTCGCAGGGCGGGGCGGACCAGGGGGCGGGTTTGGGCACCAATGTTTATTTTTCGTACAGCCGGCAGGTGCGGGCGGGCACCGATGTGTTTTTGCTGTTCGGCGACCCCAATTCGCCGAAGACTCGCGGCAAAATCACTTTGAAGATGGTTCATCCATTCTGATTTGTGGTATCATAAGACTGTAGCTTGAAGTCGTTCCCTCGCCTTCGAAACTCTGCGTGTTGTCCGCCCGGCTTCACATTCTGTTCAAACCCTCCGTAACCGGGTACGCGAGAAAGGCTGGCTCCTCCATGTCGCCCTCGTTATCGCTGCGCCCTGCGGCCCGCTCCACTTTTGTCAGCCATTTCGGGCTGCACGGCGACCATTCCGCGCTTTTGGTGCGCGAGCGCCCGCGCGAAACCGCCGAAGCGGAAGTGTTCGCCCTGCACGGCGCGTTCGACCCGGCTGCCGCCGACCGCCTGGCCGCCGCGCTGCGCGGCCTTTCGCCGTCGGCGCTGCCCCTGACGCTGGATTTGCGCGGGGTCAGCGCTCTCGACGAGGCCCTGCCGACCCGGCTTTTGAAGCTTCACCGCGAATTGTCGCTGCTTCGCCCGGTTTCGTTTCTGGTCGCCGACGACGGCCCGGTGCCCGCGCTGTTGTGCCGCCTCGGCCTCGAAGAGCGCTTCGGGGTCGGCCCGGCGAAGCGTCTCCCGCCGCTGCCCCCTGCCGTGCCTGTGTTCCCTCTGGCCGAAAAGCCCGCGCCGCGCGATTATGCGGTCAGTTAGCCGCGCTTCTAAAGATAGACACAAACCGCCCCGGCGCAGGGTGCGCCGGGGCGGTTTTGCGTTACAAATCGCGCCGCTGAAACAAAAACAGGCCCAGCACGAAAAAAAGCAGCATGTACAGCAGGATGTACGTCAAATCGCCATTGGTGGTCGCGACCGACGCTTCGCCCTGCCCGCGCTGCCCGAAAAAGACGCTGATGTCCCAGCCGGCGTCGCCGAGGCCGCGCGTGATCCAGTGGTTCATGCGGCTCAGAGGCACTACATAGCCGCATACCCGGCTCAGCGTGTCTAAAATCGGGGCGTCCAGCACAAGCGGCTGCGACAGCGAGTGCAGCAGGTCTTCGGCGAGCGCGACGCCGGCGGCAATCAGGGCAAGGCTTGACGACAGCGCGTAGCCCGCAAACGCTGAAAAGCACAGGGTCAGGGTCGTAAACAGCAGTGGAAACAAGCCCGCCGCCAGAATGCCGTCCCAAATGCGCGGATGATAGGTCCCCGTCTGCTTCCAAATGCCGAGCACGAGCAGGCCGCCCCAAACGGCGACGCAGACGGCCAGCAGAAAAACGATGCCGAGCCATTTGCCGAGAAACACCGCCGCGCGGGGGATCGGCTTCGGGACAATGACCGACAAAACGCCCCGGTCCACTTCCGCCGTCACCGCCCCGGCGGACAGGGCGACCGCCAGCACCGCGCCGAAAAATTTGATTGTCCCGCAGCCCAGCCACGCAAAAATGCGCCCGGTGTTGTTTTTCGCCGTTTCCAAATCGGGTCCGATAAACAGCCCCGTGCGGATATGCAGCGGCAGAAACGAAAAGCCGACATACAGCGCGGCGATGACCAGCCCCGCGAGAAACACTCGCCGCCGGACGGCTTCCCGCACGGTCAGCCCCGCCAGCACCCAGATACCGTTGATCAACAGCGTCACGCCTCCACCACGCGGATAAACAAGTCTTCCAGCGATTCGCGCTTCGGGATCAGCGACAGCAGCCGCCCGCCGTGTCCGACCACGGCGGCCGCGAGGTCGGGGATCACCGCCTCGTCGCCGATGCCGATATGCACGTCTTCGCCGCTCACCGTCACGGTGCGGGCCACCGCTTCCAGCGCTTTCACCAGGCCCGGCGTGACATTCTGCACCCGCATTTCCACCGTCGCCGGGGCGGCCAGCAGGTCGTCGAGGCTGCCGACTCGGATGACTTCGCCTTTTTTGAGAATTGCCACTTGGTCGCAGGTCATCTCGATTTCGCCCAAGAGATGCGAGTTCAGCAGCACTGTCTTGCCCCGCACTTTCAATTCCGCCACAATTTCCCGCACTTCGCGCCGCCCGAGCGGGTCGAGCGCCGAAGTCGGCTCATCTAAAATCACCAATTCTGGATCGTTTAAGATGGCCTGCGCCAAGCCGGCCCGCTGCTGCATGCCTTTGGAGAACTCCGACAGCTTGCTGCGGCGGCGGTCGAACAGCTTGACCATTTCCAAGACTTCCGGGATGCGCTTGCGCCGCGCTTTTGCGCTCATGCCGTACAGCCGGCCGTGCAGGTCCAAAAACTCTTCCGCGGTCAGAAATTCGTGGAACTGAAACTTTTCCGGCAGAAAGCCGAGCCGCGCCCGCGCCCCGAGGTCGCCGAGCGGACGGCCCAACAGGGTCGCCGACCCGGAAGTCGGCTTGATATTGCCGAGCAGCATGTTGATGGTCGTCGTTTTGCCCGCTCCGTTCGGCCCGAGAAAGCCGAACACCTGCCCGCGCGGCACCGAAAACGACAGGTCTTGGACCGCCGTGAACGCCCCCCGCCCGAGTGTCCCGCCGTAGTCTTTCCGCAGATGCGTTGTTTCGATTGCTGAATTGTTATCCGCCATTTTTTCTCGCCTGCCGCTCTCTCAAAAACCCGGCGATCATCACAAACCCCTGCGCCGCCATGATGTTCGTCACGAAGTAGAACACGAGTTCTTCAAGCGGCAGCGGCCCGAAACGGACCCCGACCACGCGCCAGCGGTCCACGCTCCAAATGCCGTGGCCCAGCGCAAACGCATCGCACGCGCCTAAATACGCCGTCGAGACTGTCACCGAAACGACCAGCAGCCGCCGCCAGCGCCACAGCTCGCGCCCCGCCGCCGCCCATTGCAGGGCAATCACCGGCAGCGCCCACCACAATTCATAGCTTAAATACGCCCAGGGTTTCACAGCTCCTCCCCGCCCGTCTTCGGGCGCAGCCATTTCGCCAGGGCAATCACCAAAAGACACATCAAAATCCCCTGCGCGAAATAAAACGCGTATTCTTCCCAGGGCAGATACAGCACAAAATGGCTCGGCGGCGCAAACTTCGGATCATACGTCCACAGCCGAGTCTTCGCCGCATAATTGTCCCACGGCGACGTGTAGACGAATGCCAATAGGCAGACGAGAGCGCACGAGACCAAGTACCGCGCCTTAATCTTCCCGCGCAGAACCAGCAGCAGGGCCGCAATTGGGATACACAAGAACACCAGCAAAAATAGCGCGTAGGTCATGGCTTACCGTTGAAGGATTTCGACTGTCTTGCGGATCACATCGTCGAGCAGCAACTGTTTTACTTTCCCAACTCGGTACAGAACCGTTTGGCTGTCGGCGGTAAATAATTTGTTTGGCCTGATATTACTGGGCTTACTCAACGCGCCGGAAACGAAATCGGCATGGTTGAGCGGTATAGCGTCACCGTCAGTCACCGCCTTGCTCGTAATCTGACACAGAATAATGTCGCCGCCTGAAGACAGCCCAACGACAATTGCCGGGCGGCGTTTGGCTTGACTCAAATCCGAGTAAGGAAACGGCAGAACGATCACATCACCTTTTGTAAATGGGGGCATTTAAAGGTCCCGCCAGGCTTCGTCTTCTTCCGGGCGAAGCCAATCTTTCGCCAAAGCCGACTCGCTGAGAAGATAGGTTTCCACGCCTTCTGAATAGCCTATTTTGCGTTCCCGAATAAGTGCAAGGAGGTAGTCCGGCAGCGGCATCCCCTTCTGTGCCGCCTCTGAGGCGATTTCTGTTTCTATCTCTATGGGGAGATCAAGTGTCACTGTCATTACATATTCCTTTCGCAAATGCTTTCACGCTTCGTCTTCTTCCGGCTTTAGCCAGTTTCTATCCTTTGCCGGTTTCAAGCACTTCATTTTGAGTTTTTCGATCTCATCTGATATTTCTTCCCAGCCTTTTGTATTGCCTTGTCGGGAAGCACTGCTAAGGCCTCTCCTGCAACCTACGCTTAGGAGTTCTAATTGATGAACAAAAGCATTATGATGCCCCTGTTGAGGCGAATAAAAATTTGTCAAGTTGCGAAGCCGTCTCATCAACTCTTCCAAAGTAGGCAAGGTCGCATATTGAGCCTGTAATAGTTCTTGCTGGTACTTCTGCCTCTCTTGGCGTTGTAGTTTCAGCTGATGCTCCTGCCGTACTTGGTTTTGACGGCGTTGTTCTAGCAAAAATTGCTCTTGTTGTCGTTCTCTTTGGGCGCGTTTCTCTTGTTCTGCCTGAAGCCGCGCCTGCTCTCTACGCTCATTATCTTCTTGAATTCGCTGCTTCTTTTCCTGATCCTGCCGCTTTTGCTCCGCGAGACGTGTTTTCTCAATTTGTCGTTGACGCTCTCGCCAAAGCACTTCCGCTTTAGATTGCATGCGGAGCAAATTCAAACTTTCACTTTCACAAGCCTTTTGCAAACCAGCAACAAGTGTATCAAGATTATTAAAACCTTGGTTTTCCAAATCAAGCTGCGTTTGATACTCTTGCGCTACTGCTGCCCTATAGATTTCCAGTTCAGGAAACATACGCAGAAGCTTGAAGCATCTTTCTAACCTAAGTTTTCTGTCTTTAAGACGGTCAATGTAATTTGAGCGTTTCTGGTTGTATACTCTTTCTTCCTCAGCAAATTTCTTCTGCTGTTCGTGCTGGCTGTTCCTTTCCGCTTCTTCATATCTTCTCTGTTTGTCTGTTTGCCGTCTTATCAAATCTAGTTGCTCAAAGTGAGCCATGCAGTCTGATTGAGAGACAACAACCTCTTCTCCATCAATGCCCACCACAAGAAAATCGGCATCGTGTATGCGAACAACATCTCCGAATTCGCACTGCTGGAAACCGAACTCGTCACGCGACAAATACTCAGTGATCAAAAAACCCACTTGCTGTGGACGAGTAGTTCCCATCAAATATCTTGATTTCTCAACAACCACAAAAGCCCGGAAAACTCCAGTTACGTCGCAAGCCACGAAGCGTGTTGCCACATTGCCATTTCGTTTGACTTCAGCTACTTTTGATGTGACACGCATAACTTTTTGGTCCTATTTTATGCCACCATCTTTATTGACCCAGATCGCCCTGCTGGGTGCCGGCGAAGAAGGCTTCTAGGTTCTCGGAGCGGAGCAGGATTTCGCGGGGCTTGACGCCGTCTTGGGAGCCGACTATCTGGCGGGCTTCCATGACTTCTACTAACCGAGCGGCGCGGGTGTAGCCGATCTTGAATTTCCGCTGCAAGCTCGATGTCGAACACTGGCCCTGCACGACGAGCCACCGGACGCACGGCTCGAACAGCTCGTCGGAGGAGCCGTCGTCCTCGCCGTCGGCCCCGTAGCCGCCGCCGCTGGACTCGGAGGGAATCATGGTGTAGACGGCTTCTTCTTGATTGCGTAAGTATTTCACGAGTTCTTCGGTTTCGCGCTCGCCGACGTAGCAGCCCTGAACGCGGACGGGCTTGGCGGCGTCAATCGGCATGTACAGCATGTCGCCCCGGCCAATCAAACGGTCTGCGCCGGGCATGTCAATGATGGTCCGGCTGTCAATCTGGGTGGCGACGGCGAAGGCGATGCGCGACGAAATGTTCGCTTTGATGGTTCCCGTAATCACGTCCACCGAGGGGCGCTGGGTGGCGATGACCAAATGGATACCCGTCGCGCGGGCGAGCTGGGCGATGCGGCAGATGCTCGTCTCGACTTCGGGACCCTGCTGCATCATCAGATCGGCCAGCTCGTCCACGACGACCACGATAAACGGCAGGCGCTCGTCAGGCGGGACGCGGGAATTGAAGCCTTCAATATTGCGGGTTCCCAGCCGGGCAAAGCGGTCGTAGCGCTCTTCCATTTCTTTCAGGACGCTCCGAAAAATGCCGGCGGCCTGCTTGACATCTTTGATCACCGGCGACAAAAGGTGCGGAATGCCGTCGTACAGCGATAGCTCGACGCGCTTGGGGTCAATCATCACAAACTTGACTTCGCGCGGGGTCGCCCGGTAAAGAATAGACGAGATGATGACATTAAGGCAGACGCTTTTGCCGCTGTTGGTGCTGCCGCCGACCAAGAGGTGCGGCATGCGCGTGAGATCGGCGTACTTGTACTCGCCCGAGACATCTTTGCCGAGGGCAAAGGTCAGCTTCGACGGGGCGTTCATAAACTCATTGGTCGCCAAACACTCCCGGAGCGAAACCATCTGGGTCACATCGTTCGGCACTTCGATGCCGATAGCGGCCTTGCCGGGGATCGGGGCTTCGACCCGGACATCAATCGCGGCGAGCGACATGGCGAGATTGTCGGCGAGCGCAACAATTTTGCGGACCAGAATGCCCGGCTCTAATTGGACTTCGTAGCGGGTGACAGTCGGCCCCATCGCGACCTGGGCGACATTCGCGCCGATCTTGAAGTCGTTCAGGGTTCGCATCAGCACGGCCTGTTTTTCCTGAATGGCCGACTCGTGCTGCACCGGCTTCGGCGGGGCTTCATTCAAGAGTTCTAAGGGCGGCAGGACATACTCGTGCTTGGTACCGTCGTCGCCCAGGGCGTCGGGGATCACCAGCGGCCCGGTCGGCGCTTTGGGCTTCTCGGGCGTGAGGATGGGGATGGAACCCGGAGAACCCACCTCCTTGCTTCCTCGTTCCTCGGTCGCAGGGGTCCTCCCTGTTAGGGAGGACGAGGAGAGGGAGGACAAAGACGTGTCGGAGACGGGAGCGGGCGGCTCCGGCGCGGCGAGGCGAATAGTCGGCGCGGTCGAGAATGCTGGCGCTGCGGCCTCTGAAGCTCCTGCCCTTCCCGTCTCGGGAGGGGCGGGCGAGGGACGAGCCGGGGTGGGTTCCGGCGTATAGATACGCTGACGCGCGGCGCGTTCTTTCAGCGCGTCCGCCCCTTGCCGGGCGCTTCGGGCAATCGGCCCTGCCGCCCGCCGCCCGCCCGCGACCGCGTGGTCGAATAAATGCAGCAGGCGCATGTCGGTCGCCCACACTACCGCGCCGATTGTCACCAGAAACAGCACGATGTGACTCGAAACGTCGCCGACCAGCGCCCGCAGGGCCGACGACACCGCCGCGCCTAAGTACCCGCCTTCAGTGATGTCGGACCACTCGGTCGCGCGGGTCGTGTGCCCGAGATGCCACCAGGAGATGCCGACCAGAAACAGCAGCGCCGCGCCGCCGGCAAAATTGGTCCGCGTCTGCCGCCGCCGGCCTTGAATCAGCATCACGCCGACCGCGCAGAGCAGCAGGGGAAAGACCCACGCCCCGATGCCGACCGCCGAGCGCAGGGCGGCGACGAGCAAATCCCCCAAAAGCCCGGCATGGTCGCGGCGGGACAAAAACAAGCTGACGGCGAGGATCAGCCCGAGCGCGAGCATGCCGAGGCCGGACAGGTCGTGGGTAAAGCGGTCATTGCGGCGCGGCGGGGGCACGGCCCCGCGCGGTCCCTGCGGCGGGCGCGGCTGCCGCGCGGCACGGCGCTCCGGGGCGGATTTGTCGGGGGAGGATTGATCGGGAGGCGATTTGACGGCCATGCGGAAAGAGTCTCCAAAAACAGTGCGGGAAAAGTGCGTTTGATGCACTATTATAACAGAAAAGCGAACAAATGTCTTGTACTTTGCGGGCCGAGTGTCGGGTATCATATGCGCGTGATGCCGTCCCGCACTTATTCCCCGCTGTTGATTGCTCTCGCCGCGATGCTCTGGGGCAGCGATTTGCTGCTGCGCCCGAACGCATTGAGCGCAGGCTGGTCCCCGGCGCGGGTGGTGCTCGGGGAGCATGTGCTCCTCAGTGTGTTGTTTCTGCCGGTGCTCTGGCGGGAGCGGGGGGCGCTGGCGGCGCTGACGGCCCCGCAGCGGGGGGCTTTGCTGTTTGTGGCATGGGGCGGCTCGGCCCTGGCGACGTGGCTGTACACGAAGGCGTTCACCCTGGACTTTTCGCATGCGCTGACGGTGGTGCTGCTGCAAAAAACGCAGCCGGTGGTGGCGATTTTGCTGGCGGGCTGGGTGCTGAAAGAGCGCCGTCAGCCGCTGTTCTGGGCTTGGGCCGTCGCCGCATTCGCCGGGGCGTATCTGCTCCTCGGGTTTTCGGGAACGCCGTCGCTTTCCGGTGTTCATGCCGCGCAGGGAGCGATGGCCCTGGGGGCCTCGGCCTTGTGGGGCGCGGCGACGGTGGCGGGCCGGTCGCTGTCGGGGGCGCTGTCGCCGGGCGGGCTGTCCGGGGCGCGGTTCCTGCTGGCGGTTCCGGCGCTGCTGGGGCTGACCCTAATACCCACGGGGCTGCCGGCGGCTCCGGCCCATTCCGCGCCGTTCGCCGCCGTGTTTCTGTGTTTGATCGTGCTGCTGCCGGACCTGCTCGGGATGGTGCTTTACTACTTCGGCCTGCGGGGAACGCCGGCGTCGGCGGCGACCCTGGCGGAATTGTGCTACCCGCTGACAGCGCTTTTGATTGGGGTCTTTGTCCAGCACACGTCCCTCATGCCCGCCGAATGGCTCGGGCTGGCGCTGCTGCTTGCCGCTGTTGCCGGATTGAGCCGAAGGCCGGGCGTCGCCGCTCCGCCGTCCGTGGCCCTGCCTGCAATCGCTGTCCGGCGGGGTATCATAAAAGAAAGTTAAGATTCCCCCCAGCCCCCAATAATGGGGGAGCAGGAGCAGAACGGGCGCTTCCCGTGTCCCATCTAACTCCCCCATTATTGGGGGCCGGGGGGACTACTCACTTACAGGAGGCATAATCACAATGGCAACCGAATACAGTTTCGATGCGGTCTCGAAAGCCGACCCGCAGGAAGTCAAAAACGCCATTCAGCAGGCGCAGCGCGAAATTGAGACGCGCTTTGATTTTCGCGGCTCGGTCAGCGAGATTGACCATGACGGCAAAGAAAAAATCACGCTGATTTCCGACGACGAGGCGCGGCTCACCGCGCTGATTGACGTGCTGCAGTCCAAATTGATCAAGCGCGGCGTAGATATTAAATTTCTCGACTACGGCAAGCTGGAACAGGCGTCAAAGGGCACGGTCCGGCAGGTGGTCACCGTGAAAAGCGGCCTGCCGACCGAAACGGCAAAGAAAATCACAAAGCTGATCAAAGACAAGGGCCTGAAAGTGACGACGCAGATTCAGGACGAGCAGGTGCGGGTCACGGGCAAAAACAAGGACGACTTGCAGGAAGCGATGACGGCGATCAAAGGCGCGGATTTGGATGCCCCGATTCAGTTTACGAATTATCGGTGAGCGACTGGGAGCCACGGATTGAAATCCGAGGCTGAGAGAAACCAGTGTCGCGGCGACACAAGACAAACACAGAGGGCTGTTCCTGCGTCTCGAATTCCCGCGTCGCCTCGACGCTGGTTTCTCTCAGCCTCGGATTTCAATCCGTGGTGAATTTGCTTGTAGGATTTATTTTTGGACCCGTTCAAGATCATCGGCGGCGTGCTGGTCGCGCTCGGATTCGTCTTCCGCGCGATCAGCATTGCCTATTTCAAGCAGCAGGCAAAATCCGTGCCCGACACGCCGAAGGCGCGGCGGCAATTCGAGGGCCGCCGTCAGCGTGCGCTGGTGATTGACGCGCTGTTTGTTGTCGGCGGCTTTTATCTGCTGCTGACGCACTGACCTTCCAGCATCCCCCGCATCACCTCCAAGCACCACGCAATCTGTTCTTCTGTGATAATCAGCGGCGGGACAAATTCCAAAACACGGCCGTCACCGGCGGGCAGCAAAATGAGGCCGCGCCGCAGGGCGGCGGGAACAAGCGGCAGCGCCATTTGGGGCGAGGCCAGTTCTATCCCCAGCATCAGGCCGCGCCCGCGCACGTCTTTGATTTTGTCCGGGAAGCTCGCTTGCAAATCGCGCAGGCCGCCGGCGAAGAGTTGCCCGATTTCGGCGGCACGCTGAGGCAGGCGTTCGTCTTGCAGTACGGAGAGCGCCGCGAGGCCGGCGGCGCAGGCAAGCGGGTTGCCGAGAAAGGTGGACGTGTGCAGGGCTTCCCCGGTAGACTCGCCCCAGACGGCCATCAGCGTTTTGGACGCGGCGCAGGCAGACAGCGGCAGGCCGCCGCCCATCGCTTTGCCGACGCAGAGAACATCGGGAACGACCCCCTCGGCTTGACAGGCGAACCACTCTCCGGTGCGGCCCCAGCCGGTAAAGATTTCGTCAAAGATGAGCAGGGTATTGGTCGCTGTGCAAAGCTCGCGCAGGCCCGGCAGCCAGCCGGACGGGGGGACCACAATGCCGCCGCGTCCTTGAATGGGTTCGGCGAGAACTGCGCCGGGCTGATGGCTCTTGAGATGCGCGGCGACGGTTTCCAAAGAGCAGCCGTAGGGCAGGTGGCGGGTGAAGCCGCCGAGCTGACTTTGAAATGGAGCGCGGAAGTCGGCCCGCGCGGTGGCGTCGAGAGCGCCGTAAGTCAGGCCGTGGTAGCCGCCGTGGAACGCGAGAACGCCGGGGCGTCCCGTCGCGAGAACAGCGGTTTTGAGGGCGGCTTCAACGGCATCGCCGCCGTTCTGGCCGAGAATAAGCTGGGCGTCGGAAATGGGCACCAAAGACGCGACGCGCTCGCAGAAGCGGACTTTGACTTCCGACGGGTGAACATCGCCCATGCCGTGGGTCAGCTTGTCGGCCTGCACGTGGATTGCGGCGACGACGCGCGGGTGGGAATGGCCGACGGAGGCGACGCCGAACGCGGAAGTTACGTCGAGAAAGCGGTTGCCGTCGGCGTCGGTGACGAGGCACCCTTCGGCGCGGTCCCAAAAGACCGGAAAGTCCGGGGCGAGAAAGGTGACGTTTGGGCTTTCCACCCGGCGCAGGTCCGACGCCAGCGCCCGCGAGCGCGGGCCGGGGATTTCCGTGACGATTTTCGGCAGCCGGTCGCTCACGCCGACTTGTCGGTTTCTACTTGCAGGCGGATTTCGCGCAGAATGTTCGCCACTTTTTCGCACTCTTCGTCGTCGCCCGAAAACACGATTGAGCGGCCTTTGGTGTGGACTTCCTGCGCGTGCGCCTCCGCCCGCTCCTCGGTGCAGCCGGTCGCTTTGACAAGCTGGGTGATGACATCGTCAAACGTGTGGCAGTCGCAGTTGTATAAAATCACAACATACGGGCCGCCGGAGCCGGGCGGGGTGCGCTCCCGCTGCGGGTCGGGAGCGTCAATGGTTTGAACGCCGGGGCGAACGGCAGGCATGAGGTCTATTCCACGAGGCATTATGGGTTCCTGTCCAAAGAAAGCATTGCTTGATTATACCCGGATTCGGCTCTCGGGATTCGGCTCCCAAACGCCGCTTGGGGTCAAAATCTCGTGCGGCTGGAACCGCGCTTTGTATGCAAGGCTTGGGCAGTCCGCCACATAAAAGCCGAAGTACGCCCAGCGCTTGCCGAGCGCCTGCGCCAGCCGGATGGTTTGCAGCAGCGCGAAAGTCCCGAGGCTGCGGGCGCGGCAGTCGGGGTCGTGGAAATGGTAAACGCCCGAAACGGTATTCGGCGTCAGGTCGGCAATCGCGACGGCCCGCAGCGCGTCGCCTTCCCAGACCGAAATCTCGGCGCTTGGAAGAGGGGTTCGGACAAACTGCCGGCGGTAGCTTTCCAGTGTCCCTTCGGTTTCCGGCCAGCCTTTGCGGGCGGTCTGCGCGGCTTGGTAGCGCCGGTACAGGGAAACGCGTGCGGCGTCGGCGCGGGGCGGGGCCACCCGGACTTCCAAGTCGGTGCTGCGGCGCAGGCAGCGCTGCTGCGAGCGGTCGGGGGCAAAATCTGCCGCCGAGACGCGCAGCGGGCGGCACTGGTCACAGGCGGCGCAGACCGGGCGAAACAGCGTCTGCCCGAACTTGCGCCACCCGGCGTCCATCAAGCCCTCGTACTCGGCGGGCGAAAGAACACTGGCAGTGGCGTACTGCTGGGTCGCGAGTCTGTCCGGCAGGTACGGGCAGGGGTCGGGACCGGAAACAAACTGCGACAAAATACGCATCAGCGCTCACGGAGCCGGGCTTCATAATCGGCGAGCAAAGCCTGGTACGGGGGCAGGGTTAGGTCATTGGCCCACATGATAATCGCGTTTTCGCCGTTGTCGCTGTAGTAGTTTTTGCGGACGGCCACGTCTTCAAAGCCGTACTTGACATACAAATTGTGCGCGACCGTGTTGCGCTCGCGCACTTCCAGAGTCGCCCGCTCCGCGCCGCGCCGGATGCCTTCGCGAATGGTATCGAGCAGCAGCCGCTCGCCGATTTTCAGGCCGCGCACCGACGGGTCCACGGCAATGGTGGTCATGTGCAGCTCGTCCATAATCACCCACATGCCGGCGTACCCGGCAATCGTGCCGTCGGGCAGCGCCGCGACCGTGTAGTAGGCGTTGGAGTTGCCGACTTCGGTGACATAGGCGCTTGAACTCCACGGCAGGGTATAGCAGCGGCGCTCGAGGCGCGAAACGTACTCAATGTCGTCAATCCGCATCGGGCGAATCGTGATTTCGGCGGCTTGAAAGGGCGCGGCGGGCGTTTCCGCCGGCCCGGCGTCGGTCAGCTCGATCATGGCACTTCTTCCGTCTTTGTCCCGGCGCTCACGGCGTTCGGCCCTTCGACCCAGTGGTCGCCGCCGCGAAAGTATTCATGCTTCCAGATCGGCACGGTGTCTTTGAGCGTGTCCAGCAGCCAGCGGCAGGCATCAAACGCTTCCGCCCGGTGGGCGGCGGCGGCGGCGATCCCGACCGAGCTTTCGCCGACTTCTAGGCGGCCCAATCGGTGCTGCACGGCGCACTTCACTTGCCAGCGTTCTTCGGCCTCGCCGACCAGCCGCGCAAGCTGCGTTTCGGCCAGCGGCGCATAGGCTTCGTATTCCAGATACAAAACGCTCCGGCCCCGCGCAGTGTTCCGAACCGTGCCGCTGAATGTCACCACCGCCCCGTACCCCGGCCCTTCGACACGCTCACTCAGCGCCGCCAAGTCTATGGGCGCATCGGTCAGCATTGGCCCGCCGCCGCTCATCGGCGGCATCCACGCTACCTCGTCGCCGTCGTGCAGAACCGTCGCCGCGTCCGCAAACTCGGCGTTCACTGCCGCCCGCGCCGATGACAGCAAACCGGCAAAGCCTGCGCCGCACTCCGCCAAGACGCCCGCCGCCGCCGCGACCGTCGCGCCGTCCGGCAGCGTCAGCGAAAGCTCACGGCTCCCGGCGACATCCTGCAAATGGGCAAAAAAGAGCATTCGGACAGTGATCATATGCTGTAATTGCTCGCGTTTGCGTGGGATTGAGATCCTACGCTAAGACTTTATTGGGATGTGGGGCGCAGACCCCGAGTGGCCGAGGTTAAGGGCACCAGCTTGGGATAGTTAGGTTTTTCTGGTCCAGCGCTTGACAACTTGCAGAGGACGCTGCGGACCGGGCCACAAAACGATTTTGTAATGGTCGTCGCCGTCAAGGTCATAGTTACTTAAACTGTCAAGCCCGGCGTACAGCATCTTGACTTGATACCAGCCCGGCTCGAGGCTCAGCCGGGCTGTAGCCGGGCCGGTGCCGCCTTGAATAGACATCCGGCCTGTCGGCGAGTGGACACTGCACTCGACAACATGGTCCCAGCTTTGGAGGCTCTCGTCAGTCTCGGCGGTATGAATTTCAACACGCACCGGCACGCTCATTGCACGAACCGGACAAAATATCACCGTACTTTCTGAGACAGTCGCCATGTCCGCCAGCTCCTGATCACTCCATTCCGGGCTGAAGCCGTCACGCTGCTCGTCTTCCAAATAAACACAGTTGTAATCGGCGAATATATCTAAATCAGCATTTTGCAGACCGGACGCTTCCAATCTGTGCCCTTTTATTGTCATGGCAGCCAGCCCAGAAACTGACTCAATCCGGCAAGCGCTTCTGTAAACAGCAGGCGGCTGGTGCCTGATGTGTTCTGATGGACCGACCCATTCCGAAACTCTCGGATACGGTGTGATTCATCTCGCACTGCCGCTGAGATGCGCCATTTGCTTGCGGCCCGGTTAATCAAATCATAAACATTGCGTCGGTCGGGACTGCCTGCAATACGCAGTGGCAGAAGCTGGCGCAGAATGCTTTCGAAGACTGAAAACAACCGCACAATATAGGTTGCTTCGAGGTTCAGCGCTGCCCTTTTTATTTGGACCAGCTTTCCTCAAAATAGCTGACGGAGGTTCTGACTGCATCGAACTCTTCCTTGATTAAAATCAATTGCTTTGTTTCTAGGTAGCTCACACTCCCATTAGCCCTTCCGCAATTAAGACAAAGCTCTCTCGATTCCAGGGCATCGGCCAGTTTACATTTGAATCCGTTTTCACAATCCATTCATGGCGGCCAGTCTTATGAAGGAGTCGAACTCGGTACATAGCAGGCCAGACATAAAAATCTACCCTGCCGAGGTTTCTTGCAGGATCAAAAAAACAGGCTCCATTACCAATTTCACTTCGCGGGCCAGACCGGAGTACTCTTGTTCGGTAATAATGTCAAGAAGAGGAACAACATACTCCTCATTTTCTTCACGCCGCCGATCCGGCCAGATTTCGTCCACCGCCTTATGATAATGCACTGCTGTTCGCCACCCTAGTGAATGAGACCACTCCGTTACTTCCTCGATCAGTGTATCAATGGCTGCAAGCCATTCTTTACGTCCGGCATATTCCTCAGATGAGGTTACGGTCGGCATTTTCTCTGCGATGGTCATAGCACTCTCCTACAAAATGTCACGGGCTACAAAATATAGCGGCTGAGGTCTTCGTCTTTGACGATGTCGTCGAGCTTTTCGCGGACGTAGGCGGCGTCTATGCGCTTGTATTTGTCGGTGAGGTCGGGCGCTTCAAACGACAGGTCGTCTAACAGCCGCTCCATGATGGTGTGCAGGCGGCGTGCGCCGATGTTTTCCATCTGAGCATTGACATCGGCGGCGATGCGGGCCAGCTCGGCGACCGAATCGTCGGCGAATTCAATGGTGACGCCTTCGGTGGCGAGCAGGGCGACGTACTGCTTGATGAGCGCATTGCGCGGCTCGGTCAGGATGCGCTTGAAATCGTCCTGCGTGAGACTTTCGAGTTCCACCCGGATCGGCAGGCGGCCTTGCAGCTCGGGGATTAAATCCGACGGCTTAGACAGGTGGAACGCGCCGGCGGCGATGAACAGCACGAAATCGGTCTTGACCGGGCCGTACTTGGTCTGCACCGTGCTCCCCTCGATAATCGGCAGAATGTCGCGCTGAACCCCTTCGCGGGACACATCGGGGCCGCTGCCGCCGCCCGCCCCGCCTCGCCCGGCGATTTTGTCCATCTCGTCCACAAAGATAATGCCGCTTTGCTCGGCGCGGGAGACGGCCTCGCGGGACAGCGCATCCGTGTCAATCAGCGCCCGCGCTTCCTCGCCGGCGTAGTGCGCCCGCGCTTCTTTGATGGTCAAGGTGCGTTTTCGGCGCTTTTTCGGGGTCATCGAGCCGAACAAGCCCTGCATGTCCATGCCCATCTCGTCCATGCCGCCGCCGGGCGAGAGCACCTGCATAAACGGCAGCGGGCCGCTTTCCTCGATCTCGATTTCAATGGTGTCGCCGTCTTTGACGCCCGAGGCGATCTGCGCCCGCAGGCGCTCGCGGACCCGGTTTTCCTGGTCACGCCGCTTCTGAGCCGTCTCGCTTTCGCCCTCGGGCGGCGCTTCGGGGGCGTCGGCTTCCCCCGGCGAGCCGCTCGGGCCGCCGGACGGCGTGAAGAACTGGGCGAAGGCTTCCAGGGGATTGTCGCCGCCGCCCCCGCCTTTGGGCATTTTGACGCGGGCAGGCTTGCGCTCCCGGCGGGGCTGCAAGATGTCTAAAACGCGGTCCACGGCGCGGTCTTCGGCCTGCTCTTTCACTTCGTCCATTTTTTCGCGCTCGACAATGCGAAGCGACGCTTGGACTAAATCGCGCACCATGGAGTCCACGTCGCGCCCGACATAGCCGACTTCGGTGAACTTGGTCGCTTCCACTTTGACGAACGGCGCATGGGCGAGGGTCGCCAGCCGCCGGGCGATCTCGGTTTTGCCGACTCCCGTAGGGCCGATCATCAAAATGTTTTTGGGGATCACTTCGTCGCGCAGGTCATCGGCCAGCCGCCGCCGCCGGTAGCGGTTGCGGAGGGCGATTGCGACCGCGCGTTTGGCGGCTTTTTGGCCGACAATGTACTTGTCCAGCTCGGCGACAATCTGCCGGGGGGTCATATCTTCCATCTCTGCTGCCGTGTTTGTCTCATCCATGTTTGTCAGTATACCCCGTGTCGTTGATTTGGCTTATGCCTTGCTTGATGTGCCGGTTTTGTCGAGGGCGTCGGCCTCGCCTGCCGCCCCGTACAGCGTCAGCAGCGCTTCGGCGGCATAGGCGACCTTTGCGCGGGTGACATTGGCGGGCGCAAGGGTCGCCAGGGCTTGCAGGTTGCCGCCGCCCGACGGGGTCAGCCCGGCGAGGGCGCTGCGGGCCGCCGACGGAGAGTCCGCCGGGGCGCGGCGCAGCAGCGCAAGCGCGGCGGCGCTGGACACGCGGCTCGGGCCGTTCGCCGACGAGGCCCGCCGCAGCTCCGCCGTGTACGCCCCGACTTCGGCGCTCCAGGGCGCGGTTTTGCCGCCGGTCAGGGTCAGCCAGAGAGTAAGGCGCGTCTGCTGGGCATCCGCCGCCGCTTTCAGCCGCCGAATTTCCGCCAGCTCCGCCAGCACGGCCGCCGTGTCCGGCTCGGTCTTTGCGAGCTTTTCGGCGTCTTTCGGATAAGCTAACGGGGCGGCGAGCGCCGCCGCCGTCCCTGACGCCCAGGTTCTCAGGCTTTCCGGCGCTCCGCCCTGGGTCAGCAGGGCCGCTGCCTGCGTGTAGGCCGCCGCCTGCGTCTGCCGCAGCTTCGGCACGGCGGCGCTGAGGTGCGCCACCTCCGCCCCGGCGGTTTTCGGGTCGGAAACCCCTTTCAGTGACTGCACGGCGCGGGTATAAGCAACTGCCGACAAGTCCGCCGTCCGCAGGGCATAGCCGAGGCCGAACGCCGCCGCCTGTGCTTTCGGGACGCCGGGGGCCGGGGCAGGGGACTTGGCGTGCGCGGCGAGGGGGAGCAGGAGGAGGGCGAGAAGAAAAAGCGAGGCCCCCCCGCCCCCAATCATGGGGGAGTCCGAAAAGACATATCTGTAGGGGCGCTGCTGGCCGCGCCCTTTGTTTTGTGCTGCTCCCCCATTCGCGGGGGCGGGGGGGCGTTTCATAGCTCGTCCACCGTGATATTTGAGTTGGTGTAAATGCAGATGTCGGCGGCGATATGGAGCGCTTTTTCGGCGATCTCGCGGGCCGACAAGCTGGTGTTCTCGACTAAGGCTTTGGCCGCCGCCTGGGCATATGGGCCGCCGGAGCCGATGGCGGCGATGCCGTCGTCGGTGTCCAGCACATTGCCGTCGCCGGAGACTACCAAAAGGTACTCGGGGTTTGCAACAATCATCAGCGCCTCAAAGCGGCGCAAAACGCGGTCCGAGCGCCATTCTTTGGCGAACTCGATCACGGCCCGCTGCAAGTTGCCGTTGGACGCTTCGAGCTTGGCCTCAAAGCGGTCGGCCAGCGCCATCGCATCGGCGGCGCTTCCCGCAAAGCCTGCCAGCACTTTGCCTTGATACAATCGCCGGATTTTCTTCGCCGTGTTCTTCATCACGGTCTTGTCGAGGGTCACCTGGCCGTCGCCGGCGATGGCGACCTTGCCGTCTTTTCTGACGCCCACAATCGTCGTCGCATGCATGGTTATGTTCATCGGTACTCTCCAAATCAGAGCGCGTGAGCCGGGGCTGCCGCGCTGCAATAATCATGGCATATTTTACGTTGACAGTTCAACGCCTAGTGGGTATAATGGGTTCAAATAGATTGCGACTTTTTTCACAATGTCATTAGTTACTCGGCAGAGCGGGCTGGAAGTTCTCGACAATGAGGTCACGGCGGACGAAAAAGCGGCGTATGTGCGGGGGATGTTCGACGACA
>CBDFFI010000001.1:0-10979 GCA_965246745.1 Capsulimonadaceae bacterium
GGGCCAGGAAGGCCGCACACGCGCCCGGCGGCCAGCGGCGGTAAAATGTACCCGCGACGCTCTACGGGGCGCACAGAAGCCAAAAACAACACTTCGGAGAGTAGAGAAGGCCAGCGCAAGGAAAGCGACGCCGGCCAGCAGCGCGGATCGCGCCGGCCAGCAGCTCGCCGGCGCGATCCGCGCTGCTGGCCGGCAGAGCATTCGGCCAGAGCATTCGGCATCGCCACAAGCAGCGACGCAGGACCGGCGCGGATGTCGGCCAGCGGCAGAAAGAGACGCCGGCGCGGATGTCGGCCCGGCGCTGGCACGGATCGGCGGCCAGCAGAGCGCGGATCGGCGACGGCGGCACGGCCAGCAGCTCGCCAGGATCACGCCGGCCAGAAGCGGCGACAGCGCGGCACGGATCGGCGGCGCTGGCATGAAGCGGCGAGCGCGGCGCGGGGTGGGTGATCGGCAGGCCAGCAGCGCGACGGCGACGCCCGGCCCGCGCTGGCACGGAACGCCGGCAGGATGCAGCAGATCACGCCGGCAGGATGCAGCAGATCACGCCGGCAGGATGCAGCAGATCACGCCGGCAGGATGCAGCAGATCACGCCGGCAGGATGCAGCAGATCACGCCGGCAGGATGCAGCAGATCACGTCGGCAGGATGCAGCAGATCACGTCGGCAGGATGCACGGCGACGGCCAGAGAAGCAGCGCGGACCGGATCGGCGACGGCGGCGACAAGCGGCAGAGCAGCAAAGGCGGCCAGAAGCAAAGGCGGCCAGAAGCAAAGGCGGCCAGAAGCAAAGGCGGCCAGAAGCAAAGGCGACGGCGCAAGGGAAACGCCCGGCACGGCCAGCAGCACCGGCCAGCACGTCAAATCATGCGCCCATAGCCCTAAAGCCGCCCTGCCGCCTTCCTAGAGCGGTTTAGAGGCATTGTAGACACAAGGGGGACGGCGGCGCGGGCACGAAGGCGGCGGCAAAAACAAGGCGGCGGCAAAAACAAGGCGGCGGCAAAAACAAGGCGGCGGCAAAAACAAGGCGGCGGCAAAAACAAGGCGGCGGCAAAAACAAGCCCGCGCATCCGTTTCCGTGAAGTCCGGTGTAATGCGCGGGCGGCTGGCCCGTCAAGGCTTAAGATCGGCCAGCAGCGCCTTAACGGTTTCCAAGTGTTTCCGGGCCTGGCCTTTGGTTTCATAAGCGCCGCTTACCCGGATCGCGTCGCCGCCTGGCCCGGCCAGCTCCACGACAAACGCGGCCAGCGGCGGCGACATGACAGACTCACGGACTACTGCAAAGCGATCCTCACGATGCACAATTTCGCGGGCCGGTGGGATCGCCTGGCCGCACTGCTGGCAAACAGCGCGGGCGGTGCGTAGGGCAGTTTTTGCGGTGTTCATCGCTGGCCCTCACTTCCTCGCATCGGCAGACTTGCCAGCAGAGCGGCCAGCGGATCGGCGGCGCGTTCATTCGGCAAAGCGGCGAGCTGCACGGCGCGGTTATGCGCTTCTTCGCTGGCCGGCGCTTCTTGAAAGTCGGCCAGCTTGCGAAGGACGTTCACGCCCCGGAAGTCGCGCACAATGGCGAAATACTCATTTAGCGTTTCGCGCAGCTCATAAATCGCGCCGGTTGCTTTCTCTTGAAAGAAAACCGGCTTTTGCAGTGACTCGGTGTATAATTTTTCCATGTTCGGCGTCCCTCCTAAAGTGCGCCGTACTAGAGGGGCCGCCCGCCGGCAAGCTGTTGGTAGCAGCTTGCCGTTCGGCGGGTGGTCTCTTGCCTCAAAAAATGTTACGAAACTCCGGCGAGCTGGCCGGCACTTGTTCCCCCTTTCTCATGCTACTTGGGATTGAAAACTACTTGCGATTGAAAATTGTCATCTCAACCCTGCGAACGCCCGCAGCATCCTCGACATTCGGCAGGTTTAAGATCGCATCAAGCAGCGCCGCGTCAAGCGCCTCTTTGATCTGTGCAGCATTGGCATTCGCGGGAAGGTTCTGCCGCACGTCGTCAAGAAATCTTTCTGCGTTCATGCCGCCCTTCTTGAACAGATCAATCTCCGCGCCCTTCTGCGCTTCGCCGTCGCCGTGATAGTTCGTGATTGTCCGAAGTGTCACAATAAAAGAAACACCCTTGCCCTGCCGCGCGGCCTTTTCCAGCTCGCGCATGATGTTTGTTCGGCCAGCCGTACTACGAACCATCGCAAGCCCGCTAGAGTTTTCGGCTTTGCCGCTTGTCCGAACTTTCACGGCCTGGCCGCCCGCGCCGACGCGCCGGGTGACGGCGACGGGCTTGATCGCCGCGCTGCTGGCCGGCGTGTTGCGCCGGGCCAGCGTCGCCAGCGGGCCGGCCAGGTTCGCGCCCGGCTTCGCGCCCTTCAAAACTTGTGTCACGGTCGAGGAGTTGATCCCCAAACCCCGCGCCACTTCCGCCTTTGTCCAGCCCTTGCCTAAAAGCTGGCCGATCCGATCCGCGCTTGTGAGTTTATTCGCCATTCCCGCCGCCCTTCTGTTGCTTGCTCTGCTGCTGTTCAGCTTGCTTGTGCATCTTCTCCGACTTCTCCCGCAGCTTGTTTAAGTCGGAAAAAGAGCGCGGCGCGGCCAGCGGGCCGGCGATCTGGCCCTTGACGCGCATATCGCCTGGCCTGCCGGCATCGGGCCAGCCGGGATCACATGACAAGTAAAGCGCATCCGTGCGAATGGCGATCACGCTTTCACGCGGCGCGGCCAGCGCTCCCCAACTCGCCACGACTTCGCCCCGCCCGCGCTTCTGCTCGTACAGCAGCATCCGCGTTCGCGCCCGCGCCCAGACTTCCGCCGCCCATTCGGGATGCTGCAAGCGCCGCCGACTAGCCGGCACGGGATCACTTGCCCAATACTCAAAATTGCCGGTGTCTTTGTTTTTGTGAACGGTGGGATTATCAGCAGGAAGTAGCTCAATATCAGAGATCGGCACAACCACGCGGCGCGGGCGCTCGGATCGGGCGAATGTGCCGACGCCGAAAAGCAGGATGCTTCTCAGAGCTTTCTTAACAAGCTGCTGGCCGCCCGCGCCGGCTTCATCATAAGCCGCTGTCAAGCGCCTTCCCCAAGTGTCCAACGGGCCAGTTTTGTCGCCGGCCATTCCTGCCGCTTGCGGGAATAAAAGCCGCTCCAATATCTGCACTTTCCAGCCTTGCTTTTGTGCTAAGTGAATTTCCGTCCAACCCGCCCAAGTTTCCCCGATCTGGCCGGGCGCGGCAGGATATTCCCACTCGGAGTCGGACCCGCCGCGCGGCGTCATTAGCAGGCCGATATGATCCCACCCCGCCGGCACTTCATAGCGGACACGGTAGCGCCCGCGCGTGTTTGGCACAAAGTCGGGCAGGTCATCATGCACGGGCAGGCCGGCGGGCAGGTTCTGCAAGCTGGCCGCGTATGCGAAACGCGCATCGAGATATACAAAGCCCGGAATTGTCGCGACGCCCGGCGCGGCGCAAAACTCAATGCGCCCCTGGCCGGATGTGCTTTTGATGAGCGCTTGCAAGTCATCGGGCAAGGTGGGATATTCCCGGCCTCTGGTACACAGTTTCCAAAGTTCCTGCCCGGTGTGTGCCGGCGTCGAAGTCAGCTCTACCCGCTCGCCGAAGTGCCGCCAGAGCATCGCGGCCAGGTCAAGCATTGCGATCCGCGCCGCCGCCGGGGTATAGTCGCCTTCCCCAAGCCAGGCCGCCATTCGGTAAAGAACGCAGTCAGCTCGCGTGTCGCGGTGCTGCTTGCGGATCACGGGGAAAGCCTCGGACAAAGCCGCGCCGCTCTGCACGTTCCCCAAGTGTGAAGTGCGTTTACCGTCGCCATCTTGCCATTTTCCGCCGGCATCGGCAGCCATCGCCCACGCATCAAAAGCGGCCTGCGTTCCCGGCTTGTAAGGCGGTGCGGCAGGGATCGGGCCGCAAAGGAACACTTTGCGCGTTTCAGAGTGCAGCGCATAAGCTAAGATCGCGGCCAGAGCAGGCCGCTCGCCTAAGTGAACAGCTTGGCCGTCGTCATCTACGCCGTCGCCGGTCACGGTGTCAATATAAGCCGTGCGCCAGTGTTTCAGGCCGCCGTAAGGCTTGCGGGCGCGGATCGGCGCGGCCTGCTCTGCTGCTTCACTCTCCGTCGCTTCATGCTGGCCGTTTTGATCCGGCGCGGCGTTGGCATTGGCAGGATCGGCGCAAGGGGAAAGATGCAGAGTAGGCAGGGCGTCGCCGTCGCTGCTCTGCTGCTGGCCGCCCTGCTGGTCCGGCGCGTCGGCGAGCTGCACGGGTGCGGTGTCGTCAAGCAGCGCAGTATTTTCGAGCGGCGAATTGTCGTCAAGCAGCAGAGCTGACGGCGACGCCGTGAACAGATCGCCTGCCGGCGTGATCTCTGGCACGGCGGCCAGGGTAGGACCGGGGCCAGCAACCGGCGCGGGGTTTTCACCGGCCAGCAGCTCGCCGCCGAAAATCCGCTTGACTTCGTGATAAAAGCGCAAGCCAGCAGGATTGATGTCAAGCAATTCCTGCATCTCACTTGCTCGGTACACGACGCGCCCGTCATCGGGAACATTAGCATTCTCCGCCGCAAGCCAAACTGCTTCTTGCAGATGTTCGGAGAAGATCGGCCACGCTCTGCCGGATAGCGCGAAAGTATCCACCTCATTCGATGAATGGAGAAAAGCAGACGCCGACGATCCTGGCAAAGCCAGATTGAAGGTTTCGCCCCGTGCCAGCAGCTCGCCCAAGTCCTTCACATCATACCGACGCGCCAACTCGCCAGGCGGCATCTTCAAAACACACGGGCCGGTTCCGCGCTGGCTTCGGCGTCGCTGCATCTCGCCGGCTAACTTCTTCGCCGCTTCCTGGCCGGCGGCGTCGTCGTCAAGCAGCAACACGACACGCCCGCAGTTGTCAAACCATTCAGGCCGCGCGGATGTGCCGCAGAGCGCATAGGCCGCCGGCAGGCCAGAACTCTGCAAGCAAGCCAGAGCATCAAACGGGCCTTCAACTAAAATTACATCTTCTGGCAACGCCCCGCGCTTTAGGCCGCCAAACAAACCTTTGGGGCCAAGAACGCGCCCTTTTTCGCTCTGTTTGTCGGTGTGTAGATTGCGGCCATAGACGCCAACAATCGCGCCGGTTAAGGGACAACAAAGCGGGAAGGTCAGCCACTCGCTTTCAACTCCCTGCCAAACGCCACGCCAGAAGCCAAGTCCTAAGCGCAGTGCTGTTTCATCGGCGACGCCGCGCGAACGTGCGTAAGCACGAGCAGCGCTGCTCTCGAATGCGTGTGCAGCACTCTCGGCACGGGATACAGCGTGTGGTTCGGCCAGCAGTGGAACAGCCGGCGTCGGCGAAGTTTCTGTTCTTGCTGGCTTGCCTCCCCAGCCAGTAGAACGCGGATCGCGGCGCTGCTGGCCGCCCCAGCCGTTCGGCGGTGAACTCTGCTGACCGGATCGGGTTCGGCTTTGATGTTCTTCTAATGTTCCGAAAGCAGGGCAGTTGTGACAACCGAACTTGCCCGTATCTTCCTCCACATGGAATGAGCGCTGCTTGTCGCCGCCGTGCAAAGGACAACGAAAGCGCAGGAAGCCAGCGGACCGCGTCGGCGTCGGATCATAGGCATAGCAGGCCGCAAGGGTAAGAGTATCAATTCGTGTGCCAGATGTGTTCTCAGTTCTATTCACGGCAATTCCTCAAAGTACGCACGGTCCTTCTTAAACAAGAACTTGCCTTTAGCTCCCTGGCCGCCAAAACGGGCTTTCATCACGGTTACATCAATTTCGCGCTCGCTGCTGTCACCGTCGCCCGGCTTCTGCTGGCTTGACATGATTAGAAGCTGATCGCAGTCGTATTCAATATCGCCGGAACCGCGCCCGCCGAACATTCCCGCGCCGCCGCCCTTATTTGCATCGCGGTTTTGACTTCCAATAGCAAGAACCGACGCTTCGCAACTTTTCGCAATGTCTGTAAGCCCGGCCAAAGCCATACCGATCTTCTCCACCGAATTATCTCCGGGGGAATATCGCGCCCAGAACTGCAAGTAGTCAAGACACAAAAGCAGTTTCGCACCCGGCACTTCAACACGCAAGCTGTCAAGCCGAGATTTCAGCAAGCCAGGATTTACGGCACTGTTTCCCGCCTGATAAAACAGTGGAAGGGCAGCCAGCTTTTGCGCGGCAGCCAGCAGTTGCGGGTTATCGGAAGGGATCACGCCGTCAAGCAAGTCATCTTGAGTCCAGCCCGATAGCCGCGCCAGATGCTTTAGAAGCAGGTCTTCGGGTGGGTTCTCAAAAGTGGTATAAAGCACGGCGCAACCCTGGCCGGGAAAAGCCGCCGCCCCATATGCAAGGCAATTAGCGAACGTGCTTTTCCCGATGTTCGGTTCAGCGCTTAGGACCGTCAATGTCCCAGGGCGCAGGCCGCGTAAGTCTTTATCAATAATGCTGTAGCCGCAACGCAGGCCGCCAGTCCAGCCGCCGCCCTGCCGCGTCTTATGACGCTGGCCGATTTCGTGCAGCAGGCCGGCAAGCATCCCGCCGGCGCGAACCATCGCCGGTGCTTCGCCAGGTGCAAGGGTGTGATCTTCAAGGGCTATTGCATTGTCCAAAGGCTCTGTCATCGTATCCTCCATCGCCCTGCTTTTTAGCAGCGAGCGCGACGGGAAAAGTGTATCAGAAGTGCAAGACGCAGCGCAAGCAGCGTCTATGCACATACCTTGAATACTTGAATCTCTTGACAACCTTTTTTAGATGGAGTTATCAGACGCGAGGTGAAAGTTATCAGACGCGAGGTGAAGGTTATCAGACGCGAGGTGAAAAATTATTTTTGTTTCCCTTCATCTGTTTTTGCGGCAGCTCGCCTTTTGCGGCCAGCATCTCGCGCTTTTTCTGCTGCTGCAAGTTTCGCTTCTAAAAGTGGGCGCTGGTGTTCACCAGGGAAAATCAAGAAGCGACGTTCTAACAGCACTTCCAATCTGCCGCGTGTGGCATGATCGGAACCATCGGCTTTTCCTTCTTGACACTCATAACCGCCAATCACGCCGTCAGCTTTCAATGTTTCGAGAGCAGCAATCCACTGGCTTATAACCTTGCCTGGTGTGTTAGCGGCCATCGCCTGCCATTCGATATGTGAATTGTCAAGGACGGTTTTCATTTTGAGCGGCTGCTGTGGTACAAGTTGCGTCGTGCCACTTTTCTTAATGCGCTTCATCTTCGTACCTTGATTTTGCATTTGAAAGACGAGATATGTTCCTATGCGCCGTTCCCATCTTTGCCGCGACAGATCGTACTGCGCCAGTTGCCGAAGGTACACGCCTAGCATAATCCGCTGCTCAATATACTTGCTGGCCCATGCTCCTAGTCCGATCATGTAGCCGTCGGGAAGTGTATCATCTAGCGGCAGGCGGGATTGTCCGCCCCGATAGAATGGTGTTGCTCCAAAGAACAATGAGTCACAAGTAACCACCGTTTCAATCCTGTTTCGCCCTGTTGTCTTATCGGGCAAACGCAGATCAACTTCGGTGTAAATCTTCATCTGGTCTTTGTCTGCAAGCAGTTTGATCCTCTCTTGTATCTGCTGCTTTTGTTCGATTGATCTTTTTCGCGGATCAACTCCGCGCCAGTCAAAGTAATCGTCAAAAAGGATCGGGAAACGCCCCTCTGCGTTCTCGCCGTCCGTTCGTGTGTAGAATGCAGTCACGGCCAGCGTCGCGATGTCCCAAGCCATTTCGTCCAGCTTTGCTAAATTGGATTGCAGCGCTGTTGCTGTGAATGCTTCTAATTCTTCTTTTTTGGCGTTCGCATTTCTCAACTCTAATGGCGTTTCTTCGCTGTATGTCAACTCGACATAGTTCTTATTCTTCGTGTATCGCATTGCCAACTTGCCGCCGTTACTGTATGCTTTGAACGCTTCACTCTCGCTATGGCATGGATCAAAAAAGAGCTGCATAGCAGCCGATTGAACACCCCGCCTAACATTGCCGCGAAGGGCAACCGGCTCCATAATTTCGGCTCGGTTCTGTGCGTTCAGCAAAGCCGTTTCCAGACCAAAAAGTATGTTATGAACTTCGTAAAGTTCACTCAGCTTCACGTCTTGATAATCTTCTGGCGCAATCACCGGCAGGCCGTCAATGAGTTGTTCGCCGAACATCGTTCGCAACTGTTCAGCTACAGTCATACCCGCCGTGTATGTGCCGCCCGGTTTTATCTCTAGTCCCGCGCTGGTAGCACGGTCCATGAAGTTCTTGATCCAAATAGCGGCGAGCGCCTGCCGCCGAAACTCGGAACGCGCTTCTTCCGGCATTGCAGACAGCAAACCATTAAATGCTTCTTCGTTTAGTGCCGTAAGCGACAGATTTATTTCGTATGAAGTGTTATCCATGTGCCTGCCTTTTGATCGCTGGCTGAAAGTCAGCATCTTCATCAAGTGGAAACGTTTCCACTTGATGAAGATGTTACTCGACAAGTGCCGCCGCGCTTGATGCTGTTTCGCTGATATTGTCAAGCCACTCTGCCGCGTGATCGCCGAACAGATCGCGGGCCTGCTCTGCCATAAGTTCGGCGAGCTGCTCGCCCGGCATATCTTCCGGCAAACCATAGAAGATATTAAGGAATTGCCCTATCTGCTGTTCCGGGGCTTCTGTAGCTTCTGCTTTGCTACTGGCCCGCGCCGTGCCAGCGGGCCGCGCCGCCTGCTCTATGTCCTCTTGATCGCGTCGCCGGTTCACGAATGTATGACTCACGCCGACAATCCGCGCGATCTCACGGTTTGTCATGCCGGGCGCTGTTCCTACGATCCGGTCTACGGCGTCGCGCTTCTCCTGTTGCGTCATCTGCACGGGGCCAGTTGACGACAAGCGAACAGCTTCACAATATGCGGCGAACCGATCCGATCCGGCGAATAGTTCTGCCGGCAGCGTCGGCAAACCTGCCTGCTCTGCTGCTTCGCACCGATGCCAGCCGTCAAGAAGGACATAGCAGCCGGGTTCGTCAGCATCCGGCCAGACAAGCAGCGGCGGCAGAGCATCCGCGCCGTCGTCTTGGTATAAGCTGGTGAACGCTTCCACTTGCGCCGCGTTCAACTTCTTGCGCGGCCAAAGGTCTTTGTCCCAAGTGATATTCGATAGCGCTACTTCTTGCATTATTTCCCTCTACTCATTGTCACAAGTTCCCGATGTATGTCTCTAAATCCGTGCGTTTGACGCGGAATGCTTTGCCGATCTGCCGGGCGTACAGAGTATTAGCCCGGATCGCGTCGCGCAGAATGTCCCGGCTAAGGCCAGTCAGCTCGCGGCATTCATCCAGCGTCAAAAGCAGTTTGTCGCTGGCCGTGATCGCTGGGCGCGTCTTTGCTTGCTGGCCGGCGGTTTCCTGCTGGCTTGCGATCTGTTGCACAATGGCGACGGCCAGCGCCGCCGCCGCTTCCCGGTCTATGCCAGCAGGAACCAACGCGCCGCCGTGATCCGGCCCGGCGATTGCAGGACGCCCGGCGAGTGGCGCTTGCAGCGCATCCCGAAGCCGTGCTACTTCATTGTCATCAAAGACAGCCTCGCGCCCTTTAGCGGCGCGGACATACGACACGGAAAGTTTCCCCTGCTTGCAATACAGTTCTACGCTTCGGGTACTAATCCCTAGCACGTCTGCCGCTTCTTTCTTGTTCAATCTATTGCCTCCGGGCGATATGCCTGACAGCATTATAGCACAGAGGCGAAAGACGCGCAAGATATGTTCGGTGGTATGCGCGAACAAACTTTTGTATAGCGAATAATTATCTTCATCTTTACTCGGCAATACATAGACGCCTGCTGCAAAAATAGCGAAGTCGTGGTAAAATGATTGTAGATGCAGCGCGGAAGGCCAGTGCTTTGCAGTGAACCCCGGCGCATCTTATGGGACAGTAAACGAACCTGGCGCGGTTTGGGCAAACGGGCGTGACTAGCAGCAAGCGGGCGATCTTCACTTATGAAGATCGCCCGCCTTGTTTTTGCCGCCGCCTTGTTTTTGCCGCCGCCTTGTTTTTGCCGCCGCCTTGTTTTTGCCGCCGCCTTGTTTTTGCCGCCGCCTTGTTTTTGCCGCCGCCTTCGTGCCCGCGCCGCCGTCCCCCTTGTGTCTACAATGCCTCTAAACCGCTCTAGGAAGGCGGCAGGGCGGCTTTAGGGCTATGGGCGCATGATTTGACGTGCTGGCCGGTGCTGCTGGCCGTGCCGGGCGTTTCCCTTGCGCCGTCGCCTTTGCTTCTGGCCGCCTTTGCTTCTGGCCGCCTTTGCTTCTGGCCGCCTTTGCTGCTCTGCCGCTTGTCGCCGCCGTCGCCGATCCGGTCCGCGCTGCTTCTCTGGCCGTCGCCGTGCATCCTGCCGACGTGATCTGCTGCATCCTGCCGACGTGATCTGCTGCATCCTGCCGGCGTGATCTGCTGCATCCTGCCGGCGTGATCTGCTGCATCCTGCCGGCGTGATCTGCTGCATCCTGCCGGCGTGATCTGCTGCATCCTGCCGGCGTTCCGTGCCAGCGCGGGCCGGGCGTCGCCGTCGCGCTGCTGGCCTGCCGATCACCCACCCCGCGCCGCGCTCGCCGCTTCATGCCAGCGCCGCCGATCCGTGCCGCGCTGTCGCCGCTTCTGGCCGGCGTGATCCTGGCGAGCTGCTGGCCGTGCCGCCGTCGCCGATCCGCGCTCTGCTGGCCGCCGATCCGTGCCAGCGCCGGGCCGACATCCGCGCCGGCGTCTCTTTCTGCCGCTGGCCGACATCCGCGCCGGTCCTGCGTCGCTGCTTGTGGCGATGCCGAATGCTCTGGCCGAATGCTCTGCCGGCCAGCAGCGCGGATCGCGCCGGCGAGCTGCTGGCCGGCGCGATCCGCGCTGCTGGCCGGCGTCGCTTTCCTTGCGCTGGCCTTCTCTACTCTCCGAAGTGTTGTTTTTGGCTTCTGTGCGCCCCGTAGAGCGTCGCGGGTACATTTTACCGCCGCTGGCCGCCGGGCGCGTGTGCGGCCTTCCTGGC
>CBDFFI010000002.1:0-4337 GCA_965246745.1 Capsulimonadaceae bacterium
TCTGCGACCGAATGCGCTATGCCTTGAAACCGGGCGCGGCAGCAGTGTTTGTTCTGGGCAACTCCATTATGCAGGGAATTGAGCTGCCGATTGACAGGTACTTTGGGCAGATTGGAGAACTTTGCGGCCTGCAACTGGAGGACATTCATCTTCTCCGCAAAAAGCGTGTCGGCAGCAGCGTTGTCAACTCCTCGATTCGCAATGGGGAGCGCAGCAAAGCTGCTCTCTACGAAACCGCCGTTGTACTCCGCCGGCCCGTCAAATAATTCATGCGACCCATTCCTTACAATCCGCTGGATAAAAACAGCATCGGCGACAACATTGTCAGAGAACTCGCGGCAAGTTCGCTTCGCCCGCTTCCCTCCCCGAAGTCCAAAGGGCGCGGCTCGGCACCAAGAGAAGATATTTTTGAGGGTGCCGGAATTTATGCCCTGTATTATGTGGGTGACTTCCCGGCCTACGCCCGCATCGCCGCCGCCAACCGTGAAAACCGTTCTGACACTCCCCTTTACATCGGCAAAGCGGACCCGCAGGGCGGCCGCAAAGGCGCATTGGAACTCGATGCGGCAGGTGGAACTTCGCTGTACAATCGCTTGAAAGACCACGCCACTTCGATTGAGCAGGCGGCAAACCTGCATCTCCCCGATTTCTTCTGCCGTTTTCTCGTTGTGGATGATATTTGGATCAGTTGGAATACCACTGTGGACGGCTTCGGCAATCACGATCCCGGCAACCGGCGCAAAGACCAGTACCGATCAGATTGGGATGTCGTGCATCCCGGCCGCTCTTGGGCCGAAAAACTCGGTCAAAACCCGAAGACCGCTGACCAAATACTTGCTGTCGTCTTTCACCCACCGACAACGGGAAAACTGGAAGAAATGGCTGCGGAGGAGTTGGACGCAGAGACCGAAGCTTGAGCGGTCCTCGCCATGTTCGGCGGAGCGCTCTCATCGCTCATGGCCGAGGGCGTCGTCGGCATGCTTTTGTAGATGCTTTTGCAGATGCTTTTGTAGACAGCAAAAAACGCCTCCGCTCTTTCGAGCGGGGGCGTTTTTCTGCTGCGTGCGCGTTACGGACGCGCGACGAGGTCGGCGAGGAGGTTGCCGCCGTTCATGGTGCCGAGGCCGGTGGCGAGGTCGTAGCCGGGGATGGCCGGATAGGGAATGTTGTTGCTGCCGTCTTTGATGTCGTGGAAGTCTGCGCCGTACCGGGACGCATTCGCGCCGCCGGGGCCGTAGGAATACAGCGCCGGGCTGATAAACCCGATTACGCCTTTGCCGAGAGCCGCCCGCTGCTGGTTGACCAGCGCGGTAAACGCCGCCCACAGCGGGGCGGCGGCGGAGGTGCCGCCGTACTGGTAGAAGCCGGCGCCGGCCGCCGGATCGGTCACATACACCAGGTAGCCGGTGTTCGGGTCGGAATTCAGCGAAACATCGGGAACATTCCGCGCAAACTTCGAGACGCCGGAAGCGGCGGTGGCGAATTGAACGGCTCGGCTTTGGAATGTGAACTGGGGCCAAAAGATGGAAACGCCGCCGCCGCCCGCGCCGTTCAAGTAATTCCCATCAAAGTTCCAAGTCGTCTCCGACTTGTAAGTCTCGTCCGCGCCGGGTTTTACGACGGTCAGGGATGTGCCGCCGACACTGCACATCAGCGGCTGCGCCGCCGGGTCCTGGGCGAAGTACGCAAACGGCGTTTGGTCGTTGCGGTCCACGCCGCCGTTGTCGCCGGCGGCCGCGAAGATGGTCTGGCCCTGGATCGCCATCTGGGTGAAGATCGCATTCTCGGCGTTGACCGTCCCGCTCAGGTACACCTGGCCGGTGTTGAAGTCGTAGCCGAGCAGGTTGTCTTCCCACAAGCCCCACGAGGTGGAGATCTGCTTGGCGCGGTTTTCGGTGGCAATCTGCTGGTAGGTATCCAGCACGCCCTGGCCGGTGTTCGGCCCGATGTAGACAATGATCTTTGCCGCTTTCGGGGCCAGTGCGGCTTGCAGATCAATGTCCAGCATCACTTCGGTCGTGCCGGCGCCGGGGCGCAGCGGGAACTTGGGGTCCGTCACGTCCACAAACACGTTTTCCAGCGGAACACTCGGCAGGCCGACGGCCTTTTCGTAGTGCAGCGCATCGGTTCGGGAATACGAATCCAGCTCGAACAAGCCGAGCGTCTGCCCCGCGCCGTCCAGCCCGGCGCCGTTTAAGTTGTAAACGGTGCGGATGTCCGACGGGATCAGCGTGCCGCCCGGCCCGCTGCCTGCGGGCGGCGCGGCGGCGCTGCCCCCCTCGAGAATGCTGGCCGGGGACACCGGACGGGTGATATTCGGAACGCGCACGGCGGCATTGTCGAGGCCGACAACCCCGGAAGTTACCAGCGCGATGCCTGCCGGCAGGGACGGCGTGCCGCTCGGGGAGTAATACAGGCGGCCCGAGGGGCTTTCGTAATAATTCAGGGTGACTTGGAACGCCTGCTGAACGGCGGCGGCGGAGCCGGACAGGTCCAGCAGGGTCCGCTCCGGGTGGGTCCCGGTGACGGTCAGGCCCTGCGCTTTCGCCCACGAAATCACGGCGCTGTAATCGGCCTGCGTCGGGCCGAACTGGTCGGCGAACTGCTGCGGGGTCAGATATTGCCCATAGCTTTTTGAGGCCGGGTCGTACAAGTCCGACAAAAGCTGGGTGATCTTCGGCTGATTTCGCAGCGGCAGGGTCAGGACAAACGAAATGGTCGTGTTCGGCGCGACCGGGCCGGCGGGGCTGGACACGGAAACCAGCGAGGGTGCCAGGCCGGGCAGGGCGGTCCGGGCTGCCGGGGCGGCGAATGCCGAGCCGGACAAAGCAGTGGAAGCGAGGCCCGCCAGAAGGGCGGCGGCTCGCAGCGAGCGGCGTAAAAGTATCAAAACGAAGTTCCTTTCAGCAAAAACGCAAAAACGGCCGAGGAGCCACCGAAACCTATGCGGCTTGCGCGGCGCGGCGGCGGCGCACCAGAAATCCCAGAGTCAGGCAGCCGAGGCCCATGCTGGCCCAGGTCGAGGCCTCCGGCACAGGGTCGGCCGCAGGCTGGTCCGAGGTCGCGCGGAACGAGAAGCCGAGAAACGAGCCGGTGACGGGGATGCCGGAGCTGCTGTTGTCGGTGATGCTGAGGGTCCAGTCGCCGGCAAGGTCCGCGCCGGTGAAGACGCTGAGGCTCTCCAGCGACTTGAAAGCGCCGGATGCCAGCGGGTACGGCTCGGTTCCGTTGCTGACGGCATTGTCCAGGGCCGAAGGCAGGTCCGCGCCTAAGTCGGAGAACGTGTACTTGTTAGCCGCGCTGAACGATCCGATCATGCCGTCGCTGGTGAGTGCCGGCTGGTCGAACAAGATCGCCGACAAGCCGTTGTGGCTCAGCGTCGCGGTCAGGTTGCTGGCGGCGGAGTCGTCCAGCCCGGCGATCACGATGCTGTTGAACGCGGTGATCGGGCTGCCGCCGAGCAAAGTCAGCGTCTCGGTCTCGGTGGACCTGCCGGTGCCGTTCACAAAGCCGGAAACAATGTCCATCCGTGTCCCGGAATTGAACTTATCAATGCTGGTCGTGACGGTCCCGAGGCTGTTGTGAGCCGGATTTGTGTCGGTGGAATTGTAGCGCCCGGCATTGACCAGGCTGTACTGTCCGGCGGAAAGAGAGGCGGAGTAGCCGCCTGCACTGCCGGGGGAATTGTAGACGATGTCGGTGTTTTTGTAAGTGGTGTCGGCGGGGTTGAACGCGCCGGTATTCAGAAGCTGGACCAGGTTGCTTGATCCGGCGGCATCGTTTGCCGCATAGCCGCTGCCGATGGTGGTGGTGATCTGGTACAGGCCGCTGTCGGCGAGGGTGACGCCCTGCGCGGCGTAGGCGACCGCTGTGCCGATCCCGGACGGGGCGTAGGGCGGCTGGGTGGTTGTCCCGAGAGTGATGCCGGGGCGGTTAAAGGTCGGCGAGGCGGCGGTGGTGGTCGTGGTGAACGACGCGACATTAGTGTAGAACGGGGCGACGGTGTAAGTGCTGTAGTCCTGGGTGACCTGCGCGAAAGCAGGGTGAGCGCCGCCGGCAAGAGCGGCGAGAGCCAGCGGCAGGCCGAAGCGAATCGAAGATGACATGCAGAAAGACCTTTCCAAAAAGCGAAGAGCGGTTCGAATGAAAAATTCGAAGGAACGATTCAAGGCGAGGCAGGGGACGAGCGAGTCCGCCGCCGGGCTTCTGCCGACGCTGGCAGGGAAGCTACGGTCATGGGATCAAATCGCGCCATTGCGGGGTGACTTATCATAGCATGTTTTGCGGCGAATCGGAAGCGCCGCGCAAACTTTTTTTCGCTTTGTGGGATGCCTCAC